>NZ_CP018812.1:0-1495972 GCF_001922345.1 Paraburkholderia sp. SOS3 | reverse complement strand
CGGCGCCGTCGAGGCGCAAGCGCCCGCCGTCCGTCGGCACGATCGACCGCGGCCCGACCACACCGTGCTGCAGCGCGAGCGCGATCGTAAATGGCTTCAGGACCGAACCGGGCTCGAACACATCGGTCACCGCGCGGTCGCGCAGCCCGTCGCCGCGGCGTGCCGAACGGCGGTTCGGATCGTAGGTCGGCCAGTTGGCGAGCGCGAGAATTTCACCGGTGTGCGCATCGAGCACGACCGCCGAGCCCGCGCGCGCGCCGCTGCCCTGCACCGCCTCCTTGACTGCTTTGAAGGCTTCGTACTGGATCGCCTGATCGATCGACAGCCGCACATCGCGGCCCGCCTTCGCCTTGACGAGCGAGACCGTCTCGATGACGCGCCCTCGCGCGTCGCGCACCACGCGCCGATTGCCGTCGACGCCCGTCAAAAGCCGGTTATCGACACGCTCCATGCCTTCCTGCCCGATACCGTCGACGCCGGCGAAGCCCGTCACATGGGCCGCAATGCCGCCTTCCGGATAGAAGCGGCGATAGTCGCGCGCCATATAGAGCCCCGGCACATCGAGACGCATCGCGCGTTGCGCGACCGCGTCGGGCACCTGGCGTTTGAGATACGCAAACGGGCGACGCGCGTCGAACAGCGCACGCACGTGTGCGGCGTCGAGCCCCAGCATCGACGCGACCGCCGGGATCTTGCCGGCCGGCACCTCGGCGACGTCGCTCGAATCGATCCAGAGCGTGCGCGTCGGCAGACTCAATGCGAGCGGGTGGCCGTCGCGGTCGAGCAACCGCCCGCGCACCGCATGAATCTGCAAATCGCGCATCTGCCGCAAGTTGCCCTGCCACTGGTAGAAACCATAGTCGACACACTGGACCCAGAACGCTCGCAGCAGGAGCGCGACAAACGCCGCAGCGAATGCGGCCGCTACGATGGCAGAGCGCCCCTTCGGGTAGGCATGCCCTACTCGAGCGGTGCGCGCAACAGGGCGTCGCTTCCAGGAATCCGGCATGGCTGCAAGGCTGAACGATGGTGGAAGACGGGATAGGGTATCAAACGCGCATCGAGCGCCCAAGCTAAACGCGGCAGGCCGCGTGCCGCGCAAAGGCTACCGGCTTCGCTTAACGCTGGCCGGCGCGATCGTTGCGGCGGGCAGCGTGCAGGCGCGCACCATCGCCGCGTAAAGCGGGTCTGCGACACGCCGCTCGAAGAATTGAACGAGCGTCGCACCCGAACCGGGCCTGAGCCTCACTCCGATCCGCACGCCGCTAAAGAACGATTGCGCCTGCAGCATGACGACCTTGTCGCGGCGCACACGATGCAGATGGCGCGCGCTGGCTTGCCACTTCGCCGCGATACAGTCGGCGACCGCCGCGACCGTCGCATGCGAACGCACGGTCCACGCAGGCGGCCTCGAAAATACGCTGTCCTTGTTCGAACAGGCCGTCGCAACCAACATGACAAGGCCCAGTGCGGCGAGCAGATTGAAAAATGGAAGGCGGCTTCTCATTGCATAATGCGCGGCGGCAGCGGAACTTTCACCATATTAGCTGGCCACATCGTCCAATGCGCGACAAACCGCCATACAAATCGACACACAACCGCTACGCACAGCGCGACACCGTCCAGTCGTCGCGGCTGCGCGGTATTCATGGATTCAACCGTCTCACTCGCCTCTCTTACCCGTCATGAAAGGATTTGTCGTTCCCATCGCCCTTACCGGCGCTCTGCTGATTCTCCAGGCCGCGTCCTCGCATGCCCAGGATGCGATTCCCGAGGACTACGCCTATCTCACCCACATCAACGTCCGCCCGGCGGTCATCAATTGCATCGCGGAAATCGACCGCTGGATCCGCACTGCAACACGCTACGACACGTTTCTCGCACCCGACGTGCGTCTGCTGAAGGCGAAGATTCGCGACGTGGACGCCAGCACGCAGGCTTCCGCCACGCAAAGCGCTGCACAAATCCCCGCGCAAAGCACCGCACAAGACCTCGCGCAGAGCATCCCGCAGAGCGTGCCACAAAGCGCTTCGCAGCCCGGTACCGCCGAGCCGCGCCCATCGCAGGTCGATTCGACCGTGACGATTCACGGCTCGGCGAGAACCCGCAAGCGCAACGCGTGGGTGCCGGCGATCGCCAGGTGCGGCTTCTGGCATTCGCATGTCGTGTCCGTCACGCTGGAGCCCTTCTCAGCGCGCTGATCGCGCGGCGGCGAGCACAGCTCATGCGCAGCGCAAGTACGGCTCACGCATGGGCCATGCACGACTCACTGAGCCGACAGCCACTCGTCGCCGAGACCCTCGGTGATCGCCGCCGCATCGAACCGGTACGCCATCAGCGCGGCGAAACCGCGCCGGCCGTCGATCGAAGCGGGCGCGCTCGTGAAGCCATGCTTCGCCATCAGCGCGGCCTCGATCGCATCGGCGGCCGCCTTGCCGACCTCGAGCCCCGCGAGCGGCAGCCCCGCGTTATGGGCAAGTCCCGCCGCTTGCGTCGCCGCGATCCCGAGCGCGTTGCGCGTGCGCGTTTCGTCGAGTTTCAGGATGCGCGCGACCGCGAGCACGGCGCCGAGCACGCCGAGCGCCGATGCAACGTTCCAGCGCGCGCGAAACTCGTCGCTGTCCACCGCATGGCGGATGCGCAGCGCGGCTTCGATGCCGACCGCGGCGGCGGCCGCGAGATCGTCGGCATCAGCCGACATCAGTTCGCCGATGGCGACGACGGCGGCCAGCACCGGCGTCGCCTCGGTCGCGGACGCCTCGTTCGCGAGCGTCGCACCGAGCGCCCACGATTGCACGCGCGTGTCGTTCGGTCCGCTGCCCTGCGATTGCAGCAGCGCGGCGGTCTGCCGGCCCGCCTGGTTCAGCGACGCGACCTTCGAACGCGCATGCCCGACGGCACGCGCCGCGGCAGCGACGGCGCGCGCGCCGCGTTCGGTGAGCGGGCCCGACGCGAACCGGACCAGCGCGTCGGATACGGCGGAGTGAGCAGCAGGGTTATGCATGATTCGATTCCTTCGTCGTGGTGCAAAGCGCGAAAAGTCCATCGAGGTTCGCCGCGTCGGCAAGACCATCGACAAGCGCCGCGAGCTTCTGCGCAGTGCCGTTGCCAAGCAGCGGATCGACCAGCAGACGAACCTTGTTCAGCAGTTCGTCGTCGGTGAGCGGGCGCGCGAGACTACCGCGCGCATGCTCGACGTGATGTTTGACGCTCGTGCCATTCTTCAGGCGCGCTTCGATGAACACTTCGTCGCGGTTCACCGACGCATCGGGCGCTAGCGTCGTTTTTGCACGCACGGACCTGACGTCGTCCTGCACAACGCGCGCATCTTCGTACTGCGCGATGCCGACCACCTTGTCGCACAACGCGGCAGCCACGCCGTGAATGGCACTGAAGCGCGCCTGCAAGCCGTCCTTCGGCTGCGGGTTGCCCATCAGCTCCGGTACGAGCGGATGGCAACGCAGCGCGATCGCCTCGATGTCGGCCGGGTTCGAAATCTTTTCCGACAGCGCGAGACCGCCATCGATCGCCGGATGCGCGACGATGCCGCACGGATACGGCTTGTACGTATTGAACAGCAGTTCCCAGCGCTCGCCGAATGCACCGATCATCAGATCGAAATCGACTTTGGTCGACATCGAATGCGAATAGCCGCCTTGCGCTTCGAAGATATCGGCCTGCGCGCGTTGTCCCGTCTTCGCGAGACGCGCAGCCGCGATACCGTTCGACGCTGCCTTGCCCGGGTGATAGGGCTTCGTCATCGTGCCGAACGCCTCGCGATGGCCGACGAACATCGAGGCGGCGATGCCGACCGCGTCCGCGAGTTGCGCTTCGTCGAGGCCGAGCAGCAGGCCCGCCGTGAACGCGCAACCGATCACGCCGCAGGTACCCGTGATGTGCCAGCCGCGGTCGTAATGCTCCGGCGAGATCGATACGCCGACGCGCAGTTGCGCCTCGCAGCCGAGCGCGAATGCGCTTAGCGCCGCGGCGCCGGTCGGCTTCGTTTCGGGCGCGAGCGCGGTCAGCACCGCGAGCACCGACGCGGCCGGGTGAATCACGGTCGCGAGATGCGTGTCGTCGAAATCGTCGAGATGGCCGGCAAAGCCGGTCGCCAGCGCCGAGAAATGCACATCGACGCGTTCGGTGCGGCCCGGCACCGGCGCGAGCGCGGCCACGCGCAAGTCGCGCGCGGCCCCGAGAATCGCATCGACGCCCGGATGACGCGACGCGCCGATCGACGTTCCGACCACATTGATGAACGAACGCCGGGCCTCCCGTTGGACGTCGGCGCGCAGCGGACGCTGCGCGAGCGCGTAAAGGCCCTGCGCGAATGCGGCGGCGGCAAAACTCATTGAGACAACTCCTCGAGACGAACGCCGTTGGTCTTCGGGCCGAGCACGCCGACCATCACGACGATCACTAACATGGCTGACGAAATCAGCACGAACACGGCGGTCACGCCCGACTGCTTGAGCAAGGCCGCCACCCAGAACCCCACGAAAATCGAACTGACCCGGCTCCAGCTGAACACGAAGCCGACCGCGCGGGCGCGGATGCGGGTCGGATACAGCTCGGCCTGGTACGTGTGGAAAATGCCGATCAGCCAGTTATTCGCGACCGTCACCGCGCTGCCACAGATCAGGATCAACGCGGGCTCGCGCGCCTGGCCGAACAGCACGCCGGCCACCGCCACGACGAACGCGCAGCCCACCAGCTGCCATTTGCGCTCGAGCCGTTCCGCAAAAATCATTGCGCCGATCGCACCGAGCGGCGTCGCAAACGCGATCACCATCGTGTAGAGCAGCGAGTGCGTGATCGTGATGCCCTTCGAAAACAGCAGCACCGGCACCCAGGAGCCGAAGCCGTACACGCCGAAGGTCTGGCAGAAGTTGAACAGCGACAGCATGATCGTGCGCGGCAGATAGCGGCCCTTCCACATCTCGGCCCACGCCCCCTTGTCCGTGTCCGATGCAGGGGCGCGCGCGTCCGCCCTTGCGGCATCGGCCTTAGGCGCGGCGAGCGGCCGGCCCGTTTCGGCGACCACGCGGGCTTCGATCGCATCGACGATCGCGCCTGCTTCCTCAGTGCGGCCCTTGCTTTCGAGCCAGCGCGGCGACTCCGGCAGGCCGCGCCGCACGAACCAGATCGCGATCGCGCCGGCCGAACCGATGATCATGACCCAGCGCCAGCCCTCGAGGCCGAGCACGGTACGCGGCACGAGCGCATACGCGAGCACCGCGACGACCGGCACCGACGTAAGAATCACGAGAATGCTGAACGCCATGTAACGGCCGCGCGTCTTGTACGGCGTGAGCTCCGAGATGTAGGTATCGACCGTCAGCAGTTGCACGCCGATGCCCGCGCCCGCGACGAAACGCCATACGTCGAGCAGTTCCGGCGAAGTCTGGAAGGCCGCAATGAAAGTCGCGATCGAGTAGATGACCATCGCCGCCGTAAAAACCGCGCGCCGTCCGTAGCGGTCCGTGATCCCGCCAAGCGCGACGGTGCCCAGAAACATGCCGGCAAAGAACGAACCGAGAAAACTCGCAAAGCCGTTGACGTCGAACAGACTGGCCGTCGTCGCCCGGTACAGGCCGCTGCGAATCAGGCCGAGCGACACATACGCCGCCATGAAGAGTTCGTAGAACTCGAACCAGCCGCCGACCGCGATGCGCGCCACGAGCCCTCTGAAATAGCGCGTGGGCGGCAGCCGGTCGAGGCGCGCCGAAACGCTCGCGTGACCGTACCCGGCGGTGGCGAGCTCCTTATCCATATACATCGACGTCTCCTGTCTTCCAATGGGAAGTGTGTGCTTTTAGAAACTTTAGTGTCGACACTTAAATGCATTATGCGGCGACTTTCTAGTAAACTCAAGCGATCCATTAGCGAAGTGTCCACACTTTACGTGCGTAACGGTCGAGACAAGCGCTCGGGAAGCGTGTCTGCGGCCGTTGCTGGTTTGTTAGAATCTGGCCCCATGCAATGCATCGGCGCCAGTCGAGCGAGGAAACAGACAATGGTCAGGGATGGGGACAGGAACGTGGCGGCGGGCCTCGCCACGGGTACGACGCCGCTTGAGGAAGCCGATTCGCCACGCGTGGCCGAAATCGTCGACTGGGTCGCGCGCGGCATTATCGAAGGACGCCTGAGGCCCGGCGACGACCTCAATTCGGTGGACCTCGCAAGGCGCTTCAGCGTGAGCCGCACCCCGGTGCGCGAGGCGCTTTTCGTGCTGAGTCGCGAAGGGCTCGTCGACTGGTCGCCGCGGCGCCGGCCGCGCGTGTCGACACTCGATATCAAGGACGTACGCGAGATCTATCAGCTGCGCGCGGTGCTGTATGAACAGGTATCCTACGCAATCGTCGAACACGCTACCGACGACGACATCGCCGCACTGTGGCGCGCCCACAAGCGTCTCGCCGACGTTGCGGCGCGCGACGACGTGGATGGCTATTTCTGGGCGAATGTCGCATTTCGAGACGAAGAACTGCGCGTCTGCCGCAACAACATTTTCAGGGAAGTGCTCGACACGCTGAAGATGCGCACGAACCGGCTGCGCCATCTGAGCACGTCGTTGCCGGGCCGTTTGCAGCGCTCGTGCGCCGATCATCAGCGGCTGTGCGAGGCGTACGAGGAACGCGACGGCACGCTCGCGGCGGCGCTCAACCGCTCGATCGTGCTCGGCGCGCTGCATGCGATCGAGCTCGCGTGGGAAAAGGAACCGGAGAAATTCTGAATGCGTTGCATACGCAGGCGCGCCCGGTTGCGCCACGTGCATCGTGCGCCCACTCGCTCATAGCACCACATCGCCGCGCCAATCTCTGAGTAAATCACGCTAACGCGCAGCGATCGACCGATTGCGCCGGCCGCGGCCCTGCGACGGCGCGCGACGGGCTTGCGCGCCTTTTCCAGGAGCGCTCGCGATGATCGTCCTTCCCCCGTTGCATGGTCAGGTGCATGTCGAGCCAGGCAGGACAGGCTCGGCGGAAATTCCCGCGCCGCTGCGTCGAATCGACACGCCAGGCGTCGAGCGTGGTCACGAGGCACAAGCCGAACATGGGTCACGCGATGCCGGGACCGCTGCGAGCGGGCCGCAACGTGCGGCTAGCTTTCGTGGCGCCGGACGGCAGGCCGCTGCACCGATGGCTACCGCCGGCACGCGCAGCGGCACGCTGCCCGATGCATACATCGGCGCGCCGCGCGGCAACCTGACATTCGATCCACGGAACGCCCACGTGCTGATGGACGAGTCGAGGCAACAGTATGTAGCGGTCGGAAAACACTACTACGCGATCCGTAACGACCCGGCAAACGGAACGTGGCGCGTGGTTCAGCCACAGGACCCAACCAAACCCGGCATCCCGATCCGGCCTGACCGGGCGGGCGAATGGCAAGTCCATCGCGACGTCGGCCTGCCGGCCGGACGCCCGCTCCTCACGCGCGCGCAGATAGACAACGATCTTCGTGAGACGCGAGCGACACTCGACGATCTGCTAGTCCGGCGCCTCGACGCACGGCAGAACATTCGCGATACGTACGACCTGACCGGCAGATACGAAACGTTTCGGCAGCAGATGCGCGCCGATCAGCAATCGCTACGCGACGATATCGACTTGCAGCAGGGCATGTCCGATTTTTTCGCACGACAGATCGGGCGTGGCAATGCCGATCCCTCGTATCAGACCGCGTTGGAACAGGCAAGGCTTCAGATCGAACGAAGACGCGCATCGATGCAATCGCTGCAGCGATTGATCGACGACGCCGACACGCACATCGACACCTTGCGCTCGCGTATCGCGGGAACGAGTGCGGACCTCGATCACATCCGCGAGTCGATCGCGCGGGCCGATCGGCGCATCGACGAACTCACGTCGCAATTGAACGACTTCGGATAGCGATGCCGCGCGAAGAGCAGCCGCAGCGAACCGATCATCGGGCCACTGGCGTGTCAGTGGCCCGCCCGGCGTTCGCAGAAACCCGGATCGCGCAACAGGCCACAGGCGCCCGCGCCGCCAGACGGTTCAGGGCCGCACGCGATGCGCTACTGCCCCGCCACCGCGCGCAGCAACGCCGGCACCGGCTGCAGCGGCGCAAGCAGCGCCGCGTCGACGCCGTACGCGGCGAGCGTCTTCGTCACATCCTGATAGTCGATATGGACATGCCGATCGGCGTCTTCCCACACCACGGCCCTGAGCGGCAACTCGAGCGCCGCATGCGGGTGCGCGGCCATCACCGGCGTGCCGGCTTTCGGATTGCCGAACAGCAGGAGCCGCGTGGGACGCAACGGCATGCCGACGCCGGCAGCCGCTTCGCTCTGGTCGATATCGGCGAACAGCGTGAGCCTGCGCGCCGCAAGCGTGTCGCGCAGACGCGCGACCGTGGTCGCGAAATCGTATCGACTTTGCAGCGTGACGAGCGATGCGGGACTCGCATCGGGTGTGTCGGCTCGGGCAGTCATGACAGGCTCCAACGAGTAGATGAAAAACATGGCCGATGCGGCAAGCGCAACCCGCCGCACTTTCTGGCTTGCGCGGTGCCGCCACGCGTCGACCGCGGGCGCACCGCAGCCGTTCATCGCGCGGCCTCCTGCTTTTGGGCCGGCACGGCAGGATAAAACCGTTCGAGCGCGGCTTCGAACGTCGCACGCGAAAACGGCCCGAGATGCCGCGCAAGCAGCCGGCCGCGCGCATCGTAGAAGAGCGTGGTCGGAAAACCGGCCGCTTCGACCGCGCGCGCGACCGCAAGGTTCGGATCGAGCATCGAGTTCGCGATACGAATGCCTTGCGAGTCGAGATAGTCGTCGACCGTCGCCTTCGCTTCGCCCTGATTCACGAACACGACGTCGATGCGCGCGTGATCGGCTTGCGCCCGCGCGAGCACCGGCATCTCGGCGCGGCACGGCGGGCACCACGTCGCCCACAGATTGACGACGAGCGGTTTGCCGTCGTTGCGCGCGAGCGGCTGCAACTGGCCGGCGCTGTCGACGAGCGAAACCTGCGGCACGCTTTGCGGCGCCTGCGCGAATTGAGCGGCCGCGCTCGCCGCGCTCCAGGTCGCGACACCGGCCGCCACCGCGATCAGCAGCGGCCTGCGCAACGCGCGGCGGCGAAGCATGATCCACGCGAGCACGCATACGCCGGCAGCGGCGCCTGCAAGCAGGTCGAAACCGAGATCGCGGAAATCGAGCATCTTGCCGATGCTGCCTTCATAGCCGGGCAGATAGCGTCCGACGAACACGAGCCGCGCCACGACGAGCCCGACAATCAGCGTGTTGAAGATCGACTGGTCGATCCTGGCCGAGGCGCCCTCGTCGTCGCCCGTTGTGCGTCTTGTCGCAAATCGGCCGGCCGCCAGTGCAGCGAGCACGCTCGCAAACAGGATCAACGGCCCTGCCGGCAGTGAAACAAATCCGAGATTCATCGATAACCACGCCTCGTCGAGGAATAAACAAGCCCGCCTGGAGTGTAGCCGCGCGCGACCCGCCGCGGCATGCCCGAACGGATCATCGATATGCTCGCGCGGCTCAGACGCGCGGCAGCGGCCTGCCGCGATCATCCGTGATCGGCCGTGATAGGCCGCAACCGGCCGCGATAAGCCGCTCACGCCCGCCCGACAGGCTTCCCGTGCATTCTTCTCGTAACGAGAAAAATGCTTTGGGCCCGCCGCGTATTCAGAATTGCGCGCCCCGTTCCTACACTGCATACGAGCGATCCGGATTGTCCGGACCCTCCATCAGACACGAGACCGCCCATGAAACTGTATTACCACCCATTGTCCGGACATTCGCACCGCGCCCATCTGGGTCTGTCGCTGCTCGGTATTCCGCATGACCTGACCGAAGTGAATCTGGCGCAAGCCGAACATAAATCGCCGGAATTCCTGAAGCTGAACCCGTTCGGACAGATTCCCGTGCTGATCGATGGGGACACGGTGATTGCAGATTCGAACGCGATTCTCATCTACGCGGTGCGCAAATTCGGCAAGACCGAGTGGCTGCCGCAGACGCCGGCCGGCGAAGCCGCTGTGCAACGGTGGCTGTCGGTGGCGGCGGGCGAGATTGCTTACGGACCGTGCGCCGCGCGTCTGATCACGGTATTCGGCCGCGCCTTCAACGCCGACGAAGTGATTGCGCGCGCACACCGCGTTCTGGGCCTGATCGACGAGACGCTGACGGATCGCGCATTCATCACCGGCGCGACGCCGACGATCGCCGACATCGCGCTGTACAGCTACGTCTTCGGCGCGCCCGAAGGCAACGTCGATCTGTCCGGTTACCCGCAGGTGCTCGCATGGCTCGCGCGCATCCAGGCGTTGCCTGGCTTCGTCGCGTTCAAGGAATCGCCGGCCGGACTCAGGGCCACGCAGTAAGAAAGCAACCGCGAAGGAGCGTAATGATGGACATGTCCGCACCCGTTTTGCTCGATGAGCCCGGATCGACCTGGCATGCGGGCGAAGTCGCGCTGCAGCGGCAAGCCGGCGTTGCCGACCGGATGAAGGATCTCGGGCGGCGCGTGGTGCGCGACCATATGCCTGACCAGCATCGCGCGTTTTTCGCTCAATTGCCGTTCGTCGCGCTCGGCTCCGTGGACCGCGACGGCGACGTATGGGCCACGTTGGTCGCGGGCAAGCCGGGCTTCGCGCATTCGCCCGATTCGCACCGGCTGCGCGTCGACGCGATGCCGGAGCCGCGCGACCCGGCCGCCGCCGGCGTGCACGAAGGCGCCGCCGTGGCGCTGCTCGGCATCGAACTGCATACGCGCCGGCGCAACCGGATGAACGGCATCGTGCGCGAGTCGAGTGCGGCCGGCTTCGCGGTCGATGTCGCGCAAAGTTTCGGCAATTGCCCGCAGTACATCCAGATCCGCAACTTCGCGTTCACGCGCGAGCCGGCGGTGGCGTCCGACGCCGAGCCGGTCATCGGCAACGAACTGACCGAACGCGCGCGCGAGATCATTGCAGCTGCCGATACGTTTTTTGTTGCATCGTATGCGGACCGCGGCGGCGCCGATGTGGACCACCATGCGGACGGCAGCGGGCGCGGCATCGCGGGCAGTATCCCGGACAGCGAGGCCAGGCACGCCGCTGCCGTTTTGCGCCGCGAGGTCGACGTGTCGCATCGCGGCGGCAACACGGGCTTCGTGCGCATCGGCGCGGACGGCGTGCTGACCATTCCCGACTTCGCGGGCAATCTGTTTTTCGCGACGCTCGGCAATATCCTCGCGAACGGCCGTGCGGGCCTCGTGTTCGTCGACTTCGCGACCGGCGACCTGCTGCAGATTACGGGCGACGCATCGGTCGACGTCGATTCTGCGGAAATCGCCGCGTTTCAGGGCGCCGAACGGCTGTGGCGCGTGAAGCCGCGCCGCGTGGTTTACCGTCCGCGCGCGCTGCCGCTGCGCTGGGTATTCAACGAAGACGGCTGGTCGCTGAACTCGCTGATGACCGGCAATTGGACCGAAGCCGAACATCGTCTGCAAGCGGCTGCGCTGGCCGATGCATGGCGGCCGTTCAAGGTCGCGCAAATCGTCGACGAAAGCACGACGATCCGGTCGTTTCATCTCGAACCGGTCGACGGCGCCGGCGTGATTCCGCATCAGGCCGGGCAATATCTGCCGATTCGCGTCGCGCTGCCCGATCAATCGGATGCGCGAGATGCAGCGGGCACAGCGAAGACGGTGCGCAGGACATACACGATTTCATCGGGGCCGGCCGACGGCGGCTATCGGCTCAGCGTCAAACGCGAAGGCGTGGTCTCGCGCCATCTGCACGATACGCTGCGCGTGGGCAGCGTGATCGAGGCGCGCGCGCCCGCGGGCCGCTTCACGATCGATGCGCATGAAGAGCGCCCTGCCGTGCTGCTCGCGGCCGGTGTCGGCATCACACCGATGGTCGCGATGCTGCGCCATATCGTCTACGAAGGCCTGCGCACGCGGCGCATGCGGCCCACGTGGCTGTTCCAGTCCGCGCGCACGCTGCACGAGCGCGCGTTCACCGGCGAAATCGACTATCTCGCGAGCGTGTCCGGCGGCGCGGTGCAGGTGGTTCGCGTCGTGTCGGATCCGCAAGACGGCCGCCGCGGCAAGGACTTCGATCACAGAGGGCGCATCGACCTCGATCTGCTGCGCGCAACGCTGCCGCTCGACGACTACGATTTCTATCTGTGCGGACCGGCCGGGTTCATGCAATCGCTGTACGACGGCTTGCGCAAGCTCAATATCGCCGACGAGCGGATTCATGCGGAAGCGTTCGGACCGTCGGGGCTCGAGCGCACGCATGACGGAAAGGCCGCGGCCGCGACGACGCCACCCGTCGCCGGGCATGCGGCTGCGACCGAACCGACGCGCGTCGTGTTCGCGAAGTCCGGCAAGCAGGCAACATGGAGCCCGGCCAGCGGTTCGCTGCTGGAATTGGCCGAAGCGCAAGGATTGTCGCCGGAATTCAGTTGCCGCGGCGGTAGCTGCGGAACGTGCCGCACCGCGATTCTCGAGGGCGCAGTCGCTTATGCGAGCGTGCCCGAATTCCCGGCCGGCGAAACCAAAGCGCTGATTTGCTGTGCGGTGCCGGCGCGCACGGAGGCTGCCGCCGATGCGCCGCTCGTGCTCGACCTGTAACGCGGCACGCCCAGGCTCAGCGTGGGTTCAGAACGTCAGATCGTGCAGCTTGCGCATGCCGTCGAGCAGCCACTGAAGCACGCCTTGCTCCGTATGCGCGGCGGGCGCCACGGACGATGAAATGCGGCTTAGCTTGTCCTGCCGGCGCGCGAGCAGTTCGCACATTTCTCTCGCGACATCGGGATTGCGCTTGAGCAGCGGCGTCAGGTCGTCCTTCTTCAACCGGTAGACGACCACGCGGCTCAACGCGGATACTTCGACGCGTACCGGCATGCCCGCAAGCAGCCCCTGTTCGCCCATCGTGTCGCCGGGTCCAAGCCGCGACACTTCGATCTTGCCGCCGTTCGCATCGTCGAGCGTCACGCTCAGAATGCCCGATTCGACGATCGTCAGACACTCGGGCACGACTTCCCTGGTCAAAAGAACGTCGTCGGCTTCGTATTCCTTGCGCGTCAAAAGCGGCGCGAGATCGTGCAATTCATCGCGGCTCAAGGTCGAAAACAGTTCGACACGCCGCAGCAGCGCTTCGCGCGGATCGTCGATCATCGCCGGCGCGGCCGGCACGCTGAGCGGCCGCAAATCGACCCCCGCGGAAGCGAGATGCCGGTAGCACAGATCGAGTAGCTCGTTGGTGACCGACGTCTTCTTGCCCATGTCGTCGACGAAGCCGGTCACTTCGTAGAGCACCGAATTGACGGTGCTGTGCTTGGCCGCCACATACGGCGCCGGGTCCGACATCAGCGACGTGACGCTTCTCACGGCCCGTTCGAGCGCGCCGATCACCGTCGCGGGCCGCTCCTGCGGCGAAATTTCGAGGCTCACCTTCACGCCGTGCAGCGCACCGGGCCGGCTGTTATTCGTGATCTTCGTTTTTGCGGCCACCGCATTCGGGACGATCACGACGTTGCCCTGCGAGGTCAGCAGATGCGTGGCGCGCCAGTTCATTTCGACGACGCGGCCTTCGACATCGTCGACCGACACCCAGTCGCCGATCTGATACGGCTCGGTCGTATTGAGCACGATGCCCGCGAACACGTCGCTCAAGGTGCTTTGGATCGCAAGACCGAGCACGATGGCCAGCGCGCCCGAGGTCGCGACGAGCCCGCGTATCGGCAGCTCGAGCACGAAGCCGAGCGACGCGACGATCGCCGCGAGAAACACGAGTGCGCCGAACACGTCCTGAAAGAGCCGCTGGCGGCGCCACGCGCGCGGCAACAGCAGCGTGTCGAGCGCCTGGCCGAGCAGGCGCGCGCCCATCAACCACCAGATGATTTCGAGCACCTGCCCCAGCACATGCTCCGACATCGAGCCGAAGCCGGGCGCTTGAGTAAACGGGCTCAAGCCCGACGCAAAGAGCACATAGCTGAGCGCCGCGAACAGCAGCAGCCGGACGACGAGCCGCGCGACTTCGTGCGCCGGCAGACGGAATCGCCATACCGCGAGATCGACCGCAAGGATCGCATAGCCGATGATCAAAGGATGGTCCAAGGCGCCTCCATGCGATGAGTGCGACGACGCCGGCCGCAGCCCACCCGATGATCGCCGCGGCGGCAAGCTGCCGCGCGGATGCGCGACTGCTCACAGTAACACGCGAGACGAGTTTTTCGATGTATGCCCCGTCGCACGCCGTGTTGCGCAGGACGGAACACGCGCGGCCTGCGCGCTCACGGGGATTCAGGCGCGCACAGACGGAGATGTCGATGACCGATGCATGAAGGCCGCATGAGCGTTGCTTGCACAACGCTTATGCGGCCTGTGGGATTCGACTGCGGCAATACCGGAACAGATGAGCGCGCTCGAGCGCGGCCCGGCTTACTTGACGATGCCGACCAGCTCGACTTCGAAGATCAGGTCGCTGTTCGGCGGAATCACGCCGACGCCGCGCGAACCATATGCGGTTGCGGCCGGACACGTGAGCTTCGCTTTCTCGCCGACTTTCATCGTCGCGACGCCTTGCGTCCAGCACGGAATCACGCGCGACAGCGGAAACTCGGCCGGGCCGCCGTGTTTCGCGGAGCTGTCGAACTCGGTGCCGTTGGTCAGCGTGCCGCGGTAGTTGACGCGCACGACGTCGGCGGCAGTCGGCTGCGGACCGTTGCCCGGCGTCAGATGTTCGACCGTCACGCCGGACGGCAGCTTCTCGGTCGAGCCCTGGGCCGCGCATGCGCTGCCGGCAGCGGTGGCGAAAACGGCGGCGGTCAGCGCGCACAATGCAAATTTCATCAGATTCTCCTCGTGAATGGCCGGCGCTATTGTAGCGAATCGGATCCGGCCGGTTTGAATCACGCGGAGCTTGCACGCGCGCGGTGAAGCGTTGATGAACGCTCAGCCCGCACGCGCCGGCACGTTGCCGAGTAACCGTCCGAGCCCTTCAGCATAGGTGAGGTGTGCGATGACCGCATCGCGCAGCTTCGGATACGGCAGGCCCGCGAGCATCGCCGTCTGCATCGCGGCCATCACTTCGCCGGCTTCCGCACCGAGCATCGTGAAGCCGACGATGCGATCGTCGTCGCCGACCAGCACCTTCATGAAGCCAAGCTTTTCATCGGTCGCTTCGCCGCGCAGCACGTGCGCCATCGGCAGCTTGCCGACGCGCACCGGCACCTCGCGGCGCGCGGCTTCGCGTTCGTTGAGGCCGACATGCGCGAGCGGCGGATCGGTGAACATGCAGTACGGCACGAGCCGGTCCTGCGTGCTGCGCGTGCCGCCCGCCATGTTGTCGCGCACGATGCGGAAGTCGTCGACCGAGACATGCGTGAAGTGCGGGCTGCCCGCGCATTCGCCGATCGCCCATACGTCCGGCGCACTGGTCTGCAGGCGCTCGTTGACGCGAATATAGCCGCGCTCGTCGAGTTCGACGCCGAGCCGGTCGAGTCCGATACCGGCCGTGTTCGGAATGCGCCCGGTCGCAACGAGCAGATGGCTGCCTTCGACGGTTCTTTCGCTGCCGCCCACACGCGCCGTCACACGCACGTCCTTGCCCGACTTCCCGGCCACCTTCGTGGTCTGCGCATCGAGCAGCAGCTCGATGCCTTCGCCGCGCAGAATATTCTGCACTTCCTCGGCGATATCGGCGTCTTCGCGATGCATCAGATGCGGGTTGTGATCGACGATCGTTACGCGGCTGCCGAAACGCCGCAATGCCTGGGCCATTTCGATACCGATATAGCCGCCGCCGAGCACGATCAGATGTTCGGGTAACTGATCGAGTTCGAGCGCCTCGATATGCGTAAGCGGTTGCGCATCGGCGAGGCCGGCGATGTCGGGTATCGCCGCATGCGAGCCGACGTTGATCACGACCTGAGTGCCGCTTAGCGTGCGCGTGCCGCCTTCGTTGAGCGTCACTTCGATGGTCTTTGGCGAGACAAACTGGCCGCGGCCCATGATCAGTTCCGCCCCGCTCGATTGATAGAACGCCAGATGCGCCGCGTCTTCGCGCGCGATCATCTCGCGCTTGCGCTGCCGGACCTTCGCGAGATCGGTCTTCACGGCGCCCGTGACCGTGCCGAATTCGGCCGCATGCTGCGCGACATGCGCGACGCGTGCACTCCAGATTTCGTTCTTGCTCGGCAGACATGCGACCGCCGGACACGAACCGCCGACCCATTGACGCTCGACCACCGCGACGCGCTGGCCCGCATTGCCGAGGTGCCACGCGAGCAGCTTGCCGCCCTGACCGCTTCCGAGGATGAGCGTGTCGACCTGTTCCAGTTTGGACATTCCTCTTCTCCGTCGTGACTTCATGAAAAGGCCCGTGCGAATTCAAAACGGGCAGGTCATTGTCGCGGTCCGTCAGCGCGGGTTCTGTACAAAACGCGCCACGTTTAGCGAGATCGCACTTTGCGGGTTCTTGCGCATTTCCGGATTCCGGATGGCGGGTCATCACTGTGCGCTCATTCAGCGGCACTACGCTCTTCAGTATCCGGCTCGACGCGACAAGGGACACGCGAGACGGATGAATCAGACGAATCAGCTTCGCATTCAGGAGTAGAAAATGAGCTTTGCTCCCTCGTTATCGTTATTCGTTGGGCTGGGCGTCATGGCCGGCGTGCTGTCGACCGCGCTGGCGATCGCGATCGACCGCATCGACGCGCGCATTGCACAACGCTCGTGTGAAAAAGCCATCGCTTCGCGCCGCGCGCGCAAGGAACGCGATGCCCAACGCGCATGGAAAACACACCGCGACGAATTGCGCCATATCGCGATGAATATCGCCGCCGCAAAGGCCGCCGACTGACCGGTCGGCGGCGCGCTGCCGTGGGCCGGCGCCGCTAGGCTTTGCGCGGCGCAACCTCGGGTCCGGCCGCCGATGCATCGCCCAGCAGCGCCGGGTCGACGCGCACGCCCGGAAAACGCGCCAGTTGCGGCACCGCTGCGCGCACGAACTGCAGCATCGTCGCCGCGGCGGGCGACAGCGATTTGCCCTGCCTGCGCAACACGCCGACCGTGCGTGTCAGCACCGGCTGCGACAGAAGGCGCAGCTTTAGCGTGTCGAGCGGCGCGCGTTGCGCCGCCAGCGCCGACATGATCGATACCCCGACTCCGCGTGCCACGAGCGTTTCGATCGTCGACGTATTCGATACGCGATAGCGCGGCTCGCGCACCTCCACGCTCAGGCCCGCTGTGCGGCTCAACTGATACTGCATGCCGAGATCGGGACTGAAGCCGATGATGCGGTAACCGTCGATGTCGTGCCACGACAGTTCGCCGTCGCTTTCGGCAAGCGCGTGATGGGGGGCGAACACCACGCCGAAACTGTCTTCGAAAAGCGGTTCGAACACGAGTTCGGGGTCGTGCTCCCACGGGCTGCAAATGCCGAAGTCGACGTCGCCGTTGATAATGCGCTGCTGCACCGTTTCCGAATTGTCTTCGCGCAGATAGATGTCGATATTCGGGTACGCATCGATATAAGCCGCGACCGCCTCCGGCAGCAGCAGCGCCATCACCGACGGCACCGCCGCCACGCCCACCTTGCCGCGCTCGCGTTTGCCGAGCGCGCGCATCGTGCGGACCGACGAATCGAAATCCTGCAACAACCTTTCTGCCGAAGGCAAAAACTCGCGGCCCGCCTGCGTCAGATCGAGCCGGCGCGTCGAGCGGTCGAACAGCGCGACGCCAAGGTCGTCCTCAAGATGCTGGATCGTCAGGCTCAGCGCCGACTGCGTGACGAACAGCGACTCCGCCGCGCGCGTCAGGCTCCGATGCAGCGCGACCGCAACGAATGCGCGGATATGGCGAATCGAAAGGCGTTTGGAAGTTTTATTCAGCGATTTGTCATTCATCGATTTTGCTCGTGAATCAAGCGAATTTTATCGATTGTATTACTCCATCGAGCGCCACTAGACTCGCCGCATGACTCAATGAAGCAATGATCGATTGAAGGAGACACACGGATGTTGGTGGATTTGCGCCGCTACACGATCGTGCCGGGCCAGTTGAAGGCCTATCTGGCGCTGTACGAAAAGTACGGCTTGCCGGTACAACGCCGGCATGTGGGCGACCCGCTCGGCTATTTCATTTCCGAAGTGGGCACGCTGAACCAGGTCGTACACCTGTGGGGCTACGAAAGTTTTGAAGACCGTCAGCGGCGCCGCGCCGCGATGGAAGCGGACCCGGACTGGGCCGAATACAAAAAGATGACCGCCCAGGGCTATATCGAGCGTCAGGAAAATCAGCTCGTGATGTCGGCCCCCTGGTCGAAGATCTGAAAGACCCGCACGGAGACCACCCATGAAAGTGATCATTTCAGACGACTATCAGGATTGCGTGCGCACGCTCGACTGCTATGCGAAGCTGGCCGCGCAGTTCGACGTCGAGATCCATAACGACACGCTCGAATCCATCGATGAGCAGGCGAAACGTTTCGCCGATGCCGACGCACTGCTGCTGATTCGCGAGCGCACGCCGGTAACGGCCGAGCTGCTCGCGCGCCTGCCGAAGCTGAAGTTCATCAGCCAGACGGGCCGCGCCGCGAATCACGTCGATCTCGCCGCCTGCACGGCGCGCGGCATTCCCGTCTCGGCGGAAGGCTCGGCGACGACGGCCGCAGCCGAACTGACGTGGGCGCTCGTCATGGCATCGATGCGCAAGGTGCATGTCGAAGCGAACCGGCTGAAGTCGGGCCTCTGGCAAGGTCATCTCGGCATCGGGCTCAAAGGCCGCACGCTCGGCATCGCCGGCTACGGCAAGATCGGCAGCGTGGTCGGCGGTTACGGGCGCGCGTTCGGCATGCGCGTCGTCGCGCTCGACGATCACGAAACCTCGCGCGCGGCCGCACTGGCCGACGGCATCGAAAGCGAAAGCGACCGGCAGAAGTTTTTCGCGCAGGCGGATGTGGTGTGCTGCCATCTGCGTCTGCTGCCGGCCACGCGCGGCTCGATCACGCTGCAGGATCTGTCCGCGATGAAGCCCACCGCGCTCTTCGTGAATACGAGCCGCAGCGAAGTGGTTGCGCCGGGCGCGCTCGAAACGGCACTGAAGGCAGGCCGGCCCGGTTTTGCCGCAGTGGACGTCTATGAACACGAGCCGATCTATGGCGCTGCCCATCCGCTGATCAAGCTCGACAACGTGCTTGCCACGCCGCATATCGGTTACGTCGAAAAAGACACGTACGAGCACTACTTCGGCATCGCAATCGATCAGCTGCTCGCATGGCGCGAGGGCAAGCCGATCAATGTGCTCAATCCGCAGGCGGTCGAGGGCGCCCCGGCCCGTTGAGCCCACGCTGGCCGTGCGTTTCGCCGGTGCGGGTTGCGCGCGGCGTACGGCAGTTGAAAGCCGGATGTTGTAGAAACCCAAAATTGCGCGGTCGTGAGAAGGCCGTTCGCGCCGCTTAGGAGACAGACCTTGGACCACTCTTTGGAAGCATCGACGATCAGCCGCGTCTACCGACGCCTCGTGCCGTTGCTGTTCGTGCTGCTCATCATCAACTACATGGACCGCGTCAACGTCGGCTTCGCCGCGCTGCGCATGAACCATGAGCTCGGCTTCAGCGCATCCGTGTTCGGCCTTGGCGCCGGCATCTTCTTTATCGGCTACGCACTGTTCGAAGTACCGAGCAATATCGCGTTGCATCGCTTCGGCGCGCGCATGTGGATTTCGCGAATCATGGTGACGTGGGGACTCGTTTCCGCGGGCCTCGCATTCGTCCATTCGCAAACGTCGTTCTATGTGCTGCGCTTTCTGCTCGGCGTCGCCGAAGCGGGCTTTATTCCGGGCGTCGTCGCGTACCTCGCCTACTGGTTCCCGGTGCGCTACCGCTCGCGTGCAAACGCCGGCGTGATCATGGCCACGGCCGTCGCGTCGGCCATCGGCTCGCCGCTGTCCGGTCTGCTGATGCATGCGCTCGACGGCGTGCACGGCTACTCCGGATGGCGCTGGATGCTGCTGCTCGAAGCGGTGCCGGCGGTCATTCTCGGCTTTTTCGTGCTGTTCTGGCTCACCGACCGTCCGCAACGCGCAACGTGGCTGCGCGACGATCAACGTGCGTGGCTCGTCAACGAACTCGAGACCGAAGCATCGAAACTCACGAAAACCGCCAGCCTGCCGTTCATGAAAATCGCGGTCATGGGGCGGGTATGGAGCCTGTCGCTGCTGTTCGTCTGCTTCCTGACCGCGTTTTATGGCGTGCTGCTGTGGCTGCCGCAGATCGTCAAGAACATGGGTACGTCGACCGATCTGCAGGTCGGCTTCCTGAGCGCGCTGCCGTTCTGCTGCGCGGCCGTGTCGATGTATCTGGTCGCGCGTCATTCGGATCGCGTCGGCGAGCGCCGCATGCATATCGTGATCTGCATGGCGATCGGCGGCCTCGCGCTGCTTGCCTGCGCATTCGTGTCGCAACCGCTGATCGGTCTGATTCTGCTGTGCATCGCCGCGGCCGGCATCTGGGGATGCCTCGCGGTGTTCTGGACACTTACCGGCGAATTCCTCACGGGCGCCGCCGTGGCGATCGGCATTGCGCTGATCAACACGATCGGCCAGTTCGGCGGGTTGCTCGGGCCGTGGCTCGTCGGCATCATCAAGGACTTCACGGGGAACTTCGGCGCAGCGCTGATCGCGCTTGCCGTGGCCGCGTTCCTTGCCGCGCTGATCGCATTCCTGCTGCCCGAGCGCGCGACGGTGCAGGAAAGCGAAGCGCTGTCGGAATCGAGCGCGTTGCAGTAAGCATCTGGTGTGACTGCGTTGAAATCACTGCATTGATCTCACTGCATTAACCCTCGCTGCATGAAACTCATGCTGGAAATGCGCGCCGCGTGGCACTTCGAGTGCGCACGCGGCGCGCGCAAATGAAGTTCAAATGTGCGATGCTTGCGGCTCTTTCATGCGCCGCGCGGCTGCCCTGCCCGCCTGGCCTCCGCATGAGCCTGTTCCGCCCGCCATTCACCACCCGATGACCACACCGCCCCTTCTCGACTTCGCCGCACTGAGCGAACTCGCCTCGCGCTCGGAAGCCGTGACGATCGCATGCGCGTGCCACGCGACGCCGACCGACGGCTGGCAAACGCTGCCGCTGTCGATGCCCGAAGCGCAATTGCGCGAAGCGGGCACGCTCGCGGAACAACACCAGGACGACGCGACCTTCGCCGAATATCATCCGCACGGCACCCGTTACTGGTCCGCCGATGCGCCGATCGCACCGCGCTATTTCCCGTACAACCGCTGCACGGTGTCGGAGTGCACGGTATGCGGGCGCAGCTATTTACGCTATGTCGAGGGCGGCGGCTATTTTGTCGATCAGCGCATACGTCAATTGAAGGCGTCGTTGCTCGTCGATGCGGCGCTGTGAGGATCGAGTGGCGCGCGCCGGCGCAAACAACATTGAATCACGCGGCACGCGCCCCCAACCTCTCGTTGTCCCACTCCACTTCGAACGCCCTGCGCTTCGCCCGGTCGCGCCCTGGCAACCCGCCTTCACGTACCGCGAACACCGCGGTGCCCGTTATTTCGACGTAGCGCCCGCGCCCGCTGCCGACGTTCCCGCGGTGCCCGGACCATAGCCGGACGCTGCCGCCTGGGCCTGTTTCGCGGCAACACGTGCCTCCGCAGACTGGATCTCAGCCGGATATGAAGTTTCTGTATCGCCCTGATAGCCGGCAGCGCGCAACTGGGCCAGTTCGGCACGCACTTGCGCACGCGTGATGGTCGAGTGCTGCTGGGCGAATGCCGCGGCAGCCGGTACCGCGAGCACCGAAGCAACGAGGGACGCAACTAGAGCATGTCGGATCTTCATGATGAATAGCCTCTCAATGAATCAGATAGTGACCTTCGACGATCGGATGCGAACTCGCATTTCGTCGTTGGCTAAAGTCTAGTCATCACAGGCTCGGCGTTTAAGGGTAAATACGGACAGACTATGTTTACGCACAACGCAGTAATCGATGCGGACGAGCCCTTGGTCATACGGCGCCCCCAACTGCCTATTCTTGACACCACTGTTTAACTATGACGGCATCGACCGCGTTCGATGCGAAAAAAGGCGATACGTCTTTCGGCAACGGTGAAAGCGGTTCACGAGGCGATAGCGTGACCGATCCGTCGGCGCGCCTTGCCGGTGCGACGCGGCGGTGCCTCACGTCGCTAACCACCACTCCCCCGCGTATCAGCCGCAATTGACCGGACTCCTGTTACTGGCTACAGTTGCCCGTTGAAAAACCGTCGCGTTTTCACGGGCAGAGGTGCGGATTCAAGCTCGGATTCAAGCGCAGAATCAGGCACAGAATCAGGCGCAGGCCCAGGCGTACAGTCCATCAATTCAAGGCTCCGATGTCCTACACCCCTATCGTTCCGCCACCGCGATTCCGGCTCTCCGACGCGGTCTGCGACCAGCTCGAGCAGTTGATCGTCGACGGAACGCTGCGGGCCGGCGAAACGCTGCCGTCCGAGCGGGATCTGGCACAGAAGCTCAATGTCTCGCGCCCGTCGCTGCGCGAAGCGCTGCTGCGGCTGGAAGGCAGCAAGCTGATCCAGTCGAAGACGGGCGGCGGCTATGTGGTCGCGAACTCCACCGCGCCGCTGATCGCAGATCCGCTCGCGCATCTGATGGCGCGCCATCGCAAGGCGGCCGGCGATATTCTGGAAATGCGCGAAGGACTCGAGGCGGTGGCGGTCGAACTTGCGGCGGTACGCGCAACGAAGACGGACATCCAGAACATCAAGGAAGCACTTGCCGAACTCGAAACCGCATTCAGCAAAGATCACCCGTACGACGTCGCGGACGGCGGAGCCACGCTGCCGCAACTCGATGCCGCGTTCCATTTGCGGATTGCGGACGCCACGCACAACATTGTGCTCGTGCACGTGATGCACGGCATCCACAATCTCGTGCAGAAGTCGATCGAAGAAACGTACGCGACGTTTAAAAAACGTAACGCCGACCTCTTCTATCTCGTGCAGCAGCACCGCACGATCTACGAAGCGATCCGCAAGCACGATCCGGGCGCCGCGCGCAGCGCGCTCGGCACGCACCTCGAATTCATCCGCGAAAACGCTTCGCGCTAGGCGTCACCGTCGCGACCCTCGCAGGATTCGCGACGGCCCCGCGGCCGCACACGCTCATGCGTGCGCGAGCGCGTCCTCGACGATCTCGATCCAGTGCCTCACCGGCGTTCGTCCTGCGCCCGAAAGATGCGCCTGGCAGCCGATATTCGCCGTTGCGATCAGATCCGGCTTGCCGCTCTCGAGCGCATCGAGTTTGTTGTCGCGCAACTGCTTCGACAGCTCGGGCTGCGTAAACGAGTACGTGCCGGCCGAGCCGCAGCATAGATGCCCGTCGGGCACCGCCGACAATTCGAAGCCGAGCCGCTGCAGCACGCCCTCCACCGCGCCGCCCAGTTTCTGGGCATGCTGCAGCGTGCACGGGCAATGGAACGCCACGCGGCGTTCGGCTTCGGCGATACGCAACGCGTCGAGATTCTCCGCCGACAGCACTTCGACGAGGTCGCGCGTCAGCTCGCTCACACGCCGTGCCTTTTGCGCATAGCGCGGATCGTCGCGCAGCAGATGTCCGTACTCCTTGACGAAGGCGCCGCAACCGCTCGCGGTCTGAATGATCGCTTCGACACGGCCCGCTTCGATAGCCGGCCACCATGCGTCGATATTGCGGCGCGCACGGTCGAGGCCCGCCTGCTGCGCGTTCAGGTGGTAGTCGGTCGCACCGCAGCAGCCGGCTCGGGGCGCGTTTTCGATGCCGATGCCGAGCTTGTCGAGCACGCGCGCTGCTGCCGCATTCGTGTTCGGCGACAGCGACGGCTGCACGCAACCCTCGAGCATCAGCATCTGACGCGCATGACGTCGCGACGGGCGCGCCTTCGCGGCAATCCGTTGCGTCGGAATCTTGTCGCCAAGCGCTTTCGGCAACATGGGCCGCACCGCGCGGCCCGCCTTCAGCAGCGTATTGAACACGCCGGGGCGTGGAATCACATGGCGCAGCCCGGCGCGCAGCGCGCGCTCACGCAGCGGCCGCTCGATGCGGCTTTCGAGTTCCGCGCGACCGATATCGAGCAGCGAGTGATAGCGCACGCCCGATGGACACGTCGTTTCGCAATTGCGGCACGTCAGGCATCGGTCGAGATGTTCCTGCGTTTTTTCTGTCGCCGCCTCGCCTTCGAGCAATTGCTTGATCAGATAAATGCGTCCGCGCGGCCCGTCGAGCTCGTTGCCGAGAATCTGATACGTCGGGCACGTGGCATTGCAGAAGCCGCAATGCACGCACGAGCGCAGGATTTCATCGGCTTCATCGGCGCGCGGCAAACTGCGCGCGCGATCGGAAAGGTTCGTCTGCATGCGGTCCCTTGAATGGCTGCCCTTGCGCGGGCTCGTCTCATGAATTCGGGCGCGCCTGTTCGGGCGCGCGAATGCGGACTTACAGCTCGGCGTACATTCGCCCCGGATTGAAAATACCGTGCGGATCGAGCTTCTGCTTCAGTTGCCGGTGAAAACGCAGCAGCGCGGCCGGCAGCGGCTGAAATGGCTCGACGCCCGCAGCGGGTGTAAAGCACGTTGCGTGTCCGCCCGCCGATTCGGCGATACGCCGGATGCTCGAAGCGGGCGCATTGCTCTTGAGCCAGCGCTGCGCGCCGCCCCAGTCGAGCGCCGCCTCGCCGGGCAGCGCCTCGACGCCGATGTGATTCGGCACGGAAAGGCGCCACAAACATTCGGGACCTGCGAAAAACGGCAGCCGCTGTTCGCGCAGATCGGCCCAGAACGAAGCATCGATCGCGGCGCCGCCGATGCGCTGCGCGGCCGACTGCACCGAGGCCGTGCCGCCCTCGAGCCGCAGATAAAGCGCATCGCCGAGATGACACGCGCCGGTAACCGGTAAACCGGTTCGACGCCACTCGACGATCTTGTCGAGCGCATCGGCCGCGCTCATGTCGACGCGCAGGCAATGCTCGGCGCGCGGTTTCGGCAGCACTTTCAGCGACACTTCGGCAATCACGCCGAGGCAACCGAAACTGCCGGCCATCAGACGCGACAGATCGTAGCCGGCCACGTTCTTCATGACTTCGCCGCCGAAACGCACATACTTGCCTTCGCTCGTAATGAGCCGGCAGCCGAGCACGAAATCGCGCACCGCGCCGACCCACGGACGCCGCGGCCCCGACAACCCGCTCGCGACGGCGCCGCCGACGGTCGCCTCGCCGCCGAATTCGGGCGGCTCGCACGGCAGCATCTGGCCCGCCTCGTCGAGCACCGCATTCAGTTGCGCGACCGGCGTGCCGGCGCGCACGGTAATCACGAGATCGGTCGGGTCGTAGCTGACGATGCCGCGATGGCTACGCATATCGAGCGCTTCGCCTTCGACGGGCCGGCCCAGCGACGCCTTCGTATCGCCGCCGCGAATACGCAGCGGCACGCGCCGCGCGGCCGCCGAGCGCACCTGGTCGATCAGTTCGATGCTGCCGTCGGCGGGTTGAAGATCGCGGTGCATCAGAAACGCTCCAGTTCAGGAAAGGGCAATGCGCCGTGATGCACGTGCATCGCGCCGAACTCGGCGCAGCGATGCAGCGTCGGGATATTCTTGCCGGGGTTCAGCAGGCCTGTTTCGTCGAACGCGGCTTTTACCGCATGAAACACGGTCAATTCGTCGCTGCTGAACTGCGAGCACATCTGGTTGATCTTTTCGCGGCCCACGCCATGCTCGCCGGTAATGCTGCCGCCCACTTCGACGCACAGTTCGAGAATGCGGCCGCCGAGCGCTTCGGCGCGGTCCATTTCGCCGGGCACGTTTGCGTCGAACAGGATCAGCGGGTGCATGTTGCCGTCGCCCGCATGAAACACGTTAGCGACGCGCAAGCCGTATTCCGTGGACAGGTCCGCGATGCCTTTGAGCACACGCGGCAACTCGCGGCGCGGAATCGTGCCGTCCATGCAGTAGTAATCGGGGGAAATGCGTCCGACCGCGGGAAATGCGTTCTTGCGGCCCGCCCAGAAGCGCTGGCGCTCGCCTTCGTTCTGCGCGAGCCGCACGTCGGTCGCGCCTGATTCGCGCAGAATCGCGTCGACGCAGGCGATGTCTTCGTCGACGTCGGACTCCGCGCCGTCGAGTTCGCACAGCAGGATCGCTTCGGCCTCGACCGGATAACCGGCCTTGATAAAGTCTTCGGCCGCGCGAATCGAGAGATTGTCCATCATCTCGAGGCCGCCCGGAATCACGCCCGCGCCGATGATCTTCGCCACCGCGCCACCTGCTTTTTCGACGTCGTCGAAGCTGGCGAGCAGGACCTTCGCGCTTTGCGGCTTCGTCAATAGCTTCACGGTAACTTCGGTCACGACCCCGAGCATGCCTTCCGAGCCCGTAAACAATGCGAGCAGATCGAAACCCGGGCTATCGAGCGCTTCGGAGCCGAGCGTCAAGCGCTCGCCGTCGATCGTGATCATGTCGACGCGCAGGATGTTGTGCACGGTGAGCCCGTATTTCAGACAATGCACGCCGCCCGCGTTTTCCGCGACATTGCCGCCGATCGAACAGGCGATCTGCGACGATGGGTCCGGCGCGTAGTAAAGACCGTAAGGCGCCGCGGCATGGGAAATCGCAAGGTTGCGCACGCCGGGCTGCACGCGGGCCAGGCCGGCGTTCGCGTCGATCTCGACAATCTTGTTGAAGCGCGCCATGACGAGCAGGATGCCCTTTTCAAGCGGCATCGCGCCACCCGAAAGACCCGTGCCCGCGCCGCGCGCCACGACCGGAATGCGGCGCGCGTGCGCATATTTGAGCAGCGCCTGAACCTGCTCGACGCGTTCGGGAAGCGCTACGAGCAGCGGCGACGTGCGGTATGCCGACAGGCCGTCGCATTCGAACGGACGCACTTCCTCGCGCGAATGCAGCAATTGCAGGTCCGGCAGCAGGTGCTGCAGTTCCGCCACGACCGTTTCGCGGTCGTGCGACGCGAGCGCTCCATCGAGCTTCTCGTCGTAAAGGTAACTCATTGCGTCTCCTTCGGCTGGCTGGTCAACTGGTCGACCACCCGACCAGCTGTCAATGCTAGGGGCGTGTCAGCCACCCGGAAACCAGTAGAAACCCTGGCATCGCGTGAAATTCGCCGGCGCCCGCTTCGCACGCGTTAACCGTACAGCTTCGGCAAAAATTCCGTCGTCCCGTGCCCGAAATCACGCGCCAATCGGGGTTTCGGAAACGTCGGGGCATCGCGCCATGCTGGGCGCGCCACGGCCGGATTGACCGGAGCGTGTCGCGGGCGTGGGAGATTAATCGGCTTCCGCGGTCAGCATATCGATCAGTTCGCGCGAAAACTGCGGCAAATCCTTGACGCTGCGCACACAGATTTTCAGTTTGCGTTCGGACCATGCGTCATTCAGGTTCACGATCCGGATAGTCATCGTCTTCGCATGCCGCGCCGCGACCGAACCGGGCACGATGCCGATGCCGACGCCTGCCTCGATCATCCGGCAGGCGGCCTCGAAATTGCCGACCTGGATGCGCAGCTTGATGCGCCGCCCGAGCGCATCGGCGGCGATATTGATGAACGAGTGAATCGCGCTCGACGTCGGCAGGCCGATATAGTCTTCATCGAGCGTTTCCGCGAAGTCGACCGCGCTGCGTTGGCCAAGCGGATGATCGGGCGCGGTGACGAGCACGAGACGATCGTCGCGATACGGCAGCATTTCGAGGTGCCCCGTATCGACGTTGCCCGCAACGATGCCGATATCGGTCGCGCCTTCCGTGAGCCCTTTGACGATTTCGCCGCTCAGCACTTCGCGCAGTTCGATGTTCACGTCCTGGTGTTCGCGAAGAAAGCGGCTCAACACAGCGGGCAAGAATTCGCTGATCGCCGTCGTATTCGCCCACACGCGCACATGTCCCTTGATGCCTTCGCCGTAATCCTGCATGTCGGCGGCGAGGCGTTCGGTTTCTTCGAGCACGAGGCGCGCATGACGCACGAAGGTTTCGCCCGCGGGCGTGAGCGTCATGCCCTGGCTCGTGCGATAGAGCAGACGAAAGCCGAGCCCTTCTTCGAGATTCTTGACACGGTTGCTCGCGGCCGGCGCGGACAGATGACAACGGCTCGCGGCGCGGGCGAGATTCTTCGTGTCGGCAAGCGCGGTCATGAGGCTCAGGTCAACGAAGTCGAAGTGCATGGCGATCGATGCGCAAAGGAAAGCTTCGATGGTAACGCGATATGCGCGACGCAAGACGCACCATGAGCGGCCACTACCTTCGGTTACGCCGTACGGTCGACACTGGAAACGTCCGCAACCGGACATGTCATTGCGCAACCGCGCCTTACTAATCTCTCAATAGGATTCAGCATGCCAATCAGTGGCCCGACAACCCAAACAAACAATAACGGCCCTTCGGTCACGACGGAGCAAATACCCTTTTACAAGCCGAGCTCGAACCTGATGCCGCCGGCGCCGGGCCAGCAACCTGACGGCTACAACACGCTCGTTACGTTCACCGGGCTGCCGGATGGCAACACGGCGAAGGCCGTCATTTCCCCGGATCACAGAGTGTTGCAAAGCCAGATGTTCGGTCCCGATGGAAAACAGATCGGCATGTCCACTTTCGATGACGATACCGGCGTGATCCAAACGCTCAGCCACCGCAAACCGGACGGCAGCGTCGAGGTAAGTGTCCTTAAAGACGGAAAACTGACGCCTTCCGAGACGTAATACGCGCGACCCGGTTAGTCCACGCCTAAGCCCCCCTTCAGCAATTGGCAATTCCTCTCGCACCCGGGTTCTGTCACAGTCCGAATGATTGAACCTGATCGGAGGAGCCCAAGCTTGAAAATTCTGGTGCCAGTCAAAAGGGTGGTCGATTACAACGTGAAGGTGCGCGTGAAATCGGACCACACGGGCGTGGACATTGCGAACGTGAAGATGTCGATGAATCCGTTCGACGAGATCGCCGTGGAAGAAGCGGTACGCCTGAAGGAAGCGGGCGTCGCGACCGAGGTGATCGCGGTGTCGGCGGGCGTCGCCCAGTGCCAGGAAACGCTGCGCACGGCGCTCGCGATCGGCGCGGACCGCGCGATCCTGATCGAGTCGTCCGGGGAGCTGCAGCCGCTCGCCGTGGCGAAGCTGCTCAAGGCGCTCCTCGACAGGGAAAAGCCCGCACTCGTGATCCTCGGCAAGCAGGCCATCGACGACGATTCGAACCAGACCGGCCAGATGCTCGCCGCGCTCGCGGACCTGCCGCAGGCGACGTTCGCCTCGAAGGTGACCATTGCCGACGGCCGCGCGACGGTCGCGCGTGAAGTCGACGGCGGCGCGGAAACGCTGACGCTGACGCTGCCCGCCGTGGTCACCACCGATCTGCGCCTGAACGAGCCGCGCTACGTGACGCTGCCCAACATCATGAAGGCGAAGAAGAAGCCGCTCGAAACGCTCAGGCCCGAGGACCTCGGGGTCGACGTCAGGCCGCGCCTGAAGACGCTGAAGGTGACCGAGCCGGCCGCACGCAGCGCCGGCGTGAAGGTGCCGGACGTGAAGACGCTGGTCGAGAGGCTGAAGAACGAAGCGAAGGTGCTGTAAGGGCGCGCGGAGACACACGAGATGACGACTCTGGTAATTGCTGAACATGACAATGCGTCGCTGAAGGCGGCGACGCTGAACACCGTAGCCGCGGCACAGAAGATCGGCGGCGACATTCACCTGCTGGTGGCAGGCCACGACGCACAGGGCGCGGCACAAGCCGCATCGAAAGTCGCGGGCGTCGCGAAGGTTCTGCTGGCCGACGCGCCGCAACTGGCCGAAGGCCTCGCGGAAAACGTCGAGGCGACGGTGCTTGCGCTCGTGCAGGGTGCGGCAGGGAATTACACGCACATCGTTGCGCCCGCCACCGCCTACGGCAAGAACATCGCGCCGCGCATCGCGGCGAAGCTCGACGTGGCGCAGATCAGCGACATCACGGCGGTGGACAGCCCCGACACGTTCGAGCGGCCGATCTATGCGGGCAACGCGATCGCGATCGTGCAGTCGGAGGACCCGGTCAAGGTCATCACCGTGCGCGCGACGGGCTTCGACCCGGTGGCGGCCGAAGGCGGCAACGCGCCGATCGAAACGATCGGGGCCGCTGCCGGTCGCGGCATCTCGCAGTTCGTGAACCGCGAAGTGACGAAGCTCGATCGCCCGGAACTGACGAGCGCGACGATCATCGTGTCGGGCGGGCGCGGCCTCGGCAGCGGCGAGAACTACACGAAGGTGCTCGAACCGCTGGCGGACAGGCTCGGCGCGGCGATGGGCGCCTCGCGCGCCGCGGTGGACGCGGGCTACGTGCCGAACGACTATCAGGTCGGCCAGACCGGCAAGATCGTCGCGCCGCAGCTGTACGTGGCCGTCGGCATTTCCGGTGCGATCCAGCACCTCGCGGGCATGAAGGACTCGAAGGTGATCGTCGCGATCAACAAGGATCCCGAAGCGCCGATCTTCAGCGTCGCCGATTACGCGCTCGAAGCCGATCTGTTCAACGCGGTGCCCGAACTGGTCGGCGCGCTCGGCTAATCCGAACCACCGCACGCACGCCTCGGAGGTCGGGCACTCGCCCTGATCGTCGGGGCATTTCTGCGTCGCCTTGGCTTGTCACGCGCGAGTTCGCCATTGCCACGACAACGCGTTAACACTTTCTGAACGTCTCCCGAACTGCCCTGCGATTTTTTTCATTTTGCTTTCTATAATCGTTCGTACCTGAACCCGGACGCATTGAGAATTGACCGTTATCTAGATATTTAGGCATCCATATCGGATCGATGGGATCGATGCCCTACAGGTGCAGGTACGCAATCACACGATGTTCCTGGAGGCATTATGAAAATCGAATGCGATGTAGTCGTCGCCCAGGGTGCTGGGCAGTGGTACGGTCAGATGGTCGTGTCCAATCTTCGCTATGAAGATGGAAGCCCGGTGCAGGTCAACCAGTATCTGTCGATGTCGTTCAGCTCGCCGGCTGCAATCGGCGACACCGATGTTTATCCAAGCTTTGCGGGTTCATGGGTTGCCACGACCGTCAACGCCGAATCGACACAGCTCGATGCGAACCTGTTCTCCATCGCGCTGAAACTCGATTTCGACGAGCCGCATCTGATGAACGCCGGCGACCAGATCAATATCGGCGTGAACGGCGATCTGACGCAGAACACCGATGCCTGGCTCGATTCGTTCGTCATTGCAGCAGACCAGTCGCCGGACATAAACGGCAGCGCGTCGATCTCGTGCGCGGCGGCACCGGACCCGGCCCTTGCCGTTGTCGCGCCGGTTATCCAGTTCAAGCGCGGCAGCGCGACCACGTCCACCACACTGCAGTACGGCGGCACGGTCGACCAGACGCTCGAGCAAGGCGACTACACGATTCAGGCAGACAATGTCGCCACCGCGGATCAGACCGTGATTGCACCGCTGGTGGTTTCGCCGGACCAGATGTCGATCGGTGCGAACGCAACCGTGCCCGTGCGTGTGTCGTTCGGTGAGCTGCAACGCTCGGGCGCGCTCGATATCGCCATCGGCGCAATAAGCGGCCTCGAGACTGAAACGTTGAACGTCACCGTCGTCGAGGCCACCAGCGGGAAAACGCTTGCCGCATTTTCGAGCCGAACCAGTTCGACCACGCAGGTGCGCCTGCTTCCGCCTTCCGGCACCGCACGCGTGACAATCGACGATGTGTCGTTGAACAACGTCCGCTACAGCTTCACCGACGTCGAAGTCGTGCTCGCAAACCAGTTGCAGATAGTGCAGATAAGCGATTCGCTGATCCAGCGAACGCCCGTCGACACAAGCGAATTCGTCGTCGTATCGATCGATGTGACCGCCGATGCGACCTTGCCCGAGCAAATCACGTTGCGGCTGTCCGGCGCCGGCATGAGCTATACGCAGACCGTCGCCGTCGAAACGCAGCTCACGCGATTCAGCGTACCCGTGAAACCCGATACCTATACTGCTTCGTCGGCGGATTTTCTGTCCGGCAGCATCGTCTATGCAGTCGAGACACCACCGCAGCTGGCCGTCGGCGGCGCGAGCCCGGCGACGCTCGAAGTGTCGATCGAAGCATCGGCCAATCTGCTCGTCCCGGGGTTTCCATCCTATCTGTCGTTCGGCGGTTGTGCGGACCTCACGCAGTCCAATCAGGCCGATTTCGCGAGCGCACGCGCGTGCTCCGTCTTCAAGTATGCCGGCAACGACGGCGCCGGCGACGCTAACACCTATCTCACCGAAGACACGGCAACAAGCACGACGATCAAGCTCGCGCGTGCCGTCGAAACGCAGCTGGGCGGTCAACCCGTGCTGCCGGTCATGATTTCGTATACGTGCAATCTGTCGCTCGGCAACACCTCGGGCATGCTTGCCAACGCCGACCAACATGCGCACAGCTTCGCGAATCTGATTCTTTCCCTGAATACGGCAAACCTGACGATCGACAGCACGCATCCGGTGCCGGCGGGCTTTATCGTCAACCCCGATTTTCTGGGCGCGTGCCAGCAAGGCGGGTTCGAACCGGAATACAACATGCCCGTGCGCGCGCCGTTGCAGACCGCGCTCGATCACTGGTCGGTCGGCGCGACGATTCCATCGGGCATAACGGAAGACATCAAAGGCTATATCGCCGCCGTGAACTGGCTCGTGTACACGGTCGCGCCGAACATCGTGTTCGGCTGGCAGATCAACCTGTGGGGCGTCGGCAGGTCCGAATGGATCTACGACGAAAGCGATCCGCTTGCCTATGCACAGCAAACCGCGACTTATGTCGATAACCTTGGCGTCTACAGCGGCGACTGGAAGCCGCATTTCCTCGCTATCGACCGCTACGAAGCCGACGATTTCACACAGCGTGCTTACGTGAACGGCTATTGCTACGGCCCTCGCGAATGGAGCCGCTACTTCGATTTCTGCAAAGGAATCAGCCGCGCACTCAAACTGCCGGTGATGCCGTGGCAGATTCCCGCGAGCCGCACGCCGAATACGAACGACGCCGTTGCAGCCGATTTCGACAGCCAGCATTGGGGCACCGGCGGCAGCTGCCTGATGGGCGATCCGGAAATCGGCTCGGACTACCGCAACGTGCATCCGACCATCCTCGCGCTGCAGTTTCCGTCGGCCTTTCAGGCGGAAATGGGTGCGACGGCGGAAGATATGTTCATTCGTTCCGAGCCTTTCGACATCAGCCTTCCGGCGTACACCGATTTTCCGCTGCGCGGCATCTTCGCGGTATTGCTCGGCGGCGGCTCGACCACGGGAATCATCTCGACGGTCGGTAATCCTGAATCATGGACGCGCGACAAGCTGAACGCGTACATGAATGATCCAGTCCGATTCGGCAGCGACAGCGACGGTGCCGAATGGAGCACGCCGCGCCGCAAATACAAGCGCAAAACTGTCGGCGCTTATTGAGTTGCACCGCGGGTCCACGTCGCGCACTCCGTTCCCGATGCCGATCGGCTTTGGAGTGCGCCTCGAGCTTGCCGCTGAGGATTGCGCCCTTGAAGGACGGGCCGCGCTAGGCCTGCGTCGAGCGATTGACCACCGCATCGATACGACTTCCTGTCGCGCCCTCGTTCGGCACGATCTCCGGCGCGATTGCTTCGAGCGTCTGCTGGCTCGTTTCGACACGCAGCACGAGAATCGCGACGCTCATGAGCACGAGCACCGCGCTCACCATCGACACCACACCGGTCACGCCGAAATGCGTGTACAGCACGATCGCGACATACGGCGTGCTCATCGACGCAGCGCGCCCGCATGTTCCCGCCACGCCGGTGCCGCGCAGCCGGTGCGTGGTCGGGAACAGTTCCGGGATATAACCGAAAAGCCCCAGCGTGCAGACCGTATAGATCGCCGTCACGAGCGCGAAGCCGACCACCGAAATCGCCGCCGGGTCGCGCATCTGCACATACACGTAGCCGAGCACGACCGTCAGCACGGAAAACAGCACGAGCCCGTTACGCCGCCCGAGACGGTCCGCGATAAAGTAGCCGACCACCGCACCGGCCGGCGCGCCGAACGACATCAGCAATACGAAGCCGAGCGACTGCACGATGGTCAGGCCTTCCTTCACGAAGAAGGTCGGCAGCCACGCAACGAAGCCGTACAGCGACATATTGATCGCCATGCACGTGAGCGCTGCGACCAGCGTGCGGCCGATCACGCCGCGCTCGAACAGCGCCGAAAACGGTGCGCGCGGTGCTTCATGATTGAATACATGCGCGACCGGCGGCAGTTGCCCGACCTTCGCCGCGACTTCGCGCTCGATTGCGGCGACCGTCGCCTCCGCTTCATCGAGACGCCCAACCGTCTCGAGCCAGCGCGGCGATTCGGGCATGCGGTGACGCAGCACCCAGACGATCACCGCGCCGACGCCCGCGATCGCGAACATATAGCGCCAGCCGAGATGCGGAATCACCCAGTAGCCGATCGCGGTCGCGCCGAGCAGTCCCGAGTTCGTGATCAGCGCGAGCAGCGAAATCCAGCGGCCGCGCGTACCGGGCGGCACGAATTCGCTGAGCGTGCCCGCCGCCACGACGAGTTCGGCGCCGAGGCCGATGCCCATCAGCAGCCGTAGGAAAATAAGCCAGTAGATATTCGGCGCAAACGCAGCCGCAATCGACGCGAGCCCGAAAATCGCCAGATTCGCCTGATACGAATAGCGCCGGCCGAAGCGGTCGCCGAGATAACCGGACAGGCCGGCGCCGATCATCATGCCGAGAAAAGTCGCCGAAATAAAGAACGAGCCGACGTGCAGATCGGTAAACCCACTCTTCACCATCGCGGCCAATGCGCCGTTCGCGAGGTAGATATCGAAAGCGTCGAGGAAAGCGCCCGCTCCGATCAGGAACAGGATCTTCCAGTGAAACGACGTAATGGGCAGGCGATCGAGGCGAGCGCCCGAATTGACGATAGCCAAATCCGTCTCCGTTATGGTTGTGGTCGAAATCGTTCGCCGTGCTTCTCGACGAGCACTTGCATGCATCGGGCGAACGACGATGCGTTTTGCGCTACCTGGAAAGATTGCCGCCTGAGCCGCAGCCACGCAATTTGCTTTTTTCAAAGGCCGCGTTCAGCAAAACCGAATGCATTATTCGGCGCGGCGCGGGGTGGCCGCGATCCGTTGCGCCTTCAGAATGACGGGCATGTCGACCATCCGGCCATCGACCGCGACCGCGGCGCCGCCGCTCGCTTCGACGGCACCCAACACGCGCTTCGCCCAGTCGTACTCGGCTTCGCTCCATGCGTAGGCGCGATGCACCGCGGCAAGCTGCTTCGGGTGAATGCACAGCTTGCCGCCGAAACCGAGACGCCGGCCGCGGCGCGCGTCGGCTTCGACCGACCCTGCATCGTCGATGGCAGTCGAGACGCCGTCGACCGGAGCCGCGAGACCCGCCACGCGCGACGCGAGCACGATGCCCGAGCGGAATCCGACGAGCTCGTCTTCGTTCGCTTCCATACCGAGGTCGAGCTGAAAATCGAGCGTGCCGAACATCAGCCGGTCGACCGCGACGCCGCCGCACACTTCATCGAGCCGCGCATAACCGCGCGCCGATTCGATGATCGGCGACACGGTCAGCGCCCGATGCGCGCACTTGCGGATCGCCGCGATCGACTCGCGGTCTTCGGCCTTCGGCAAAATCAGGCCCGCCACGGCCGGGTGCGCGGCGAGCGCCGCGATGTCGTCGGCGAACCATTCGGTTTGCGCGCCGTTGATGCGCACATAGAGCGGTACGTCAGCCGGCGCTGCTGCATCGAGCCCGTTCACTACCGCGTCGCGTGCCAGGGCTTTTTCGGCGGGCTGCACTGCGTCTTCGAGATCGAAGATCACCGCATCGGCGCCGGCACTGCGCGCCTTGATGAACCGTTCGGGCCGGTTGCCCGGCACGAACAGATACGAACACGGCGCGCTCATGCTGCGGCCGCCGTCGGGTTGGCACGATTGGTCCGGCCGCTTGCGACACGATGCGCGACGAGATTCCCGACGCGCTTTGCGTCGACGATTCGCCACGCGTCGTCAAGCAGCGTGTCGACATCCGCCTCGGCCAGCGCGCCGGAAAACTTCACCAGTTGCCTGAGCTTCGTCGCAATCTCATCGCGCGACAGCGTATTGCCGGGGTCGCCTTTCGGCTCGTCGACGCGCCCGTGCAGCACGCGCCCATCGGTCAGATACACGCTGACCTTGCCGATCCAGCGTTCCGGATAGGCGCGGTCCACCTCTTCGTCGTAGACCATCTCGACCTTGCCGCGAAAGGCAACGACCGGGTCCGCCAGAAAGTGCTGTTCGAACTCGTTGACGCCCGCATAACCGTAATGGCTGACGATCGCGAGCACGGTACCCATATTGAACTTCGCCTGATGCACGGTCTGCGGCTTGACGACCGCGCCGAGCACATCGATCGCGCCCTGATGCACATGCGCGACGACGCGTTCGATCTGTTGCGGCTCGAGCCTGTTGCTGACAACGACGTCGAGCAACGCGTCTGCGGCCGGATGCGTATGGCGGCACGCGGCGTGATACTTGAACGACGTTTCGACGGTCGCCCAGCGCTCGCCGAGGCGGTCGACGAGCTTTGCCGGATCGGCATCGGTCGACATGCCCGCCGCCATGCCCTTCGCGCCTTCGAGAATCTGCCTCGCGCCTTTGAAGCCGTCTGCTGCGAGCTGCGCGGCCATCAGACCGTTCGCGGCGGCCATCGCGGTATGCAGCTGCTTCGAATCGGCGGCATCGCGCAGGAATTCCCACAGGCCCGCGGCCTGCGTGCCGGCGGAACCGAACGCGTCGAGCATCGCAGCGGGCGACAGTTTGAGCAGACGCCCCGCGGTTGCCGCAGCCGCCACCGTGCCCGCCGTGCCCGTCGTATGAAACACCTTGTAGTGCGAGCGGCCGAGAAATTCGCCGATGCGGATGCCAACCTCGTAACCGGCCACTGCGGCCGTGATCATCTCGCGGCCCGATGCGCCAAGCTGCTGCGCCAGCGCGAGCGCGACCGGAAACACGACCGCGGCCGGGTGAAACACGGAGCCGTTATGCACATCGTCCTGTTCGACGAAATGCGAGGCCGCGCCGTTGACCATCGCCGCAAAGAACGGCGACGTGCGGCTGCCGTCGATCAGCACTTCGGCGGGACCGTCCGACGGCCCGGTTGCGCGGGCGAACTTGGCGATGCTTTCGACGGGTCGCGCGCCCTTGCCGGCCAGTGCGGAGCCTAGCCAGTCGACGTAAAGATTGACGGTGCGCTCGATCACGTCGCGCGGAATGCGCTCGAATGCGAGCGTCGCGGCGAAGCTCGCGAGCGCTTCGCTCTGATTGGCCGGGCCGCTGGCCGCGGCGGTGGACGAAGTGGCAGTCATGGTGTGTCTCCGGTACCCAGTGTCTGATGTGCGACGTTCAGTGTTCGCGGGCAACGCGCCCGGCGAGAATCAAACCGCTTTCGCGCTGCGCAGCAAGGCGATGCGCGCCGCGTCGTAACCGAGTTCGCGCAAGATTGCATCGGTGTGCTCGCCGAGCGCGGGCACCGCGTCCATGCGCGGCGCGAAGTTTTCACCGAGCCCCGGCGGCAGCAGCGCCGGCACGACGCCCGCGGACGTGCGCACCGAGGTCCAGCGTTCGCGCGCCTTCAATTGCGGATGCGCCCACACGTCATGCATCGAGTTCATCTGCGCGTTCGCAATGCCGGCCTTGTCGAGTCGCTCCATGACCTGCGCCGCACTGATGCCCGAAAACGCCTGCACGATGATGTCGCGCAGCACATCGCGCGCCGCGCTGCGTTTCGAGTTCGACGAAAAGCGCTCGTCGGTGGCGAGTTCCGGCTGGCCGAGCACGTCGTCGCAAAAGAGCCGCCATTCGCGCTCGTTTTGCAGGCCCATCATCACCGTGCGGCCATCGCCGGCCACGAAAGGCCCGTACGGATAGATCGTCGCGTGCGAAGCGCCCGACAAGGCCGGCGGCGTTTGCCCCTCGAACGCGTAATACATCGGGTAACCCATCCACTCGACCATGCTTTCGAGCATCGACACGTCGATGCGGCAGCCTTTGCCGGTACGGCCGCGCAGCAGCAGCGCGCTCAGGATATTCGTGTACGCGTACATGCCCGCCGCGATATCGGCAATCGAGCAGCCCGCTTTCGCGGGTGCGTCGGGCGAGCCTGTCACCGACAGAAAGCCCGCTTCGCTCTGGATCAGCAGGTCGTATGCCTTCTTGTCGCGATACGGGCCATCGTCGCCGTACCCCGAGATATTGCAGACGATGAGCCGCGGATGTTCGGCCGACAACGTGTCGTAGCCGAGGCCCAGGCGCTCGGCCGCGCCTGGCGCGAGGTTTTGCACGAGCACGTCCGCATCGGCGAGCAAGGCAGCCAGAATCGCTGCCGCCTCCGGATTCTTCACGTCGAGCGTGAGGCTTTCCTTCGAGCGGTTCGTCCACACGAAGTGAGAAGACATGCCGTTCACGCGCTCGTCGTAGCCGCGCGCGAAATCGCCGGCGCCGGGACGCTCCACCTTGATCACGCGCGCGCCGAGATCCGCGAGCTGGCGCGTGCAGAACGGCGCGGCAATCGCATGTTCGAGCGTCACCACCTTGATGCCGTCGAGAGGTCGCATGATCGGCTCCTTAGAACGAGCGCGGCAGGCCGAGGATATGCTCGGCCACGTACGACAGGATCAGGTTCGTCGAAATCGGCGCGACCTGATACAGGCGCGTCTCGCGGAATTTGCGCTCGACGTCGTACTCGGATGCAAAGCCGAATCCGCCGTGGAATTGCAGGCATGCGTTCGCCGCTTCCCACGATGCATCGGCGGCAAGCAGCTTCGCCATATTCGCCTGCGCGCCGCAAGGCTCGTTTGCGTCGAAGCGGCGCGCCGCTTCGAAACGCATGAGACTCGCCGCTTCGACATTGACGAACGAACGCGCGATCGGAAACTGCACGCCCTGGTTCTGCCCGATCGGCCGGCCGAACACGATGCGTTCTTTCGCGTACTGCGAAACCTTGTCGACGAACCAGTAGCCGTCGCCGATACATTCGGCCGCGATCAGCGTGCGCTCCGCATTGAGCCCATCGAGGATGTACCTGAAGCCCTTGCCTTCCTCGCCGATCAGGTTTTCCGCGGGAATTTCGAGGTTGTCGAAAAACAGTTCGTTGGTCTCGTGATTGACCATATTCATGATCGGCTGCACGGACAGTCCATGACCGATCGCTTCGCGCAGATCGACGATAAAGATCGACATCCCTTCCGATTTGCGCTGCACATCCGCTAGCGGCGTCGTGCGCGCGAGCAGGATCATCAGGTCCGAATGCTGGACACGCGAAATCCACACTTTCTGGCCGTTCACCACGTAGCGGTCGCCGCGACGAACCGCAGTCGTCTTGATCTTCGTCGTATCGGTGCCGGTGGTCGGTTCGGTCACGCCCATCGATTGCAGCCGCAGTTCGCCGTTGGCGATCTTCGGCAGATAGCGTTCCTTCTGTTCCTGCGATCCGTGCCGCAGCAGCGTGCCCATGTTGTACATCTGGCCATGACACGCGCCCGAATTGCCGCCCGCGCGGTTGATCTCTTCCATGATCACCGAGGCTTCCGTGAGGCCGAGACCCGAGCCGCCGTATTCCTGCGGAATCAGCGCGGCGAGCCAGCCGGCTTTCGTCAGCGCGTCGACGAAGGCTTCGGGGTAGCCGCGCACTTCGTCGATCTTGCGAAAGTATTCGGCCGTGAATTGCGCGCACAGGTCGCGGACCGCTTCGCGGATGTCGGTGAAAGAATCTGAATGAGTGGTCTGCATGATGAATCGGGTCGATCGGTTTTTGCGTGGAACGTCGATGGGTCGGCGGGACGGCGGGACGGACAGGCCGCGCGCTCAGGCAAGCTGCGCGGTCGCGCGCATCGTCAGATAGCCTTCGTGATCCTTCGCCCACAGCTCGACGGTCTTGCCGTCCGCGGACGGCACGCCGCACACCTTGAACGGACGGTTCGCGAAGGTCGGACGCTGCGCGCGGAATTCGAAGCGGCGCACCACGGCGCCGGGCGCTTCGCGATGCACGAGGTCGATCAGAAAAGTAGCGATCAGCGGACCATGCACGACGAGGTCCGGATACCCCTCTTCCTGCGTGACGTACGGGTAGTCGTAGTGAATGCGATGGCCGTTGAACGTCAGCGCCGAGTAGCGGAACAGCATGACCGGGTCGGGCCGGATCTCGCGGCTCCAGCGCTCGCCGCCGGGCGCCCGCTCGGGTTCCTTGCCGGCTTCGGACGGCGACGGCGGATCGCGATAGACGATGTCGTGCTCTTCCTCGATCGCAAGGCGCCCCGCCTGCGTGATGCGATGCGCAACGGTCACGAATACGAGCCGCCCGGTGCGGCCGGTTTTTTCATGCACTTTTTCGATCGTCGAGGTGCGCGTCGCCGTGCCGCCGACTTCGAGCGGCGCGTGGAACGTCAGGCGCCCGCCGGCCCACATGCGCCGCGGCAGCGCCACCGGCGGCAAAAACCCGCCGCGCTTCGGATGGCCGTCGGGGCCGACGTCCGAAAGCGGCGCGACCGGCAGAAAGTACAACCAGTGCCATAGCGGCGGCACGGTGCCGGAAGCCACGTCGCGCTCGAGCGTCGCTGCAAGCGCGGTGACAGGAAACGCGGACACATGGTCGTCGTGGGATTCGCTGCGGCCCACCCAGGCGTCCAACGAGGGGGTCGATTCTGGCATCGAGGTGTCTCCGGCCAATATGCTGGTTTGGCGACCACTATGCACCGCGCGGCCGGCTTTACAAAGTTGTTATTTCTTAAGGTCGCGTTCGGATTTTGTTAATACGGGCGGCAAGGGTGCGAGCTGGTTCGCGCGATTACGTCATCCGGTCGACATCGACGCGGCCCGGCGCGGCGACGATCGCGAAGTTCGTCCGCATCGACATCGCCTTGCAGCGGCTCGATCGACCTGTTCAGCTTGCGCGCGCCAGCCGTGTTTCGCCTAAAATCGGCATACCCGATTAAATCGATCCAACCGAATCGCCCACCAACGATCATGCCGCGCACGTCCGCCACGCCCGCCTCCGCCTCGCTCACGCAAGCCGAGGCCCGGCGCGTCTGGCTGCGCGCGCAGCGGCTCGATACGGCCGAACCGTTCGGCGCCGACGCAAGCGCCACGCTCGCGGCAATCGAACATCTGGGCTATGTGCAGATCGATACGATCAACGTGATCGAGCGCTGCCATCATCACATCCTGTGGAGCCGCATTCCCGCCTATCGGCGCGAGCATCTGCGCCAGGCGCAAAGCGTCGACAAGACGGTTTTCGAATACTGGACGCACGCGCTTTCGTATGTGCCGACGCGCGACCTCAGGTACTACCTCGCGGACATGAAGCTGCATCAGATCGCGCCGAAATCCTGGTTCGATTCGGTCACGCCCTCCGACCTGCGCAAGGTCATCGCGCGCATCCGCAAAAACGGCGCGTTGTCGATCCGCGATATCGACGACGACATCCCGGTCGAAAAAGATCACCCGTGGGCCAGCCGCAAACCCTCGAAACGCGCGCTGCAACTCGCGTTCTATACGGGCAGGCTGACCATCAGCGAGCGCTCGGGCATGCTGAAAACCTACGAGCTGATGGAACGGCATTTCAATTGGGAACGGCCGCCAAGGCGCGCGACGGAAAAGGAGACCACCGACTATCTGCTCGAGCGCGCGCTGCGCTCGCAAGGCGTCGTGAGCCTCGACTCGGTCTGTCATCTGAACGCGAAGCGCAAGCCGCTCGTGCGCGCAGCCATCGATTCGCGCGTGCGCAACGGGCTGCTCGTGCCGGTCGCGATAGAAGGCGCAGGCAAGCTCGAGCATTGGGCGACGCCGCAAACGCTGGCCGCAATTCCCGCGCACGTGGAAGGGGTGCATATCCTGTCGCCGTTCGATCCGCTGATCATCCAGCGCAAGCGGCTCAATCTGTTATTCGGCTACGACCACCGCTTCGAAGCGTATGTGCCGAAAGAAAAGCGTGTGTACGGCTACTTTGCGCTGCCCGTGCTCGTCGACGACGAGATCGTCGCGGCGATCGACCTGAAAGCCGACCGCGAGCGCCGCGTGCTGCAGATCCAGCAATGGAACTGGATCGGCACGCGCAGGCGGCAGCCGCTGAAGGCCGCGATCGAAAGCAGGCTGCACGGGTTCGAGCAATTCCAGTTCGAGTCGTGAGGCGGGGGGCCGCGCGTCTACGCATCGGCTCGATCTGCTGCCATCGGCACAACGCAGGATATCGACGACGCAGCACGGTATCGGGCCGACACGCGATTCACGACTGGCGCGGCGTTCGCGGCCGTCAGCGGCACGACGGCGGGCAAGTGGTAAGCTCGGCTACCCGGTGTGCAAAGCGTCCTCGTCCCACAGCTCACTCTTCATGCAACGACAATTCGACGATCTCCTGCTGGGCAGTATCGAGCTCTTTTGCCTTGCCGCCGAACTGGGCAGCTTCACGCTCGCCGCGACGGCCGCGAGCGTCACGCCGGCGGCTGTCAGCCGTTCGATCGCACGGCTCGAGGAACGGCTCGGCGTGCGGCTCTTCGTGCGCACGACGCGGCAAATCCGCTTGACCGACGCAGGCCGTCACTACTTCGAACAGTGCCGGTCCGCGCTGAGTCAGCTCATCGACGCCGAGCGCGAAGTGACGGGCCAGCAGGCCACCCCAAGCGGACTGTTGCGCATCAGCATGCCGACGCCGTATGGCCACTACCGCGTACTGCCGATCCTCGCCGAGTTCCGCGAGCGCTTTCCGGATGTGCAGGTCGAATCGCACCTGTCCAATCGCAACATCGACTTCGCCGACGAAGCGTTCGACCTCGCGATTCGCGGCCGCGCGCCCGTCGATTCGAGCCTGATCGCGCGCAAGCTCGAAGACGCGGAGCTCGTGATCGTCGCTTCGCCCGCGTATCTGAAACGCGCGGGCACGCCGCAATCGATCGACGAACTGCAGAGGCACGACTGCATCGCGTTCGAGCTGCCGAGCAGCGGCCGCCCGGTGCCGTGGATTTTCAACGACAACGGCGAAGAACTCGAACTCGTACCGCACGGCGGTTACGGCGCATCGGGCGATGTGCTGGCCGGCACGACACTCGCGCGCCACGATGCGGGGCTGTTTCAGACATACCGGTTCGTCGTCGAAGACGATTTGCGTGCTGGGCGGCTCGTCGAAGTGCTCAAAGAAAAGGGCGGGCGCTCGCGGCCGTTCATCCTGCTGTACCCGCACGCGCGGCATCTGTCGTCGCGCGTGCGCGCGCTCGTCGACTTTCTCGTCGAGAAGCTCGCGGTGCGGTAGTCCCCTTCTACTTTGTCAGACTCAGCTTCGTGGTGAGCACGGTGCCGTCGCTGACGTCGATCAGCCACACTTCATCGACGTCCGCATGCAAGGTCGAGATGCGCGTCGTGATGTCGGTCGGTTCCTCGTTGGTCGGATCCTGGTGCGTGTGCACGTCGGTCATATACGGCGGCACGAGGTGGCACCGGATCGCCACGGCGAAATCGCCGTTCGCCGCTTTGAACGCCGTGTGCGAAAGTCGCAGCCGGCCATGCGCGGTGGTCCGCCTGGCTGACGTTGCTAGGTCGATGCGGTCGATGTGCTGCACGTAGCCTTTTGCTTTCGCGTCGGGCGCGATGACGAGGCGCCGGCCGCTTTTCCCCGTAACTGTTTTCTTCAGCACAATGTAGCCGGGCCGGTCGTCATCGGCGAGCGGTACGTCCACCGTCAGCACACGCGTCTTCGCCCGGTAAAGAATGCCGAGCGGCGCGTCCACGACGAATACGAAACTGCGCTGTGCGGGGTCGGCGCTCGACGCGGCCGCGCCATGCGCCGCGCCGTGCGGAAGCGCGGCAACGAGATCATGCAGACGGCTGCGCAGCGTACGCTTGCCGCCGTCTTCCGGCTTGTCGGCGAGCGCCGCGCGCACGGCCGCCGGGTCGTCGCTATGGAACGGCATGGCAGACGTGTCCGGCGCCTGTTGCGCAACCGCGCCGCTCGCATGCAGACACAGCGTCAGCGCAAGCACCGCGACGCCGGCCGATAGCCGGAAATGGATGACCCTTTGCAATGCGTCCCCCGCTTTGATTGGATAGTTATGACAGAAAAGGCGCCAGGCACGTTTGATTCGCCATGCGACACGCGGCCCCGTATGCCGTAGGCCCCTCGCGCGCAGCGCACAGTCTATTGGAAGCGTAGCGCATTTGCAGCCGAGGTGAGGCGGCTCGACGCCGCGACGCCGCACCAGCCGCGATCGCAATCGACGAACTCCGGCCGCCCCGCGTGCCGCTGCGCGCCATGCGCAAGCGCCGGCAAACCCGCCGTCACCGCTTTACTGAATGCAGATCTCGCTTAGCGCGACGGTGCGCCGGTAGACATTCTTGTTGAGCCACGGCACGAACGTGTACTCGTCGTACGCGTTGCTTCCGACATAGATCCAATGATGCAAGACATTCATGACAGCTCCCGAACCTGGCGGGCCCATAAACGGACCGATCCGCACGCCCGATGAACCAAGCTTAGACATCCTCTGCGAAGTCGGCCATTGTCGGTGAGTCTCGCGCAGTCGTTCATCTGCATACGCAACGCATACTCGCGTATAGGCTGTTCATGCGATGGTTGCGCGTTTTGCGGCAGCGGTCGGCCAGGAATAAACCTGCGGGTACGGGTGTTCAACGAAGTCGAACGCACAGTTCGACCCCACAGTTCGACTCACTTCACTCTCTCGCGAGGACGTAACGATGAACGGTCGTCAAACGGCTGCACGACGAAATTTGAACAACAATCGATCCGCGGCGCGCGGCGCGCGGCGCATGGCGGGTACTGCGCTGATCGTGGCGCTGGCCGCGGCATTCGGCCAGAACGCCAGCGCCGCCCCCGCCGACGGCGCGCTCGCCAACTACGCGGCGCTCGAGCAGACGCTGATGGACGGCCACAGTGTCGTGAACGTGCGGCTCGACATGAGCCGCTGCACGGCGACCGAAGGCGGCAAGCCCGGCCCCGCGATTCGCGGCGGCGTAAGCATCAATTCGTTTCTGATTCCGGACGGACGATTTATCGCGTTTATCGACGAACACCGAACGCTGGACCCGAAAAATCATCCGGCGACCGAATACGTGCGCTACCACGTGACGCCGGACAACACCGTCACCATCGATACCGCGTTTGCCGCAAACGGAGCCGACACCGCAACCTCGCGCGGCTCGTATCGTTGCACGATCAACGAAGGCATCCGCTTCATCGCAACGGCAACGCGCTGATCCGGCGCTTACCGGTTACACCGCTTCGTTGCATATGCAACGAAGCGGAAAGTGAATATGACAGGCGTTACTGTCCGAAGCCTTCGAGCACGATCTTGCCCTTCGCACGATGGCTTTCGAGCAGTTGATGCGCGCGCCGCAGATTCTCGGCGTTGATCTTGCCGAAATGCTCGCCGGTGGTCGTTTTCAGCATGCCGCTATCGACCATCTCGGCCACCTTGTTCAGAATCTCGTGCTGCCGGATCACGTCAGGCGTGTCGAAGATCGACCGCGTGTACATCAGCTCCCAGTGCAGCGACGCACTCTTGCGCTTGAGCAGCCGCACGTCGATCATCTCCGGATCGTCGATCAGGCCGAAATGGCCTTGCGGGGCAAGCGCCTCGACGATCTGCGGGAAGTGCTGGTCCGTATGCGTGAGCGACGCGACGTATTTCGCCTCGTGCACGCCGACGCGGGCCAGCTCGGCGGCAAGCGGCTTCGCATGATCGATCACGTGATGCGCGCCGAGGTCCTTCACCCACTGCTGCGTTTCGGGGCGCGATGCGGTGCCGATCACGGTAAGGCCCGTGAGCTTGCGCGCGAGCTGAACCATGATCGAGCCCACGCCGCCCGCCGCGCCGATAATCAGCAGCGCGCCGCCGGCCCCCGCGTCGGCAAGCGTCGGCACGCGCAACCGGTCGAACAGCATTTCCCAGGCGGTAACCGCGGTCAGCGGCAGCGATGCGGCGGCCGCGAAATCGATGCTGTCCGGCATGCGCCCGACAATACGCTCGTCGACCGCATGCAGTTCGCTGTTCGTGCCCGGCCGCATGAGCGTACCCGCGTACCAGACGCGATCGCCGGGCTTGAACAGCGTCACCTTCGAACCGACACTGCGCACGACGCCTGCCGCATCCCAGCCAAGCACGACCGGCACGTTGCCTTCGGCCTTGCGGCTCTTGCGCACTTTCGTGTCGACCGGATTCACCGATACCGCGCGTACCTCGACGATCAGATCGCGCTCGCCGGCTTTCGGCTCGGGCAAGTCGATATCGATCAGCGCTTTCGGATCCGTAATCGCGAGGGGGTCGTAGTAACCGACAGCTTTCATCTTCTGTTTCTCCGGAATTCAGGGGGATTTCGCCGAACGCGCATGCCCTTCCAGCCGCGCAGGCTCGGGCGCCCGGCACGCGCGTGAGGATTGTTGCACGGCTCGAGAAATGCCGCCGGTCAGCGCCCGGCCGAGGGCGGTTGGGGATTGTTGGCCGGATTCGTGTCGAACCGCGCGATGCTTCTGATTGCTTCGCGATCGACGAGCGCCGATAGTTGCGCCTCCAGCGAATCGGCAGTCTGCCGGTCGTAAATCGCTTCGTCGCCGACGTAGACGGTAAAGGTTTCGAGGTATTTCGCTTTCTTTTCCGGATTTTCGATCGTGTCGCGCGTCCACTCGTAGAGCGGATATTTTTCGGGTCCGAAACGCCGCGCTTCCTCGACATATTCGGCAAATGCGTCGTACTGACACATCATCGAAGCATCATGCCGCTTCAGCACATCATGAAGCGCAGCATGCGCCGCGCACGAAGGGTCGCCGCGCAGCGCCGCGGCAAGAGACGCCGAAACGCTCACCCTCAGTTGAAACTTCCAGATACCTTCCATTTTCGCTCGTGCTCCTACCCGACCCCAACGGCATCACCATCACGATGTAAGGAAAACATTCTATCCGAGCTATCGGATCGTCATCGGCGGCAACAGTTCACCGGCTCATGCAAACGTGCGGGTACCGATATGTAGGATGGCGTACCGTATACCGTTAAACGCGCCACGGAATAAGCGCCTCGCGCCAGGTGTTACTGGTTCAGCAGATCGGTCCATCGTACCGCCGGTCGGCTATTCAATGACGGAGCCTGCATGAACAAACGCTTTGCAGAACAACGCGCGGTCGTGATCGGCGCCGGTATCGGCGGCCTCGCCGCCGCCGCCGCGCTGGCCAATCACTTCGGCCAGGTCGTCGTGCTCGAGCGCGACGAGTTGCCCGCCGACGCGCGCCCGAGGCCCGGCGCCGCCCAGACCCGGCATCTTCATGTTCTGTTGTCCGGTGGCGCAGCCGCGCTTGCCGAACTGTTTCCGGGGTTTCACACGCAGCTCGTCGCCGTTGGCGCGCAACGGGCGGATGCGGGCGCCGATGCGCACTTCGAACTGGCCGGCGCGCCGAAATTGCCGCGCCGCGAACTGAACATTTACACCTGGCAATTGTCGAGGCCGCTGCTCGAAGCGGTGCTTCGCGAACAGTTACGCAAACGCGAAAACGTCCAGCTGCGCGAACTGAGCCGCGTTATCGGCATCGTTGCGGACGAGAGCAACCGGGCAGCCGGCGTACGCTTCGAATCGCGCGAAGGCAAACACGACGAACTGAACTCGACACTCGTTATCGATGCAAGCGGCCGCGGCGTGCCGACGCTCGATTTCCTCAAGGCGACGGGCCGTCCCACACCCGCGGAAACCGCGGTCAGCGCCGATCTGACCTACGGCACGACGGTCTACTCGTTTCCGGCCGGCGCGGAACCGGACTTCAAACAGGCGTGGGTGCACGGCAAGGCGCCGGAACAGGGCCGTGCCGGCTTCCTCGTGAAACGCGAGAACGGTCTATGGGACGCGGTGCTGGCCGGCCGTCTCGGCGACGTGCCGCCCACCGAAGACAACGCCTACCTCGCATTCGCCGACAGCCTGCCCACCGAGGCCATCGGCATTGCTTTGCGCCGGGGCCGGCGCGAAGCGCCGATCGTGCGCTTCGGCTATGCGCAGAGCCGCTGGCGGCATTTCGCCGATGTCGCCGGCTTTCCGGCCGGCTTGCTGCCGCTCGGCGATGCCGTCTGCAGTACAAATCCGGTGTTCGGCCAGGGCATGACGGTTGCCGCAAAGGAGGCCGTCATACTGCATCGCCTGCTCGCCAAGGCAGAGGGCAATTCCGACTCGCTCGAATCGATCGGACCGGTATTTCTGAAGCAGATGGAAGAACTCGTGAAAGTGCCGTGGTCGGGAACGACCGCGCTCGATCTCGCTTATCCGCAAACAAAAGGCGAACGGCCGGCCGACATGCAGCAACGAAGCGAATATCAGGTGGGGGTCATGAAGCTTGCAGCGGTGGACCCTGACGTTCACCGCCTGATGGTCGAAGTCCGGCATCTGGTGAAACCGGCGCATCTGCTGCATGCGCCCGATCTCCAGCAACGCGTGCGGGCGCTGTTGCAGCACCCGGCGGCTTCTTCCTGATAGGCCGGCCGCCCCGGCGGCGGGCCTGGCCTGCCCTGGCAGCCCGACTTAAAACAGTCTTGCGCCCGTTGGCCAAACCAGCCCAAATCGGCCAACTGGCGCGCGCGGCTCCCGCTTTTACCCCGCCTTCTGTCCCGCGTTTGCCCGGCTCTTGCCCGGCTTCCCGCCCCTCTGCGCGCCCTTTCCCGGCTTCAAATGCGCTTCCCCGAAAAAAAGTTGGAATAAAGAAAGGTTTGGTCCTGTTCGTCACTATGTAGCACGCAGTCAAGCTCGCGAACACAGTCGGGAATAAATTCAGACGATACGGTGTTTTGCAACTCGTAGCATCCAGCGACAAACACGGCGGATGCAACGGAAATAACCGGAATAAAACGCGAAGCACCAATGTTTGCCCAGATGAACCGGAAACTTCTTTTCACTCTATTTAGGATATCCAAATGAACACGAAAACGCTTATCGGCCTTTCCCTCGTTGCTCTTACGTCGTTCGGCATCGTCAACAGCGCATCGGCGAGCGAAAAGACGCGTGCTGAAGTGCGCGCCGAACTGATCCAGGCCGAGAACAACGGTTCGCGCTTCGTTACCGAGGCGTCGTATCCGGACGTGAGCCCGATCTTCGCGCAACAGGTCGCGCAAATGCAGCAACGCAACGGTAGCGTTGGCGGCGTCGCCGCGGGCACGAGCCAGTCGGGTCAGCGCGTTGCCACGACGCCGATGGGTTCGTCGAACTGCGTCGGCCCGAACAGCTTCTGTAATGTCTACGCCGGCAGCTGATCGAATGGCGCTCGCACCGGCTTGAACCTGCGGCACGACGCCCGCGCCGCGCCTTAACGACTCGCTTGACACTGGACACCATCATGAAAACGATCGCCACTCTTCTGGTCACGGTTGCTGCCCTTACCGCTCCTGTACTGAGCTTTGCGCAAAGCACCGATCACGGACTGACCCGCGCGCAGGTGCGCGCCGAACTCGTGCAACTCGAACAGGCCGGCTACAATCCCCAAACCGCGGCCGACGCGACCTACCCGCAGGACATTCAGCTTGCCGAAGCAAAGATCGCGGCCCAAAACGGCGCATCGAATGCGGCACGTGCGGCCGATTCCGCGCAAACGACGAATGACGCTGTCGGCGGCACGCCCAGCTATGGTTCGTCGCAATCCGGCAAGCCGATGATGCACTCGGGGGCCATGAACTCGTGTGTCGGCCCGACCAGCTTCTGCAATATCTACTTCGGTAGCTGATGGGCGCCGCTCGCTCGGTGTGAGCCGCATGGCGCGGCCACACTGAAGCAATCGCAGTCAGGGCTTACGGCTCGACCCTGCCACAGGATAATCGCTTCTGGAAGGGCTTTTCGAGCACCAGCCGCGCTTCGAGCCCGCCGCCTGCATGGCTATTCAATCCAAGCGTCGCATTCATTGCCAGTGCGAGTTGTTTCGCAACGGCGAGCCCGAGTCCGCTGCCGCCGGTGCGCCGATGCCCTGATGCGTCGCCGCGGTAAAACGGCTGGACCACCGCTTCGAGCTGATCGTGCGCGATACCGGGTCCGCGATCGAGCACGCCGATCGAAACCTACCTGTCGTTAGCCACATCGGTTCTCAACTCCCCCGCGCCAGAAAACTTGACCGCGTTATCGAGCAGGTCGCGAGGGTGCGGCTCCGTTTCATCGGCGAGCGCGGTCAGCATCAGGCTGCAATTGCTGCGGTAGGCGGCTCTCGTCATTTCGGACTCCACTGGTCGATCGCAGTTTCGCATGGCGCGTGCGCCATCGGATGCCGCTGCATGGCGCAACAGAACCGATTTGTGTCCCAATGTATCGGCCCCGTACTGGACGGCTGTTCACTACAGCGATGTCCACCGTTCTTCGATTCGCCTCGCCGCACGGCCAGTTCGCACACGCGCACGCTACCGCCAGACATGGCAGCTACAGTCTTTCGGATCAAACAATCCCAAGCGACTCTGTGGAGACACGCGATGCCCAATCCCATCCCCTTCTCGATCCTCGATTTCGCGCCGATCCGCTCAGGCGAGACGGCGGCCCACGCGTTGCGGCAGACAGTCGATATGGCGCGCCTCGCAGAAACGCTCGGCTTTGCGCGCTATTGGGTGGCCGAGCATCACGGTGTTCAAACGGTGGCGAGCGCGGCGACTTCGGTCGTGATCGGACACATCGCCGGGCTTACATCGACGATACGCGTCGGCTCGGGCGGCATCATGCTGCCCAATCACACGCCGTTTGTGATCGCCGAACAGTTCGGCACGCTCGAATCGCTGTACCCTGGCCGCATCGACCTCGGTGTCGGCCGCGCATCGGGCAGCGCCGACGAGGTCGCAAAGGTGTTGCGCTCGACTCAGGAAGCACGCGAACGCTTTCCCGACGATCTGCGCGAGCTGCAATCGTTCTTTCGCGAGCCCGAGCCGGAAAGCAAGGTACGCGCCGTTCCCGGCGCCGGACTCGACGTGCCGATCTGGGTGCTCGCGTCGTCGCCATATTCCGCGCAGCAAGGCGCGCGACTGGGTCTGCCGCTTGCGTTCGCCACGCATATCGGCGCCGATGCACGCGACGCGGCGATTGCCGCATACCGGTCCGCGTTCGAGCCGTCAGCCGTGCTCGACAAACCGTATGTGATCGTGGCCGGCGTCGTAACCGCTGCGCCAACCGACGAAGAGGCGCGGTATCTGTTTTCTTCGATGCAGCAACTTTCACTGCGCCGCATGCGCGGCACGCCGTTCGTGCAGCTGCAACCGCCCACATCCGATTTCGACGCGCTGCCAACCGGCGACGAGCGTCCGCGACTCGATGCCGCCCTGCGCGCGGCGATCACCGGCGGCCCTCGGCAAGTCGAGCAAAAACTGCTCGCCCTGATCGAAGAGACCGGCGCAGATGAGCTCATGGCGCTTTCGTTTATCTACGATCTCGACGCGCGCCGTCGCTCGCTCGAAATTCTCGGCAAGGTACGTGACGAGATCGACACGCGCCGGCGCTCACTTCAATAAATTACACTCAACATTTATTGTATAAATTATGTTCGTAATCTATGATGTGAACCGCAGCCTGTGTCTTGCGAGCGCAAGACACCACTCACATCAAGGAATTCATCATGCCGCTCGTACGCATCGACCTTGCCGAAGGGCAATCTCCGGAATATCGCAGCGCCATTACCGAAGAAGTCTACAAAGCGATGACCACCACGCTGAACGTGCCGGCCAACGACCGCTTCATGGTGGTCAGCGAACACAAGCCGGGTGATTTCGTGGCCGACCCGACCTATCTGGGCATCGAACGGTCCGCGCAATGCGTGATCGTGCAGATCACGCTCAACGCAGGGCGCGACGTCGACATGAAGCGTACGTTCTATAAGGCGCTCGCGGACGGGTTGCATGCGCGTATCGGCCTCAGACGCGAAGACCTGTTTGTCAGTCTTGTCGAAGTTGCGAAGGAAAACTGGTCGTTCGGTAACGGTCTCGCTCAATATACGTAGTCGTCGCAAACGTGCCCGCACGGTCTCAGTTATGCTCTGCGCACCCTTTCTGGAGAAATCCCCATGCCGCGCGTATCCCGCGAACAAGCCGATAAGAACCGTGCCGTCATCGAAGCGGCATCCGCGCGTCTGTTCAAGGAGCATGGGCTTAACGGCGTGTCGGTGGCCGACATCATGGGGGCCGCGGGCCTCACGCACGGCGGGTTCTATGGCCATTTCGAATCGAAGGACGAACTGGCTGCCATCGCCTGCGCGCATGCGTTCGAAGAATCGGTTTCGCGGTGGCGTTCGTTGATCAGGGCCGATGCCGACGAACAGGCGCTTGTCGATGCGCTTGCGAAGCACTATCTGAGCCCTGCACAGCGCGATCGACCGGGTCTGTCGTGCGCGGCCGCGGGACTCGCGGCCGACGTCGGCCGCGAGAGCGTCGACAAGCCGATTCGCAGCGTCTACCTTCGCGGTCTGCGCTCGATGATCGACGTGCTGGTTTCATTCTCGAGTTTGCGCCGCTCGAAAAAGGTCCGGCAGCGCGCGATCGCACGGCTGTCGATACTGATCGGCGCACTGACGCTCGCACGCGCAGTCAGCGGCGATCCGCTGTCCGACGAAATTCTCGCGTCGGCACGCGAAGCGCTGCACGGCAACCTTGTGTGAATCGCGGTGTGCCCGCGGGCCGCCCGCGGTGCGCCCGCGGTTGCGCAATTATGCGGCCGGCGATTCGCGCTTCACGAAGTGTTCACGATCGGTCACGAAATAGACTAGCGCCGCCACCGGAAAAACGAGGCCGACGAGCGACGTCAGCGGCCAGCCGCCTTGTGCATACGACCAGCCGCCCAACGCAGAACCGAGCGCACTGCCTGCAAAAAACGTCGTCATATAGATGCCGTTGACCCGCGATCTGAATTGCGGCCCCAACGAAAAAATCGCGCGCTGCCCAAGCGACATATTCGACGACACGCCGAAGTCGAGCACGATACCGGCGACGACGAGCCACGTCAGCGACAGCGGCGCGCCCGGCGGCACCATACGCGCAAGCAGCAAGGCGACGATCACGGCCAGCAATGCAATCGCGGTGGCCGGCCGTGTCCAGCCACGATCTGCGAGACTGCCCGATACAGTCGCGGCAATCGCGCCCGACACGCCAACCAGTGCGAACCACGCGATACCGCCTTGCGAAAGCCTGAACGCAGGCCCCGCGAGCAGCAACGGCGTGGTTGTCCAGAAAAGGCTGAACGCCGCCCCGAGACAACCAGTATAGAACGAGCGGCGCCTGACGACCCGTTGCGTCAGCAACAAATGCCACATCGACGCCAGCAGTTCGACATAGCGCAGCTTCGACAGCGGCTCGCGCGGCGGCAGCACGATCGCAAGCAGCACCATCAGGGCGGCCATCAGCGCCGCCGACAGAAAGAAAATGGTATGCCACGACGACGAGACCTGCGTAACGAAGCTTGACGTGGGGCGCGCCAGCATGATGCCGAGCAGCACCCCGCTCGTCACATTGCCGACCACGCGCCCGCGTATGCGCTCGGGCGCAAGATGCGCCGCATAGGGCACAAGCACGTGGACCGCGACGCTGCCCAATCCGATCATGCACGCAGCAATCAGAAAGAGTGCAGCATGCTGCGACAACGCGGCGCCGAGAAGCCCGAGCGCCGCAAAGCCCAACAACGTCAGCGCAAGGCGCCGGCTTTCGATCAGATCGCCGAGCGGAACGACGAACAACATGCCGACGCCGGTGCCGATCTGGGTCATCGTCACGATGAAACCGGTCGCGCCCTTTGCGACGTCGAGCGAGGCGCCGATCAATCCGGCGAGAGGCTGTGCATAGTAGATATTGCCGGCGGTCAAGCCGCATGCAAAAGCGAGCAGCAGTACGAGCCCCGGCGATACGCGCTCGCTTGCGGCAGGCGGCCCGGGCCGGTCGATGTTGTTGGTCATGGACGGATCTTCAATAGGAAGTCGACGTTTCCGAAATAGACGGAATGCGCTGCACAAACAAAGAGCGACGCATTCGATGCAGCCGCATCGACAACAGAACAATTTCGCGCCGGCAGTTATTCCCGCGAGTCATGCCACAGCCGCGCGCTGGCGGCGCCCTTCGCATCGCGCTAGACTGATGGGCAGGAGTGCAACGAATACGACACGTTTCATGAACGTGGCCGCACATTCGATGGAGATTGACCGATGGATCACACGAAGCTGACCGCGCACTTTCCGACGATCGATGTGGAACTGACCCGACGCGACCTGCCCGAAAAAAACGGCGAGGTCGTGACGATTCACATCACCGCCACCCCATCGTTCGACGCAGCCGCACGATCGCTGCTGCAGCCGGGTCTATTTGCATTCGCCGGTCCGCTGATGTTCTGGACGGAAATGGTGCGCGTCTGGCAGCCGTGGTTGCCGGCAGCGTTCACGAGAGCGCTGCCGTCCCCAAAGCCTGAATGAAGCGCTTGATGAAGCACTGGTAGGTGCCTGTCGTCAACGCCTAGCGGTCTCGGCCGCGAATCCTCTTCGCCGCGGTAATCAGTGCGATGCCTGCCATGATCACCGCAACAATCGCGACGGTGTGCTGCGACACATGCAGGGTGACGAGCGCCCATGCGATGCCGGCAATCAGAATCAGCCATCCCACGAGATAAACGACCAGCGTCATCGAAGGCTCCGTTCGGGTATCGGAAAGCGGAAATTGAGCCTTAAGGCAGTTGCCCTAAGTGCCCAACCAAGCTTTCTTTTCGAAAGCAAATTCGATACCCGACCGGCAACGCCGCACGTCACGACGCGATCACGCGCCTTCGAGAACCTTAAGCGGACGCTCTGTGAAATGCCGGAAAGTCAGCCCGGCTGAATCCGTATCGCGTCGACACGGTCCGGATAGAACGCGAGATGACCTTTGATCGCGCTCACCGCGTCGTAAGGATTTTCATATGTCCAGACTGCATTCAGCGACCGGTCGCCGCCGGCTGGAATGCTGTAGTAACTGCATTCGCCCTTGTACGGGCAATAGGTTGCATGCGAAGTGCGCTCGAGTTGCGCCATATCCGCATCTTCGCGCGGAATATAGAGCACTTCCGGATACGATGCCTCGCGCAGCACAAGTGCGTTTCTCGTATCGGCAATCACTTTGCCGGCCACCACAACCACGATATGCGACGGGCTTTTCGTTACCGTGATCGGATGATCGGGCCCGGGAATTTTCACCGTCTTCACCGTATTCTGCATATGCGACCTCATCGAATGGCAGAGCACAACGCGATGGCCTGATACGGCCTGGATGCGACCAGCGGCCATCATATGCCGATCCGAAAACCTGCGTTTGTGTAAGGTCTTCCCGCAATATGCAGCGCGGTAACCGCCTTGCGAGGTCACCCTTTCGTTTCGTCGCGCCCGGCCAGCAAGGGGCGCGCACTGCGATCGGCGATCAGTTGCACGAGCACCGATGCAAACGAGAACGCGAGCCCTGTCGCGCAGACACCGGCCCAGCCCCAGACACTCCAGGCGAACGTGCCCACTGCGGTACCCAGTGCGCCGCCCGCAAAACGAATCGTCATATAAAGCGTATTGATGCGGTTCATCGCACCTGCGCTGATGCCCATATTGCGCGACATGTTCGCGACGTGTCCGATCTGCACGCCGAAGTCGAGCACGATCACACCGGCAACGAGCCCTGTAATCGACCCGCCGACCAGCGCGAACACGCCATACGCGATGACCATCGCCATGCTGCCGGCGAGCACGACGCCGCGTGCATCGCCGCGATCGGTCCACTTTCCCGACACGGTCGACGCACTCGCCCCGACCACGCCGACAAGGCCGAACAGACCAGCCGTCGCGCTGCCGTAGCGCGCATCGATCGCATGCAGGTGAAACGCGAGCGTGGTCCAGAACGCGCTGAAGGCGGCGAATTGCAGCGCGGCGATGGCCGAGGTATGGCGGATCAGCGGCGCTTCGCGCAGCAGCGTCCAGAGCGAGCCCATCAGGCTTCTCCAACTGCCCGGGAAAACCGGCTCGGTGCGCGGCACGACCGCGAGCAGCATGACGACGACGCCGACCATCGCCGCCGCGGCGATGCCATATACGGCGCGCCAGCCGAACGATTCGGCCAGCAAGCCGGACACCGTGCGCGACAGCAGAATGCCGCACAGCAAACCGAACATCACCGTACCGACCGCCCTGCCGCGCTGCTGTGGTCCGGCCAGTTGCGCAGCCAGCGGCGTCAGCAGTTGCGGCGTCACGCTCGTCAGGCTCGTCATGAAACTCGCCACGACGAGCCATGCGAGCGTCGGCGCAAAGGCGGTAGCGACCAGCGCCAGCGCCGCGGCGAGCAGCGTGACCGTAAACAGCGTCGTGCGCCGCATCATGTCGCCAAGCGGAACGAAGAGCAGCAGGCCAAGCGCATAGCCAGTCTGTGCGGCGACCGACGCGGAACCGGCCGCGCGCTCGGTCACATTGAACGTGTGCGCGAAATCGACGAGCAGGGGCTGGTTGTAATAGTTGTTTGCGACGACGACGCCTGCGGCCAGCGCCATCACCCAATAAACCGATCGATTCATTCGCGGAAGTCCCTCTACGTGTCGGAATGTGCGCTGACGGCCGAATGCCGGATAGCGAACCGCTGACGGCGTCGCGCAACATGATTTTGTTCGCAAGAACGTTACGCAATGTGCCGCGATTCGTCTGATTACGCAATCGGCAGTGCAAACAGTGCACAAAGCAAGCCGAACTCGCGGCACGCTCGTGGCGCAGGATGCAAAACCCGTCCTACCATGAATCATGTGGCGCGCACGGGCGGTTATAGAAGATTGGGGTGACTGCGGACGATCCATTCACGCAGGGGGTCACGAGCATGGAACATCAGCTTCTCGACGATCCGGTCCTCGACCCGTTCGATGCGGCGCAACTGGTGCCCGGATTTCGTCCACCGAGCCAGAGCGGCGCGCTCGACGCGGCGGCACTCGAGGCCGCGACGCGCAGGTCCGTTCAATGGCGAAGCGCAATCGACGGCCCGCTCGTGCCCGGCGGCGACACACACAAGCGCGAGATGTGCCGCATGTTTCGCGAGACCTTCAATCCGTACCGCCCTGCCGTACTCGATTGGCCCCGACTCGATGCGGCCACGCTCGAACGACTGATGTCGCTGCCGATCTGGGACATCGCCGTGCAGACCGAAGGCAAGGCACGGCTGCGCATGGCCGCTTACGCGAGTACCGTCGAAGACGCCGAGGTGCGCGCCGCGCTCGCGCTCAACGCATGGGAAGAAAGCCGCCATAAGGAAGTGCTGTCGCGCATGGTCAGCGCATACGGTATCGAGCTCGCCCGCGAAATACCGTACGCATACCCGAGCGACCCCGAGTGGGCGTATCTGGTCACGGGCTACAGCGAATGTATCGACAGCTTCTTCGCATTTGGACTGTTCGAGGTGGCGCGGCGCTCCGGTTTCTTCCCGCCCGAACTGATCGACACGTTCGAACCCGTGATGCAGGAGGAATGCAGACATATCCTGCTGTTCGCGAACTGGATCGCGTGGCACCGGGCGAAACTGAATGTGTGGCAACGCATTCGCTTCGAGCTGAAAGTCGCTGCGGCCTGGGTGTTTCTCGGCTGGGAACGTATCGGTCTTGCGCGCTCGCTCGATGCGGACGGTAACGAACAGAGCGTCGATAACAACTTCACTGTCACGGGTGCACAATCGATGTCGGCGGAGCACATCGGCGCGCGCGAACTGATGCTGCTGTGCCTGAAAGAAAACGATCGGCGCTTTTCGGGCTACGACGAACGCCTGCTGCGTCCGCGGACCATGCCGGCACTCACGCGCTTTGCATTGCGCTTCATGCGCAAACGCAAACCGTAAAGCGCGCGAACGGTTGCGCGCATCTCACTACACGAGGCGAACGATGCGATTACCCCGCCTGGTGCGATTCGATTCCGATGGCCGTGCGTCGCCGCGGTCGCGCGATCCGCTGCGCCGCCGCTTTCGCGTCGCGATGCCGGGCGGCCGGGCGATGCGATACTTTGGCCGCATCGCCGCCGCAGCGGGATTACTGATTGCTTTATGGCTGGTATCGAATGACGATCCCGAGGCGGTGATGTCGCTTGTGCGCACGGCGGGGGCCGGCCTTGTCGTCGCCGCACTCGCGCATGTGCTGCATATGCTCGCGAACGCACGCGCATGGCAAACGCTGATGCTCGATCCACCGGTGCCGCGTTACCGCGCCTTGCTCGGTCTGATCTGGATTCGCGAATCGATCAATGGCCTGCTGCCCGTGGCGCGAATCGGAGGCGATCTGATCTCGTTCCGGCTGCTTCTTAAAAGCGGCTTTCCAGCGTCGGCGTGTGCAGCCAGTCTGATCGTCGACATGCAACTGACCGTGATCAGCCAGCTGCTGTTTGCTGCAGCCGGCATCGCCTATCTGTTCGCGCATGTGCACTCCGACGCGTTGCGCACGGTCGGCAACCTCGCGTGGGGCATCGTGCTGATCGCGCCCGCGTTCGCGATATTTGCGGCGATCCAGCACGCGCGTCCGTTCGAACGGATGATGCGCGCGCTCGATCGCATTGCGAGCGGCAAGCTCGCGCAGCTAGTCGGCAAATCCGCCGACATCGACGAAACAATCAAGCGCATCTGGCGTCGCCGCGCCATCATCTTGCGCTATCTGTTTGTCTGGCAGCCGCTGCAGGCGATTGGCACATCGCTTCAGATCTGGCTTGCGCTTTACTTCTTCGACACGCCTGTTAGCTTTGCAGAGGCGTTCGTCATCGATTCGCTGGTTCAGGTGGCGGCCAGCGCCGCGTTCTTCGTGCCGGCCGCACTCGGCGTGCAGGAAGGGGGCTTTCTGCTGATCGGCGGCATGCTCGGCCTCGAACCGGCGACCTGTCTCGCGCTTGCGGGTGCGCGACGGGTGCGCGACCTCGTGATCTTCGTGCCGGGCATGCTTGCATGGCAAATCGCGGAATCGCGCATCGCAGTGTTAAGTTCAACCGCAAACACCGGTCACGCCGGTAAAGCCGTTCCAATCGCCGCCAAGGCAGGCGCCGATGCAAGCACCGATGCAGACGGCCTTGAATCTTGACAGGGCTGGCATTGATCGCGCATGGACTTTTGCAATGCCGCGTTGAAGAAACGACTCCCGCGCCTTCGCAGCAGCTTTCGCTTCAAGCCTTATCGAGCGTACGTTTGCGACAACGCTTTAGCCGAGCGAATCAGATCTTCGAGCATGGCGGCACGCTTGGCCGCGTCCGTGTCGCGTCCGGTCATGAAGCAGAGCGCGGCCACCGCATGGCCCATGCGGTCGCGAATCGGCGCGGCCATGCAGCAGCGGAACGTCTGCGACAATCCTTCGGTGCAACAGTAGCCCAGTTGGGCTGCGCGCTCGACATCATGCAGAAAGTCGTCGAAGACGATGCGCGTGCCGTTGTCGAGTACGAAATCTTCGTCCGGAATCAGTGCACGAATTTCCGCGGCGCTCAGATGCGCGAGCAGCAGCCGGCCGGTTGCGGTCCACGGAATCGGCACCCTGACGCCAATATCGGAACTGATATTGAAGGGGCGTGCGCTGTTTTCCGACAGCACCACCGTGTACTTGTTGCCTTCGAGCATGCAGAGCTGCGCGGTCTCGTCGTGAACTTTCACGAGCGAAAGAATGGTTTGATGCGCGCGGCTGATCAGATCGTTATGCACGGCATAGTCGGCGCCGTAGTAATGCATCTCGCGGCCGAAAAACACGCTGCCGTCCGGCCGCGTTTCAAGCCAGCCTGCCTCGGTCAGAATCGTTACGAGTTCGTAGACGCTCGAGCGCGGCGCGCCGGTCGATTCGATCAGTTCGCGCATCGTGAGCGGACGCCTCGCGTCATGCAACTGCCTGAGCAGCGCAACGACGCGATCGACCCCTCGCGCCCGTGTCGATTCGCTGGAAGATGCGCTTGCGGCAGCACCGGACGATGTGGGCGCCGCGCGTGCGCCGCCATCGCGGCGTCCGGACTTCGAGTTCAGATTCGCGCTCAATGGTCGAGCACCCGGTGCAGGAACTGGCGCGTGCGCTCGTTGGCCGGGTTCACGAAAATCTGCTCGGGCGCGCCCTGCTCCGCGATCACGCCTTTGTCCATGAATACGACGCGGTCCGCGGTCTTGCGCGCAAAGCCCATTTCATGCGTGACGACGACCATCGTCATGCCGTCGCGCGCGAGGCCGCGCATCACTTCCGTGACCTCGCCGACAAGTTCGGGATCGAGCGCGGAGGTCGCTTCATCGAAGAACATGATGCCGGGTTCGACCGCCAGCGCGCGCGCGATTGCGACGCGCTGTTGCTGGCCGCCCGACAACTGGCTCGGATAATGCTCCGCCCGATCGGCAAGGCCCACGCGATCGAGCGTTTCCATCGCGCGCCTGCGCGCATCGGCAGGACTCATCTTGCGCGCCTTGATCAGCGCGAGCGTGACGTTGCCGAGGGCGCTCTTGTGCGGAAACAGATTGAACTGCTGAAACACCATGCCGACATGCCCACGAATTTCCCTGGCGCGCCGCGCATCGTGCAACGGCACGTTGTTGACCCACACTTCACCGGCATCCGCTGTTTCAAGCCCGCTCATGATGCGCAGTACCGTGCTCTTGCCGGAACCCGATGCGCCGATCAGCACGAGAACCTCACCGGGTTTTACGTCGAGATTCACATCGCGCAGCACCTGCGTAGCGCCGAACGACTTGCTGACGCCGGACAGATTGATCACCGGCTTGCCCTGCGCGTTCGTGGTCATGACAGCACGCTCCTTCTCCGATCGTGACGGCGCACCCACTGCGACAGCGGAAAGCACACGATGAAATACAGCACGGCGACCAGGCCGTAAATCTCGACCGGCTTGCCGACGCGGTCGACAATCGCCTGACCGCCATGCATCAGCTCCGACATGCCGATCATGCTGACAATCGACGTATCCTTGATCAGCGACAGATACTGGCCGATCAGCGGCGGCAGCACGATGCGGCCGGTTTGCGGCAGCACCACCGAAAAAAACGTCTGCAGCTTGCTCAGGCCGAGAATTTGCGAGACTTCCCACTGCCCTTTCGGCACCGCCTCGATACCGGAGCGAAACACCTCGGCGATATAGGCGCCCTGATACACGCTCAAACCGACCACGCCCGCCGCAAACACGTCGATCGCGTAACCGAAGTACGACACGCCGAAATAGATGAAAAGCAGCGTGATCAGCACCGGCGAGCCGCGAAAGAGCTCGGTATAGAGCTTTGCGATATAGCGCGTGCCGGGCGGCCCGAAGGTGCGCAACACGGCGGCGAACAGCCCGATCAGCGTGCCGCCGATAATCGACGCCGCCGATAGCAGCAAGGTGGCCCACAATCCTTGCAGCAGGATCGACAGGCTGTTGAATAGCAGTTCGCTCGACATGGTCGGTCTCTTGCGCCTGAATGCTCAAATACGCGATTGCACGGATGCTCAGGTGCGGTCCACCTGGCGCGCGAAGAAAAACGCCCGCCGCGTGCGCTTTTTCATTTCGAGCGGCGGATGAAACACGCGTGCACCGATCTGCGCCGCAACCCACGAAAGCGCATTGCTCAGGATCAGATAAATGACAAGCGTAATGGTGAACGTCTGCACATAGAGCAACGTGCGCGAATTGATCACCGTCGCGGTGCCGCTTAGCTCCGGTAGTGCGATCGCCGACAGCAGCGATGTGCCGAGCAGCAGCTGGATCAGGTTATTGACGATCGCCGGATAAACGGCACGCGCCGCTTGCGGCAACACGACGTCGACAAAGATTTGCGAGCGCTGCATGCCGAGAATCGATGCGGCTTCGAGTTGCCCGCGCGGCACCGACTGAATGCCTGCGCGAAACACTTCAGCAAGATAGGCGCCGACATTCACACCGAGCGCGATCACGCCCGCCGTGTACGCATCGAGCCGGATGCCGAGCGTTGGCAAGCCGAAGAACACGATAAAGATCTGCAGCAGCACCGGCGTATTGCGGATCGCCTCGATATAGATGCTCGCGATCGAGCGCAGCACCATCACGCGCGACGAACCGGCAAGCGCGGTCAGAAGGCCGAGCGCGATCGAAAGCACAAACGCGAGCAGCGTGACCTGCAGCGTCAGCCACGCCGCGCGAACGAAATCGTTCGCGTAACCGGCGAGGGTCATCCATTGGTAGCTCATCGCTTCTCCGTACGCCGCAGCGGCAAACGGCCTAGAACTGCGGATTCAGCGGATAGTGCGGGTCGACGCCGAACCATTTCTTGTACAACTGCTGGTTCAGCTTCGACGCGTTGATCTGGAACAGGAACAGGTTCAGGTAATCGAGCCACACCTGATCGCCTTGCTTGACACCGAAGCCGTTGTATTCGAGCGGCACAAGTGCTTCGTCGGTCACAGTCAGCTCGGGATCGAGCTTCGCCTGATACGCGAGGAAGTTGTTGTCCTCGATCATCGCGTCGGCCTGGCCTTGCTTGACTGCGAGAATCGCGGCCTGCGAGCTGTCGTATTCCTGAATCTTGACCTGCATGTTCAGAGAACGCACTTCGTCGCCGTTCGTCGAGCCTTTGACGGTGGCGATCGTGCGATTCGACATGTCCTTGATCGACTTGATGCCGCTGCTTTTCTTCACGAGCAGCGCTTCGCTCGCCACCACATACGGATTGGTGAACGAAATTTCCTTCGCGCGTTCGAGGTTTCGCGTGAAATTGCAGAACACGACGTCGACCTTGCTGGTCTGCAGGTTCGGAATGCGGTTCGCGCTCGTCGTATTGACCATTTCGAGCTTCACGCCCATCTGCTTGGCGAGTTCTTTCGCGAGATCGACGTCATAGCCGTCGGGAGCGCCGGACTGATCGTAGAAACCGAATGGCGCAAAGCTCAGACAGTCGCCGACGCGTAGCGATCCGCGCTGCAAGACCTGTTTGAGCGTCGAGTCTCCCGCGCCTGCGCTCTGCGCGGGTGTGTCGACTTTCGTGCAGGCGGCGAGCGCCAGCAGTGCGGCAACAGCGGACAGGCAGAGAAATTTTGCGCTGGCTTGGGCGAGTCTCATTGTTGGCGTCCCGATCGGAAGATGGAAATATTCGACGATGCGCAGTCCGATATATCGGAATCGAGTCCGATACGACAGATGGCAGCGAGTGTTTCATGGACAGAAATTCCGCGCAACCGGGAAAACGCGGGGTTCGGCGGCCGGCATTTCGTCGAGTATTTCATTTCAATTCTTTCATCTTCAACTGGAAATGGCTTTTTCGAAATACCCCCTGCTCAAGTAAAACGTTGAAATAGCCGCATTGAAATTCAAACCATTTATTGCATATAGTCACGCGCCTGAATTACCGGGCATGTCACCCCATGTCCCAGCGGCCCTGAAATTCTGTCCTGCTACATCCTTGATGCTCGCCGTAGATCCCGTCGCAGCATTAGAACCAAGAAATTTCGATGCAGCAACAGGATTAGCGCCGTGTCCATGTATACTAAAATCAACGTCTTCATACTTGAACCCGCCACTGGGGAATTTCATCGGATCGGGTCCCCACATGCACCAACACACCAAACCGCCGCTTTTTCCGTGGCCTAAATTCGCTGGACGGTGGATCTAGCAGGCGGAATTCAAAGCAGGGTAGCGCGTCACGATCAGTGTTGAACAGAGACGGATGACTATTACTGCTGATTAGACGAACGAAGGCCGCGCTCGCGGCCCTAATATTTAAAATTTAATGGTATTCAACCCTGTAACCCAATAATTTATAACCTCGACCATCCGATAAATTAATTCATCTTCTACTATTTTCCCAGTAAACAACCCTAGCTCTCTACGTTGGATCGAGCAGGCAGGATTTGAGCATGCAAGTCCCAGTGGATCGACCCACTGAATCGGATTCGGCGCATACTGATACAGATTAAATCCGCCCAGAAGCCCAATCGGATCCTGACTAACAAACCGCCCGACATCCGGATCGTAATATCTGAAAAGTGTCAACGTCGGCCGTAATTTCCCCAGAAGGGGGTGCGGCGGAATTCTTGGACTGGTTTATGTCGTGAGCCCGAGGCTCTCCCGGTATTCGATCGGACTGAGTGCGCCAAGCGAGATCTTGATCCGTTTCTCGTTGTACCAGCGAATGTACGAGTCGACGACCTCAATGAACTGGTCGGTGCTGACGGTCTGCCAGTCCCGGGAGTAAAACAGTTCCGTTTTCAGTCGTCCAAAGAAGCCTTCGCACGCCGCGTTATCGGGCGAGCAGCCCTTGCGCGACATTGAGCGAATCAGATTGGCCTCACGTATCCGGGTAAGCCAGCCTGGCCAGCGATAATGCGCACCGCGATCTGAATGGACAACAGGTCGGCTACTGCTACTACCGATTGCGTCGATGGCGGCATCGAGCATCGTGTTCACAAGCTCGGCGTCTGGTCGCGTACTGATCGACCAACTGATCACAAGCCCATCGAAGCAATCAATAACCGGCGCCAGATAGACTTTACCGGCAGGAATCTGGAACTCCGTGATGTCTGTGAGCCACTTTTCATTCGGTGCTGCTGCCCGGAAATCGCGGTTGATAAGGTTCTCGGGAGCCGGACCTATTTCTCCAGCGTAGGAGCCGTATCGTCGTCGCCTCGTTGTGGCCGCGCTTAGCTGCTCCTGCTTCATCAGGCGCCGAACGACCTTCTCCGAGATGAAGACTTTCTGCCTGCCAAGTGCCGCGCGCACCCGGCGATATCCATAGCAGCGGTGATTGAGCTCGAAGATATCTGCGATGGCAAGGCGTACACGAGCGTACTTGTCGGCAGTCTGTATCCGTGCCCGGTGATAGAAGTAGGAGCTACGGGCGAGCCCCAATTCCGCAAAAAGCTCCGGCAGCGTGTAGGTCTGTTTCAGGGCATCAACCAGCATTGTCTTCTCCCGATTCGTCAGGAGTTGCGGGTCGACGCCCAGGCCTTTTTTTATTATTTCATTGGCCTTCTTCAGGATGTCGTGTTCGATCTGGAGCTTCCGGATGTCTCGTCGGAGTGATTCGACCTGCTGCTCCAGCGTCGCTTTCTCGGAGCTCTCCGGCGGATCGTTGCGGCGTATCATGATTGAAGCAACCTCCTGACCGAGTAACCGATTTCTCCAGTTGTACAGCGTTGGGCGGCTCACGCCAATCTTTTTAGCAACTTCCTCTGCGCTTTCGCGTCGAGTGCACAGATCGATGACCGCTGTCCGCCTGCGCTCTGGTGTATGCCGAATACCCGAAGCCTTCCCGAGAACGCGTTTCGTTCGCTCGGGATGCAACTCGTCAAGCCAGGCGACAAGCGTCCCGCGTCCCGGATACCCCAACGCTTTCGTCGTTGCAGCCAGACACTGGCCATGGCTCATATAGTGGTCTGTGGCCGCCTTCTTTTGTTCTTCCGAATAGCGCGGCCTCAGGCAAATACGTTCCTTCGGCAAATCCAGACATCGCTCGTACGTGTGATACCAACGTTCGAGAGACTTCGTTGTCGGATAGCCTAATTGACGAACGGTCGCTGTAAGCCGCTTTCCAAGCTTCAGGTAGAGCTTGACCGCTCGGATGCGGTCTTCGTACGAGTACATGGACTAGCTCCCAAATAGTCCAAGAATTCCGCCGCACCCCCGAAGTGTCGAAGTAAAATTCCCCACCCTGTGTGTTTGTGGTGATCAGCCGTCGACGTGATCAGGTGAGCTCCTTCGGGGGCGGCCGGGACGCCGGCGTGGCGGTTCGGCAGGTGCCGGATTCAGGGAAGAGGTTCGGTTGCGAAGATGTTCAGGCAACAGATCGGCGTGTTCGCGCAGGCGATATGAGGAGCCCTCGATCTGCACGACGATCGCGTGGTGCAGCAGCCGGTCGAGCAACGCCGCGGCGACGACGCTATCGCCGAACACATCACCCCACTCGCCGAAGCTGCGGTTGGACGTCAGGATGATCGCGCAGCGTTCGTAGCAGGCATTGACGAGCTGGAAGAACAGGTTGCCGCCGTTGGAGCCGATCTGCAGGTACCCGAAGTCCGCCCGCCGACGAGGACCTGCATGAACTGATCGCCGAACGTTACGAGGCGGCGTCCACCATCGTCACGAGCAACCTCGATCTGACCGAATGGGATCAAGCGTTCCCGGCCAATCGTTTGCTCGCCTCGGCCACGCTCGACCGCCTGCGCCACAACGCTTACTGCCTGGTGCTCGACGGTCATTCCTATCGAAGCCCACGACATATTCCGGAGCACCACTTGAACCTTGCAAACGGCAGCCAAACCGTCCATTCTTGAACCCACCAAGATGCTCGCTTCTACCCACTTCTGCTGGCGCCTATATGCCGGAAATACCCGGCTCCTTTATGCCGGAAGGTGACAGCAGAGGCATCCTGCGACGCACCCCTGATCCCGGTCCTACGCAGCCAGACGACACACCGTATTTTCCATGGATGGAAATCGCCGACCGTTGGCTCGCCACCGCCGGCTTCAAACCCGGTGAGCGGGTCAGCTTCAGCATCGATTACCGCTATAACAACTGATCATCATGCCGGACCTTGGCTGACCGAACGTATCAAGGGCCGCACACGCGGCCCTTGATACAACTACAAACCAGATACTCCTTACTTACTAAGATATACCGATGGTCCGGTAAGATGGATGTGCTGGCACATAAAATCTATACTAAAGTCATTGCCATTGATTATTACCCTATTATTACCTTCTCTCAGATAAAATTCTATCTTTGCAGACATACTTGTCAATATCCCTGAAATAGAGACACCCGTCACGCCAGCACAATAAAGTCCAATCCGGCAACGATTAAAGTCCTTTCCCCATTTTTCCGGAGGCTTGTCAGGCAAAGTGTCAATTATATCAAAATTAATGGTTATGGTTGGGCCATCCCTTTTCATTTCTATGTCAAAGAGATCAATATAACCAACCTCTGGCGGCGTAGAGAAAACACGCCGCATCAACTCATTGCAGGGCAAATCAGTCCAATACATCGTATGCCACCCATCATTAAAAACCGTAATGATCCAAGGTTCCCGGGACACTACCTGTTCTAGTATTATCGTATGGCCTTACATTTAGATGAGGCCCCTGATCGCCAACTCCACCTTGCCCGAATTCGTGCCCGACAGAATGGTCCTGAATGACAATCTTGGAACCATCAGAATTTGTGTAATGGTACTCCCTTGTCCAAACAGGCTGCTTTGTTGATGGATTCAACACAGGATTACCATTTCTATCCGTCATCATAACTTGATCGTACTGCTGCATTCTTTGATTTTTTTGATTGAAAACCATCTCTGGCTTCTGGCTCACTGGTATCTGAGCATCCCTCCTGGCTGCTCTGAATGCAGCATTTCTTGATTCGAATTTACCGGTCGATCCACAACTCAACCCCCACGGATCAATCCAGCTGACCGGATTCGGCGCATACGCATACAGATTAAATCCGCCCAGAAGCCCAATCGGATCCTGACTAACAAACCGCCCGACATCCGGATCGTAGTATCTGAAAAGATTGTAGTGCAGTCCCGTCTCGGCATCTTCGTACTGCCCTTGCAACCGCAACGACTGCGGCAGCGGCTTTTCGGCCTCGCCTCGCCGCCCCGGCTCAAACTCCCCCGCATACTCCTGCAGTACCACATTGCCCCAGGCGCGATACCGCGTTCGCCACACCACCCGCCCATGCCTGTCGGTCAGTTCCTCCGGTGCCCCACTCGAATTCGTGTGGAAGTGATAGATCTGCGCTGGCGCGCGCGCCGTGGCCTCCGTCTGCCTTCCTTCCCCTTGCTCATACGCACGCCACGACCACTGACCAACTCATCAAGGGGGTTGATCATGGCTGATGCCAATCTTGAAGCACGCCCACACGTTACGGAACGCTTCGTAACCGTTCAGCAGTCGCAGCGCGAGAGCCACTCGAACAAACCATACTGGCAGCGATCCGAACCGCCGTGTTTTCCGTGGCTCAAGCTTACCGGACGATGGATCGAGCAGGCAGGATTTGAAGCAGGGCAGCGCGTAAGGATCAACGTTGAACAGGGGCGGCTGATCATTACCGCCGAGTAGAAACACGAACGGCCGCGTCAGCGGCCCTTCGTCTCAGATCAACCGGAATATCTGTGCCAGAGAGAGTTCGTCCTCGTCCTCTACCTCAGTGATTGAGTAGCCTGAAGGTAATGCGGATCGAATGGACTCATATAGGTCATTGGTTGCATTCGTGATTTCCAGAAGCAACTCATTCTCGCCTACCTTGAACACTCTCAGATCGTACGCCCATGTATTGAGAGATTTCGGATCTTTGAGCGCGATGCAATTGTCCTTTTCATACACGATGATCGGGCCTCGCCTCAACTCACTCATAACGTTGTCGGCGCTGTGCTTACCACTATCCAATCTGATTGAATATTCGTAACTCATAATCAGCTTCCGTCACCATGAGGGCGTCCGCGAACAGCAGGAAGATCGGCGGGGTTTCGAATTCCAATGTGCATTTCGTCACCGTCCATCGTCGTTATTCCTCGGTCGCTCAACCGGTTTTTACATGGGTCTTGCTTATGAACGTGAGCATTATTCCCTGACTTGTATCCACTCGGGTTTTGATTGCCGTATTTGTGGATTCTGACCTCCGAGCCATCCGCGTGATTCCACGTCGCGTTTTTCCCATTGTCCTTGGTCTTCGTGAGCCCGTCCTTCGCTATGGCCTTTTCGATCTGAGCGACGCTCATACCCTTCAATCTCTGAAGAGCTCCTGCTGCTGACGAACAAGCAACCCTAACGGGTCAATCCACTGTATCGGATTCGGCGCATATTGATAAACTTTTTCCTTCGACGCATCTGCCCCGCGCGCGAGCCGCAACTCCTTATCTGGCAAGCCTTCCAGCCCGACGCCTGCCGCCGAACTAAAAAAATTCCCCAGACGCGCATCCTGCGCCACCATCGGCAACAGTCCGTTGCCAGCGAACACACATAACAACGCGAGCGCGCACAAAGCCAGCGAAGCAGTTCGCCCGCACCAGACGCGGCCAATCGTAGTCCAAATCGTTTCATGCGCGCGAGTATAGCCCTTGCTCTCCATCATCCCGCCGTGACTGACGGCTGTCGGCGGCCGCAGGCCGACGACAGACGGCAGACGCGGCGGAACAGGGCACACGCGCACCGACGCTCCACACCCGCGCAGGCGCATCGCTGCCACCTCTTAGCCGCTCGCTTTTGACTTTGACTTTTCATTGATCCCGCCGCGAACGCGGCGCTGGACGACTGCGCATTAGCGCACTGGATTTGCTTTTATTCGTTCTTCCAGTTCATGGCCGCTTCGCGGCCACTGTTCTATTTCTTGCGAAGCACACCCTCGGGCCGGGGGCCCCGGACATAACGCCGATTAGCGCATTCCGGCGTGTGGGCCAGCGGCGAGCCGTTCCTCGAGGCTTTGGCCCACACGCCGGAATGCGCTAATTGGCTTTTGCGTTATGTTAAATGCGCGCAGCGCATTTACCCCCGGCCCTTCGTGCGTTCCGGCCCAACGGGCCGCACTTTCTTCTACCTCTCAACGCTCGATCACGCGGGCAAGAGCGCCGGTGTTTCGTCATTCACTTTCTGGCTCGCCTTCGTTGTCCGCTTCCGCCTCAATAGCGGCTAAGAGAGAAGCGGCCGCAGCTTGCGCATGGGTGCCTTTGCGTCATCCACGTAATCCGGCTCGCGCATCACCCCATCGCCCCGCGCCGGATGCGTCACCGCATAAATCTGCTTCAACTTCTCCACCGACACCATCGTGTAGATCTGCGTCGTTGCCAGCGACGCGTGTCCAAGCATCGCCTGGATGAAGCGCGTATCCGCCCCGTTGTCCAGCATGTGCGTGGCCATCGCGTGTCGCAACAGGTGACACGATCCCGCCTTGCGGATTCCCGTCGCCTCCATCATCCGCTTCACGATACGCGCCAGATACGAAGCCTCCATCGGCTCGCCGAAGTCCGTCACCCACATCGCATGATGCCCGCCCGTGGTGAGCGCTTCGCGCGCCTCAAGCAGATATCGATCAAGCCACTGCAACGCGCGCACGCCAATCGGCACGACCCGGTCACGCCGGCCTTTGCCCTCGCGAACCAGCACCAGACGTCGCGCATGCTCGATGTCCCATGTCTGCAAGTGCGCCATCTCCGAGCGCCTTAAACCCGTCGAGTAGAACACCTCGATGATCGTGCGATCACGCAATCCAATCGGCGTGCTCACATCCGCCTGCGCCATCATCGCCTCGATCTCCGTCACCGACAGGATCGAGCGCGGGATGCGTTGCCCGATACGCGGCATCACCAGCTCGGATGCGGATTGAACGGCAGATGACCTTCGCGCACCAGCCACCGCCCGAAGCGCCTGAGCGTCTGCAAACGCACCACCTGACCCTTCACCGACAACGGCTCGCCGTTGGCCTTGCGATACAGATACAGCGAACGCTGATACTGCTCCACGATTTTTACTGTCAACTGCTGCGGGCCATCGAGCGCACGCACCCCACACCATCGCACGAAGTCCACCAACGCACGATGACCCGTCGTGACGGTGCTTTCTGCATACGCCATCATCCGCAGCCATTGCGCGTGCGCGTGCAGATACGCCTGCCAATCCGGCAGCACGTCTGCCTCTACTGTCAACCGCGATTTGCGGCGACTATAGGCCGCCGTCTTGCGGCCCTTCACCCGCTTGTTCGGACGCACCGGCGTGTAAGCCATCAGACGTGCTCCTGCGGGTACGGTACGACGAAGCCCGGATTTTTATCCGGGCAGAAGTGCATTTCTCGCGCGTCTTCATCCGATTCCGCCATCGCGCTTATTTCATCGGCATCAGCGGGAATTGGCGCAGCCCGCGATGGGGCCGATATGGGGGCGTTTTGGGGCCGCGTTGCCCCCGCGAACTGACCATTTTTACCCCGCGAACTTTGAATCGTAGCCGTGTCGATCAGCCCGGCAAGGTGCGTGGAATCGCTGCCGTCTCCGTCATAGATCAACTCGTATTCGAAGCTCTGGCCGCGCTTGCCGCGATGCGTGAGCAGATATTCAAGCTCCACCAGTCGATCAAGGTGCGCGCGCGCCTGCGTGTCACTCTGTCCCGTCCACGCGCGCACTTCCCGACGACTGAAACGCACCGATTCGCGCGGCAATGGCTTCGCCTTCACCGCCTCAACAATCGCTTCCAATACTTTGCGCGTCACCGGCGGCAACTCATCGAGCGAGCGTCCGAGCACTTCATGCACGATCCGGTTCGCCGCTTCAATATCGGCCAGCGTCACCTCGATGTATTCCATCGTCTCGCCCGCGTGATGCACCGTCTTCACTTCCCGCTGACACTGATGCAGCAGCGCAATCGTGTCGATCAACTCCCGGCAAATCTCCGGCACCGCCACGCCAGCTTCTGCGCGCTTGAGCGCATCCATGATCTGACTATCCGTGAACTTCGACTTCTTCATTGCGTAGAACTCCCTCTGCTGGAAATTCTACTTCTGATCCCGCTTACCGGACGGGGGTATTATCCTTTGTTTGTCTACTACATCGGATAATCTGTCAATCCAGAATCAACAAACCCCTCCAAATCCAAATTTTCCCTTACAAAATAATCTTCTAATGCGGAGGTAGACGGAATATCAATATACGGCCCCACTTTATCGTAATTAGGATCGAATCCATTAGCGATGTCACTCGCTGAGAACGTTGCATATCGCAATTTGAACGATGCCTTTTCAGGCGAACAAGCTTGCTCATATACCGAACCGCCAAGCATGGCATTCGGTGGCGTCCTCAACGGATAAGCCAGTCGATCATTTTCGCTCAATTTGACTTCTACCCATGTCCTTTCTAAAGAACTTTGCGACACTAGTTCCTTAACAAGAATATGCCCTTGCAAAAGCTTTTTAAACTTTTTAGAGTCGATATTCATTAGCTTCCCCAAGGAAAAAAGACGTGAATAACATCACCATCTAATTGATGAATTTGCAAATGTGGTAAAGCTCCATCCACATTCTCTGGGCCATGCCCCATCACTCGCCCTGGATTCAGCGGGTCCATAACATCATCCCAGTGGTATGTACCATTCTTCGTAGATTTACCAGTTAGGTAGTCCATTACGTTTTTCGTCGATGGTCCGCTCTCCCCAGTCATGTTCTTATAATCGTGACCGAGATAGCGCTCCATAAATAATTTCTCAGCTTCCGAGCGCGACGATACAGTAACTTTCTTTGCACCGGCATCCAGTTCCTTGCCCGCCTGCTTTGCGGTTACTCCACACATCAACCCAAGCGGATCAATCCAGCTGATCGGGTTAGGCGCGTATTGATAAACTTTTTATCCCGACGCACCCACTCCGCGTATACGCCGCAATCCCCTGTCCATCAAGGCTTCCAGCCTGCTCGCACTTCACTGCACGGAATTTTTCCCTGGATGCGATTTTCTCGCCGCTGGCGATCACGACCGTTTGAATAAACAAAGGCCCCGCAACGGAGCCGCCAGAGATTCACTTCTTTGGGCCGTAGAACCCGCGCAACTTCTGTTCGACGCTGACTACACGTTCACCAGCCGTTAAATTCATAGGCCAGTACTCGACCACCATGCGCGCAACTCGATTGCAATCGGTCGCAGTCGGCGGGTCATGTTCGAGGCAGTCCACATAGCCGCCAAGCACAGTGAGCACGTATCCCCGTTGCTCTGCCGATACGCCGTCTCTATCGGTGAGTTGCGACACCTCGGCAATAACAGCCTTTAGCTCTGCCAAGAGCGCATCCTTTTTGTTGGTCATGGTTTACTAAGCGCGTCCAAGTTGAGGATGAATTTCTGAACCTGTCCACCTGGTAGGCACGGACCCTGTGCTGAAGCCCGGCCTTCGATCATAGGTTCACCTTCCCGGACATTCCATTGTTGAATCTTGGTCATATCGTTCCACTCTGGCTTGACCGCCAACGATTCACGGCTTGCTGGGAATGTCTCGAACAAATACCGGCCTTTTGCGTACGCTTTGCTTTCATCGTAGTAGCGAAGGCCGTACTCGCTGGCTCCAGCGTTACGCATATCGATCGTTCCGACATCGAACGACTCCATGATCTCCTTTCTCCGCGCTCTCGGAACACCCGCGTCCTTGAGGTATTGCGAAGCTTGCTTTGCTCCGCCGTACGAGCCTTTGCAGCAGCAGACACTAGACAACCCCAGCGGATCAATCCACTGCACCGGGTTGGGCGCGTATTGATACAGATTAAATCCGCCCAGAAGCCCAATCGGATCCTGACTAACAAACCGCCCGACATCCGGATCGTAATATCTGAAAAGATTGTAGTGCAGTCCCGTCTCAGCGTCTTCGTACTGCCCTTGCAACCGCAACGACTGCGGCAGCGGCTTTTCGACCTCGCCTCGTCGCCCCGGCTCAAACTCCCGCCCATACTCCTGCAGCACCACATTGCCCCAGGCGCGATACCGCGTTCGCCACACCACCCGCCCATGCCTGTCGGTCAGTTCCTCCGGCGCCCCACTCGAATTCGTGTGGAAATGATAGATCTGCGCTGGCGCGCGCGCCGTGGCCTCCGTCTGCCTTCCCTCCCCTTGCTCATACGCACGCCACAACCACTGACCATCCTCACGTACCGAATCGATGCGCGCCAATGGCTCATAGCTCCCGCCTTCATACAGATACGTCGCTTCACGGTACCCACGCGCCTCCTGCAACAACCTCAACCCGTCCCACAGAAAACGCGTTTCCCCAAACGCATCTTCTTTCGATACGCGCCGGCCCAATGCGTCGTAGCAGTAGCGCACCCGCTGCTCCACACCATGTCGAACAGTCACCACCGCTTCGAGCTGATGCTCTGCATTCCAGAAGAGCTTTTGCCGTGTATGCGAACCCTTTAGTTTCTCGACCAGCCTGCCGTGTCCGTCATATCGGAACCGGCTATCCCCAGACATGACCAGCCGGTTACCCTCGATACGCCCCACCTGCCCGGCCGCCAACAAATTGGCGGCCGCATCGTACACAAACTGCTCATTCAATACGCCAACCTGCGGCACGCCCTCGCATCGCAACAGTTGCCCGCTTCGGTCGTAGGCGAAGCGCAACTCTCCCGCTATAGGATCAAGTCGCTTGATCAATTCCCCGCTTGCGTCATACGCAAATGCCTTTGCAAGCGAGTCCTCTCCCCTGGCGAAACGCCCCCACTCACCCGCTTGCCTTCGGCCGCCAGTCCAGCGACCCACGCGTCGCCCGCGACTGTCCCACGCCGTCCGAAGCGTTAGTGCCCCCTGCGTGCGTGCCACCTCCCGATGCAATGCGTCGCGCTCAAAGTCGCTGACAACCTCGCCATCATGGGTCGCACGATGCAAGTGCCCACTCCCGTAATACATCCACTCAAGCCGATGCCCGTCAGCAAGCTGCAGCGAGGTACGGTTGCCGAGTTCATCGTAGCCATGTTCCAACTTCGAGCACCGCGCCGGTTCCCCTGACCACTCGGTACACTCACTAAGCAGGCGGCCCAGCGCGTCATGCTTCAACTCGATACGATCTATTGGCTTGTCCTGTGCATCGCGGCGAGCGATCTCTATCAGGTAGCCGCCGGCATCATAGCGATAGGACGTCTCCGTCAGAGGTGTGGTCTTGAGCGTCAGGCGCCCTAGCCGATCACGCTCAAACCGCACAGTCACCTGCTCTGCTGTCCCTGCCCCCTGACAGACCGCGCTTGGGTAGCCAAGTGCATCGCGCTGATATGTCGTCAAGACGTCGTCGACACCTGCCTGTTCCATCAGCCGGTCTGCGGCATCCCAGCCGAAACGATATTGCTTGCCACTGGCGTTGATAAGCCGGCTCAGGTTACCCGCTGCGTCATACTGCAGGTTCACCTCATGACCATTGCCGTCGCGCCGGCTTACGACACGCCCTAGCTTGTCGTAAGCAAATCGGGTTTCCCGCCCGCCACCGTCCCTATGCGAGACAAGGCCGGCAAGCTGCCACGCATAGCATTCTTCGCTACCGTCTGGATGCCTTACTCGCACAATACGGTCCAACGCATCGTAACCGTAATACGACCCGTGGCCCAACGCGTCGCGGATTTCCACCATCCGTCCCCTGCCATCGTGCGTCAACCGCGTCGTATTCCCTGAACAATCCGTGCTTGCCATCAGGCGATGTAAACGATCCCAACCGAAGTGGCTCATTCCGCCACGCGCATCGATCCGGGCTACCGGCTGTCCCGCACGGTTCAGGCACCACTCCGTCCGCTGCTTCAGCGGATCGATCTGCGCCACCCGATTGCCTAACCGATCGTATTCGTATTGCCATCGGCTGCCGTCCGCCGAGGTAAGGCACACGGGCTCAGCCCATCGCGGATGCCATGCGATCTCAGTCACCTCCCCAATGGCGTTGATCACGCGAGTGGGAAGACCCCGTTCATCGTCATACTCGATTCGCGTCGCCGCGCCCATCGGATCCGTCATCGACAACAGTTCCCGCGAACCACTCCACCCGAATCGCCACGTATGACCCAAGGCATCGGTGTGTGCTGTCACCAGGTATGCCTCGTTCCAGACGCAACGGGTCTCCCGTCCCAAATGATCACGCACGAAGGTTGTTTGAGCCTCGAAATCGTAAGCGATCAGGTATCGATCTCCTGCATCGCTCCAGTGCTCGACAATTCGCGCCTCGCCGACCTCTGGCCCGCTTTCCGGTGCCAACCCGGTTCTCTCGAACTGCTCCCACCGATAGAACGCCGCAAGTCCTCCGGGCAAGCGATGCATGATCATTCGTCCGTCGGCGTCGTAGCCGTATTCGCGCGTAATCTGCTCCGCTGCATTGCGAACTGCGGCAAGCTGGCCCGCTTCCGAATAAGCGTAGCGCGCGAGGCATATGGGCGCCTCGCCTTCCATATGCAGCGTCACCTCTGAAACGCGCCGCCGGTGTATCGCATCGTATGCGAGAACGATCGTGTGTCCCGACATCGTCGCGAGGCCAACAAGCCGGCGCTCATCATCGTGACGCAAATAAAGTCGATTCGAATTGCGGTCTTCAATAACCCAAGGCCGAAGAAACTGCTTCGTCTCCTCAGCCGTGGCCTGACCAAAATCCATGCAAAGACCATCGTCGTGCTCAACCATCCAGTGGCCACCCGACGTGCAGGCAAAGGTCATCCCCTCGATTCGGCTATATGTCTTTTCGCCTCGACGCAAATGCGGCAAACGCGTACGCCTGCCTTGCGCGTCGATCCATTCGTGTGGATGCGTGCCGTCGCTTACCCACAGGTTCAATTCCACGCTGTAGGGCAAACTCCAGCCTTTCCCGAGCGGCCCATCGCTGCGTGGGTCCAGGCTGCTGTAGAAACGTTGCCATATCACCGGAATGGGTGCATCCAGCGTGAAATCGAGGTCTTCGTCTCCGTCGATTAACTTCGCTCCCGTTGGCAAATGCACCGGATGCCCGACACGACCGGAAGTCATTCGCCTCGCTGCCGCGTTCACTACCTCTCCGGCAACCGCGTTAACTGCGAAGTTCATCGCGAAACAGGCGACCTTACTGGCCAGCGGCCCCTTACCTCGTACGGCCTGACACAATGCGATCGCGAGGCCTGCATACTTTGCCACCGTGGCCAGCCACGGCGGCATCTCGGACCTGATCTCGCGAACCGCCACGGTTTCACCGCCGATGCTGACGTTCGGCGACCCAGTGTTCACAGAACCATCACATGTTGTCTTGTCCTTGATGCGCGAGGCGGGGTGGCCGTTGATAAAAACGCTCGACGAGCCCTCTGCCATATGTTCACCGTGCGGTGAGGGATGGTTCGAGCAACCCACGAAATCAAGGTCGGTGGCCGTGAATATGTCGGCGACAGATTGCGGCTCAACGCCTGGAGAAAGCGGTGGAGCCATGACACCGGCTGCGCGCGCCGCCCTCTGACCGTTGATAAGAACATCCTGAGACCCTGTTGCGATCGCTCCCTCGACTTTACCCGGTATGAAACTGTCGATCACCTCGTTTGCCATATCTGACAAATATTGCTCGAGAGAACCCTTCCCGGTAAAGGCCGAAGTCGCGGCGTCCGCCATGACGCCGATCACCGCACCGACAACGGCTCCCAGAACAATCGCACCCAACCCTCCAGTCCCGACAATGAGCGCCGCCGCCGCCCCGACAGCGAGGCCGACGAGCAACCCTGCGCCGACGCTCGCGGCCACTTTCAGTATCTGAGCGAACAGAGAAGTGTGTGTGAACGTGTCGTGGATACGAGCAGCAGCAAGAAGTCCCATCCTTTTCTTTATCCGTTAGGAACCCAATGGAATACTTCGGCAATGACCAGTATCGTCAGCCCTGTTGAATAACTTCCCTCAGCCGATACGTGTCAAGGATCGTTGCCCATGTTTCGCGATGCGGTTCGCGCAGTGGCGTTTGATTTGACAGCGTCAGCACCAGAAGTGATGGCGGCCGCGTAATGATCACCGCCTGTACCTGGTAATAGTTCGAATTGGCTTGCCGAAATGCACTTTCAATCTCGAGCGCCTGCAGTCCATTTGAATTCCGGAATATCTCGCGTCGCGCAAGTTCGCGAAAGTTGGATACATGACGCGTCATCATGCGTACCTGGCGCTTGATGCAAACCACCAGATCTTCTCCGCCGATCAGTTCGTCCCGGCTAACCACGACCTGGAAAGGCGAACCTGTAATCGGGCAATGCAAAGTGAGCGCGTTGACCGTGCGGTCTTCCGCAAGATTGGGGATATCGAAACTGCACTCGTGGGTGAAATATTTCATTGGTTCCGTTCGATCAGAAGCATGGGCTGTGAATTACGTCGAAAACTGAAATCATGGATTCAGGTCGATCTTCCCGCCCTTCATCAAAAAATAGTCCGCAGCCTCTTCGCTGATCTGCTTGCCCTTCACTTCGATCATGCCTTCCTTCGACATGAAGATGCTTGAATCGCCACAGCGAATCAGTATCGATTCCTTTACGTCCAGCACGTAGGTACCAGGAGGCAAAGGCGCCTGACGCGGGTCAGGCATCTCACCCACGACAGTCGAAAATGCAGCGCCTACGCCCACCGTTTTGTTGTTACCCGAGATGTGTACATGATCGTGACCGATGTTCACCACCTCGTCGCGCCCCACGCGTTGCTTCCTGTCGTTAGTGACGCTGTGCGTTTCATCATGTTTGACCTCGGTCCGCATGTTCCTCTCTGCCTGCAGCCACAACTCTTCCGCACCCTGCTTATCCTCAAAGCGGATTGCGTTCGCGTTATTTGAGCCTCCCTTCATCGACCGTGAAATGAGGCCGCTTTGCGTCGCATTCCCCGGCAATGTCCAGGGCGGCATCGTCATCGCGTTATAAAGCCGACCGACCACGATTGGCCTGTCCGGGTCGCCGTTCTCGAAGTCCACGATCACCTCGGTGCCGACGCGCGGAATATTGACTCCGCCGAATCCGCCGCCCGCCCATGGATATGACACGCGCACCCAGCACGAAGAGTTCTGGTCCTTCACGCCCGAGCGGTCCCAGTGAAAACTCAACTTGACGCGACCATACTGGTCGGTCCATATCTCCTGCCCCGCCGGCCCGGTGACGATCGCCGTTTGCGGTCCGCTTGTACGCGGCTTCTGATACCGCGAGCGCGACGGACGAAAAACCGTCGTCGCGGGTTGCACGACAAACGAACTGCTAATCGAGTAGTCTCCCGAACCGCTCGCCTCACCGGTTTCCGTTGCCGACAACCACGTGTTGATCACCAGGTATTCCTGGTTGGCGGCCTGATGCGGATAGCCCTCCAGCTCGAACGTGGTCCCGCACACCACATTGCGCACGTTGCCGCTGCCGGACGCCCGCTCGCCGCGCGCGCGAACCTCCTCCATACGGACGCGCGCGAAATGCTCTCCGTGCGACGGATCCGTATAGTCGCCCGGCCATTCGTATCGCTCGAAATCGTTGTGCGCCGTCTCCTGCGGCAATTCATTCTGTTTGACGAGGTGCGCATTCGGATTCTTGAAATCGTAGTCATTTGTCGTCCAACGGCCGGACTGAAGCTCGCCGCCCATGTCGAACTCGGTGATATGTTCCTGATCGATCCTGTGCCCCGGCGGGAAATACCAAAGAGTCTGATAGGCGACGCTCTCCACCGGTTTGTGCGCGCCGAGGTGGTCCACCAGCACCATCCGATGGAAGGTGTTCGAGTGTTCGAAAAACCAGTAGATACCGTGTTCGGCCATCAGGCGCTGGACAAAATAAAAATCCGTTTCGCCGTACTGAACCTGGTAGTCCAGCACCGGATACGAACCGCTCAGCCGCAAGTCATACGAGTACAGGTAGTTGTCGAATACGGCCTCGATGATGTCGATGACCGTCTTGCGCTGGAATATGCGGAAATCCGATCGCTGGTCGGCAAGCCAGATCCACGGTTTCATGACGAGCACATAGCTGCTCTGCCGGTCGGACCGGTCTACGTAGCGCGCTTCCGTCACGATCCCGCTGATCTCGCGCTCACCCGCTCCGATATTGGCTGCGCCCGCCATTCCCTGCATTCCGGCCATCGGCGTGCCCATCCCGTCGAGCTCGATCGTGACCGTCAGTTCTTTGCCGATCATCGATTTCAGGTCGAGATTGTCCGCCTCCTCGTCGGGTAGTTCGATCGGCGTGCGGCACCTCAACGTGTACACGAAGATCTCCGACAATCCCTCTTCGCCGGCTATGCTTTCGAGTTGGAGCGCAGGCATACCCAGCGACGAATCCGGCAAGGCAGGCCCGCTCATTGTTATCGTTCGATTGGTGGAGAACGCAAGCATTTCTGAAGACACTCCGTAGACGTCAAGCCATATGGCGAAGTCACTGAACTACCGGCAACCGAAGGCTTTCACCTTCCCGATGAGCGTTTCCGTCTGTTTTGCCGCACACGTTGCCTGCGCCGCCTGGCGCATCGAGCCGGTTCCCCAGGCCTGTTGCGCTTCGCTCCGGCAGGCGCGATCGCGCTGCGTGATCCAGCGCGATATTTGCTTTTCGAGGCGCGCCTTGCATGTCGGCGATTGCGCTTCCCTGTCGGCCATTACGAGATGCAGATTCTGTTCGGCGACGAGCTGGTCCCGCCACGCACAAAAATTCATGCTTGTCTGGCTCGCGTCGCAATTCGCGATCAGCGCGCTCACCTCGCTCGCGGGCAATCCGCTGCGGTTGGCAATTTCGTCGACAGGATCCGTAGCCGCGGCATGAAGCGATGTGCAGACGAGACCGATCAAAAAGAAAGCCAGGCGCTTCATCGTGCGGGTGCCTCCGGCAACCTGAACGGCGCGGACTCTTCACGGCGCCGGTTGACGAGGCCTGCCGATCGCACCGGATGCAGACGGTGTCCATGAGCATCGCGGGGGTAGAGATTCACGTTCCGGTTCATGTGAGTGACGACCTGAGCGTCCCGCCCCGCGTTAGCCGCCTCGAGAGCCGGACGTGCACCCGTCGCGCCGGCGTTGTACGTATAACTGACAAGCGCATCGAACTGATCCTGGCTCAATTCGCGCGCCGATACCTGTCTCCGCACCGCGGCCTCGGCGCTGCGCACCGCTAGCGACAGTTGCGCATTGACGTCCGCGGTCGTCACCGGGCGACGCACTTCGTCGTCCGTGCAAGGCCCATGGTGCGCCAGCGTGCCCACGCCATACGTGCAGTTGTTCGCCATGTCGTTGTAGTAGTGAAACACAGTGCCTTCGCGCACTCTCAATGCCGCCAGACCTGCCGCACTCATCTGTTTCGCCTCGTTCGCCATCGCGGCTCACTCCTGCCTTTCCCATTGTTCAAGCAATTCCGCCGGGATTGCCTTCACAACGTCCGCGTATCGCTTGCCGACAAACTGCTCGGCCCTGCGCAGCAGCACGGGAATCGGGCTGCTCGGCTCGTGTCGCTCGAACCAGTGCCGCGCTTCGCGGATAAGATCCAGCGCTTCGTCACGATCCCGTAAAGACAACGTGCCGGCATCGAGCGCTACCGTGTCCGAAGCGACCATTCGCGGCAACCCGGCGTGACGAGAGCCCGCCAATACGCCCCCGCCCGACGTTTCAGGAACGATCGCCTCGGCGCAAGGCGCTTCTTGAGGAACGGAGACAGTCGTCACTGCGTCGCCAATCACGCGCCGCAAAAGCCGGCTCAAAGTGGAAAAGTCCGGCTGATAGACGCCGAGATGCCCTTTGCACCAGCTTTCAATACATTCCAGACTGGTGAGCGCCGCCTCGAAACCTGCCAGCGCGTCCGGCTGCCGGCTGCGCAGATCGTCGATCTGTCGCGTGACAGACTCCGGCGCAAGCGAATCGACTGGCCGCGGATAGGCAAACGCGCGCTCGACATCGCGGACCTGCAAACGTGCGGCCGACGAACGCGTCAGCGCGATTTCCCGGACATCCGACATCAGGCCATCGGTATCGGTCAGCGTTTGCAACGCGTTCATGCGAATTTCCGATGCGACGTCCAGGTCGTCATCGACGCCGGGTTGCGGGTGAACAGTCTCGGGAAACGCACCGAGCCAGGCAGCCAGCAGCGTCAGCCCCTCCGCCAGTCCGCTCGACGCCGCGAGCCTCGTGCGGCAACGCGTAAAGAGCACGGCAAGGCGCATGTCCTTGCTACGCAGAAGCAGACGCCGGCAGTCTCGCTCCGCCTCGCCCCAGTCCACGGGTTCCGGGGTACCGACGAAGTCCCCGTACTGCGCATCCATCCTCGCGGCAAGCTGTGACGACAGCACGACGAACTCCGGGTCGTATTCGAGGTCCGGCCCGCATGGCGAATCCACGTCGACGGGTGTCATCCAGTCGTACGGCAATGGCGCTTCGAATCGTGCTGTTTCTGCTTGCGGCAAGGCCTGCCTCCTAGCGCTGTTCATATTGCCCCTGCACATCTGGCTGTACACGCCGCTCACCACATGTATTCACAAACTGATCGGCATACCGCTCGGGCTCGAACCTCATGCCCGTGATCGACTCGCCAGAAGATGAGCAACCGAGCCATCCGGTCCAACCCAATTGCTGCGGGCCGCCAATCTGCGCAGGCGGTGCGCTTTGCGCGCGAATCCGCAACTCGACTTCCCATTCGAATTCGCGACCGACAAAAACGCGCACCCAGTCCACGAGCTTCGGCAGATCTACGCCGCGTGGCGTGAAACGGAGGTATTCGTCGAGGTCGAGCGGCCCAATGACGACCCGGAAGCGGTGCTGGCGATCAGGCACCTGCTCGCCGAGCATCGCGCCCCTGCCCATCGTCGCGACATCGCCGCGCCGGCCCAGACGGCATTGATCCGCATGCGCGATATCGATCCAGTGAAATACGTATTCGTCGATGGCTACCGGCACGCCGAAGAAGCGTTCAAGCGTGGAGCGCAAGCCGTCGGGATCACGCGCCTCGCGCACGAGATGCGCCGACGCCGCTAATCGCGCGTGCGCGGGTAGCACACGTCGAGCGATCTCTGCACTGTCGTCCCCGCTCAAGCTCGCGATGTAGAACGAGAACCGCTCGCCGCCAGCGCCCGCTCTGTCGAGCCCGACCGTCGCCTGCGCGTCAGCCCACGCGCGATACAGCAATGTGAAATAGCGATGGTGAAAAATGTCGAGAAAATCGACCAGCGTGTGGTCGTGCCGATTTTCTTCACGTTCCCTTGCAATCTCTGTTACGTGGATCGGCAGCGGCCCGTTCGGCCCCAACATGCCAAGCCCGAAAAGACGAACGTTGAGACGTCCGCCCACCTCTGCGACGCTCGCGAGTTCGCGCGGCGCAAATGCCAGACTTGGCTTCTGTCCGAGCCGGAACGGTTCTGCGCCCGGCCGACGCGCTGTGCCGATCGGATCGATGCGGTCGTCGGCGCCGATGCGACGCATGAGCGGGAGAAATCCGTAGCGCCAGGGCTGCTCATACAGGCATTCAACCGTCTCAGCCGATAGCGTCGGTTCTCGCAGCCGCGATGCGAATGGCGTTCGCTTCATCACGCCACCCCACGCGCACCGATGCGTACCGGCCAGCGCATGACGCGGCCACGCTGCATCGAATGGAGTTCGGTCTGGGTGAAAGAATTGATCGAGACGTGCCTTGCCAGATAGTGTTCAAGAATCAAGCCGAACAGGTAAGGACTCGTACCGGAAAAGCCGCCTTCGTCAACCGTCAGTTGGCACTCGATGCCGCGGCCGAAAACGAGCGGCCCGTTACCGGGTAACTTCCTTGCGACCGGCCTCGTTTTCACGCCGACAAGACTTTGCACCTGGTGCTGAAGCCCGGTGTCGTCAGTACTCAGGAACAGCCGCAACATGTCTCGCAGACCTTGCCCCCCGGGTCGATGATCCATATCTTCGAGCGGCAGATAGTTGAAGTTCAGTTGCCGGATCAGCCTCCATGCTGTTTCATGCTCCGCAAACGGCGCGCGCGGCGTACTCGGAGCGCGGATCAGTCCGACTCCCGTGACCGGGAACGATGCAGCGATTTTGAGATCGTCGATACCGTTGCGCGGCAACAGGTTCGGCAAGTCGCGATTGGTCAGCCATGCGTCGACCGACAGATAGCGCATTCCCTCGTGATACGGCGCGTCGTGCTGGTCAACCAGCGACACGAACACTTCGGTTCCGACGTAGGGTGTGCGTGTGCCATAGCGGCGTGCCGAATCGGACATCAGCCGACGCTCGCGCCGCAGCGAGAAATATCGGCCGTGATTGCCTTCGTCGTTGTTCAATGTCTGGTACAACGGCCGGAATTCGAGTGCTGCGGTTTCCTTGCCGGCCTGCGCCGTCAGGGAGTTGACGGCATAGACCTCATAGTCGAGCGGAGCGAGCCGTTTGGGCACCAGATGAAAGTCGGTGCTTGCCTTGTTCAGTTCGATACGTTCAATTCCGCGGGGAAACAGGTTGATGACAGGCGTACAGAACAACGCAAAGCGCGATTCATCGACCAGTCCGGTCAGCTTTTGGGGAAGCTGATCGAGCAGCACGACAATTTCAAGCCCGTTCCCTTTCGCCTTTTGCAGCCCCTTTTGCAGACCTGTCAACGTAAAGAAGTAAAAGCGGCTCGGGCAAGCGAAATATTCATGCAGCAGGTTGTGACCATGGAATTTAGACCAGACAAGCGGCAAAAGCCCCTGATCGATACCTAACCCCTCATGCATGACGGCATCCTGCATGACAGCCGAGAATGGCCGGTCCGGATCGGAGAACGCGCCAGGTTCGCCGGTGATCGACGCCACACCCGCTGCATGAAGCAGTTCGAACAATTGCGATGCGACCTGTTCGTCACCCGCAAGATAGACAGGCAGACGGTCGAGCCCACGAAGAGCCGCGACTCTCACCTCACCTGTCGTGCGCAACCGCAAGCGCAATGCGCCGCGTATCTGCGTATCGGGTGGCACATAGCGGTCAAGCATCGGAATATCGGGTGGAATGCCTGTCAGTCGCGCCTCGACGATCTCGAGCGGATACAGCGTGACAGGTTGACTGGTGCGGAACTCACATGTTGTCTGTTCGCCCACCGGCGCCGCGCCCGTCAACGTGGTCGCACGCGGAACGTGAAAGCCCTCGATCAGATTGCCTTGTGTCTGGCTAGGATGAAAGCGGACCACCGCCATCGACGGCGTCGGCGCGACATAGTTCGGGTAGACAACCTCGAGCAATCGCCCTGTAAATCGCGGAAATTCCGCATCGAGCTTCAATTGCATTCGTGCAGCCATAAAGCTGAACGACTCGATGAGCCGTTCGACGTAGGGGTCGGCGACCTCCCCCGCCTGCATGCCGAGGCGCCTCGCGATCTTCGGATGCATCTGCGCGAACTCGCTCGCGAGTTCGCGCATGTACAGGAGTTCCTGATTGTAGTAATCGAGCAATCGCGGGTCCATTCGAGCATCCTCAAATTAGCGGGCGTTCGTATATAAACGGCTCGATTCGAGGTCGAGCGAACTCTGCACGAGAAATTCGAGCGGATAAGGATCCATGCGGATAGTGCCGCGAATCTCAAACGCCAATTCGTTGTAGTGAGCGTTGCCGTCGGCCTCCGTCAACGGCACGATGCGCACCGATCCAGGAACAAGACGCGGCTCGAAATCGCCAATAGCGTGGAGAATGCTTTTCTCGATCTCGGTCCACCGACGCGACGCGGTAAACGCGCCCGCGAGAGGCCGCACGCCAAAATTAACCGTAGACGCTGCCGCATGTGGATAGCGCTTGCGATCGATCAGATCTTCAATGCTCGTCGCATTGAGCAAAAACGTAAGATCGCGTTGAATGATGTCGCGCATCCGGGTAGGCGTGACCGCATATTCATGAGCTGTTTCAACCTGCCGATGAGGCGCGTCATCGCGCAATCGGTCGATCAACGTGGGGAGAAGGTGCGCACTTGCGCGGCGCGGCGCTGTAGAAGCCTGGCCACTGCCTCGAGGTTTGCGGCTCACTCGCTTACTCCCTTCGCCGTGCACTGATCGACACCACAGCTATCGGCAATCGCGGAACCTAACGTGCAGCGGGTCAGTTCGAACAGGCCAAAGTCGCCTGCGCTCGTAGCCCAGGTCTTGCGGCCAGACGCAAAGACGCCCGTGCGCCCCCTGTCCTGCCAGACGGTGGTATCACCAAGCTGCAGCGCCTCTCGATCGTGCGCCGCTTCAGAACCCGAAACCGGATAGCGCGCGGGCATGAAACCGCGCAACACAGCTCCGTCGATCAACGTCAGCACGCAGGACACCCAGACGAGGTCGATCGGCGAACCCGAGCACTCGATCCGCCAACCGGCGATATCCGCAAGCGGCAGCCATCGGTAACGGCCCGCGGTGACAAACTCGCACACGGGTCCCAGCCTCGAATCACTGTCGCCGATCCACGCGAACGCGTGTCCGCCGCCGCGACCCGCGACGAGCGGCGCGAGATCAAGCGCCCGCTCGCGAGTATCGTCGGATGCATCGAGCCGCCCTTGGGCAGCCAGTTCGAGCGCGTCCAGCAAGCTCTGCATCCAGGCCGGGACATCGTCGAAAACAAATCCCGGTTTCGCGAGGCCTGCCATCACTTTTGTACGCAGCAGTTCGGCACGCACAAGCTCGCGGCCCGCCTGCGCAACACGAGCCCATGGTGGATCGAGCTGCGCAAATATCTGGATCTGCTGGACCGCACGCTCCCATTGCCCGGTAACGCATAACCACTGAAACAGCGCCCAGCGATGCAAAGCCACGGCGGGCTCCCGGCGTATGCTTGTCTCGATGGTTTCAATCTCGCCAGCAGGCGATACATGCCGTCGTGTAACTGAGGTGGAGGTCCTGGCAGCGTAGTGAGTCATTCGGCGTGCCCCACGACGCTGTCGGTGCTGGTCATTCCATTCGGAGCGACGAGCGGACTGTCGATCGCCAGCGTGTGATGATCGCGGCGCGCGATAGATGGCAACACGGTATCCAAACGCCTGGCCGCCGACGCCTGAAATTCCGGGGGAGCGAAAAGCCGCAGGATTTCGGGTACTTTCTCTACCTCGAAAGGAACGCCGACCCCGGCGTTGCGAAGCGGTCCAAACGCTTCCTCCAATCTCTCGAGGTCGGACAACAGACCGATGATCGGACTTGAGGGTGCATCACTGAAATCACGATTCGCGGCAGGTATATCCGCCGACATTTCGCCCGAAGACGCACCGCCGTCTACCCATTCACCGAACAAACTGTCGGCTGATTCCAACGCGCGGTAATACCGGTCGCCGAGCGTGGCCATGAGGTCATCATGTGCAGTTGCTGCCGACGCTTCGTCACGTTCTGAAGGCGACCTGCCATGTGCTACGTCCGAAAATTCATTGAACAAATCAAGGAATCCACCGCTGCCACACGATGACCGGCTGTCCGAGCCGCACGACCCGTTATCGATAGCCGCCGATGCGCGATCGCCCTCCGTAAGCGGCGGCATTGCAAACGCTCTCGCGTCAGCGCGCTCGCGGCCTGGGATTGCGAGTTGACTGGTTGCATCGCGGAAGGCGCGAAAAAATCGGGAGTAAGTCATCGGATAACGTAAATCTGGCTGATCAATTTCGATATGTCAGAGAAACGAGCCGGATTAACGCACACCTTTATGAATTTTGTCCATCGATAATTTTCATCTCAAATATAAATTAGAAGGTTAATTCGAGATAAGCGAAATATCAAAATAATTCGACTAGGATAAATCCTATAACGTTCTCACACTCAAACTGAAAAACACGACAGGCGACAAGAATCGCCTTACATGCCACAAAATATCCAATATTCATAACAATAATAAAATCAACTAGTTACGTGATAGCTTTGTTTGTATATAGCAACGCTCCTTCGAAAGTACTTGCTTATGTCAGCTATAAATTCAACATGCCACAAGTTGATTATCGGTGTTGACCGATGACGCCTCATGATTTAATAATCTGCGAACAGAGCGATTTTTGAACCGGCAAATTCGAATCCAGCAAACTCTGACCAAAGCAGATTTCGCACACGTCAGCCAGGCATGGACTACAACATCATTTAATTTTCTCTACACCTGTCGGATTAATCCGACATCAACCTGCAAATTAGTAATCAGCAGTTAGTCATTACAATATTTTTAGACCACTTCATGACGATTTCCCGCCAGTCACTATTCGGCAAACTCGGGGCCACGCTCTTCCGCAGCATCGAATCGGCAACTGCGTTCTGCAAACTGCGCGGCAATCCCTATGTCGAACTGGTTCACTGGTTGCATCAATTGATGCAACTGCCCGACAGCGACCTGCATCGCATCATCAGGCACGCCGGTATCGAACGGGAAACACTGGAGCGCGACATCATTCGTGCATTGAATGCGCTTCCAGCCGGCGCAAGCTCCATCAGCGACTTCTCCCACCACGTCGAAACGGCGATCGAGCGCGCCTGGGTGCTCGCGACACTCGCATTCGACGATCGGCGCGTGCGTGGCGCGTGGCTGATTGCCGCGCTCGTCGGGACGCCGGAGTTACGGCGTGTACTGCTTTCGATTTCCCCGACATTCGCAGGAATCAATGCGGACACACCAGGCGATCAGTTGATCGCTTGGATCGAAGGCTCTCCGGAATCATCCGATGCGCCTTACGACAGCACCAGTTTTTCTCCCGCCATACCCGGTGAGGCGTCGCAAGCACTGCTCGCAACCGCGCAACGATCGCCGCTCGATCAGTACTGCGTTGATCTGACAGCTCGTGCAGGCGCTGGAGAGATCGACGCCGTGACGGGACGCGAGCGGGAGACCCGCGCAATCGTCGACATCCTGATGCGCAGGCGGCAAAACAACCCGTTGCTTACCGGGGAAGCCGGCGTCGGCAAGACTGCCGTCGTAGAAGGACTGGCGCTTGCGATTGCAAAAAACGACGTGCCGCCCGCGCTTTCGGCCGTGCGATTGATGACGCTCGATGTCGGTGCATTGCTGGCGGGCGCCAGCATGAAGGGCGAGTTCGAGTCGCGGCTCAAAGGCGTGCTCGAGGCGGTGCTCAAGAGTACAACGCCTATCGTTCTGTTCGTCGACGAAATTCACATGCTGATCGGCGCCGGCGGCCAGGCAGGCACAGGCGACGCCGCCAACCTCCTGAAGCCGGCGCTTGCGCGCGGTGCGATTCGCATGATCGGCGCGACGACATGGACAGAATACAAACGGCACGTCGAGAAAGACCCTGCGCTTACCCGGCGGTTCCAGGTATTGCAGATTCCCGAGCCACAGGAACGGGAGGCCATCGATATGGTGCGGGGGCTGGCTGACGCGCTATCGATTCACCACGGCGTCGTGGTCCGGGACGAAGCGATTCGGGCCTCGGTTATGTTGTCGCACCGCTACATCCCCACGCGGCAATTGCCTGACAAGGCGATCAGTCTGCTCGATACGGCCTGTGCACGTGTCGCGCTATCCCAGCACGCTCCGCCTCGCGAACTGCAGACCGTACGTCGACGTCTTCAGGCCGCGCACGTCGAACGCGATCTGCTCGGTAAAGAAGCGCGCATCGGCCTCGACGCCGATAAGGCCATCGCCGCCGCACAGGAGAAAATCACCGCCCTGTCGGCGGAAGAGGCCGCAATCACGGCCTGTTGGGAAAGGCAGACTGCAGCGGCAAAGGCGCTAGCCAGCGCGCGTGAGGCGGCGTGTACGAGCGAATCGGACGCTTCTGGCAATTCTCGTTCATCGCGAGACGAACTGCGCAAACTCGAACGAGACCTTCATAGCGCGCAAGGCGAGGCGCCGTTCGTCTTCCCGGAAGTGAACGAAGCAATCGTGGCGGCAATCGTCTCCGACTGGACAGGCATCCCGGCGGGCCGCATGGTGACGGATGAAATCGCGGCCGTGCGAACACTTCCCGAGACACTGGCCGCTCGCGTGATCGGACAGACTGATGCGCTGCGTCGAATCAGCGAACGCGTCCAGACCGCGCGTGCCGGTCTGGCCGATCCCAGGAAACCGCTTGGCGTGTTCCTGCTGGCGGGCCCTTCTGGCGTAGGCAAGACAGAAACCGCGCTCGCCCTTGCCGAAGCGCTCTATGGAGGCGAGCAGAATCTGATCACCGTCAACATGAGCGAGTATCAGGAGGCGCACACGGTATCCGGTCTGAAAGGCGCGCCACCCGGGTACGTTGGTTACGGAGAAGGCGGTGTATTGACCGAAGCCGTCCGGCGGCGCCCCTATTCGGTCGTGCTGCTCGACGAAATCGAGAAGGCACATCACGACGTGCATGAGATGTTCTTCCAGGTGTTCGACAAAGGCTACATGGAAGACGGTGATGGACGGTACATCGATTTTCGCAATACGACAATTTTACTGACGAGCAATGCAGGTGCCGAATTGATCGCGAACCTGTGCTCGGACGTCGCACTTGTGCCCGATCACGATCGACTACGGGAAGCACTCACACCGCAGTTGCTGAAAACGTTCCCCGCCGCCTTTCTCGGCCGCGTCACCGTGGTGCCATACCGGCCGCTGGCTCACGCGTCGCTTGCGAGCATCGTGCGTCTGCACCTCGAGCGCGTAGCACGGCGTATGGCCGATAACCACGGCGTCGCGCTCAGCTATACCGGACACGTAGTCGACTACGTCGTCGAGCGTTGCGCCGTGCAGGAGACAGGTGCGCGCGTCCTGATCGGCTTTATCGAACAGCACATCCTTCCCGCGCTGTCGGCGTTATGGCTCGATGCATTCTCGTTGAAACGCACGCTGCAAGGCATCGGTGTCGGAATCGTCGATAGCACCGCACAGCCTGCCGCAGCGCTGGCGTTCAAACCGCTCGTGACTGCATCCACCGTTTCCGTCGGCGAGCCGCAATAAAGTGCCGACGCTTTTCCTAGCTCACGGAGTCAAGTATGTCCGCTTCAAATAGTTCGCAGAAGTTCATCGCGCGCAACCGTGCCCCGCGCGTCCAGATCGAATACGACGTCGAGATCTACGGATCCGAAAAGAAAGTGGAATTACCGTTCGTGATGGGGGTTCTAGCGGATCTGTCCGGCAATCCGCTCGAATCGTTGCCGGCCGTCACCGACCGCCGTTTCCTCGATATCGACATCGACAATTTCGACGAGCGCATGAAAGCGATCAAACCGCGCGTCGCGTTTGCCGTGCCGAACACGCTCACCGGCGAGGGGCAATTGATGGTCGACATGACTTTCGAGAGCATCGAGGACTTTTCGCCGGCTGCGGTCGCGAGCAAGGTCTATTCGCTGCGGCAGTTGCTCGACGCCCGCACGCAACTGGCGAACTTGCAGACGTACATGGACGGCAAGTCCGGCGCCGAAGCGCTCGTCAACAATCTGCTGGCCGATCCCGCGCTGCTGAAATCGCTTGCGGCGGCGCCGAAACCGCAAGCAGAGGTAACGACGACGGAAAGCGACCGCCCCGCTTCGCTTAACTGATCGGCATCGCGCTTTGCCGAGCGTACGGCCGGGCATACGGCCACGCGCCCTCGAACGCAAACAAAGACTCTTAGAGAACCTCATGTCAACACAGCAAGTACAGGCACCGAACACGGCGTCGAACAAGGCAGTCCATACGCAGACCGATTTTTCCCAACTGCTCACGCAGGAGTTCCGTCCGAAAACCGAGGCTGCTCGGGAGGCCGTGGAAAATGCGGTGCAGACGCTTGCCGAGCAGGCCCTCCAGCAATCGGTCACGATCAGCGACGACGCGTACAAAAGCATCGAAGCGATCATCGCGCAGATCGATCACAAGCTATCGGAGCAAATCAATCTGATCCTGCATCATCACGACTTCCAGAAGCTCGAGTCGGCGTGGCGCGGCCTGCATCATCTTGTCTCGAACACCGAGACGGACGAACGGTTGAAAATCCGCTTCATGGACATCTCGAAGGAAGAGTTGCGCCGCTCGATGAAGCGTTACAAAGGGCTCGCGTGGGATCAGAGCCCGCTCTTCAAGCAGATTTACGAGGAAGAATACGGGCAACTCGGCGGCGAACCGTATGGATGCCTCGTCGCCGACTACTACTTCGATCACACGCCGCCGGATGTCGACCTGCTCGGTTCGATCGCGAAAATCGCTGCCGCCTCGCACACGCCATTCGTCTCGGGCGCGTCGCCATCGGTGTTGCAAATGGAATCGTGGCAGGAACTCGCGAACCCGCGCGACCTGACCAAAATCTTCACGCAGAACCTCGAGTACGCGCCGTGGAATTCGCTGCGTCATGCCGAAGACGCACGCTACATCGGGCTTGCGATGCCGCGCTTCCTGTCACGGCTGCCATACGGCGCGCAGACAAACCCCGTCGATGAATTCGATTTCGAGGAAGACACGCAGGGTTCGGATCATCGCAATTATGCGTGGGCTAATGCGGCTTATGCGATGGGTGTCAACATCAATCGCTCGTTCAAGCTGTATGGCTGGTGCTCGCTGATCCGCGGCGTCGAATCCGGCGGCACGGTCGAAAATCTGCCTTGCCACACTTTTCCGACCGACGACGGCGGCATCGACATGAAGTGCCCGACGGAGATCGCCATTTCCGATCGTCGCGAAGCCGAACTGTCGAAGAACGGCTTTATTCCGCTCATCCACCGCAAGAACACCGATCACGCGACCTTCATCGGCGCGCAGTCGCTGCAAAAGCCCGCGGAATATCACGACCCCGATGCGACTGCCAATGCGAATCTGTCGTCTCGTCTGCCCTATCTGTTCGCATGCTCGCGTTTTGCGCACTACCTGAAGTGCATCGTGCGCGACAAGATCGGCACGTTCCGCGAGCGCGAGGACATGCAGCGTTGGCTCAACGAATGGATCATGAACTACGTCGACGCGGACCCCGCGAATTCATCGCAGGAAACGAAGGCGCGGCGTCCACTCGCGGCAGCAGAGGTTGTGGTCGAGGATGTTGACGGCAATCCAGGCTATTACCAGGCGAAGTTCTTTCTACGACCGCACTTCCAGCTGGAAGGTCTGACGGTGTCGCTGCGGCTGGTTGCGCGACTGCCGTCGGTGAAGGAAGCGGTCTGAGCGACAACCGCCTGAAGAAAGCCGGTTGCAGGAGTCGGCGACGCATTCGCATGCTGTCGAATGCGTCGCAAGTCTTCTTAATAAAGGAAATACCATGCCTTGGACATACGAGCAGAGAACGGGAACACTGACGAACCCCGAAGGACGTGTCGTCGCATCAGACGGTTATTCAGGTGCGGGGCAAGGCCGCAATAATCCCGCCATGGAGCGGGAACCAAACGTCGGCCCGATTCCTCGCGGCAGTTACCAGATTCGGGGCGCACGGCACTCGGTACGCACCGGTCCGGTTTCCATGGACCTGTCTCCGAATGTCGGTACCAGCACTTTTGGACGCAGCGCATTCCTGATTCATGGCGATAACTCCAGCCATACCGCGTCCCATGGTTGCATCATTCTCCGGCGCGACGTGCGCGAGGACATCAATCGAAGTACTGACCGCGAACTGGTGGTGCAATGAACAGCCGCCATTTACTCTGCGCACTCGCTATCGCCGCTCTTGCCATTCCAGCCAGCGCACGGCAATTGACACCCGGACAGGTCGCGCAAGACATCCGGGCGCACGGCGCCCGTGCCACGGTGCGGTCACTGGACCAGACCGGTCGTCTCGACAGCGTACTGAACAGCATCGCCTCTGGAAATGCCGCATGGATTCGCCTCTCACCCGACCTTGCCAAAGGCACCGACGCAGGCAATTCCACGGGGCTGACCATCGCCCTGGCGCGGGCGTTGCCGAAGAACCCCAAGGCCGTGTTGACCATTCTCGATGACGGCCTTGTGATCGGTTCGAACGCCGTATGCAGCGCACCGTTCATTGAACCCACAGCGCGCGAACTCAAGGAATATCTGGATAGGGCAATCCCAGCCGTTACCCGGGTGGCCGAATCAGACCGTTATCCGCGTCGCTCAGCATGTCTGCATGCGCTGCAACGCAGCGCCGAACTGACAGCAGCGCCATCGTCCTGACAATGGACCGCGACCGTATCGGGGCGGCGACCTTGCGGGGCACGTCACCTTGTCTGGACAAGCAAGCAATGGCGCATCGATGACATCCGTGCGAGTAGCGGCTCGACAACCCTCCGCGAGGCGTTGAATGCGGAAATCAGAAGCTTGAGAAAGCAGTACGTGAATCAGAGGTTTCATTCGAAAACGGAGTTTCAAATGGCACAAGACATTTTCATCAAGATCAACGGCATCGATGGCGAATCGCAGGACTCGGCCCACAAGAACGAAATCGAGGTGTCGAGCTGGGGATGGCAAATCCTGCAGCAATCGAGCATGCATGCGGGCTCCGGAGGCGGCGCCGGCAAGGCGACCGTCGAAGATCTGGCATTCGAACACCTGGTCGACCGCGCAAGTCCGAACCTCATGAAATATTGCCTGACCGGCAAGCACATCGATCAGGCCGTGCTGACCGTGCGCAAAGCCGGGGGCAATCCGCTCGAGTACCTCAAGATCACGATGAACGATGTAATCGTCACGCAGGTTCATCCATCCGGCAATAACGCCGATAACGGCATTCGCGAGCACGTACGCCTTTCGTTCGCAAAGGTCAAACAGGAATACGTGGTGCAGAACGCCCAGGGCGGCAGCGGCGGCGCCGTGACAGCCGGTTACGACATCAAGCTCAACAAGGAAGCCTGACCACGCCTGCCCTCGAAGATCCGGCGCACGTGCCGGATCTTTAAGATGCCTTAATTTACGCGCTTCTCCCTTGTCTCTTCACTACCGATGCGTCCGTTAAAACCCGTCATCGCACTCGTCTGCGCTCTGACACTCGCTTCATGTGCTGGAAACGGTTCCGAAGCCGCCCATGAGCCGGTCAAGCTCGAACTGTCGGTAAAGGCCGCATCCACCGTCAACCCGGACGACCAGAAGCGCGCGGCACCGATCGTCGTACGCATCTATGAACTCAAAAACGCCGACACCTTCGAGGAAGCCGATTTTTTCTCGCTGCAGGATAAAGACAAAACGGTGCTCACCGACGATCTCGTCATGCGTGACCAGTTCCAGTTGCGGCCCGGCGAGAGCAAGACAATCCGGCGCAAGGCAGCAGAGGCCACCACCACGCTTGGCGTGCTCGCGGCCTACCGCGATCTGCCGAACTCCATATGGCGCGCCACGTGGACCCTGCCGGCCACGCCGTCGGCCGCATGGTATCGCCGCACGCCCAAAGTGCAACTGACGATCGACCTCGACACCAGTGCGATCCGCATCACCGACGCACGACCACAGAACAAGTGAACCACACGCATGAGCTGGCATAACAAAGTCACCTGGAGCGAGGGGCTCTTCTTGCGCCCGCAACTTTTTCAGCAGCAGGAACGCTACCTCGAGCATTTCGCGCATAAGCGCGCTGTCCCGCTATCGCCATTCTTTTTCGGATTCTCCGCCTTTGCGATCGACAATGAAGCGCTTGCACTCGGCAAAATAGTCGTCAAATCCGCCAGCGGCGTGTTTGCCGATGGAACGCCTTTCGATAGCCCAGGCGACACGCCGCCGCCCGCCCCGCTCACAATCCGGCCCGAACATCTCGAACAGATCGTCTATCTCGCTGTACCGATTCGCACACCGAACGCCGAGGAAACGACATTCGAAAACGCGCCCGATTCGCTCGCGCGTTATGCCGTCTTCGATACCGAGGTGCGCGACACGAACTCCGTCGGTCAAGGAGCGAGATCGGTTCAACTGTCCAATTTGCGCCTGCGACTGCTTCCGAAAAAGGAGATGGCCGAGGGATGGATCGGGCTGCCTTTAACCAGGGTCAAGACGTTGTGCGCGGACGGCAGCATTGAACTCGACGACGCGCTCGTGCCTCCCGTGTCGGGCTACGGCGCCAGTGCGCTGCTGCAGAGCTGGCTGGCAAACGTTCATGAACTGACGCGGCTGCGCGCCGACGCGCTGGCGAAGCGCCTCACTGGCAGCGACGGACAAGCCGGCACGGTCGCCGAAGTGTCCGACTATCTGCTATTGCAGACACTCAACCGCTACGAACCCCTGCTGCACCATCTGCGCCGGGTTCCAACGACATCGCCCGCTGATTTGTACGCGCTGCTGCTCAGCATGACCGGCGAGCTCTCGACTTATGTGCGTCCCCAAACGCGCCGGCCGCTCGATAGCCATCCGGCGTATCAGCACATCGAACCGCACATCTGCCTGAAACCCGTTATCGACGACGCGCAATGGCTGCTCAACGCAGTGCTGATACGGAGCGCACAAAGCATTCCTCTCGGCGACGCCGGGTACGGCATGCGCAATGCGGTAATCGATCCCGCCGAGATTCGCAGCTTCAATTCACTGGTTCTGGCTGTCTGCGCCCAGATGCCCGCCGATGCTCTCGTTCAGCAGTTCGCCACGCAAGCGAAGATGGGACCGTCGGAACGGTTGCCCGACCTGGTCCGCTCGCATCTGCCCGGCATTGCGCTTCAGGCGTTGCCGGTGCCGCCGCGACAGATTCCGTTCAACGCCGGATATGTGTACTACGAGCTTTCGCAAACCGGGGCGCTATGGGAAGCGGTCGCACAGCACGGCGGGATTGCATTGCACGTGGCGGGCGATTTCCCCGGATTGAAGCTGGAATTGTGGGGCGTGCGCGGATAACGGGGCATGCGCGGAAACCACGCCCCGCGCGCCGGTCGCGGCAAGCGGGCTCATCATGACATCAGGAGATCACAGTGACTGCAGAAGCAGGACTGCCCACGTTCAACACAGGCTTGCCGGACGCCAGTCGCGAAAAGCAGGATGAAAAGCAACGCTCCTTCGGCGAGCGGCCCGCCGCCGCGCAGCCGGAAAAGCCGTTCGAGCCGGCCCCGGACACCCCGGCCGGCGAACCGCAACTGGCCCGTCTCCGCGGTGTCGAAGCGGCGCCCAATCGATTGCTCGAAGCATCACGTCCGTTATTGCGCGCGCTCGCCGACATGCCGAACGAACTGAGCCTGACGAACGTCGCCCGACTGCATGAACTGCTCAAGCAGGAGATCCGCGTTTTCCAGCGGCTATGCGAACAGGTCAAGATCCGTCGGGACCATATGATCGGCGCGCGCTACTGTCTGTGTACCGCGCTCGACGATGCCGCCACGCAGACGGCCTGGGGCAAACGCGAAACCGGCGTGGAATGGATGAGCAAGGGCCTCGCTACCGAGTTTCACGAAGACCGGCAAGGCGGCGACAAGGTTTACCTGCTGATCGGCCGATTGATGAGCGAGCCGCACGAACATCTCGACCTGCTCGAGGTGATATACCGCATCCTCAGTCTCGGTTTCATGGGCCGCTACCGCCATGAAGCCGACGGTCACCGCAAGCACGATGCGGTACGCCAACGGCTCTACAACGAAATTCAGGCACGCCGCGGCCTGGTGCCGATCGCGCTTTCGCCCCATGTGGCGTCCGACGCACGGGGAAAGCGGATGTCCGTCTACGAATTTCCGGTCATGGTCACGTTCACCGTATTGGCGCTGGTTCTGCTCGGTCTGTTCGGCTGGTTCAAATACCACCTGCTCGATCGCAGCTCAGCTATCGAAAAGCAGATCATCGACATCGGTCTTATGTCGCCACCCCCTGCTCCGCGACTTCCGCATCTCAAGGATCTACTCAAGAACGAGATCGCCACCAATACAGTCATGGTCGATGAAGACCCGAGTCACAGCTCGGTGACGTTTCGCGGCGACGCGATGTTTCCGCCCGGCGCCGCGAGCGTGCGCGCATCGATGGCGCCGTTGATCGCAAAGATTGCGAGCGAAATCGTCAAGGTACCCGGCAAGGTGACGGTGACGGGCTACACCGATAACGTGCCGATCAGAAGCCGCCAGTTCACATCGAACAATGCGCTTTCCGAAGAACGCGCAACCCAGGTCATGCAAATGCTGCAGGCAGCCGGCGTGCCGGCGGCGCGGCTCGAGGCCGTCGGCATGGGAGAGGCAAACCCTATCGGCGATAACGGCACGGCGCAGGGCCGCGCACAGAACCGCCGCGTCGAAATCACGGTCACGCGCTGACCCGCCACCCTTTCCGTCTGGATTCAACGATGAAGAAGTTGTCGTTTCTGGTATCGCGCTCATTCCTTGCGTTGCTCGCGATCGTCATTCTCGGAATGCTGGTCTGGTTTCTCGGGCCTTACGTCGCGTTCGGCGGTCTCAAACCGCTCGCGGCGATCGGCATGCGGATCCTCGTGATCGCGCTGCTGCTCGTTGTCGTATTGTTCTGGCTCAAAGAATGGTCGCCCGCTATCGTGTTCGGCGTGCTGCTGTGTTTGCTGATCTGGTATGCGGCGCCATTGGTGAGTTTCGGACAAGCCGTACCGTTCGCTCCGGTCGCGGCACGCGTTATTGCGATCGCCGTCGTCATCGGGCTTTTCGCGGTGTATGCCGTGTACCGGATCATGCAGAGAATGCGAAGCGACGGGGAATTCTTGAAGAAGGCGCTCGCATTCGGTACGCAACGGCAGCCATCGCCCGCGGCCGAACGCGTAAGGGACATCGAGACACGCTTCAATACGGTGCTGGCCCGTCTCAAATCCATGCGTTACGGCGCTCGAGGCATGGGGCGGCTCTTCCAGAACACACGATATCTGTACGAGTTGCCGTGGTACGTCACCCTCGGTGCACCCGCATCGGGCAAGACGAGCGCTCTGCTGAACGCAGGTCTGGCGTTTCCCGGCGGCACATCCGCGTCGCGTGCGGCCGGCTCTTCGCCCAGTACGAAGGATGTGGACTGGTGGCTAACGAACGATGCGGTGCTGATCGATACGGCAGGCTACTACACGCTTCACGGCCGCTCGGCCTACGACCTGGCTCCGCCCGCCGGCCAGCGTGACGCCATCGACACGAAAGACAGCCCTTCGCGCGTAGGTACGGTCCGTATAAAGAGCGAAGCCGACTGGCGTCGGCGCGTCGATCAGGACGAATGGTATGGCTTCCTCGACCTGCTGCGCCGCCGTCGTCCGCGCGCCCCGATCAATGGCGCGCTGCTCGCCATCAGCGTCGAGGTGCTGAGCGCGCGCGATCCGACGTTGCGCGCAGCGCAAGCCGACGCGTTACGCGACCGGCTGACCGAACTGCGCACGAAGCTGGGCGTCCGCTTCCCGGTCTACGTCGTGGTCACGCAGATGGACAGGCTACCAGGCTTTGCCGACTACTTCGAATCGCTGACGGAAGAACATCGCGCGCAGATGTGGGGCTTCACGTTGCCGCTCACGAACGCTGGCGCACGGACCGACCTCGCCGCGCGTTGCGCCGGCGAATTGAGGCAACTTGCCTCGCGTCTCGCAAGTGGCGTCAACACGCGCCTTGAAGACGAATACGACGTCGACCGCCGCCGGCGCCTTGTCACGCTGCCCGAAGCGTTCTCCGAATTCAGCCATTCACTGGTCGACACGCTCGCGCAACTGTTTGTCGATTCGCGTTACGACGACACCGAGCACCGTGCTCCGCTGCGCGGCGTGTATCTGACCAGCGCTTTGCAGGGCGGCCCGAATGTCGTCGCCGAGCCGCTCACCATCGTGCAGCGTCTCGCGAAACAAGAAACGCCTGCGAACGAAGCAGGCTCGATCCAACCGGCCGGCAACCATAGCTATTTCCTGCGCGATCTGTTTTCCGCCGTTGTCTTCAGGGAGGCGAACCTGGTGCGCCCGAATCTGCGCTGGGAATATCGCTTTCGCCTCGTACGGCTGCTCGGGCATTCGCTCGTTCTGTTGCTGTCCGGCTGGCTGGCATTGGGCTTGCACACGAGCTTCGGTAATAACAGCGATTATCTCAATGCCACGGCGCGCAAGACTCAAGCACTGGCGACGAAAACCGCGCAGCTTTACCGCGATCCAAAACCCGATGCGATTCCGGACACGCTAAGCGAAGCACGGTATCTGCCGACGTGGACCGGTCTCGACCTGTCCGCTCCGGAAAGCCGCTTCCGTTACGGTCTGTACAGCGCTTCCGGCGTCATCGACGCCAGTCGCAAGACCTACCGCGCTCTCGAAGATAACCTGCTGCTGCCGACCATCGTCCACCGCCTCGAAGATGTCATCGCACAGTCGATCGCGGACCGCGATCCGAAAGCGACCTACGATGCATTGCGCATCTACCTGATGTTGAACGCCGGCACGGCGGACCGGACGAAATTCAACGCGGCCGAGATCAGGATATGGGTACTCGACGACTGGGCGAGAAACGACAGCGCGGCGATCTTTGGCGGACGCGCGTCGATGGTCGAGCATGTCGAGCAGCTTTTCTCGGGCGAACGCGTGGTGCAATCGCCGCTGATCCGCAACGACTCGCTGATCCAGCAGGCACGAAGCTTTCTCGATTCGAGCAATGCGACACAGCGCCTTTATGATCGCGCCAAGGCGGATATCGAAAAAGGGGCGCCTGACGAGTTCACGCTGCTGCGCGCCGTCGGCCCGCAGGCAGGCACGGTCTTCACACGGGCCAGTGGCGCTCCGCTGTCGCGCGGCATACCCGGCCTGTTTACCTTCGACGGCTACCGCAACCTGTTCGACAAACGTCTGACGGAATTCGTGAGCGCCGCACGCGACGACGATGCATGGGTCATGGGCCGTTCATATCTCGCGGGCGTGTCCGATGGAATTCAAAAAAAAACGGCTGAAATCGCAAACGGGATAGCGGAAGCCGACGATCCGCTAACCGAGGCGATCCGCCGGTTATATCTGACTGAATACGCGCAGCGATGGGATGCATTCCTCGCCGACATACGCACGATTTCGGGAACCAGCCTTGCATTCAATCTGCAGGTGCTTCGTCAGTTCGCCGCGCCTGATTCTCCACTGGCGCGACTCGCCCGAGCGGCCGTGCATGAAACGGCACTCACGCAAGTAGCGGGAACCGGCGACAGGTCGCTATTGCAGAAAGCCGCGAATCAGATTGCCGGAAATGCAGGCGAACCTCTTGGCATCCGCCCTGAAGAACGCGTCGAGCGTGAACTGGTCGACAGCCGCTTCGCCGCGCTGCGTGAGATCGTAACCGGCAGTGCCGATACATCGGCCAGCAGTGACCCGTCGGCAAATGCACAAGCAGGCAAGACTGGGCTCGACGGAATCACGAGCCTCCTCAACGAGTACTACACCGCGCTGACGGTTGCCGATAACGCGATCGCCAACAACAGCATGCCACCCGCAAGCGACGCCGCGGCGAAGCTGAAAATGGCCGCGAGCACGATGCCCGCGCCGTTCCGCCATGTGCTGCTCGCCCTATCGAGCCAAGGCTCACGCGAGGTCAACCAGGGAATCGGTCAATTGCTCTCGCGCCAGATGCAGGCCGTCGTCAGCGATTCCTGCCGCTTGACGGTCGAGGGCAACTACCCTTTCGCACCAGACAGTCCGCGTGACGTCAGCATCGACGACTTCACCCGAGTGTTCGCGCAGGGAGGTCTGATCGACGATTTCTTCACAAAGAACCTCGCGCCGTTCGTGGATACATCGACCCGGCCCTGGAGATACCGGACATTGCCCGGTGCGACCGAAGCGGTGCAAGGCCCGGATCTCGAACCGTTTCAGCATGCGAAGCACATTCGTGAAATTTTTTTCGGCGATCAGGGCAAGCAGTTGCAGTGGAAGACAGAGATTCGCGTGGCCGAACTCGATCCGACCGTGACAAAGCTCGCAGTCGATATCGACGGTCAGAGCTTGCAGTACCAGCATGGCCCCGTCTCGCCCTTTCCGGTAAATTGGCCCGGGCCGCGCGGTGGCGTACATGCCGAACTCACTGCAAGCCCTCGCATCCGGGTCGACACGTCGACAGTCGCAACGGATGGGCCATGGGCACTGATGCGGCTGCTACGCAAAGGTCAGATCGTTCAGACGGCAACGCCGGGCCGCACCCGCGTCGCGTTCGACTTCGACGGACGTAAGGCGGTACTCGACCTCGCCAGTGCGGGCAGCGTCGCCAATCCCCTGACTAGCGATGTGCTCGCCACCTTCCGCTGTCCCAGCTCGATGCCGGTGTTCAGTCTGCCCGATAGCGGACCGCCACCGGGGTTGCCTCCCGCGATAGCCTCCGCAGCGCCCTCACCGTCAGCGGCCGGCTCGTCTGGCCTATGACCGAAGCATTGATGCGTGCGGCAACCCGCGAATCAGACGCGCCCTGCAACCGGAATCAACGCCCCGGTCACGCATTGCGCGTCCTGCGACAACAGAAACGCAATCACGCCCGCAATCTGCTCGGGCGTGACCCACCGTGCGAAATCGGCCTCGGGCATATCGGCGCGGTTTTGCGGCGTGTCGATAATCGAAGGCAGGATCGCATTGACGGTGACGCCCTTGTCCTTCAACTCGTCGGCGAGCGCTTCGGTCAAGCGCATCACCGCGGATTTCGACGCTGTATACGCGCCCATACCGGTGCCGGCTTTCAACGCGGCCAACGCGCCGAGGTTGACGATGCGTCCAGCGCCGCCGGCAGTCAGCTGCGCAAGCGCTGCTTTCGATGCGTTGAGCGCCGTTTTTACATTCGAATCGAACAGTTGGTCCCAACTGTCCGCGCTGCCGCCGGCAATCGTCTCCCAGCGGAATCCGCCGGCCACATTGACAAGCGCATTAAGCGCACCGAAGCGCCCAACGATCGTTGCAACCGCAACTTCCGCTGCCTGCGGATCGGTGAGGTCGACATGATCGACGACACATGCGTGCGCCAGTTCGCGAGGCAACGTAGCCGGCGCCGCGCCGCGGCCGAGCAGCGCGACTTGCGCGCCGCGCTGCGCCAGTACACGCGCCGTGACGAGGCCAAGCGCTCCGAATGCGCCCGTCACGGCAACAATTGTTCCTTGCAGGGTGTTCATAAGCGTAACCTCCTTTAGCGAAGCGCTGCGACGCGCAATCGGCCCAACGTTGCATCCGTCAAGGCAACCGACTGAGCATCATAGCGCCGTGCAAGGTGCGTTTGTCGCGAAGCGCGCGCCTTGCACCTATCGCAATTGCCGCTGCAGTGTTTACTATACGAAGCGGCATCGGCGAAACGGACCCCGCGCGAGGCGCCCCGTCCGCCAGAACAACTGTCGACGAACGGAGACCCACGATGAGTACCGCCCTGCCGTCATCGCATACGCAGTCCGAACCTGAACAGAGTCACACGTTTGTGCTGATCCACGGCGCATCGCATGGCGGCTGGTGCTGGCGATTCGTCGCCGACGCATTGCGCGCGCAAGGGCATCGCGTCTTTACCCCGACGCTGACAGGTCAGGGTGAACGTCGCCATCTGTTGAACGCAGTGACTTCGCTAGACGTGCCGATCACCGACATCGAAAACCTGCTCGAAGCGGAAGAACTGGAAGACGTCGTGCTCGTCGGCCACAGTTACGGCGGACTCGTCGCTTCGGGTGTAGCCGACCGCCGCCCCGGCGCACTGCGCTCGCTCGTGTTTCTCGACAGTCTGCTGGTCGAAAGCGGCAAGACGGCGATGGATATCCTGCCGCGCCATATCGTCGAAGAGCGGATGGCCAGGATCGAGGAGAGCGGCCGGCCGCTCGAAATGCAGCCGCCGACGCTCAGCGCGATGGGCATACCCGACGATCACCCACGCGCCGCCTGGGTTCGCCGCCGCGTGACACCGCATCCGCTCGCCACCTACCGCACGCCGCTTACGCTGCGCAACCCGATCGGCAATGGCCTGCCTTGCACCTACGTGCATTGCACGCAGCCTTCATACGACACGCTCGCCCCGGTCCGCGCGTGGGTCCGTTCGCTGGAGGGCTGGCATTGGGAAGAGCTCGCGTCCGGCCATGACGCGATGGTGCTGGACCCCGATCTGCTTGCCGATCTGCTCGTAAGACTGGCCTTGCGCACCGCGTAGCCCAATAGGCTCGGCCTTGCCTCGCGCCCGTCACATGCTTTGCAAAGGATGGCTAAAATCAGATCGATCCCTTCGACAGCACGCTAAAAGCAAGGAGAATTCAGATGGCCGAAACTTCCAGTCGTGTAGCAATCGTGACGGGCGCATCGGGCGGCATCGGCGGCGCGATCGCCGCACGCCTCGCACGTGACGGCTTCGACATCGCCGTCACCTACTCGGGCCACCCGGGCGCAGCCGATGCGCTCGTCTCAGATGTGGGGAAACTCGAACGCCGTGCGATTGCGATAAAAACCGACGTCGCGAACAGCGACGATGTCGCGCGTCTCTTTGCTGACGCACGCGACGCATTCGGACGCGTCGATGTCGTCGTCAATAGCGCCGGCATCATGCCGCTCGGTCCCATCGCAGCCGGCGACGTCGACATGTTCGACCGCGTGATCGCGACGAATCTGCGCGGCAGCTTCCTGATGTTTTCGGCCGCGGCCAATGCGCTTGGCAACGGCGGGCGCATTATCGCAATCTCGAGTAGCGTGCTCGCCAGGTCGTTTCCGAATTACGGCGCGTATATCGCGTCGAAGGCGGGTGTCGAGGGACTCGTGCGCGTGCTCGCGAATGAAATGCGCGGACGCGGTATCACCGTCAATTGCGTCGCGCCGGGCCCGACCGCCACCGATCTCTTTCTGAAGGGCAAAAGCGAGCAGCAGATCAAGGCGCTGGCGGACCTGTCGCCACTCGAACGCCTCGGCACACCTGAAGACATCGCGAGCGCCGTGTCGTTCCTTGCCGGCCCGGACGGCGCCTGGATAAACGGGCAGATTCTGCGAGCAAACGGCGGCTTCGCCTAAACAACGGTGCTGTCGGCGCCGTGCACCGTCGCATGCACGGGAACGCCACGTTCGGGCGCTTCGCGATACTTGCCACTGCGCCGCAGTATGGAAACGCGGCGACTATCGCGGTTACGGTCTGAAACCATACAGCGAGTGCGCGTTGGTGGTGAGTATCTGCTCGCGCAGCGTCGCATCGGGCACCCAAAGCGCGAGCGTGTCGAGCAACTGACTCACCGTTGGCATCGTGTTCCACTGCGCAACGTGCGGCCAGTCAGAACCCCACACGCAACGCGTCGGCGCCGCATCGGCAAGCGCCTGCGCATACGCGATCGTGTCGCGATACGGCGGCTCCTGCGCGCTTAACCGGTATGCGCCCGACAGCTTGACCCATGCGCCATCGCGCACGAGCTCGACAAGTCGCTGAAATCCATCGGACTGTACACCGGTCGAAGTCGGCAAATGACCCATATGGTCGACGACGATCGGCGAGCGCATGCTGGCGAGCCGCGGCCCGAGTTCGGTCAGATCGCGCGCATCGAGCAGAAACTGGATGTGCCACCCCCAATCGCGGGCAAGCGCATCGTATTCATCGAGTTGCGCGAACGAAATACCGCCGCCGCCGAAGAGCACATTGATCCGCATGCCAACCGCGCCGGCGTCGACCATCGCCTGATAGTCGGCATCCGCAAGTCCGAGTGTGGGTACGACCACGCCTTTTAGCCGCTCGCGATTTGCACGCATGGTCTCGAGCATCAGCGTGTTGTCCTGACCGTGCACGCTGACCTGAATCAACACGCCATAGGTCGAACCGGTCTCGTCAAGCATGCGCAGATACGCGTCGGCCGGCGCAGGTGAAGGCGTGTAGGCACGATCGGGCATCCACGGATAGCGCGGCGGCCCGCCGATCACATGCGCATGCGTATCCACCGCGTGTGCAGGCATCGTAAAGGCGGTCGGCCCGCTTTGCCGCGCGGGCGGCGCCGGGCATAGCGGCGCGCGGCCGTCGATATCGGCTGCAGTCACTCAGATATCCTCCAGGGCAATGCCGCGAGTTTCAGGCAGGAACACGATGCTCGCGAGCATCAGCGCATAAGCGAACACCGCGAAGGTTGCAATCGCGGTCGCGAGCCCGAAATGCTTCGAGAACACCCCGACGAGCGTCGGAAAAATTGCTCCCATCCCGCGGCCGAAGTTGTAGCAGAACCCCTGCCCCGAGCCGCGCAAACGCGTCGGGTAGAGCTCGGTGAGAAACGGTCCGACGCCGGCGAGATAGCCGCTGGCGAAAAAGCCGAGCGGAAAGCCGAGCCATAGCATTACGTTATTGCCGATCGCGAGCTGCGTATAAGCAAGCACCGAGACGATCGCGACAATCGCGAACGACACGAACAACGTCTTGCGCCCGAAGCGGTCGGAAATCCACGCACCGGTCAGATAGCCGGCGATGCTGCCCGCAATCAGAAAACCCAGATAGCCCGTCGAATTGATCACGCTCAAATGACGCTCGGTTTTCAGGAACGTCGGTATCCATGTCGAGATCGCGTAATAGCCGCCCTGGCAGCCCATCACGAAGATCGCCCCGAGCACCGTCGTGCGCAATTGCGGCCCACGGAAAATTTCCAGTAACGAAGGCGCCTTGACGCTTTTCGCCGCGGCAGTTGCGATAGTGTCCTCGCCGCGCGCCCGCGCAGCGATGCGCGGTTCCTGCACATAGCGCCGCGCAAAGAGCAGCAGCACAGCGGGCACGGCACCTGCGGCAAACATCGCGCGCCACGCGAGATGCGGCGGCAGCAGCAAAAACATGATCGCCTGCAACAACGCAGCCGCGCCCCAACCGACACCCCACGCGGATTGCACCGACCCGACCGCGCGGCCGCGATAGGCGGGACGAATCGTTTCGCCGATCAGCACCGCACCGGCAGCCCATTCACCGCCGAAGCCAAAACCGAGCAGTCCGCGCGCGATCATCAACTGGTCGAAGTTTTGCGCCAGCGCACAAAGCAAACTGAAAAGACAAAACCACCCAACCGTAAGCTGCAATGTCAGCACGCGGCCGATCCGATCGGCCAGATACCCGGCAAGCCATCCGCCGATTGCCGATGTCAGCAGCGTGACCGTTACGGCAAGCCCCGCGATGCTCGCTTCGACGTGCCACATCGTCGTGATCGTGCCGATAACAAGCGGATAGACCATGAAATCGAGCGCGTCGAGGCCCCAGCCGAAGAAGCAGGTCCAGAATGTGCGCCGCTCGGGCGGCGTCATCTGGCGGTAGAACGCGGCAAGACCCGTGTCGCCACCGGTGAGCGTTGCACGCTGGGCGCGGCCGCTTTCGGCGGGCGCGTCATGCCCTCTGCTTTGAAACTGCGCCATCCGCTTGTCTCCTTTGTTCCCCGCTAGGGAAACCGCGACGCTCATCGCCGCTTCAACGCTGCAGCAGCAATTCGCTCTCCAAGGGCCGAGTTGCGTATGTCTATTAGCTGTCTTATTGTATGACGACCTGAGTCTGCGGACGTACGTCAATCTTGTCAATTATTTTTACCGGCAACTCATAGGCGCAACCCGGCCGCAAACCGGCCGCAAACCGGCCGCAAACCAGTCACAAACCACGCGCAATGCGGGCGCAATGAAACGCAGCGCAGCATGCGCCAATCGCACCCGCCGCGCTCATTCAACCAGGAGCCGCTCCAATGACCACTGCTTCGGTCAGTATCGCCGTACTCGACGACTATCAGCAGGTCGCCCCCGCCCTCGCCGATTGGGCAAGCCTGCAACCTCGCGCAAACACTGTGTTCTTTCACGATCACATTGCCGATCGCGACGCGCTCGCCGCACGCCTCGCTCCGTTCGATGCAGTCGTGTTGATGCGCGAACGCACGCCTTTCGATGCGGACCTGCTCGCGAGGCTGCCGAAACTGAAGCTGCTCGTTACCGTCGGCATGTGGAACGCAGCCATCGATCTGCATGCGACGAAGGCGCGCGGCATTGTCGTCTCGGGCACGAATGCGGGCGAACCTGCGGCGACACCGGCGCTCACGTGGGGCCTGATTCTCGCGATCACGCGCAACTTGCATCGAGAGTGGGCATCGGTACGCGCGGGCGGCTGGCAAACGAGCGTCGGTGTCGACATCAACGGCAAAACGCTCGGCGTGCTCGGCCTCGGCGGCATCGGCAAGCAGATTGCGCGCTTCGGTGCCGCGTTCGACATGAATGTGATTGCTTGGAGTCCGAACCTGACGCCCGAGCGCGCCGCCGAGGCCGGTGCGAAATACGTCGACAAGGCGACGCTATTTCGCGAAGCGGACATCGTGTCGATCCACCTGAAGCTCGGCGACCGTTCGCGCGGCCTTGTCGGTGCGGCCGAGCTTGCGTCGATGAAACATACCGCCTACCTCGTCAACACGTCGCGAGGCCCGATCGTTTCGGAGCCGGCGTTGATCGACGCACTGCAGACGCAACGCATTGCAGGCGCCGCGCTTGACGTATTCGATGAAGAGCCGCTGCCGCTTACGCATCCGTATCGCTATTTGCCGAATGTGCTTGCCACGCCGCACATCGGTTATGTGACTGAAAATACCTATCGCCGCGCCTATCCGCAGATTGTCGAATCGCTTCGCGCGTGGCTGGCCGGCGCGCCGATTCGCGAACTGCAAACGTAGCAGTCAGCAAGTGCGCTTAAGGCCAGACGTAAGAAATGCACGCTGTTAAAACGACGCCCGGCCATCGCCCGCCGATTGCAAGCGCATTGCGGCAACGCTTGCAATCGGTCGTACGTCCCCCGCTTTTTCATCAGCCGCGCGCAAGAAATCTGCAGTAACCCGCAGGTAACATGAACGTCGCCGATCTCGCCTAACCTCCATGACTGGCTTGTTATGGAGTGAACAGGTATGGCCCCCCCGTCCGCCGTTGCGATCGATTCGTTCAAAGGCTTCGAGCTGACCGCGGATGGTCAGTATCTGATCCTGAACAGCAACCAGCCCGATCGCATCGCGCTTCATTGCTCGGTCATGCACGAGCTGCTGGCGGCGCTTTCGAACGCAATCGGTTCGTCCGAGCGTATCCGCCACAAGAAAAAGAGCGTCAAGTTCGCCATGCCTTGCGAAGCATGGGCGCTCGGCAAGGATGCTGACGGCAAGCCCTATCTGATTTTTACGTTCCGGTTGCCCGGAGGCGCCGAGTTGTCCTTTCAGCTTCATCGCTCTCAAGCAGCGCATATGACCGAGGTGCTTGCGCTCGCAACCGGTCTTGCGAAGAGCCGCGATCTCTCAGGACTGCGGCTGCAATAGCCGGTCGGGCCTCATTACAACAAGCTCCATTCAACGAGCTTAAACACAGCAAGCTGCATGAAGTCACGAATATTACTATCACGCTGCGCGCAGTCTTTCACGTGGGTTGGCTTGAGCATGGCGGCTGTATCGGCGCACGCAGCCGATTCATTCGTGGTCCAGGACATCCGCATCGACGGGCTGCAACGGGTCGAACCGGGCACGGTATTCTCGTATCTGCCGATCAAGAAAGGCGACACGTTCACCGACGACAAAGCATCGGAAGCCATTCGAGCGCTCTACGCGACGGGCTTTTTCAACGACGTCAGAATTTCCGCCGAAGGCAGCGTGGTGATCGTCACCGTGGCCGAACGTCCGGCCATCGGCACGATCGATTTCGCGGGCATTCACGAGTTCGAGAAAGACAATCTGCTGAAGGCGCTGAATGCGGTGGGGCTCTCGTTGGGCCGCTATTACGACAAAGCGCTCGTCGACAGGGCCGAACAGGAACTGAAGCGCCAGTACCTGACGCGCGGCTATTACGCGGCCGAAGTCACCACCACCATTTCACCGATCGACCGTAACCGCGTCGGCCTGCTGTTTTCGGTTATCGAAGGGCCGAGCGCGAAGATCCGCCAGATCAACTTCATCGGCAACAAGGTGTTCAGCACGAGCACGCTGCGCGATGAAATGGAAATGTCCACGCCGAACTGGTTTTCCTGGTACACGAAAAACGATCTGTATTCGAAGGAAAAACTCACCGGCGACCTCGAACATATCCGCTCGTACTACCTGAATCGCGGTTATCTCGAGTTCAATATCGAATCGACGCAGGTGTCGATTACACCGGACCGCAAGGATATGTACCTGACGGTCACGCTGCACGAGGGCGAGCCGTATACCATTTCGAGCATCAAACTCGCGGGCAATCTGCTCGACCGCGAGGCGGAACTGCAGAAGGTCGTCACGGTCAAGCCGGGCCAACGTTTCTCGGCAGACAAACTGCAGGCCACGACGAAGGCAATTGTCGACAAGCTCGGCGAATACGGCTACGCATTCGCTACGGTCAACGCGGTGCCGCAGATCGATCAGGAACATCACAAGGTCGATCTGACGCTGCAGGTGACCCCGGGCAAACGCGTCTACGTGCGCCGCATCAACGTAACCGGCAATACGCGCACGCGCGACGAGGTGGTGCGCCGCGAAATGCGCCAGCTCGAAAGTTCCTGGTTCGATTCGAGCAAGCTCGCCCTCTCGAAGGACCGCATCAACCGGCTCGGCTATTTCACGAATGTCGAAGTGACTACCGTGCCTGTGGAAGGCACCGACGATCAGGTCGACGTCAACGTCGATGTGACCGAAAAGCCGACCGGCGCGATCACGCTCGGCGCAGGCTTCTCGTCGACGGACAAGGTCGTGCTGTCGGCTGGCGTGTCGCAGGACAACGTGTTCGGCTCCGGCACGAGCCTGTCGGTGAATGTGAACACCGCGAAGACGTTCCGCACGCTGACCGTCACACAGGTCGACCCGTACTTCACGGTGGACGGCATCAAGCGCATCACCGATGCGTATTACCGCACCGTGCAGCCGCTGATCTTCTCGACGGATTCGAGCTTCCGGATCATCACGGTCGGCGCCGATACGAAATTCGGCATTCCGTTTTCGGAGGCCGACACCGTGTTTTTCGGCGTCGGCCTTGAACAGAACCGGCTCGACATCGACGGACAAACGCCGCAGTCGTATATCGACTACGTGAAAGAATTCGGCCGCGTCGTCAACAACGTGCCGGTCACGGTGGGCTGGTCGCGAGACAACCGCGACAGCGCGCTCGTGCCGAGCCGCGGTTACTTCACGCAGGCAAACGCCGAGTACGGCACGCCGGCCGGCAACACGACCTATGTGAAATTCGACGCGCAGGCGCAGTATTACTATTCGTTCGCGCGCGGCTTCGTGCTGGGCCTCAACTTTCAGGGCGGCTACGGCAAGGGGCTGGACGGCCAGACATTCCCGATCTTCAAGAACTACTTTGCCGGCGGTATCGGCTCGGTGCGCGGATATGAACCGAGTTCGCTCGGGCCACGCGACTCGACCACCGGCGACCCGATCGGCGGTTCGCGCCTTGCGGTCGGCAATATCGAACTGACGTTCCCGCTGCCCGGCACCGGATACGACCGCACGCTGCGCGTGTTCACGTTCTTCGACGGCGGCAACGTGTGGGGCGATCCGGGCCAGGGCGGCACGACGACCGGCGCGAACGGCTTGCGCTACGGCTACGGTGTCGGCCTTGCATGGATTTCGCCGATCGGGCCGCTCAAGCTAAGCCTTGGCTTCCCGCTTGTCAAACATACGGGCGATCAGTATCAGAAATTCCAGTTTCAGATCGGCACAGCGTTCTGATACCGATCCGCGCACGCCTCTGCCTTTAACCAGAGCGTCATGCCGACTTCGGCAAGTCGATGCCCGGAAACACCTTGATGACCGCCGAATCGTCCTCGCCGCCGTGCCCGGCCGTCGAAGCCATCATGAACAGCTGATGCGCGGCCGCCGATAGCGGCAGCGGAAACTTCGTCGCACGCGCGGTATCGAGCACAAGGCCAAGATCCTTGACGAAGATGTCAACCGCGGACAGCGGCGCATAGTCGCCATGCAGAATATGCGGCACACGATTTTCGAACATCCACGAATTGCCGGCGCTATGCGTGATGACCTCATAAAGCATGTCCGGGTCGACGCCTTCGCGCAGCCCCAGCGCCATCGCCTCGGCTGCGGCCGCGATATGCACGCCGGCCAGCAGCTGATTGATGATTTTCACTTTCGATCCGACGCCGTGTTCCGCGCCGAGCCGGTAAACCTTTCCGGCAATTGCGCCGAGCACGTCCTCGCACACTTCGTATGCGGCTTGCGGGCCCGATGTCATCATCGTCATTTCGCCCGTTGCAGCGCGTGCGGCGCCGCCCGATACCGGTGCGTCGAGCATCAGAAGCCCGCTTGCATCGAGGCGCTTCGCAAGATCCGCCGCGAAAGCGGGCGGCACGGTCGCGCTCGAAAGCACGACACTGCCCGGCTTCATAGCGGGCGCCGCGCCGTTGTCGCCGAATAGCACCGTGTCCGTCTGCTGCGCATTGACGACCAGCGTGATCACGACATCGCACTGCGCGCCAAGCGCCGCCGGACTCTGCGCCACGATGCCGCCTTCGTTCGCGAAGCGCTGCAGCACGTCGCCGCGCAGATCATAGGCATGCGTGGGAAACCCCGCCCTTAGCAGCGAACGCGCGACGCCGAGTCCCATCGCCCCCAAACCGATCACTCCCACCTGTCTTTTCATGCGTTTGTCTCCCGAGCCGATTTTGACGGTCAAAACGATGCATAGAACGGTACTGTAGACCTGAACGAGCCGCCGCATCGCAACTGCTGCGATATTTTGTCGGGTAGTGTCCTGATTTCGCCCGCCGCGAACCGGGCGTTAAACTGAACGCCAAAGAAGCCGATCGCGGAGGCAAGATGAGCGCAGCCATCGATACCGAGGACGATTTCACCGTTCGCCCGATGCGGCCCGACGAAGTCGAGCTGGCCATCCACTGGGCGCAACGAGAAGGATGGAACCCTGGTCTGCATGACGCGACGTGTTTTCAGGCGGCGGACCCGGATGGATTCTTTATCGGCACGCTGGGAGGCGAACCGGTCGGTTCGATCTCCGCTGTGCGATACGGCGAGCACTTCGGCTTTATCGGCCTTTATATCGTGAGGCCGGAATTTCGCGGCAAAGGCTTTGGCTACCGGATCTGGCAACACGCAATGACCTACCTCGCGGGCCGCAATATCGGGCTCGATGGTGTTGTCGAGCAGCAAGACAATTACCGTAAATCCGGTTTCCAGCTCGCGCATCGGAACGTGCGGTTTCAGGGCATAGCGCGACCGAGGCGCGCTCGAATGCCGAGCGTCGCAATCAAGGAACTTCGCGGGTTGCCATTCGCACAATTGATGCGATACGACCAATCGCACTTTCCTGCGTCGCGCGAGCGATTTCTGGCGAACTGGATCGTGCAACCGGATTCGGTCGCGCTTGCCGCGATGCACGACCGCGATATTCAAGGCTATGGGGTGCTGCGCAAATGCTGCAACGGCTACAAGATCGGACCGCTCTTCGCCGATGACGCCACAACGGCGCAAGCGCTGCTCGATGCATTGATTGCACAACGCGAAGGCGAAACGTTCGTGCTCGACGTCCCGGAACCGAATACGGAGGCGATCGCACTCGCGCGACAGTATGGAATGGCAAGCGTGTTCGAGACCGCCCGCATGTACACAAAGGGTGCGCCGGCGATTGCGCTTGAGCACGTGTTCGGCATCACGACGTTCGAGCTTGGGTGATGCCGACCGGCTATCGGAACTCGACGTCGCTCAACGCCTCGCGCACACGCTCGATCAGCGCGCCCCACCCTTCGTTTTCGGCTTGCCTGAACAGCCGCACGGTATCGGGATACCACGGCGAATCGCTGCGTTCGCGCAGCCATCGCCAGTCCACGTCATGTGCCGGCAGCAGCACCCAGCAGCGCTTGCCAAGCGACGCCGCAAGATGCGCTGTCGACGTATCGACGCAAATCAGCAGATCGAGCTGCGCAACGATCGCCGCGGTATCGGCAAAGTCCGCGACCTCCGAGCCGAGATGCAGCAGCGGCTGATTAGCGGGCGGCGCGTTGGCTTCGTCTTCGCCCAGCCCCTTCTGCAAGCTCACGAAGCAGATATCCGGCACGCTCCACAGCGGCGCCAAAGCCGCCAGTGACGGCACCGACCGGTTCGCATCGTTGTGATGCTTCGGATTGCCCCTCCAGACGAGGCCGACCTTGCGTCCAGCGGGCAACGCTGCGAGGCGCCCGGCCCATTGCCGCATGAGCGCAGGGTCCGCCGTCACGGCCAGCGCCGGTGGAATCGTACGCAACGTCGTGTGCAGATACGCGGGAACGCTGATCAGGCTCGTCCACATGTCGTACGTATTCGAGCGCAGCAACGCTTCGCCGTGGCTCATCACGTCGTCGACGCCATCGACACGCTCGAACAGGCGCCGCAATGCACTCGCGCAAGCGAACGTGATGTGCGTGACGCCTTGCGCTTCGAGCAGCGGCAGATAGCGTCCGAACTGAATCATGTCGCCGAGCCCGTCTTCCTGCCAGACGAGCAGCCGCTTGCCCGCGAGCGGCTCGCCGCGCCAGCGCGGACAGCGCAACACCGACGCGCTATGGTGATGGATGTTCCCTTCCTGTTCGTAGCGCGATTCGTAAAGCCGCCACGCTTCCTCGTAGCGGCCGATACTGAGCAGCAACGAACCGAGCGAAAAGCGGGCGAGGTGGAAGTTCGGGCGGAACGCGATCGCACGACGATACGACGCCTCCGACTCGCTCAATCTGCCAAGCATCTTCAACACGATTCCGCGGTTGTGGTGCACTTCGGGAATGTCGATGCGGATCGCGAGCGCGCGTTGATAGGCATCGTCTGCTTCGGCAAGCCGGTTCAGTTGCTGCAGCGTATTGCCGAGGTGAACATGGTTTTCGACGAGATTCGGCTGCAGCTGCAAGGCTTTTCGATAGGCTTCTTCCGCTTCGGCAAAGCGCTTTGTCGCATGCAGTAACTTGCCGAGGTTGTGATAAGCCTCCGTGCAATCGGCGCGCCGCGCAATCGCATCGCGATACGCGGCTTCCGCGTCGGGCAGGCGGTTCAGATCGAACAGCACCGCGCCGAGGTTGTTGTGCCCTTCCACATAGTCGGGACGCACGCAGAGCAACTGCCGGTAAATCGACTCCGCCTCTTCGAGCCGCCCCATTCCTTTAAACAGAATGCCGAGGCTGTTATACGCCTCGACAAAATCGGGCTGCACGTCGATCGCGCGGCGCCAGTAGCGTTCGGCGTCCTCCGGCTGCTTGAGGCCAAGCGAACTGATCGCGGCAATATTGAGCGCCTGAACCAGACTCGCGTCGCTCATCGGCGCGTTTGCATCGATAAGCGGCTTCACCTTCGCTAGCGCCTCGGCGTAGGGGCCCTCGGGACGAGGCGCGTCTGGCCAGGTATGATGTTGCTGGACATGCTGCCGCTGCGATTGCGTTTGCTGCTCCTGGCGCGGCTCGCCAGTCGGAAGTGTGGCCATGGTCGTCGATTTGAATGCGCCGCGGCCGCTGCGTGCATGATGCAAGGCCACGAGGAAGCCGCTAGGGAAGCCGATATGGCCCCACGCTTGAAGCTTAAGGCACGAAGGCGTGGCGCATTCTCGCGATAAAAGCGCCTTGTTTCGCGCTATTCGCGCGATAAACGCTTTCATTCCGTATGGGTACATCATCTACCCTACATTAAGCCAACAATACGATTTCATAGCTCGACGTCACCCCTTCCAGTCGCGCAGAAAAGCAAGCAGCGCTTCATTCGTTTCGATCGGCCGCTCTTCGTGTGGAAAGTGGCCTGCTAGCGCGATCGGCGCGCATGTAAGGTCCGAGGCCATCTCGTGCCAGAGTTCGCGCATATCGACGAATTTCGCCCCGTCGAACTCGGCACCCCATAGCGCAAGTGTCGGCACCGATATTTTCACGTTCGCATCCTGCTTGTCCTGCTCGAAATCCTGCCGCCATGCGCGGTAGTCCTCGAATGCGCCGCGCAAACCGCCGGGCGCCGCATACGCGCGGCGATAGATTTCGATGTCCGTATCGCTGATCGCGCTGATGTCATAGAGCCACGATGTGAAAATATGGCGCAGCCACACTTCTTCGCGCCCTTGCACGAGTGCTTCGGGCAGATCGCGCACGCCGTTGAAGAAAAAGAACCAGCCCGCTTGCGCAAAATCGGCATTCATGCGCTCGAAAATCATGCGCGTCGGAATATTGTCGAGCGCCGCAAAGCGCGCGACCAGCGACGGATGATCTTTCACGAGCCGCGTCGCGACGCGCGCGCCGCGGTCATGCCCGATCACCGCGGCACGGGATATGCCGAGCGTCGCGAGCAGTTCCTTGATGTCGTTCGCCATCGTGCGCTTGTCGTAGCCGCTCACCGGCTTATCGGAGGCGCCATAGCCTCTCAGGTCCGGCACGATCAACTGATAGTGGCGGCTCAGTACCGGTATCTGCCGCCGCCATGTATGCGACGTTTCGGGAAAGCCGTGCAGCAGCACGACCGGAGGGCCATCGCCTGCAAGCGTGTAGTGCAGCTTGATCCCGTTGACGGTACGACGATGGCACGAAATTGGCGTATTCATAGGTCCGTTCCCGTTGCGGTTGCATAAAAACGGCGCCCGGTGCGCTCATGGGTCTACCGACCGATCTGCGTACCCGGACCTCGAAAGTCTTGCATGGACCCTGATGCGGTGTTCAATGCGGCCCGCAACGACGTGCGAAATGACGCAACGGGAAAGGCGGAATGGCGGCGGATAAAACTTATGGAAGCGGTCTCGCGCGCAGTATGTTCGACGCGCTCGCGAAATTTCCGGCGCCCAGATGATGAAGGGTATGCAACGACTCGTTCGATGAATCGAATATCCAGTGCCCGTTGTCGAACACGCGCGGGTCGGACGCTGCCGACACCACTTCACCGAAGCAAGTATCGTAAGCCTCTTCGGTATGCGGCTCGCGAATCAGCCTGCATTCGAGCCACGCTGCGCAGTTCGTCTCCACGAGCGGCAACTCCAGCACCGGGCCTGCGATCGGCTCGATGCCGTATTCGGCGAACTTGTCCCTGCCGCGCCCGCTCGACGAACCGACCGCATACGTCAGATCGGCCGCGGCGACGCCCGGTATGCACACGCCGAACGTGCCGCTCGCCAGGACAAGCTCGCGCGTATACGTGCTCTTGTCGATAACGATCGCGATACGCGGCGGCGTGAATTCGACAGGCATCGACCAGGCGGCGGCCATGATATTGCGCCGCACGCCGTCGCTGCTGGTGACGAGCACGGTCGGCCCATGATTGATCAGGCGGCTTGCATGCTCGAGTGCAACGGCTTTGAATTGGCTCATCGACTATGACGGGGAGACGAAGGACGTCCCGCATTGTAAATCGCTTGCGATGCAGTCGCTCGTCGCCCGCCATGGCCGTTGCCGGCCGTACCCGCGCGTTACTCGCGCGGTATGCGCATAAGCCTTTACGAATTGATACGGATCGATACCGTGCCGTTCGAATAGACCGCCGACGCATTGAACCCGTCCACCGTCACTGTCGAGAAGTGCTGGTTGCCGACACCGCCGCTAATCAGCTCGATCGTATCGCCCGCCTTCGGCGTGAAGCCGTTCGCGAACTTCACATGCAGCGTGCTGCCCGCAAACGTCAGTTGGCCGCCCACATTGAGTTGCCCGCCGCCCGAGCCATCGACATCCATCTCGAGCGTCGTGCCCGGCAACATCGTGAACTTGCCGCCCACTTTCACCGGCGCGCTCGCGCTGACAATCGCCGAGCCCGCGCCGACATACACATCGCCGGTACCGAACGCCGTTGCCGAATCCGCCTCGATCGCACCGCCCGACACCTGCGTGCCGCCCGAATAGCCGTTATTGCCGGCAAGCTGCAGCGTGCCCGTGCCATTGAGCGTCAGCTTGCCGGCGCCCGTGATGTCATTGCGCCAGGTATCGTTCGCACTGAACCCGCCTTGCGTCGCATCCATCGAAATCACGACGCTGCCGTTGAACTGGCCATAGCCGTTGAACGCAGCGAACGCGTCGATGCGTCCGTATCCTTCCGGATCGTCCATCACCGGGAAACCGGACGGAAATTCAGTGGTCTTGATCACCACGCGACGCTGGTCCGCGCTCAGATACGGGTAGCGCGTTTCGAGCAGCACCTCCGCGCCCTTCGGCACCACAGGCGCCGCGTCGGTCGATTCGATCTGCGCGAAGCCGAACGTCATGCGTCTGATCTCGTCGGCCTTGTTCGTCGCATAGTCGGCGAACCGGTCGGTAGCGAGCGTTCCCGAATGCGCGAACGCAAGGAAGTTGGCGGGTGTCGTATTCGTCGCTGCTTCCAATGCCGTATGCGCCTGCTGGAATGCTTCGGACTTCAGAGTAGCGTTTGCCGGATCGTTCAGATTGGCGACGGCCGCCGCGATCGCAAACATGCGTCCCGCCATCACATCGAGCGGCGAATGCATGCCGGCAAGAATGCGGTTCTCGCCCAGCTCGAGCCCGCGCGCGATCATCTCGGAGCCGCGCTCGGGCACACAGTAAGCCATCGTCAACGCGTCGCGCATCGCTTCCGCTTCGTGGCCGCTGATATAACCGCCGTCGGTGGTCGGGTCCGTGCTTTCGGCCGGCACCAGCGTCGGATCGACGATCACACTCGTGCTCCACCGGTATGGCCGTGCGTACTTGTAAAAGCGCTTCGCCGGCTCCGTCGACGCGTTATTGCCCATCGCCGACAGCAGGTCCACCACGTGCCCGAAGGTCGAATTCGCGCTGCCGCCGACGCCGATATTGTTCCCCGTGTCGTTGAACAGCACGGTCGTCGCATTCGCGGGAATGCTCGTGATCGACGTCGTTTGTTGGGCCGCGGCACGCCAGGCGTCGGTAAGCGGCCCCATGCCGTCGGTTACGCTAAAGCCTTTGCCGCGCCGGTCGTCGAAATAGGCTGCGTCGGCCTGGGCCTGCGTGCGGTTCGTCGTCTCGTCGCTCGCGAACTGGATGTTCTGGGCCAGCACGGCAGCATTGAGGATCGTGCCGCCGGGCGTGCCGTCGTTCGGCAGGCCGGTCCAGGTGGATGGCACGATGGCCGGGAACGATCCCACGGCCGGCGCGGAAACGCCCGCGTCCACGATCGGCGTTAGCGGCATCCAGAGATCGAGAAAACGCGAGACAAGACGCACACCCGCATTCGTGGCTACCGTAGCGAAGCGCGCGTCGCCGCGCTGATTGGTCGCGATGTTATCGACGAATGCGGGCACGTCGGGAATCGGCGCGCTATCGACGAAACTCGGGTCCGGCGGTGCCGGCGGTGCCGACGCATTCGTGCTGCTGCTATTGTCATCGCCGCCGCCGCAGGCGGCGAGCAGTAAAACGCCTGATACGAGCGCTGCGTGCAGCGACAAACGATTTGTGTATAAACGCATGTGTGAACGACTCCGGGGTTTACTAATCCAGTTTCAGGAAAAACCGCGCGAGTCTATTCACATTACGTGACCGGCAAGTTACTTTTTCTTTTTAATTCGTAAACAGCACTTTAGAAAAATTCCTATCATTTTTTCGACATCGGTAAAATTAAAATGAAGATTAATTTTTTAATCAGCAAGTCGTAACGCAGCTGACTTGCAATCCTAATAAAATTATTTTCGCTGTAAATTTCTCTTTCGCCGGCACGTCTTCCGGCATCTTTCGAACAAACCGCTGGCGATCCACAGACGCGGCCCATTTCAGCCGCGCATTCAAGCCACACTTTGGCGCGCGCCCGAATGCCGTACCGCGATCGGTAAGCGCTTCAGGTGCCGCTTACATGACATGTCGCCATTCTTTGCGCCCAACGAAAAACGCCGGCTACGCTCGTCCAGTAAACAATCCGTTTACCCCAAACAGACTGTTTCAATGATGCCGCGCCTCTTAGAGTGCTAGTTCGCTCGATCACGCGCTGTTGCTGCGCTAGCCGCGCGCGCCAGCTTGCGCACGCAGTCGCGCCGCACAAGGGCGGACTCTTCCGGGCCACACTCGACAAAGGCATTCCGATGGAAAACACAATGGGTCGTGCGCGCGGCGCACGTACGCTCGAAGCCGTCGCCGGCGCACTGGTGCTCGCAATAGGCATGGGCTTCGGCCGCTTTTCGTTTACCGGCATGTACCCGCTGATGGTTCGCGATGGAGTGATCGACGTGACGGCGGGCTCGGTTGCGGCGTCGGCGAATTACGCGGGCTATCTGCTCGGCGCAATTTTGATGAGCCGCTTCAAGCATGGACATGCGGCCCGGCTGTGCCAGTTGTCGATGATCGGCACGATTGCATGTCTCGCTGTGCTTTCGCTGCCCCTCTCACCGTCTCTGATCGCCGCGGTGAGATTCATTGCCGGGGTCGTCAGCGCGGTCTCGCTCGTCGCCGCTTCGATCTGGCTGCTGCATGTGGTCGGTCACCATCACGGTGCGCCGGTGCTGTTTGCGGGCGTTGGACTCGGCATTGTCGTCTCCGCGGAAATCATTGCGATCGGCGCGGCGGAGCACTTCAATAGCGCTGCGCTGTGGGCATTGCTCGCTGCGGCGACGCTGTTGCTGTCCGCGATGGCATGGCCGCGCCTCGGGGCGCGCCGCGACGAAGACCAAGACGAAGACAAAGGCGAAAACGCCGACGCAGAAGACGCGGAATCCGGGAACGATCGAGAGGCAAAGGCGATCGCCGACGCCGGCGCGAGAAACGGCGCACACCAACGTTCAGCGCCCAACGCGTATGTGCTCGTCGCCCTGTATGGCCTCGCGGGCTTCGGCTATATCGTGACCGCCACGTATCTGCCCCTGCTCGTCAAAAACGCGGTGCCCGGCATCAACCCCGTTCATATCTGGGCCGCATTCGGCCTCGGCGCGGTGCCCTCGTGCTTCTTGTGGCATTGGCTCAATCACAGATTCGGCAGCCGCCGCTCGATGGCATTGAACCTGCTCGTACAGGCGGCCGGCGTGATGCTGCCGGTGTTCGCCGAATCCGCGACGACGTTTCTGGCGAGCGCGTTGCTGGTAGGCGGCACCTTCGTCGGCACTGTCACGATCGCCATGCCGGTCGCAAGGCAAATCGCCTCGACGGTGCGTTTCAACATCATGGCGACGATGACGGCGGCGTACGGCGTCGGACAGATTCTCGGGCCGCTCGTATCGACCGCGCTGTTCGCGCGCACGCATTCGTTCGAACAGCCGCTGATGGCCGCGGGTGCCGCGCTGATCGCGGCTGCCGCTCTGGCCTGCAAGTAACCGACGCGATTCACGGCATTCGCGATGCAAGCGACGCGACGGCGCGAGCGAACGACTCAACCCTCGTCCGGCTTGCCCGCTTGCGCGGGCTTCCTGAACGCAACCGAGTCCTCCTGCAACGCATCGGCAATCCATTCCTTCGCGAACTCGACCCATGCCTTGATCTTCGCGTCGAGATACTGACGCGACGCATAGACGACATAGATATTGAGTTCCTGCAGATAGTATTCCGGCAGCACACGCACCAGCGTTCGATGACGAAACGCCGAGCGCACCGTCAGCGCCGGCAGTGCGCCGATGCCCATCCCCTCATGAAGCGCTGCGGCCATCGCATCCGGCAAATTCACCCTGAAACGCGTATTCGGCAGAGGAAATTCGCGCGCCCCGTCGGGGCCGATCAGGGTCCAGCGGTCCGCCGGAAAGATCGGTATCGCGACCTGCAAACACATGTGATGCGACAGGTCTTCGACCGATTCCGGCACGCCATGCACGTCGAGGTACGACGGCGACGCGCACAGCACGCTGCGCACCGTTCCCAACTGATGCGAGATGTAGTTCGAATCGGGCAGCGCACCGGGCGAGACGCGCAGCGCGACGTCGAACCCGTCTTCGAGCAGATCGGGCACATTCTGCGACAGCACGAGATCCACGGTTACCGCGGGAAAGCGCTCCTGAAACGCAGCAACCGCGGGCACGACATAGTTTTGCCCGATGCTCGACATCGCATGCACCTTTAACGTGCCGGCGGGCCTCGCATGCGCTTCCGACGCTTCGAGTTCCGCCTGCGTCACGGACTCCAGAATCGCGAGGCACCTGCTTAGATAGCGCTCGCCGGCCTCGGTCAGCGCGATTCGTCGCGTCGTGCGATTCAGCAAGCGCGTGCGCAGATGCGCCTCCAGTTCGGAGACCGATCTCGACACATAGCCCGTTGTCGTGTCGAGTTGCTGGGCCGCTGCCGTGAAGCTACCCGCTTCTGCAACCTCGACGAAGATCTTCATATTGCGGAGCGTGTCCATACAGACGCCTTCGGTTCTTAGTGCACTTGTTCGAGAAATTCACGGCTTGATGTCGCCGCGAAATGCTGCCTCAGTTTCGCCCCGCCTGCAGTGTAAGCCCATAGCCCTCGCATGCGTGTCCGCATGTAATAAGCGTTGTTACACGGAATCAATAATGCGCCGCGTTGGCTCGATCCGTCGCGGCACCCCTTCTGAACGCCTGTTTGCAGGCCTCCCGGCATTTGATGCGATTTCCGAGCACCATTCGACATCCATTTGTTCCGTGAAGTTAAGTCTCTTTGTTCATCGCGGGTATGCGCAAACCTCACGACATTACCTACTCTGTCAATCAATCGATGCCGCTGGCTCGATGCAGATCAATCAACTTCACGAGGTACATCATGAGCAACCCGAAGAAAGTCGCAGTCGTCACAGGTGCATCGCAAGGCATCGGTGCTGAAATCGTCAAGGGTTTCCGCGAGCAAGGCTACGCCGTTGTCGCAACGGCACGATCGATCAGGCCCTCCGACGATCCCGGCATCGTGACGATTGCCGGCGACATCGGCGATCGCGAGGTCGCAAAGCGCGTGATCGATGCGGCGATCTCCAACTTCGGGCGCATCGACACGCTCGTCAATAACGCGGGCATCTTCATCGCGAAACCGTTCACCCAATATACGACTGAAGATTACGCGGCGGTCCTGAACGTCAACGTGAGCGGCTTCTTCCATGTCACGCAATTCGCGATCGAGCAGATGGAAAAGAACAAAAGCGGCCACGTCGTTCAGATCACGACGTCGCTTGCCGACCATGCGGTGTCGGGCGTGCCGTCCGTGCTCGCCTCGCTGACCAAGGGCGGCCTGAACGCCGCCACGAAGTCGCTCGCCATCGAATATGCGAAGACCGGCATTCGCGTCAACGCAGTGTCGCCCGGCATCATCAAGTCGCCGATGCACGCAGTGGAAACGCACGACGCGCTCGGTGCGCTGCATCCGCTTGGCCATATGGGCGAAATGAGTGATATCGTCAACGCGGTGCTGTACCTCGACAACGCGCCGTTCGTCACCGGCGAGATCCTGCACGTCGATGGCGGCCAGAGCGCGGGCCATTGAACAGTCAGTCAGGCGACGGCTTGGACACGTCGCAAGCAGGGCGCCGGCAACGGCGCCTGTTTGTGCGCATCTATGCATGTCATGCGTCATATCACGGAGATATCCATGCCTATCGTGACCATTCAGGTAACCCGCGAAGGATCGGCGCCCGGCAAAGACGCCGTCACGGCCGAAGAAAAAGCGAGGCTGATCAAGGGCGTCAGCGAAGTGCTGCTGAACGTGCTGAACAAACCGATGGAAGCCACGTTTGTCGTGATTCAGGAAGTCGAAAAAGAAAACTGGGGCTGGGGCGGTTTGCCTGTAGACGAATTCCGCGCGCTCAAGAAAGCGAAATCTGCGTGAGCAGCGCTCAAGGCGTCAAGCCCCTATGAAGGGCACCGTCAAGGCGCCTCGAGCGCCTTGACGCGCTGCCTTCGATCGAGCCTTTCGTTTACTTTCCTCGTTGCGACTGCAAAAGCGCCAGGCCTCAACCGCCGTACTGCTGCAACCCGCGAATCGCGTCCTTGAGCTCCGCGTCGAGCACGGCCATCAGTTCCGCGGCCGGCAGCGAGCGTGCAAGCGCCGCGGCCTGGCCGGCCCAATGTGCGCCGTAACCGAAGTCGCCTTTCGCCTTCGCCGCGGCGTGCAGCGCCTTGCCGGCATCGTAGGCGATCGGATACCGAGGCGTCGCCGGCGCGTTCGCGTCGAGACCCAGCTCGGTGAAGCGGTTCATCATGCTGCGTGCCGGCCGGCCGGAAATTGCCGACGTCAGCACGGTGTGTTGCGCCTGCTCGCTGAGAAGCGCGGCGCGATAGCCGCTATCGATCGAGGTTTCGGGGCTCGCCACGAAAGCGGTGCCGAGTTGCGCCGCCTGCGCGCCGAGCGCCAGCGCAGCCGCAATGCCCGCGCCATCCATGATGCCGCCTGCGGCGATGATGGGCAGATCGAATTTCTCCACCAGCAGACGCGTGAGCGCGAATGTGCCGAGCGCTTCGTCGAACTCGCCGGGGTTGAACATGCCGCGATGGCCGCCCGCTTCGACACCTTGCGCGACCAGTGCATCGACGCCTGCATTGACGGCCGCGCACGCCTCGCTCAGATTGGTCGCCGATGCAAACAGAACTATGCCGGCGTCTTTTAGCGCGCTGATAATCCTGCCCGACGGCAACCCGAAGTGAAAACTCACGACAGCGGGCTTCTCTTCGAGAAAGACCTCGAGCATCGCCTGATCTTCCACGAAGCTCGTGTAGATCTCGCCGAGCTGCTCGGGCGCGTTCGCTCCGTAGTTGCTGAAGTACGGTGCGAGCCAGTCTAGCCAGGCTTTCTCGACCGTCGCATTGCCCACCGCCGGTTCATGCGTAAAGACGTTGACGTTGAACGGCGCTTGCGTACGCGCTCGTGTTTGCCTGATCGCCTCGCGCGCTGCATCGGCTTTCATCGCGCCCACGCCGAGCGACCCCAAACCGCCTGCATTCGATACGGCCGCCGCCAATGCCGGCGTACTGACACCGGCCATGGGCGCCTGAATAATCGGTTTCGAGATGCTTAGCATCTTTAAAAGAGATTGATTCCCGGAGCGCGTTTTCATGTCATTCCTTTAACGAAGCAGTCTATGCGCAATGATCTCTTTCCGGCGCTAAAGGGTCAACCATGCCGCAAGTAAAAACTCATTTGAACGACCGGTTCAAATCGAGCGTTGCGCAGCGACCGTTGGCGCCGGCGTCAGCATGGAAGCCACACGATCGCGCCGCTGCTCCCGCGCCTCGACGAGACGCCTGGTTTCATCCGGCATCCGGTAACTCGACGATAGCGGCAGCAGTGTCTTGTATTGCACCGGGCTGATGTGATCCGGATCGACGTCGACGCCTTCGGCTTGCCATACCGGTATTCCGTCGAGCCTGCGCACTTCCATGACATCGGGGCGGTTCGATGTCGCGTAAAAGCCATCGTCGAACAGCAATGCCGCGTTTCTCTTGCGCAACCATGACGCCGTGTCGCGTGCTATCTCGGGCGTGATCCGGTCGACGTTATCGAGGAACCTGCCGGTGAACGGGTTATCGGGTATCCGGGTAATGAAGCGCGTCGCGCCTGTCGGCAAGGCAGTGTCCGGGTCCATGTAAAACGCGTGAAGCTGTTGCGGGCTACCGCTTGCATGATTGCGAAACGTATGGACGTTGACGCGAGGCGGATTGACGTCTTTTCCGTCCGGCGCGCGCAAATGCCATTCGCTGCGCGCGCCATGGTTTTCGCTATCGACGAACGGCGTGAACGCCGACAAACCGGTCGTCAGCAATTTCATATCTTCCTGGTGAATCAGGTGTTTTCCGTCGTATTCGAATACGCCGTTCAGCGAGGCCGGGTCGGACGGTGCATCACCCAGCTCGAGATAGCCGTCGGAGCCGACGCGCAGAACCTTGTTGTAGTCGTCGCGCAAATGAAAGCGGCCGTCGTCGGCAAAGCTGAAATCGTGGCGGGTACCTTCGGCCGTCGACGACGGCGAGTACATCGTGTTGACTTGCACCTTGTTATCCGGATCGATGTAGATACCGGTTTTCGATGCGTCGGCGCTACCGTATGCATGCAGACGCAACGGCCCGCGGTAATCGAGACCCGCCGCCTGGCGGCGGTTCAGTTCGCGGACCTTTTCCCACGCGGCATCGTAGAAGAGCACGTGGGCGACATTCGGATTCTCGTTGAATTTCCTTGGCTCGCCGCCCGCGCCGCCACCCGATACGAACGCGTTGAAGCCCGTTTGATTCCAGATGTTGTTATCGATCGGCAAACGCGACAATTGCGGCTGTGCGCCGGCCATGCTGGTCTGGTCATAGACGTCCCATCGGTAGTCGGGGTTAGCGACGTATTTGCCCGGCACGCCATCCTTGACCTCGCGCCATCCGCGGATTTGCGGATAGTCGATCCATCCCATCGCCGCGACTTCGCCATCCCACGGCGCGTGCATCTGATGGCCGAGACTCCCCGCAACGTCCACCATGTTCGGCGTCGGCGCCACGAAATAGATATAGCCGTTTGCAGCGGTGCCCGGCATCCGTTCGAGCGCGGTCTTCTCCTTGCGGAACGTGCCGAGATATCCGGCGCTGTCGACAAGATGCGGATTCGACGCGATATCGAGATTGTGTACGCCAAGATCGATGTCGTTGACGCGTGTCTTCTCGCTATCGAAGCCGCCATGCGCCTTGAGCTGCGCAGGCGACATCGTCGACGGCCGGAACAATCCGTCCGGCTTTAGCACCATCGGCGTCGAAGCCCAACGTTTCAGGTCCGCTCTCGGCTCGATCACGACCGGTGGCGGCGGCAGATCCGGCCTTGGCGTCACGCCTGGACGCGCGTCGATGATGCCGAGCCTCCGCTCGAGTTCACCAAGATCGAAATTCGCAAACGCGGAGGACGCGCTCTCCGGTGGCGAACCGCCGGCCGCGGCCATCGGCGTCGCCAGATTCGCGTAGTAAGTCGTGTCCGCATGATCGACGCCGCCCAGCTCGGAGAAGCCGACATCGAAGACGCCACGCAGCGCGTCCGCCATTTCGCCGAAGCTGCGATAGCGGTAGACGCCCGAGCCCGGTTCGTAGAGCTCGTAGCTATCGCCCTCGAAATCGTCCATCTGGCGCATCCGCTGCACGACGACCGGTACGCCATCGGCCCGCGTGCCGGTCGCACCGCCGCCAACGCCTGGGCGCATTGCGAGATTGATCACGGCCAGTTCCGTCGGATATCCGGTGCCCGTATTGTCGGTCGCGTGCAGGCTGCCGAAATGCTGTCGCAGGTCGGCGACCACATTTGCAGCGGCCAATATACCGACCGAGCCCCGGCGCCTCGTATAACCGGGCAAGGGCTCGACAATGCCGTTGCCATTGCTGTGCTGCATATCGGAAACTTCATCGAGCGTTACCGCTCTTCGCGCCGGGTCCGTCAGCCTGCGTCTGATGTTTTCCGTTGCATCGGTCAGATTCGACGAATGCCCCTGCGACATATCGCGCAACGCAACGGTCGCAAGGCCGCGGTCCATTCCCGACATTGCGTCCGGTTGACCGGCCGCTCCCGCCAACATGCCGCTCGACAGGCTGTTCGACTGGTCCGCATGCATTTCGAGTGCATCGCGGGCCCGAGATTCGGGTTGTGCGGACGCGGTGAGCGGGGGTTCAGGCCGAGCCTGAGGCCGATCGGGCGCCTCTACCGGCGTCTGCGAAACCGTTGTGCCGGGTGCCGGCAGCGAACGTGCGTAGTACTGCACGAAATCCGGCGTAAGCTGCATGCCCGTGTCCTGGAAGGCTTCGTCGAGATATCGGCGCAGCCCCGCTTCCATATTGCGTCGGCTCGAATAGGTGATCACACCGTTATTCGGATCAAACAGGGCAAACTGCCCGCGGGGCAGCCGCTGCAACATCAATACGTGTCCCGTCGTACCCGTATCCGTGCCCCGCGGATTCAAACCCAATCCGATATGCGCGACGCCTCCTTCGCTCAGATTCTGGCGTGCGGATTCGAACAGCTGGCGAACGTGCGACCCACGCGTTCCGCTCATCTGCAGCGAGGACGCCGGACGGTAGTTGCGCAGTTGCAGCGGTGCGGCAGATTTTTGCAGGTTGCGGGCGCGCGTAATCGTGTCTTCGGAAATAAAGCTGCCGCGATGGTTCACATCGCCTTGTATGTGCCGCACCGCATCGGTCAAGTCCGCAGTTTCGGAATCGTCGAGCCTGCTCAACGCAAGACGAATCCATCCCTGGCAGATACCCTTCGGCCCCGTTTTAGCTGCGTAGTCAGCCTGATCGAAGCGATAGTAAGACCACGCGGAAGATCTCAGCGCGTCCCCGCCGCGAAACTCCCGAAATGGCTTGAAACCCGCGTCTTTGGTTAGTACGGGTCCGCGCTTCGTGCGCGATGGCGCTTTCGTGCTCGTACCGCTCGTGCCGCGTAATACCCGGCAATCCGGCTCGTCAGTCCGAGTATCGACGGCTGCATTTGGACGACTACCTGCGCTTTGAATCAGCATCGCTGAACTCCTCGCTCGAGCACATCAACATCCGTTGAAGTCCGCATTGGAGCACTACGCACGCTGCATGAGGTAGTACAGAGAAAAACTCACTAAGCCCGGAGCGCCGAGCGAGCGCCCAAAATAAAAACGCCGCGTGATTGCACGCGGCGTGTTCCTGGTCGGCAACTTCCAGCAGGCGTTACTTCGCAGTCGGCATGGCGAACTCGGCGCCCTTCTCGATGCTGTCGGGCCAGCGCTGCATGATCGACTTCTGCTTCGTATAGAAACGCACACCCTCTTCGCCATAAGCATGCATATCGCCGAACAGGCTGCGTTTCCAGCCGCCAAAGCCATGCCATGCCATCGGCACCGGAATCGGCACGTTGATGCCCACCATGCCCACTTCGATGCGCCGCGCGAATTCGCGTGCGACATGTCCGTCGCGCGTAAAGCACGCGACGCCGTTGCCGAATTCATGCGCGTTGATCAGATCGACCGCTTCGGAGAAATCGTTCACGCGCACACATGCAAGCACCGGCCCGAAGATTTCTTCCTTATAGATGCGCATGTCAGGCGTCACATTGTCGAACAGCGTGCCGCCGGTGAAGAAGCCGTCTTCGTGGCCCTTCACCTTGAACCCGCGGCCGTCGACGACCAGCTTCGCGCCCTCTTCGACGCCAAGCGCGATATACCCTTCGATGCGCTCGAGCGCCTGGCGCGTGACGATCGGGCCCATTTCCGCATCGGGCTCCATGCCGTTCTTGACGATCAGTTCGCGCGCACGCTCTGCAAGGCGCGGGATGATTTTGTCCGCCACGTCGCCCACCAGCACCGCGACGGAAACGGCCATGCAACGCTCGCCGGCCGAACCGTAGCCTGCGCCGATCAAGGCATCGACGGTCTTGTCGAGATCCGCATCGGGCATCACCACGAGGTGATTCTTCGCGCCGCCGAGCGCCTGCACGCGCTTGCCGTGCTTGGCGCCCGTTTCATAGATGTAATTCGCAATCGGCGTCGAGCCGACGAAGCTGATTGCCTTCACGTCCGGATGCGCAAGCAGCGCATCGACGACTACCTTGTCGCCTTGCACGACGTTGAAAACGCCATCGGGCAGGCCCGCTTCCTTGAGCAGCTTCGCCATGAACAGCGCTGCCGACGGATCGCGCTCGCTCGGCTTCAGGATGAACGCGTTGCCGGCCGCAATCGCAACGGGGAACATCCAGCACGGCACCATGCACGGGAAGTTGAACGGCGTAATGCCGGCCACCACACCGAGCGGCTGACGCACGGTCCAGTTGTCGATATCGGTCGACACCTGTTCCGTGTAATCGCCTTTGAGCAGTTGCGGGATGCCGCATGCGAACTCGATCACGTCGATGCCGCGCGCGACTTCGCCTTGCGCGTCGGAAAATACCTTGCCGTGCTCCGCGGTAATGATGGCGGCCAGTTCGTCGCTATGCCGGTTCATCAGTTCGAGAAAACGCAGCATTACGCGTGCGCGGCGAATCGGAGGCGTATTGCCCCACTTCGGGAACGCGGCTTTCGCGCACGCGACGGCGGCATCGACGTCCGCCGCTTCGCCGAGCAACAGCTTGCGCGGGCGCTCTCCGGTCGCCGGATTGAAGATCGGCTGCGTGCGCTCACCCGCGCCGCGCACCGGTTTGCCGTTGATGTAGTGGGTGACGTCGGCTGTGTCTGTATAGGCTTGCATGTCCGTTCCTTGGTCGAAAATCGCTACCTGCACAGTGTATGAACGCCCGCCGCCCAAGCAAAGGCGGTAACATTGAAATTATTGTTTTGTATGGTGAACAATCCATCGATGGACACGCAAAAGATCGAAGGGCTATGGGTGCACCTGCACTGGCTGACGGTGCTGGCCGAGCAGGGTTCGTACACGGCCGCGGCCGCGCGTCTCGGCGTCAGCAAGGCGGCGATGAGCCAGCGCATCGCCGAACTCGAACGCGCGGCCGGCGTGCCGCTCGTGCAGCGCACCACGCGCAGCGTGAGGTTCACGGAAGCGGGGCAACGGCTCGTCGAAAGCACGCGGCCGCGCTACGACGAAATCGCCAATATGTTTTCGACGGTACGCGAAATGGCCGGCGTCGCGCGCGGGCTCGTTCGCGTTACCGCGCCGGTCGCCTTCGTGCGCCAGCAGCTCGTGCCGCGCATGTCGCGTTTTCTGCGCGCGAATCCGCAGGTCAAAGTGCAACTCGAAGTATCGGACCGCCTCAGTTCGATCGCGACCGAAGGATTCGATCTGGCAATACGGCATAGCGCACAGGTGCCGGAAACGCATGTTGCGTGGAAACTTTGCGAAACGCATTCGGTGCTCGTGGCGACGCGCGCGTATCTGAAACGGCGCGGCCGGCCTGCCGAGCCCGCCGAGCTCGCCGCGCACGATTGCCTCTTTTATCCGCGCGCAAGCGCCTCGGGCGTCTGGACCTTCGAGCATCGCGCGGCACGAAAGGCGCAGGCTGGGCCGGTGAGCGTATCGGTGAACGGCGCGTTTTCGGCGAACAATAGCGAAGCGCTGCGCGATGCGGCGCTCGACGATCTCGGTATCGCGCTCGTGCCCGATTTCACCGCGCAAGGCGCCGTGCAGGCGGGCAAGCTCGAAATCGTGATGCCGGACTGGCGGCCGCTCGGCGCATTTGCCGAGCAACTGTACGTGGTGCGTCCGTACGCGCCGAACGTGCCGAGGGCGGTCGCGGTTTTTGTGGCCTATTTGAGGGAGACGTTTGCCGAGGGCTTTCCGCTCGAGCGTGCCTGAGTGTGCTGCCCTTCGCGTTCGAGCCACGCACAGAACAGCTTCACGAGGTCGTCGGCGGCTTTTTCCTGCGGCACGTAACTGCAATAGCTGCGCGACGGCAGACGCGGCCCATCGAACGGCAAGACGAGACGCCCGGCCGCAAGATCGTCCGCGACGAGCGCGACCGGTCCCATCGCGATGCCGGCACCATCGATTGCGGCCTGCAACGTCAGATAAAAATGATCGAACGTCAGCGTCGCCGCGGGACTCAGCGTGGCAACGTTCGCTTTTGCAAGCCAGTCCGGCCAAAGCCGCGGCAAGCTCGACGTATGCAGCAGCGTATGCTCGCGCAAGTCGTCGGGCACCCGAGCCGGCAGACGCTCGAGCATGGCCGGGCTGCAAACGGGCACACGCTCCTCGGAAAGAAACACGCGCATCGAATAGCCGTAAAAGGTATCGGGGCCGCCGCGAATGATCACGTCGTACGTCTCTTTCAAACTTTCCAAAGGCTCGTTCGACGTGTCGACCTTCACTTCCACGCCTGGATGTTCGAGATGAAATTTCGCGAGTCTCGGCACGAGCCAGCGCAGTGTGAAAGTTGCGACGGCATTCACCGACAGCGTTCGTGAAATGGCTGCGGGAATGCCGTATCGCGATGTAGCCTGCGCGAGCTGTTCGAACAGCGGCCCGATTTCGTCGAGATACGCCTTGGCCGCCGGCGTGAGCACGACGCGCCGGTTGCGCCGTTCGAACAGCGGCGCGTCGAGCCATTCTTCAAGCGCACGTACATGCTGGCTCACCGCGCCATGCGTGACGTGCAATTCCGCCGCGGCCTCCTTGAAGCTGCCGAGCCGGCCCGCCGCCTCGAAGGCGCGCAGTGCATTGAGAGGAGGCAAGGTTCGCTTCATTGTCCGCTTTGTAGTTGGCCTTGGAGTTAGCTTCGTGGCCGGCTTCATGGCGCCGCGCTCACGTTAGTTTTATTAACGCGAATACCCAATTTATCTCGTTTGTCACGCCAGATCAAGATAGTTAAGCTGCTAAACATACAGAGGGGCTTAAACAATGTCTACAGGCGTGATGTCTACAGGCGTGATGCTGGTCGTTCTCTTCGCGGCGATTCTGCATGCAAGCTGGAATGCGCTCGTGAAAGCGAGCCCGGACAAAATTCTCGATATTGTCTTTGTCACCGGCAGCGCCGGTGTGATTTGCGCCATCGCGGTGCCGTTCCTTCCATTGCCCAATGCCGCCAGCTGGCCGTACATCGTCGCGTCCGCCCTTGTTCATATCGTCTATTTCCTGCTGATCGGGGCGGCCTATCGCGGCGGCGATATGAGTCACGCGTACCCGCTGATGCGCGGCGCGCCGCCATTGCTCGTTGCGATTGCAAGCCTGCCGCTGATCGGCGAACGGCTTACCGCGGGCGAATGGTTCGGCGTGGTGTTGATCTGCGGCGGCATTCTCGGCTTGCTGCTCGTCAATCACGGCAGCGGCCGCAACCCGGCCCGCACGACCCGTCTCGCGCTGATCAATGCGGTCATGATCGCGATCTATACGCTTATCGACGGCACGGGCGCACGGCTCTCCGGCCACTCCGCTTCATACACGATGTGGATGTTCGCGCTGGCCGCGCCGCCGGTTCTGATCTGGGCGCTTGCGCGTCACAGAGTCGCCGCGCAAGCGCATTTTCGCGAACGCTGGTATCTGATGTCGATCGGCGGCGCCTGTACAGTGGCAGCGTATGCGCTCGTGCTATGGGCAATGACGCGTGCGCCGATCGCCATGGTCGCTGCGTTGCGCGAATCGGCGATCCTCTTCGGCACCGCGATTTCAGTGTTCGTTCTGAAGGAGCGCCACGGCTATAGCCGCCCGGTCGCGGCGCTCGTCATCCTGCTTGGCGTCATTACGCTGAAATTGACATAAATGTCGAAGATCGCCCGCTTCGCCGCTTATGGCGAAGCGGACCGGTCACCTGGCGCGCGGCGCATGTCCGTGCTCTCCGAAGGACGTCGGCGCCTCGTCGTATTCTCGCGAGATGTCTTTGTTCGTGTAGTCTCCGAGCAGCGAGGCGGCGATCACGCTGATCACTCCGCAAGCAAGCACATAGAGTGCGATCGCCATACCCGAGTGGTAGTACGCAAACAGCGCAGTGGCGATCAGCGGCGCGGGGCCACCCGCAATAATCGATGCGAGCTGGTAGCCGAGCGACGCGCCGCTGTAACGCAAGCGCCCGGTAAACGACTCTGCGATAAAAGCGGCCTGCGGCCCGTACATCATCGCGTGCGGCACGAGCGACAGCACAATGGCGATAAAAACCCACACCGGGTTGCGCATGTCGAGCAGCGTGAAGTAGATGAATCCGTATAGGCCCACTGCGACGGAGCCGATGATGTACATCTTGCGCCGCCCGATCACATCGGAAATATGCCCGAACAACGGTATCGTGACGAACTCGCACATCGAGGCGACGAGCACCGCCGTCAGCAAAAGATTGCGCGACAAACCGAGCGTCGTTACGCCGTACGTGAACACGAAGGCGGTGTAGATATAGAACGGCGCCTGCTCGGCCATCCGCGCGAATGCGGACAGCAGAATGTCCTTCGGCTGGCGGCGCAATACTTCGAGCGTCGGCGTCTTCTCGATCTTCTGCTCGGCAAGCAGCCGCGCGAAAGTCGGCGTCTCGAGAATGCTCAAGCGTATATACAGGCCGATCGCGACCAGCACGATGCTGAACGCAAACGGAATGCGCCATCCCCAGGTCAGAAAGCTGCTGCCGGACATCTCACTCGTTGCGAGCACCGCGAGATTCGCGACGAAAAGCCCTGCCGGCACGCCGAACTGCGGCCACGACGCAATAAAGCCGCGATGCGAATCGGTGCGCGCCCATTCCATCGACATCAGCACCGAGCCGCCCCACTCTCCGCCGACACCGACGCCCTGAACGAACCGCAACACCGTGAGAAGAATGGCGCCCCAGATGCCGATCGACTCATAAGTCGGGACGAACGCAACAAGGAAGGTCGCGAAACCCATCAGCAGCAGGGTAACGACGAGTGTCGCCTTGCGTCCGATGCGATCGCCGTAATGACCGAAGATGGCCGCGCCGACAGGCCTCGCGATAAAGCCGACCGCGTAGATCAGAAAGGCCTGCAGTGTGCCGACCAGCGGGTCGGACTGCGGAAAATACAGCTTCGCGAAGACGAGACCCGTTACCGTGCTATAGAGAAAGAAGTCGTACCACTCGATCGTCGTGCCGATCGTGCTGGCAACTACCGCACGACGCAACTGGCGCCGGGCTTCCTCTTCGGACAGGGGCGTAGCCCCCGAATGCGTGGCAGCCATTGACATCCCCTAGATGGTGGCAGTTCGGACACCAATATGCACCCTGAAGAGGGCGACCGGCATTGGGGCAAAAACCGAGGTATCGAACTCAGGTCGGCTAAAAAGGTTCGTTGAACTGTAATTCGCAGAAAACCGAATTCCAATGAACGGCTCACCAGGACATTTACCAGGGGCCACAAGCAGCGTTTGCCGTTTTTATGCTGTTTTGCTGTTTTGCTGTTTTGCTGTTTTGCTGTTGCGCGGTTTCGATCGCGCTGGCGAGTGGACAGTCACGAATGATATGCCGATTCACTTCGAAGCTCGACGGATGCGTTTCCAGCGCGCGAGCGCGCCATCGCGTACTTTCCCCGCACTGCGCTTGTCGCGTTCGCCCATCTGCGTCTGCGCCGCGTCGCGTCTGGTTCTCGCATCGTCGTCGAGTATTGCGGTCGAAAAGAATGAGCCCATCACTGCAGACCCGATAATGAAAATCGAAGCTGCATCGACCAGCAACCCGAAATACCGGAACAGCAGCACGCAACTGAGCAGCGACAGCAGATTGAGCGCGATGCCGAGGATCGCCGATGCCTTGGGCACCCTTCGAATAAAGGCCGCGAGGCGCGAGTCGGTACGCGGGAAGTACCAGATGATGAGCAGCCCGAACGCCAGGATGAATGCGCTTTCGCCCCATTTGATCCACGCCGGACGCTGCAGGAACCGCCCATCGAAAATCGTCTCGATGATCTGAGCCTGGATCTCGATGCCCGGCACCTGCTCGCCGAGCGGCGTCGCGCGCACATCGGGAAGGCCCGTTCCGGTCAGGCCGACCAGCACGAGCTTGTTGCGCATACGATCGGCATCCACTTTGCCTTGCAGCACGTCGCGTGCGGACACGTAGCGGTTCTGCGTCGAGCGGATCGATGCGAAATGCAGCCAGATTTCGCCGTCCGGTTGCGTGGGCACCTGCACATCGGCCACGCCCACTGCCTTGACGCCCGATGCGCTCGCGAAAACTTCGACCATCGGCGATCTCGTCGCGACGCGCAACATTTCGATCGGCAAGCTGGGCACGAGCTTGTTGCCCAGCCCCATGACGAGCGGAATGCGCCGCACCGTGCCCTGCTCGAGCGCCACATTGAGCATCGCCTGACCGTGCGCGGCCGCCTGCAGCTCCGGCAAGCTCGCAAGTACATAGTCGAACCTCTGCACGCTACCCAGCGCGTTTCCGCCGTGCACGAGAATCGGCGCGCTGCGCATATCGGTGCTCGTATCGTCCGACGCATGGTCGGACGCCGCCGCACCGAGTACGGACGGCGCCGCCCGCAGCGATCGCGCAAGAATCGCTTCGTGACTCGGCAGCGCGCGCAAACCGGTAATCAGCGACGCGGCCGACGGCGGCAGATTGTCGGCCACTTTATCGGGCGACGTCTGATCGGCCTCCGGCATATAGATGTCGAGCCCAATCGCCCGCGGTCTTTGCGCAGCGATCGCATCGATCAGCGTCGCCAGCCTGTTGCGCGGCCACGGCCATTGGCCAACGGCGGCAAGTGTTCTGTCGTCGATCGCGACGATCGTGACGGGCTCGCTCGCGGGAACGCGCGGAAACCAGCGCTGGAAATGGTCGAAGAGAAGTTGCCGCGGTCTTCCAAACGAATCGGGCAAGACGCTGTCGTAGGCGTCCAGCCACGCGGGGCGGGTAATGCCGTGCGGCCACTCGCTGCAAAGGTTGAGCACGCTGAGACCGAGGAGCACCGCGAACGCCATGGGGCGCCCCTTGTACGCCCTCGGCAACTTTTTCAGACATTCGATCGAGGCGTTGCGAAAGAGCTTCATGTCAGCGAGCGCAGACCTATATCGATTCAATGCGCGGCGATTCAATGCGCGGCAGCACGCGGCGAGCCTATTGAATCGTGATGACGACGCGCCGGTTCGCCTGATTCGGCACGCCGTCCGCGGTAGGCACGAGCGGCTCGCGCTTGCCGCGGGCTGCCGTCTCGATCTGTCTGGCGGGAATGCCCGCCTTGACCAGAAATGCCGCAACCGTTTGCGCGCGCCGCAACGACAGCTTGTCGTTGAAGGTATCGCTACCCACGAGATCGGTATGGCCGACAACCGTCAGATGAGGCGCCGGCCAGTCTTTGAGCGTGGCCTTGAGCTTCACGACGGTGGCCGACGATTCTGGCGCCAGCTGGGTAGCCGAATCGAACAGGAAATTGATCGTGAACGTGACGGGGCGCGGAGGCTGTGCGGCAAGCAGTTGGCCATAGTGTGCCTGCACCGCCGAAGCGCTGTCCATGCTTTGTGCGATCGCGCCGCCTCGCGCGACGTCGACGCTCGCATAGGGCTTGTCGAGCACCTGCGATTGCGTCGCGCTCTTCACGACGACCGCTCCCACGCGACCATCCGGGTCCGGCAATAGCGTGATCCTGTCGCGCGGCGTGCTGCATGCGCACAATAAAACCGGTACGCCGAATACCGCGACGGACAGGCGCCCGAACCCAGGGCAGCCACGCATCGCGGCCATCACCGCGCACTCTCCGCGTCACCGCCCACTTCGATAATGAACTCCGTGCCGCGCACGCCGAGTGTCGTGGTCGGCGTGCTGTAACGAACCGCATTGGGATGGGTCTTCGCGATCTTGCCGTCGACTACCGCGAGCGAGCCGCGCTTGATGGTCGCGTCGAGCGCGCCTTCGTAAGTCGTCGTATCGAACGCAAAGTTGCCGAGTTCGAGCGTCGAATTGGCACCCTCGGCAAGCAGCGTATTGTCGTGCAGGGTGATGCCGACAAACGAGTCCGGGCCCGTCACGATGCGATCGCCGCTATAAATTTCGCTGCCGACGGCCGCGTTCAGGCTTTGTCCGCTCCGCTCGATGCGTGCGCTGCCCTTGACGGTCTTGACATAGCCGATCGCATCGGCCGCGCACGCTCGAGAGACAGGCACGCATAGACACGCAAGAAACAGCGCATACCGAATGGCTTGTCCGCTGTTGCACATAGGCGACCACCGTGATGGCAAGTCAAACGTTTTCTGTACGTTGTACTTTGCTCCCTGCTTCGACTACTGGGACGCGTGATCGGGTCACTCTGTGCGATAGCACCCATAACGCCGCCCGGATCGGCATTTTTTCTGCAGATGATTGCCTGATCCCGCACGCAATACGAAGGCCGTGCCGTTAAGCACTGCTCTATGCGTGCGCGATAAGACTGACGCGATATAAGACCAAAGTCCAATTGTTTTATCGGCTCTGCGGACAATACTGCCCGATGCAGGTCGCCCCCCCCGTGTCCGGAGAAAGAAATGAACCGCAAAGTGATGGTCGCGTGCCTTGTCGGTGCAGTTATCGCCATTCCTGCATCGGCGCAAACTCCGCAAAAAACCAATCCGATGAAGATGAAATGCGAGGACTTCCTCGCGGTCGACGAAGCCTATCGGCCGGCGGTCGTCTACTATCTGGCCGGCGTCGACAAGCTCGGCATTACGGAGACCGACACGATGACGGTGGATACCGCCACCCCGATCGCGGCGCTCGTCGGCGAGTGCCAGAAGTCGCCGAAAGCGTCGCTGCATACGAAGGTGCGCGCGATGTACAAGAGCGGTCAGCTCAAGCTGTTCGATCATCACTAGGCCGCACGGCGCAATGCTGCCTTCAGCACGGTAAAGGCCGATTGGTGTGAATATAGAGCGACGTCGGCGCTGCGACGGCAACGCCGGCTGCATGATGCGTCAATCGCCCAGATAACCGGTCGCCCTCACATTCGCCGAACAGAACACGCGGAACTCGACAGGCTCGTCGTGCGGCATTTCGTTCAAGACGCCGCACGCATGCAATACGTGCTGCAGCGCCGAGATCACCTGCCCGTCCGGATCCTGGTCGATCACGATATCCATCACGCCTGCGTCGATCAACGCGCGATGCTGATCGAGCATCTCGTGCCCCACCCAGACGACACTGCCCGACGCGCCGGACTTGCGCAGCGCCGCAGCGATGCCGGCCGAGCCGTAGCCGGTGTTGTAGATGCCGACGAGGCCGCCGCGCTTTAAGGCGGCGCTCACCGCGCGGAAGCTGCGATCGTCGTGATCGAGGGTCGGCTCCTCGCCGATTTCGCAGGTCAGATGCGCAAAGCGTTCGGCGAGCTGCGCGCGGCAACCTTCGATACGCTCGACATGTGCGCGATAGTCCATACGCGCAGGCAGCAGCAGCACCCTGCCCGGTTGGCGCGCGAACCGTCCGATGAAGTAACCGGCTGTGCGCCCGGCGCGCAGATTATCGATACCCGCATAACGTAACCGCTCGATGCCGCCGACATCGGTCACCATCGTGACCACTGCTTCACCGCGCGCAATCGCGGCGGTGAGCGCGTCGCGCACCTGCGGCGTGTCGTGCGTCGTGACGATCAGCGCGGCACGCCGGTAACCGGAGTGCGCGAGCGTTTGCGGCAAATCCGCTTCGTCCGCGGCCGACATCAGCGTGCGATGCACCACGACACGTCTGTCAAGCATCTGCATCGCGCGTTGCACGGCGTCACGCAGTCGGCAAAAAAACGGGGCGTCGCTGTCGGGTAGAAGCACGTCGATATGAATCAGGCCGTGCTGCGTATCGGGCAACAGCCTTGGCAGCGCAAGCTCGCGAGCCGCAGCGACGACGCGTTCGCGCGTTTTCGCCGATACGCTGCCGCGTTCGTTGAGCACGCGATCGACGCTCGCCGTGCTGACGCCGGCCCGCTCTGCAATCTCGACGAAGCGCGCGGTGCGCTTGCGCCAGCGCGGTGGGGTTTCGATCGACACGCTTCCTCCGTGGCTGCCGTCCCGTCTGAAGCTTTCCCGTACGCTAGAAGAATGACGAAATTTCGTCAACCTTCCTGTTGAGCGTTAAACGGCCGTCAGCTATGTTGATCACACGCCTTGCGCGCTTTTCGGTGTGCAACGCAAAAAAGATCAAGGAGACACAGGTGGCCGACATCAATACGCCAACGCCCGCGCACGAAGCTTCGCGTGCCGCGCAGCGCGCCGCCTACCGGCTGATCGGCGGCGCGGGAGAACAAGCGCGCGCCGCCGGCCTCGTCAACGCGACCTGGTACAAGTGCGCAGTGCCGCGCCCGGTCATGAAGCAATTGATGCAGCGCAGCGACGCACGCGCGATTCGCGATACGGCGATCTGGTATGCGGCGATCGTCGCAAGCGGCGTCGTCGCGTGGTTCGCCTGGCACGCGCATTCGCTGTGGGCGATTCCCGCGTTCTGGCTGTACGGCACGCTTTATTGCAGCCCGGCCGATTCGCGCTGGCATGAATGCGGGCACGGCACCGCATTCAAAACACGCTGGATGAACGACGTGCTTTATCAGATCGCTTCGTTCCAGATATTCCGGCGCGCCACCGTATGGCGCTACAGTCATGCGCGCCACCATACCGATACGCTGATCGTCGGGCGCGACCCCGAAATCGCCGCGCAAAAACCGACTGACTGGCTGGGTCTCGCGCTCGGCATCTTCGCAATCAGGCATGTCGCGCACGAATTGCCGAAAATGATCGGCGCTGCGTTCGGCCGCGTCGGCGAAGAAGAAAAGACCTTCGTGCCCGAGTCCGAATGGCCGAAGGTGATTCGCGAAGCACGCATCGCCGTATCGATCTATCTGGTCGTGATCGCCGCGTGCGTCTGTTTCCGTTCGGTGCTGCCGCTGCTTTATATCGGCTTGCCGAGTCTCTACGGCGGATGGCTCTATCTGTACTTCGGCTTGACGCAGCACGCGGGCTTGCCCGAGAACGTGCTCGATCATCGACGCAACTGCCGCACCGTGCGAATGAACCCGGTGTTCCGCTTTCTTTACTGGAACATGAACTATCACGTCGAGCACCACATGTTTCCGATGGTGCCGTTCCATGCGCTGCCGCGCCTGCACGATGTCGTGAAGGCCGATATGCCGCCGCCCTATGGCAGCACGATTGCCGCTTACGCGGAGATCATTCCGGCGCTCGTACGCCAAACGCACGATCCATCGTATTCGATCGCGAGACCCGTGCCCGAAGCGGCCGCGCGTGCGTGAACCGATCCGGCCGCAGATAGCCCCATCACAGAGAACCCTAACCGGAGAGACAAGCAATGACACAGTGGCTCGACGCAGCAGCATTCGACGATATCGAAGACGAAGACGTCACGCGCTTCGATCACGCTGGGCGCACCTTCGCGATCTACCGGATCGCAGACAACGTCTTTGCAACCGACGGCCTTTGCACGCACGAACACGTGCATCTGGCCGACGGACTCGTGATGGGCCACGTGATCGAGTGCCCGAAGCACAATGGCCGTTTCGACGTCCGCGATGGCCGCCCGCTTTGCGCACCGGTATGCGAAAAACTGAAGACGTATGCGGCGAAAGTCGAAGGCGGACGCATTTTCATCGAGGTTTGAAGCAGGATCCGAGCAATGACATCCGAACGTTTGATGGCCATCGTCGGGGCCGGGCATGTCGGCGGGCGCGCTGCGCAAACACTGCGTCAGGCCGGCTGGAACGGCGCCATTGCGATGATCGGCGCGGAACCGCATTTGCCGTACGAGCGGCCGCCGCTTTCGAAGGGCTTGCTCACGGGCGAACGCGAAGCGCAACAGTGCCAGTTGCGAACTTCCGACGCGTGGCGCGACGACCGGATCGATCATATCGTCGGCAGCGTGCAATCGTTCGACCCGCAAGCGCGCACGCTGCAGATCGGCGACGGCCGCACATTCGCGTACGAGGCGCTACTGCTCGCAACCGGCGGCCGCCCCCGGCGGCTGACGATACCGGGCGCCGAACTCGACGGCGTCATCGCGCTGCGCACACTCGACGACGCCGCGACGATCGCGCGGCGCTTCGTGCCCGAAGCGCGCATCGTGCTCGTCGGCGGCGGTTTTATCGGGCTCGAGGTTGCCGCGTCGGCGCGCAAGCGCGGCTGCGAAGTGGCGGTGCTCGAAGGGGCGCCGCGTCTGCTCGGCCGCTGCGTGCCCGCTTCGATCGCGGCACGCGTGCACGCGCTGCACGAGCGCAATGGCGTACGCATTCACGTCAACACGATGCCCACGTCGATCGATCGGCAAGGCGACGGCGCACTTGGCGTGACATTGACGGATGGCGGCGTGCTGACAGCCGACACAGTGATCGTCGGCATCGGCATCGAACCGGCCGACGAACTGGCGCGGGCAGCGGGCCTTGCGGTGAATCGCGGCATTGTCGTCGATGCATCGCTCGAAACGTCGGCGCGCGGCGTGTTTGCGGCTGGCGACGTCGCACTTTTCCCAAGCCGCTATACGGCACAGCCGATCCGTCAGGAAACATGGCATAACGCCGAAACGCAGGCGCGCGTCGCCGCGCGCAATATGCTCGGCGCCGCGGAACCCTACCGCGCGTTGCCGTGGTTCTGGTCCGATCAGTACGATCATCAACTGCAGGTGGCGGGTGAACCGGCGCTCGGCGTCAGCTGCACGACTCGTGCGCTCGACGGCGATGCGGAAATCCACTTCCATTTCGACGTGAATCTGCGTCTTGTCGGCGCGAGCGGATATGGTCCGCTCGGCGGCCTCGCGAGAGAGATGAGGCTCGCACGCATGCTCGTCGACAGCGGCAACACGATCGCGCCCGAAACGCTTGCCGACAGCGCAGTTAAACTCAAGAGCCTTCTTTAAACCACTCCGCATACAAACCACTCGGCGACGTTTGTATTTGGCCTGCTTTTGCCGTGGGCGATTGCGTGGCAGAATTGCGCCGACCGTAACCGCATCGCATATCCAGATCGACCGCCGGACATTCGACCGCGCCTTATCCGCTGAAGCATGCGTTCCGAATCGTTATCACGCTGACCTCCGTACCGAGTCGGACATCGGAGCGTTCCTCGTGCAATACGACCTTTTGTTTTGCTGCCTGACGGATGCGGCGTCAAGGCCACGACGAGATATTGTGCAGAGAGAGAACCAGACCACGCTCGTGCGCGCGAAGCTTAGTTGCAGGATCGGCGTGTGGGCCGGCAGCATACTTATGTCCATCTTCGCGATTTCGAGCGGCGCACAGGCTCCGGCTCCCGATGCGCCGCCGGCCACCCTGAACACCGCTGTCCAGCAGGTCGTGCTCGGCATCGTCAGTTTCACGCACTGGCCGCAGCCGCGCACGCCGGTGCGTTTGTGCACGGTCGGCAATACGCGGTTCTCGCTCGACGGCATCGACAAACTCGCTGCGCCGTCCGGGCCGGCCATCGCGACCCGCAAAACAACGGCTGACGATCCGACGCTGGGCACCGCATGCGATGCGCTATACATCGGCGCGCTGTCCGATGCCGAGCGCCGCCGGGTCGACGCGAAGCGGGCCGGCTATGCCCTTCTCACGATCGCCGAAAGCGACAGCACCTGCACGCTCGGTGCGATGTTTTGCCTCTCGACCGATGCAAATCGCGTGACGTTCGATATGAACCTCGATAGCGTGGCGCGCAGCGGCGTGCGCGTGAGCCCGAAAGTGCTCGAGCTCGCGCGCAAACGGAGCATGCCATGAAGCGCATCGTCCGGCGTCTTGCAGGCCGCGTTGCCGGATCCCGCGGCCATGTGCGCGCGCGAAACGCCGTCATGCGACGCCCTTCGCTCGAGCGCTTGTTGCGCCGAACCTACGTTCGCCTCGCATTTTCCGCGGTCTCGCTCGCGGCGGTGTGCCTCGTGCTGGTCTCGTGGACCGTGCTGCGCGCCTATGCGAACGACAATCTGATGCTGCTCGCGCGCTCGATCGCGTACACGGTCGAGGCCGCCGTCGTGTTCAACGATGCGCCCGCCGCGGAAGATGCGATTGCGCAGATCGCGGGCAACGAAGACATCGCCGAAGTCCGCGTGATCGACAGTCACGGTGCGACGTTTGCGTTCTGGGAGCGGCCGGGCGACGGGCCGCTCGCGCGCAGCGTGCACCGCATTGCGGACCTTGCGCTGCCCGGCGGCGCGATCGTACCGGTGATGCATAACGGCATGGTGCTCGCGAAGATTCGCGTACGCGGGCGCGGACATCAGTTCGCGATCTTTCTGATCGGCGGCATCGGCGGCGTGCTCGCGTGCCTGGCCATTATCGTCGGCGCCGGCACGCTGATCGCGCGGCACATGCATCGCGACATCGTCGAACCGCTGCGCGCGCTCGCCGAAGTGGCGCACGCGGTGCGTCGCGACCGGGCTTTCGATCGCCGCGTGGCCGCGACGCCGATCATGGAACTGCAGGAACTCGGCAACGACTTCAATGCATTGCTCGATGAATTCGAGGGCTGGCAACAGTCGCTGCGCGAGCAGAATGCGACGCTTAGTCACCAGGCGAATCACGATCCGCTGACCGGCTTGCCGAACCGCGCGCACTTCGAGGCGCGGCTCGAACAGACGATCCGCGACGCGCGCGCATTGGGCACGGCCGTGGGCGTGCTCTACATCGACAGCGACCGCTTCAAGGAAATCAACGACGCATTGGGCCACGACGCCGGCGACGCGGTGCTCGTCACGATCGCCTCGCGCCTGCGCGCAACGCTGCGCAAGCACGATCTGGTCGCGCGCCTCGGCGGGGACGAATTCGCAGCCCTGTTGCCGGGCCTCGACGACGAAGACGACGCGATCGTCATTGCGCAGGCATTAAGCGAATCGATGCTCGAGCCGATAACATTACCAGGCGGACATCGGGTCACGACGTCGGTAAGCATCGGCATCGCGATGTTTCCTTCGCATGCGCACGATGTCGCAGGCTTGCTGCGCAGCGCCGATATCGCGATGTACGCAGCCAAGCGCACCGGCGAACAGGCATGGCAGATGGCACGTTGACGCTACGTCTATAAAGCGGCAAACCGGCGCGCGCCCTGGACGTTGCACTGGACGGAAGGCGCAACGGTTGCTCACACACGCAAATTGGGGATTGAAGTGGAATGCTCGGCTGGAACAACAAGAAATGAAAGCAGGACGCTCACGAATTGGTATTTGCGGCATTTTCCGGTGCTCGTCGCAGCGAGCTTCCTGTCGATGCTCATGCTGCTGGCCGGATGCCAGAACACACCGCCCAAACACGGTTTGACCGCGGCGCAGATCACGGCACTCAAGCAGGCCGGCTTTCACGAAACCGACGAAGGCTGGGAGTTCGGCATCAATGACAAGGTTCTGTTCGAGACCGACAAATTCGAACTTCAGCCGGCCGCGCAGGACGTCATCACACGGGTGGCGTCGACGTTGCTCAAGGTTGGCATTTCGACAGTGCGCGTGTACGGTTACACCGATTCGACGGGCAGCGATGCACATAATGAATTGTTGTCCGAGCAACGAGCGAAGGCGGTCGCCGATGAGCTCGTCGTTGCCGGTATGGCGCGAAATGGACTGACGCCGATCGGCGCGGGCAAATCGCATCCGGTTGCCGACAACGGTACTGCCGAAGGCCGCGCACAAAACCGCCGCGTGGCGATCGTTATTTCGACACATTGAAGCGCGATGGTCCGAGGCGCTCAGTCAATGCCGACGGGCGCGACATGCGCCATCGGCATCAACCTGAGCGCCGTGCATAAAACCGCGCTACTGCGCAGACGGTGACGGCGCATCTTCTCCATCCGCCGTTTTCGCGCCAACGAGATCCGCGCATGCCTGATCGCGCCAGCGCGTCGCCGTCACGCGGCTATGACTATCGAACCGGATCTGGAACTGACAGACCATCGTCTGATCGCCACTGCGAAGATGCAGCAGATAGTTCCATTCGCGCACGTGGAACACCGCTTCGTTGAAATGCGGCGGCCCGATCAGCTGATTGACCTGGCTCTTCGTTTGACCCGGCGCGACCATGCGCAGATTGTCCATATTCGGAAACGAGCCGTCTTTGGTCCATGCCCGGTCCGGATCGGGAAACGAACCATCCGACGGCGGATAAAAGAGGCAGCCCGAGAGGACAAGTACGCTAGCGAGCGTAAGGGTAGTCGCCAATATCGATTTGATCTTCATGTTTTCGTGTGAGCCTTGAATTTGGGCGTTGAATTTGGGCGTTGAATTCGGGCCTTGACGCATAAAGCGTATTGTCGGGAACAGGCAGGCCTGCACGGTGTTCGCTTGCGAGGTCTGCCCGGCAACTGCGAGGAAGCACGCTGAATCGCACAATGAATCGCGCCTGCCGCTACCACTGGTATCCGGCAGCGACCGCACCGCCATACGTGCCGCGACTATTGGTCGACACCGCCGCCTTATAGACCCAGTGATTGTTCTCCGAGATAGTCGAGACGCCGAGCGCCTGGCCGGTTTGTCCGCGATAGACGCTGCCGCCGAGCGACACCATGCTCATGCCCGGCCCCGACGGCTGCGGCAGAGCGGCAATGGCCATTGCAGCGGCAGTACCGCCGTCCGCATCGCGCCGGTCGGTGTCGATCTGATTGCGCAGGCCAGCGATCTGGTTATCCGTGTAGCCGTTCGCCTGTTGCAGCGTCTGGTTCAGCTGCTGCACGTTGACGGCATCGGTTGGCGCGGTGCCCGCCGCCACATTGACCACCTGCCGCGAGTTCGTCGCACTGCCCACCGACACGACATCGTTGCGGCCGCCGTCGCTACTATCGCTGCCGATCGCGACCGACCCGTTACCCGATGACGTCGCGCCGGTACCGACCGCCGTCGAATTGCTGCCGCTCGATTGCGAGTTGTTGCCGACCGCCGTGCTGCCCGCCCCGGTTGCGGACGAACCTGTTCCGCCGGCGGAAGAGTTCGAACCCGTCGAGGAAGGGCCCGTCGATGCGCCGCTGCCCGTCGGGTTCGTCGAGAAGCCGCCACCGCCGCCCGTGCTGTTACTGTTGCTGATGAGCTGCGTGAGCTGACTGGCGACCGCATCGAGCTGCGATACGTTGACGGCATCGGTGCCCGCCTTGCCCGCCGCTAATCCGGTGATTTGCCGGTTACCCACGTTGACTTCGCCGACCGACGATTGCGGCGCGCTCAAGCCGTACGCGATGTAGTTCGTCAACGCGCCGACCGTCGTCTGCGAGCCGGCGCCGATCGCGACGCTATTCGCGAAGGACGCGTTCGCGCCCGCGCCGAGTGCGACCGCGTCGACAGCGCTGCTGCTCGAGCCCGAGCCGATCGCAATGCCGCCTACGTTCGTGACGCTCGAATTCGCGCCTTGCGCGATCGATTCGGCCGCGTTCGCATTCGCGCCGCTGCCCACCGCGATCGCATCGACCTGACCCGAGTTCGCCTGCTCGCCGATCGCCACGCCGCCCGGCGCGAGTTGCTGCACGGTCGCGCCGTTGCCGATACCGACGCCGCTGTCGCCATTGACCACCGTCTGCGGACCGACCGCAACCGACTCCGCGCCGACGGCCAGCGAATCGGCCGCGGCCGAATTCGCATGGAAGTACTTCTGCGTGGTCGTCGCAAACGACGAGAGCGAATTGGCCAGCTGTTCGACCGTCACCGCGTCGTGCTGGGACGTACCGTCAGCGACATTCGTGAGTTGCCGGAACGTGTTGCCGGCCGCGCTGCCGAACGAAACGGCGCCGAGCAGCGTGCCGTTGGCCGTGTTGAACGGCACGGCCGATGTACCGATCGTGATACTGCCGATGCCGGGCGCGATCGCGCGATCCGATACGGAGCCCGAACCAATGGCTACGCCGCCGGCGACCGAGGCGGTAGATTGGGCGCCCAGCGCAAGCGAGTTGTCCGCCTGCGACTGCGCGCCATTGCCGGCAGCGAGGCTGCTCGCCCCGGCCGAGACCGCGGCCGGGCCGATTGCGACGCTGTCCGTGCCTTGCGCCTGGCTATCCGCGAGCGTGGAATTCGCGTGGAAGTACTTGATGCCCACGCCGTTATTCACGATGTCATTGACTTCGTTCGACACGTTCGTGACGTTCTGGTTTGTCGCGAACAGCTGCGAGCCGTTGACGGCATCGGTGCTCGTCGCGTTGATTGCACCATCGGCCACGTTGGTGATGTTATTCGGGCCGGTGCCTGCGTGACTGGCGCTGAACGCGCCTGCGCCGCCGTTGGCCGTCGGATCCCACAACAGCGCATCCTGCGTCACCTGGTTGACCTGCGAACTGACCGCCTGCAACTGGCTCACGTTGACGGCATCCGTCGCCGCCGCGCCCGCGGCCACGTTCGTGACGCGGCGTTCCGCGCCCGCCGAGCCGACCGAGACTTCGCCAACCGGCGTTGCCCCGGCTATCGTGCCGGTTCCGGGATTGAATGCGGCAAGCGCCAGATTCGCAGTGGTAGTCGAGTTGGCGCCGAGCGCCACCGAGTTGGCCGCGCTGACCGTTGCGCCGGTGCCGATCGCTACGCCGTTCGTAGCGCCGGCCTGGACCGACGAGGTTCTGCCGAGCGCCGTTGCGCCATCGGCGCTGGCGGTCGCCTGAAAGCCTTCGGCGAGCGATTCCACACCGGCGGACGTGGCGTTCGTGCCGACCGCAATCGAGCGCAGACCAGAAGCCGTCGCGGCGGCACCGACCGCCACCGCATTGCCGACGCTGGCATTAGCCGAGTTGCCAAGCGCCGTCGCATTGATCGCGGCATTGGCCGCGACGCCGATTGCCGTACCGTTGGTACCGCTCGCCGTAGCGGTGCGGCCGATTGCGATCGCGCTGCCCGCGCTGGCGTTGGCGGTGTCGCCGAGCGCAATCGCACCGTCCAGCGTAGCGGTCGCACCGACACCTTGCGCGATGGAATTGTTTCCGCTCGCCTGGGCACCCACCCCCACGGCAATCGCGCCCTGTGCCGTCGCGCCATCGTTGTTGAAGTTCGCGCCCTGCGTCCCGCCATCGTTGATGCTCACGTAGTGGAGCGCGTCAGCCGCGATCGTGTTGCCGAGGTTGGTCACGGCCGTGTTCGTTGCGAACAGTTGCGAGCCGTTCACGGCATCGGTCGAAGCGGCCGAGAGCACACCCGCGCCGACATTCTGGATCTGCCGCTCGGCGCCCGCGCCGCCCACCGACACCACGCTGGTGCCGGCGGTCCCGGCCGCGGGCGTCGCGCTGCCGGCGATCACGAACGCGCCTGTGTGCGAAGCCGCCGTCTGCGAGCCCGAGCCCAGCGCCACGTCGCCGGCCGCGGCCGTGGCGTTCGCGCCGTCGCCGATCGCGACGTTGCCGGCCTGGCCCGCCGCGCCTGCGATCGACGTGTTGCCGAGCGCGACCGATCCCTGGCCGACCGCGACGTTGCTGTTACCGATGGCAACTGCGCCATTGGCTTCATTGGCTGCAGTCGCCGTGGCTGTCCCGTCCGCATTCGCAATGTTGTTCGCACCGCCGGTGAACGCGCCATTGCCGCTGGCGAAGCTCGGATCGCCGAGCGCGACCGCCCCGTTACCGAAAGCGCTGTTCAACGCGCCGATCGCCAGCGCGCCGTCGCCGGTGGCGGTGCTGGTCCGCCCGATCGCGACCGCGCCGCCGGCGGCCGTCGCGGCATTGGCCAGATTCCCGAAGCCCAGCGAAACGTTCGTGCCGTTCGCACCGGTCTGTGCCGCATCGCCGATCGCGACGGAGGTGGCGCCGCCGGTCACGGCGTTAAAGCCGATCGCGATCGCGTTCGACTGGGCTGCAACGGCGTTCGAGCCGATGGCGATCGTCCGGGCAGCGGTCGCTTGCGCCGGGTTGCCAAGCGGGCCGCCGCCGCCGCTGCCGATCGCGATCGCATCGCCGCTCGACGCCACCGCGCCCGGCGAGCCCGCCGGCCCTGATCCGATGGCCACCGTGTACCCGTTGTTCGCCGACGCCGCCTGGCCGATCGCGATGCCGCTCTGGAACAGCGCTGAAGCGTTGCCGCCCACGGCAATCGAACCGAATGCGCTGGTAGCCGCCGACGCGCCGAGCGCGACCTGGCTCGAGGCGTTGCTCTGATTCGCCGCGCCATTGCCGATCGCCACGCTATTGACGCCGAGTGACGCCGCCGCCGGGCCGAGCGCAATCGAGTTCGCGCCGGTCGCGCCGTCATTGGCGAAGTTCGCGCTCTGCGTACCGCCGTCGTTGACGCTCAGGTAGTGGAGCGCGTCAGCCGCGACGGTGTTGCTGAGGTTGGTCACCGCCGTGTTCGTTGCGAACAGTTGCGAGCCGTTCACCGCATCGGTCGACGCAGCGGACAGCACGCCCGCGCCGACATTCTGGATCTGCCGCTCGGCGCCCGCGCTGCCTACCGACACCACGCTGGTCCCCGCGGTGCCCGCCGCCGGCGTCGCGCTGCCGGCGATCACGAACGCGCCCGTGTGCGATGCCGCCGTCTGCGAGCCGGAGCCCAGCGCCACGTCGCCGGCCGCGGCGGTCGCGTTTGCACTGTCGCCAATGGCGACGTTGCCGGCCTGGCCCGCCGCGCCCGCGATCGACGTGTTGCCGAGCGCGACCGATCCCTGGCCGACCGCGACGTTGCTGTTACCGATCGCGACCGCGCCATTGGCCGCGTTCACGGCAGTCGCGGTTGCCGTGCCGTCGCTATTGGCGATGTTATTCGCGCCGCCGGCGAACGCGCCTGTGCCGCTGGCGAAGTTCGGATCGCCGATTGCGACCGCGCCGTTGCCTACCGCGGTATTGGCCACGCCGATCGAGACCGCCGAACCACCGGATGCCGACGCGTTCTGCCCGATCGCGACTGCGGTAGCCGACCCCGCAACGGCGCTATCGCCAACGGCGACGCTCGAGTCGCCCGTTGCCACGGCGTCGATGCCGACCGCCGTTGAGTTGTTCGCCGACGCGGTCGCGCCCGGTCCGAGCGCGGAGGCGGAAACGCCTGTCGAACTCGCGAGATTCCCGAGCGCCACGCCGAACTGCTGGGTCGCCACCGACGACACGCCGAACGCGATCGACGACACACCGCTCGCGGCGCTGCTCAGGCCGATCGCGACCGCCTGATCGGCAGCGGCAAGCGAAGCTTCGCCGAACGCGATCGATGCATTACCCGTGGCCTGGGTGCCTGAGCCGGGAACGCCGGCCGTGCCGCCGACACCGATGGCAATGGCGCCTGTATTGCTCGCGCCGCTGTTGACGCCGATCGCGACCGCCGACGGGCCATTCGACACCGCGCCGCTGCCGAGCGCGACGCCGGCGTCGGCGCCGGCGCGCACCTGCGACTGATTGCCGATCGCGACCGACCCGATCCCCGCGGCCGACGCCTGAAAGCCCAAGGCCGCTGCCTGGGCCTGCGAAGCGCTTGCGGACTGGCCAATCGCAACGGCAGCCGTGCCGGAACTCTGCGCGGTCGTGCCGATCGCGATCGCATTGGCCGTGTTGGCCGCCGACGCGCCGTCGCCCTCGGCAATCGACGAAGTTCCCGCAGCGCTCGAGCCTGCCCCGATGGCGATCGCGCGAATCCCCGACGCATTGGGCGCGGCGGCCGCAACGGGCGCCGCCGCGCCGCCCTCGGCGGTCGAATCGGCACTACCGAGTGCAACGGAGCCTGCGCCCGACGCCTGCGCCGCCGCACCCAATGCCGTCGCGCCTGCTCCGGCCGCCTTTGCGGCTTGGCCTAGTGCCGAACTCTGCGCACCGGTCGCGACGGTCTGCCGGCCTATTGCAACGGAGTTGGTGCCCGTGGAAGTCGCGGCGTCTCCGACGGCCACGCCGAAGTTGTTGGCCGTCGCACCGCTGCCCGCCCCGATCGCGATCGAAAACGAACCGCATGTGGCGGTGCCGGAAGCGCCGCTTCCGGTCGCCGTATTGGTACCGATCGCGTCCAGCTGAACGCATGTCCCCGCGAACACGGCCGGTGAAACCAGGACACACCCGGCGACGGCCAGCCAGCGGACCAGCGGCAACCGTTGCATCCGGTCGACGCCCGCGGATGTCGTGCGCGTACCGCGTTTCGCAGCAAGAGATATAGCGACGGAAGGGTTTCCTGTCCTCGCATCGGATAGACCGTACGCGCTCGACGCAGCCGCGCCTTTGTCCTTGCCCAACGCGCACTCATGTTCGGATACCGCAATAAAGGCGCCAAGCGCTTTGTTATAGATAGTGCGACACACCTTGTTCATGTTGTTCCTCTCCACCGGACAGAAAATCGACTTCAACGCCAGCGATATGTCGAAACGCTGCGCGCCTGCGAACGGCAACGGGTGTCCACAATCGATACGACAGCCAGCGCGCCGCACGACCCTCGATCGGCTTCGCGTGCAGATCGCGCGGACGTGACGAATCGCCACGTAAAGCGCTACGCGGTCTGCTCTCCGGTTTCCGGTTGTTGCCGATAGTCGTCCGATGCTGGATTAGCCAGTGGACATTGATCCGTCTCGTTTTAGATAATCGTTATTTGCATTCCTGCTTGCAGTCGATACGGCATCTCATTCAGTCGCCGGACCACCACGTAATTTCAACCAGCGAATTGACTTATTTAAATCGTCAGGCCGAGCGAAGCCTTTTCATTTGGCGCGGAATAGCCAAATGAAGCATTCAGGCGACAACGCTAGAGGCAGGGATGCAATAGCCGGGCGATTTATCCGGCCGGAGAAAACTTATGAAGGACCATCGTGGCGCGAGATGCGTACGAACACGATTTGTGGAGGCAACAGCCGATCGGGGGAATCGTCTGGCTGTTCTGCTGGATGCTCTTCGATCCCCGGCGCACTTCGAGTGCTCATGGTTACCGTTTCCTCTTCAGGCCGTCTTTACGCAGCCATTAGATGTCGACATGCACGTTGCACGACGGCGCGCGTGGCACGCCCATGCAACAGCGCTCTCTTTCGGAAACAACCCCGAGCACGTCTGCTAAATGCCCGCACAACCATCCTGTAGGCGGTCGCGACTGCCGGCATAGCGCTTGTAACGAAGGCAGGATTCAGTGCTCGCTGGAACTGTCGCATAAGCAAAGTTATTTGTCTACAGAGAGTTTTTTATAAATCAAGGCGGAAACAGGATGAATGACACGCAGTAACGTCGGTCACCTTTTCCCATGAACTTTATGAATCTTTTCGTCAAAGGTTCGGTGAAATGTCACATTAATTTGACACACATAACATGATTGAAAGGAAAGGTCAGCGGCATGCCTTTCTCCAATACTTCGCTATACCTCGCATTCATATATCGAATGAATCCGAAAAATCGTCGCGCAACGCATTCAGGAGTGTCCCTTTTCATAGAAGGAACAATTCGACGCGGATCTGGCGAGAGATCGGTTCCACTGCCCGCCTGGATCGCAGTACAAACGACAAAGCATGCGGAACAGTGGTAGTCCAATGCAGCGTGGCAACCCGCCCTTCTTCCGCTACGCTTTGCGTCGCACCGATCCGACGTCACGTTGCGATTACCGCGCGTTACATCAAATCTGCGTCTTCCTCATCGGACCAGTTAAAGTGTTGGGTCACGCCGATCCCGAACTGACTGATAGCAGATCGTAAGGTGTACGAGTCGTACATCACGCGATCCTATGCATGTGCGTTCAGGCCGGCACACTACTCGAAAGCTCGTTTTAATTCTCGATCCTGGTTGGACGGGGCGCTCGTTAAGAACGGGGAAACCAATCGATGAGAAGGTGTATGCAGCATAGCTATCCGCCCGGCGGCGGCCAATGCGATAGGGCACCCGCGCCGCGGCTCGGCCAGCGGTCCCAGCCGTGGTCACGGTTACGGCTACCGTGCAGGTCACGCTCGAAAACAATACGCGCGAGGTAGCGATGAATGCTGTGACAACCCCGCAACAGAAACCGCGGCGCCGCGGCCTGCTGGTTATTGCCATCATCGTGATCGTGCTGATCGCCCTCGCGGTGCTGCACGTGCTGCGCGGCAAGAAACCAGCGCGCGCGGCGACCCCGCAAGTCGTAACGGTCGCAACGGCCACCGTGGGCCCGATGCCGGAAACGCTGAGCGCGCTCGGGACGATTACGCCGGTCGCAACCGTCACCGTACTGCCGCAATTGAGCGGCTACCTGACCGCCGTCGGCTATCGCGAAGGCCAGGACGTCGAAAAAGGCCAGTTCCTTGCGCAGATCGACCCGCGCCAGTTCGAGATCAGCAAGCAGCAGGCTCAGGCACAGCTCGCCAAAGACAAGGCGACGCTGGCCCAGGCCCGCGCCGATCTCGCGCGCTTCACGCAACTGAACGAGCACAAGTCGATCGCCGAGCAGACTTACGTCGACCAGCAGTTCCTCGTGCAGCAGGACGAAGCCGCCGTCAAGGCGGACCTCGCGAACATCGCGCAATTCGATCTCGACCTCATCTACTGCCATATCACCGCGCCGATCTCGGGCCGCATCGGCCTGCGGCTCATCGATCCGGGCAACTACGTCACCGCGTCGAGCCAGCCCGGCATCGCCGTGATTACGCAGATGAAACCGACCACCGTCGAATTCACCGTGCCGCAAAACTCGCTGGATCACGTGCTGCGCCGCTTCAATACCGGCGCGAAGCTGCCCGTCACCGTCTATAGCAGCGACAACTCGAAGAAGCTCGCGACGGGCGAGCTCTACACGATCAACAACCAGATGGCCACCGCGACCGGCACCGTCACGCTGCGCGCGAGCCTGCCGAACGACGACGAGGCGCTCTTCCCCAACGAGTTCGTCAACGTGACGCTGCTCGTCGATACGCTGCAGAACGCGGTGCTCGTGCCGACACCGGCTGTGCAAACCGGCGCGCCCGGCGACTATGTCTATGTGGTGAACGCCAACAACACCGTGTCGGTGCGTAAGGTCACGATCGGGCCGACCAACGGTGCGTACACCGCCATCGCTTCGGGACTGGCCGCAGGCCAGCGCGTCGTTACCGACGGGCTCGACCGATTGTCCGACGGCGCGCATATCACGCCGGCGCCCGCGCGTGCAGCACCGGCAAGCGGCGGGAGCGCAGCACCGGCTGCATCGGATGCGAACGCGCAAGTGCAGGATTCGTGAGGCGCCGATGCGTGACCGACCCGCGCCCGGCGAACGACCGCCAAGCACTTTAGACGCCGACCATAAGCCGCCCATCCCGCGCCGATGAATTTCTCCCGCCTGTTTATCCTGAGACCGGTAGCGACATCGCTGCTCATGATCGCGCTCGTGCTCGTCGGTCTCGTCGCGATGAAGTTCCTGCCGGTCTCGTCGCTGCCGTCGGTCGACTATCCGACGATCCAGGTGCAGACCTTCTATCCCGGCGCGAGCCCGCACGTGATGGCGACCACGGTGACCGCGCCGCTCGAAGTGCAGCTCGGCCAGATACCGGGCCTGCAGCAGATGATCTCGTACAGCTCCGAAGGCGCCTCGATCATCACGCTGCAGTTCGACCTTTCGCTGAATCTCGACGTCGCGCAGCAGAACGTGCAGCAGGCGATCAACGCGGCCAACAGCTTCCTGCCCGCTGGCCTGCCCGCGCCGCCCACGTATGCGAAGGTCAATCCCGCCGACCAGCCGATCCTCACGCTCGCGGTCACGTCGAAGTCGATGTCGCTCACGCAGTTGCAGGACGCGGCGAACAACCGGCTCGCGACGAAGATTTCCGAAGTGCCGGGCGTCGGCCTCGTCGCCACCGCGGGCGGCAATGTGCCGGCCGTGCGCGTCGAAGCCGATCCGCAGAAACTCGCGGGCTACGGCCTCAATATCGACGACCTGCGCACGCTGCTCGCGAACATCAACGTGAGCCAGCCGAAAGGCAACTTCGACGGCCCCGAGCTCGACTACACGATCAACGGCAACGATCAGATCGTCGACCCCGAAGACTATTTGAACTCGGTGATCGCATATCAGAACGGCGCGCCCGTGTATCTGCGCGATGTCGCGCGCGCGAGCCAGGCGCCGCAGGACGTCGAGCGCGGCGCGTGGTTCAACAGAACGCCGGCGATCGTAATCAACGTGCAACGGCAGCCCGGCGCGAACGTGATCCGCACCGTGAACCAGATCATGCAGCAGTTGCCGAAACTCGAATCGACGCTGCCGGCCGGCATGAAAGTGACGGTGGTGGCGGACAGCACCGGCGTGATCCGCTCGTCGGTGCGCGACGCGGCGTTCGAGCTGCTTCTCGCGATCGTGCTCGTCGTCGCGGTGATTTTCGTGTTCCTGCGCAACGTGCCCGCGACCATCATCCCGAGCATCTCGGTACCGGTCTCGTTGATCGGCACGCTCGCGGTGATGTACCAGCTCAACTACTCGATCGACAATCTGTCGCTGATGGCGCTGATCATCGCCACCGGCTTCGTCGTCGACGACTCGATCGTGATGATCGAGAATATCGTCCGGTATCTCGAAGAAGGGATGGGACCGCTCGAAGCGGCTTTGAAGGGCGCCGGACAAATCGGCTTTACGATTCTGTCGCTGACGGTATCGCTGATCGCGGTGCTGATTCCGCTGCTGTTTATGGGCGGCGTGATCGGCCGCCTCTTCAGCGAATTCGCCATCACCCTCGCTGTGACCATCGTACTGTCGGCTGTCGTCTCGCTGACGGTCGTGCCGATGATGTGCGCGCGCATTCTGCGCGCCCAGGCCGAACGGCACCCGAGCCGCTTCGAGCGCATCAGCGAAGGGCTATTCGACAAAACGCTTGCCGCATACGAACGCGGCCTGCGCTGGGTGCTCGATCACCAGACGCTGACGCTGTTCGTCGCGCTCGGCACCGTAGCGCTGACGCTGATCCTCTACATCGTGATCCCCAAGGGTCTGTTCCCGGTGCAGGACGTCGGCGTATTGCAAGGCATCAGCGTGGCCGACAACTCGGTGTCGTATTCGGCGATGGTCAAAAGGCAAAACGACCTTGCGCAAGCGATCCTCAAGGATCCGGATGTCGTGTCGCTGACCTCGTACGTCGGCATCGACGGCACCAACACGACGCTGAACAACGGGCGCTTTCTGATCAACCTGCGCCCCCGCGACGACCGGTCGCTGACGGCCGGGGAAATCGGCCGCCGCATCCAGCAGGAAGCGGAAAAGGTGCCGGGCATCCGGCTCTATCTGCAGCCCGAGCAGGACCTCACGCTCGACACGACGGTGACGAAGAACCAGTACAACTTCGTGCTGCGCGGTCCGAACCAGCAGGCGTTCCAGCAATACGTGCCGGCGCTGATCGATCGCATGAAGAAGATTCCGTCGATCACCGACGTCGCAAGCGACCTCAACGTGGACGGCCTCGGTATTTACGTCGACGTGAACCGCCAGCTTGCGGCGCGCTACGGCATCACCGCCGCGACGATCGACAACGCGCTTTACGATGCACTAGGCCAGCGCATCGTCTCGACGATCTTCCAGCAGTCCGACCAGTACCGCGTCATTCTCGTCGCAAAACCCGAAGCGATGGCCGATGTGCAAGCGCTCGGCAACCTCTATCTGCCGAGTCAGACCGGCAGCAGCGGCCAGGTCCAACTCTCCGGCATCGCGAAGCTGCGCATCGTGCGCACGCCACTCGTGGTGAGCCACCTCGCGCAGTTCCCGTCGGTGACGATCTCGTTCAATCTCGCGAAAGATGCGTCGCTGAGCGCCGCCGTGCGCGCGATTCGCGACGCGGAGAATGCGGTCCATCTGCCGCCGTCGATCACATCGACGTTCCAGGGCGCGGCGCAAGCATTCGAAGATTCGCTGTCAAGCGAGGTGTATCTGCTGATCGCCGCGCTCGCGGCCGTGTATATCGTGCTCGGCGTGCTGTACGAAAGTTATATCCACCCGGTCACGATCCTGTCGACGCTGCCGTCGGCCGGCATCGGCGCGCTGCTCGCGCTGATGATCGCGGGCAGCGACCTCGACGTGATCGGCATTATCGGCATCGTGCTGCTGATCGGCATCGTGAAGAAGAACGCGATCATGATGGTCGACTTCGCGCTCGAAGCGGAGCGCGTGCATGGCAAATCGCCGCGTGAAGCGATTTTCGAAGCGTCGCTGCTGCGCTTCCGCCCGATCCTGATGACCACGCTCGCCGCCATGCTGGGCGCCCTGCCGATGCTGCTCGGCACCGGCACCGGCTCCGAACTGCGCCGCCCGCTCGGCCTCGCGATCATCGGCGGCCTGACGTTGAGCCAGGTGCTGACGCTCTTCACGACACCCGTCATCTATCTGTTTTTCGACCGGCTCGCGCAGCGTTTCTCGCGCAAGCGCCGTGAGCGCGACGAACACGGCGCGCAGCGGAGCACGCCGTGAACATCCCGGCGCTGTTTATCCGGCGGCCCGTCGCGACCAGCCTGCTGGCAGTCGCGATTCTGCTGGCCGGTTTTCTCGCGTATTTCCGGCTGCCGGTCGCACCGCTGCCCAATGTCGCGTACCCGGTAATCGTCGTTCAGGCGCAAATGGCCGGCGCAAGCCCCGAAACGATGGCTTCGACGGTCGCCGAACCGCTCGAGCGCCGGCTCGGCACGATTGCCGATGTCGCCGAACTGACGTCGATGAGTTATGTCGGCACGTCGATGATCGTCGTCGTGTTCGGCCTGAACCGCGATATCAACGGCGCCGCGCGCGATGTCGAAGCGGCGATCCAGGCCGCGCGCGCCGATCTGCCGACCACCTTGCGCGCGAATCCGACTTATCGGCAGTACAACCCCGCGAGCGCGCCGGTCATGGTGCTCGCGCTCACGTCGGACACGCTGACCAAAGCGCAACTTTACGATTCCGCCGATTCGGTCATTCAACAGCAGTTGTCGCAAGTGGATGGCGTCGGCCAGATCACGCTCGGCGGCGGCGCCCTGCCGTCGGTGCGCGTCGAACTGCAACCGGGCAAGCTCAATAGCTACGGAATCGGCCTCGAAGACGTGCGCGCCGCCGTCGGCGCGGCCAATGCGGATAGCGCGAAAGGCCATATCGACCAGAACGGCCAGCGCTTCGAGGTCCTGTCGAACGACCAGATCAGCAACGCAGCGCCGTATCGCGATATCGTGATCGCCTACCGGCAAGGCGCGCCCGTATTCTTACGCGACGTTGCAAGCGTGATCGACTCGAATGAGAACATCCGCAATGCAGGCCTTTATAACGGCAAATCCGCGGTGCTCGTGATCGTCTATCCGCTGCCGGGCAGCAACGTGGTGAAGACGGTCAGTCAGATCCAGGCACGGCTGCCCGCCATCGAAGCGGCGATGCCGAGTTCGATTCACGTCAATGTCGCGATCGACCGCTCGGAATCGGTGCGGGCCTCGACGTCCGATACCGAGCGCACCCTGTTTATCGCGGTGCTGCTCGTGGTCGGCGTAGTGTTTATCTTCCTGCTGTCGCCGCGTGCGACGCTGATTCCCGCGGTCGCGCTGCCGCTTTCGATTGTCGGCACGTTCGGCCCGATGTATCTGCTCGGCTACAGCATCGACAATCTGTCGCTGATGGCGCTGACGATCGGCACCGGCTTCGTGGTCGACGATGCGGTGGTCGTGCTCGAAAATATCGTGCGCCATATCGAAGCGGGGCTCGACCCGAAGGAAGCGGCGATACGCGGCGCCGGCGAAGTCGGCTTCACCGTCATATCGATGAGCCTGTCGCTGATCGCCGTGTTTTTGCCGATTCTGCTGATGCCGGGCATCGTCGGCCTGCTGTTCCACGAGTTCGCCGTGACGTTGTCGATCGCGATCCTGCTGTCGCTCGTCATCTCGCTGACGATCACGCCCACGATGTGCGCGTATGTACTGAAGCGCGAACGGGCCGGCCCTGCGAATTCGCATGCGGCACGCGTGGCGCGCTGGATCGACCACGGCTTCGCGCGTTTCCGCGACGCGTATAGCCGCTCGCTCGACCGTGCGCTCGATCATGCGCTGCTGATCGGCCTTTCGCTGATCGCGCTGCTCGTCGCCAACGTGTTCCTGTTTCGCTTTCTTTCCGCGACGTTCTTTCCCGAGCAGGACACGGGCATTCTGATCGGGCAGATCATCGCGGACCAGAGCATCTCTTTCGACGCGATGCAAAAGAAGCTCGCACAACTGCAAGCCATCGTGCAAAAGGACCCGGCCGTTCAGTCGGTGGCCGGCTTCACCGGTGGGCGCGCGTTGAACACGGCCAACGTGTTTATCGAACTGAAGCCGATTTCGCAGCGGCATCTATCGGCAACGCAAGTGGTGAACCAGCTGCGGCCGAAGCTCAATGCCGTGTCCGGCGCGCAACTGTTCCTGCAGGCGCAGCAGGACTTGCGCATCGGGGGACGGCAATCGGCGGCCGAATACCAGTACACGCTGACGAGCGACGATCCCGATGCGCTGTTCAAATGGGTGCCGAAACTCGTCGCCGCGCTCGGCAAACACCGCAGTCAGATCGTCGACGTCAATTCGGATCTGCAGCAAAACGGCCTGCAGGCGTATGTGCAAGTGAACCGCAGCACCGCGATGCGTTACGGTTTCGTCGCGAACCAGATCGACAACGTGCTTTACGACGCATTCGGGCAGCGCACGGTATCGACGATCTTCAACCCGCTCAATCAGTACTTTGTCGTGATGGAGGTGGCGCCCGAGTACTGGCAGTATCCGCAGTCGTTGAGCGGCATTTATATGAGCACCGCCGCCGGCAATGCGAACGGCACGCAGCAGACGCAAATGCAGGGCGGCACCGTAAGCGGCGTGACGCAACCGGTCGTGATTGCTGCTGCAGCCAGCGCGGTTGCGGCAACCAATGCGCTCAATTCGAATGCCCAGGCGAACGCGCAGACCAACAGCATCGCCAACAGCAAGGGAGGGAGCTCCACCGGCAGCGCCGATAGTACGGCAGCCGAAACGATGGTGCCGCTTTCGGCAATGATCAACTGGACCAGCAGCCATACCGCCACCCAGATCAACCATCAGAGCGGTCTCGTGGCCGGCACGATTTCGTTCAACCTGCCGGCCGGCGGATCGCTGAGCGCGGCCGATGCGGCGATCGAACAGGCGTCGCGCGATATCGGCATGCCCGCGTCCGTGCATGGCGCATTCGCGGGCGCTGCGCAAGCGTATGCGCAGTCGATGGGCACCGTACCGCTGCTGATTCTCGCCGCCCTGCTCGTCGTGTATATCGTGCTCGGCGTGCTGTACGAAAACACGATCCACCCGCTCACCATTCTTTCGACCTTGCCGTCCGCCGGCATTGGCGCGACGCTTGCGCTGCTGATTTTCGGCACACCGTTTTCGGTGATCGCGATGATCGGCATTATTCTGCTGATCGGTATCGTGAAGAAGAACGGCATCATGATGGTCGACGTGGCGATTCAGTTGCAGCGCAACGAGAAAATGGATGCGCGTGCGGCCATTCACGAAGCCGCCGTCGTGCGTCTGCGCCCGATCATGATGACGACCGCGGCGGCCGTGCTCGGCGCGCTGCCGCTCGCGATCGGCATCGGCCAGGGCGCCTCGCTGCGGCAGCCGCTCGGCGTCACGGTGATGGGCGGCCTGCTGCTAAGCCAGGTGTTCACGCTGTACACGACGCCCGTGATTTACCTCTATCTCGATCGCGTGCGTTCGAAGGTAGCGCGCTGGTCCGCGCGGCTGCCGTGGAACCGCCGGTCTCCTACCATCACCGATACCCCGGACGCACCGGATACGGGCGCGCAATGATGAACATGACCCGCACGCTACTCGCGTTCTCGCTCGTCGCGTTGACGAGCGGCTGCATGGTCGGTCCCGACTACCGGAAGCCACAGGTTGCCGTGCCGGCGACATGGTCCGAATTGCCGGGCTGGACGCAGGCGCAACCTACCGCGGCCGAAGGTCCGAAAGGCGACTGGTGGACCGCTTTCAACGATCCGCTGCTCGACGAACTCGAACCGCAGGTCGCGGTATCGAACCAGTCCGTGCGCCAAAGCTACGCAAACTATCAGCAGGCGCTCGCCGAAGTGCGCATCGCGCGCGCGGGGCTTTTCCCGACACTCGCCGCGCAGGGCTCGCTTACGCGCGAGCGCAGTCCGACCAGCACGTTCGGCAGTTCGTCGTTCCTGCCGCAAGCAGGTGGTGCGCGGATCAACAACGGCGGTTCGCTCGAAGGCAGCGCGAGCTGGGACCTCGATCTGTGGGGCCAGGTGCGCCGCTCGATCGAACAGAATTCCGCAACCGCGCAGGCAAGCGAAGCGACACTTGCGAATGCAACGCTATCGGAGCAGATTGCGCTCGCTAATGCGGTCATCGATATTCGCATTACCGATGCGAATATCGACCTGCTCACGCAAACCGTCGAAGCATTCAGCGAATTTCTGCGCGTGGTCAACGAACAGGATCGCGCGGGCACCGTGCCGCCATCGAATCTCGTGCAGGCGCGCACGCAGCTCGAAAACGCGCAGGCGAACCTGATTGCGCTTGGCGTGTCGCGTGCGCAGTTTCAGCACGCGATTGCCGTGCTAGTCGGCAAGAACCCCGGAGAGCTGGTCATTGCGTACAGCACCGCACTGCCCACGCTGCCCGACATCCCCGCGGGCGTGCCGTCGACCATTCTGCAGCGGCGGCCCGATATCGCGACAGCGGAACGTCAGATGGCGGCCGCCAACGCATCGATTGGCGTGGCGATCGCCGCGTACTATCCGAACATTTCGCTGTCCGCGCTCGATGGCTTCACGCAATCGCCGTTGAACGGCTTGCTGCATATCAGCAACTACGTGTGGTCGCTCGGCGCGAACGCGAGCGAGACGATCTTCGACGGCGGCCTGCGCAGCGGACAGGTGGCGGCCGCGCGGGCCGGCTACGATGCGGCGGTCGCGAACTATCGCGGCACCGTGCTGACTGCGTTCGAAGACGTCGAAAACGATCTGTCCGGCTTGCGCATTCTCGCGGACCAGGCGCAGGCACTCGATGCCGCCGTGCGAGACGCGATCCGCGGCACAGAGATCGCGCAGAATGAATATCAGGCCGGTACCGTCGACTACACCACGGTCGCCACCGCACAAACGACGCAACTCAACGATCAGCAGACCGCGTTGAGTGTGCAGCAGCAGAGATTGCTCGATGCGGCGGCGCTCATCGGCGATCTGGGCGGCGGATGGTCGGGCGAGTTGCATGATCCGCTGCATCCGCAGCAAGTGCTGCCGCCGGCTAGCGCGAGCGCGGCGGCACATCAATAGCCCCGCCGCCGCGGCTCCATATCTGAAAAACACACGAAGCGATCGGCGGCAGCGCGTGCCGGCGCAATCATCAACCGTCACACCCCGGCGCGCGCAATCTCCTCGATCGCGCGGCTTCGGGCGGCAAAGCTCTGCGCCGAGCGTTGCTTCACGAGTTCGACCACTTCGCGCGGCGCGGTCTGCGGATCGCCCGCATTGAACGGCGGCGCTGGCGCATATTCGAGTTCGAGCTGAATGGCGTGCGCTTCCTGCAGCCCCGCGAGTTCCGCAGCCAGCGTCAAGCCAAAGTCGATGCCGGCGGTCACGCCTCCGCCCGTCATCAGATTGCCGTCGCGCACGACGCGGCCTTGCGTCGGAATCGCGCCGAGCGGTTCGAGCAGCGCATGAAATCCCCAATGCGTCGTGGCGCGCCGCCCGCGCAGCAGCCCAGCCGCGCCGAGCAGCAACGCGCCGGTGCAGACCGACGTGACATAGCGCGCGAGCGCCGCCTGCTTCTGAACGAACGCAATAGTCTGCGCATCCTGCAGAAGCGGTGTCACACCGGTCCCGCCGGGAACGCAGATCACGTCGAGCGGCGGACAATCGTCGTACGTGACGGTGGGCGTCAGCACGAGCCCGTTGCTCGATACCACCGGTTCGCGCGTTTTCCAGATCAGATGCGTCGCAGTGCCGGGCACCGACGCAAGCACCTCGTGCGGGCCTGTCAGATCGAGTTGCTGGACTTGCGGAAACAGCAGAAAGCCGATTTGCAGCGTCATGGAATACCTCGTGAAATGTGGGAACGATGCTCACCCGCAAGCAGGAACCTGCGAGGTGGACATAACGATTCTATGCAGGTAGTCTTTGGCAAAATTGCCATTTAACCCACGGTTTCTGCCAACCATGTCCACAACGGTGTCCAGTCAAGCCCGCTCTGTTCTGCTGCTCGCGTTTGAGAATGTGCAACTGCTCGACGTCTGCGGCCCGCTGCAGGTATTCGCGTCCGCCAACGAACTCGCGGCGCAACGCGGGCTCGCCGTGCCGTACGCGCCTGGAGTCGTCGCGGCCGAACGCGGCCCGATCGCGTCGTCGTCGGGCGTCGCGCTGATGGCCGATTCGATACGCACTGTCAAAGGCGAGGTTCATACGCTGGTCATTCCGGGCGGCCGCGGCGTAATCGCGGCCTCGGAAGATACGCGCCTCGTCCGGTGGACTCAACGGCAAGCGGCACGTTCCACGCGTATCGCGTCGGTATGTTCGGGCGCGTTTCTGCTTGCCGAGGCCGGCTTGCTCGATGGGCGTCGCGTCGTCACGCATTGGGCGCGCTGCGACGAGCTTGCGCAGCGTTATCCGCAACTGCGCGTCGAGACCGATCCGATCTTTATCCGCGACGGCGATATCTGGACCTCGGCCGGCGTCACGGCCGGCATCGACCTTGCGCTCGCGCTCGTCGAAGAAGACCACGGTCGTTCAATGGCGCTCGATGTCGCGCGCGAACTCGTCGTGTTTCTGAAGCGGCCGGGCGGCCAGTCGCAGTTCAGCGCGATGCTGTCGATGCAAAGAGCCGATGACCGCTTCGGCGAATTGCATGCGTGGATGACATCGCATATCGCGTCGGATCTTTCCGTGCCGCTGCTCGCGAAGCGCCTGCATATGAGCGAGCGCAGCTTTATGCGCCACTACAAGGCGGAGACGGGCCGCACGCCTGCGCGAACGGTCGAACAGCTTCGCGTCGAAGCAGCGCAGCGCATGCTCGGCGAAACGTCGTGGCCCGCGAAGCGGATCGCCACGCGCTGCGGATTCGGCAGTGAAGAGACGATGCGGCGCAGTTTTATTCGTCTATTGGGCGTGGCGCCGCAGGTGTACCGCGAGCGATTTTCCTGAAGCGGCGCAGCCGCCGCGCTTGCTCGTTCTGTTGCATTTGCTCCCGCTTGTTCCCGCTTGCTCCGTTTGCTCCGTTTGCTCCGTTTGCTCGCACCGTCAGCGCGGTGCGTCTCCGGCGAGCCGAAACACGCGCACCGCGTCTTCGAGCGAGCGCGCCTGTTCGCGCATGCTGGCCGCCGCAGCCGCGGCCTCTTCGACCAGCGCAACATTCTGTTGCGTCATTTCATCCATCTGAACGATCGCACGGTTCACTTCGCTGATACCCGAACTTTGTTCGTTGCTGGCCCGCGTAATCTCATTCATCAGACTCACGACATTTTCGACAGCCGTGACAATCTCGCTCATATTGCGGCCGGCCTCGTCGACGAGCGCGCCGCCCGCATCGACACTGCCGACCGAGTCGCCGATCAACGCCTTGATTTCCTTCGCCGCGGCCGCGCTGCGCTGCGCGAGGCCGCGCACTTCGCCGGCTACCACCGCAAAGCCGCGCCCTTCTTCACCGGCGCGCGCAGCTTCGACGGCCGCATTCAACGCAAGAATATTGGTTTGAAACGCGATGCCGTCGATCACGCCGATGATGTCGACGATCTTCTTCGAACTGCCGCGGATCAGCGACATCGTATTGACCACTTCGCCGACCACGTCGCCGCCTTTCACCGCAAGACCCGACACCGACGCCACATGCTCGTTTGCATTCGACGCATGTTCGGCATTCGTGCGGACCATCGACGTCAACTGGCTGATCGCCGAGGCGGTCTCTTCGAGCGAACCCGCCTGCGCTTCGGTACGCGCGGACAGATCGGCGTTGCCGGCCGCGATTTCGCGGGCGGCGAGCGCGATCGTATCGGACGCGCGTCGCACATTGCCGACCACCGACGCCAAGCCGACGCTGATGCCGTTGATCGCCTGCATCAACTGGCCGAGATCGTCGCGCCTGCTGACATGCACCTGCGCGGTGAGGTCGCCGGCCGCCAGTTTCTCAGCGGCGGCCTTCGCTTCGAGCAGTTGCACGCCAAGGCCGCGCCGCATCGCGACATACACCAGCACGCTGACCAGCAGTGCGCCGATAAGCGCAAAGCCTTCCATGGCGCCGGCTTGCGACAGGTTCCACGCGTGCAACGCGTCGTTTGCAGAGTCGGCAAGCATCGACGCACGCACGAGCCACCCATAGCCCGACAGAACGACCGTAGCCGCAACGAAGGTCAGCAAAGCGAGCCTGGCGCTCGTCGATAATGTCCAGGCCTTGCTGACATCGAAGCCGACATACAGCGCGCCGATCACCTGCCCCGCGCTATCGACGATGGGCTCGTACTGCGTCATGTATTGCTTGCCGAATAAGGTCGCGTAACCGGTATAGGACTGCCCGCCAAGCAGCAGCCTGTAAGCGGGATGCGAACGATCGAGCTCGGTACCCACGGCTCGCTCGCCGCTTTGCAATTTGACGGACGTCGTTACGCGCACGAGGTCTTCGCCTCGCGCGACGAAAAGCGTGGCTGTCGACCCGGTATTCGACGTAAAACGGTCGACGTCGCTGTAATTCAGATTCAGCACCGTGTTGCCGTTCAGCAGCCTCGGCGTAATGGTGCCGCGAATATCGATGCCGTCCGATTCGTCGCGTGAAAATGCAGCAGGGAAATATCCAGCGAGCATGCGCGCGTGGCGGCTCACCTGGATTCTGAGCGGTAGCAGTGGGTTCATCGTTTTTTTATCGAGGGCTGTTGTTTGGGTTATAAAACCAAAATAAATCAGACTCCTTCGCGGCGAATATTAGACAGAATATCGCGTCAATTGGCAATTGAGGCGAAACCCACTGCGCAATGGCAACGTAAGGGCAAGTCCGATTACCGGGTAACTGCGGTATCCTTGCCCGATGCATAAATACGAAAGAAATCACACGCTCGGGCTGGCGCAGATTCATTTCGCCGTATTGCTGGCCGGCTGCGCCGGCCTTTTCGCCAAATTACTGACTGTCAGCGCCGCGCAATTGACGGCCGGCCGGACCGTATTCGGCAGCCTCGCGCTGCTGCTGTTCGCGTGGGTCGCCAGAAAAAGCCTGCGGCTCGCCACGCTCAAGGACGCCGCCGCACTGGCACTTTCCGGCGTCATCCTCGCACTGCACTGGTTCAGTTTTTTCCACTCCATTCAGGTCTCGACAGTCGCGATCGGCTTATTGTCGTTTTCGACTTTTCCGTTATTCACGACTTTTCTCGAGCCCCTCGTATTCGGCGAACGGATCCGGCGCGACGACATCATGACGGCGCTGGTCGTGACGCTGGGTTTGGCGCTCGTCACACCGAGCCTCGATTTCAGCAATCACCTGACGCAAGGCGTACTGTGGGGAATACTCTCCGCCCTGGCTTATGCGGTGCTGGCGTTGTTGAGCCGCCAATACACGGCGCGCTATCCGTCGGCCTGCGTGTCGTTCTATCAGCAGGCCATCGCCGCGATATGTATCGTGCCTTTCGCGCTGCAGGCGCAAAACCCCATATCGGCCAGCGACTGGCTTTATCTGATCGTGCTTGGCGTCGTCTTTACGGCGCTCGGGCAAGGTCTCGTCATTGCGAGCCTCAAGCATCTCAACGCGCAAACGACGAGCGTCGTGTTCGGTCTCGAGCCCGTGTACGGCATCGCGCTGGCATGGCTGCTGATCGGCGAGACGCCTGCTTTGAGGACCGCGCTTGGTGGCGTGCTGATATGCGGCGCGGTCGTGCTTGCATCGTTGAGACGGCGCCAATGAAACGGCGCCTGCGCGACGGCGCAGATCGACGCGATGATGTCGGGTCCGCTGCTCGGAGCCGATGAAGAGACTATGATTGGCGGTTTCTTCCGTTGAAGCTGACGACATCGGCGACGTGCTGCACGGACAGGCCTCTGTCGGCCGGACCGTATACGCCGGTTCCAGAAGCGCGTCGACATTCGCTAAAGGATTCTCCATGGAAAAACAGGCATTGATCATCGGCGCGACCGGCATTGTCGGCGGCAATCTCGCGCAACATCTGCTCGCATGCGGCGACTGGCACGTAACGGGCCTTTCGCGCGGACGCACGCCACCGCAAGGCGGCATCGATTCCGTCAGCGCCGATCTCACTTCGCAGCAATCCGTTGCCGACGCATTGCGCGGCCGTCAGTTCAGTCATGTGTTCTTTACCGCGTGGTCGCGGCAGGCCACCGAGCGCGAGAATATTCGCGTCAACGGGGCCATGGTCAAACATGTGCTCGACGCGCTCGGCCCGACCGGCACACTCGGGCATGCGGCGCTCGTCACGGGGCTCAAGCACTACCTCGGGCCCTTTGAAGCGTATGCGCAAGGCAATGTGCCGCTCACGCCGTTTCGTGAAGAACAGGGCCGGCAGCCCGTCGATAACTTCTACTACGAGCAGGAAGACCGCGTGTTCGAAGCCGCGCGGCAGTATGGCTTCGGCTGGAGCGTGCATCGCCCGCACACGATCATCGGCTTCGCGCTCGGCAATGCGATGAATATGGGCGTGACGCTCGCCGTCTATGCCACGCTGTGCAAGCAGACGGGCCAGCCGTTCGTGTTCCCCGGCTCCGCCGCCCAATGGGAGAGCCTCACCGATATGACCGACGCGCGGTTGCTTGCGCGGCATCTCGAATGGGCGGCGACGTCGCCGAATGCGCGCAACGAAGACTTCAACGTCGTGAACGGCGATGTGTTCCGCTGGAAATGGATGTGGTCGCGCATTGCCGACTACTTCGGCATCGCGCCCGCACCGTTCGACGGTCGGACGCGCCCGCTCGAAAGCCGGATGCAGGACGCCGGCAAGCAATGGAAAGAGATCGCGGCGCGCCATCAGTTGAAGGAGCCCGACGTGAACGCGCTGGTTTCGTGGTGGCACACGGACGCCGATCTCGGCCGGCCGATGGAAGTACTGACGGACATGAGCAAAAGCCGCAAGGCAGGCTTTCTCGATTATCAAAGCACGCCCGATGCGTTCTTTGCGCTGTTCGATCGACTGAAGGCGGAGCAGATCATTCCGCGTTGAATGCACGGTGATCGCCGTCGCGCGCATGTGCTGGTGCGGCTTGCACCGCGACGTACAAGGCACTATGCGCGCGGTGACGCATCCCCAAGCTTCTCGACCAGTTCGTCGTAGACGACCCGGATGCGTCGAGGAACCGGCCCGCGCTGCGGCCGGTAGACGTGCAATTTCCACGGCTCCGGTTCGAAGCGGGACAGCACGCGCACCAGCTGTCCCGCTTCGATATACGGGCGCAGCAGATACTCCGCCGATTGGCTGAAGCCTAACCCCGCACAGGCCGCTTCGATCTCGGCTTCGGTGTCGTCGGTCACGAAAGCCGGCGATGCCGGCTGAACCTGCCGCTCCCCGCGAAATATCAACGGCCACGGGCGCCCGCTCGCACGGTCGATCAGACACGTCATCGGCATCGACTCGAGTTCCTTGAGGCTCTTCGGCTCACCTACGCTTTCGATCAGCGACGGCGAGCCGACCACCCACATCGGCAACGACGCGACCATACGCGCTACGAAGCGGTTATCGCCGATCGCGCCGACGCGCACGCCGATATCGATCTGCTCGTCGACGACAGGCGCAGGCACATCCGACAACCTGAGATCGGGCACGAGGCCCGGATATCGCTTCGTCAAGCCGACGAGGACCGGCAATACGAAACGACGCCCGATCATGGACGACGCGGTAATGCGAACGATGCCGACCGCTTCGTCGGCGCGAACGACATGAGGCGCGAAGAGGCCGTCGACCGCCGATAACGCGGCCTGCGCATTCTGTGCGAACGACTGTCCGAACGCGGTGATCTGGATACGCCGCGTGCTGCGATGAAAGAGCGTTTCGCCAACCGTTTCTTCGAGTTCGCGCACCGCGCGCGTGACGACTTGCGGCGATACGCCAAGCCGCTTCGCGGCCTCGCGGAACGTCGGCGATGTGGCCGCGGCGGCAAATATCTTCAGTATTTCGAGTCGATTGAGCATGCTAGCCCTAGCATGAGACGAAAGGCGACGCCCAGTTTAATTCCTCATGGGGGAATTTTAAATGCCTGATTGTTCCATTTATTTGTACTCGACCAGCGTCCACAATGAATCACATGCGAGACGTACTACGCAGACCATCGAGGAACTCGCCGGCTCTGCGTGGTCGCTTCGAGCACCCTTCAAGATCATTTTTACGGAGTTCGAACATGAAATACAAACCGTTGGGCAATACGGGCCTGCTGGTATCCCAGCTCTGCCTGGGCACGATGACGTTCAGCAGCGGTCAGGGCGTGTACCGGCATATCGGCGACGTCGGACAGGCGCAAGCGGACGATCTCGTGCGTGCCAGCATCGAAGCGGGTATCAATTTTTTCGATACCGCCGATGTGTATTCGTTCGGGGAAAGCGAAACGACGCTTGGCCAGTCATTCCGGAATCTGCAAGTGGCGCGGCACGACGTCGTCATCGCAACGAAGGGATACACGCGCATGGGTCAGGGCCGCAATGCAGTCGGCGCATCGCGCGGCCATCTGATGGATGCCGTGGACGCGAGCCTGCGCCGCTTGCAGACCGATTACATCGATCTCTACCAGATCCATGCGACGGACGTCCTGACGCCGCTCGACGAAACCCTGCGCGCCCTCGACGATATGGTCCGCCAGGGCAAAGTGCGCTATATCGGTGTCTCGAACTGGGCCGCGTGGCGCATCGCGACGGCGCTCGGCATTTCGAACCAGAAGAACTACGAGCGCTTCGCGACCGTGCAGGCGTATTACTCGCTGGCAGGCCGCGATCTCGAACGCGAGCTCGCGCCGCTGATGGAATACGAAAAGCTTGGCCTGCTCGTCTGGAGCCCGCTCGCAGGCGGTCTGCTTTCAGGTAAATTCAGCCGCCACAATCAGAACCCGGACGGCTCGCGCCGCTCGACGTTCGATTTTCCGATCGTCGATAAAGAACGCGCGTGGAATGTACTCGATGCGATCGCGCCGATCGCGCAGGCGCGTCAATGCAGCCCGGCTCGCGTCGCGCTCGCGTGGCTGCTGTCCCGCCCCGTCGTGACCTCGGTTCTCGTCGGAGCAAAGCGCCGCGCACAACTCGACGACAATCTTGCCGCGATCGAGATGACGCTGAGCGACGACGAGCTCGCGGCAATTGACAAGGCGAGCGCGCTGCCGCCCGAATACCCGGGCTGGATGCTGGCCACGCAAGGCGCGGACCGGTTCGGGCCCGCCGATTTGTGGGGCGGGCGCACGCGCGCGTAAGCGAGGCTCGGCGGCCGGGACGCAGCCGGCGCGGTAACCAGCGTTCCGACGCCACGGACCACGTCGCGTATGCGCCGTCATAAGGGATTCGAGCCGCGCACCGGACGCGTAGCCCGCAAGCGCGGCGGTCCCCGCGTGCGCATCGTCCCCCGCCCAGCAAGCGTCAGCGGAAACTTCCGGCTGCACCGCACCGATTCGTCTACGCTATTGAAGGCAAGCTGAAAACCAGCGAGGGCGTCGCGGTGCGCCCGCGTTGCTTCCTGCAGTGCACCCCGCAGTGCTTCCCGCAGTGCACCCCGCAGTGCTTTCTATCGATCGCGGCGCCGACGCACCGCCAGAGGACGATTCGCCATGAGCAACGAGCCCAGTTCGACATCAGGCAATGTTTCCGAACCCGGTCAGCCAGTCGACGACGCGTTCGAAGCCGACGATGCATCGACTGCCGAAGATCCCTCGGTACTTGCCCATCCGCGTTTCGCGCAGATGTTTCCGGTGCTCGCCGAAGCGGAAGTGGAACGCGTGCGCCGCTTCGGCAGCCTATCGCGCTTCAGCAAAGGCGAACTGCTCTATCAGGCTGGCCGCCCTTGCCCCGGCATGTTCGTTCTGCTGGCGGGCAGGGTGCGGATCATGGGCCGCGACGGCCTCGGTCACGAGCGGATTATTCACACGTATACGCACCGCGGCGATTTCACGTCCGACGTCAGCCAGCTATCGAACAAGCCCGCAGTCGTCGACGCGCATGCCGTCGACGACGTCGAAGCGATCCTGCTGCGGCCTGACGGGCTCAGCAACATGATGATCAGCGAGGCGGACATCGGCGAAAAAATCATGCGCGCGCTGATTCTGCGCCGCATGCTCGTAATGGAGCGCGGTCATGGCGTCGTGCTGGTCGGTTCGTCGAGCGATGCGCAACTGCTTGCGTTGCAGAACTTCCTGCGGCGCAACGCATTTCCGAGTTCCACGCTCGATGCCGCTCAGGATGCCGAAGCCATCGCGCTGCTCGAGCGCCTGACACCGCAGCCCGACGATTTTCCGCTTGTCGTGTGCCCGAACGGTACGGTGTTGCGCAATCCCGATGAGGGGCAACTCGCGACCTGCCTCGGCCTGATTCCGGAGTTCGATCCGACGCACGTCTACGACGTCGCGATCATCGGCGCCGGGCCGGCGGGGCTCGCGACGGCCGTGTATGCCGCTTCGGAGGGCCTCTCGGTTGCCGCGCTCGACTGCCGCGCGCCGGGCGGCCAGGCGGGCACGAGTTCGCGCATCGAAAACTATCTCGGCTTTCCGACCGGCATCACGGGCCAGGCACTCGCGGCCCGCGCCTTCAACCAGGCGCAGAAGTTCGGCGCGCACATCGGCATTCCGTGCGAAGTCACCGCGCTCGATTGCGAGCGGCAACCGCCTGTCGTCGCACTCGCGGACGGCCGCCGCATTACGGCACGCACGGTCGTCATCGCGAGCGGCGCCGAATACCGGCGTCCCGCCGTCGATGAGCTCGCGCGCTTCGAGCGCGGCGGCGTCTATTACTGGGCCACGCCGATCGAGGCGAGGCTGTGCCGGAAAGAGCCCGTGCTGCTCGTCGGCGGCGGCAATTCGGCAGGGCAAGCGATCGTCTTTCTCGCCGCGCATGCGGAGCACATTCACGTGTTCCTTCGCAGCGCGAGTCTCGCGAAGAGCATGTCGCACTATCTGGCCGAACGCGTGATGTCGCTGCCGAATGTGACCGTTCATACGCGTATCGAACTGACCGCGCTCGAAGGCGCCGCGCGTCTCGAACGCGTGCATTACCGCGGCGCGGGCGGCATCGAAGGCAGCATGACGACGCACCATCTGTTCGTGTTTATCGGCGCGGAACCGAATACGGGCTGGTTAAGCCGCTGCGGCGTGCTGCGCGATAGCAACGGCTTCGTGCTGACCGGCACCGATCTGGCCGACGCCGGCGTGCCGTCGATGCCGTTGCAGACGAGCGTCGAAGGCGTGTTCGCAATCGGCGATGTGCGTTCGGGGTCGACCAAGCGCGTCGCGTCGGCAGTCGGAGAAGGCGCGGCCGTTGTTGCACAGATTCACGGCTTTCTGGCGGCCGCGCGTTAGTATTTGCGGTGCTTCAGGATTCGCGAAAAGCGGGGCTTCATGTCGAGCCTGTTTTCGCCGTATCCGCATCCGGAAACAGATGCTGATTGAGGAAATCGACGAACACGCGCACCTTAGGCGGCGTCATACGTCCCGAAGGCCAAAGCGCGCGAAACGGAATACGGTCGTGCGTGAATCCGGACAGCACCATCGCGAGCGATCCGCTAGCGAGTTGCGTGCGCACGGCGAAATCAGGCACGTTGGTCAACCCGAGGCCTTGTTCCGCCAGTGCGATCAGTGGTTCGATCGCACTGGCGATGGCCGTCGACGGAAGCTCGACTTCGAGCGCCGCGCCATCGCGGAGAAACGACCAGCGCCGCAAGCGCCCCGTTCGCGGAAAACGATGCTGCAGACACGCATGCGCCGCCAGTTCGTCCGGCGCTGCCGGCACGCCGTGCCGCGCGAGATAGGCGGGTGACCCGACGATTACGTGCGAATAGTGGCCGAGCGTACGCATCGTCAGTTGCGAATCGACTACATCTCCGGTGCGCAGCACGACGTCGAAACCGTCTTCGATCACATCGACGATGCGATCGCTGAAGTCGATATCGAGTAACACGTCGGGATATTGGCGCATGAACGCAGACAGCACGGGCATCAACAGCGTACCGACGAGCGGAATGCTGACGCGCAGCCGCCCCGTTGGCTTCGACCTCGAGAGCGCGAGTTCCGACTCGGCTTCTTCCACCTCGTTCAGGATGCGTTCGCAGCGCGCGAGAAACAGTTCGCCTTCCGGCGTCAGACGCACGCTGCGCGTGCTGCGATGAAAGAGTCGCACGCCAAGCCGTTCCTCGAGCCGCGCAACCGCTTTACCGATAGCCGACGACGACAATCCGAGCTGCCGCCCCGCTTCCGCAAAGCTCAGCGCCTCGGCCGCACGCGTGAAGATGACCATACCGCTCATATGATCGAGCGCACCGCTTGCGCGCGCGTTTGCAGCGAGCCCGCCGCTCGGCTTGGGCGCGACGCTCGCCGCCACGCCTGCACTTGCGGCTATGTCCATCGAAGCGGCATTCCTGGGCTTGTCCATCGACAGGCACTCCGTTTTATGGTTACGACGCTGATGGGACCGGTCGCCCCGGCCGCAAATATGCGCATTGCCATTGCGGACATGTACGTCCGCAGTGATCGTACCGGCAGACCATTTTTCCCGCACGAACGCACGACTACATTTGCACTCAAGCGTCACCGCGACGCAACAAGCTGCCTCGAATTGACGATCTGGAGAAACGCAAATGTCAAAGCTCTTTTCGAACGTAAGAATCGGTTCGTATGAACTGTCTCACCGTGTCGTCCTTGCTCCGCTCACGCGCATGCGGGCGCAGCCGGGTGCACGCCCCGGCCCGCTGATGGCCGAATACTATGCGCAGCGCACGTCGCCGGGCGCGCTGCTGATCGGCGAAGCAACTATCGCCGCCGCCAGCGGCAACGGCTATCTCGGCGCTCCGGGCCTCTACGACGACAGTCAGATCGCCGGCTGGAAGGCCGTCACCGAAGCGGTGCATGCAAAAGGCGGCACGATCTTTCTTCAGCTGTATCACGCGGGCCGTCAGTCGAATGCACAGTTGCAACCCGATGGCGGGCGTCCGGTCGGCCCTTCCGAAGTACCGCATGGCGGCGTTGCGTACACCGAATCGGGCTGGACGCCCAATACGCCAAACCGCGCGCTGGAAACGGCGGAAATCGCGCAGATCGTCGAAAGCTTCCGCGCGGCCGCAGCGCGCGGCGTCAAGGCCGGGTTCGACGGCGTCGAACTGCACGGCGCGAATGGCTATCTGTTCGACCAGTTCCTTCAGGACGGCAGCAACCGACGCACCGACGAATACGGCGGTTCAATCGCCAATCGGGCCCGGCTGCTGCTCGACACGACACGCGCGGCGATTTCAGTATGGGGTGCCGATAAGGTCGCGGTCCGTCTTGGGCCGAGCGGTTCATGGGGCGACATGTCGGATAGCGATCCGAAAGCGCTTTTCAGCTATGTGGCAGACGAACTGGACAAGCTCGGCATCGCGTATCTGCATCTGATCGAGCCGCGCATCGCGGGTAATGTCGAAGATGATTCACGCGATCAGAAGCCCGTTGCGGCGCAAAGCCTGCGCGCGCATTTTCATGGGCCGATCATCGTGGCAGGCGGCTTCGACGGCAAGAGCGCCGAAGCGATCGTCGAATCGGGCGATGCGGACCTTGTTGCGTTCGGGCGGCATTTCATTGCGAACCCCGATTTGCCGGAGCGGCTGCGCAGGAATCTGCCGCTAAACCGGTACGACCGTGCGACGTTCTTCGGCGGCACCGAAGCCGGATATACCGACTACCCGTTCATAAACGAGGAACCGCTCGCGGCGTAACCGGAAAACCGCGCAGGCAACGTTCTGTTTCTGGCTCGATTGCCTGCGCGATGCCGCTCACGCACCGGCCCACGCCGGCACCACGAGCAGATAGACAAGCCCGAGCAACGACCCGGCCGTGAGGAAAATCACGAGCGTAAAGCCCAGCACGCGCTGCACGCCGAGGCCCGCGATCGCCACAACCGGAATCGCCCAGAACGGCTGCAACAGGCTGCCCGCCATTTCACCCGCGGCGATCGCCATCGACGTGCCCGGCAGCGACGCGCCCAACTGCATCGCAGCCGGAATCGTGAACGGACCCTGTACGGCCCAGTGGCCGCCGCCGCTCGGAATGAACAGCGTAATGACGCCTGAGGCGAGATAGCTGAGAAACGGCAGCGTATTGCCCGACGCGACGTGGATGTATGCATGCGCAACCACTTCATCGAGCCCGGTCGCGCCCATGATCCCCATGATGCCGCCATAGAACGGGTACTGCAGCAGCATCGGCCCCGTCACTTTCGCCGCTTCGGTCACGGCACCGACATAGCGGCGCGGGCTGCCATGCAGACACAGCCCCGCAAGCAGAAAGATAAAGATCACCGTGTTGATGTCGAGATTCACGCCATGGCGAATCCACTGCATGGCCAGATAGCCGGCGCCGGCCAGAACGAACACGAGTGCGCAGATTCGCGAACGCTCGAGCATGCCCGCGAACGTTCCCGCACGCGAGTCGTCGACCTGCCCGATCTTCTTCTCCTCGGCCTCGATCACGCCGGCATCGGCCGCGATCACGTCCTTGTCGGCGGGACGCATCAGGATGAACACCACTGGAATCAGGACCATCCCGGCCACGCCCGCGAGCAGATTCCATCCGGTGAACACGGTATGCGCCAACGGAACGACGGCGTGCGTGTGCTGCTCCACGATATTGAGCGGATTGCCGGGCGACGCAATCGACAGCGCAATCGAGCTCGACATGCCGGTGAACGCCCACAGCACCCACGAACTGTAGGCGGCCGCGACAAGCCACGCGAAATCCACGCGCACCTGTTTTGCGACCTGCTTCGACAACAGCGCGCCGACGACGAGCCCGAAGCCCCAGTTCAGGAACGTCGCGACAGCGCCGACGCCGAACACGAGCAGCACCGCCGAAATCGGCCCGACCGCCAGCAGGCTCACACGGCGCAATCCGGCCTTGATCAGCGGCGCACTCGCGAGCGCGTAACCGGTAACCAGAACCAGCACCATCTGGAACGCGAACGTGAAGATGCCGAAAATGCCCTTGTACCAGCCGCTCAGAATCGTATCGGGCGTGCCTTTCGGGGCAAACGCGAGCGACAGCGCCGCGACCAGCACCGTCAGCAGGATCACGATCACGAACGGGTCCGGCATGACGCGCTCGAAGAGATACACGCACGACGAAACGGCGCGCTGCAGCAAGGTCTTGTGGTCGCCCTCGGAACGGGCAGCGGACTGCGGCCGGACCGCGAGCGGCGAAGTATCATGGGTTTCCACAATGTGTCTCCTGACCATGGGTCTTTATCAGGGCCGCCAGGCTAGACCGATATGCCGTCAGTGTCCGGCTCTTTTTCAGGTGGCAGCCACGCGTCGGGATTCGATCTATGCCATCTCCGACACCTTCGCCGACGTCTCTCCAACCGGCGCGATCTGCAGTTCGCGCTCCTTGCGCTGCAGCGCCATCAGAATCTGGCGCGCCCGCCGCAGGGCCTTGTCGGTTTTGAGGAACAGTTCCGAGTAGCCGTCATCGGGATATTCCATCATCTGTTGCTGCCGCTCGAGCGCCCACTGGTCCTGCTCGACCACGGCCGGGAACATCTCGGCAACCTTGCGTGCGGTCGGCATGTTCGGATCGCTGAGCGTCGTATGCCACCCTTTGCACGACACGTTCCAGCGCCAGACCAGATTGCGCTCGTCGACGGGCAGATGCAGATGCAGCAGCGTATAGCCGCGTTCCTTGTCGGTGCCCAGTTCGCCTTCGGGCGCGACGCGCATCACGACGCGCGTGAGTCCCGGGCTGACCATGCAGTGCGTGTGAATCCGCTCGACGGTGTCGTACAGGAACCACTCCTTCAGATACGGAGGTTGCCGATACCCGTGCACATGGCGCGTCGTGCGCACGAATGTGTGTCCCTCGCTATCCCCTTCTTCGAGTTCGACCGGAATCCGGCTGTTTTCCTTGTCGCCGATATTGCCGTCGTGCAGCGGATAAAAGTGCGTGATATCGAGCAGGTTCTCGATCAGCAACAGGTAGTTCGCCGGCACATGGAGCGGCCCCGGCGAGCCGATCGACAGATTGTCGGCGGCGCTGACCTCGGGCGTGCGCGGCGGCGCAAATCGCTGCGCGCCGGCGGGATTGCCGGGCCAAACCCATACCACGCCGTCCTGCTCGCAAACCGGCACGACACTGAGCCGTGCCTGAGGCGGAACTGGCTTGTCCGGTGCGGACGGAATCGCCACGCAGCGACCCGACGTGTCGTAGCACAAACCGTGATATGCACATTCGAGATGTCCATCGTCGAGCAGCCTGCTTTGCGACAGCGGAAAGCGTTTATGGCAGCAACGGTCGTCGAATGCGACCACCTCGCCGCTTTCGGCACGCCACATCACGATCGGCCGGTTGACGATCTTGTGCCCCTGCAACTGGCCCGCGGGAAACTCCGCTGAAAAGCCGATCGGATACCAGCAATCCTTGACGTATTCGAATGTACTCATGACAAGCATCCTCTCCAGAAGAATGGGGATTCCCGGCCTGTTAGATATCGAGCACGAGCGTCGGGCTCTTCGCGCGCGCACAGCAGATCATCACGAACTCCTCACGGTCTTCGTCGTCGAGCACCGTGTCGCGATGGACCGGTTCGCCCGCGAGATAGCGCGTCATGCAGGTACCGCAATAGCCCTCGCAACACGATGTATCGACATCGACGCCATTGGATCGGAGCACGTCGACAATCGACTCGCCCGGTTGCACGGTGAGCGTTTTTTGCGAACGGCGCAGTTCGACCTCGAACGCAGCGTCTGTTTCGCCGCCGCTATCGGCGCCGTCGACGCGCGCAGCATTCGCCGCGGCGCCCGCGGAAAAGCGCTCGCAATGCCGCGTCGCGGCCGGCCAGTGCGCGCTCGCTGCTTCGATCGCGTCCATGAGCGGGCCCGGGCCGCAATAGTAGAGATGCGTACCGGGCGCGTAGCCGCTCAGCGTCGACACGAGGTCGAGGCCGTTACGCGGGTCGCCATTATCGAAATGAACCGACGCCTGGCCGCTTTCGACAAGCGGCTTCAGTTCGTCGAGAAACGCAGCGCGTTGTGCAGTGCGCGCGCAATAGTGAAGGTGGAATGCCTGTGCGCGGCGGCGCACCTCGTCGATCATCGCCATGACCGGCGTGATACCGATCCCGCCGGCGATAAAAACGTGGCGGCCGGCAGTCTCCGAAAGCGCGAAATGATTGCGTGGCTGGGAAATCAGCAGCTTCTGGCCCGCGCGCAGTTCGTCGTGCATCGAAATCGAGCCACCGCGGCCTTTCGGATCGCGCAGCACGGCCACCACATAGCGATGCCGCTCCTGCGGCGAGTTACAGAGCGAATACTGGCGTATGACGCCGCCCGCGAGATAAACGTCGATATGCGAGCCGGCCGTGAACCGGGGCAGCCATCCTCCGTCCGCGCTCACGAATTCGAAAGCGTTGATATCGTCGGCGAGCGCCGTAATCGACTTGAGACGGACTTCGAGCTTCGTGTGCCGCGCCTCGTCGGCGCAAACGGGGGCCTCCTCCCGCGCGAGGACCGCTTCCATGTCTTCCTCCTTGTTTCGCAGCGACAGTCTGTGCGAGGCCTGATGTGGGGCTCATGCGCTGTGCTTGAAGGAAAGATTAGGCGCGCGAAAGCATGAACTCAAACGAGTAATTCGCGCGGGAAAGCATCAAGATTGTTGATCTTTCGTTATGCGCCGCAGCATTGCACGCCGCCGCGCATAGTTCGAGTGCCTTTTGCCTGACGAACCCGCTTATAGGCCGCTGTCGTCACGATCGAAATCGCTGACTTCGCTAGCCAGCTCCGCAATTGCCCGCGCAAGCGAATACGAATGACCCTCTGGACAAGCCGCAATAAACTCGACCGGCTCGAGCGGATTCGTTACATGAACGATCGCCAGCTTGCCTTGCGCGAGCTCCTGCCGGTACGAACGCACCGGCAGATACGACACGCCCATGCCGGCAATCGTCATCGACGCGGCTACGGCGACGCTTTTGCAGCGCGCAAGATACCGGCAGCGCGCGTGCTCGCTCATGAACCAGTCCTCGAGCGCGGCGTAATGAAACGACGACTGCTTCATCCCGATGATCGGATAGTCGGCCAGCTCGCGAGGGCAATACGTCCGGTCGCCAAGACCCAGCGCGGGGTTCGCCATCCATTGAAAGTCGACCACGCCAAGCGACAGCGTCGATAGATCGGGCGTGCGCGTATGCCCCGGCGCAAGCACGAGTTCGAGTTCCGCGAGGCGCAGACTTGCCATCAATTCCGCGGTCAGCGCCTCTTCGATCTCGAGCCGCACGTTCGGATAGCGCTCTGCAATGACGGTGATGAGCCGCGGCAGCCAGGTGGTCGTTACGACCTCGGCCACGCCGAAGCGCACGACGCCCGACACCGCTTCGGGTGCGCCGATGCGGTGCTCGAGTTCGGTCGACAGATCGAGGATCCGGCTCGCATAGTCCATCAGTTCGCGGCCTTTCGGCGTCAGGCGCGCCGTGCGATGGGTCCGGTCGAAGAGCTCGACGCCAAGCGCGCGCTCGAGTTCGCGCACGCGCATCGAGACTGCCGATTGCGTCGCGTACAGACGCTCGGCGGCTGCGCCGAAGCTGCCGAGCTTGACGGTCCAGAAAAACGTCTCCAGTTGCTGAAGGGTCATGGAACCTCTACGTCTATCGTTGTCCGTAGAAGTTTAAGGAGTCGCTCAAAAGGGGTCTGCAATGGAAAGCACCTATGCCTTGCAACGCCCGCGATGTATTCGATACCGGTCAGGTCATACCCTACCCGCCCATTCAGAAATTGCCCCCTTGGTGCAGCGCCGTCGCGCCCGGCGGAAAATCGTGAACCGGCGCGCGCCGCGTGGACGTGCGCCGGTCGTGTTTTAGCGCCTTCGCTCAAGGGCAATCCTTACCGGCTCGATCTTCCAGATCCGCTCGCAGTATTCGCGAACGGCGCGATCGGAGGAAAACTTCCCCGATCGCGCAGTATTGAAAATCGACATGCGGTTCCAGCGCCGCGTGTCCTGCCACGCAGCGCTGACGTCCTGCTGGCGAGCGACATAAGCGGCATAGTCGGCGAGCACGAGAAACGGATCGTGGTCGAGCAGGTTATCGACGAGCGGCCGGAACATCTCGCGATCGCCACGCGAAAAATGTCCGCTGCCGATCATCTCGATCACGCCGCGCAATTCATCGTTATCGCGCACGTAATCGGCAGGCCGGTAGCCCTCGCGTTTTACCCGCTCCACCTGGTCCGCCGTCAAACCGAACAGGAAAAAGTTCTCGTCGCCGACTTCCTCGCGGATCTCGACGTTCGCACCGTCGAGCGTACCGATCGTCAGCGCGCCGTTCATCATGAACTTCATATTGCCGGTGCCCGACGCTTCCTTGCCGGCCGTCGAAATCTGCTCCGACAGGTCCGCGGCCGGATAAATGAACTGCGCGTTCTTCACATTGAAATCCGGAAAGAACACCACCTTGAGCCGCCCTTTGATTACCGGATCGTTGTTCACCACTTCCGCCACGCCGTTGATCAGGCGAATGATCAGCTTCGCCATGGCGTAGCCCGGCGCCGCCTTGCCGCCGAACACGAAGCAACGTGGCGGCACATCGAGATGCAGATCGCGCCGCAGCCGTTCGTATAGCGTGACGATGTAAAGCACGTTCAGATGCTGCCGCTTGTACTCGTGAATGCGCTTTACCTGGATATCGAACAGCGCGGCCGGATCGACGGCAATGCCCGTCGCGCTGCGCATATTCGCCGCGAGCAATTCCTTGTTTGCCCGTTTGACGCGGCGCCAGCGATCCTGGAACGCAGGATCGTCCGCATATTCGTCGAGCTTGCGCAGCTTCGCGAGGTCGGTCGCCCACCGGTCGCCGACTGCTTCGCCGAGCAGCGCCGCAAGCCCCGGATTGCCGAGCATCACGAAGCGCCGCGGCGTCACGCCGTTGGTCACGTTATGGAAGCGCTCGGGCCAGAACCCGGCAAAATCGCGCAATACCGTCTCTTCGAGCAGCTTCGAATGCAGCGCAGCAACACCATTGACCGCATGGCTGCCGACGGTCGCCAGATGTGCCATGCGCACGTGCTTCGCACCGCTCTCGTCGATCAGCGACATGCGCGCAAGGCGGGCGTCATCGCCGGGGTAGCGGTGCCGCACTTCATCGAGAAAGCGGCGATTGATCTCGTAGACGATCTCGAGCGGCCTCGGCAGCAAGCTTTGAAAAAGCGGCAAGCCCCAGGTTTCGAGTGCTTCGGGCAATAGCGTGTGGTTCGTATAGGCGAATGTGTGGCGTGTGATATCCCACGCGTCGTCCCACGACATTCGCTTTTCGTCGACGAGCAGGCGCATCAGTTCAGCGACCGCGATCGACGGATGCGTATCGTTCAGCTGCGCGCTAAACAGGTACGCGAAGCGGCCGACGGGCTCGCCCTTGAGCGCAAGCAGGCGCAGCATGTCCTGCAGCGAACACGAAACGAAGAAATACTGCTGCGCGAGACGCAAACGCTTGCCCGCTTCAGGCTCGTCGTTCGGATAGAGCACCTTCGACAGCGTTTCCGATTTCACCTTCTCGTGCACGGCCTCGTAGTAGTCGCCGGCGTTGAAATCCTGCAGATCGAACGATTCGACCGCTTCGCTCTTCCAGAGCCGCAATACGTTGCACGTATTCACGCGATAGCCGGGCAGCGGCGTATCGCACGCGACACCCTTGACCGTGTACCCCGGAATCCAGCGCACGCGAAAGCGTCCTTCTTCGTCGGTTGAACTTTCTGTCCGGCCGCCAAAATTCACATAGAAGGCGATTTCCGGCCGCGAAATCTCCCACGGGTTGCCCTTCTGCAGCCACTTGTCGGTCACTTCCACCTGCCAGCCATCGCGGATTTCCTGATCGAATATGCCGAACTCGTAGCGGATGCCGTAACCGATAGCCGGAATTTCGAGCGTGGACAGCGAGTCCATGTAACAGGCGGCAAGGCGTCCCAGCCCGCCGTTGCCGAGGCCCGGCTCCTCCTCGATCGCAAGCAGCGTGTCGAGGTCGACGCCAAGCGGTCGCAGCGCGTCGCGCACATTGCTCTCGATGCCGAGGTTGATCAGGTTGTTACCGAGCTGCGGACCGATCAGAAACTCCGCCGACAGATAGCAGGCAACTTTCGCATTGCGCATCACATAGGCGTGCCCGGTTGCGACGCCGCGCGTCATCATCCGGTCGCGCACGGAGTACGCAAGCGCCATGTACCAGTCCTGCGGCGTGGCGATTTCCGGGTACCGGGCCTGCAGACAGATCAGGTTATCGACAATATCGCGCCGCAGTGCTTCGACGCCAAGACCGCTGCGGGCCGGTTCCGCACCTGGCGTCGGGGTGATGGCTGCTGCGTCGTCCATGGGCTGTCCCTGTCGTCGTTTTGCGTGCGTGCCGCCTGTGCGCCGGCAGGATCAGATGAAATTGCGCAGGAAAATACCGCGCGCATCGGCATGCCGATGCACACTGAATATGCAGCGTTGCGCGTACAACGAACTGCTTCTTGAGTTTATGCCGTAAGGCGCTTATACGGCATTGTCGCGGTGTTGCTGTCACGGCACGCTCTTTTCTTTCTTGTCGTTCGATCTTCGAAGCGATATCAGGTTCATCGCGATCACCGCTATCGCCACCCCGACGAAAATCGCAAGTGCCCCGTAGCGGAATTCCATCGTCTTGTCGAAAACCAGTCCGTGAATCGCTGCATAAAGTCCGCCGAGCCAGATCGCCACGCCTACCAGCGCGATAGCCACACGTCTCTCGGATTTCTTCATGAATACCTCTAACGCCGTCGGGCCTTGAGCGATTCTTCCATAGCCGGTTCAGCTTAGTACACCGGTGCAGCGATCTGCTATTGGATCAAGGTCCAATATCGTTTACTACGTCCGCGTCCAATACTCAGGTGAGGAGGCAAACGGCCACCGCTTCGGCGAACCGTCCATACCGATGGTCGCAGCACGTGGCTACATACAATCGTGCTATTTCGGCGCGTATGAGCGGACGAGGCTATACGATCGACTAGCGCTGCGGCGCTACGGAGCTGACACCGTGAAAACGACACTCACCGCAATCTCATGCGCCGTAGCCTGTGTGCTATTGCCGCTAGCGGGCACCGCCGCCGACTTCGACGGCAAAACCCCGCTTATCTGCGCAACGGTCGATGCGCATTCGTGCGATCCCGGCGAGATCTGCGAGCGCGCTTTGCCGGCCGATTTCGGCTTGCCGCAATTCATGCGCATCGACTTCGAAAAGAAGACGATTCAGGGAACGTCGCGCGCGACGCCGATCGAATCGATGGAAAAAACGCCTGATCAGATTCTCATGCAAGGCAAGGAACTCGGCTTCGCGTGGACGCTCGTGCTCGATTCGACGACCGGCGAAATGACCTCGACGATCGCGAACCGCGACCACACCTATGTGATGTTCGGCGCCTGTACGCCAAGATAGAACCTGCGCGCGCATCGCGGTGGACGATCGCGCACGGATAATGCGCTGTTCCGTGTTTCAACGCATCACAAAACGGCTGTGAATGACCTAACATCAAATCGGGTTGACGCCCCACGAGGAGCGGCAATGTCCTCGCATACCGGACGACGGATCAGAGCCGTGCACATGTGGCTGTTCGTCACGCTGACGACAGCAGCGGGTATCGTATGTGCACAAACGCCCCCGCCCGCCGGGCAGCCACCGGCGCTGCCCGCCGAACCGGCATCACCGGCTCCGCCGGCACAAACCGCACAGCCTGCCCCTTTCAAACCTGAAGAAATCGAAGCACTGGTCGCGCCGATCGCTCTTTACCCGGACTCCGTACTATCTCAGGTGCTGATGGCCTCGACCTATCCGCTCGAGATCGTGCATGCCGCGCGCTGGGTCAAAGCGAACCCTAAACTGAAGGGCGACGCCGCGATCAAGGCCGTCGAGAATCAACCGTGGGACGTCAGCGTGAAGTCGCTCGTTGCGTTTCCGCAAATTCTCGAGCCGATGAACGATAAGCTCGACTGGACGCAGAAACTCGGCGACGCATTCCTCGCGCAGGAAAAAGACGTATTTGCCGCTATCCAGCGCTTGCGCGCGCGGGCGAAGGATGCCGGCAACCTCAAGTCGACCGAACAGCAGAATGTGGTCGTCGACCCGCCGGCCCAGAGCGGCGGACAAAGCATCGTGCGCATCGAGCCGGCCGATCCGCAGGTGATCTATGTGCCGGCCTACAATCCGACGGTCGTCTATGGCGCGTGGAGCTATCCAACGTATCCGCCATACTACTGGCCGCCGCCGCCCGCCTATTATCCAGGCGCGGCGCTCGCGACCGGCTTTGCATGGGGCATCGGCCTCGCCGCCGCGGGCGCGATTTTCAGCAACTGCAACTGGGGCGGCGGCGACGTCAATATCAACGTCAACAAGGCCGCCAATATCGACCGCAACTTCGACCGAACCAAGGTACAAGGCAACGGCAACCGCTGGCAGCATGACGCGAGCCATCGTCAGGGCGTCGCGTATCGCGACAACGCGACTCGCAACAAATACGCGGGCAATGTGCCAGGAGCCGAGGCGCGAAATGATTTTCGCGGTCGCGATAACGCTGCGAGCCAGCGCGCGAACGCCGCCGAGCGCGCCGGAGCGGGCAACCGTGCGGCGGCCGCCGACCGCAGCGGCGCGGGCGCAGGCAATCGCGCGAGCACGGCTGATCGCGGCGGCGCAGGCACAGGCAATCGCACATCGACCGTGGACCGGGCAGGCGGACGCAACAGCCGCGCATCGGTCGCGGACAACTCGAGCCTCGGCGAGCGCGGCGGCATCCAGAATCGCAGCAACGCGGGCCCCGGCAACGTCAGCCGCGCAAGCGATCAGGCCGGCGGCGGCGGCAGTTTCGGTGGTGGCGGCAGCGGGCGCGACAGCGCCTTCCAAGGCGTTGGCGGCGGCTCTGCGCAGCGCAGCGCCGATCGCGGGCGTTCGAGCATGCAGAGTTCCGGATTCAACCGTCCGAGCGGTGGCGGCGGAATGCGCGGTGGCGGCGGAATGCGAGGCGGAGGCAGGCGCTAGGAGACAAAGCATGAAGCTACGGTCAGGGTTCGGCCTGCTGCGCGAGACGCTTGCGGGCGTGCTTCGCGTATTCACTGCCGCATGCGTGTTCGGCGCCGTGACGATATCGGCCGCACACGCGCAGAAAACCTTCAGTAGTCCGGAAGCGGCGATGAATGCATTTGGCGATGCGGTCATCGACAACCGCGAGAGTTCGCTGCAATCGATCTTCGGCCGCGACTTTCGCCAGCTGATTCCGCCGGTCGGCGCGGAAGTGCGCAGCCGCTTCATCGACGAATGGCACATATCGCATACGGTCCAGACGATCGATGCGACACATGCGCGCATTGCAGTCGGCAACGACGGCTGGACCTTCCCTGTTCCGCTCGTGAAAGCCGCGCAAGGGTGGCACTTCGATACGCGCGCGGGCGTCGAGGAAATGCGCGTACGGCGGATCGGCCGCAATGAGCTTGCGGTCATTCAGGCGTTGCTCGCCGTCTACGACGCGCAGCGCGAGTATGCAACGACCGATCATGACGGCGACGGCCTGCTCGCCTATGCATCGAAACTGTCGAGTTCGCCGGGCAAGCAGGACGGCCTGTACTGGCCCACACAGCCGGGCGAACCGCCAAGCCCGCTCGGGCCGGCGTTTATGAAGGCGGGTTCCCGCAGTGCGGAGAGAAGCTCGTACTATGGCTACCACTACAAGCTTCTGACGTCGCAAGGTCCGCATGCGCCGGGCGGCGCCTATGACTACCTCACGCATGGCCGGCTATTCGGCGGCTTCGCAGTTATCGCGTGGCCCGTACGATACGACGACACCGGCATCAAGACGTTCATGGTGAGTCATGCTGGACAGGTCTACGAACGCGACCTCGGCCCGGACAGCGCAGCCACTGCCAGCGCGATGAAGTCGTTCGACCCCGGGCCAGGCTGGAGCAAAGTTGCACCTTGATTCGACCGATGCGTGGACAGTCCGTCCAGCTCGCTACGCCTTCACGCCCCTACACCTCTACGCCGCCTCGCACGCTTCGAGTAGGCAACCCATGATCAGGTTCGCCGGCTGCCTCATCTCAATGCTCGTTGCGCTCGTTACCGCAACGTCGGCCGACGCGACGCTGCGCTACAACCGGGACACCGTGCAGTTGCCGGAGGATGCGGCCCTTCCGACGCTGTCGCCCCGGCCGGAGCAGCGCTTCTGGGATCAGATGTTTCGCGCCCAGGGTGTCGATCCCGGCTCGAACAAGGCACGCATCGTGCACGCGTGGACCGACAGGATCCGGCAAGATCCGCTTATCGCATCGGCGATCCCGGGCGGCGCAAACGGTATCGGGCGACTGTTTCTCGATCCGCAGGCGCGCGAAATCGTCATGACAAACGGGCTCGTACGGCTTTCCGCCGCAGACAGGCTCAGCTACGTTGCGCTGATGACGAAGTTTCTCGACGAACTCGTGCCGGTCAATTGCTTCGGCTTGACCAACCTGAGCGATGTCATGGCGCGGGTCACGCTGCGCGAGATGCCGGAAGCGGATGTCGCGCAATACTTCGAACTGCTTTCGAAGGTGCTGGAGAGCGATGCGCTCAATCGCCCGGTCATTCTGCCGACAGGTGCGCAGTATGCATCAGCGCAACATCATCTCGCGCGCGCGCTCTTTGTCCAGCTCGGCGGGAACACATACGATATGTCGCGTTTCGAAAACTACGTATCCAATCCATCTCGGGCGACACCGAGCGACGCATGCTGGGCGACGCGCGTGACCTTGCATGCGATCCTGTCGATGTCCGATCCCGACCGCGACTTCGTTCTGCTTCTTACGATCATGCATTCGGTCGACGAAAGCGCAACGCCGGCACGCGGCGCTTCGTCGTCCGTCGCGCCGTCGCCGGCGTCCACGCAGCCGGGGCGCGCGCGCGGACATTGACGCAGCGAATGACCGGCATCGCTGGCGATCGGCGTGCGCGTGATTCTTCAGGATTTACTTCCCACACGCATGATCGCGTTTTATGCCTCGCACGAATATCTGGCGAGGCGTCGCGCATCTTCGAAGGCCTGCGTGACTCCGCGGCGCGGCTGCAAGCGATGCCGCCCGATGGAGTCGCCGCCGCATCGCACTCACGGCGGCGCCGCCAGTTGCGCGCCTATTCGGCCGGATCAACCGGCGAAGCGGGCGCGCCGCGCGCCTCGATCGCCTTTCCTGCGAGCAGGCACAAATCCTCGCGAAAATGCCCGGCGACGATCTGCACGCCGACCGGCACCGCGCCGGCCATGCCGGTCGACACGACGAGCCCCGGCAAACCCATCGCCGGCAGCGCGCGCATTGTCAGTTGCGCTTCCCAGACGCGCTGAAAGCTCGCGTCGCCCTGCATGTCGAGGTCGTCGGCAAACGGCAGTTCGCCCGATACCGGCAGCAACAGCACCGGGTATTGCGCGAGGAACTGACGCCACGCGCGCGTCAATGTCGTGCGCCGCACGAGCGAACGCGTGAGCGCATCGGCGGGCATTGCCTCGACCGTCGCGCGCACGCCTTCGACCACGGCACGCGCGCCAGGGTCGCCGTCGCGCGCAACGGCGTCGACCAGTGCGGGATAGCCATCGCCGAGCCACAGACGTTCCTGCACTTCGCCTGCCTCGCGAATCAGCGGCGTGTCGTCGATCTGCTCGACCGTCCATCCGGCATCGGCAAGACGCCGCCCGGCATCGAGCAACGCGTCTTCCACTTCCTTTGCGATGGCCATGCCCCCGGGCCGCAGACAAAGCGCGGCCGTGAGCGGTGCCTGCGGGCCGTCGAACGGAACCGGCATCGACCACGGGTCGCGCAGATCGGGCGCCGACATCGCGATCAACGCAACGCGCAGATCGTCCACCGTACGCGCGATCGGCCCCGCACTCGACATCAGTTGCGCGCCGATCGGCCGCTCCGGCGACGACGCATTGAAAGCCGGCACGCGGCCGATGCCGGGCCTGATGCCATGCACGCCGCACGCATACGCGGGATAGCGAACCGACCCGCCGATGTCCGTGCCGAGCGCGAGATGCCCGATCCCGGCCGTCACTGCCGCCGCGGCGCCGCCGCTCGACCCGCCCGGCGTCAGCGACCGGTTGCGCGGATTGTATGTACGACCGTGGATCTGATTGCTCGTGAACCAGCGCAGCGCGAACGTGGGCGAGTTCGTCCGGCCAAGCAGCACAGCGCCCGCGCGCACGAGGTTATCGACGACGGGGCTGTTGAACCCGGCCACCAGGTTTTCCTGCAGACGTGTGCCGTTCGTCGTCGCGAAGCCCGCCTGATCGACGTTGATCTTGGTCGTGACCGTGACGCCCGCGAGCGGACCCGGATCTTCGCCGCGCGCAATCGCCCGATCGACGCGATCTGCCTGTTCGTAGACCGATTCGGGACGGTGCGCAACCACCGCATTGATACGCGGATTTACCGCATCGAGCCGCTCGAGCGCATCCCGCGCGGCTTCACGCGCGGATACTTCGCGGTTGCGGACAAGCCGTGCGAGTTCGGTTGCCGATAGACGCCAGAGTTCAGACATGAGCACGCTCCTAATGTTTGCCGCACCGGCTACGCCATCGATGACGCTAACGGCGCCTACTCCGCTTTATCGCTTCCGCCGCTTTGAGTCGCTCACGTGCGTGATGCCCGCCCCGTGATGCCAGCCCCGATGCTAGCCCCGCGATGCCTGTTCCGCGATGCATGCCCCGTCATGCCTGCCCCGTCATGCCTGCCCCGTCATGTCGGTCAAGCCGCTTCGCCGCCGCGCCGCCCGGCGCCCTGGTCCTGCAACTGCGCGAGATGCCGCAGCAGCTTCGTCACCATTGCGACGACCGTGAAAGCGAGAATCACGAAGAACAGCGCGAGCGGCGTCAGCACATGCACGGAGACGAAACCGGCAAGGCCCATCATCGCGGCCGACACGAGCAGCAGCGCGCAGCCGAGAATCGCAGCCGTCAGACCCGCGATATGCGGAAACAGCGAATTGCCTTTGGCCATCAGCGTCGGATACATCGCGCCGGCGCACACGCCCATCACGAGAACCGGTATAGCGAGTGTCCAGACGCGCAGCCCGACCGTCAACGCAAGCAGCAACATGACGACCGACGTGCCCGCCATGACGCGCGCGCCGATGCGCAAGCGCTGCTCGGCGGTCGGCAGACGCGGACCGTGAATACGATTGGACAGACCGCCGATAAAGTACGCCATGCCGATACCAAGCGCGAGGTAGCCGAAATACGTCGGCGGCTTATGCAGCGTGTTCTGCACCATGAACGGCCCGACGATATTGAAAACGAGCAGGATGCTGTAGCAGATGCCCTGCGCAAGAAAGCAGCTCTGAAAAACCGGGCTCGACAGCACCTTGCGCGCGTTGACCATAAGCGTGCGCATCTCGAGATGAACCGGCACCGGCAAGGTTTCCTCGTAGCGCCACCACACCGCCCACATGAGGAGCGAATAAACGAGCAGGAAAACAAGGCACGAATGCCAGCCGAACCATGTCTGCAGATGCGCGCCGATCACCGGCGCGATAATTGGCGCCAGCCCCCAGGCGATCGAGAGATACGTGAACGCGTGCATGAGCGCCTCGCCCGAGAACGAGTCGGTGGTGATCGCCTTTGCGAGCAGGTTCGTCGCGGCGATGCCGAAGCCCTGCAAGCATCGCGCAAGCACGAACGTTTCGAGATTCGGTGCGGCGAGCGAAAGCAGACAGCCGATCGTGTAGACGATCAGCCCGAACGCCAGCACCCGCTTGCGCCCATATGCGTCGGCGACGGGGCCGAACACCAGTTGCCCGAATGCGTAGGCCGCCATGAAGCCGGACACGCTCGACTGGATCGCCTGCGGCGAGGTCTGGAAGTAGCGCGCCATCGCCGGCAGTGCAGGCACGTAGATATCGATTGCAAGCTGGCCCGCCGAGGTAAACAGGCAGGTCAGAAAGATCAGGAAGCGCTGCGAGTTCTTTGAACGCGCGGAAGAGGCACGGTGAGAGGGATGACTGGCTGGGGTGTCGTCTTTCATGAAAGCATCGTGGAAGCGGATCGCGGCGACGGCACGTCATGCGGCCCGAACCATCGGAAGCCGCCTGCATGACCGTTGAAGATCGATATTGTGCCTGAGCTTTCGCTAGCCGATGCGAGTCCCCACCGCACACGCATTGGCATTCGATCAGACACGCGGCGCCGCGCGCAATTCTGCACGATTCCTGTTCGAGTGCACCGCGCGCATTCTGCGCGACGCCTACTCCTGCTCCGCCCAGGAGATCTGCGCTTCGACCCTGCTGACCCAGCGGCAAACGAGCGTACCGTCGACGGTCCGCCCCCATGTTGCCGCGAGCCTCGTCGACCGCGCCGAATCGAGCGTATGAGTCTGCGGCGACACCTCATTGCGCTGCAAACCGAACAGCTGCGTCGCCGTCGACGTAGACCTCGATATCGTGCAGACAAGCGTTGGCCGCACCGCCGCACGCAACGACGCCGGAATATCGGCGCCGCACTGCGTGATCGTCTTCTCCATATGCACCTCCGCATTTGAAGTGCGCACAAAAGGAAAACTGCAACAATGATCGGCGCACTTGAATTCAGAACAGACGGAAAACACCGGCTATTCCGAATCATTGGGCAAGCTAAATTATTTCTTTTCTATTCTTGCCGACAAAAATCAGGACTATTCCAGCACTATCCTGATGCGCGCGAAGTGCAACGAATCGTCGTCTACGACGGACCGCGAAAAAAGAGGCACGAGGAATGACTCGATCAGTTAGCCGGATCGTCTTCGAACTTGCGTTCGACCTTCACGCCGAACGTCGCCGCGACTCTTGGCGAAACGCCGAAGCGTTGCCTGAATGCGCGGCTAAAATGAGCAGCATTCAAAAAGCCGCATCGATACGCGATCTCCTTGATATGCAAGCGGCGTTCGCTCATATGGGTCAGTAATTCAGCGGCAAGTTCGAGCCGGTGACACAGCACGTAGCGCATCAGCGAGTGGCCGTCCGCGCGAAACAGGCGATGCAGATGTGCTTCCGAAGCTCCAACCGCAGTGGCAACGAGTTTGACGCTGAGATCGACATTGCCGATGTTCTGCGAGATAAACCGCTTGGCGCGCAGCAGCGTCGCATTGCTGCTGCGCCGGCTCGCGAGCCCGTAAGGATCGTCGATGATCGCGCTTAATATGTCGAGCAGATGCTCGCCTTGCCGGCGACGCAACTCGATACTCGTATGCCCGCTTTGCCGGCCGATCAGTTCGACGGTTTCGCACACCGCGCGCACGTCCGGCTCCGTCATATCCGGCGTCAGCAACCCGAGCCGCCGCTCGCGAAAACCGCCGCGATCCGCGAGCACCTTGCGCGGAATTCTGAGCACGATGGCCTCGGAGGACTGATCGAAGCGCTGGACATGCGGCACGTCCAGATCGATCAGCACCACGCTGTCGGCACCGCGGATGTGCTTTTGTCCGTTTGCTTCGATTGTGACCCCGCCGGACAAGATCACGGCCAGATAAACGAATCGTTCGGTATAGGTCGAATCAGGCATCAGCGACAGATTGCCGACTTCGAGCAGCATCAAGCCGAGCGGACCGAGGCTCCAGTTGCGCACGACGGAATCGCCGGGCCCGCCGGCTCCGAATTGGACCAGCATGCCGTCGACGCGAAACGCTTCCCGATGCCGGCGATCGACAGCGTCCGTGTCCATGCGAACACTGCTCACCTCGAATCGGCCCATTGCCGCGCGCTCAGTATCCATGTGCTTCAGCGAGAGAAACGCGCAGCCGTTTAATAGCAATATTAAGCATTCGATCCGTGATAAAGAAACAGCACATCTGAATCCTGATATGTTCAGTCAAGGCATTGCAACGGACAGGCAAATCGAATTCCCATTCGCGCAGCAAGCGCAACCGTTGCGCGATCCCAGCGCAAACGCTAATGATCCAATCCCGGACAGACTGTCGCGAGTCGATGCGATACGGTTGACGGCGAAGACTAGCGGTCACCTCGATGTACTGTCAACGCAGAAGCGGTCGCCTTTAGCTCATGCCTGACATGCCGACACTCGCAGTAAAGAGTTTTAAGAGTACATAAGCATTCTGGCTGTATCGATATGGATGAGAGGTCGTTGATACACGCGTCTGATAACGCGTGTTGCGAGTGCAGCTTCGACTCGCTTTTGGCTCGGCATCGCCAGATGTTGGCTCAGAGGTTGGCTGATGCTCGCAAGTACTCGCGATCCGCAATAGCTACGCATGCATTGCGCATACATTCTTTCTCAAACGGACACGACGCGCAACGGTATGGCGCGCGACGAACCTCGATGTTCAACACACGTGGCGAACATCGAGACCTCGTCCCTGCTCTCCTAGCTGCCTGCTTTCGTCACGCGCCAGACTGCGTTGCCGACGTCATCGGCAATGATCAGCGCACCGTCCTTGCCTTGCGCGAGCCCGACCGGCGCACCATGCAACTGCTTCTGGTCACCGGACGCGAAGCCCGTGACGACAGGCTTCGGATCGCCGACGGGTTTGCCGTTATCGAACGCGACATAAGCGACCTGATATCCGCTTAACGGCGAGCGGTCCCAACTGCCGTGCTCGCCGATGAACGCGCCGCCGCGATATTGGGCCGGCAGATTGTCGCCCGTATAGAACAGCAGTCCGAGCGGTGCGACGTGCGAGCCGATCGCATAATCGGGCTTGATTGCCTTCGCCACGAGGTCCGGGCGCTGAGGTTGCGCGCGCGGATCGACGTGCTGACCGTAGTAGCTATACGGCCAGCCATAAAAGGCGTTCTCCTGCACGGACGTCAGATAGTCGGGAACGAGGTCCGCGCCGATTTCATCGCGTTCGTTGGCGACGGCCCACAACTGCCCTGTCTTCGGTTCCCATTGCAGACCGGTCGGATTGCGGATACCTGCTGCATAGATACGGCTGCCCCCGGTCGCGATATCCACTTCGAGCACGTTTGCGCGCCGGTATTCGACGTCGAGACCGTTTTCGCCGACATTGCTGTTCGAGCCGACGCCGACAAAGAGCTTCTTGCCATCGGGACTCGCAAGCAGCGCCTTGGTCCAGTGGTGATTGATCGTATCGGGAAGATCGGTCAGCTCGACGCCGCGCTGCGCAATATGTGTCTCGCCGGTCTTGTACGGAAACTTCAGGATAGCGTCAGTATCCGCGACGTAAAGCGTATCGCCGACAAGCTGCATACCGAACGGCGAATGCAGATTGTCGATGAACACGTATTTGTCCCACTGCCCGCTGCCGTCATTGCGCTCGCGCAACAACGAAATGCGATTCGCACCCTTGGCCTTTTTGCCCGAGCGGCTTTCGATAAGCCCTGCGATCAGTTGCTTGGGCGTGGTCACGGGCTCTTCATTCGGGCTGTTCGATTCCGCAACGAGAATATCGCCGTTCGGCAGCGTATAAACCTGGCGCGGATGCACAAGCCCCGAGGCGATCTTCTCGATCTTCAGGCCCTCGGCCACTTTCGGCGCCTGGCCGTCTTTCCAGCCGACGAACTTCGGCACCTGCATCGGCGGCGCCAGAAAATTCCGCTCCGCCGGCATCGGCGGATTGGCGCCGTACTGATGCTGGTCGTCATACTGCGCGTGGTCGTTGCATCCACTGACGAGCGCCGCGACAGCGACCAAAAGCGAGCCCTTCAAAGCGAGCTTATTCATGCACCACCTCCTTGAAACCCGCTTTATCGACTGCGATTGCAATGTGCCCAATGCTTAGCAATGCGACTGTGACGATCGACAGAATCACATTGAGCGGAACCATTGCGTACGCATCGCGGCTATGCACGAAGGCATTGACGATAGCCGCGATAATGCCGAGCAGGTTCAACCAGAAGTCGAGCTTCTCGATGCCGGTAGCCGGAAAGCGGGACGGCGCGAACCACACATGACAAAGATTGATGAGGCGCGGAATGATCGCGAAGAACAAAGCGACCGTGACGAGCCACGCGGCGCCTTTGCCCCAGAACACATTGCGGGTGGTCGCATAGGTGACGTCGAATATCAGTGCGCCGACAAAGAGGCCATACGGAATGGGGTTCAGTAGATCGAAGAGCGCCGTGGCGAACCTCGAACGGTAAGTGGGTGTGATCGTACTCATGGATCGGCATGTCTCGAGGGGTGGAGATGACAATGCGTACGCACACCCCATGCCCGAGCCCTTCGAAATGCCATCAGCGGTATGAATGGCGATCGAAATTCGCGCCTCAGGCGGGCACAGCGTCTGCTGCGAAATCATAGGATGGGGGCGATTTTGCCCCAGTCGATCGCGCGCATATGCGCTCAACCCGCACCTCGCGAGGAGCAGTGATGAAACGTTTCGCTTACGTAGCCATTGCAACTGCAGTGCTCGCGTTCGGCGTCGGCGCTTGCAAAAAAGCTCACAACGCCGGCAACGACAGCATGAACGCGCCACACGGCGGCATTTCCGCCATCAGCCTGTCACGCTGAGATCGTTGCCGATCGTGAAAACGCCGTGACGCGGTGCGCATCAATGCCCGACCATGCTGCGATGACGCGACCGAACCCATGAGCCTTCGCCAGGCAAAGTCTTCGCGCCGGGCGCATGTTCGACATGGCTGTGCAGGTGGCTATGGCTGCCATACGGATCGCTGTCGTGCAGATCGAATTCGCTGCGCGACATCACACGCGGCGCATGCGCACTCTTCTCGTTGCGCTGGCTCGCAATGCGGTTATGCGGCGCCATATCGGCGAGGAACGGCGCCGTGATCGTTCTGTTCGACACGCGGCCGCATGCAGGGCACACCGTCGGCGCGCCGGACTGCGCCATGGGACGCATCATGCGGAACGGTCCGCACTCGGAGCAGTGGTAATCGTAGATGGGCATGGTCGTATCTATCCCGCAAGATTCGTCGCGTCAGACGCTACTTGAGCGCTCCCGAAAGCAGCAAATAGCCCGGTATCCAGCCGGTGAAAATCCCTTCGATAACAGTTAGCCATCCTGTCATTTTACCGATCGGCTTTTGCAGCGCGAGCAGCACGAAAAACAGAAACCACAGAATCGCCCATGCGGCCCAGCACAGGCCGAACCAGACGCCCCAGAAGCTATGCGAGCCGATAAGCGTGTCGATGGCGACCGGTATTGCCGTAAGCGCGACGAACAGGCTGAACCAGCCGAGTCCGCGGCCGTCGGCCTGCGCATTGTTGCGATTGATCGCAACCCAGAAATACGTGAACGTAAAGAGCAGCGTGAGCGCTGCCGCCCGGATCGATGCCGCATCGGCATCGGCGGCGAAAGCGAGTCGCAGCGCCACGAGAAGCGTCAGTCCGCCCGAAAACACGTTGATAATCCAGATCTCCTTGTCGCCGATGCGGCCAAGCAGCCACAGCCCGTTCAAGAACAGCACGGCTCCCACGTACAGCAGCGATAGACCGAGCAGCATGGCGCACCTCCCGCGACAGGTTTTCGTTTAGCTCGTCGTTGCAACTTTGGCCGCATTGACCTTCTTGCCTGGCCCTTTCGCATCCGGCCGTATGTCGAAATCGAAGATCGCAGTCGGAATCGCAAGCGTGCAGCAAGCGTTCGGAATATCGACGATGCCGCTGATGCGTCCTTCGACCGGCGCGGTGCCGAGAATGATGTATGCCTGCTCGCCCGTATAGCCGAACTTCTTCAGATATTCGATCGCGTTCAGGCACGCGCGGCGATAGGCGACATGCGCGTCGAGGTATAGCTGCTCGCCCGTGTGTTCGTCGACGGATATGCCTTCGAACACGAGGTATTCGTCGAAATGAGGCTCGATCGGGCTCGGCCGGAAAATCGGATTCGTCACGCCATACTTGTTGATGCCATCCTTGATCACGTCGACGCGTATATCGAGGAAGCCCGCCATTTCGATGGCGCCGCAGAACGTGATCTCGCCGTCGCCTTGCGACCAGTGAATATCGCCCATCGAAAGGCCGCCGCCTTTCACGTAGACCGGGAAATACACGCGCGAGCCGCGCGACAGGTTCTTGATGTCGCAATTGCCGCCGTGTTCGCGCGGCGGCACGGTGCGCCACGCTTCCGCTGCAGCCGCTTTCCCTTCCGCCCCATTCATCTGCCCCATCAGTGCCGTGTCGGCATACGGCGGCGCAAGCAGTGGCGGCACACGTTCGGGATTCGTCGCGAACAACGCGGCCTCGCGCTTGTTAGCCTTTTCGAGCAATGCGCGATCAGGCAGACAGCCGATCAGGCCTGGGTGGATAATGCCCGCCCATTGCACGTTCGGCACATGCCGCGACGTCGTGTAGATGCCGTGGAAATCCCAGCAGGCCTTGCGTGCCTCCGGGAAGTGTTCGACGAGGAATCCGCCGCCGTTCGTCTTCGCAAAGATGCCGGTAAAGCCCCACGCCGATGCCGGCAGTGCGCCCACATCGAGCAGGTCGACGACGAGCAGGTCGCCGGGCTCGGCTCCTTGCACACCGAATGGACCGCTTAGATAGTGCACGCGTGTCAGGTCCACATCGCGTACATCGTTCGCGCTGTCGTCGTTGTTGATCTGTCCTCCAGTCCAGTCATAACACTCGACGCGAAACTCGTCACCCGGTTTGAACCACTCCACCATCGGTATATCCGGATGCCATCGGTTATGAGTCTTCGTCACCTGATCTTCAGGGGCCTTGTCGAATTCGACGCGAAATGCCGTATCTGCCATGATCCGTCTCCTCGCACAAATACGATCCAATCGCTCATGCAGATCGAATCGTCGCTTCCAGCAGCGTAGATGCGCGCCCGTCAAACCGAATCACCAGGGTAGGTGATTTGCGCATCACCTCGATGGGTGATGCGCGGATGGTTCGTCCGCAGCAGCCGGAATTCGATAGAGACGAAACAGATCGAGCTGGCTGTGCACGCCCGTCTTCTTGAAGATCTGTTTGAGATGAGTCTTGACGGTGTTCTCGGAAACGCTCAGCGTGCGTGCGACGATCGAAGGCCGCATGCCGCCGATCACGAGCTCGCCGACGCGCGCCTGCGCCGGGGTCAGATTGAACTCGCGCGAGAAGTGCAAGAAGCGCTCGCGCGCCTCGCCTTGCGCATCGACGCGCATCACACAGACAAGCGCCGTCTTGCGCAACGTCTGGGTGCTGAGGCCTTTGCCGATGTAGCAGAGCCTCAATTTGGCAACGCTTCTGTGTGCCGGCATCAGCGTGAGCGGATGCGCGTTGTAATCGCCATTCGTGCCGAGTGTGCAGCATTGGCCGATTGCGTCCCGCAGCGCGCGGTCGCAAAACGAATCGACCGCAGCGAGCCGCCCCTCTTTCGTGCGTTGCAGCAGGTCGATGCCGAGTAATGTATCGGTTTCCGAATTCTCGAACACGATGTTGAGGTCGCCGTCGACAATCATCAGGGGCGGCAGCGCCTGCCGCACGGTCAGCGACAACGCCTCGAGCTGCGCCCGGAACGTGAAGAATCCATCCTGCGTTTCAAGCCCGAGCGCAAGATACGGCAGGATTTTCGCGAGTGCCTGCTGCTCGCGTTCGTCGAAGTCGGGCTGCTCGCGTGTGCGGTGGATCGAGACGAGCGTCACGTCGCTTTCGCGAACCGACAGCACGCCGGTCAGTCTCCTGAACAGGCGATGCGGACGCAACAGTTTGCGGTAATAGTCGGTGCGGATCAGATCGCTGTCGCTGATCGTCTCCGAGCCGACCAGCACGGCACCGGGCGTATAGCCGCCGCGCGCGAGAAAATACGGATTGGTCGGGGACATCTCCTCGTAGCTCGACCGCACGTCGATGTTCGCGGGCGCCTGGGTCAGCAGCTTGCCGCGTGCAGCCTGGAAGTCGTACTTCGCGAGCACGCTGCAAAAGCCGCCAATATGGTGATTCAACGTATCGAGCACATTGCGCCACAGGTCCGGATGGGTTGCGGCCATCTGGATCGTATACAGCAGCGTCTCTAGCGGAGCCGCCGGATTGCCGAACGCGGGCGGACGGATCCAAACCATGGCAGTGTCTGTCGTTGCTCGATGGGTTTGCTCGATGTAGTTACACGATGTAGAAGCCTTTTTGTACGCTCGAGCGCCGGTCGCTCGATGCGCATGTGCGAAGTCTATGTAGCCGTGCACCGATCCGCCAGGAGATGGGCAACAAAAAACATCGGGACGGCAAAAATACATCGGCAAAACTCCGCACACCGCTTACAACAGAGCGGACCTTCGGTCCGCCGCGCGCGGGCTGCAATGCGCGCGCGCAAGCTATCGGTCCTGATTGCCACTACAATCAGGCGTTTTGATCCGACAAACCGTCATGGCGCCATGAAATACTTTCTCGCAACGACACTCGCCGCACTCGTCGCAGCCGCTAGCAGCGCTGCAATTGCCCAGACTCCGGCAGGCCAGGCATCGGGCCAGGCATCAAGCGGCAACGATACGTCCGCCCTGCCGTGCGACATCGGATATGTATCGGGCGTCGGCGGATCGGTGCCGAGCCTTCGCGAATACCTCGCGACGCCGCGGCTCGACCAGTTCCGCTACCTGAAGGACAACGACATCAACTGCCAGGTATCCGACGAAGGCCGCGCGTCCGCGTGCACGGGCGTGACGAGCCTGAGCCATGAAAAAGTCAGCATCTACGAGAACGTCGACAGCACATTGGTGTCCGTCGTCGCGCGCGTCGAACTCGAACACGGCACCTATCCGGTCATCATCGCGGTGCGCAAGAAGGATGTGCAGTGTCAGGAATGAGCTGAACGACGACGATCGCCCTTAACGCTTAACGCGTGGTCGGTTACCCGTTCAGGCCAGCTTGCCTCGCCAGGTCGACGAGGTCGCGCGCGACCCAATCCCAGTTCCCTTCGGGTTTCAGATCGGTTGTTTGCGAAGCGCCATGCTCATGGGGCCGCGCAATGAACGCGGTCTTCAGGCCGCACTTCTGCGCGGCGGCGAGATCGCTGTTGTGCGCCGCTGTCATGCAGATACTCTCGGGCGGCAACGCGAGCACCTCCGCGGTCCGCAGATAAGCTTCGGGTGACGGCTTATAGGCCTGCGCGACCTCCGCGCCGAGAATGGCGTCCCACGGCAAGCCGCCGCGTTTCGCCATATCGACCATTAGCCGGATATTGCCGTTTGAAAGCGGCGCGATGATGTAGCGCGATTTGAGGCGCGTGAGACCCTCGAGCGTATCGGGCCATGGATCGAGCCGATGCCACGCAAGGTTCAATTCGTCGAGTTCCGACGGCGGCACCTGCCGGCTCTCGATACCGAATTCAGGCAGCACCTGCTCGAGATTCTCCCGGTGCAGTACATCGAGCCTCACGAACGGGCGCGCGCCCTGACGGATTTTCTCCATCGCAGGCTGGTAAAGCGCGCGCCATGCATCGGCAAAGGCCTCGGCTTCGTGTGCACCGCGGCCATGGCGTTGCAGGAACGGCGCCGCTTCGCGCGCCACGCCGCCTCGCCAGTCTACGAGCGTGCCGAAAACATCGAATACAAAAGCTTTCACATCTTTCATCGTGTGTTCCCGAGGGTCGAGTCGCTGTTCCCGTTTTATAGCAGAGGCAGCCACCGTGCTCACGTCGGCACGCGGACAAAGCCATCTCGATCCCATTCTTGCGAGCCCACCCCCTGGTGCACGAAGAACAGACCATCGGGGTCGTACTTGCGCTTCACCTCGCTTAGCATCGGATAATGCTCGCCCCAGTATGCGCGCGGCCAGTCCTGCTGAAAGTAGCTGCTCTCGGAGACGTAGCTGCCCGCGCGCGGCGCGACCACGCGCAAGCTCTGCGCGGCGTCGTGAATGCGTGTGGCCGTACGCCGGGCCACGGACACATCGACGGCGCTGTCCGGCATGCCCGCAAAGGCGGCCGGTCCTTCGCCCGCGATAATCGCCAGCGCGAACGCATTCAGCACGTCGGGATTCGTCGCCGTATCGCGTGTCGCATCGAGCACTTCGTCCGGCGCACCGGCTAGCCCCTTGTTGAAGTGCAGCGTCACGTTCCACTGGCTGCTTGCCTGAAACAGCGCATCCGTGAGCGACGCCCGCGCCGACGGATCGAGCAACGCCGCCGGCAGCCACATCGATTCATAGCCGTACAGGAACTGGCCGGCATCCGCTACGTCGGTTGCCCAGAACACATTGCGTTTCGGCGCACCGGGGCGTGTATCCGCCTTCATCGCATTCGGCGCGTTTTTCATGATGAACGCCGGGTCCCAAAAGTGGCGTGCAGACGTCGCGAGAATCTGCGGCGGCTCGGTCATCCGGATGCTATCGCTTGCGCCCGATACCGAATCGAAAAACGACTGCCAGATGCGCGTAGCTTCAGCGCGATCGAGGCCTTGAAACAGCATCGAAATGCGCAATGTTCCGTCGGGCCGCATCGATACCGTCTCGCCCCAATGTTCGTTCAGAAGACTATCCGCACTGAACGCGAGAAAGCCGTCGATCAAACGGCGAAACGCTTCAGGCGACGCGGCCTTGAGCGTCGCCGATACGGCGCCCACATAGTCGGGCAAGGGATGCGTTTTTAACGTGAGGCTCGTCACGACGCCGAAGCTGCCTCCGCCTCCGCCCTTGATCGCCCAGAACAGATCCGGATCGGTACGCGCGTTGACAATCCGCTCGATGCCGTCCGCCGTCACGATTTCCGCCTGAAGCAGCGAACTCGCCGCTGTGCCGAACTTCTTCGAGAAATTCCCGAAGCCGCCGCTTTGCACGAGGCCCGCGACGCCGACCGTCGCACAGCCACCGCCTTGAACATAGCGGCCGCCTTGCGTCGTTACCGCTTCGTACACATGCATCCAGATCTCGCCTGCGCCCACCGTCACCGCTGGCTGCGGCGGCATGTCCGCTTCGCAATCGAGCGGCACGAACGCGTCGTACAGGCGAATGCCGCGCATCCGCCGCGTCCAGATCAGAAGCGAATCGGGCGCATTCGACGTGCCCTGGTAGCTGTGACCGCCGCCTTTCACAACGAGCCGCAACCGATGGTCGCGCGCGAACTTCACCGCTTCGGCGACGTCGTTCGGCTGTTCGGCCGCCACCGCGTAGACGCTCGGCGATGAAGCCCATGCGTCGATCCAGCCCGACGATTGAGTCAGGGCAGGTTCGTCGCCGAGAAAATACGGGTTCCTGATCTGCGCGAGTGCGTTCTTGCAGGCGGTATCGCGTGGTGAAGCCCGGCATGCATTGAATGGCGACGAAATCTCGAGCAGGCGTGGGCCTACCTTTTCTTTTAACGATGCCCAATCGCCGGCGGACGGCCAGTCGGGGTCCGAGGGGCGCACGCGGCGCATTGTTCTCGGCGGCGTTTGCGCGGGCGCCGGCGCCGGCACCGATGCGAGCTTCTGCTCCGCAGCCAGCGGCATGAGGCGGCGCATGTATCCCGTGGTGGCTATGCCGATTGCAGCGTTGATCAGCGTTCTTCTTTTCAATGAAGCCATATGCGAATGTCTCCACGATGCTGCCGATTAGGACATCAGGATCGCTTACCGCCGGAAGCATCGAAAAGATATCCGAAAGCCGGCCTGCTTTCCACCACCGCGCCGCGAACGACCCATACGGAATAAGCGATGCCCGTCGACAGCCGCTTTGAACAGCGTAACGACCGCATGGAGTAGACGCCGACACATACGAGGTGAGTCAGCGCGCACCTTCGAGAAACGGCATGATATTTCGCATCGCGCGCTCGACGTAACCGTCTTTCTCGCCGACGGGCGCCACGTAGTGGATCGCACTGCGCGCCGCTTCTAGCCCTTCGAGACGTGCGATGACCCATGCGGCCAGATACTGCGATGCAAGACAACCGCCGGCCGTTGCGACATTCGCGTTCGCAATGAACGGCTGGTTCACGATCCGAACGCCGGCCGCCTCCACCCACGGCCTGGTCGTCAAGTCCGTGCACGCGGGCACGCCGCGCAGAAGGCCGAGCTTCGCAAGCACGAGCGTTCCCGAGCATTGCGCGCCCAACAGCTGGCGCGCGGGGTCGAGCTTCAGCCGCGACATCAGCACGGCATCCGCGACCACCTCGCGTGTATGCGCGCCGCTGCCGACGATCACCGCATCGGCCTGCGACGCATCTTCGAGCGACGCCTGGGCCTTTAGCACGACACCGTTCATCGATCGCACCTCGGCCGTCGGACACGCGATCGACACGCGCCAGGCCGGCTTCTTCACGCGATTGAGTATGCCGAGCGCAATCAGCGAATCGAGTTCGTTGAAGCCCTCGAAAGTGAGAATGGCGATGTGCATGCGCTTGCTCCTTTGTGTATTCCGTCGCGCGGCGATCATGCTTGCGCGACACCGATGCTACGGGCAAGAATGAAGACAATCAAAAAATTGTCATGGATACATTTCCTATGCCCACTCCCCGCTACAAGCTACTCGTCGACAGGCTCGCCGCCGATATCCGCAGCGGCCGCCTCGCGCCGGGCACACGCTTGCCCACGCATCGAAAGCTCGCTGCAAAAGAAGGGCTCGCGCTCGTGACGGCCTCGCGCGTCTACGCGGAACTGAACGCCATGGGGCTCGTCAGCGGCGAGACCGGGCGCGGCACGTTCGTCAAGGAAGCTTTGCTGCCGCGCGCTCACGGCATCGATCAGGTGTCCGTCGCCGCGGATATCGTCGACCTGAACTTCAACTATCCGGCGCTGCCGGGTCAAGCGGACCTGCTGAGAACAGCATTACGGCAGTTGTCTCAGGCCGGCGACCTTGAAGCGCTGCTCCGTTATCAGCCGCATGGAGGCCGCAGGCATGAACGCGCATCGGTGGCGCGCCATCTCGCGCGCCGTGGCCTTTGCGTGACCGATGAACAGGTGATGTTGGTCGACGGTGCCCAACATGGTCTCGCCACAACCGTCATGGCATTGCTGCAACCGGGCGACGTCGTCGCCGTGGATGCGCTCACCTATCCCGGGTTCAAGCTGCTTGCACAGGCGCATCGTCTCGAACTCGCGCCCTTGCCCGCAGCGGGCGACGGCCCCGACGTCGATGCACTCGAGGCGCTATGCAAACGCCGGCGCGTGCGCGCGATCTATACGATGCCGACGCTCCACAACCCGCTCGGCTGGGTCGTGAAAACTGGCAGGCGCCGCGCTTTGGCATCGATCGCGCGTCGCCACGGCCTGCTCGTGATCGAAGACGGCGCCTATGCATTTCTCGCCGACGACGCGCCGCCGCCGCTCGCCACCTTCGCACCGGAGTTGACCGTCTACGTCTCAGGCTTTTCGAAAAACATCGCAACAGGCTTGCGTGTCGGCTACGTCGCCGCACCACGAGAATTCGTGCCGAAGATCGAACGCGCGATCAGGGTGACAACGTGGAATACGCCTGGCGTCATGACGTCGATCGCTTGCGGCTGGCTCGACGACGGCACCGTCGACCGGCTCGAAGACGAGAAACGCAAGGACGCCAGGTCAAGGCAAGCGATAGCCGTCGAAGCGCTCGGACGGTTGAAGCGGATCAGCCACCCGGCGTCCTACTTCGTCTGGCTGCCGCTGCCTGCTGAAACGCGCGCAGACCGGATTGCCGGCGCGCTGCTCGAGCAACGGGTGTCGGTCTCCACGGCCGAGCCGTTTTCGACCACGCCGCAAGCGCCTCACGCGATTCGTCTGGCCTTGGGCTCCGTCGACGCTGCCACGCTGAAGGCCGCGCTGAACCGCGTCCGGTGCGTGGTGGCGGACCATACGTACTAGCACGGTCCGCGAAAATCCAGGCCCTGTTGCCTTGCACAAAAATTGACATTGACGTTCCCAGGGCTAACCCGAATGCAAAAAAGTATCAGCGCGCGGCTTTAATTTCAGTGGTGAGACAGCCCCGTCAGGGCTTATTTTTTCGATCATGGCAACCACGACAAAAATGCGAGCTGCCCACCCCGCAAAAGCCAGCGCAGGAGGACAGATGCATCCCCTTGCGCAACCGACGGCCCGACACGACGCCCGCCGCACGAACATCGCCGAGCCCGATCTCGAACTCGTCGCCTTGCCACGCGACGAATCGTTCAAGGTGTGGTCGCACGGCTATCCGTACCGGACCGTGCGCTGGCATTTCCACCCCGAATACGAAATCCATCTGATCACCGCGACGACGGGCAAATTCTTCGTCGGCGACCACATCGGCAATTTCGAGCCGCACAATCTCGTCATGATGGGCGCGAACCTGCCGCATAACTGGGTCAGCAATGTGCCGCACGGCGAACGTGTCGACGAACGGTGCCTCGTGCTGCAATTCGATTCCGGTTTTGTCGCGCGCGCAATCGCGGCCTTTCCCGAATTCAAACGCGTCGAGCCGCTGCTCGACGCATCGCGCCGGGGTTTGCTTTTTTCGCCGCAGACGGGCGCTGCCGCCGAACCGGTCATGCGCGAAATGCTCGGTGCGCAAGGGCTGCGGCGCATCGTGCTCTTTATCGAACTGTTCGACCTGCTCGCGCAAGGCGCCGAACCGGTCAAGCTTGCGAGCACCGCGTTTCGCGCGGACCCGACGCGCTATGCGCAGACGCGCATCAATCATGTGCTGTCGTTTATCGACAGGAATCTGTCGCATGAATTGCGCGAATCGGAACTCGCCGAACTGGCGGGCCAAAGCGTCAGCGCGTTTTCACGCTATTTCCGCCGGCATACCGGCGTGCCCTTCGTTCAGTACGTCAACCGGCTGCGCATCGACTTCGCGTGTCAGTTACTGATGTCGGGCGAACTTCCTATCACCGATATCTGCTACCGGGTCGGCTTTAACAACCTGTCGAATTTCAATCGCCAGTTCCTGCTGCTCAAGAAGATGTCGCCGTCGCGCTGGCGCGCTTGCCAGCAACTCAATGCCGCGAGCAAAAACGAATCGGCTGCAGCGGTTCAGCCATCAACGGGAGGAGTCAATGTCTGAATCGATCAAAGGAAAGGTGGCCGCGATTACCGGCGCGGCATCGGGAATCGGCTTCGCGTGCGCGCGCGCCCTCGTCGAGCAGGGCGTGAAGGTCGTGCTCGTCGACCGCGCGGAAGACCGGCTCGCGACATGCTGCGCGGAACTGGGGCCGAACGCGCTGCCGCTGCAGCTCGATTTGCTGAAGCCAGCGGACGTGTCGACGCAATTGCTGCCGAAAATTCTCGACATTGCGGGCGGCCTCGATATTTTCCACGCCAACGCGGGTGCATACATTGGCGGCGACATCGTGAACGGCAATCCCGACGACTGGGACCGGATGCTGAATCTCAACATCAACGCGGCGTTCCGTTCGGTTCACGCGGTGCTGCCGCATATGGTCGCGCAGAAGAGCGGCGATATCATTTTCACGAGTTCGATTGCGGGTCTCGTGCCGGTGGTGTGGGAACCGATCTACACTGCTTCGAAATTCGCGGTACAGGCCTTCGTCGCTACGACGCGGCGCCAGGTCGCGAAACACGGCGTGCGCGTCGGCGCGGTTGCGCCGGGCCCCGTCGTCACCGCGCTGCTCGACGACTGGCCGAAGGCGAAAATGGACGAAGCGCTCGCATCGGGCAGTCTGATGCAGCCCGTGGAAGTGGCCGATGCAGTCGTATTCATGCTGATGCGACCGCGCAATGTGACGATTCGCGACCTCGTCATTTTGCCGAACAGCGTCGACCTGTAACCAACCCGTCTGAGCCTCGATGCGAGGCCTCGAACCATGACCTCAGCGAACACACGCTATGTGATCGGCGTCGACGTGGGCACCGGCAGTGCCCGCGCCGGCATCTTCGATACGGCCGGCCATATGATGGCATCGGCCAAACGCGACATCACCGTTTTCCACGAAGCCGGCTCGATCGTCGAACAGTCGAGCACGGAAATCTGGAACGCGATCTGCCATTCGGTGAAGGAAGCACTGGCGCAGGCCGCGCTGTCGCCGGACCAGATCGCCGGCATCGGCTTCGATGCAACGTGCTCGCTCGTCGTATTGGGCGACGGCGGACGGCCGCTGGCGGTCGGTCCGTCCGAACAGGCCGCACGCGACATCATCGTCTGGATGGATCACCGCGCGCTCGAACAGGCCGAGCGGATCAACGAGACGAACCATGAGGTGCTGAAGTTCGTCGGCGGCAAGATCTCGCCCGAGATGGAAACGCCAAAGCTGCTGTGGCTGCTCGAGCATCGTCCGCACGTATTCGGAGCGGCGTGGCAGTTCTTCGACCTGACCGACTTCCTGACCTGGCGCGCGACCGGCGATCTGTCGCGATCGACGTGCACGGTCACCTGCAAATGGACGTATCTCGCGCACGAGCAGCGCTGGGACGACACGTATTTCCGCACGGTCGGCCTCGGCGTGCTCGCCGACGAAGGCTTTGCGCGTATCGGCCAGAAGGTGGTCGATCCGGGCACGCCGCTCGGCAGCGGACTGACGGCCGCCGCCGCCGCCGAACTGGGCTTGCGCGCGGGCACGCCGGTCGCGGCCGGCATCATCGACGCGCACGCCGGCGGCATCGGCACGGTCGGTGCGCAAGGCAAGCCCGAATCGAGCCTCGGCTACGTGTTCGGAACCTCGTCGTGCACGATGACGACCACGCGGCAGCCCGTGTTCGTGCCCGGCGTCTGGGGGCCGTACTTCTCGGCCATGGTGCCCGAAGCGTGGCTCAACGAAGGCGGCCAATCGGTGGCGGGCGCGGCGATCGAGCGCCTGCTTTCGATGCATCCGGAAACGCTGCGAGCGCAAACCGAAGCAGCGCAGGCGGGCCAATCGTTGCCGGTGATGCTTGCGGAAATCGCGTCACGTCGGTCGGATGATCTGTCGGACACGGCGCAGCTTGCGGAGGGCTTGCATGTCGTGCCCGAATTCCTCGGCAATCGCGCGCCGTTCGCCGATCCGCATGCGCGCGCGGTCATCGCGGGTCTCGGCATGGAAACCGGCCTCGACAGTCTTGTCGCGCTTTATATCGCCGGCATTTGCAGTATCGGTTACGGACTGCGCCAGATCATCGAAACACAGGCGCAGGCCGGCGCGCCGATCGAGCAGGTGGTGATCAGCGGCGGCGCGGGACGGCTCGACCTCGTGCGTCAGCTGCTTGCCGATGCAACGGGCAAGCCCGTACTCGCGATCCAGGCGGAAGAACCTGTTCTGCTGGGCGCCGCGATGCTCGGCGGCGTGGCAGGGGGGCTGTTCGACGACGTGCGCTCGGCGATGACCGGTATGTCGCGCATCACGCATACTTACGCGCCCGCTGCAGGCGCAATCGCCTCATTGCACGATGCGCGCTATCTCGCGTTCACGAAGCTGCAGAGCGTGGCGAGGGACATCAGATAGAAATCGACTTGCGGCGGCGCCCACGACGGCGCCCGCCGTGCTCATTGCGTCTGCTGCCGTCCCCACTGCCCGCTACCGCTCTACTGCCCCGGCAGATGCGAGCGCAGGAAATCGACATACCCGTTCTGGATCTTGATGATTTTCTCGGCGCACTCGTTATAGTCCGACGCTTTCGTATCGTTGGGTCCGTACATGCCGCGGCATTGCGCGTAGAGCGTGAGCGTCGCCGCGCCGCCGCTGCCCTTCGCGACGCGCGTGGCCGAATAAGCAGGGTCGCCGGAACCGGACGGCACGTCCGTATCGATCGCGAACGCGTCGGCGCGCGTGACCGACGTACTCGAATGCTGCTCGATATAGCGCTTCGTCAACGCCCACGCCGAGTCGCATTGAGCCGTACTGCTGCAATCGACCGTGGCGTCGTGTTGCGCGGTTGAAAGGCCGGCCTGATTGCGCTCCAGACGCTGCTCGGCTCGTTGCTCCTTCTCAGGCGACGAACAGGCGGTCAGCGCAAACGCAATGGCAAGCGCACCGGGCATGACAATCGCAAAGGCTGTGGTTTTTTTCACGCGTCGAACTTCCGTGGCCAAGGGTGAGCGCGATTATAGCCGTGCTCCCCAAGCGGTCGCGGATTAGCGTGTAGCACGTTCGGTGCGTCGCGGTCTCGCCGTGTAGGCATGCAGTGTGTAGACATGCAATAAGCGCCGGCCTGTCGTGCCGGGCCGATATGTGCCGACCCGATATGTCCCGAGCCGATCGACGGACGAGCGTCTGCTCGAGCGCGTTCTCGCCGAAGCCCGTCGATCCGGTGCGCACGCGGCGACGTCAGACCGTGCGCCGCGTCAGCATCGAGCGAATCTCGCCGATCGCCCGTGCCGGATTGAGCCCTTTCGGGCACACATCGACGCAATTCATGATCGTGCGGCAACGGAACAGCCGGTACGCGTCCTCGAGATTCGTCAGCCGCCCGGCCGTATCGTTATCGCGCGAATCCACGATGAACCGGTACGCCTGCAACAGCCCGGCCGGCCCGACGAAACGATCCGGATTCCACCAGAACGACGGACACGACGACGAGCAGCACGCGCACAAAATGCATTCGTAAAGTCCGTCGAGCTGATCGCGTTCGTCGGGAGACTGAAGGCGTTCGCGCTCGGGTGGCGGATCGTCGTTGACGAGCCACGGCCTGATCGAATGGTACTGGTTGAAGAACGTCGTCATGTCGACGATCAGATCGCGAACCACGGGTAAGCCGGGCAACGGCCGCAACACGATATGCTTCGGCAGCTCGTTCATGTTGGCCAGACACGCGAGGCCGTTCTTGCCGTTGATGTTCATCGCGTCCGAACCGCAGATGCCCTCGCGGCACGAGCGGCGGTAAGCAAGCGTTTCGTCGATCGACTTCAGCTTGACGAGCACGTCGAGCAGCATGCGCTCGCCATGGCCGAGTTCGAGTTCGTACCGCTGCATGCGCGGCGCGGTATCGGCGTCAGGGTCGTATCGATAGACGTCGATGGTTCGGATGTCGGACATAGGTGGCTCCCGGTTGGCGCGAATCCGCTTGCGGCTTCCAGACAGTAGCCGAACGGCGCGTCGCGGCGTCAGGCACGCACGGCGCGTTCCCGCGTGGCCCGGCGTTAGCCGTCTTCCCCCACTTCGGCGGGATTGGGCAAATCGGGCAGGTCTTCCGTCGATGGCGGATCGGGTTCGCGCGGCACCTGCGGCAGATCGGTACCGTCGTCCTCGGCCGGGGCATGGTCGATAAAGGTTTGTCCCGTATTCATTCGTCGCTCCTTCAAAGAAATGGTGTTCCCTGCTGATCAGCATGTCGCAGGCCAACAGTGGTCCCGCGCGAAATCTATCCAGACGATGCATCGGCCTACTTCGCGCGCGGCGGCTTCAGGGTCTCGTCGGGACGACGCAGCCGCCCTTCACGGATGGCCGTGACGCCATTGATTACCGCGCGCGCGACGTTGTCGGTTTCGGCCTGCATGCCTGTGTCTTCGTCGAGCGCATGATGGCTCGTCGCATACGGCTCGTAGTAACCGATAAAGCGGTCGAGCCGCGACTGGGCGCCGCATTCGATCAATCCCATCCAGTCGAGCCAGTCGCACAACGCCGCGCGAGACGTCTCGATACCGGACACGTCCCCGTGCACGACGACGCCATATGCGCGCCCCTGCAAATGCTTCGGGTAGCTCCACCCGTTCAGCTCGAGCTGCTTCGCCTTCTTCGCGTCTTTGCCGCTTGTCGAAGTCGGGTCGGGATTGCCGCCGTCGGCACATACGAGCCGGTCGATCATCAGTTTCAAAGGGCTCGGCGACTGATACCAGTAAACGGGCGAGACGAAGACAACCCCGTGACACGCGGCAAAGCGCTCGTAGATTTCGTTCATCCAGTCGTTGACCTGCCCGAGCGAATGATTCGGATAGCAGCTGCAAGGCCAGTGGCACAGCGGCATGGCCGTCGATACGCAGGCTTTGCACGGATGGATATGAAGATCGCGGTCCGACGTCAGCAGCGATAGATCGAGAAAATCGGCATCGAACTGCGCGTTCGTCACGATCGACTCGACGCGCTTCGCGAGACGAAAGCTCTTCGACATCTCGCCAGGGCACGTACGGTCGTTTCGCGCCGACGCGTTGACGATCAGAACACGCGAGCGCGTCGCCCGATCCTGCTGCGTTTGCTGCGCGGCCCGAATGCGCTGCGCGGCGTGGCGCCATTCGACCGAGAGGTCATAGCCGGGATCGGCGAAACCGGGCCCGGCCTTCGCCGTTACCGGCGATTTGCGGCCTTGCATATACGCTTCCCATGCGATCGCTTCGAGCCGAGCGATCGACGCGTCTTCTGCGCGAAACGCCGGATCGAAGAAGCGCGCGGCAAAACGTTCGTGAAAAGCATCACGCGACATCTTCTCCGTGACCTGGCCTTTCCTGACTTCGGGGCTAACTTCGCCGGGGCTATCTTCTTTGTCGTTGCTCACGGCACGCCTCGCGAGTCGAAAGTTTGTTCAAACAGACATAAGCAATGAGCGATGCGCAGAAAGTGTGCCGCACTACTCGTCGCCGGCGCCCGGTCAATGCGGCCCCACCCGTCAACGGGAACGAACCGTGCTAGCCCGATTGAAAACCGTGAAAAAAACGGAACTGACGAAGGCGTAACACCATGACGATCGGTTGCCCCGAATGCGGCGCGCTCGAGGACATTCCGCCGCTTACCGCGCGCACAATCGCCCGCTGCCGCATCTGCCGCTATCCGCTCGAACGGCGTAGCGGCCGTAGCGTGAATGCAGCGCTCGCGTGCGCGAGCACGACGTTCATCCTGCTGTTCCCCGCGAACCTCGCCCCGCTGATGACCGTCGAGATGCTCGGCGCCGAACGCTCGTCGGTGCTGTCCTCGGGCATCGTCGACATGTGGAACGGCGGCTGGGTGATCCTTGCGCTGCTGCTCGGCACGTTCGGCATCGTGCTGCCGTTCGTGCGCTTCGGCGGGCTTGCGATCGTGCTCGGCGCGGTCCGGTTCGGATGGCATTTCAGACAAATAGGCAGGCTGTTTCGCTGGACGCTCTGGCTCGACGTCTGGGCCATGCCCGACGTGTATCTGGTCGGCTGCTTCGTCGGCTATGCGCGCGTCACGCAAAACCTGACCGGCACGATCGGCGCGGGCGGCTACTGCTTTATTACCGCGGCGCTGATGTCGATGATCACGCGCGCCGCGCTCGATCGCCGCACGGTCTGGCGCGCGATCGCGCCCGAAGAACAACTGCCGGACGACACACCGGCAATTTCATGCACGGCGTGCGACCTCGTCCAGCCGGCATCGCGCGAGGGCCACGCGTGCCCGCGCTGCGGGCTGACGCTGCGTACGCGCAAACCCGATGCGGTCGTACGCGCGGGCGCGCTGTCGCTGGCCGCGCTGGTGCTCACGCTGCCCGCGAATCTGTATCCGATGACGTACTCGCTGCAACTCGGCCAAGGCGTGACCGACCGGATCGTCGACGGCGTCTATCAACTGTTTCATGCGGGCTTGTGGCCGCTCGGCATTCTGATCTTCTGCACGAGTATCGTGATTCCAGTGGCGAAAATCGCGGGCATGGCGTGGTTTGTCGTCTCGGTCAAGCGCGGCTCGCGCAGGCATTTGCGCGCCAAGGCGCACCTGTACCGATGGATCGACGAACTCGGCCGATGGTCGAATGTCGACGTGTTTACGATCGCGGCGTTTATCCCGCTGATCCGTTTCGGCAGCATCGCGTCGTCGCGGCCGGCCATCGGCGCGACGGCGTTCGCCCTCGTCGTGTTCTTCACGATGTCGGCATCGCGCGCCTTCGATCCGCGGCTGCTCTGGGACACGCGCGCGTCGCGGAGGCGGCCGTGAACGGCGCGGGACGCTTACGGCGCACCCAGGCCGAGGTGCGGCGCAGCGCGTGGCCGGGCTGGATCTGGGCGGTGCCGATCGCCGCACTCGGCGTGGCCTTGTGGCTTGGCATCCGCTCGCTCGTGCAAGGCGGCGAAACGGTCACCGTGACGTTCTCGAATGCCCACGGGATGAAAGCCGACGATACCGACGTCACGCTGCGCGGCGTGAAGGTCGGCAAGGTTTCGGACGTATCGCTCGCGCCGGACGGCAAGCATGTCGAAGCGAAACTGAAGATAGATCGTGCCGAAAAGAAGTATCTGGTGAGCGGCACGAAGTTTTATCTGCTCGGCGCGCAGCCGGACTTTAGCGATCCTTCGTCGTTGAAGGCGATGCTTGCCGGGCCTGAAATCGTAATGGAGCCCGGCACCGGCCAGCCGACCGACCACTTCGACGGCGGCGACCGGAAGCCTGCGCTCGCGCCGCAACATGGCCCGATCGTCACCTACGTCGTGCGCTTCGACGGTGCAGTGGGCGACCTGAAGGACGGCGCCGGCGTCGAGCTGCGCGGCTTTCATGTCGGCACGGTCACGAGCGTGCGCCTGAGCTACGACGCACGCACCGGCACATTGAGCACGCCGGTGCAGATCGCGCTCGACCCGGCCGCGCTCGACATCGTCGACGTACAGCCACCCGCCAACGGCGACTGGCGGCCGATTGTCGACGACATGATGAAGCGCCTTGTCGGCGAGGGCATGCGTGCGCGGCTCACGCAAGATCCGCCGCTCATCGGTGCACGCAAAATAAGCCTCGATTTCGTGCGCGATGCGTCTCCCGCCGCGCTCGTGGCTGCGGACGACGGCATGTCCGTCATTCCAAGCGTCGCGCCCGCCGACATCGACACGATGATGTCGACCGCGAACGGCATCGTCGACAAGATCGACAGCCTGCCGATCAAGGAAACAGGAGAACAGGTGCGCAGCATTGCCGAGCATGTGAACAGGCTCAGTTCATCGCCGCAGATAAAAGATAGCCTCGAACATATCGACCACTCGGTCGCGCAGATCGATCGCACGCTGCAGCAGGTATCGCCGCAAATCGGTCCGCTCGTCGCGCAGCTGCGCGAGACGGCGAATTCGGCCGACCAGGCCGTGCTGGCGGCAAACCGCACGCTTGGCGGCGACGCGACGAGCCAGAACGATTTGCCGGCCACGTTGCGCGAGCTGACCGACACCGCGAGATCGATACGCGCGCTCGCCGATTATCTGGACCGGCATCCCGAGGCGCTCGTTCGAGGCAGACAGGAGGACAGGCCGTGAGCCGTAAATTGACGGACAAGACCACGCGCGCATTCGTACCGGCGAAAGCGTCACCGGAGAACGTGAGCGCTGCGCCGCTCGCGGCGAGCGTCATCGCAGTGATTGCCGCAGCCGCGCTCGCCGGCTGCGGGCACAGCCCGCCTACACGTTATGTGACGCTGAACGCAACGCCGGCTGATGCGCCGCTCGCGACGGCCCAGATACCGCCCGTGCAGCTGACCGCAGTCCATATTCCCGCGGAACTGGACCGGCCAGAGGTCGTCACGCAGCAGTCGCCGAACCGGATCTCGGTGGCCGAAAGCGACCGCTGGGGCGCGCCGCTCGCACAGATGATGCGCCGCACGCTTGCGCAAGACCTCGTCACGCGCCTGCCCGCGGGCACGTTCGTGCTGCCCGATGCGCCAGCGCCGCCCGACACGCGAACGCTCGTCGTGACGGTCCTCGATGCAGAAGCCGACGCAAACGGCACGCTGACGCTGCAAGCAGCATGGACGCTGCTATCGGGACGACCCGCCCGCGCCACGTTCGCGCGACAGACAACGCTGAAAGCGGAGATCGAGAATCGCGGCGACGCGGCGGCGCAGGCGGCCGCGATGAGCCGGGCTCTCGGGCAACTGGCCGATCAGATCGCGACGTCGATCGCCGCGCGCTAAAACGCACACGTCATTCGGTCGGGTACGTCAACGTTCCGTCAGGCTGCAAACACGCACCCGGCGTCAGCGTCGCCGTGCCGACGTGCTCGGCATCGACGATATGGACGACTTTCTCTGCGTGCGCGATCAGATAATCGGCAATGATGCGCCGATGGCAACGCCACCAGACCGTCTCCGCGCACATGATCGCGCACGGACCCGCTTCCCCGAGTTCGAGCAGCTTCCTGAAACCGGCTGCGAACTCCGCGCCCATCGCGTAGTCGGCGTAATTGTGGAACGAGCGGTTTTGCCAGAACGCGTTCGTCGTGGGCGGCACGTCCTTGCGCATGCTGCGTCGCCCGCCGAGCTCGGCAAGATGCAGGTAGCCGATCGCAGGCGCGAGCGCATCGGGCAGCGTTGCGGCATTGAACTGAGGGTTCGTCGCCGAGCGCGGAATGCGCCGGACATCGACTAGCGTCGCGATCCGTGCGTCTCTCAGGAGGGCGAGAAACTCATCGAGCGTTCGTGTCGAATGACCGATTGTGTAGAAAGTATTCGCCATGAGCAGTGGCCGCTCAACGCGCCTCGCGGGCGTCGCCCGACTGTGCGTCGCCGGGCTGCAACGCATTGCGAGCTGCGAGCATAGCCAGCGCGCGCAACAACGACTGACCGCCCGGCGTCAGCGTCGGCAGCGCGATGCCGTCGACTGTCGGTTCGAGCGCGACCAGTCGCCGCTCCAGCAGCGTCCTCAGTTCGTAGCGCTCGAGGTCGGCTGCGTCGGGCGCATGCTCGACAAGCAGCAGCGTCGCGAATTCGTGCGGCGTCAGCATGGACATCCCCATCCGTTTGCGCGAAACAACGTTGCCGGCGCGCGCACGACGTCGTCGCACGCGGCCTCCGGCTCTCGCCCACGCGCATGCCGCGAATGCGCTTGCCCCGATTCTCGTGCACGACCTCGGTGATCGCCGTGATTCCAGCTTGAAAACTGCATCGCTTATGGCTCCCCGGTAAATAAACGAACGTGATGTCTACGCATGTTGCGTGCCACGCTCGCAGCATGCCGCTCCGGCTACGCGAACCCGCTGCGCGCAGCGCGGTGCACCCGCTCGGGTACGCGCGATGCGGTGAATCATGCGCCGTCCCCGGCAGCATCGATAACTCAACCACGATTACCAAGGAGCGCTCTATGTTCATGCACAACAAGCGTCTGCAATACACGGTTCGCGTCGCCGCGCCCGATCCCGGGCTCGCCAATCTTTTGCTCGAGCAGTTCGGCGGACCGCAAGGCGAGCTCGCCGCTGCGATGCGCTACTTCACGCAGGCTGTAACCGAGGAAGATCCGGGCCGCAAGGACATGCTCTACGACATCGCGACCGAAGAGCTAAGCCACCTCGAAATCATCGGATCGATCGTCGCGATGCTCAACCGCGGCGCGAAAGGCGAGCTGGCCGAAGCCGTCGACGCGCAAGCCGAGCTGTACCGCAAGCTGAACGGCGCCGGCAACGACAGCCACGTCACGCAAGTGCTGTACGGCGCGGGCACGCCGTTGACGAACTCGGCGGGTGTGCCGTGGAGCGCCGCATATATCGATACGATCGGCGAACCGACGGCCGATTTGCGCTCGAATATCGCGGCCGAAGCGCGCGCGAAAATCATCTACGAGCGGCTGATCAACGTGACCGACGATGCCGGCATTCGCGACGCGCTCGGCTTTCTGATGACACGCGAAGTCTCGCATCAAAAGTCGTTCGAAAAGGCGCTGTATTCGATCGTCGGCAACTTCCCGCCGGGCAAGATGCCGCCGATGCCGGAATTCGCCGACGCGTATCTGAAGATGTCGCAGGGCGAGCCGCCGCAGATGGGGCCGTGGAACGAGGGCAGCGGCCTGAAGTTCGTCGGCGACCCCGAACCGGCTGTCGACGGCGGCGACGGCCTCGCGTCGGTCAAGCTCGGCGAGGAGCAGACGGCCGCGCTCGAGGCGATGCAACAGCGGCTCATGTCCGATCCGTCGTCGGACCCCGAGACAGGTGCGGAACTCGGCATGTCGCCGGTCGATGCAAAGGCTGGCGCGAAAGCCGGCGCCAGGGCGAGCGCGAAAGCGGGGGCGAAAGCCAGCGCCAAGTAAGTCGCAATCGGTGTAGGCCGGCCGCCGCGCAACAACGGCGGCCTGCCGTGCATCCGGTAGCGCGCGTGCCGTCGCGGCACGCGCGCCTCGCCCGCGCCTGGCCGATGCGCAGCGCTGATACGAGAGGTAGCGGACAATGGAATTCGACTACGGGAATTACCACATCGATGCATCCCCGCTCTCGGAAGGCGGGCGCTACTTTGCCCGAGCGCGGATCTGCATGGCGACGGCGCCCGGTGCGAACCGCAACGAGGTGAAATGGAGCGGCGACCTCGGCCAGTTCGCTTCCGAAGCCGAGGCCGCCGAGCACGGCAGAAAATGGGCGATCGACTGGTGCGACAGTCAAAAGTAGTCGTCGCCCGTTCGCGCGAGCGTCCCTACAGCATCGGCGCCCCGCCCGTCACCGCGACCGTCGCCCCCGAGATGTAACTTGCTTCATCGGAAGCAAGCATCACGTACGGCGGTGCGACCTCGGCGGGCTGCCCCGGCCGTTTCATCGGTACCTGCTTGCCGAATTCCTTGACCTTTTCCTCGGGCATCGTCGACGGAATCAGCGGTGTCCAGATCGGCCCCGGCGCGACGCAGTTGACACGTATGCCGCGTTCGGCGAGTGATTGCGCGAGACCGGCCGTGAAGTTCTGAATCGCGCCCTTCGTCGTTGCATACGCGAGCAGGCCCGGGTTCGGTTTGTCGGCGTTGATCGACGCCGTGTTGACGATCGAGCCGCCGGCCTTCATCTGCTTGACGGCAGCGCGTGTGATTCTGAACATCGCGCCCATGTTCGTATCGAACGTACGGTCCCATTCGTCGTCGCTGATCGCTTCGATCGACGGGTACGTCATCTGGTAAGCGGCATTGTTGACAAGCACGTCTAGATTGCCGAATTCGCGCACGGCGCGCTCGACAATCTCATCGCAATGCGCCTTGTCCGTAATGTCGCCTCGCACGAGTACCGCCTTGCGCCCTGCCTGTTCGATCCAGCGCGCGGTTTCCCGCGCATCGTCGTCTTCGTTCAGATACGCGATCAGCACGTCGGCGCCTTCGCGTGCGAAAGCGATCGCCACCGCGCGTCCGATGCCGCTGTCGCCGCCGGTGACGATCGCGGCCTTGCCTGCGAGGCGCCCCGAGCCGCGGTAGCTCTGTTCGCCGTGATCGGGCTGCGGATCCATCGGCGCGGTGCGGCCGGGCACCTGCTTCTGCTGCTGGGCGGGCGTCGACTGTCCCTTCTGCTGAGTTTCGGTCATGCTAGCTCCCTGTGCGTTGCGCCGGACACAACGCGGCCCGGCGACCGCTAACGCTCAGCAAGCCGCGAACCCGCGTGCGATCAGGGGACCTCTTCTTGTGCCACCTCATGCGGCTCGTTTTCCGCCGTGTTTTTCACCACTTTTTTCGCCGTCTTTTCTACTATCCGCACCGGTATCGACTTCGCTCCCGGGACCTTGCTCTCCTTCGCGTAGTGCCACAATGGCAGCAACGGATTGCATTCCGGAAAGTAGCCGGCGATGCAGCCTTGCGGAATGTCGAACGGGACGATCGTGAGTCCGTCGACGCGGCGCTCGACGCCGTCGTCGGCAATCGTCTGCAACGCGATCGTGTCGCCGTGGGACAGCGCATGCCGGTCGATATCGGCGGGGTTCATCAGGATCACCATGCGCGTGCCCTTGATGCCTCTGAAGCGATCGTCGTGGTTATAGATCGTCGTGTTGAACTGACTGTCGCTGCGCAAGGTCATGAGCCGCAGCGAATCGGGCTCGCGCACCGGCATGTCAGGATCCTCGCCGATCGCTGAAGGCACCATGAATTCCGCCTTGCCGCTTTTCGTTTTCCACTTGCGTTCGCGCGCGGGCAGCGGACGTGGGAAGCCTCCGGGCGTCCACATCCTCGCGTCGAAATCGTGGAACATCTCGGGCCATGTCTTCGCCATTTCGCCGCGCACGCGCGAGTAGTCGTCGCGCCACGTGTCCCAGTCGACGCTCGAGCGATCGCCCAACGTCGCCTTTGCAATGCCCGCGACAATAAACGGCTCGGAGCGGATGGAAGGCGACGCCGGCTCCACCACGCCGCGAGAGCCATGAAAACATGCGGTGCTGTCTTCCATCGACACCGCCTGTTCGCCGCCCGCCTGCCGGTCGATCTCGATGCGGCTCAGGCACGGCAGCATATATGAGTTCCGGCCGTGCACAAGATGACTGCGATTGAGCTTCGTCGTGATGTTGACGGTCAGATCGAGCTCGCCCCACGCTGGCTCGGTACGCAAACGATCCGGTACCGAACGCACGAGGTTGCCGCCCAGATTGACCATCGCTTTCACTTTGCCGTCGAGCATCGCTTCGAATGCCTCGACGATATTCATGCCCTTGTCGCGCGGCGGCTCGAACGAGAACTGCTTCGCAAGCTGATCGAGCGGCGCGAGTTCGGGTTTTTCGGTAATGCCGACCGTGCGCTGGCCCTGCACGTTCGAGTGGCCGCGTACCGGCGAAGGCCCCGCGCCGGGCTTGCCGACATTGCCGCGCAGCAACAGCATATTGACGAGCATGCGCACGTTCTGCACGCCCATGCGGTGCTGCGTCATGCCCATGCCGTAATGCGCGATCACCGCGTTCGCCTTCAGATATTCGTTTGCGGCCGCTTCGATCGCCTCGCGCGGCAGACCGCTCACGCGCACGATGTCGTCCCAGTCGGCATCGCGCACATAGCGCGCGAACTCCTCGAAGCCGTTCGTATGATCGCGGATGAAATCGACATCGATCATGCGCGGTTCGCCCGCGCTACGCGCGCGGTCGTCCGCCTCGATCACGATCTTGCAGATGCCGAGAATCGCGGCCGTGTCGCCGCCCGTCCTGACCTGGTGGTACTGCGTGCTGATCTGCGTATCGCCGGGCGTCAGCATATCCTTAGGCGACTGCGGGTTCGCGAAGTGCAGCAGGCCCGGTTCGCGCAGCGGGTTGAACGTGATGATCGGCACGCCGCGCTTTCTCGCATCCTGCAACTGATGCAACATGCGCGGGCTGTTCGTGCCGACGTTCTGGCCGAAAAAGAACATCAGGTCGGTCTTTTCGAAGTCGTCGAGCGTAATGGTGCCCACGCCGACGCCGATCGCTTCCTTGAGCCCGACGCTCGTGCTTTCATGGCACATATTCGAACTGTCGGGCAAATTGTTCGTCCCATACATGCGCGCAAACAGTTGCAGCATGTACGACGTTTCGAGCGACGCGCGGCCCGACGTGTAGAACACCACGCTCTTCGGGTCAAGCGCGCGCAGTTGGGCGCCGATCGCATCGAACGCCTCCTGCCACGAGACGGGCACGTATCGGTCCGAGGCCGGGTCATAGCGCATCGGCTCGGTCAGGCGACCCGCTTCTTCCAGATCGTGGTCGTGCCATGTCAGCAGATCGCTGACCGAATGCACGCGGAAAAAGTCGGGCGTAATGCGCTTTGCCGTGATGTCCCACGCGGTCGCCTTCGCGCCGCTTTCGCAGAATTCGAACGGATGCGGGGACGCCGGTTTGGCCCATGAACAGCTGACGCACATGAAGCCGTCGGGCTTGTTCTGATGCATCAATGCGCGGCTATCTGCGAGCGGGGCCTTTTCCTGCAGCAGAATTTTCGTGACCGCCTTCACCGATCCCCAACCGCCCGACGCGTAAGGATACGCACTGCTTTTTCCCTCGTTAGCCATATCAATTCACCTGTTACCGAAGTATCACGATGTGATTGATCAGCAAGCAGCGTTCCAGTCGTGCTCGCAGGAACACCCCGGCGCTCACTGATGCGCTGGAAAGCGCCGCGTTCGCCGCGACCGCACCGGCGGCAAAGACCCGATACGGCAAACCGGCAAGCGGTGTATCGTATCGGGCATATGGTCAGCGGCCGCGCGTTCGAGGTGGTCGCTTTAGTCAGTACAACAACAGAGAACAAGACGCCCGATGCCGAGCCCTGCCTCCTCCCGCCTGCATGCCCGCCGCCTGCGCCATGGGCGCGCGCAAGCGCCGCGTTTTTGCGCCGCAACACCGGTCGCGCTCGTTATCGCCCTCACCGTATCGACACCCGCACATGCGCAATCGAGCGTCCAGATGTATGGCCGCATCGACGGCGGCATCGAGTATCTGAACCATCTGGCCCAGCCGAACGGCACCAATGCCACGCGCTGGAGCGCCGAGGGCGGCGACTGGGGCACAAGCATGTGGGGCATGCGGGGTACCGAAGATCTAGGCGGTGGCCGCAATGCGCTGTTCGATCTCGAAACGGCCTTCCAGGTGATGAACGGCACGACCGGCGGCAACGGGCGGCTGTTTTCGCGCCGCGCCTACGTCGGTTTGAGCGATCAGACGCTCGGGCAGATCCAGGCGGGCCGCAATCTCTTCATCGATAGCGACGGCGTGTGGGCATTCGATCCGTTCGTGCAACAGGCGGTGTCGTCGGCGTCGCTCGTGCGCGGGCGTAACTGGCAGCAGACGAACAACAATGTCGAGTATCACAGCCCGATCATCGGCGGATTCGACGTGCAGACGCAGTTCGCATTCGGCAACCAGACGAGTTTCAACACGGGAGCGCCCGGCGAATTCGGCCGCTCGGATGGCGTGATGCTGACATGGCATTCGCCGGCCCTCGAGTTTCGCGGCATTTACGACGAGCTGCGTAACTCGAACGGCCAGATGGACAATATTTTCACGGCGTCGCGCGAATACTTTGTCGGCGCGAACATCAACGTCGACCCGGTTAAAGTCCAGGCTGCGTGGACGCACTACGCGGCACCCGATACGCCCGCCGGCCTCGCCGACAGCGCGGACCATTACTGGCTCGGCGCCACGTTCCAGGCAACCACGCGCTGGGCGCTAACGGCTGCCGGCTTCTACGTCAACGTGCGCAACGGCAGCGGCGATGCGACGCACGACCCGGCGGGACACGCCACGCTCTACGCGCTTGGCACCACGTACAACTTCAGCAAGCGTACGTTTTTCTACGCGACCGTCGCATATGTACGCAACAGTGCGAATGCGACCTTCTCGGTGTTCGCCAACCCGCGCGGCTCGACGCCGAACACGAGTCCGCTCGCCGGAGAATCGCAAACCGGCGCGTACATGGGAATAATGAGCAACTTCTGACGCGGCGTAGCACTGCGAATTACGCGCGCGCGATATGCAGACCGTACGCCAGCCACGCAGCGGAGAAAGTGGCCGGCAACGCAAGGTTGCCGGCCGCGCAACACGCAACGGGGTGGCAAGTCCCCGCTTGTAGGGCGACGCTGAAGGAGGGTATTACATTGCGTGCCCCCACATACAGCGTATCGGAGCATCGCGAATAGGCCAATGTCTTTGACGTGTCCGTAAAACGTCGCTAAAGGACACATTTCTCGCTCCGCCGGAACGAGGCATGCTCAAGCATCACCTGGCGCAAGTAACGCAACCCGCACGCGGACAAACGAACCTGTGCAGGGAAGCGGGTATGAGCGGGCACAAGCGCGTGCCCGCCGCTACCGGCGCGAACCCAACGTCAGGGAGGCTCACCATGAAGGCGCTTAGATGGCACGGCAAAAAAGACATCCGGTGTGACACTGTGCCGGATCCTCAGATCGAACACCCGCGCGACGCGATCGTGAAAGTGACGACTTGCGCGATTTGCGGTTCGGACCTGCATCTGTTCGACGGCTTCATGCCGGGCATGAAACACGGCGACATCATGGGCCACGAGTTTATGGGAGAGGTCGTCGAAGTCGGCAAGGATAACGCTGCATTGAAGGTGGGAGACCGCGTCGTCGTGCCGTTCACGATCATTTGCGGCGAATGCGATCAATGCAGGCGCGGCAATTTCTCGGTATGCGAGCGCTCGAATCGCAGCAAGGAAGCGGCCGACAAGATGTTTGGACACACCACCGCGGGGCTTTTCGGCTATACGCATCTAACGGGCGGCTACGCCGGCGGTCAGGCCGAGTACGTCAGAGTGCCGTTCGCCGACACGACCCACGTGAAGATTCCGGACGGATTGACCGACGAGCAGGTGCTCTTTCTCGGCGATATTTTCCCGACCGGCTGGCAGGCTGCGGTGCAATGCGATATCGAGCCAACCGACACAGTGGCGATCTGGGGTGCGGGGCCCGTCGGGCAAATGGCGATTCGCAGCGCCGTGCTGCTCGGCGCGAAACAGGTTATCGCCATCGATAACGTGCCCGAGCGTCTCGCAATGGCGCGTGCCGGCGGAGCGACGACGATCGACTTCAAAAACGAAAGTGTGCTCGAGCGGCTGCATGATCTGACCGCCGGCAAGGGGCCCGAGAAATGCATCGACGCAGTCGGCATGGAATCGCACGCCACGCGCTCGGTCGACTCGATGTACGACCGGGCCAAACAGGCCGTGATGCTCGAAACCGACCGGCCGCACGTGTTGCGCGAAATGATTTACGTGTGCCGTCCGGCCGGCACGATCTCGGTACCCGGCGTCTACGGCGGCCTCGTCGACAAGATTCCAATGGGCGCGGCGATGAATAAGGGCTTGACCTGGCGAATGGGCCAAACGCACGTGAACCGCTGGACCGACGATCTGCTGCGGCGCATACAGGAAGGGCAAATCGATCCGTCTTTCGTTATCACGCATTCGGTGCGGCTCGAAGACGGGCCCGCGATGTACAAGACGTTTCGCGACAAGGAAGACGGCTGCATCAAGGTCGTAATGAAGCCATGACCGGCACCGAATGATGCAACGACAATAAACACGCTGTTGCCTGGCAGCCCCACTACGTCGACGATGTCCGCTCGCGCGCGCCACGGCAGCAAGTGCATCCGGATCGTCGCGTAATGTTTGCCGCCGGGAACGGAGTGTGCGACGCATTTCTTTAGCCGCTGTCCCGATGCAGCGCCGCCAGGCTTCATTACGCGCTGCATGCCCGATGCGGACACTCAAAAAAACGAAATGGATCGAGATTCATTGCCATGACGCCCGAAACGCCGCAACCGCGAAATACGCGGGATCCCCTCCGGAAACCTGTCCCACGAGGCGCACGTTGGTTCCTTTGGCTAACCATACTCTTCGCTGCGCTATCCGGCCTGTACCTGCTCGTCGGTGGGATCTGGCTAGTCGCGCTGCGCGGCTCGCCGTATTACGTTGCCGCGGGCATCGCGATGCTCGCCGTCGCATGGCTCGTTTTCCGGCTCAACCGATGGGCGCTCGCACTGTACGGACTGCTGCTGCTCGGCACGCTCGCATGGGCCGTCGCCGAATCCGGGTTCGACTTCTGGGCGCTCGCGCCGCGCATCGATGTGCTGGTCGTATTCGGTGTCTGGCTTCTGCTTCCGTTTATCTGCCGGCAGTTCGTCGGCACCGTGATGCCGGCCGCGCTCGTGACAGGCATCGGGCTCATCGCGAGCGCCGCGGTGCTCGTCTATGCGGCCTACAACGATCCGCAGCAGATCAACGGCACGCTTGCCGCGGAGCAGGCGTCGCCGACGCCGGATGCCGATCCGCGCGCGGGCGACTGGCCCGCTTACGGCCGCACGCAAGGCGGCACGCGCTATTCACCGCTAGCGCAGATCAACGAGCAGAACGTGAAAAATCTGCAAGTCGCGTGGACTTTCGAAACCGGCGATCGCAAGGGAAAGAGCGACCCGGTGGAAATCACAGACGAGGTTACGCCGATCAAGGTCGGCAGCATGCTTTACCTGTGTTCGCCGCACCAGAAACTGTTCGCGCTCGATGCGGCAACCGGCAAGGAAAAGTGGCGCTTCGATCCGGGCCTCAAGACGGACCCGAGCTTTCAGCATGTAACCTGCCGCGGCGTGTCGTATCACGAGACCGCGGCCGCACGCGCGGCGAGCGCATCGGCCACGCCGCAAGCGCAAGCCGCTTTGCCGATGTGCTCGCGGCGCGTGATTTTGCCGGTCAACAACGGCCATCTCTATGAACTCGATGCAGCGACGGGTCAGCGTTGCGCAGGGTTCGGCAATAACGGCGACCTCGACCTTCAGCACCTCGAACCTGTCAAAACGTCAGGCGCGTATGAACCGACTTCGCCGCCTGTTGTAACGGACAAGGTAATCGTCGTGGCGGGCTCGGTGACCGACAACTTTTCGGTGAGCGAGCCGTCCGGTGCCATCCGCGGCTTCGACGTCGAAACCGGCAAGCTGCTCTGGGTATTCGACCCGGGCGCTCATGCGCCCAATGCGATACCGGACGACCAGCACAGCTTCGTGCCGAACTCCCCGAACTCATGGGCGCCGGCCGCTTACGACCCGAAGCTCGACCTCGTCTATCTGCCGATGGGCGTGAGCACGCCTGACATCTGGGGCGGCCGGCGCACGCCGGACATGGAGCGTTATGCAAGCGGATTGCTCGCGTTGCACGCGTCGACCGGCAAACTCGCGTGGTTCTATCAGACCGTGCACCACGATCTGTGGGATATGGACCTGCCCGCGCAACCGTCGCTCGTCGACCTCAAGGACGCGCAGGGCAATATCGTGCCGGCAATCTATGCACCGGCGAAAACGGGCAACATCTTCGTGCTCGACCGCCGCACCGGCAAGCTGCTCGTGCCCGCGCCGGAAGGGCCGGTGCCGCAAGGTGCCGCGAAAGGCGATCATGTCTCGCCGACACAACCGTATTCGCAGCTGACATTGCGGCGCGCGCAAAATCTTCGCGGCGCCGACATGTGGGGCGCCACGATGTACGACCAGCTCGTATGCCGCGTGATGTTTCATCGGCTGCGCTACGAAGGTCCGTTTACGCCGCCGTCCGAGCAAGGCACGCTCGTTTTCCCGGGCAATCTCGGCATGTTCGAATGGGGCGGGCTCGCAGTCGATACGGATCGGCGCATCGCCATCGCTAACCCGAACGCGTTGCCCTTCGTATCGAGGCTGATTCCACGCGGTCCGCACAATCCGATGGAGCCGCCCGAAGCGGGCCAGAGCGGCACCGGCACCGAGGTCGGCATCCAGCCCCAGTACGGCGTGCCGTTCGGCGTAACGCTGAATCCGTTCCTGTCGCCGCTCGGACTGCCGTGCAAGGAACCGGCGTGGGGTTATGTCGCAGCGCTCGATCTGACGTCGAATCAGATCGTCTGGAAAAAGCGCATCGGCACGGTGCGAGACAGCTCGCCGCTGCCTTTGCCGTTCCGCATGGGCATGCCGATGCTGGGCGGTCCGATGACGACCGCGGGCCACGTATTCTTTATCGGCGCCACCGCCGACAACTACCTGCGCGCGTTCAGCACCGACACGGGCCGCGAACTATGGCGCGCACGCTTGCCCGCCGGCGGACAGGCCACGCCGATGACGTACGAGGCGAACGGCAGACAGTTCGTGGTGATCGCCGCCGGTGGACATGGGTCGTTTGGCACGAAGCTAGGCGACTACGTGATTGCCTATGCACTGCCGGGAAAGCAATAGCACAGGCACACGGCAATACATGCGATGGCGGCAACGAGGCCGCCTTGCGCATCGCTATGCTTTCACTACCAGTTTGCCGCGCACGTGGCCGGCTTCGATACGCGCAAACGCCTGTTTCAGATCGTCGAACGCAAACTGTTCGGCAACACGCACCTTCACGCGACCCTCGTCGATCAGCGCCGCAATCGACGCGAGTTGCGATCCGTCCGGCCGCGCGGTGTAGCGCACCCCTCGCGCACCGCGTGCGGCCGCTTCGGTCTGCGACGGCTCCGTCAGCGTTGAAACGAGCGCGCCGCCGCGCTTGACCGCCTGCCACGAACGCAACTGCGTCTCGCCGCCAACGAGATCGAACACAAGATCCATATCGCGTGCGACGTCTTCGAAACGCTGGCGTTTATGGTCGATCACGTGGTCGATGCCAAGCGAGCGGACGAAGTCGATGCCGTCGTCCGATGCGGTCGCGTAGACTTCGGCGCCCTTCTCGCGTGCGAACTGCACGGCCAGATGGCCGACGCCACCCGCCGCCGCATGCACGAGTACGCGTTCGCCTTTTTCCAGCAGCCCTTGATCGAACAGCCCTTGCCATGCCGTCAACGCGGCAAGCGGCACTGCGCCGGCCGTGACGATATCGAGCGAATGCGGCGGCTCGGCAAGCGCGGCGCTGTCGACCACCACGAAGTCGGCAAACGCGCCCTGCCCCTGGCCGACGAACGCGTACACGTGCTGATCGGCGCGCCACTGCACCGCATCACGCCCGACGCGCATCACTATGCCGGCGAGATCGCGCCCCAGGGTGAAAGGCAGCGCGTCTTCGCGAATCGCCGAATAGCGCCCTTCGCGCGTTTTTACGTCGACCGGGTTGACGCCCCCGGCGAGCACTTGCACAAGGACCTCGTTCGGCGCGGGTTCGGGAACGGGAATCGACTCGAGCTGCACGGCGTCCGGGCCGCCGAAGCGGTGAATGCGATAGGCGCGCATGGTTGAGGTGGATGTCGATGCTGTCATTGAACGTCTCCAGTGGTGCAATGTTTTAAACGGGCGCGCAAGCGATGTGCCTTTCGCTAGCCAAAATCGGGCATACGCCCTGCTCGTTACGCAGTGGGCTCACATTGAAAGGGAGACACGATGAAACGGGTCATTTGCGTTGCATGCTCGGCGGCCGCGCTCATGTTCGGCATCACCGCATGCAACAAGGCAGATCGGAAGGCCGGCGAAAACCTGAGCGCCGGCAGCAGCGGCGTGATGAGCAATAGCGCGGGGCCGAGCGGTACGCCCGGGCAAAGCGCGGCCGCTGATGCAACGAGCGATTCGGCGGCAACGGCAGGACAAGGGGCGCAGACGCAGCAAGCACCTGCTGTAAGCACGCCTTCGGCGACGGCGAGCGAACCGGCCTCAGGGGCCAGTCAGTGAGCGCTCTGTGCGAGGTTTCCAGGCCACGCTAGAGCAGTACTCAGGCGCTAGGCAAAAGGATCGGCCTTGCGCATATTCGCGCGCGATAACGTGTCCGCCAGAATCATGTCGAATGCGTTCAACGGCCGGAATCCGCCGCGCACGACAGGCCTGAACACAGGGTCGCCGCGGCGCACCGGCATGCCGGTCAACCCGCATACGCCGGCCACTCGGGCAAAGCCCGCGCGCCAGGTCTGGTCCTGATACCGGCCCAAGGTCGGGTCGCTCCACGAAACGAGTATGGTCGACTCGGTCTGTCGTTCGATCCTGCGAATCGACAGGATATTGGCCATGCCGCAGCGCAACGAATCGTCGAAATCGCGTGACGCAAAAGACGCCTTGCGAATCGCATCTCCGATATCGTGAGGATGGCCGCGCAACCCTTTGACAATGTGTGACCAGGGGTCGATGTGTTTCATGCTCGTTGCCCCGCAAGCCCGCCGTGCGGAAATAGACAGCGCCGATCGCGTTGCCGATCACGCTGACTATTACATTGACTAAGCTGCATTGACCATTCTCTCGTCATCCGAAGTATCGGCGAAAGTCTGCCGATGTACCGGCATTGCGGTAACGCAATTGAGGTCGAGCCTTCTCGTGTGCTCGATCATGTAATCGACGAATACACGGATTCTCGTGGGTAGATGTTTTCGGCTCAGATAGCAAAGATAGTGGCCGCTGTCGTCCGGCACATACTGCGCAAGACAGCTGACGAGGCGCCCTTCGCGAAGAAAATCGCACACCTGATAAGCGGGCAGCTGCGCGATACCCTGCCCGTCGAGCACCGATTGCAGCATCAGCTCTGCATCGTTGAACGTATGACGTGCAACGGGCACGCGCCGCAGCGCGACACCGCCGGCCTTGAACTCCCATTCCCTTACGCGCCCCGACGCAGTCCGGAAGTTGATACAGCGATGTTTGGCCAGTTCGTCGACTTCGCGCGGCAAGCCGTGCACGCGCGCGTAGTCGCGCGACGCGCATACGAGCATCTGCATCGGTATCAGCTTGCGCGCGACGATTTCGCTGTCTTCCATACGCCCGTCGCGAAACGAGACGTCGATGCGATCGCCGGTGAAGTCCAAAACGCGGTCGTTAAGCAGCAGTTCGAGCGTAATGCCGGGGAATTGCGCATGGAAACCGCGCAACAGCGGCGCGACGATCTTGCGGCCGAACCCGGGCGTCGAACAGATACGCAACTGCCCGCGCGGGGGACCGTTGCGCAACTCGCGCATCTCGTCGAGCGCCTGCACGATGCGCTCGACGCCGGGCCTGCAGTTCTCGTAGAACAGTTCGCCCTCGCGCGTCAGCGACGTGCTGCGTGTCGTGCGAAGGAAGAGCCGCGTATCGAGTTGCGCCTCGAGCTTTTGCACATTGCGGCTGACCGAAGAGCGCCCGATGCCGAGGCGGTCGCCTGCTCTGGCGAAACTCCCTTCGTCGGCAACGGCAAGGAAAGATACGACGCCGGCATAGCTCGTTGCGAAACTGCTGGCAAACGGATCGTCGGCGCCGCTGAGGGATCGGCGGGGGGCATAGTCTGACATGGAAGCGCAAATAGTTGAGTCCACACCTGACTAGACGGATGAGCGCGGCCGTTTGTGACACGACCGCCTTTATTTTTATCTGGCCCCGGCTATGTAGACCGAATCTATTTCTCGGGCACGAGAACCGGTGCGCCTTTGTCCTTCAACAGCAGCACGATAAATTTCGCGGGCTGTGTCTGGCTCGCATTGCGTCCCACAGTATGGACATCATTCGGCCCTTCGTAGAACGTCTGGCCCGGCTTCAACGTCACTTCCTTACCGCCCTTGAGCTGCATCACGATCGACCCTTCGAGCACATAGACGAACGCATCCGCGTTGTGTCGATGCACCGGGTCGACCGAACCAGGCGGATATTCCACCATGATCATAAGGCCCTCCTTGCCCGGGTAGTCGGGCAGCGGCTGCGTCATCAGCGGTGTGACGATTGCCTGGGGCGCTGCGGCATACGCGGCGCCCGCCGGCGACAGTGCCGAGAGGGTGACCAAAACCATCGCAGTTATTTTCGAGCGGAACATGATGGGCTCCAAAAGAATGCGGCCCGCAACCGCGGGCCGCGATAAAAACAGAACAACCGCGGGTCAACGGAAAAACCGTGCGCCGGCGCTTAGGCGAGATTCGCCTTGTCGAGTCCGAATGCCTTGTCCGCCGAACCCGGCACAGTCTCGAACGCGACGTTCGCGCGGTTCCAGCCGTTGATTGCCATCACTGCGTACGTCAGGTCCGACAATTCCTTCTCCGAGAACTGGCCGCGCACACGTTCGTAGATCTCGTCGGGCACGCCATGCTCGGGCAGCTTCGTCAGCACCTCGGTCCATGCAAGCGCGGCGCGCTCGCGTGGCGAAAAGAGCGTCGACTCGCGCCAGATCGCGACATGATGAAGCCGCAATTCGCGCTCGCCGTGAATGCGCGCCTCTTTCACGTGCATGTCGCAGCAAAACCCGCAGCCGTTCATTTGCGATGCGCGCAGCGAGACGAAGTCGAGAATCGCCTGCTCGATACCGCTTTCCTTCAGCTGCATGCTGAAGTCGAGATACTTTTTAAAGAGCTCCGGCGATTGTTGAATATAGTTGATGCGCTGGGACATGGCCTACCTCATTGATGAAATTGCGCCGATGGGCTCCTGGCGCGGTGCGAGCTTGATGCGCCGCAGCGGAGCGACGAGGACAATGGTAGGGTTGCCGCGCGCGCGGCGGTAGATAGACGATTGGACTCACGGCGTTGTCCCGGAGGCACCAATCAGGTACCGCCTGGACATCGATCGCGCATCGATCGGAGCCCAAACAAAGGCCGGACATACATCGGCCTTAAACCCGATACGCACCCGCGGAAGACCAGACGCTCGCTGTGGCGCGAGTTTAGTCCTGGGAAGACGCAAAGCGATCGGGCGGCATACCGTGCGCTTTTGCAATGAACGTGAGCTTGTTGGGATTGCGCTGAACGAGGAGACGGACAATCTGGTTGCCGTCCGTTTCGATCGACATCGCCGATTCGAGCTGACCGTCGAGATAGCGCAATAGCGCCCACTGACCGCCAAGCTCGACAAGCCTGAAACGAACGTCGCTACCGTAACGCAGCGCGGACGCATAGAAAAGCTGCGCAATGCGCTTGGCGCCGAGCATCGGCTCCGGGAAGCTTGGCACCTTGCCGCCGCCATCGCCGTACAGCATCGCTTCTTCGGCGAGCAATGCATGGATGCCGGCGAAGTCGCCGCGCTCCACTGCTACGGTGAAGCTCTGCAGCAAGCGCCGATGCGTCTCGCGCGACACCTCGTAACGCGGCCGCCCGTCGCGCAGCTGCGTTTTCGCACGGCTCACGAGTTGACGGCAGGCCGCTTCCGTCTTGCCGAGCACTTCGGCCACCTCGTCATAATCGACATCGAGCACCTCGCGCAGCAAGAACGCCGCGCGTGCCTCCGGCGTAAGGCGTTCGAGCAGCAAAAGAAATGCAACGGACACATCGTCCGCGCGTTCCTTGACTTCCTCGGGCGTAGCCGGCGATTCGGTCAGAAGCGGCTCGGGCAGCCAGATACCTGCATACTGTTCGCGCTGAATCTTCGCCGCGCGCAGGCGATCGATCGACATGCGAGTCGTCACGGCGACGAGCCATGCCTCCGCGTTGTCGATCGTATCGTGCGCGGCCGCATGCCAGCGCAGCCAGACCTCCTGCACGATATCCTCGGCTTCGGCGACCGATCCGAGCATCCGGTACGCCATTTTCTGCAAGCGCGGGCGAAGCTGGTCAAAGACGTAGAGGCTGTCTTTCATATCACGGTGCACGGTAACCGCGCTCCTGCAGCGTCCATGTATTGCCGTCCAGGTCTTCGAAATCGGCAAAGCTCGCGTAATCGCGACGCTTCGCGTCGAGTCCGGCGCTAAAGCCGCCCTCCCATGTATCGATCGGCGCCTTGTGCCGGCACTCGCTAACCGCTACGCCACGCCCGATTAGCGCGGCGCGCTCGGCCGCCAGGTCTGTCGTGACCAGATACAGGTTACGCAGGCGCGCCGCGGAATCGGCCGTCACCAGTTGCACCGAGCACGACGAGCCCGGCGGCGTGAGCTGCACGACCCGGAACGCGGGCGTGGGATGGTAGTCGACGTCCAGCTTGAATCCGACCTTCTGCGCATAGAACGCAAGGGCGCGGTCGACATCGGCGACAGGCAGCGAAACGACTTCCAGTGCAAGCATGACGGCTCCTGCGAGGGCTTGTCGACGCCTTCGAATGGTTCGAATGAGGAGATCTGCGCACCGGACGGGCGCAATGACGGGCGTTCGACGTTGGATGACAACGATGAGGATAGCCCGATTTGGTTGCAGCCGGGTGAAATCTCGCCGCAACCTGCGCCCCACAAGGCGCTCACACCTTAGAACGGCTGAAAACACACCAAAAAAAACGCACGAGCAGAGCTCGTGCGTAGTCTACAAAGCGACAAACAAACGCAACAACAAAAGGCCGAGGTATGGAGGGAGCCGTCCTTCTGCTGCACCACGAAGGTTAGCGCATCGACCTGCCTCGATATACCGGGCCTTCCTGAATTCAGTTACCGGCAAGCGTGAACAATCGCGCAAACCTAGGCCGGACCGATGCACCCGCGCCTGGCGATCGGCGTCATCGTCAATCTCAACCAGCTTTGACTTGACGATTTAGATTATGCATGCAATCTTTCATGACCTTAGAGTGTATTCAACATCTATAAGAAACACGATCTCATATCGCACGTCAAACAAGTCTGGGATGCCTGCAAGTGGATACGGAAACGGAACTGCAAGACGATCAGGTCAAAGAGCGCGATGCACTGCACACGCGCAAGCGATCGCCGGTCAAGAGCTGGGCGGGGGTGCTCGTCGTCATGGCCGTCATCGGTGGCGGCTGGTGGTTTTACCAGCACCGCGAGAGCAAAGCGCTGGCTGCAAATGCAAAACCCGCGGCGCCGCCGCAAGTGACCGTGAGCAAGCCACTCGTCGAAAACCTCGATACGCGTCTGGGCTTTCTCGGGCAATTTTCGGCGGTCGATCAGGTCGAGCTGCGCGCACAGGTGGGCGGCACGCTCACCGGCATCTACTTCAAGGACGGCGACATCGTTCATAAGGGCGATCTGCTGTTTTCGATCGATCCGGTGCCTTACGAGATCAGGCTTGCACAGGCCAAGGCCCAGCTCGAGAATGCGACGGCGAAGCGTGTGCTCGCAGAGCAGGAGCTGCGCCGCGCACAGGAACTCGAGCGCAACGACGCGGGTACGGTCGAAAACGTGCAGCAACGCACATCCGACCTGAGCGCCTCGCAGGCCGCGATCGACGATGCGCAGGCACAGATTCGCGACGCGCGCTTCGACCTCGATCATTGCAGGATTGCCGCGCCGTTTACGGGCCGCATCGGCCGCCACCTCGTTTCGATCGGCAACCTGATTGCCGGCAGCCGCGCGGCGACGAGTCCGACCACGCTACTGGCGACCATCGTGTCGCTCGATCCGATCTACCTCGATTTCGATATGAGCGAGGCCGATTTCCAGACGTTTTCGCACTACCGCGGCGATTTGAAGAGCCCGCTTGCGAACAAGGTCGAACTGACATCGGGTAACGGCAACGACACCGTGTTGAAGCGGCAGGGCACGCTCGACTTCGTCGACAACGTGCTCGACCGCTCGAGCGGCACGATTCACGCGCGAGCGACGGTGGCGAACCCGGACCTGCGTCTGACGCCCGGCGAATTCGCGCGCGTACGCCTCGCGGTCGCGCGGCCGGTGCCGACGCTGCTGATTCCCGACGCGTCCGTGCTGCCCGACCAGTCCGAGCACATCGTGCTGACGGTCGCAGCCGACGGCACGGTCGTGCCGAAGCAGGTGCAGGTAGGCGATATGCGTGGCGGCCTGCGCGTGATCCGCTCGGGCTTGAATGCCGACGATCGCGTGATCGTGGACGGCCTGCCGTTCGCGGCGCCCGGCGCCAGGGTGGCGACGCGTGACGGCACGCTTCGTTATGCGGCCACGCAAGGCCAGTAAGGCGGGAAGGACCGGACGAAGCCATGCGTATTGCCCATTTCTTTATCGACCGCCCGCGCTTTGCGACGGTGGTCAGCGCCTTCCTGACCTTGATCGGCCTCGGCGCAATGTTCGTCTTGCCCGTCGCGCAGTATCCGGAAATCGTTCCGCCTACCGTACAGGTGACGACGACTTATCCGGGCGCGTCTGCCGAGACGATTGCGCGCACCGTTGCGACACCGCTCGAACAGCAGATCAACGGTGTCGAAAACATGCTCTATATGAGCAGCCAGTCGACCGGCGACGGCAAGCTGACCGTGACCGTGACGTTTCGCATCGGCACCGATCTGAACGTTGCGCAGATGCTCACGCAAAACCGGGTGCAGGATGCGCTGCCGCGCCTGCCAGACGACGTGCAGCGCCTCGGCGTGCAGGTCAGGAAATCGACGCCGAGTATTCTGCTCGCCGTCCACCTCGATTCGCCCGATAAGACGCGCGACACACTGTATCTGTCGAACTATGCGACGCTGCACGTGAAGGACGAACTCGCGCGCCTGCAAGGCGTCGGCGACGTGCAGTTCATCGGCGGCCGCGAGTACGCAATGCGTATCTGGGTCGACCCGGACAAGGTCGCCGCCAGCAATCTGACGGCCAGCGAAGTGCTCGCCGCGCTGCGCGCACAGAATCTGCAGGTGTCGGCCGGCGTGCTGAACCAGCCGCCGACGAAGAGCGACGCCGCCTATCAGATCAACGTCGAAGCGCTCGGCCGGTTGTCGACGCCCGATGAATTCGGCGACATCGTCGTGAAATCGGACCCGCAGGGGCGCGTCACGCGCATCCGCGATATCGCCCGCGTCGAAGTGGGTGCGGCCGACTACGGTTCGACCGCGTTCATGGACCGCAACCAGGCGGCCACGATGCTGATCTACGCGGAACCAGGCGCGAATTCTCTCGCGGTCGAGAAGGAAGTGCTGTCGACGATGCGCGGCCTCAGTAAAGACTTCCCGCCCGGCGTCGAGTACAAGATCATCTATGACCCGACGATCTTCATCGGCAAATCGGTCCACGAAGTGGTCGTCACGATCTTCGTCGCGATTCTGCTCGTGGTGGGCGTCGTGTTCGTGTTCCTGCAGAACTGGCGCGCGACGATCATTCCCGTCGTTGCGATTCCGGTTTCGTTGCTCGGCTCGTTTATCGTGCTTGCCACGTTCGGCATTTCGCTCAACAACCTGTCGCTATTCGGGCTCGTGCTGGCGGTGGGTATCGTGGTCGACGATGCGATCGTGGTGGTCGAGAACGTCGAGCGAAATATGCATGCGGGCATGTCGCCGACCGAAGCCGCGCACCGGACCATGGACGAAGTGGGCGGCGCGTTGCTGTCGATCGCGCTGACGCTTTGCGCGGTGTTCGTTCCGTCCGCATTCCTCAGCGGCATTTCGGGGCTGTTCTTCCGGCAGTTTGCGGTGACGATCGCGGCATCGACGGTCATTTCGTGCTTCGTCTCGCTCACGCTGAGCCCTGCGCTGTGCGCGGTGCTGTTCAAGCAGCGCGCGCCGCATGAAACCAACGGCGAGCAGCGCGGCAACGCTGTTTCGCGTTTGCTGCACGCCGGTTTTACACGGTTCAATCACGGCTTTGAAAGGCTCTCCTCCGGCTACGGCAAGCTCACGCGCCGCCTGGTTCGCGGCCTCACGGTGATGCTTGCGATCTACGTTGCGTTGATCGGCGTCGCCGCACTGGAGTTCGCGCACACGCCGACCGGCTTCATTCCGGAGCAGGACCAGGGCTATCTGATTACCGTCGTGCAATTGCCGCCCGGCGCATCGCTCGAGCGCACCGAGAAGGTGGTGCGCAGCGCAACGGACATCATCCTGTCGACGCGCGGCATCGAGCACGTCGCACCGTTTGTCGGGCTCGACGCGACCACGCTGACGGTCGCCTCGAATTCGGGAACGATCTTTTCCGGGTTGCCGTCGCTTTACAACCACGAGATACCGGGCCTGACCGCGGACGGCGTGCTCGCGGACCTGCGCAAGCGCCTGTCGGTCATCAAGGATGCCTACGTGCTGACGATTCCGCCGCCGCCCGTGCAAGGCATCGGCAATGCGGGCGGCTTCAAGATGATGCTCGAAGACCGCGCGGGCCTCGGTCCCGACGCACTCGTGCACGCAGCAAAGGATCTCGTCGCCGCGGCGAACAAGGACCCTGATTTTGCGGGCGTATTCACGCTATTCAACGCCGGGTCGCCTTCGGTATTCGCGGATATCGACCGCGTGAAGGCGGAGAAAGTCGGACTCACGCCGACCGACGTGTTCTCCACGTTGCAGGTATACCTCGGCTCGCAGTACGTGAACGACTTCAACTATCTGGGCCGCACGTACGAAGTCATCGTGCAGGGCGACGGCCAGTACCGGCGCGACGCGTCGGACATTACGCGGCTGAAGGCGCGCAACCAGGCTGGTGAGATGGTGCCGATCGGCACGGTCGCGAAGATGGAAACGCGCACGATTCCGTACCGCGTGCCGCGCTACAACCTGTACCCGGCCGCAGAAGTGCAAGGCGTGGCTGCACCGGGCGTCGCAACCGGCACGGCATTGCACCGGATGGAGGAGCTTGCGCACCAGGTGCTGCCGCAAGGCATCGGCTTCGAGTGGACCGAACTCGCGTACCAGCAGCAGCAACGCGGCACGCCCACGCTGCTCGTGTTCGGCGCCGCTGCGCTGTTCGTGTTCCTCGTGCTCGTCGCTCAGTACGAAAGCTGGAAGCTGCCGCTCTCGATCGTGCTGATCGTGCCGATGTGCATTCTCGCGTCGGTGACGGGCCTTGCGATTCGCGGCATGCCAATCGACATCCTCGCGCAGATCGGCTTCGTCGTGCTCGTCGGCCTTGCGGCAAAGAACGCGATTCTGATCGTCGAGTTCGCACGGCAAAAGCAGGACGAAGGCGACACGGCGGTGAATGCCGCCGTGCATGCGGCCCGTACGCGCCTGCGCCCGATCCTGATGACGTCGTTCGCGTTCATTCTCGGCGTCGCACCGCTCGCAGTCGCGACCGGTGCGGGCGCGGAAATGCGGCAGTCGCTCGGCACGGCTGTGCTGTTCGGCATGCTCGGCGTAACCGGCTTCGGCCTGCTGTTTACCCCGGCGTTTTATGTCTTCATTCGAAAATTCGGCCGCAAGGAGCGCACGTGATGGCTTTCGATTTCTTTGACGCGAAGCCGTTGCGTGCTTTGGAAACGATGCGCCCCGAAACATCGCCGCCGTCGCGTGTCCGGCTGCGCCGTGTCGGCGGCATCGCACCTGCGTTGATGCTTGCCGCGGTACTGTCGGGCTGCGCCGTCGGACCGGACTATGTGAAGCCGACCGAAAATCTCGCGCCGTTCCACAACAGGATCGAGACCGACCAGCAGGCGAAAACCGCCGCCCCGCCGCTCGATACATGGTGGACCGGCTTCAACGATCCCATGCTTGTCACGATTGTCCAGCGAGCACTCGCGCAAAACCTCGATCTCGCGGCGTCGATCGCGCGCGTGCAGCAAGCGCGTGCCGCTGCGTCGGCCGCGGGCGCGCAACTGCTGCCGACCGTCGACCTCGACGCGGCGGCGTCGATCGAGCATCAAAGCACCGTGAGTCCGTTCGGCTCGCTCGCGAAGACGTTCCCGGGCTACTCGCGCGATCAGCGCGAATATACGGTCGCGGCCGCGGCGAGCTGGGAAATCGATCTGTTCGGTGGTTTGCGGCGCGACGCCGCGGCCGCACGAAACGAGGCGCAAGCCGCGGAGGCGGAGCAGCTCGGCATACGCGTGACCGTCGCGGCCGATGCGGCCGATGCCTATATGCAAATCCGCGGCTTTCAGGCACGCCTTGCGGTCGCGCAGGATCAGATCGACACCGATACGCGTCTGCTCGAACTCGTGCGTGTGCGCCGTCGCGCGGGCGCGGCGACCGAACGCGAAATCGCGCAGGCCGACGCACTGCTGAAGCAGGCCCGAACGATCGTGCCGACGCTGCGTATTCAGCTCGAAGCGCAGTTGAACCGGCTCGACGTGCTGATGGGTGCGCAGCCCGGCACCTATGCGAAGGAACTGTCGCAGCCCGCCGCGATTCCGGGCATTCCGTCGATCGACGACAGCAGCCAGCCGGTCGACGTGCTGCGCCGCCGGCCCGACGTCATCGCCGCGGAACGGCGTCTTGCGGCATCGAATGAACGGATCGGCGCAGCGCTTTCCGACTATTACCCGAAGATTTCGATTTCCGGATTGCTCGGCGTCGACAGCATCACGTCAGGCGATCTGTTCACCTCGCGTGCATTCCAGCCCGCGGTGACAGGCGGATTGCGCTGGCGCCTGTTCGACTTCGGCAAGGTCGACGCCGAAGTGGCTGACGCACGCGGTGCAAACGCGCAAGCGCTCGCACAGTATCGCCAAACGGTGTTGAAAGCCGCGGAAGATGTCGAGAACGCGTTTACGGCGCTATCGCAGACCGAAGCGCGCCGTCATGAGGTCGAAGACGAAGTCGCGGCGCTGACGAAGTCTCGCGATCTTTCCGAGCGCGCCTACAAGGCAGGCGCGATCACGCTGACCGACGTGCTCGACGCGGACCGCGAATTGCTGTTCGCACGCGACGACCTCGACGGCACACGGGCCGATGCGGCACGCGCGGCCGTGACGACGTTCCGTGCGCTCGGCGGCGGGTGGAAAGTCGATGCGGTGCCGCAAATCGCAAGCGGCGACGGCACTAAAAAGGCTGATCCCGCGCACTAACGCTCGCGGCACGCTCAACGCCACGGCAAAGGGGCTTCGAATCTTCGAAGCCCCTTTGCCTATGCTTCACGAGATCAGCGACTTGCGCGCCTCGCGCAAAATCGATGCGGACAGCGCTTCATCGTTCACCATGCGCGCAACGCTCATCGCGCCGATCATCGTCGACAGCATGACCCATGCTTTCTTTCGCGCCGCGGCTGCCGGCATGTCGGTCAACTGAGAGGCGATCAGTTCGGCAAGGTCGACGAGCGAGCGGGTCGCAACCTGACGAACTTCTTCCGTGCCGCGCGCGAGTTCGCCCGACAGCGCGACGAACGGACAGCCGTCTACGACGTTCTCGAGGTGTTCGGGCGATAGATAGCGATCGACAATCGCCTTGACGCCGCGATTCGCGGGTGTGGCCTGCAATGCGGATTCAAGCGTTTCCTGCAGCGCATCGGCGGCAAGCGCGACCGATTCCTGCACGACCTGGTCCTTCGACGAGAAGTGCTTGTAAAAGCCGCCGTGCGTGAGTCCGGCCTCGCCCATGAAGTCGGCAAGGCCCGTGTTGCCGATGCCCTGCAAACGAAATTTTCCCGACGCCGCTTCAACGATCCGCTGCCGCGTTTCAGCGGTCTCCAGTCTTGACTTTCTCATTGCCTGCAATCTCCAAACAAAGCTCCGGATTCTCGGTGCTCCGGTTTCTTAGATTATATATACCATCCAATCTGCGCGGCATAGTAATTGCGGAAGCACGGTTCCGTTCTGTGTTGAGCCCTGGCACTTGAATAGAACATCCCATTGAATGGCTTATCTGGAGAAACCATGCATATCGTCTGTCACATGATGTCGTCGCTCGATGGCCGCAGCCTTACCGATGGCTGGCATCTCGACTTTGCAAGCCCCTGCTACGAAGAAACAGCCGCAAGCTTCAAGGCCGACGCGTGGGCCTGCGGCCGCGTGACGATGCAGGAGATTTCACACGGCGGCGACTATCCGCGCGGTCTGGCAAAGCAGCCGATCGAGCGCACCGACCGTTTCGTCAGACGCGACGCGAGCCAATATGCGATTTCGATCGATCCAAACGGACGCGTTGCATGGAAAAGCGATACCGCGCTCGATTCGCATGTCGTCGAAGTGCTTTCCGAAAACGTGGACGACGATTATCTTGCGCACCTGCAATCGATCGGCGCGTCGTATCTGTTCGGCGGCAGCGGCGATATCGAACTGAAGCGCGTCGTCGATACGCTCGAGCGCGAGCTGCAGATACGAAAGCTGATCGTCGAAGGCGGCGGCCATGTATCCGGCGCCTTCGTCAATGCGGGGCTCGCCGATGAAGTGAGCGTGCTCGTCATCCCGCTCGTCGACGGTCGCGAGGCCCATACGTCTTCGTTCGAAGTGTCGATGGAAAAATGGAAAAAGCCCGCGTATTTGCGGCTCGATTCTGTCGAGCGGCTCGATAACGACGTCGTCTGGCTCCGCTACGGGCGCAAGGCGTGATCCGGTCCAACGAAGCGCATTCCGGCAAATCCCGTTCGCGCTTTATTGGCTTTCAGCGTGTTATCCAGCGATTTGATAAGCTTGATCGCCGTACCTGCATCGAGGTAGCGGCAAGGAGACTTTAAACATGCCCCCATCATCCGATTACGAGCCGCCGAAGGTCTGGACATGGTCCAGGGAAAACGGCGGTCATTTCTCGAGTATCAATCGCCCCGTCTCCGGATCGACGCACGACAAGGCGTTGCCGGTCGGCAAGCATCCGCTTCAGCTTTACTCGCAAGGCACACCGAACGGCGTCAAGGTCACGGTAATGCTAGAGGAACTGCTTGCACGCGGTCATCGCGGCGCCGAGTACGATGCGTGGCTTATCAGGATCAACAACGGCGATCAGTTCGGCAGCGGCTTTGTCGATATCAATCCGAATTCGAAGATTCCCGCGCTTGTCGATCGCAGCGGCCCTGCGCCCGTGCGTGTATTCGAATCCGGCGCAATCTTGCTGCATCTGGCTGAGAAATTCGGCGAGTTTCTGCCGAAAGACGCCGCCGGGCGGGCCGAGTGCATGTCGTGGCTTTTCTGGCAGGTAGGCAGTGCGCCGTATGTGGGCGGCGGTTTCGGCCATTTCTATGCGTACGCGCCGTCGAAGATGGAATACCCGATCGATCGCTTCACGATGGAAACGAAGCGACTGCTCGATGTGCTGGACAGACGCCTCGCGGAACACGAATACATGGCCGGCAGCGAATACACGATTGCCGATATCGCGATCTGGCCTTGGTTTGGCGGACTCGTTAAAAACCGGCTTTACGATGCCGCCGAATTCCTTTCGGCAAGCGACTATAAACACGTGCAGCGCTGGGCCGATGCAATCGACCGCCGTCCGGCCGTGCAGCGCGGGCGCATGGTCAACCGCATCTCGGGTGATCCTTCGAGCCAACTGCACGAGCGTCACGACGCATCCGACTTCGAAACGCGCACGCAAGACAAGTTGTCGATAGAAACGTAAAGCGCTGAAGCCCGTTCAATCGGGCTCGCAATGCAATGGCATTCGAAGCAGACGCCATTGCATTGCCACTGTCACTGCACACACTATCCCTCGCCCTTTGCGGCATTGCTCCGGTTTAAATCTGCAGTTCCTCGAAGCGCCCCCGCTCGTCAACGACGATGCAGAGTCCCGAAGCGCTGATACGTCACAGTACGCCAAGGCCGCGTCGGGTACGCGGCCTTTTCACATCTGAACCATCGCTCCGGCACGCCGGCAAATGCGGGTAATCCCGGATTCTGCAGTGTCTGCGCGCGCCCTACGATTCAGCCAACGCAATTACAGAACATCGTTCTGTCTAACAGAACGATGTGAAATCCCCAAGGAAACCTCCCTCGATGACCGCTCTTCCTCTCTCGGGCATCCGTGTACTGGATCTGTCGAACGTCCTGTCCGGGCCCTTCTGCACCTATCAGCTCGCGTTGCTCGGCGCCGGCGTGATCAAGATCGAAAACCCCGACGGCGGCGATCTAGCGCGTCGTTTAGGCGCCGACCCGGGCGCGTCCGCGCGCAACATGGGCGCGTCGTTCGTCGCAGTCAACGCCGGTAAGGAATCGATCACGCTGAACCTGAAGCACGATTCGGCGAAAGACATCCTGCGCAAACTCGCGCGCGACGCTGACGTGCTCGTCGAAAATTTTCGCCCCGGCGTGATGGATCGCCTCGGCCTCGGGGCGCAGTCGCTGCTCGCACTGAATCCGCGCCTCGTGTATTGCGCGATTTCCGGCTTCGGCAGCGACGGCCCGCTCGCGCATCGTCCTGCTTACGATCAGATTATCCAGGGCATGTCGGGCACGATGAGCGTGACCGGCGACGCCGGATCGGCGCCGCTGCGTGTCGGCTATCCGGTGACCGATACGGTCGGCGGCATCAGCGCGGCCCTCGCGATCTGCGCTGCCGTGCTCGCCGCGCAACGCACAGGCGAAGGACGAATCATCGATGTGTCGATGCTCGAAGCGTCGCTGTCGACGATGGGTTGGGTCGTCTCGAACTACCTTAACGCAGGCGTCGAACCCAAACCGATGGGCAACGAAAATTTCACGGCTGCACCGTCCGGCACTTTCGATTGCGGCGACGGCAAGCTCAACATCGCGGCTAACGAAACCAAACAGTTCGTCGCGCTGTGCAACGTGATCGAGCGGCCGGAACTCGCTCACGACGTGCGCTTTCGCGAGCGCGACACGCGCAAACGCCATCGCGCCGAACTCAAGCACGAGATCGAAGCCGCGTTGCGTACCGACACCGCGGCCAATTGGGAAGCACGCCTGAGCGCCGCCGGTGTGCCGGCGGGATTGGTGTTGAGTGTTCCGCAAGCGGTTTCTCAACCGCAAATCGCGGGCCGGCAATTTATCCATGAATTGCCCGATGGCGAATCCGTGCAACGCGTTACCCGCGCCGGCTATCGCTTTCTCGATGCGCAAGGCGCGACGCTCGAAGGCGGTCCCGCGAGACGTGCGCCTTACTTGTCGGAGCACACGCAAGCGCATCTTCAGCAGTTGGGATTCGACGCGGATGCGATCGCACAGCTGAAAAACGAAGGCGCGATCTGAACATCGCACGCCAACGAAAAACCGACCGGAGACACGAGGCAGACATGAAACAGACATTGACCGCGGATGCGCTTCCCGAGCCCGCACCAACCACCTCGAGCGTGCGGGCCGAAACCGGACGCGACGTCGCCGCACGCGATATCGTCGCGCGCCTCGACCGGCTGCCTGCCACGCGCCATATCTGGACCATCGTATTTCTGCTGTCGCTTGGCGGCAGCTTCGAGTTCTACGATCTGTTCATGACCGGCTATATCGCCCCCGGCCTTACCGAAAGCGGCCTGTTCGTGAAGACGTCGACGTCGATCTTCGCAATGAACAGCATCGCCGCATTCGTTGCCGCAACCTTCATCGGGCTTTTTATCGGCACGATGGGGCTCGGTTTCCTTGCCGATCGTTTCGGGCGCCGCAAGATATTCGTCGTTGCATTGCTCGGCTATACGGCCGCCAGCGTGCTAATGGCGTTCCAGCGTAGCGCCGTCGAAGTCAATCTGTTCCGTCTGCTGGCCGGCATCGGACTCGGCATCGAGATGGTGACGATCAATACGTACGTCGCAGAACTGATGCCGAAAGATCTGCGTGGTCGCGCTTTCGCGATCACGCAGGTTGTGCCCTATCTTGCTGTGCCGATCGTTGCGTTGATGTCGTGGTGGCTCGTGCCGCAGCAGCCACTAGGCATCGACGGGTGGCGGTGGGTGGTGCTCGCGGGCGCGATCGGCGCGGCGCTGATCTGGATCATCCGCCTCGGCATTCCGGAGAGCCCGCGCTGGCTCGTCTCGCGAGGCCGTCTCGCCGAAGCGGAACGCGTCACGAGACAGATCGAACAGGTCGTCGAACGCCAATATGGCCGGGCGTTGCCGCCGCCCGCGCCGCGCGAACACGCCGCGCCCACCGTCGAGCGACGCTTTCGCGACATCCTGAAAGCGCCTTATTTGAAGCGCACGATCATGATGTCGCTGTTCAACGCGGTCCAGGTGATCGGTTTCTACGGTTTCAGCAACTGGGTTCCGTCGCTGCTGACGAGCAAGGGCATCGGCCTCGTCCACAGCCTGCAGTACTCGTTTCTGATGTCGATTGCGTTGCCGCTCGGCCCGGCGCTGTTTTTCTTCTTTGCCGATCGCATCGAACGAAAATGGAGCCTTGTCGGCGCATCGGGCGTAGCGGCCGCATTCGGCCTCGCGTTCGCGAATCAGACCGGCACGGCGGGCCTGATCGTGTTCGGCTTCTGCATGAACCTTGCGCTTACCGTGCTGACGTACTCGTTCCAGACGTACCAATCGGAGCTCTATCCGACCGAGGTTCGCGCGCGCGCGATCGGCTTCGTCTATTCATGGAGCCGGCTGAGCGCGATCTTTTCCGGTTTTATCGTCGCGTTCTGCCTGCGCGAATTCGGCGCGACGGGCGTGTTTTACATGATCACCGGGTGCATGGTGTTCGTCATGCTGCTGATCGGCATCATGGGGCCACGCACGAAAGAGCTCGCGCTCGAAGACATCAACCGCTGAACAACGCACCGCCGAGGATTTTTTGTCATGACTTCCCCGCAGGATTTCGCCGCACTCGCCGCCGACTACTGGAGCACGTCGATCGTCGATATTCACCCCGGCTCGATCAGGGTACGCGGCTACCCGATTCAGGACCTGATCGGCTCGATCAGCTTCCCGCAGATGATCTGGCTGATGTTGCGCGGCGATTTGCCGAGCGACGGCGAGGCCCGTCTGCTCGAAGCAGCGCTTGTCGCCTCGGTCGATCATGGTCCGCATGCGCCGTCGATTGCGATTTCGCGAATGGCCGTAAGCTGCGGCCTGCCGTTGAACGGCGCGATGGCCTCCGCGCTCAACACGCTCGATGACGTTCACGGCGGCGCGGGACAGCAGGCCGTCGAACTGTTTCATGCCATCGAGCGCACCGAAGCGCAAGGTGCAACGCTAGAAGAAGCTGTCGTGAAAGAGGTCGACGCATTCAACGCCGCACATGGCAAATACCTGCCGGGATTCGGCCATCGCTTTCATCCAGTCGATCCGCGCGCGGGCCGTCTGCTGCATCTGGTCGACGCAGCGGCTGCAGACAGAGTCGTGTCCGGTCGCTACGCCACGATTGCGCGCGGCGTCGAAGCATTGCTCGAAGCACGCAAAGGCCGCACGATTCCGATGAATATCGATGGCGCGACAGGCGTGATCTATGCAGAACTCGGCTTCGAGCCCGAGCTTGCGCGCGGCATTTTCTGCCTGTCGCGCGCGGTCGGCATTCTGTCGCATGCATGGGAACAGCGCGGCCGCGCCGAGCGTAACAAGGGGCCGATGCCGCGGCAGATGCCGTACAGGTACACGGGTGCGCCCGCGCGCCATCTCGACGGAGAGCAGCAATGAGCTGGAATCCGGTCCCGCCGACCGTTAAAACGGTCGCGCATACCGCGATGCCGGATGCGCTGCGCAAACACGGCATGGTGTCCGAATGGTCTCGCGCGAACAAGGGCGGCGAGCCAATCGATTGCTTTATCGAAGGCCCGTGCTTCGATCCGGACGGTAACCTGTATATCGTCGATATTCCGCACGGGCGCATTTTCCAGATTACGCCGTCGCTCGAATGGCGCGTCATTGCGGCCTACGACGGCGAGCCTAACGGCCTCGCATGGCATCCGCAACATCAGCTGATCATCGCCGACTATAAAAATGGCGTGATGAAGCTCGACCCCGAGCGAGGCGAAGTGAAGCCGCTGCTTGCGCGGCGTAACAGCGAGCGGTTCAAGGGCGTCAACGATCTGATCGTCGCGCGTAACGGCGACATCTATTTCACGGACCAGGGGCAAACGGGTTTGCACGATCCAACGGGACGCGTGTTTCGCCTGACGGCCGAAGGACGCCTCGACTGCCTGCTCGACAACGGCCCGAGTCCGAACGGACTTGTGCTCGACGGCAAGGAGAAGGTGTTATTCGTAGCGATGACGCGCGATAACGCGGTCTGGCGCCTGCCGCTGCTGCCCGACGGCAGCACGAGCAAGGTCGGCCGGTTCGCGCAGTTCTATGGTACGAGCGGTCCCGATGGCCTGACGATCGACGCGCACGGCAATCTGTTCGTCGCGCATGCCTCGCTTGGCGCGGTGTTCGTGTTGAATGCGCATGGCGAGCCGCTTGCGAAAATCGAATCGTGCGCGGGGCGCACGATCACGAACGTGACCTTCGACGGACCGGGGCAGCGCACGCTATTCATCACCGATTCGAGCACGGGTTCGGTGCTGCGCGCCGACTGGAACGCGCACCGCGCGTTCACGGCGCCCCGGCCGGCGTAGAATTGCGCCGTTATCGTTTCGGTTACTTTCGTTCGCTAGCCATGGTTTCCTCCAGCCGCGTGTCCGACGACGCCACCGCGGCGCCCTCGACTTCCCCCGACGGCGTCGCGGCACTCGATCGTGCCTTTGCCATCCTCTTCGCGTTCCGCCCCGACGACAAGGGACTTTCGCTTGCCGAGCTCGCGACACGAACCGGCCTCTACAAGAGCACGATCTTGCGGCTGATTGCGTCGCTGACACACCACCGTATGCTGTTGCGTTCCGACGATGGGCGCTACCTGATCGGGCCTGCCGCATTGCAACTCGGCGCGCTCTATCAGCGCGGCCTGCAGCTGGCCGACGTCGTTTTGCCGTTGATGCGCGCGTTGCGCGACGAATGCAACGAAAGCGTGTCGTTCTATGTACGGCGTCAGGATTTGCGCGTGTGCCTGCATCGTGTCGATACGACGCATACGATTCGCGACCACGTTCGCGAAGGCGATGTGCTGCCGATGGAAAAAGGCTCGGGCGGGCGGGTTCTCAATGCATTCAGTGGCGCCCGCGGAGAGCTATACGACCGGATTCGCCGCGACGGCTATTACATTTCGATCGGCGAGCGCGACAGCGAAACGGCCGGTATTTCGACGCCGGTGTTTTCCGCCGCTCAGCCGCTCGCGGGCTCATTCACGTTAGCGGGGCCGCGCCCGCGCGTCGATGAAGCGTTGCTCAAGGGCATGCGCGTTTCAATGCTTGAATCGTCGATCAAGGCAAGCGAGTTGCTCGGCGGCGACGCACAAGCACTACGCGCCGCGCTTGCATTGATCGACGGCAAGAAGGCGCGCAACCGGCAAAAGTCATGAGGCACAAGCCGGGCGCACGACGGCCTTTGAGGCTGCCGGCGCTCGGTGTTCTAGAAGCGCGTGCGCATACCGATGGTCGCCGCGACCTGGTTGCCCGTCGAAGACTGCGCGAGGCCATTGATAAACGCGCCTTCGAACGCCGAGCCTTCCGCACCGTACGCATGCTCGTAAGCACCTTCCGCATAGACATCGGTGCGCTTGCTCAGCGAATAATCGGCCATCAGCGTGACCTGATGCCACTTCGGATCGGCCGAACCGGTGGCGCCGCTGAAGGCGCCTTGTGTGAACGTATAAGCGCCCGCCAGCGAGATTGCCGGCGTCACCGCGTAGTGCACGTTGACTTCATCGTTATCGAAGTGCAGCGTATCGAACGGTTGCTGGATCGCTGAATTCGCACCGGGCTGCGTGTTCTCGAACAGCGTATGCGTCCACAGCAGGCCGACGACGGCCGGGCCGATCGTATAGTTGCCGCCGGCGCCCATCACGCGCTGACGCGCGGCAGGGAAATTGACGAAGTCGTTGTTCGAAACGGCGCCGGTGCCGTTGAGCGAACCGTTATTGAGCTGCAAATATGCCGCTGCGAGGTTGATCGGACCGATGCTGTATGTCAGACCGACGCTATACGCGCGATTGTCCGAGAAGCCACCGGCCGTGTTGCTGAAGCCATAAAGCGCTTCACCGGTCAGGCCGCGGTACGTCGGGCTGACATATTTGACAGAATTGTCGATGTAGAACGAGTCGTCGACGTTATCGTTATCGAACGGGTGAGCGGCGAGGTTGTTGCCGTCGCCATTGTTCGCAAGCGCGATCGGGCCGAGCACGTCGACAACGGAGTCGTATTGACGGCCGAGCGTCAGCGTGCCGTACTGGTCGTGCTGAAGGCCGACGAACGCCTGGCGGCCGAATATCGTGTTCGCATAAGTGGTTTTGCCGTTCTGGATATTGAAGCCGTTTTCGAGGCGGAAGATCGCATGCAGGTTGCCGCCAAGGTCTTCGCTGCCTTTCAAGCCCCACACTTCATTCGACAACATGCTGCTTTGTTCCTGCCATGCGCTGCTGCCGCCCTGGTTGTTCGTATAGACAATACCGGTGTCGATCAAACCATAAAGGGTGACGCTGCTTTGCGCATGAGCCGCCACGGCGAAAACGGACAAAGCAGCTGCGCCGATAATTTTCTTTTTCACTGAATCCCCAACAGAAATAAAGCCGGGCGCGCGTTGCCCGGGTACATCGGAATGTCCCGATGACGCCCTGCTTATTTGACAAGCGTGTTCAACGAAAGGCCGCCCGTACGATCGCGATACGTCCGTTTGAATACGAGCGGCAGGTCGCCGCCGCTGACGAAGTCGGTCTCGCTGACCGTCGTCACGCCGGTCGCCGGATGCACCGGGTCGGCGATTGCGAATAAAGTCCGAAACACGACGCATCGCCCGAACCGGCGTGCACATCCGTTGCGAATGCAGCGATCAAACCAGCCGCCAGTACATGTACGGCGCGCAGGCACGCGCGATTCAGCTACCCTCGGTCAACCATGATTTCTCCAGATTCATTGTTCGATTTCCCTGTGGTGAACAGGTACGTCAAACATATCGAGAGAAACGGGTTTTGAATCTACGAACGCGCTGATTCGGGTGCAGAAAGGTCTGCAATGCGTAGCGGTAAGGAACGAGGCAAGAGGGCGACGGAGGGAATCGCACGCCTGAGTCAGAGATCAGCTACTTAGCTTCCGGAAAGCACTCATATGCCGGACCAGCCCCTGCTTGTCGCCAAGCTGCTCCTTGACAAGTGCAAGGTTGTGATGCGCGTCGGCATAATTCGGGTTGATCTCGAGAGACCGCGCGTAACTCCGCTCGGCATCCTTGAGCCTCCCGAGCAGTTCAAGCGCAACCGCCCGGTTAAAGTGAAGAACGGCATCTTCAGGAAAATGCCCGATCGCTTCGTCAAAGACGGCTAACGCATCCAGACAACGCCCTTCGTCCTCGCACAGCAACGCACCGAGGTCGACGTACGCACCATAGAACGGCAAAGGCGAAACCGCCAGCGCTTTCCGATAAGCGTGCTCTGCTTCGTCGGCTTCCCCATCGGCCGCCAGTTGATCCGCAAGCGCATACCACTCGTGCGCCTGCGCGCGAGCGTCTTTCTTCGCAGGAGACGCGTCGAGAAAAACCACATCGCCTTTGATATCCGCAACCTCGAAATCGAAAGCGAGCTGCCCCGTGTTCGCATCCCACTGCGACGGGCCGGTCCTGACCATGATCGTGTTGCCGAGCGCGCTCACGCGTATGCCGGAAAGCGGAATTTCGTCGGGAAGTTGCGTGCGCAAGCGTGCGAGCGCAGCGAGAATCTTGCGCGAGGAAATCCGCGCCGATTGCAGCTGAAACGCGGTACGCAGAAGCACGACATCCTGAAACGTGAAGCGCAGCTCGTTGCGCGGCCCACGCGCCGGTGTAACGAAGCCCTCGTCGATCAGGCCCGCGAGCACGCTGCGCGACACGCCGAGCAACGACTGGAGCTTCCGTACCGATATGTCGTGGCGGTTGTTCTTCTGCTTCACTTGCGAGCACGGACCTTGGCCGGAGCCGCTGCGGACGGAGCCGCCGCTTTCGCCGCCCGCTGCGCGGGTTTCCTCGCGCGCGGCGCCGGCATTTCGGTCACCTGAGCCTCCTCCGCCGCCTTACGCGCAACGGGCTTTTGCCGGGCACCGCCACCGCCGCCCTTCGACAGGCTCGCGCGCAACGCTTCCATCAGATCGATCACCTGGCCGCCGGACTCGCTCTCCACCGGTTCGTTGGACACGATCTCCTTGCCCTCGATTTTCCGATCGATCGCAGCGAGAATCCGCTTCTTCTCTTCATTCTCGTAGGCGGCCGGGTCGTAGTGATCCTCGGTGCCCTGCTCGATAATCTGCAATGCAAGCTTGAGTTCCGCGGCGGACACGGGCACATGCTCGATATGCAAATCGGCAAGCGAGCGCACTTCGTCGGCAAACAGCAGTTGCTGGAAAATAAGGCCGTTTTCCGTCGGGCGGATCAGTACGATGTGTGTTTTACCCTTTGAGGCCCATTTCGCCAATGCGCCGCGCTCACTTTCGAGCAGTGCCTGCTGCAGCAGGCTATACGGCTTGCCGCCGCGTTTATCGGGCGCAATGAAATACGCCTTGTCGTAGTAAAGGGGATCGACGGATTTTTCAGGAATGAAAGCAACGATTTCCACGACGTGGCTCGCGCTATCCTCGAGTGCCTTCAATTCGTCTGCAGTAAATACGACGAACCGGTCCTTTTCGAACTCGTAGCCCTTGTTCATCGCCCCGCGCTCGACGATCTGGCCAGTCGCCTCCGAAATGTACTGCTGCTTGACCCGCGAGCCGTCCGGCGCAAGCAGATTGAAGCGGACGTCCGCCGAACTCTCGGTTGCGGAGTAAAGCTTCACAGGTATTGAAACAAGACCGAAAGACAGAGAAAGCGATGCGATCGAGCGCGCAGGCATGGGCTTCTCCTCATAAGCCGGCGCAAGGACGCCGGCTCCAGCGGCAACGCCGGCCCGCCTCGCGGCGGGTGGCTCCGTTCGCCCCCCGACGCGGGGCCGATTCCGAAAGAATAGCACCGCTGACGTTTCCCCCGGTTCGACGGCAACGTGTGCTACGTCACAAACGGCAGCTTGCTATCCCGCGCCGAGGTCAGCATCGACAACGTAATCTTGCGGACCTCGAGCTTGCTTTGCGTGATATGCGCGTTCAGCATGATCCGTGCCTCGGTCAGCTTGCCGCGCTCGATCAGGCGAAGAATCGTCGAATGCTCGTCATAGGTCGCGGTGGTGCGATGCGGCTTCAGAAAATCCAGACGCCGCACGATGCGAATGCGCTCGGTCACTTCGTCATGAACGCGCAGCATCTCCAGATTGCCCGCCGCCCTGACCAGCCCGCGATGAAACTGCTCGTCCATCCTGAACATATCGACTGCATCGCGCGTGCGGTCCTGTTCGGCAACACACCATATCCGATCGAGTTCGCCGAGCAGCGCAGGGGTGGCCGCATTCATCGTCAACCGCTCGAGCGACGCGGTTTCGAGCACGATACGCAGGTCGTAAAGCTGATCGAGCCGCTCGAAATCGACCGCGGACACCTTCCAGCCGCGCCGGAATCCGACTTCGAGATAGCCTTCGCGCGCAAGACGGAACAACGCATCGCGCATCGGTGTGCGCGACACGCCGTAGTACTGCGCGATATCGTTCTCCGAAAAGCGGTCGCCGGGAAACAGCCGGAAACTGAAAACATCGTGCTTGAGCCGCTGATAGACCTCTTCCGCGAGCGGATTCGCGCGAGACGCGGCCTTTTCCGGCCCGGCGTGCTCGTCATCGGCGAGCATGGGCCAACCCGATACCTCAGCCATGTGCGCACCGCCGTTCATAAACCGGATCGCGTCGCATCAGCGCGTATCGATCAGGCTGACGTGGGCGGCCACGATGGTCCAGCCGTCGAACACACCGCCCGTGTCGAAACGCACCCATGTCTGCATCTGCCGCCCGAGCAGCGGCGTCTCGTCGCTGGTGAATTCCGTGCTCACGGTCGCGTGATCGTTGCCGTATGCCGTCACGACCGTACGATGAAGCCGCCGCGAGCGCGGCACGGGCGCACACATCTCGCGCCAGCGGCGGATCGCGTCGCCGCCGTGCTGCACCTCTGCTATGCCGTAGCGCACGGTTTGCGGCGCATGCCAGAACAGCGCGTTCATGGTCGCGATATCGTTGTCGACCAGTGCGCGCTCATAGGCATCGAATGCCGCCGTGACTTGCGCAATCACGTCCGGACGATTCAACTCGCTCATCGATACCGTCATCCTCATGCCTCCATCAGGTTCGCAAGCGTCGCCGTCCAACCGACAATCGCCCCCTGCGAACGCATCATCGCCAGCGTCGCTTCCTTGAAGGCCGGAATGTAGCTCGCCGTCGCGTCCTCGATCAACAGGCATTCGTAGCCCCGGTCGTTCGCTTCGCGCATCGTCGTCTGCACGCAGACTTCGGTCGTCACGCCCGCGAAAATCAGATGCGTAATCGCGCGCAACGCAAGTTCTTCCGCAAGGCGTGTTGCATAAAACGCGCCCTTGCCGGGCTTGTCGATCACGATCTCGCCACCGGCCGGCGCGAGTGCGTCGACGATCGCGTTGCCCGGCTCCCCGCGCACGAGGATCCGGCCCATCGGCCCCTGGTCGCCGATGCGGGCAAGCGGCGCACCGCGCGCACGCTTGGCCGGGGGACAATCGGATAAATCCGTCGCGTGCGATTCGCGCGTGTGCACGACGAGCCAACCCTGCGCGCGCGCATGCGCGAGCAGCGCCGCGACCGTCGGCACAATCGAGGCGAGTAGCGACACGTCGTTGCCGAGCGCCTCGCCGAAACCGCCCGGCTCGATAAAGTCGCGTTGCATGTCGATCACGACCAGCGCGGTGCGGTGCGGGTCGAAATGAAACGGAAAAGGTTGCGCGCCGCTCACCGTTTGCATCGCTCAGCCTCGCGATCCGTTGCGGTAATGCCGCTCGGGGGCCGGAAAACCGCACGGCGTGCCGTCCGTGACGCGCACCTCGTGCTCCCACGGTAACCGGTATTCGCCGCGCACGAGGTCCTGCATGAATGTATAGGGGCAATCGCGCGCGCCGCCCTTCACCGCGACATAGCCGCGATGACCAAGCTGATAGATATTGTTTTCCACGCCCCAGTGAGCGCGCGCTTCGCGCACGAGATCGGGCCGCATTTCACAGGTGATGATCTCGTCGGGACGATGGCTTCCCTCGACGAGCACGGTGCCGTCGAAATCGCAGAACATGCCTTCGCCCATCGAATCGAACGTGCCGTCGCTGCCGCACAGACACACGCTCGCGGTCTGCGCGAGATTCTGGAACGCATTGGCCTGGTTCGTGACGCGCCACGCGTGACGGATCGGCGCCGTGTAGCCTGCCGTGCGCAAGATGATTTCCGCGCCTTTATAGGCGGCTTCGCGCGCCATCTCGGGAAACATGCCGTCGTGGCAGATGATCAGCGACAGCATCGCGCCGTTCGGCCCCTTGCAGACCGGCACGCCGAGATCGCCGGGTTCCCAGGGCTCGACCGGCACCCACGGATGCAGCTTTCGATAATAGAGCTGTACGACACCGTCGCTGTCGATCACGATGCCGCTGTTATACGGATTCCCGCCGGCATTGCGCTCCATGATCGAGAAGCAGCCCCAGATGCGGTGCTCGATACAGGCAGCCTTGAACGCCGCCACTTCGGGGCCGTCGAGACTGCACATGATCGCGTCGTCAGTGCGCATCGATAGCCCGTGCAGCGCATATTCGGGAAACACGACGAGGTCCATCGCCGGGTTGTTGCGCCGCGCCTTGCCCACCAGTTCGACGATCCGCTGCGTTTGCGCGGCCAGTTGTGCCGGCGTCTCGACATCGGGGTTCTGCAATTGCACGAGGCCGACCACGATCCCATTCGGTGACCTGTTCAATCCACCCAATCCACTCGAACTCATTGCTGTCCTCTCTCCTTGGTCAGATACCCGCATGCACGGGAGCCGCCACGTCCGCACCTTCCGTGCTCGCGTCGCCGTGTCCCGCCATATGACGGCCGAGCAACACCCGGTCCGCCTGTTCCGCAGCCGTTTCGAACACGATGCGGCCATCGGCCATTACCGCGATGCGATCCGCGAGTTCGAGCAGTTCGTCGAGATCTTCGCTGACGAGCAAGACGGCTGCGCCCGCGGCCCGCGCGGCCAGAATCCGCGCGTGAATATCGGCCACCGATGCGAAATCGAGGCCGAACACCGGGTTGGCTACGATCAGCACGTCGACGGGCTGGCCAAGTTCGCGTGCGAGCACCGCACGTTGAACATTGCCGCCCGACAAGGTGCCGATTGCACGCTCGGGTACCGGCGGCCGCACGTTGAATTCGGCGATCAGTTTCTGTGCGCGCGCGCGCAGCGCGCGGCGGTCGAGGCGCCAGCCGCCGCGCTTGAGCGGCGCCCGGTCGAATTCGCGCAACGCGAGATTCTCGGCGACGCTCATGCCGGCCACACAGGCATTGCGCAGCGGCTCCTCCGGAAGCGCGAATACGCGCAGGCGCGTCATCGCTTCGCGCGTCGCGCGATACGGCTCGCCCTTCACGCGCATTTCACCGGCCTCGGCGCCGCGCTGTCCGACGAGCGCATCGATCAACTCTTTCTGGCCGTTGCCCGAAACACCTGCGATGCCGAGAATCTCGCCCGCACGCACCGCGATCGATACCTCGCGCACCGCGCGATGGCCGCGATCGTCGCCCACGCTCAGTTCTCGCAACTCGAGCCGGACCGGCGCGCCGGTTGCCACGGCGCCGCGCGGCAACCGGCGAGCATCGAGCTCCGCGGCCGCGCGCGGATCCCGCGTGCCCTCGTCGCCCATCATCCATGCAGCAAGCCGGTCGCGGTCGGTGTCGCACACGGCGCTCGTGCCGACCCAGCGCCCCTTGCGCAATACCGTCACGTCGTTCGCATAGGCATCGACTTCGCGAAACTTGTGCGTGATCATCAGCACGGTCAGTTCGCCGCGCGCGGTCAGCTCGCGCATCAGACCGAGCACCTCGTCGGCCTCCTGCGGCGTCAGCACCGAGGTCGGTTCGTCGAGAATCAGGAAGCGCTGGCGCAAATAGAGCTGCTTCAATATTTCGAGCTTCTGCTTCTCGCCGGCCGCGAGGCCCGCAACGGGCGCATCGAGCCGCAAACGGAACGGCATGCCGCGCATGAACGTGTCGAGCGCCGCGCGCTCTGCGGCCCAATCGATACGCCACGGCACGCGACCGCGCGCAAGCAGCAGGTTCTCTTCGACCGACAGGCCCGCAGCCAGCGTGAAGTGCTGATACACCATGCCGATGCCGAGCGCCTGCGCGTCGCGCGGCGACGCTATGTGAACCTGACGGCCGTCGGCGACGATCTCGCCGTCGTCGAGCACGCCGTAGCCGACGAGCCCTTTGACGAGCGTGCTCTTGCCCGCGCCGTTTTCGCCGAGCAGCGCGTGTATCGTGCCGGCGCGCACCTTCAGCGAAACCCCGTCGAGCGCGCAAAACGCACCGAACCGTTTCGTCGCGTTCAGCACTTCGATGCCGAGTGCGCGAGCCGTCGACACGATCAACTCCCGAGCGCCGCGAGCAGCGCCGCCGAATCCGAAACGGTGCCGAACACGCCGCCTTGCATGAGGATCATGTTCAGCGCCGCCTCGTGATTGCCAGCGTCGGTTGCGCCGCAGCAGTCCGCAAGCACCATGCATTCGAAGCCGCGATCGTTCGCTTCGCGCATCGTCGTGTGCACGCAGACGTCGGTGGTAATGCCGGTCAGCACGAGATTCGCAATGCCGCGCGTGCGCAGAATCAGTTCGAGATCGGTCGCGCAGAACGAGCCCTTGCCGGGCTTGTCGATAACGATCTCTCCGGGCAGCGGCGCAAGTTCGTCGATGATCTGCCAGCCCGGTTCACCGCGCACCAGAATCCGGCCGCATGGCCCATCGTCGCCGATACCGATGCCGTCCGTGCCGGCCCGGCGGCTGCGCCAGCGCTTGTTCGCGGGCAGATCGGACAGATCGGGCCGATGCCCTTCGCGCGTGTGGATGATCGTGAAGCCCAGTTCGCGCATGAGTTCCAGCACGGATTTGATCGGCGCGATCGGCGCACGCGTGAGCGACAGGTCGTAGCCCATCTTGTCGACGTAGCCGCCGATGCCGCAAAAATCCGTCTGCATGTCGATGATCACGAGCGCGGTGTTATCCGCGCGCAGCGCGCCGTCGTAGGGCCAGGGGTACGGACGGGCTTCGATGAAACGGTTCATGGTCGTGCTCTCTTGCGGGTTCGTAGGGCAAACGGTGTTCATCTCAGGTGCGCATCATCGCGTCAGGCTCAATTCGCCCGGCGCGCCGGCGAGCGTGCGATCAGGGCGGCAGTTGACGATCATGATGACGAGCGTCAGCAGATAAGGCGCGGCATTGAACAGGTAGTAACCGCTCGTCACGCCGATCGACTGCAGCGCGGGCCCGAGCGCACCGGCGGCGCCGAACAGCAGCGCGGCCGCGAGGCAAGCGAGCGGTCTCCAGCGCGCGAAAATCACGAGGGCCACCGCCATCAGCCCCTGGCCGCTCGACAGCCCTTCGTTCCAGCTGCCTGGATAGACGAGCGATAGATAAGCACCGCCGACGCCCGCGAACATGCCCCCTACCGCAGTCGCCGCAACGCGTACACGCGTGATCGGATAGCCCATCGCCCGCGCGCTCTCCTCGTTTTCGCCGACGAGGCGCAGCACCATGCCCCAGCGCGTATGACGCAAGCCCCATTGCAATGCGAAGGCGAGCACGACGCCGATCGCGAACAACGGATTCACATGCAAGGCTTCGCGCACCTGAGGCGATGCCGACGCATCGCCGAGATGAAGCGACGCGAGCATCGGCGCCTGCGGCTCGATAAAGGGCTTGCCGAGATAGAACGCAAGGCCGGTACCGATCAGCATCAATGCGATACCAAAAGCAATATCCGACACGCGAGGCAACGAACAGACGAGCCCGTGCAGACAACCGAGCAACAGGCCGGCGCCACCCGCGGCGAGCACACCGATCCACGGCGAACCGGACAGGAACGACGCGGCGTAACCGGTCATCGCGCCCGATACCAGAATGCCCTCGAGGCCGAGATTGACGCGGCCGCCCTTCTCGGTCAGGCATTCGCCGAGACTGACGAACAGATAGGGCGTGCTGACGCGAATCGCACCCGCCACGAGCGATAGCGCGAGCACGGCGAGAGTCGAATGCGGATCAGGCATGAGTACGCTCCAGTTGCACGCCCGCTTCTCCGGTACGCGCGGCCGATTGCAGCCTCGTGCGCCACGCCGCGAGGCGCGTGTTCAAGGTCTCCCAGGCGAGCAGATTGGCGAACAGCAAGCCTTGTAGAAACAGCGTGGTCGCATCGGGCAGGCCGAGGCGGCGCTGCAGCAAGCTGCCGCTCGCTTCGATCCCGCCGACGAGCACGGCGCACAGCATGATCGCGAGCGGATTCTGCCGCGCGGCAAAGGCGACGAGAATGCCCGCATAGCCGTAACCGGCGAGCAGCGACGCGTTCGCGCTGCCCTGCACGGCCGCGACTTCGAACATGCCCGCAAGGCCTGCGGCCGCGCCGCCGAGCACGCAGGCAGCAAACGCGAGCCGGTTCACCGGCAAGCCGACGAGCCGCGCCGCACGAAAGTTGCCGCCGGCGACACGCATCGCGAAGCCGTGCGTGCTGTGCCGCACGAACACCCAGGCAGCGATGCTCGCGAGCACGCCCCAGAACAGCCCCCAATGCACGTCGAGGCCCGGCATCGAACCGATCGCGAGCGCGTCGGGCAGCGGCGGCGTCGAGGGCTTGTTCAGGCTGGCCGGATCGCGTAGCGGCCCTTCGACCAGCTGTTTGAAAACCGCGATCGCGATATACGACATCAGGAGGCTGCTGATCGTCTCGTTGACACCGCGCCACTGGCGCAGCGCACCCACCGCGCCGATCCAGACACCGCCTGCCGCCATGCCAGCGAACGCCATCAACGGCAGCGCGACGAGCCATGGCAACCCATGCGGCACCGCCTGCGCAGCGACTGCCGCCGCGAGACCGCCGAGCGCAAGCGCGCCCTCGCCGCCGATCACGATCAGCCCGACCTGCGCGGGCAGCGCGACGCACAGCGCCGTGAGCATCAGCGGCGCGGCCCGCAGCAGCGTGTTTTGCCATGCAAACCACGAACCGAACGCGCCCTCGCCGATAAGTCCTAGCGCTTGTGCGGCAGGCTGCCCCTGCACGAGCAGGAACAGCGAAAACAGCAGCAGCGTGCACACGAACGCGCATAGCGTCGGCACGGCCGGCAGCATGCCGAGCATGAATCTCGTCCTGCCGCCCGTCACACTCGCGCTGGCTGAAACATCGGAACGCATCGTCACTCCTTGCCTCGGACCGAACCAGACCACCGCGCGAACGTCAGGCGCGGCTCCCTGCAACGACCGCGACGGTCAGATCTGCCCCACCACGCCCGAAACGAGATAGTTCATGCTTTCGAGCGCGATATCGGTTTGCGGATGCGCCACACCGGCCGCGATCACGCTCGCGCCTTTGTTGTCCTTGATCGGCCCCTTGAAGATCGTGTAGTCGCCTGCCACCATCTTCGCTTTGACCGAATCGGCGTTCGATCGCGCATCGGCACCGACCTTCGGCCCGTACGGCGACATCTTCACGAAGCCTTCCTTGAGGCCGCCGCGCATCAGGTTCTGTTGCGGCTGCCCGTTTTGCGCGGACGCGACGATGGTCTTGAACGGCGTTGCCCAATCCCATTCGGCGCCGGTCAGATAGCCTTTCGGCGCGAGCGCCGCCTGGCTTGCGTGATAGCCGCAGCTCATCGCACCGCGCTTTTCCGCAGTCTCGACCACCACCTTTGGACCGTCGACGTGGCAGGTGATCACATCGCACCCCTGGTCGACGAGACTGTTGGTCGCCTCGGCCTCCTTGATCGGCATCGACCAGTCGCCGGTAAAAATCACATGTGTCGTGATCGACGGATCGACCGATTGCGCGCCAAGCGTAAACGCATTGATATTGCGCAGCACCTGCGGAATCGGCTTCGCCGCGACGAAGCCGAGCTTCTTGCTTTTGCTCGTATGACCGGCCACCACGCCGTTCAGATACTGGCACTCGTCGATGTAACCGAAATAGCTCGTGATATTGGCCGGATTGCCGCTCTTCCACAGTCCGCCGCAATGCGCGAAGCGCACCTTCGGATACTTCGCGGCCACTTTCAGCACATGCGGATCGAAGTAACCGAACGACGTCGCGAAGATCAGCGTCGCGCCGTCCTGCTCGATCATCGCTTCCATGGTTTTCTGAACGGCCACCGTCTCAGGCACGTTCTCTTCTTCGACGACCTTCACGTTCGGCAGCTTTTTGATCACCGCGGCGGCCTGAGCCTGCGCCTGGTTGTAGCCATAGTCGCCGCGCGCGCCGACGTAGATCACACCGACCGTCAGATTGCCGGCGGCAAAAGCGACGTCGAACGGCAGCGCGCTGCCGAGCGCGATCGCGCCGATCTGTTTGATGAAGTCGCGGCGTTGGGTCATGGTCTGGATTCCTGTCTGTCGTGGTGGGCTGCTGCATGGACTGCCGCGTGGACGATCGCGCGCATCTTGCGTGCAATCTTGGATACAAGTTCAGACGGGGGGACTGCAGCTTTCGTGCCGGTTCTTGCGCAAGATGGCGCCAAGCCATACCGGACAATGATTTGCGGGCGGCGATCAGGCATGCGAGCGACTCGGTGGAAGTCGCTCGCATGATCCAGCGTGATTCGAATAAGTCGTGATTTGGTGCAGCGTTCCCTGCGATCGTGCGTGAAATAGCGCACACGAAGGGCGTGCATCCGAATGGAACAGCTCTCGCCCTAGGGCTTGACGGCGATTACGTCGATCTCCACCACCCACTCGGGCCGCGCAAGCGCGGTCACGGTCAGCCCCGTCGACACCGCGTGCACGCCTTTGAGCCAGCGGCCGACCACGCGATACACCGCTTCGCGATAGCGGACATCGGTCAGATAGATCGTAATCTTGCAGATATCTTCGAGTTTGCTGCCGGCTTCCTCGAGCAGCATCTTGACGTTCGACATCGCTTTCTCGGCCTGCGCGGCCGCGTCGCCGATACCGACCGATTCGCGCGTGTCGAGATCCTGGCCGATCTGGCCGCGCAGGAAGACCATCTTGCCGGCCACCACCGCCTGCGAAAGGTCATTGTCGAGCCGTTGCTCGGGATACGTGTCGCGCGTATTGAACGGCCGGATGCGAATATGTTCCATCAGTTAGCGCCCCTTGTCGAAATAGCCTGCACGGATCGCGCTGCCGATCAGGTTCAGAATCAGCCGTCCCGCCGTGATGCACGAAATCTGATTGACGTCCTTCTCCGGCTGGATTTCGACGATATCCATCCCCACCACGCGCCCCTTCTTCACGAGACCATGAATCAGCTTGCGCGCCTGCACGAACGTCACGCCGCCGGGCGCCGGACCGGCCACGGCCGGCATCACCGACGGGTCGAGACCGTCGGCGTCGATCGTCAGATAGTAGTTGCCGCCGTCGGGAATACGCGCGAGCACGGCGTCCATGCCCACGTCATGCAACTCGTAAGCGGTCACGAGCTCCGAGCCGTACGCACGCGCCGCGCGCAACTCCTCGGGGCGGCCGCTGCCTTGCGCGCGCAGGCCGATCTGCACGATGCGATCGACGTGCGCCATCTCCGACGCGCGGCGGATCGGGCTCGACAGCCCGTCGCGCACGCCGTTCACTTCGTCGCGCCAGTCGAGATGCGCGTCGACATGCACGAGCGTGATCGGCGCGAGGCTATCGAATGCGCGCAGTACAGGTGTCGTGATGCCATGGTCGCCGCCCATCACGATCGGCAGCGCGCCCGCCGCGAGAATCTTGCGTACGGCCGCTTCTGCACGCTGATAGTGGCTGCCGGGCGCCGCGAGGTCGGCCATCACGTCGCCGCAGTCGACAAAGCGGATATCGTCGCGTTCCTGCAAGAGCGGGCCGTCGATGTCGAAGTCGTAGTGGCCCGGCGAGCGCACGACGCGGTCCGTCGCTGCGCGGATTGCCGCCGGTGCGCGGGTCTGGTCGTTCGTGAAATCAGCAGCCGAATACGCAGCGCCATATGGCATGCCGAGCACGGCAATGTCGGCTTCGAGGTGGTCGAGATCGAGCGCGAGGTCGGAATAGAGCAGCGTCTTGTGTCCGGTCTTCGGCGGCACCGTAAGCGGCGCAATATGCGGTCGTGTCATCGGGAAACTCCAGCGTGGCAAGAGGAACGGAAAGGGAACTGCCTGAACGATCCTGATCGAGGTTCAGACGCGCCGGTAGCGCGTGGCATAGCGCTCGGTCCATTGGCCCACAACGTCGAGCAGCACGCTGCACCCCCAATAGATCAGCGCGGTCGTGCCGAGCACTTCGACATAGGCGAACGTGTCCGCGGTCAGCAGATTGCTCTGGTACGTGAGTTCCGCGAGACTCATCACGGAGAACACCGACGAGTCCTTGAACATCATGATCGCGAGGCTCGTCGTCGCGGGCGCAAGGAATCCGACTATCTGCGGCAGCACGATGTAACGCTGGATCTGCAGGCCCGAAAGCCCCAGCGAGCGGCTTGCCTGCCATTGCCCGCGCGGCACGCTCGAAAACGCGGCACGCAGAATTTCGCAGAAGTAGCCGCCCGTATAGAACGCCGTCGCCGCGACGCCGATCGCAAACGCGGATAGCGTGATGCCCAGCTTCGGCAAGCCAAAAAAAGCCAGGTAGACGAGAATCAGAAAGGGCACGTTGCGCACGATCTCCACATAGGCGAGCGCGAGCGCACGCAGCGCGGCCCATGGCGCCGCCCGGCAATATGCGGCGATCGTGCCGGCAACGATGCCGAGCGGAATGCCGAGCACGCAGACCTGCGCGGTGACCGCGAGCCCCTTGAGCAGCGGTCCCACCGACGACTCGACGACGGCAAGATCAATGGCCATGGGGCAGTACCTTCGCGAAGCGCCGCTCGATCCGCCGCGAGGCCGACGATGCGACGAACAGGATGGCGAAGTAGAGCGCGGCCGTCAGCGAAAAGAGCTGCAGCGGCAGATTCGTTTGCAGTGTCGCGTCGCGCGCTACGGTGGCAAGATCGTGCACGGCGATGATCGACATCAGCGAAGAGGCTTTGAGCAGCATCGTGAATTCGCTCGTCAACGGCGGAATCGAGCGGTAGAACAGCTGCGGAAGCACGATGTAGCGCCACACCTGCAGCGTATTCATACCGAGCGCGCGCCCTGCAGGCACCTGGCCGCGCCCAAGCGTGTTGAGCGCACCGCGCAGGATTTCGGACACGTAGGCAGCCGTATTCAGCGCGAGCGCAAGAATGCCGGCCGGCAGCGGCGCGATCGAAATGTTCAGCACCGCAGGCAATACGTAGTACGCGATCAGCATCTGGATCAGCGCGGGCGTGCCGCGAATCACGCTGACATAGACGATCACGCACGCGGCGAAGAACCGGCCGCCATGTTGCCGAAGCAATAGCAGCACGCAACCGATGACGATGCCGATCGCGAACGCAATGACGCTGGCTACGATCGTTGTCGCCGCACCCGCCGCGAAATCGCGAACGAACGGCGCGACGGTCGCAACGAGGCCATCGCCTGTCCCGGGCATGCGATGCGCCTGCTTTAGACCGCGCCTGCGGGAAGATAACCGCTTGTCGGCAAATTCATCGTGTAGCCGAACCACTTCTTCTGCATCTGCGCGAGCTGGCCGCTCTGCTCCAGTTGGGTCAGCGACGTATTGATGAACGCGCGAATTTCCTTGTCCTGCGGATGCGCAACCCAGGCGAGCACCTTCGGTTCGCCGATCTTGCCGACCACCCGATACTGGCCGGGCTCGCGCTTCATCATCACCGCGACGATATTCGACGGCATGATGCCGACATCGAGCGTTTTGTTCGACAGCGCGACCATCACATCCGGATAGGCCTGAAACAGCTTCATGTCCGTATAGCCCGCGCCCTTCGCTTTCAGTTGCGTATCGAACGCCTGCGCGACAGGTTGCGACGACGAACCCATTTGCGTGCCGACCACATGCCCCGCGACATCGTCGGCCTTGTTGATGCGCGTGTCGTTCGAACGCACGACGAGCACGGTGTCGACGACACCGACCGGCTCCGAAAACGCAAAGCGCTTTGCGCGTTCCGCATTGATGCCGACGCTCGTCGCGACAAAATCGAACTTGTGCGCCATCAGGCCGGGCAGCAAGCCCTGGAACGGCAGGTTGACCTGATTGAGCGTCACACCGAGCTTGCCCGCCATGTACTCGAGAATGTCGTGGCCGTAGCCGACCACCTGGCCGTTCTCGACGAACTCGAAAGGTTCGTAGGCCGCTTCCGTGCCGACCGTCAGCTTGCCCCGCTTGCGGATATCGTCGAGCGTGCCGCCCTCGGCGAAGGCGAGAGACGGCAAGGCAAGCGCGAGCGACACGCCGCCCGCTACGGTCAGAAATTTGCGTCGGTCGAGCGAGAGCATGAGGTTCCCCGAGGTCGTGGCGGATCGAATTGGCGAATCGAATGTAGGCAGTCAAAATAGTTTTGGAAAACCATTTTTTCGCTGCTATGGTTTCGAAAACCAAAACCTTTCGCGTCCCTGCGCCATGAAGAAGATGGACCTGACCGAGCGCGACCTGCGCTCGCTTCGCGTGTTTTGCGCCGCCGCGCAGGCGAGCGGATTCGCCGCGGCGGAGCGCGCGCTCGCGATGTCGAAAGCGTCGATCAGCCGGCACATCAACGACGTCGAAGCACGCCTTGGCGTCAAGCTATGCGAGCGCGGTCCCGGCGGCTTTCAGTTGACGGAAAGCGGCGCGGTCGCGCTGCGCGTCGCGATGCAGGCCCTCGAATCGCTCGAGCGCATCAAGCCCGAAGTCGATGCGGTGCGCGGCGTTCTGTCGGGGCCGTTGCTGCTCGGCACGTCCGAGCACGTCATGACCCATGAGGATTGCCATATTCCCGAGGCGCTCGCTGAACTGCAGCGCGTCGCGCCGCTCGTGCGGCCATCGTTGTCGGTGATGACCTTCAACGACCTTAGTGCGGCACTGGCTGAGCGCCGCGTGCAGATCGCGATCCGCGGCGCGTACCGGCAAATGCGCACGTTTCGCCATTACCCGCTGTTCACGGAGACGCATCGCGTGTTCTATTGTCCGGCCGCCGTCGGCGAAATGCATGCGAACGGCGACACGCGCGCGTTGCCGCTTGCGTACCGGCCGCATCCGTTCGTCGAAGATGCCCTCGTGAATCACGGGTTCACTCAAGGCATGGAGGCAAGCGGCCTCGAAGCGATTGCGATGATGGTCGCATCGGGCCGATCGGTGGGCTTGTTGCCCGAACACTACGCGGCGCGGCTCTCGCCACGTTACGAATTCGACGTGCTGCCCGACTCGCCGTCCTATCCGATGCCGTTTTGCGCCATTGTGGAAGAAGCGCGGCCGCTCACGCGCAGCGCCGAGATGTTTCTGCAGTTGCTGCTCGATGCGCATCAGCGGCGCGCAGTTGCATCGCGCACTGACTGATCGACGACGAAGCCGTCGAAATGAGGGCCGACATATGCACCCCATTCACTCGTCGTGCACGACCACCATCTTGCCCCTCGCCTCGCCGGCTTCCATGATCCGATGCGTCTGCGGCACTTCGTCGAAGCGAAACACGCGCCACGGTTTGGCCGAGTATTTCCCCGCTTCGACATCGGCCGCAATCGCTTGCAACGGCACTTCCGAAAGCGGAAATTCCGGCGTGCCGAATACGAAGCTGCCAAAGAAAGTCAGGTCGACGCCGCTCGGCATTTGCAGCAGCGGATTGAAATCGGCAATTGGCGCAAGGCCGCCAAGCCAGCCGGCCAGACACACCTTGCCGTCACGACGCACCATGTCGAGCGAATCGAGCATCGTGCTATTGCCGACGAGATCGAGCACAGCATCGATCTGCTTGCGCTCCGCGATATGCTTCGACAGGTCCGGCCGTTCGATTTCGCAGCGGCTCACGCCATGCGCCTTCAGTTGCTCGAAGCTCGACTCCTTCGAGGTCGTGCCGATCACTGTCACGCCGGCATTGACCGCGAGGTTGACCGCGGCGATTCCAAGTGCCGACGACGCACCGCGAATGACGATTGTCTGCCCGCGTTGAATCTTCAGATTACGGAACAGCGTCGTCCATGACGTTGCGTACGATTGCGGAATCGCCGCAAGCTCGGCCCACGACAGATTCGATTCGATCGGCGTCACATTGCTGACGCGCGCCCGCGTGTATTCCGCATAGCTGCCGTTGATCGTGCGGCCGAGGCCGCCCATCATCGTCGCGACCTTCGTGCCCACGGCGAATTCGCCACCCGGGCAGGCATCGACGATACCCACGCATTCGATTCCGCTGACCGGCGCGGCTTCCGCCCATTCGCCGCGGCGCATATGCATCTCCGCATGGTTGATGCCAAACGCCTTGATCCTGATAACGACGGTTCCTGCCTCAGGCTCGGGCTTCGGAATGTCCTTGTACACCAGCGCTTCAAGACCGCCAAAACCATCCAGAACAATCGCCTTCACTTCGCTCTCCTGTAACGTCCAATTGACTCGTCGACTGACCTTCAGACATAACCGCATAGCACCAGTCAGTTCGTCCGTGGAACGCATGATAGCCAGGCTATGTAACTTGTCAAAGTGTTTATTATGGGTTACACGAGGCGAGACTGACGGATGCCGTGCGATGTGAACAAAGTCGGGCGCCTGTGACCGGGCCGGTACGAAGTCTGCGTAATGCGCCGCCCCGTACGCCAGTCAAGGCTGATCCCCCGCGGCAGCATAAGAGGACGGGTCTCTCGCGAGGCTCAAATCGAAAATCTCGCGGCATCACAGAATCTCGTCGCGAGAAACAATTCAAATCCGCGGTAAGCGTTATCGAGCGATCCAGATTACCCGATTCATCCGGAACCCCGCGTGAAGGTCCCGCCTGAGCCGCCCAGAGCCGGCTGTCTCTCTCGCTTCCCTGAAGTCCGGATAAATGCGCAATTCCTGACATTCAGGAATTCGACGCGATTGAATTTGCTCAGATGACAAATAAAAGTCAGACCGGGCCGATAAACTACGACGAATAAGCGTTAACCCTTATTCATTATCGCGTCATTCCCTCCGTTAGCTGAAAAGAACGACTTTGCATTTTCACCTCACGCAACAAATGCGTGCCTCTCAAGGAGTTGCAATTGAGCCGTCTCAGCGTAAACACAAAATTATGGATGGCGCTCGTCGTAACCTGGCTGGGTCTTCTCATCCTGGGCGGTTGGGCTGCGCGCGAATCACGCAATACGATGCTTTCGGAGCGGCAAGGCGCGGTGCAAAACGTCGTCGAGGCCGCGTACGGGGTCGCGCAGCAGTACGCGAAACTTGCCGACGAGCACAAGATGCCGGTCGAACAGGCGCGCGCGGAAGCGCTCGAGCGCATCAGTGCAATGCGCTACCCGAATAACGGCTACATCATCATCTGCGACTCGCATCCGACGGTGATCATGCATCCGGTGCTCGCCGACATGCGTAATCGAGATGTAACCAACTACAAGGATCCCAACGGCAAGCTGTTCTGGCTCGAGATGGTCAAGCTCGCGCAGGAGAAAGGTCAGGGATTCGTCCAGTATGAAGGTCGCCTGAACAACGGCATCGCGACGAAGATCGCGTTCGTCAAGCGCTTTGCGCCATGGGATCTGTATCTGACGTCAGGCGTCTACGTCAACGATATCGACAGCGCGTTTTACGCCAACCTGCGCAATTACCTGATTGTCGTGCTCGTTGTGGGTGGCCTGATCTCGCTTGCCATGGTGATGATCATCCGCAACGTAGAGCGCAGCCTCGGCGGCGAGCCCGCGTACGCGGTCGAAATCGCGGAAACGATTGCAAGCGGCGACCTGACCGGTGCCCTGAATCTGCGCGCGAACGACACGCAGAGCATGCTGTTCGCGCTCCATAACATGCAGCAGCGGCTCATCGACACGATCTCGAAGATCCGCGGAGGCGCCGAGACGATCACCGTGGCTGCCCAGCAGATTTCCGCCGGCAATCAGGATCTGTCGTCGCGAACCGAAGAACAGGCAAGCTCGCTAAGCGAGACGGCGGCAAGCATGGAGCAGCTCACCGCCACCGTCAAACAGAATGCCGACAACGCGAAGCAGGCGAACCAGATGGCCGCGAACGCTTCGCATATTGCCGGCGAAGGCGGAGAAGTCGTCCATCAGGTGGTGGATCGCATGCAAAGCATCGCATCGAGTTCAACGCGCATCGTCGAGATCATTTCGGTGATCGAAGGCATCGCGTTCCAGACGAATATCCTCGCGCTCAATGCCGCGGTGGAAGCGGCCCGCGCCGGCGAAGACGGCCGCGGCTTCGCGGTTGTCGCCGGCGAGGTGCGTAGCCTCGCGCAGCGTAGCGCGGACGCGGCCAAGGAGATCAAGGCGTTGATCGAAGCTTCGGTGCAGGAGATCGAATCGGGCCGCGGACTCGCCGAACGCGCAGGCGAAACGATCGATTCGATCATGAAGGCGGTGCGGCATGTGACCGACATCATCGGCGAAATCTCAGCCGCTTCGTCGGAACAGACTCAGGGCATCGAGCAGGTCAATATCGCCATCGCGCAGATGGACGAGACGACGCAGCAGAACGCCGCGATGGTCGAACAGGCGGCTGCCGCGGCGCAATCGATGGAAGAGCAGGCGCGCAGCTTGAGAGAAGCGGTCAACGTGTTTCGCGTGGGAAGCGGAGCGTTGACGGCGGCCTAAGATTCGGGAATCGACCCGCATCGAAGTTCTAAAAGCACAAAAAAAGGGGAATCGCGAGATTCCCCTTCTTTATCCAACGCTACAAATCACAGCCGCTTGCCGGTGTGACTGTGTTGACGGGCATCACCCGTTATAGAAGCGTCGACCTTCGTTACGCAACCACAAGCGCACGAGATGCCGCTTGCGTTCGGGCTCCGGGTAGTCGACGAAAGCGGTACGGCGATGCCCGCAGCGCTTGTTATCGACAATCTGGATCTGCCCCGGCTCGAAGAAAAACTCCCTGCACAGCTGCGGCTCGCGCATCGTCTGTTCGAGTACTTCGAGCGCTTCGGCCGTCTCCTCGTCCATCGCCACCCCGGCCATTGCATAACCGTTGACGACGTGCCGATGCGATAGACGGCAAAGCAATTGCCCGCCAGCAGCCTGGAACAGCGGATGACTGATCACCGTTGCGTCGTCGGGTGCGTGCTCGCGCTGGCGGTCGAACAGATAAGGCTGATAAAGCCGCGACAAAAGATGCGGGCTGCGCTTGAGCATTTCGTTGTACACCGTATAGAAGCTGACGATGCTGCTCACGCCGCCTTCCATCGCCGGTTGCAGACACAACAATGCAACGTAGTCGGGCGGATAGAGGTTATAGCTATTGTCGGTGTGAAAATTCTGTTCGGCGTTCGTGATATCGGGGCGCACGCCATTGCCCGGCGGTTTGCCCTGGTCGCGCACATCGTAGATCATCTTGCCGTCCCAGCTCTGCGCAACGGGCCTTGCAACGAGCTGCGACAGAATCCAGTACACGGCTTGCGAAGCCTGTACGCCGTATTCTTTCACCGGCAGCTTGTCGATAATCACAAAGCCGGGACCCGCTTCGAGCGACGCCTTCGCCTGTTGCATCATCTGACGGCACGCGGGCAGTTCGAATTCCGCCGCATCGAGCAGCGCCGTCTGCATCGGATTCGCATTCAATGTCTCGACGAGCCCATCGAGTTCGCGCCGGCATTCGGCGTCGATCGCGATCATGCCGTCGGCCGGATCGAGGCTTTCGCCGGTCCATGCAATCGGGCCGTTGAACGGCGTCGTTCTGATGTCCTGCTTTCCCGGCGCCGTCCCTTCTTCGAGAATCGACACGCCGCGCGCCACGTTATGGTTCACCCTTTGGTCCATCCACCCGCTCCTCTACGAAGTTGTCTGTACGGCATGAAAACTCTAGGGTTTTTGCATGCTGCCGAATAGCGATATATTTCGATCAGACCACATCGAAAAGCTCGATGAACGCTACGAACTCCACACCTTCCGCCTATGGATATCCGACAACTCGAAACCCTGATCCGCATCGTCGAAACTGGCAGCTTCGCGGGCGCCGCCGACGCGCTCTGCGCGACACAGTCCACCATTTCGGCGCGCATCGGCGCGCTCGAGCGCTCGCTCGGCGTGGTTCTGTTCGATCGTTCGTCACATCGCGCACGGCTCACGCCGAAGGGACAGGAACTGCTGAAGCCGGCGCAGGAAATCGTCGCGCTGGCAGCGCGCGTGCGTCATCAGATCGGCGATGCCCAGACGCTCACCGGCACGATCAGAATGGGCGTGGTAGGGCTCGTCGCCCAGACGTGGCTTCCGAAATTGATGTCCGCCGTGCGCGATCGCTACCCGGGCGTCACGGTCGTGCTCGACATCGCACTAACGGCGGGACTCGTCGATAAGCTGCGCGACGGCGAAATCGAACTGGCCATCGTCACGGGCCCGATCGACGAAGCAGGCACGTCGTCGGTTCCGCTTGGATACGATGAATTCGTGTGGATCGCTCCGACCTCGCTCAACGTGCCGGCCGAACGCATGACGCCGGTCGACCTCGCGCGTTGGCCGGTCCTCGGCCTGTCGTCGCAATCGCATCACGCGCCCGTGATCGAGCGCTGGTTCCGCGAAGGCGGCGCCGGATACAAGCCTGTCATCTCGTGCAATACCGTGCGCGTGCTCGGCGACCTGACGCTTGCAGGGCTTGGTGTGAGTTTGCTTCCGCGCCGCTCGTACGCCGCGGAAATCGCAGCGGGCATGCTGACCGTGCTCGACACGACGCCCGATATCAAGCCCGTGGAATTCGTCGCGCTATACCGCACGAGCACGCCTAATCCGTTGACGAGCGCCATTGCCGCATTGGCTACTGAAATCAGCGAGTTCGCCAACCGCGGTCGATAGGCGCGCGATCGCATGGCGACCACGCGCGCGGTTCAAGGCCGCTGCGACAAACCCTCTTCAAAGCTCGCGCTCGGCGTTACTGGCACCTGCACCGCCTTCGGGAACATCCTGAAGGTTGCGATCAGCGCGACCGCCGCCGCACAACTGAGCCATACGGCCGGCACCGCGTTGTTTCCGGTCGAGTGAATCAGCATCGTACAGATGACCGGCGTGAAACCGCCGAACACGGCCTGCGCAACGCTCCACACGAGCGAAAACCCTGTACTGCGAATATGGGCCGGCATGATTTCGGTCAGCGCGACGACCATCCCGCCCTGATACGAGCCGTAAATAAACGCGTACCAGACCTCGACAGCCATCAGCCGTGCAAAGCTCGGCGCCTGAACGAGCCAGTACATCGCAGGATAAGCGGTGAGAATGACCAGTGCCGCGCATGCGGTCAGCACGGCGCGGCGGCCGATCTTGTCCGACAATGCGCCGATGACCGGTAGCATGACGAAGTTTGTCAGTCCGACCGCCATTGTGACGAGAAACGTGTCCATCGCGGGCAGCTTCAGCACGCTTTGTCCGTAGGTCGGCGTGTAGGCGGTGATCAGGTTGAACATCACCGCGGTCATGGTAACCAGCATGACCGCGCCGCCGATCGTGCGCCGATGCTCGCGCAGCGAATCGGCGATCTGCCGCGGCGAGGGCGTTGTCTTGCGCGCCTCGAATACTTCGGTCTCGCGCAAGCGGCGGCGCATCGAGAACAGCACAGGAATGATCAGGCAGCCGATCACGAATGGAATGCGCCATCCCCACGAATCCATCTGCTCGGGCGACAGTTGCCATCGGAGCGCCACGCCGAGCACCGCTGCGAAGACGACGGCCAGTTGCTGACTCGCCGATTGCCAGCTGACGAAAAAACCGCGCCGCTTCGGCGGGGCAATCTCCGCGAGATAGACCGATACGCCGCCGAGTTCGGCGCCCGCAGAAAACCCCTGCAGCAGACGTCCGCAGACGACGATGATCGGAGCCGCGATGCCGATCGTCGAATAGCCCGGCACGCAGGTAATCATCAGCATGCCGATCGACATGAGGCCGAGCGTCAGCAGCAAACCCTTGCGCCGTCCCTTCCGGTCGATATATCCACCGAGCACGAGCGCGCCGATGGGCCGCATCAGAAAACCGACGCCGAATGTGGCAAGCGACAGCAATAGCGAAACGAATTCGTTACCGCGCGGGAACAGTGCGTGCGCAATGGACACCGCGTAGAAGCCGTAGACGGAGAAGTCGTACATCTCCAGAAAATTTCCGCTCGTCACGCGGAAGATCGTTCTTGCCCACGGTTCGGATCTGGACTGCGCCTGCATGGGTGGCCTCCCCTTCTCGCTGATGCTGCTGTGTCAAACCCCGTGTTCGTATTGTTTGATGCCTGTAGGACTGCGACGCCAGTTGCCCGCATTGTGCAGCGATCGCTCAGATGTGTAAACCCAAATATCGTTATTCAATTCCTATAATTTAGGAATATGAAAATCGTCAAAGGGATGACCGAAACGTCAAACCCGGAGGTTTACGGTACGAAGCGAAAAGACTTTAGAAAAACGTGAATTCGTCATCGCTTGCATGCGATGACAGGTCATTACAAAGGAGGAAGCCTTGCCGCATTTCCGCATTGCAGGCGTGCGCGTTCCAGGCCTCATCGAGGCCGATTTCTTATTTAATCTGGAATGCGATGTTTTAACAGAAAGCGCTTAAGCGCAAGATTCGCTTTCGATCGGCGTCTTGGCCAGGTCGAGGCGGTAGCCAAGCGTATAGATGGAAGATAGCCGCAGGCCATTCTCGGGGCTCAGCTTGAGCTTTTGCCGGATCCGATAGATGTGCGTGTCGAGCGAGCGAGATTCGACGCTGAGCTCGCGCCCCCATGCCGTCATCGCAAGCAGATCCCGCGAGAGAATCTTGCCGAGGTTGGAGAATAGCGCCGCGACGAGCTGAAACTCCTTGGTGGTCAATTCGATCCTGCTGCCGCGCAGCGTGACGGTGCGTTCGATCGGATCGAGCGCGTAGTCGCCGGCCATGATTGGCTCATCGCGTACCATGGTGCGCGCAACCCGGCGCAATAGCGCGTTCACGCGGGCGGCGAGTTCTTCGGCGCGAAACGGCTTGACCATGTAATCGTCGGCGCCCGCATCGAGTGCGCGGACCACATCGACCTCGTGAACGCGGCTGGTCAGGAACAGCACGCCATACCGGACGTTCGTGCGAGCGCGAATCCAATGCAGCACTTCAATGCCGCTCATGCGCGGCAAATGCCAATCGAGAACGACGGCATCGATCGGTTCGGACCGCAAACACCGCACCGCCCGCTCGCCATCATCGACAATCGTGACCGCGTGACTCAACGAGCTCAATGCAGTCGATACGGCCTCGGCTTGAATGGGATCGTCCTCGACAACCAGAATGCGCATGTTGCCCCCGTGCATTGTGACGTTCTTATGTCCGACCTGGATACAGTTGAAGCATTCGCCGATTACGCAAACGTTTGCGGACCCGGCGGTGTCGACACAACGAATGATCGTAGGATACACACTATAAATATGTTTGAATTTTTGTGAACTCCCCGGTGCATTGCTTTCGCAATCAATGCGTCCCGCATCATAATCACCGGTTACACAGAATTGGGTTATAGGCGAGGCCCGTTGTCCGGTGCGTTGCTTGAGTGCCCGGTCGACGCTTCGGTCGATTTGTCGCCCGAGTCGCCGGCCATCCTGGGCAAGAACACCATGAAAGTCGTACCGCGGCCGGGCACTGAATCGACCTGCAATGTGCCGCCTAACGAGTCGACCACGGTCTTGACGAAAGCGAGCCCCAAGCCGTGACCCGATCTCGAGAACTTCTCATCAAGCTGGCTGAATTCCTGAAAGAGCGCCTTTCTCTCATGTTCGGGAATGCCGACGCCGCGATCGATCACCGAGATCTTCAGGTGATGGTCCGTTTCCGCGAGCTGCACGTCGACGGTCGAATAACGCGGGCTGAACTTGATCGCATTGCCGATCAGATTCGCAAACGCGCGGCGCAATAGCTGAACGTCGGCAATGGTGCTTCTGCCCGGCTCCGCCGCGAGGTTGACGGTCGTCGATCTTGCCGTCGCCTGCGGCCAGAGGTCGTCGATTGCGTCCCCAAGTACGAGCGCCGGATCGACCGGGGCCAATTTCGGCGGCAAGCTTTCGGCCCGTGCAAGAAAGAGGAAATCGTCGGCCAGGTTCAGGGCGGACGTCGCGTACTGGCCAACCAGCGTCGCAAATTCCCGAGCGGTGAAACGCGCAGGGGCCTGCTGCATCTGTTCGACGAGCGCCAGAATCGCGGCCTGCGGTGAACGCATATCGTGCGACAGAAACCGCAGCGCGGTATCGCGCTGACGCTCGGCCATGCGCACCGAGGAGACATCGGCGACATGAAAAATCAACGCGCCCTCGCGGCCTTTCGACGGTTTGATCTGCGCGCATTTGAGCAGGAGCGAGCGCCCATTTCGTGCATTCGTGATCTCGATTCCTTGCGCGAACATCGATTCGCCATAAGCGGGCGGATCGTCGTCACTGGACCAGAGCGCAAACAGTGCGAGCGCCTGCGATGCAAACTCGATTGCGCGGTGCGACGCGGTGATCTCGAACAGAACGTCCGAAACGGGCCGGCCGGCCACCGAACCGCGCTCCGCAATGCGCAATCCGGAACGTTGGCATAGCGCGTTGACGCGCTCGTTTGCGAGGATCACTTCCCCTGCGGCGTTGGTCACGAGGGTTGCCTCGGGAAGACTGTCGACCCATTCGGAAATGAACTCGCGATGCCGCCGAAGCCGGTCGAACAGCGACGCCATTGAATGCAGGCGCCGCTGGACCGGATCGTCGAGGAACTTCGCGGGCCTCGTCTCCTCCCGCAGCGACGGCTCTTTGGCGCCCTTCTCCGCTTCGCTCGACAGGTAGCGCAGTAGCGCCTCGATGCGCCGCCAGGCCCAAAGCGGATTTGCAATGGCGCACGTGAAAATACCCACGCAAGGCGACAGAAAAAGATGCTCGTATTTCAGCACCGCAATCGAACCGCCGACCATCATCGCGACGAGCATGACGGACATGAGAAGACCGGTGCGGGGACTAAGCAGATATAGCATCACGCACACCAGCGGAACGACCCCTTCGTTGAACATCAGCTGGAACGTGTCGTCTATGGGACGAACTGTCGTGCTCGCCGCTGCCGGGTGCGCGACACGCAACGCGGTATCGAAGAACACAAGGTCCGCACCACGAAACAGATGAGCCGATGTAACGCACCAGCAAAGCACCATCAGTGCCATTGCCAGCCAGCCGCAGTCGCGCTTCAGATTCGAACGCCGGGTCATTGGCGTCGATGCATAAGTGACCAAAAGTTCATGCGACAATTTTGAGCCATTTCTTTGACGCCTTTTCCCATAAATTTCATCTTTCTTTTTTATCCGTTCTCTTGCTACTTATTCTGAAATAACAAGAATAGGATATATCGATTTATCCTTGATATCGTTATATATATCTAACATATTTTAAGGGCACCGTGCGAGGTTGCTTATGCGCCACGCACCGTGCGAGCCTTGTTTGACGCACATGATAAGCAGGTTATGTGTTTTCCGGCTCGCCGACGCCCATCCCGCGTGCCGGCCGGCGAACTTTAGACCTCGGGCGCCGACCGCTCTCTTGCGCACAAAAATCTTTCAATATCAATACTTACCGGCACGGCAGGAGCTCCAGAGTCCACTAGAACAGGTGACTTGCTGCACCCTGTCGTCTAGACAAGTGCACGTACCATACGGAATACGATAACTTACAAATGTGAACAATTGTGACGAATGAGTCGTTGCATGGGTCGATGTGCCGCGCACGCTGGTTTTTTTCGAAGATTTCCCATGTAAAATATTCTTTTTGGGCGCGCTGCTCGCGTGCACCATTTTAAACAAGGATGTGCGACGCTTCTTTGCAGGGTTTTCCATATTAACCGGAAATCACGTAATGTTCTATTTTCATACGGTCACTGCTGGAGAACAGCAGGAGGCAGCGGCAGGCTGTCGTTGCAGCGCAAAGAATTATTAAATTGATTCTCCGAAAAGGCGTGCCTTGAACTGGAACAAGCCAGCTTCCATCCCGTGTTTGAAGCGATAGACAAACGCCGGCCAAAAAAATGACGCGCCGGGTGGAGCGCCAAGCCTTGCATTTGGGAGACGATGCGCGGTTCGCTGCGCAATTTAACCGCATCAGATGAAGCGGAACACCAATGCGACAAACTTCGCCAATACGAAACACATTCACTCTGGTCAGCGATGCGGAACGTGGTCTCGGCCAAAACGAGTTTTTCTTTGTGCTGCAGCCGAAGTTGAGATTGCAGCAAAACCGGCTGTCCGGCTTCGAGTATCTGATCAGATGGCAGCATCCTGGAGGCGGCATACTCGAGCCTGCGTACTTCATCACCGTCGTCGAAGACTCGTCCCTTGCGGGAAGATTCACCGATCTGCTCATTTCCCGTGCGGCACAAACGCTTGTGCAGTGGAAGATGGAGGGCCGCGAGCATCTGTCTCTCGCGATCAATCTGTCGGCCGCGGAACTCGGCCGCAAAGACTTGCCTGGCCGCCTCAAGGCACTGTTCTCGTCGCTTGGCGTAAGACCGTGCCGGTTTGAAATCGAACTGACCGGCGTCGTGCATCCGGACCAGCTCGACTGGCTGGTCGATGCGATTCATGCAGTTCAGGCGATCGGCGTGCGCGTTGCGCTCGACGATTTCGGATCGGGGTTCAATTCACTCACGCTGCTGCAGCAATTGCCCGTCGATACGGTGAAGTTCGACCGGTCGTTAATCAGGCAGGTGCGTGTGAACGGCGAGTCGCAGCGCATGGTTGAAACGCTTGTGCGTTTGACTCAGAACCACGGCAAACGAATCGTGCTGACGGGGCTCGAAACGAAGGAACAGTTCGCCTGGGCTAAAGCGCTGCCTGATATCGATATCGAAGGTCAAGGGTTTTTTATCTGCGAACCGGTCGAGGAGGACTATGTCGATGATGTGATTTGCCGCCATGAGGGGGGAGCGGCGGGGAAGGAGTGACGGCGCATGTCTACGCGGAGAACGCGTTTGCACTTACGCAAAAAGCGGCACGGCAAGGGCATCGTTAATAGTGTCGGGAAGGTGCGGATCCGGCACCGGACACCGCATTGTGGCCCATGACCTCGCGGGTTCGGCGAAGGTCCTGAGATACCGGCAACTTCATCCATGAGCAAAACGTTCTTTCCCGTCGGCCCCAAAAAAAGCGGCCGCATAGGACCGCTTCGGAGCCGCGCCGTGAAGGCCGCTCAAAGCGATGCCGCAAAGACATGCGGACGAGAGCATGTCGGAATCTGCGGCATTGCATACACATACGAGACTGATTTTATCTTCGGACAAGACTAGGAAAGCAAAACACTGACGTAAAGTGTCGGCTCGTGTACGTAACACACAGATTTCGTACAAAGGCGCCCCGCCTGCTCGATGGCTTGCCGGAGCGCGTCGCCTTGACGCGCGACGCGGGAGGACGGCTGAACGGAAAACCGCCGCACTGCGGCATGCGATATGCGGCCCGACGCATGTGCTACTGCCAGCAAAATGCGAGGTAGGCCAATCCTTTCCGTCAACGCAAGGAGGAACCCGTGTCACAACACCCTACGCACGCGCAAGACCATCGGCATCCGGGCCAGCCGAACCCGATCGATATCCAGAAGGCGCTGTCCGGCGTCCGCTATCCGACGACACGCGAAAAGCTCGTCGAACAGACGCGCCGAAACCACGCGAGCACCGACATCGTCGACATCGTGAGCCGCCTGCCGGACCGCAACTACGACAGCCCGGCCGCCGTTGAAAAGGAAATCGCCCACGAGCAGTGACTGCCGAATGCGCGAGTTGGGCATAGCGTTTGCGCTTTGAATGACGCAGCACCCACGCAACCCCATTCCCAGGGAGGGACGATATTATGAGCACGCTTAACCCGCAAGGCGCATCCAACTCAGGCGCAGAAATCGTAGGCGGTGGAGTCGGCGAAGGCCCGGGTCCGGACGTCATGGCCGCAGCTACGCTAGACGGCAACAAGGTCATAACGTCGGATGGCGAGCACGTCGGCAAGATCTCGGACATCATGCTCGATGTGCGCAGCGGCCGCGTCGCGTATGCGGTGCTGTCCGAAGGCGGCTTTCTCGGCATGGGCTCCACGCTGCACGCTATTCCATGGAACGCGCTCACGCTAGACACCGCGGAAAAGTGCTTCCGCGTCGATATTGCAGCGCAACGCATCAAGGACGATCCAGGCTTCGACAAGGACCACTGGCCGTCGATGGCGGATTCCACATGGGGCGCGCAGATGCATCAGTATTACAACCGCCAGCCGTACTGGTCCGAAGCGCCGCTTGGGAGCAGCTCCGCTGCGCAACGTCAAGGGACGGATGTGCAAGGTCTCTAGGCCGGGATCTCGCCGCTCCGGCTCGGACGGCTCAACAACCCGCTGTAGTGGCGCGGATGCTGTTTTGGTCCGCGCCCTGCACCGTCGCCAACGCGCTGTGAGGCGACAAGCTGCGCCGTCTGCTGCGGCCCAAATAGAAGAAACTCTGCGCAGCGGCACCGTTCTGGCGGCGGCATATGCTTCGCGCAACGCCCGGTCGGGCCGATCGCGCGAACCACTTGGCGTAGTGATCATCTGTTGTAAAAAGGAGTTGCCAAATGGGAGTGATGCCGGGAGTGATGCCGCTCACGCTCGATTGGCGAGACGTATTGATCCGTATCGGGCTTGCCGTTATTGCCGGCTTGCTGATCGGCTTTAACCGCGGCGAGTCCGGAAAAGTCGCCGGGCTGCGAACGACATTGCTAGTTTGCCTCGCCGCGTGCCTCGCGATGCTGCAGGTCAATGCACTGCTATCGCAAGCCGGGAAAGCGCCCTCGTCGTTCGTTACGCTCGATCTGATGCGTTTGCCGCTCGGCATTCTGTCCGGCGTCGGCTTTATCGGCGCGGGCGCGATCCTTCGCAAGGATGGACTCGTCAAAGGGGTGACGACAGCCGCCACGATGTGGTTTGTGACCGTCATCGGTCTGCGTTTCGGCGGCGGTCAGCTGGCACTCGGCGCAATCGGCACCGTGCTCGGAATCGTGGTGCTCTGGTTTCTCAAGGCCGTCGAAGATCGCATTCCGCGCGACACTCAAGCCGAATTGACCGTCGTCTACGATAAGGGCCTGTTTTCCAGAGATGCACTCGTTCAATCGCTTGCGAAGCAGGGCTGCACGATCAATGTAGTGGAGAGCGCGTCACAAACGGTCAGCAGGCGCATCGAAGAGCGTTTCGAGGTCCATTGGCACAGCCAGCCAGATCTGAAACGCGTGCCGCCACTACAGGAAGCGGCAGCGGCAGCGGGCGCTCTGGAAATCAAATGGTCCATCGTCCGCTGAAGCGAAGCATCGATTCGTGACCGGGAGACAGCAATGAGCGAACGCTTTAAAACTCACGACCGCGTGAGCTGGAACACGCCTCAAGGCACGACCTATGGCGAGATCGTGCGCATGATCACGCAACGTACGACGTTCGCCGGTCATGCGGTGGCCGCATCGAAGGACGACCCGCACTATGAGGTGGCGAGCGAAAAAAGCGGCAAGCACGCCGTACATCGCGGCGAAGGACTGCGCAAAGCGTAAAAACGAGATCTCGAAACCAGACCGCGAGGGGTCGATCCATCTCGTCGATGGAGGTCTGGCGACCGCTAACCGGATGTCTGCGCGAACCCCGCGATTTCCGCACCCTGCATTCGAGACTGCTCTTGCGCACGTTCGGCCGACGACGTAGGCATGACAACGGCATCGCCATCCACCACGACGATGCCGTTTACCTCGCATCTCGTCTCGAGTACCGCGCGCCGCCGGCCCGTCAGTATCTCCTTGACCGTAACCATTGCGCAAACCGTTTCGCCGATCCTGACGGGACGCCGAAAGCTCAGGTTTTGCGAAAGATAAATGGAGCCGGGGCCTGGCAGATGCGCAGCAATGGCGGCGGAAATAACGGACGCCGACAGCATGCCGTGCGCGATACGACCGCCGAATCGCGTTCGCTTCGCATACTCTTCGTCGAAATGCACAGGGTTCCGGTCGCCGCAAGCGCCGGCAAACAGGAAGACGTCCCGCTCCGACAGCGTCTTCGTGAAGCGCGCATTCATGCCCACTACCAGGTCTTCGAGATCGTATCCGCCAGCCTCATTCATCGCTTGATGTCCCTTTCGCTCGTTTGTCGTTCATTCGTCTTTCATTCAGGAAAACTTGCTTTCTGCCTGCTCACTTACGCCTATCGTTGCGAAAATCCTGCTTGCCACGTTGAAGCCATACTCCACGGCAAGCACGCCGGCATGAGGTAACGCGCTCAGTATCGCGTCGACAACATCGCGCCTCGACGCGCCGAGCACTAGCGCTTCCCTCACATGCGCACCCAGAACCTCCGCGTCTGCGTTTCGCGCAAGACACGTCAGGCATGCAACATCCGAAAGCCGTGAAGCTCGAGCTGCTTCGACCGAATCGAACCGGCTGGTTGTCGATCCCATCTGCGCGAGGTATTGAGCAATGAGCGGCGATAGGTCCGCTATGTCTTGCGGCAAGGCGAAAGCGGACAATTTGTCTGCAGGCTGGTGTGCCATTCGCACCTCGACCTGCTCAGCCGCCTGAGACGCCACCGCTCCGTCGTATGAGTCTCCGCCTGTGGCCTCGTCGAAAACGTCCAACGCAATTCTTGTAATGGGAAGAACGAGCGGCCAGCCGATATAACCCGTCAGCTGGATCAGCACTTCAGTCAACTCGCTGCGCGTCCAGCCGAGCCGAACGCAGGCCCTGAGGTGCAGTCTGACGGCAGACCACCGATTTTCGCAAGCCATGGTGATGGCCAACGTCGCAAGCTGGCGATCCTTGATCGATAGCGCGGGCCTGTTCAAGGCGGTGCCATACGCGACATTGGCGAATACTTGGCGTAGCTCCGCAGGCAGCGAATCGAATTGTTCATGCTGACTGCGCAGCCATTGCGCCAGGTTTGTTTCGCGCAATGCCACCTCGCGCACGAACGGAGATTTCTTATGCGTAACATCGATGCCTCGCTCGGCAAGCATGACGCAAACCATGCGAATGCCGGCTAACGCCACGGGAATTCCAGCGTAGACCGATGTGTGCAATACGGTCTCGAGCAATTCTTCGGCCGACCATCCCGTATTCAACATGCCGCTCGCATGATATTTGAACGCGGAATCAGCGTTGCCCATCGTAGCTAGCACAGCGACGGTAACGAGTTCACGATGCTTGAGCGCGAGCTTGGGACGGGCAATGATTTCGGCATACCCCCCTTCGACAAGCAATCGCTTGAAGTCCGGATCGAGGCGATCCAACGCCGCGCTCAGGCTGTCGAATCCCTCGTCGCCTATCGTGCGGATGACCGCCATGCCGCGTTCGTACATCGAGCCTCGATGCTCTGGTGCGCTACGTGAATCGCGCATCGGGTTCGACTCTCTTTCCTGTTGCCGCATTCAGACTGCCTCTATTTTCTGTTCGACTGTTCAAACGCTATTCATCCATGGCGAAGCCATCGTACTCGATTAGCAGTCGCGTGAGGTTCGTCCTGTTCGTCAGAAATCTGAACTTTTGTGAAGTTCGATCGCTGCTCTTAACGGCGCTAATAGAATCGTTCGGGCGGTTCCTTTAACGGTTCTTAGCAAGGACCGCTCGCATCACCATAACCAGGAGAATCCTTTGCAGAAGCTTCGGGAAAAGGTTGCGCTCGTTACCGGCGGAAGTTCAGGAATCGGACGGACAACTGCTTTGCTGATTGCGAAAGAAGGCGCCATGGTCGCCGTCGCATCGCGGCGCGAGAAGGAAGGGCAAGACGTTGTCGACGCGATCCGCAAGTCGGGCGGCGAGGCCATTTTCGTTAAAACGGATGTATCGAAAGCCGACGACTGCGCAAACGCAGTCGCGCGGACCGTCGACGCGTTCGGCAAGCTTGACATCGCGTTCAACAATGCAGGAGTCGAGGTGTTCGGCAAACCAGTCGCCGAGACCGACGAGTCGACGTGGGACTACGTCGTGGGGACCAACCTCAAGGGAATGTTCCTGTCGATGAAATACGAGATTCCCGAGATGCTCAAGGCCGGTGGCGGATCGATCGTCAACATGTCGTCGACCTATGGACTCGTTGCGTCCGCATTCGGCGGATGCGGCTACCACGCCTCCAAAGCCGGAATTATCGGACTCACTAAAGCCGCGGCGCTTGAATATGCGAAACAGCAGATCAGAGTCAACGCGATCTGCCCCGCTTTCGTCGCCACGGCGATGGTCGAGAAATTTCTCGAAGAGACCGGCATGACCGATCAGATCAAAGGATTTCATCCGATCGGCCGGCTCGGCACCGAAGATGAAATGGCGCAAGCGGTCGTGTTCCTTTCCAGTGATGCGTCCTCATTCATCACAGGCACCGCGCTTTCGGTGGACGGTGGCATGGCAGCTGCGTGAAGCTCAACTAAAGCGGTAATCAGAAATTCCTGGTGACACACATATGGATACCGAACTGTTAGATCTTGTCGTCGATTCGATCACGGACCAGCCCGAACTGTTCGAGATCGGCCAGCCGATCCCGTTAGGCCGTGTCCCACGCAAGATGCATGCGTGGACGATACGCCGTGAAAACCATGGCGAACCGCAAACGGCATTCACGAAGGAAATCGTCGATGTGCCCTCGATCGGCGCAAACGATGTGCTCATTCTCGTGATGGCCGCAGGCGTCAACTACAACGGTGTCTGGGCCGCGCTCGGTCAACCGTTCTCCGTTCTGGATCTGCATGACGATCCCTATCACATCACTGGCTCGGATGCAGCCGGCATCGTGTGGGCAGTCGGATCCAATGTGCGGGCATGGAAAGTCGGCGACGAAGTGATTGCGCATTGTTCGCAAATCGACGGCGACGATGAGGAATGCAATGGCGGCGACCCGATGCTCTCGCCCTCGCAACGTATCTGGGGATACGAAACCACGTACGGTTCGTTTGCGCAATTCTCGCGCGTTCAGGCGACGCAACTGATGCCGCGCCCCAAACACCTGACGTGGTCGGCCAGTGCGTGCTACACGCTGACGCTCGCGACCGCTTACCGCATGCTCTTCGGCCACAAGCCGCATGTGCTCGGGCCCGGACAATCGGTCCTCATATGGGGCGCCGCGGGCGGGCTCGGCACGATGGCGATCCAGCTCGCCGCATTGGCAGGCGCACGCCCCGTTGCCGTGGTGTCGGACGACTCCAAGGCTGAATTCGTCAAAAGCCTCGGTGCGGTGGGTGTGATCAATCGCTCGCAGTTCTCATGCTGGGGCGCGCCGCCAGCCATCGACTCGACCGCCGAATACGCCGCTTATATCGACGGCGTCAAGAAATTCGGCAAGGCGATCTGGCAAGCGCTAGGCGAAAAGCGCGATGTCGACATGGTGTTCGAACACCCGGGCCGCAACACGTTCGCCGCTTCCTGCTACGTCGTCAAGCGCGGCGGCATGGTCGTGTTTTGTGCAGCGACGAGCGGCTACGACCTCACCTGCGACGCACGATACATCTGGATGCGTCAGAAGCGGATTCAAGGCAGCCATTTCGCCAACCTTAAGGAGGCCGCGCAGGCAAACCGGCTTGTGATGAGCGGCCGCATCGACCCGTGCCTGTCCGAAGTCTTTCCATGGAACCGGTTGCCCGAGGCCCACGCGAAGATCCGCAACAACCTGCATTTGCCCGGAAATATGGCCGTGCTCGTGCAGGCCAGCAGCAGCGACGATCTCGACGCGGCGCGTCGCGCATGAGCGGCGAAAGCGGCAAAAGTACCGTCCTTCGGTGCGCCATCGAGTAGCGAGAACAGCATGGAAAATTCCAAAGCAAACGCCGGACGGCTGGCCATTATCGGCATGTCGTTCCGGTTTCCCGGGGCCGCCTCGACGGCAGCCGCTTACTGGGCGTTTCTGAACTCGGGACGATCGGCGATTTGCGAAACGCCGCGCGAGCGTTTCGATATCGACGCTTATTATTCGCCCGACCCCGATGCACCCGGCACGACCTATTCGCGTGTGGCCGGTTACGTCGACGATCCGTTTCGCTTCGACCGCAAGTTCTTTCGCACATCCGAAGCGGAAGCGCTGGAAACGGATCCGCAACAACGATGGATGCTCGAATTGACGTGGGCGGCGCTCGAAAGCGCGGGACTTGTGCCGAGCGAGTTGCGCGGCAAGCGAGTCGGTCTTTTCATGACGACCGGCGAAGCCGACTACGGCCGCAGAACGATATGGTCGGGCGATCCGGCCGGCATCACCACGTATTCGAAGCTCGGCAATCTTCGCGCAATGGCGCCCGGACGCGTCGCCCATCTGTTCGGCTTTAGCGGCCCCGCGCTGTTCGTCGATACGACCTGCTCGTCGTCGCTGGTTGCGATCCATCTCGCCGCGCAAAGCCTGCGCGCGGACGATTGCGATATCGCAATCGCGGGCGGCATCAATCTGATTCTCGGGCCCGAGGAGACGATCGGCGTCGCACGCTTGCAGGCAATGTCCGCCTCGGGACACTGCCGCCCGTTCGACGCGGACGCCGACGGTTATATCCGCGGCGAAGGCGGTGGAGTCGTCGTCATGAAGCGTTTTGAAGATGCGCACGCGCATGGCGATCGCATCGACGCGGTGCTGGCCGGCTCCGCGATCAATAGCGACGGCGCGAGCAATGGGCTGACCGCGCCCAATGGCGCCGCTCAGGAAGCGGTGATCCGCCACGCGCTCGCGCGCGCCGGCGCACGCCCCGAAGAAGTCGCATACGTCGAGGCGCACGGCACGGGCACCTCGTTGGGCGATCCGATCGAACTGTCGGCGTTGCGCAACGTCTACACGCAATCGGTTGCAAGGCAAAACGCAATCCTTGTCGGTTCTGTCAAGGCTCAGGTGGGCCACCTCGAAGGCGCCGCCGGCATGGCGGCGATCATCAAGGCGATACTGATTCTGCGTAATCGCTACGTGCCGGCCCAGGTGAACTTTTCGACGCCGAATCCGCGCTTCCGCTGGGAAGGCGCGCAGCTTGAAATTCCGCAGCACGGCAGGCCGCTCGAGGGCGGCAAGCCGATGGTCGGCGTCAGCGGCTTCGGCATTACGGGCACCAATGTCCATCTGATCCTCGCGACGCATGAAAGCGGCGCCGATGCGGCGGTCGCCAGCGTCGAGCGCGAACGCGTGCTGACGCTGTCGGGCCGCTCGCCGCAAGCAAGAGAGCGGCTCGCGTCGGCGTATCGCGAATGTCTTGTCGATACCGCGATGCCGCTGCGCGACATCTGTCATACGGCAAGCGTCAGACGCGACCATTTCACGCATCGCGTTGCACTCGTCGGTACGACCCGACAGGACTTTATCGACGCCATGGACGATTTCCTCAATGCCAGCCCGTCCGGTAAATGGCACGCGGGCGACGCGCCCAAAAAACAGCGGCTTGCTTTTCTGTTCCCCGGGCAAGGCGCGTGGCAACCGGGCGTTGGCGCTGAACTCTATAGCGGCAACTGGATCTTCAGGCAATTTGCGGACGCCTGTTTTAGCGAACTCGAAGTACAGACCGCGCGCGACGTGCTCGACGCGATTCTTGGCCGCGATCCGGCGGCGGTGCGCCATCATCCGGGCCAGCTTGCGCATTTCGTCGTCTGCTATTCACTGGCTCGCACATGGATGGAACTGGGGCAGCGGCCCGACCTCCTGATCGGGCATTCGCTTGGCGAGCATGTCGCAGCCGTGATCGGTGGTGTCATGACGCTCGCGGACGGCCTGAAGGCCGTCGAGGCGCGCGGCCGTCTGTTCGATACGCAGACGCCGCGCGGCGCGATGCTCGCGGTGGCCGCCGGTGTCGAAGAACTATCGCGGCAGTTCGAGTTCGGCACGAACCTGTTCGTCGCGGGCGTGAACGGACCCGAGCAGACCGTCGTAAGCGGTACCCAGGAAGCAGTGGCGCAAGTGCAGGACGCCATGACGGCCGCGGGCAAGCGCGTTTCGTTGCTGAAGACCTACGACACCCCCGGCCACTCGCCGATGCTCAGATCGATGCGCGACGCGTTCCGGCGGGCGCTCGAGTCCTTGACGCTCGCGCCCGCGCGCATCCCGATCGTATCGACGCTGACCGGGCAACCCGCAACCGCGCAGCTAGCGAACGTCGAACACTGGCTCGATCTCGTGGAACAGCCGGTGAGATTCGCGCAGGCGCTGCATCTTGCGTCGGACGGCAGGACCACGTTTATCGAAGTCGGGCCTGGCGCAGCGCTTTCGAAACTGGCACGCGCCAAGGCGTCGGGAGATTGGCAATGCGCGATCTCATCGCTCGCCGATGGCCCCGACGGTGACGAGGAATCCGAAATGACCGGATTCGCCCATGCGTGCGCGCACCTTTACAGCGCCGGACATGCCGTCGCATGGAGCAAGATGTATGGAAACGCGCCTCCGCCCGCCGAATTGCCAACCTATCGCTTCGACGAAGAGCGCTTCGAACTGCCATTTCCGCAGCGCAAGCAGGCTGCCCCCGCGCACTACGTGGAACAGCTTCAGCACGAAATCGCGGAAATCGGCGTAGCCGTTGGTAGCGCCTCAGCGTCTGCGGATGCCGCGGATCAAGGCACGAACAGTGAGCAGCTTCTCGCGACGATACGTACGATCGCGGCTTCAGTCGCATCGGACGCAGTGAGCCTCGTGGACGATGTGCCGCTCGTCCAGTTGGGCATGGACTCGCTTGCAATGACCGAATTGCGCGTTCGCCTGCATCAGGCGTTCGGAAAAATGCCGCCGATGTCGATGCTGGCGCGAGGCGCGTCGTTGATCACGCTCGCCGGGTTCTTCGCAGCGTCGCGATCGCGTTGCGCAACTGAAGCGAGCGAAACGACGAAAACAGAAACGCGGCCCGTCGAAATCGACGAACGCGCGCTGGCGGTATCGCTGCGCGAAGGCTCGGGCCCGTTCATCGCGCTCGTCCATCCGATCGGCGGCGATGTCCTGTCTTACCAGGATCTCGCTTCGGCATGGCCTGGCGATCCGACCATCGTCGCGCTCCGGCATCCGTATGCGGACCATGACCGGAAGGTCGGCTATCTCACCATCGAACAGCTTGCGTCGCTCTACCGCTCTGCATTCGTCAGGGCAGTCGGCCGGATGCCCGATCTGCTCGGCGGCTGGTCGTTCGGCGGCCTCGTCGCGCATGAAATGGCTGCGCAATGGGAAGCGGAAGGATCGAATGCGCCGCCGCTTCTGATCGTCGACAGTCCGCTCTACAACGGAGCATTCGCGACACGTCTGAAAAACATCATAAAGGGTGTCGCTCGAGACGACGAAGCCTCGGATCTTGTCGACAGGCTGCTGGCCGACCCTCGCTTCGACTCGATGCTCGATAGCGACTTCTCCCTATCCGAGGTGCGCCGACGTGCGCATCCCGACGTCTTTGCGCACCTTGCACGCCTTCATGCTTCAAGCGCTGCAGCAGTTGCGCTGCATCGCCCCCGGCAGACCCGTACCCGCATCAGCTATGCGCTAGCTACGCGTGGTAAAGGCGGCGCCTCCGGCGAACACGTGGCCGCGCAGCTGCGCTTGCTGACAAACGGCGAAATCACCGTGAAGGTATTCGACGACGACCACGATTCCATCGTCCGCGCACCGTCTGCCGAAGGTCTCGCAAATTTTCTCGATGCCACGGCGGCTGGCGAAGAGCAGCTGTCGCGCGTAGCGCAAGCGTAGATGTTCTCCTTTTCTTAAGCTGGACCCTTAGGAGTAGAACCAGAATGAGCGACCAACTTCAAGCGACACCGATGGAAAGTACCGCCGTCAACGCGGATCAGATTCTCGCCTGGATTCAGGAGTGGACCGAGGCGAACAACCTGAAGGTGCCAGCCGATCTCGATCAGACTTTCGCCGAGGCGGGCTTCGACTCGATGCACTCGGTCGAACTGGCCTTCTTCCTCGAAGAACGGCTCCGGATAAAAATCGACGAGACCGTCCTGTTCGACTATCCGACCTTCGCCTCGCTCGCCGGGCATCTGGTGTCGCTCAGCAGCCCGGCCACCGCATCGGAGCCGCAGATCGCCGCGCCGTCGAACGGGTCCGCTGGCGGCGCCGGAAACTGGTAACCGCGCCACGCCCTCTATCCCTACTCATCGGAGCCCAAATGACGACGGAAGTAACCGGCCCTGATTCCCGGAGTCCAGCCGAAACGCTGGCGACGGGATGGGCCTCTCGCGTAGCCGGCTGCGGATCGGCGCTTCCTGAGCGCAGGATGACGAACCACGAACTCGCCACGATGGTCGATACATCGGACGAGTGGATCACGCAGCGAACCGGCATCAAGGAACGCCGGATTGCAGCGGATGGAGAAAACACCTCCGATCTCGCCACGCGCGCCGCGCTCTCTGCGCTGAAACAGGCCGGCATTCGCGGCTCGGACGTCGACCTCATCGTGCTCGCGACGTGCACGCCGGATCGCACCGTGCCGGCCAGCGCCGTTCGCGTGCAGGCAGCCATCGGCATGACCGCTGGCATCGCGTTCGACGTCCAGGCAGCCTGCTCGGGGTTTGTCTATGCGTTGTCGGTCGCCGACAACATGATTCGACTTGGCCAGGCACGCACTGCCCTTGTGATTGGCGCCGAAACGATATCGCGCATTATCGACTGGACCGACCGCAATAGCTGCGTGCTGTTTGGCGACGGCGCGGGCGCGGTCGTCTTGCGCGCCGAGCGCCAGACCGGGGGACTGCGCAAAGGCGTCCTGTCCACGCATCTGCGCTCCGATGGCCGGCATCAGGACAAGATTCGTACGGATGGCGGACCATCTTCGACGCAGACTGCCGGCAACATGCATCTCGAAGGGCGCGAAGTGTTTCTCCATGCCGTCGTCAATCTCGCCGAGGCTTCGCAGGAAGCGCTCGCGGCCAACGGGTTGACGCAGGCCGATCTCGATTGGGTCGTTCCGCACCAGGCGAATCAGCGCATTGTGCAAACACTCGGCGAAAAACTGCATCTGCCAAAGGAGAAGGTCATCCTGACGGTCGATCACCACGGCAACACGTCGGCCGCGTCGATTCCGCTCGCGCTTGCGGAAGCGGTGGAAGACGGGCGCATCAAGGAGAACGATCTCGTTCTGACGCCGACCATGGGTGCCGGTTTTACGTGGGGCGCGGCATTGATCCGCTGGTAACGCCGATATCGCCTGTCTGTACGCCAGGGCACAGAGCAGGCTTGTCCCATCGAGCATTATTACCGGTTGACACTGGTTTCCCAATCCCTTTACATCCGGGATTGGAGCGGCGTTTTTCCCGCGGTGAACCGTCGAGGAACCGAGGATGGGACGTTCTGCAATCAACCTGGCGCGCCGGTGCTGTCCGCCATTCACGCGTTTCGCTCGCGGTGCCCTGGCACTGCTTGCGACGCTTGCGATGCTCGTGCTGCCGTCGGTCGCTACCTGCCAGGCGATCTCCGTCTCGAAGCCGAAGGTTCCACCGGAACAGTACAAGGTAGGCATGTTCGTCACCGCGATCTATGCGGTCGATACTGCCGAGAATACCTTTGCGGCGGACTTCTGGATCTGGAGCGTCGGACGTCCGGCCACGAAGAATCCGCTGCAGACGATGGAATTCGTCCATTCGGATGCCATCACGAAGCGTCTGGAGAGCACGACGAAACGCGGCGACCTGTACTGGCGCCAGGTCAAAATCGTCGGCAAATTCAGGCAAGACTGGGATTTGCGCAATTTCCCGTTCGACGAACAGGTCGTTCACCTGACGATCGAAGAAGGCGTCGATGACACGTCGAGCATGGTCTATGTGCCCGATGTCGCGAACACCGGCTATTTACCGACCGCGAGCCCGCAGGGCTGGCGCATCACGGATCAGCGCATCGACGTCGGCACGACGCACTATGCAACCGAGTTCGGCGACCCCGCCGGCGGCAAGGGCTCCGATTACACGAAGCTCGAAATGACGATCACGCTGCAGCGCTCGAGCCTTGCGCTGTTTCTCAATCTGGCCGCACCGCTCTATGCGGCATTTCTGCTGTGCACAGTCAGCTTTCTGCTTCACAAGGACGATGGCCGCCCGCTGATCGAATCGCGCGTGACCCTGCTGGCCGGCGCGCTGTTTGCCGTCGTGCTGAACTTCCGCGCCGTCGCGAACGTGCTCGGCCACGAGCATCACCTGACGATTGTCGATCGCCTGAACATTGTCGTGCTGGTCGATATCGTGTTTGCCACCATCGTCACGATCACCGCGAGCATCTCGACGAACCGGGGCAGGAAGTTTTCGCTGATCTTCGAGTATGTATGCGGCGCGATCGTCGCGTTGACCTTCATCGCATTCAATCTGTTCCTGATCGGCGGCAGGAATTGATGGCGGCGCGGCGATCCGCGCCGGCCGCCACGACACTCAATTGCTGTTCTGCGCGAGCGCGCCATTGCTATTGTTGCCGCCGAACAGCGCCGTCAGAAAGTTCGCGTTCGATTGCGACTGCGCCATGATCGTGTTCAGTGCGGTGAACTGATCGTTGAATTGCGAGGTCAACTGCGTGGCGAAATCGTCGAGCGAGTCCTGCTGTTTCGCGAGGCTGGCGATATCGGCGGTCAGGTCGGCGGTGCGCTTCGAAATGATGCCCGTCGACGTCGACGTGTAATTCACCACCACCGAGTCGAGCTGCTGCGCAAGACCGTTCGTGTCGTTGAACAGCGCGCTGATCAGCGCCGGATCGCTCGACACGATATCGTCGAGCGTTTGACCGCTCGCGTTCGTCCCCATCTGTAGCTGCGCGAAGGGCTCGCCGCCCGTATCGGTCTGGAAATTGATGCCAAGCGACGCGAGCGTGGCCGACAACCCGCCGCTCGATACTGCGTCCCCCACGATACCGCCGAGCGACGCGCCGATCTGATTGAGCATTTCGTCGCCGAGCATCGCGCCGCCGCTGCCCTGCACCCCCGCGGTGCCTGGCGCAGCAAGCGAGTTCAGCTGATCGATAACGGCGTTGTACGCCGACACGAACGCCGACAGATCGCCTTCGACCGAGCTTTCGTCGGGCGCGACCGTCAGCGTCTGCGCTCCGAGCGTCTTCGTGTTGGTCGGATCGAGCGTCAACGTCACGCCGGAAATCGCATCGGTAATCGTGTTGTTCGGGTTCGTCACGAGCTGGCCGTCGACGTCCAGCTGTGCATCCTGCGCGCCTTGCGTCTGGTTCCAGAAGCTGTTGCCCGACGTGATCGTCGACACGCCGGCCGGAGGGCCCGGGTCCGTGCTGGTGCCCGACGTCACATCGAGATCCGAAAGCGCGCTGGGGCTCGATTGGCTCACGCTGACGTTGATCGTGTTCGCCGAGCCCGTGGTAGTCGATTGAAGGCTGAGCGACGCGCCATTCGCGCCCTGAATGATGCTCGCCTTGACGCCGGTGTTGCCCGATGCCGAGTTGATCGCGTCGGCGACGCCCTGCAGGCTATCGTCGGACGAATCGATATCGACGTTGAACGACTTCGCACTGGACCCGCTGCCAACCGAGATCGTGATGGTGCCCGTGCCCATTGCCGCCGTGTCCGCCTTCGAGAACGGCTGCGATGTGATGATCTGTGCCTGCGCGACCTGCAGCACATCGAGCTGATAGGTCTGCGCCACCGCACCCTGGCCGGCTTTCGCGGTAATCCCGTCGCCGCTCAACTTCGCCGAGAACGATGCCAGGGCATCGCCGCTCAGGAATGGGCTCAAGGCCCCCTGTAATCCGGACAACGAAGCGGACAGCGACGCAAGACCGCTGATGTCGGTCTTGTCTATCCCTGCCTGCGCGGTCAACGCCGCGTTCGGACCAGCGATTTGCGCGTTCACGAGGGCCGAGACGAGCGAGTTGACGTCGACGGTGCTGCCGGTCGATTGGGAAATCAGCGATTGGGCGGCCTGCTGAACGGCGCTGGCCGCCTTCTGGGCAGCCAGCGCCGCTTGAGCGCCAACGGATGTAGTCGACATTTGAAAAGCTCCATGTGGCCTGAGCGGCCGGTAACACGTCCTATGCGGTATAGGGCGTTGTGCGGTCACATACCGCGGATGAGCCGAACTGCACGCCCTGCCGGCTCATCCGCGTTCGCCGTTAAGCGACGACGCCGGTTACTGCAGGAGCTTGAGCACCTGTTGCGGCTGCGCGTTCGCTTGCGCGAGCACAGAGATGCCCGCTTGCTGCATCACCTGCGCCTTGCTCAGGTTCGCCGATTCCGTCGCGAAGTCGGCGTCGCTGATCTGCGAGTTCGCATTCGACAGATCGGTCGACTCGTCCTGCTGAGACTGCGAGATCCCCTGGAAGCGGACCTGCGCCGCGCCGATCACGGCCTGCAGGTTGTTGATCGTGGCGATTGCATTGTCGATCGACAGCACCGCGTTATTCGCACCGACCGTCGTGCTGACATCGATGTTCGCGACCGATGTCGGCGTGGTGAGCGCGTTGACGTTGGCGAGCACGCTGTTTGCCGGCTGCGCGCCGGCTGCGGTCGAACCGATCGTGCTGGTCGGCGTGGCGGCGAACGAAATACCGGTAACAGCACCGCCGGCGCTAGTGGTCAGGTTGAAGAGGCCGCCCGTTGCGGATGCCGGAACCGCGTTGCCGTTCTGATCGATGAACTGCAGACCGCCGGAACCGTTCGCTTCCACCGTAATCGACGTGATCGCGTTATTGGTCGACGAGGTCGCATCGAGACCTGTCGACGGGTCAATATCGATGTCCGAGATCTTGCCGAACACCGTGCCCTTCGCCGCGCCGCTGCCTCCGGCAACGGCTGCCGAAATCGAGGTCAGTTCGTTGGTCGGCGTGAGCGCGCCGGTGCTGTTCAGCGACAGCGACGACACGCCGTTGGTCGTGGTCGTCGTGAACAGCGATGCCGATGCCGCCGCCGAGATCGCGCTGCCGTTCTGATCCTCGAACGTGAAACCGCCGCTGCCGTTCGAGACGATGCTGATCTGCGTAATCGCACCTGCGCCGCTCGCTTCCGTGCCGTCCGCATTCAGGTTCAGGTTCGAGATCGTGCCGAGCACCTGGCCCGATTCGGCGATGCCGCCGCCGAGCGATCCCGCCGAAACGCCCTGACTCAGGTCCAGCTGGACCGTCTGGCCGACGTCCGCGCCAACCTGCACGTTGATGATGCCGGACGTGCCGTTCAACAGGTTCAGGCCGTTGAACGTCGTGGTGTTGGAGATCCGGTTCACTTCGGCGATCTCCTGCGACACTTCCTGCTGCAGCGCCTGCTGGTTCGCCGTCGTCAGCGTACCGCCCTGTGCTTCGTTGGCGAGCGAGCGGATCGTCTGCAGCGCGGTGACGATTTGCGTCAGACCGGTGGAAGCCGTCTGCGTCAGCGACACGCCATCGTTAGCGTTTTGCACGCCCTGATTCAAACCCTGGATCTGCGTTTGCAGCGTGGTGGAAATCGCAAGACCAGCAGGATCGTCCGCCGCGCTGTTGATGCGCTTACCCGATGACAGACGCTGGATCGACTGATCGAGCAATGAGTTCGACGTGTTCAGGTTCTGCTGCGCGACCAGCGAGGAAATATTGTCGTTAATAAAAAGAGACATGCGGTACTCCGTAGAAGGGTAGTCTGATCGTTGACAACGTTGACGTCGGCGGAAGCGCTTATGCATTGCTGGCCACCTTAGCCTGCGTTGACGGCAAGGGCGCACCATGCTTGAGAAGCAAAGGCCGCCCATGCCCGCAAAGACAAAAGAAAGTCGTCGCATAGTCAAACTCCCGGCTAGCCGTTGGCCCAAGATAGCTTCGCCCAATGGACCTAAAGGGAGAAATAGATATGAAAGGAGTCGAAAGTCTCCTTCGATCCAAGAATTTGGATAACGAAAGAATATCTATCGCAAACGCTTCAGATATCTTCGCCGCACACAAGGACAGCGCCTCAGATTTCCATTTATTACTGGCTTCGTTAAACGAACGTAACCACGAAAAAGCCAATCAGAAAATCGCTGCAAGCTTTGCAGAAACATTGGCGTCGGACGGTGCACTGCGCAACAAGCTCACTAGTCGCGAGTTCGCGTCGTGCCTGATCGCACTAGCGAAGTGGGACGATGAGGTGTTCCAGGCGGCCGCTGTCCGACTCGCCGCACGCATCGAAATAGACAGCCGCCTTTGCGATTCATTGAGCGGCGCTCAGATCGCAGACTGCCTGACCGCTTTTGGCAAATGGCACAAAGAAGAGGCATGCCGCCGAGCGGCTTTGCGTTTGTCGATGCGACTTGCCGGCGATAAGACTTTGCGTCTGACGCTTGATGCGCCCGACGTCATCGAATGTCTGAACGCGTTGTGCAAGTGGGACAAGGAGCCGATTTGTCGCGCTTCAGGCATATACCTCGCGGCACGCATTTCATCTGATTCGCCACTTTGGAACGATTTGAGCGGACACGAAATCGGCATTTGTCTAAATGCATTAAGCAAATGGCCGGATCACGAAAACAGCGTAAAGGCGGGAGCCTATCTCGCGAAACAGATCGTGACGAACGACAGGTTGCTGTCGCGCATGAACGGCCATGCAATTGCCAACGCTTTGTATGCGCTTGGTAAATGGCACGGTAATGAAGCCGTTTTCTTTGCGGGAAGGCGGCTCGCCTCCCGTATTGTTACCGATGAAACGGTCGTAAAACAGTTGAATGGAGTTCGCCTCGCAAATTGCCTCAGCGCTTTAGGCGAATGGGCTTTAGACTCCGCTTGTCAGCGCGCTATCGTTCGACTCGCAACGCGCGTTGTCGAAGACGGTCCGTTGCGACACAATCTGAATGGCCGGCATGTTGCCGTGTGCCTGTACACGCTCGCAAAGTTGCATACCGATAAAACGTGCCGTACAGCGGCGGGTCAATTGTCGCGGCGGCTTGCAACGGATTCTTCGATATGCAACCGTCTTAGCGCCAAGCATGTAGTCAATTGCCTTACGTCGCTTGGCGATATGGAAGACGATCCTGCCTGCCGATCGGCAGCAGTCAGGCTTTCACAGCGCCTTTCGTCGGATAGCGTGCTCGTCGCACAGTTAGGCGGCGAAGCCGTTTCTAACTGTTTGACGGCCTTGTCCAAATTCCAGACCGACGTCGCTTGCCGCGATGCCGTAACACGGCTCTTACAGCGAGCGGCGGCACATGAGGCGCCACATGAACGCCTCGACGCAGCGGTCGTGCAACGCAGCTTTAGTTGAGTTGTCAGGTACGTAGCATGATGCATTTCGTCAAACAGGCAACCCAGGATAAGTCAGCCAAGACCGAAAGCGAGTGGTGTGATCTCGTAAGAAAGAACTGGAGCATGGAGTGCCAGTTCGAGAAAGGGGTCACGCGCGAACTTCTGACCGCGTCCTGGTACATGGGCGATCTTCGTTTCGAGGCCGCGGAACTGTCCGGTCAACAGTGGACATGGATGCCCGGCCCCGGACTCGACGGCTGGCGAAAGAATACGCTGCTGTTGTTCCTGATCGAGAGCGGGACGATCGAGATCGAACAGGATGGCAACCGCGTCGAACTCGGCGAAGGCTCGCTGCTGCTCTTCGACGGCAGCATCAAGTACACGCAGACCGCGCGTGCGGACTCGCGCGGCATGATCCTTCGCGTATCGAAGGCTTCGCTCGAAACGCGAGGAAAGGTTCTGTCGAGCCGTGAGATGTTCGTGGCCGATGCTGCGTCGCCTGACGTCGCGTTGCTGAAGTCTCTGATCGCAGGGGCGGCGGCTTACGGTGAACAGTGCAGTTCGTACGGTGCACGGCTCGTTGCGGAGCACCTGACCGACCTGATGGAAATCATCACCGATGACCTGGCGGCGCCGAAACGCGTCACGAGCTCAGATGCCCTGCTCAGGCAAGCCAAGCGCTTTATCGAGCGCAACGTAGCGAACGAACAGATCGACATCGACTTCGTTGCCGCCGCAATGGGTGTTTCAAGGCGCTATCTAACCAAGCTCTTCGAACGCGACGGATCTTCCGTCATGCGTTACCTGTTGCAGCAACGGCTTGCGAGAGCGAACAAGATCCTCACGAATGGGGATAATCGCGTTCGCATTAGCGACATCGCGTGGCAATGCGGATTTGTAAGCGCGGCCCACTTCAGCAGGGTCTTCAAGAAACAGTACGGCACGAGTCCCACCGCGATCCAGCGCGTTCGACCCGGTCATTCGGCCAAGTAAGCATTCGGCCCTAAGCGCGCTCTAATGTTTCGTGAAGCCGCTCTCTCGCTTCCGTCGTGGAAGAAAATATAAAACGAGCAGCAGCAGCGCGACGAGCGCCGGGCACCAGCGGAAATCCGTCGCGGCCTGCATGCGCCGACCCAGTTTAGGATCGGCCATTGCCGCCGATAGCGACTTGAAATCGTCCAGCCGCTGATAACCGAATCCCGCGTGCGCCGCCAGCGCGCGAAGATAAGGCTCGCGCAATGCCGACAGTTCCTCGTGCCCGCCAGCGCCGGCGCCACTTCGCGATGGCACCGACTGAATCACTTCATCAGCACGCCAGAAGCCGATGCGTACGCCTTGCGCATTGGTGTGCGGAATCGGCGCCGGTTGATCGCCGCCTACTCCGACGATCCAGCCATCGGCCTGCCCTCGCGCAATACCGCGAATGGTCGTGTCGGACGGCGCAACGGGTGGCGCCTCCTGTCCATCGGTGATAAAGACCACCGCGGCCTTGGATTCCCCCTCCGACGCCGCATGCACGGCCGAGTAAAGGCCGCCTTGCGCAATTACGCTGCTGTTTGCCCAGCGCATCTGTCCGCCAATCTGATCCAGCGACGACAGTAAAGCATCGTAATGCGCACAGACTTCCACCGGAACGAAAAGCAACAGCGAACGCGTTCCCGTGAAGACACTCCAGCCGACATGCGAACCGCAAGGCAAGCGCTGCAAGGCATGCTGCATTGCTGTCTTCGCGAACGTCAGCCGGCTCACGGGACGCCCGTTCAGCGTCACGTCCTCGGTATCCATGCTCTGTGTAATGTCGAACGTAACGATGTAGCTCGATATGTACCTCGTACGCGCAATCGGTGGCATCCATACGGCCGCAACCAGCAGCAATGCAGCCGCGCCGAGCAATGCATATCGGCGCACGACGCCCGGCCTGCCGCCCGTGCCGATGTTCACGGCAGTTCCTGAGGCTGCGCGCCGCGTACCCTGACGCTGCGTCGCTGCTCGATATCCTGATCCGTCTCGGTCTCGTCGGGCGATTCCGGCGCGAGACGCAGTGCGCGCTCGAGGTTGTAGCGCGCGTCCCAGTCGCCCGGGTCGTCGCGTAGCAGATCGCGGTAGCGCGCTTTTGCCGTTTCGAGCAACGGCAGCGATCGTAGCGGCCCGCGCGCGTCGCCGCCGGCCGATGCGCGCAACGACATGTTCGCGAGATCGAAAAGCGTGGCCCGCTTGACGTCGACCGGACCGGGTTCCAGCAGGAGCTCGTTGAACAGCTTGCCCGCGTTGGCCTCGCTCCCAGCGGCGGACAACGCAACGGCGCGAGCAAGACGCACCTGCGGTGCCTCATTGGCGGGTCCGTTCGAAAGCTGCGCGACGGTGGCGCTGCGCATGGCCTCGATCGCGCGGCTCACATCGATCGCCCGCTCAAGCGCCACTGCGTAGTACACGGTAATACCTGCGCAGCAGGCCGCGGCACCGCCGAACAGAATATGCATCCGTATACGTTTCATGTGAAGCTCCGCTTCTGAACAGCACTCATGCAGATCAACGCGGCACAGCAGAATAGGCCCACCGCAAAGCACCGTATGCTTCTGTCCTGCCGCGGCAATCGCTCGATGAATACCGAACGCTGACTCTCGCGGCGCCCGATTTCCGCCATTGCGGCGGCCATCTGCTCCGCATCCTTTGCCTGATACAGGTGGTACGGTGTCCGTATCGACTGGAAGAAGCGATGCAGTTCCGCCTCGGCCGAGTGTTCGAATCGCGGTTCGATGTTGCTCAGATCGGGGCTAAAGATGCCGCTGCGCAGATAGACGAAATAGAGCGCGACGCCGTTATCGGCAAGCGCCGCAGCAATCTTTCGACGTGCGTCTGAATCGAGCCGCGCCCCGCCGTCCGAGACCAGAACGATTGCGCGGCCGCCGGAGCGCGGCCGGCCATCGAAGAGGCGCACGGCATACGACAAACCGGCGTCGAGCCGCGTATCCGGCATACCGCGTCCGACATTGGTCGCTTCCATCGCCGCATCGACAATTCCGTGATCGCGAGTGAACGGCACCGCCAGCATTGGCTGCAAACCGAACAGCACGAATGCGAAGCTATCGTTAGGACGATGTGCAACGAAAGTGGCCAACGCGCGCGATGCGACCTGCCGCTTCGATTCGCCGGTCGAAAGCGCGTTTGAGTATTTCGCGAGTCCGCGGCCCAATTCGGCGTCCATGCTCGCGCTGCGGTCCATCAGAATCATGATTTCACCGCCGGTGCCCGTTACACGCCGCTCGAGATTCGAGTTGCCCGGTCCCGATAGTCCTACGATGATCGACGCAATGGCCAGCATCGCAAGAATGCGCCACAACGCGCTGAAAAAGCGTCCCACCCGGTCGCCCGGCAGCCACGTCACGCATGAAAACGGCAACGATTCGAAGTGCTGCCGCAACAGCGGCAATGCAGCGAGCGGCAGCAGCAGGAGCACCCACGGATAGGCAAAGTCAGGCATGGCATTCAATTAGCGCCGGTTGCGCCGCTCCGCGCGATATAGCGCGCGGGCGAATTCGCGCAGCGCAAAATGCTCCAGCTGCGGCCCGATTTGCGCGCCTTGAAAAAAGCGCGCGCTCGAACAGCGAAAGAACGTTTCGATCTGCGGTTCGAGCGTCTGCAAGTGCGGGGCATGCCGCATCAGTTCAGGTAATGAGCGCGCGCGCACGACGCGGCCGGCCGTCGCGTTGAACGCATCATGAATCAGTCGCCACGTCTGCGTATCGCTTTCCATCGATGCGGCGTCGCGACGGCGCAGCGCGCGCCATGTCCGGGCGAACGGCAGCGCGGCGCGCTCGCGACGCTCGCGCCATAACCACCATAGGCCCCATGCGATCAGGATGCCGAACGTTGCCGAGGCCCAGATCGCAATCGCGCGCCGGATTGGCACCACGGGCGGCGCTGGCACAATGCGGTCTCCTTGCAACGGCGTCAGCCGGCCGACGTTCGGCGGTTCGCTCAGCGTCAACGGCGCGACCGTCACCGGCCAGTCGGGAATGTCGAGCGTTGCACCCGTGGCAAGCGGAAGCTTTAGCGCGGGAATGGTCACCGACGTGAGCTGCTCGGGTGCATTGATGATCTGATAACGCAGCACGAGCCATCGTCGTCCGCCGCTATCGGTTGAAATCGATGAAGGGCGGCGTTCGAGCCACAGCGAAATTCGTCCCGCGGATGGCGGCGCCACGAGATCCACGCGCTGCCCATGCTCTTCGAGCAACACCTTTTGCTCGAGCACGTCCGCTAAAGCATGACCGTATGCGGGAGGCTGCTGAACCGACGCCTCGGCTGCGCTAGCCGGTGGACAGCCGCACAATATCGCGAATGCGCATGCGAATGCGCATGCAAACGCGCACGCTAGTGCGAAAGCGGACGCATGCTGGCAGGCCGTCACGCGCAGACCCACACCGAAGTTGCCTTGCGATGCGCCGTATCTGGCGCCGTTCCGTCGTGGCGTCATGCGACTTGCTCCACGAAATAGCGGCTCAGCGCATCGGCATCGAACGTGTCGGTCATGAAGAGCGGACGCACGCCGCCCTTCGCGAAGGTATCGATAATGTGTTGCTTTCTCGCAGCCATCCCAGCACGCCATCGGTCACGCAGTTTGTCTGTTATCCAGAGCGATCGCTGTTCGCCGGTTTCCATATCGTGTGTCGTGAGCCAACCACGAGCCGACGGCGGCTCCACTTCCGCCGAACTCCAGACGACGATCGGCACGAGCCACACACGCGACATCGACCGGAGCATGTCCGGCAACGTCTCGATCGGCCATTGGAAATCGGAGACCAGAAAGGCAAGACACGCGCGCTCTGCAATGCGCGCAAACGCTCTTTCCAATCCGCTTGCCCGCGACTTCGACACGGCATGCCGATCGCGAACCTTCGCGTCGAGCAGTGTCGCGCGCATCAGCGCACCGGCTCCGCGCACCTGCCGCGCCGGCAGAAACAGGTCTTCTCGCTCGCCTTCGTCGAACGCGAGCATGCCCACCCGGTCACCGTGGCGAAATGCGCTATAGCCCAGCGCCTCGGCAAACTGCGCCGCGGCATCGAGCTTCGTCGGCGCGTTTGCATCGCGACCGAATCGCATCGATGCCGAAACATCGACGACCGCGTAGACCGGCACCGCGACGCGCTGCCTGTGAAGCCGCACGAGCCAGTCGCCGTGACCGCCGCGAATGCTGGCCCGGATATCGATGCGCCGCGGGTCCGGATAGTCGAAAAGCCGCGTGTGCGCGACGAATTCCTGCCCTGCGCCGACGCTCGTGCCGCGATGCGAGCCAGGCCGGGCTCCCGCTACCCGCACCGGCAGCCTGTAGTGGAATTCCTTGAGTTGCGCACGCATGGCGTTACGGCGCTGCAATGCGCGCGACGATCTGCTGCGTCAGCGCCTGTGCAAGCTCGGTGCGCCGCAGTTCGTAGATCGGCGTAAAAAACACACGATGTCCGAGCGCCGGCGTCAGCACGACATGCACGTCTTCCGGCTCGACGTAGGTGCGCCCCGCAAGCCATGCTACGACGCGCGCGGCGCGCAGCAGCATGCTCATGCCGCGCGGGCTCGCTCCTGCAAGAATCAGATTGTCGATATCGACGTCTTCGAGTTCGATGCCGTAACGCCGCGGCGATTCGGTCGCTCGCCAGATATCGAGCGCGTAACGCTCGATCGCATCGGACGTATGCACGCTTGCCTGAATGATCGCGGCCATCGTGTTCAATTCGCGCCACGGCAACACTTCCGGCGTCACGCGCTCGACCAGCGCGTCGATATCGTGAAACGACGGATCGAATACAAGTGCGCGGCGCACGTCGTCGTCGTCGGGCGTCGCCATGTTGAGTTCGAACATGAAGCGGTCGCGCGCGGCCGATGCGAGTTCGAAGGTCTCTTCTTTCTCGACCTTGTTGCGATCGGCGAACAGCGTCATGTGCGGAAAGTTGTATTCGCGGTCGAACGCGAACACCGAGCGCTCAGCCATCGCGCGTAGCAACAGCGACTGCACCTGCGGGCGAGCACGGTTGATCTCGTTGAAAAAGAATGTCGATAGCGATTCGCCGTGCTTGAGCAGTGGCCCCGGCTCGATGCGCGGCTTGCCGACCGAGTCGACATACGTGTGATAAACGAGGTCGCCCGGCATCAGATCGATCGTGCCTTCGACGCGCTCGAATTCGCCGCCGATCGCTCGTGCGATTGCCCGCAGCAGCGTCGTCTTTCCGACGCCCACGCCGCCCTCGAGCAACACGTGGCCCCGCGCGAACAGCGCGATATTGATCAGGCGTACGGTGTCGTGATGCCCGATTACGGCTTTGGCGGCTTCCTGCTCGAGGTTAAGCGCATAGCTGCGCCAATCCTGCAGTTGCTCGTTCGCGCCCATCGTCTGCGTCCTCGCAATCCGCCCGGCGGCACGCGATGCTCGCTGGTTTCATGGCCGCTCCGGCGTGTGGGTAAGGATTCGACTGCAGACCGCATTTCCCATGCCTGTAGCGCGGGATGCAGCCTTGGCCGCGAACGCATCCGAAAATGCGCCCGAAGGGCGTCAGGGTTTGTGCCAGTCTGTTCCACCGCGGAGGACACTTTGTGCCCTGCTTTGTGCCCATTCCCCGCGCCCGCACGCGAGATTGGCGAGGGTGCCGATTTTCATCGGGCCACCAGACTACACAATCACCCTAAGACTCGTATAAATGAGCCTGACGCCGATCACGAGCAGAATCGCGCATGAAAGCTGATGAAAGAGCGCTGCATTGAGTCTGCGATTCAAGCGGATGCCCGCATATGTGCCGAGCACCGCGACGGGCGTAAGCAGCAGGCTCGTCAGCAAAGTGGTCCGCGTAAAGAGGCCAAGCATCGAAAAGCTCATCAGCTTCGTGAGGTTGACCACGGCGAAGAATGCCGCCGTGGTGCCGGCAAAACAGCGATTGCTCAACCTGAACGGCAACAGATACATCGTCAGTGCCGGTTCGCCTGCGTTCGCCATAAAGCTCGTGAAGCCCGATGTCGCTCCCCAGAACACACAAGAAGCCGGTCGCAGACGCGGCACCGCTTCCGTCGTCGCAACGCGGCGCGCTCCGAGTATGCGACGCCGCGCAAAATCGACGGAGATCAAACCGACAGCGAGCCGCAACCATGCTTCGCCGAGATGATGCAACGCCAGCGTGCCGGCGCCGATGCCGATAAACGATGCCGGTATGGCGAGTCGCAGCAACGGCCAGTTCCATTGACCGCGGTATTGCCATAACGCGAGCAGGTCGGTCAGGCAAAGCACGGGCAGAAGAATCGCGACCACCTCCGGCACAGGCAGGTAGAGCGCCATCAGCGGCACGGTCACGACGCCGAGGCCAAGGCCGAAGCCGCCCTTTGAAAGACTCGTCAGCAGAAGCGCCGGCACGCCCAAAACATAAAACCAGACATTGCTTATCAGCAGAGTATTCAACATCGCATGACGCCGCATTCAGTTCCGCGAGGAACGCGAGCCGCCATACTACGTGAGTCGACGCTTGAATGCGAACGATTCTTATCGGCTCCTGCCACCGCTCGTTACCGTTGTCGCGAACGACAATGCCTAAGCTTTCGTATCATTCGAATCGATGCTTTCATACGCATGACGGTAGTTCTCGTTACGCCTCACAGCGCCGGCGGCAACGGCTTGCGATCGATAAACAACGGTTATTCCGCAAAGTGATAGCCGATCCTCACCGCAGCGCGGCGCTATCGGCTATCGGCTATCGGCTATCGGCTACCGGCTACCGGCTACCGGCTACCGGCTACCGGCTACCGGCTACCGGCTATCGGCTACCGGCTACCGGCTACCGGCTACCGGCTACCGGATTTTCGACCGAACGGCCGATTCGTGCTAACCTGGCTCGCCGATGTCCCCCCCCGAACCTGTCGAAGACCAAACAATGACCTCGAACGCAGTCATCGCGATTCATGGCGGTGCCGGTACCATTTCGCTAGCGTCGATGACGCCGGACGTCGAAGCGCGCTATCACGCCGAATTGCGCGCGGTGCTGGACGCCGCGCAGCGCGTGCTCGCCAATGGCGCCAGCGCGCTCGATGCCGTTACCGAAGCGGTGCGGCTACTCGAAGACTGCCCGCTGTTCAACGCAGGGCGCGGCGCGGTCTTCACATCGGCAGGCAAGCACGAACTCGACGCGTCGATCATGGACGGCCGCACGCTGAAAGCGGGTGCCGTTTCGTGCGTGACGCGCGTGCGCAATCCGGTACTCGCAGCGCGGCGTGTGCTCGAATGCAGCGAACACGTGATGTTCACGGCCGACGGCGCGGAAGCCTTCGCACAAGCGCAAGGCCTGGCACTGGTCGAGCCGTCTTACTACCATACCGACGACCGTCACCGGCAATGGCAGCTGGCACGCAGTCGGCAACGCGCCATGCTCGACCATGACGGCGCCACGCTTGCTGCCGCGCAATCGCCAAACGCGCAAAGCCAGGGGGATGCGCCGCCGCGCGCGCCGATCGATCCCGATAACAAATTCGGCACGGTCGGCGCCGTCGCCGTCGATCTGCAAGGCCATCTCGCAGCCGCGACATCGACGGGCGGCATCACGAACAAGCAGCCGGGCCGCGTCGGCGACTCTCCGTTGATCGGCGCGGGCTGCTATGCCGACGACGCGACCTGCGCCGTGTCCACGACCGGCACGGGCGAAATGTTTATCCGCATGGTCGCCGCCTACGACGTAGCCGCGCAGATCGCCTATCGCGGCGTGTCGCTCGGCGAAGCGGCGCACGATGTCGTGATGAATCGCTTGCCGCGCATCGACGGACGCGGCGGCCTGATTGCCGTGGACGCCCATGGCAACGTCGCATTGCCGTTCAATACCGAAGGAATGTATCGCGGTTTCGCGCGCGTGGGGGAAACCCCGGTTACGATGATCGGCCACTGAATGCGCGAACGGTCGTTCAATCATTCGATTACCCCTTGCGCGCCAAGCCTGCATATGCCCAACGACTCGATTGCCTTCGAAGATGTCATCGTTGCTTACCGGGACGCGATCGAGCGCCAACCGCTGCAATATGTGAAAACTGCCCGCAACAGCCTGCCCGGTGTCGAGCAGCATACGTATTTGCTGAGTTCGCAGAACTGGTCGCCTGAAGCACTCGTCCAGCCGGCTCAGTGGCAACACGACGTCACTCTCTACGTGCCACCCGACGCAATGCGCGAGCGCGCGCTACTCGTCGTGAACGGTGGGACACGGCACGATCAAAGCGGTGAAGATGCTGCCCGTCCGCACGACTATGCACACGATGTGCTCGCAACCATCGCCTGTGAAACGCGAACGGCCGTGGTGGTGATCCATGACGTGCCGAACCAGAACCTCGTCTATACCGACGACGGCCGAGCGCGCGCCGAAGACGACAGCGTTGCGCATAGCTGGGCGCTTTTTCTTGACGAGCCCGTCAGACGGGCGACACTGCCGTTGAACGTGCCGATGGTCGCGGCCATTTCCCGCGCGATGTCGCTGGCCGAACGCGAATTAAGCGCGCTCGGCATTCGCACGTTTGCGATCTCTGCCGTATCGAAACGCGCGTGGGCGAGCTGGCTTGCCGTCATCGCCGACACGAGAATCGATGCGATTGTGGCATTCGCCGCCGACATTCTCGACACGCGCGAGGTGCTGAACCATATGTATCGCTCGTACGGCGGTGCATGGCCAATCGCTTTTTTCCCATACTTTGCGGAGCATATCGACGAGAAGATCGACACTACGCAGTTCGATGCGTTGATGCAGATCGTCGATCCGCTCCGGTATCTTGGAACGCGCCACGCGCAAAGGCTCGACGTGCCAAAGTACATCGTCAACGCTAGCGGCGACGATCTGTTCGCGCCGGATAACGCCGGCTTTTACTATGACAAGCTAGGCGGCATCAAGACGCTGCGCATGGTGCCGAATGCGTCGCATCACGACATCAAGGATGCGACGCATCGTTCGATGACGCCGTTCGTCAACAGGCTGCAAAACGCAGTGCCGTTGCCGTCGATCGATACCACGCTAAGCTGCGAGGGCCGCGACGCGCTCATTCGCTTCGGCTCTTCGGAGCCGCCGAAAACGCTTGCATTATGGAGCGCGACGAATCCGCACGCGCGCGATTTCCGGCTGGCGTGCGGTGTTCGATATTCCGCGAATCCCATTGCACCGACAGCCGACGGCACGATTGACGTGCCGATTCGCGAACCCGAAACGGGCTGGAGCGCTTTCTTTATCGAAGCGACCTACGCCGACGGGTTCGTCGCGACGAGCCGAACGTATATTCTCGGTAAAGAAACGTACCCGAATTCGTCTCCGGCAAAGGAAAATGCGGCGTGCCAAACGATTCCGGGACGCGTCTCTGCGAACGCTTGAACGCGAGGCGCATGATCGCGCAAGCCGCATCAGCGCGTGAGTTCCTGAACCGTCTGCTCGGTGGTCCACAACGCGTGCGCAAGATAGCGGTAGTTGATCAGCGCCGCGAGATAGCCGTCGCCGTCCGGCAGCCGCGGACCCGCGGTGGCATCGCGCACGACGGCGACCTCGAACCCTTGCTCGATGAGCTCGCGCAGGTGCGATTCGATACAAAGGTTTGCAGCCATGCCCGCAAGGATGATCTGCGACACACCCTTCTTTCGAAGCTGCAACGCCAGATCGTTCGTCTCCGGGCCATACACTTTATGCGGTGACGCGATGATGGTTTTTGCGTCGAGGATGTACGGTTTATAGTCTTCAAGAAAATCCGCGCCGGATCCTTCGAAACCCTCGAGCGTGGTCGGCCCTTTGCGATCGAACATGCAGATGTTGTGCATGACCTTTTCCAGCGGACCACCGAAATGCCACTCGTGGTCGCACGGATAGTAGTAGTGCGGAGAAACTGCCACCGTCAGTCCGACCTGCTTTGCGGTCCTGAACAATCGCCCCAGATTCCCTACCGTATTGTTTTCCGTGATGCTTGGTCCGAACACCGACCAGCCCACGCCTGACGGACTCAGGAAGTCGTTTTGCGGATCGATTACGACCAGCGCCGATTTCGAACGGTCCAGCTTGAATCCGGTCGGCGGCAGCGCCGGATCGGCCGGGTCAGCGTAGGGGTTGACGTGCTCTTGCCCTGCTTCATTTGCCTGACTCATCAAATCCTCCAATCTGTTAGAAAGTACCGCGGGAAACCAGAATCACCCGGACGTGCCGGCGCCTCAAATATATATGACCAGTCGCTTTATTAAAGAGTTAAAAAAAATCAGCGGATCAATCTCGGCAATACGACCTTCTCGAAACGCTCGTAGGCGGCGCCGCTCTGTTCGATCTTGCCGCGCATGACCGCTCCTTCGTAGGCCTCGATAATGATGGCCGCGAGTTCTTCCGCATTTTCTTTACGATCCAGTTCGTTGCGCTCCTGTGCCTCGCGCAGGCACGCCGCAACCGCCGCCTGCCAGCGTGCAAGCAATGCCAGCAGCTTCGCGCGCGCCTCTTCGCTGCCATTCGAGAGCTCCAGCGACAGGTTGCCGATCAGACAACCCAATGCAAAGTCGTTCTTGCCGTGATCGTCGGTAAGCGCGCGGAAGAACTTCCGGATGCGCACAAGCGGCTTGATTCGCGCGTCGTAGAGAATCGGACCATGGCGGTCTTCGATCGATTGCCAGTAGTCTTCGAGGATTTCGGCCGCAAACGCTTCCTTGCTGTCGAAATAGTTATAGAACGAACCCTTTGGCACGCCGGCTGCCGCCGTGATGTCCTGCACGCCACAGCCGTTGAAACCGCGGTCGTGAACAACATCGCGCCCGACCGACAGCAGTCGCGAGCGCACTTCGGGATTGGCGGGACGCGGCATCGTCGTTGACCTCCATTTAGCGTCGACGGATAACAAGATAACCGGTCATCTATTTATTGTCAAACGCGTTGGCGCAAGAAGATTTAGCGGTCGCATATCCGCCGATCTTTGCGAGCGCGGCGCACTCTAGCCGCCGTTCAGGCACCGCTACCAAATAACCTCGCGCGACTATGCGGCCAGTCGAAGACACTGCATGCAAACACAGCCTAAGTGAAAACCCCTGTTGTATTCAAGCCGCGAAATGCAGGTTACAAGGGAAATCTCGAACTGTTAGTCCGTTTGACGTGCTCTATGATGACGCTGCCTGTTCTATGGGCAAGCATGCATCAGTTACCGCGCGAGACAGCTTCCTGGCATTCGGACAGCAGGCGCGCGTACGAAACAGAGGTTTTCGAATGGCGGTTTATGAGCCATCCAATGGGGCGTTTTCATGAACGGTCGCAATCCGCGCTATTGGGTAGCCGGGGCATTTTTATGGGGTCTCACCGGCGCCGCCCTCGCCGAGGTCGCTGTCGCGCTGCCTGAAAGGCCCGCCGCACACGCTTCCTCCGCGCACCCGAACAACGTTCGGCCGGCTGATCGGCCGCAAAGGCATTCGCACAGCCCCCGCACGAAAACAGCGCTTGCGACGAAGCCGGCCAGCGCACCAACAACAAAGCAGCCCGAACAGAATTACAGTGCGGCACTCAGCCAATACCAGTTTGCGTACGGAAACGCCAATGTCCCGTTCTCTCCGCAGCCGGACGCCGGCGCATCGACCTATGCGGGCACGACAGTCGAGAGCCAGATTCTGAAGCGCAATTCGACGCAATATGGCGCGCCTGCCACGTCGGCATCGTCAGCGCGTTCGACTGCGCCCGACGACACCTGGCGCTTTATGGCGAACCCCCTCATCAACGCCACCCACTCGCATGAAATAGGGGCAGCCGTTTCTGTCCGGCACGATTTCTAGCGCGACCCGCCTCTGCCTACTGGCTGGCGCCGGGACTCACCGATATGGCAATTGCTTCCGTATAGACAACCTTCACCTGATCGCCCTTCCGGATGTTTTTCATCTGCTCCGGATCTTCTACGACGACATCGACGGTATTGCCTTGTGGGCCCTTCAGCGTAACGGATTTGGCCTTGGCATTAACGGAGACGACATCCGCGATCACCGTCACCTCCCTGCCGATGGTGCCGCCGGGCTTCTCACCGGGAGCGGCACGCTTTTCGATGAGCTGCTGCGTGGCCGAGCGCGGGCCGTTCGTTTTCTCGAGACTTAGCGACATCGCCTTTCTGTATTCCATCGTGACGATATCGCCAACCTTGAGCTGATCGAAATTGCGCGCCTCCTCGCCCACCTGAACCTCGAACACCCGTCCGCTCCTCTCCTTCAAGGTCACGGTTCGGGTTGACGGCGCAATCGCTACGATCGCGGCCGTGACCGTGGAAGTTGCCGTCACCGACGCATTGCCAGTTCCTTTTGTCACGTCGACCGACGTCTGCGGTTGAGCGAGTGCCAGATGTGCAACCACGGCGAGGGTGACCACCAGCAGCCAGTTTCCGATCTTCATCGTTGTGCTCCTCGATAATTCGTGCGCAGTCCACATGCAAACATGGCTCATGCAGAAAGTCAGCGTGAGCGGATCCTGCTTCAGCCTACTCACAGCGTTACACGAACGATATTGGACCTTGGTCCAATTAATCATTCGAAGCGCTTGCATGTAGCCGCTTCGCGAATCCCCCCGCCTTTAGCACAGTTCCGTAGACGGTTAATTCTCATTCTCAGTCCATTAAAATCAAAACCCATAATTCGGAACCCTTATTTAATAAAAAATAGATTTGAAAATTCCGACACAGAGCATTAAATGAATTAGCCATCGACCCCACATGGAGGATGACAATGCAGCGGCGAGATTTCTTGATAAGCGCGAGCGCAGCGGCTGTCTTCGCCGCCTGCACCGGCTGCACGACGACTACCGGCAGCGGCGAAAGCGCCGCAACGGATATGGCCCGGCGTCAGTCCATCGACGCGAGCGTCGACGGTACGCTATCGCGTCTTTACACTTCGGTCAAAGGATCGCGGGAACTCGTATCGAAGGCGCAAGGGGTTCTGGTCTTCCCGAACGTACTCCAGGCGGGATTTATCGTTGGCGGACAGCATGGCGATGGTGCATTGCGAGTAAGTGGCGGCACTGTCGGGTACTACAGCACGACATCGGGTTCGTTTGGTCTGACTGCGGGGGCGCAATCGAAGGCGATCGTGTTTCTTTTCATGACGTCCGACGCGCTCGATCAGTTCAGGAAGTCGCAAGGCTGGACCGTTGCCGGCGACGCTTCCGTGGCGCTCGTGAAGATCGGCGCGAACGGTATGATCGATACGACCTCGGCCACTGCGCCTGTGGAAGTCATCGTCATGACGAATGCCGGATTGATGGCGGACGTCTCGCTTGCCGGCACGAAAGTGACTCCGCTCCAGATTTGAATTCGGGCCCGCGATACGCGATGCCATTCGACTGTCAGATCAGGCCGCGCATCGCGGCATCGATTCGCAACCCGCCTGGCATCAGTTCCGTGCGCGGAAAGCACACGAGCGCAAAAGCGCGTGTCCGGGGCGGGTCGCCCGGAATGCGCGCGAAATGAAACTCGATTTCGTGGCAACCCGAGCCTTCCTTGTCGCGGACAACGTTCATCAGGTCGATGCGAACGCGTTTCGAGCCGACATACAGATGCACCGCAGGATTAGCCAGAACGTCGCATATTCCCTTGAGCTGCAGGTCGTACGTCTTGCCCGGCATCCTGATCTCACCGAGGTTGCGCGCGTTTTCTTCCAGTTGCTTCTGCACGTGTTCGAGCTGTCCCGCCTCGTCCGCCGATTCACCGCCGACTACCGAACGCATGCCGGTGCCCTGCTGTTCCAGAAGCGTCTTGCGCGCTTGCAGCAGCAAGCGCGCTTCATCAAGCAGTTTATTGTGATCGTTCGTCAGCTTCGCTATGCCCTCGAGCACCAGTTGGTCCATTAGACGACGTCCAATCTCGTCACGCAGTTCGGTCTCGGTGCGACTGCACATGCGCACGCGATGATCGCCAAACAGCAATGAAGTCTGAGGAACGTCGTGACGAACGTCATTGCCCTCAAGCTCGACGCCGAGGAAATGCCGCTCATTCATCGCCATGCCCAGCGTCGCATAGGCTTCGGCAGCGTCGGGATTCCGGTCGAAAAACGACCGCAGTTCTTCGGCGCGGGCGAACGCCTCCAGCAACACGTCAGGCGTAGCAAAAAAAGCACGCAGATGAAAATCGGATGACCACGCCTGCGCGCCGGCGCGATGCGCTGACGGCAACGAAGCCAGCAAGCCGTCGATGTGCTGGAGAGAAGCCGATACAGCGGGCTTCAGACGCTGCTCATAGTGCGGCGCCATTTGCAGCCGCGGATGAATGGCCAGAATGCGTTCGATGCTTTCGTCGATCCGCGCTGCTTTTTGCGAGCCAGGCTGCGCACGATTCCGGTTGAGTAGCCAGTCGAACATTGCCATCTGCTATTCCTCGCTGCCAGCGGCGACTCCGGAGCCACACGAACGACGCCTGACGCACTGTTCGCTTTTGCATCCCTCGACTATTCTAGGCGTTATCGAAGCGCCAGGCGGCACAGCTTCCAACCATCCGTACGTGAGGCCGGTTCGATCTCACGCGATCGCTCCATGCAATCCGATACATCCCTCTCCGAATCCAAACGGTCTGGCAGGAACGCTCACGGGTGGTTGCGTTGGCTGCCCGGCGTCACGATGCTAAGGGAATACCAGGCGAGCCAGCTGCCGAAAGACATCGCCGCCGGTCTTGTCCTGACCACCATGCTGGTGCCGGTCGGCATTGCCTACGCAGAGGCTTCGGGTGTACCCGGCGTATACGGCCTCTACGCGACCGTCGTTCCGTTGCTTGCCTATGCTGTCTTCGGACCCAGCCGCATTCTCGTGCTCGGCCCGGATTCCGCCCTTGCCGCGCCGATTCTCGCTGTCGTCGCGACGATGGCTAGCGGCGATCCGTCGCGAGCAATCGCCGTCGCGAGCATGATGGCGATCGTCTCCGGTATATTCTGCATTGCCATGGGCGTACTGCGTCTCGGCTTTATCACCGAGCTGCTATCTAAACCGATCCGGTACGGCTATATGAACGGTATCGCGATTGCCGTCCTGATCAGCCAGTTGCCTAAGCTCTTCGCTATCGAGATCGATGAGAGCGGCCCATTAAGGGATCTCTTAAGCCTTGCTATAGGCATCGCCGACGGCAAAACGAACTGGTATAGCTTCGCGGTAGGCACAGGCAGCCTTGCGTTGATCCTCCTGCTCAAACGCTTTGAAAAGGTGCCGGGCATTCTGATCGCGGTCGTGCTCGCGACGCTATGCGTGAGCGCGTTCGGCCTCGACAGCCTCGGCGTCAAGGTGCTCGGCAAGATTCCTCAAGGTCTGCCGTCCTTTGTCTTGCCCTGGGCGAACGGAGCCGATCTGACCAGAATCGTCGTCGGTGGCTGCGCCGTCGCGCTTATATCGTTTGCCGATACGAGCGTGCTGTCGCGAACCTTTGCGGCGCGAACCCGGAGCCGCGTCGACCCTAACCAGGAAATGGTGGGCCTCGGTGCCGCCAACCTGGCGGCGGGTCTATTTCAGGGGTTTCCGATCAGCAGCAGCTCTTCGCGCACGCCGGTGGCCGAAGCCGCGGGTGCCAGAACGCAATTGGCCGGCGTGGCAGGTGCGCTCGCGGTCGCCGTGCTGCTGATCGCCGCGCCGAACCTGATGCGTTCCGTGCCTAACAGCGCGCTGGCCGCCGTCGTTATCGCGGCTGCTATTGGCCTCTTCGAAATCGCGGACCTCAGGCGGATCTATCGCATCCAGGAGTGGGAGTTCTGGCTTTCCGTCGTGTGCTTCGTCGGCGTGGCGGTCTTTGGCGCCATTACGGGCATCTGCATCGCGGTCGCCATCGCCGTCGTCGAGTTTCTGTGGGATGGCTGGCGGCCTCACTTTGCGGTCCTCGGCCACGTCGACGACGTGCGCGGCTTCCATGACATCGAGCGCTACCCGAATGCCGCGCGCATTCCGGGATTGCTGCTGTTTCGCTGGGACGCCCCGTTGTTTTTCGCGAACTCGGAGCTATTTCAGGAGCGCCTGCTACAAGCCGTCGATGAATCGCCGACGCCCGTGCGCAGGATCGTCGTGGCAGCCGAACCGGTTACGAGCGTGGACGTGACGTCGGCCGATATGTTGCTCGAGTTGATTCGCGTACTGAACGAGCGCGGGATCACCTTGCATTTCGCCGAAATGAAGGACCCCGTTCGCGACAAGCTCAAACGCTTCGAATTGATGGAGCTCGTCGGCGCCGAGCGATTTCATCCGACTATAAACAGCGCCGTCGACTACCACCTGGGCAAAAAGGAGACCCACACGAGCGACAAGGAAGCACGCAGGTAACGCCGCGACCGCCCGTTTCGCGACAAAGCGCCGAACGCGTCGCGTATCATTGACCGCCACTCGTCCACTGTGCGCCATGACCCCCAACCGCCCTCGCCCGCCCGTCACCGATACGCACGCAACGCGCGAGCTGCTCAATCTCGCGCATCTGCTCGTGTTCGTTCGCGTCGCGCAGCTCGGCAGCGCGATGCGTGCGGCCGAGACGCTGTACCGCGCGCAGTCGGCCGTCACGCGCTCGATTCACGAACTCGAGGGTGCGCTCGGCGTGTCGCTGTTCGTGCGGCATCCGTCGGGCATGCTGCCCACACCGACCGGACGCACGGTGCTCGAGCGTGCCCAGCGTGTATTCGGCGAACTGGAAACGCTGGCCGCATGGTGCGCGACGCGTCAGCAGGACAGGCGCCTGAACGGGCCGCGCGGCGTGCCGTCGTCGCTGCTCAATACGCGGCGTCTGCAACTGCTCGTCGAACTCGCACGCCACCGGCATATGCCGAGCGCCGCACGCGCGCTCGGCATCAGCCAGCCCGCGGTCAGCAGCGCGATCCGTGTGCTCGAAACAGGCGCGGGCTTCGAACTGTTTCACCGCAGCGCGCGCGGCCTGCAGCCCACGCCCGATGGCGAAATCTTCGTGCTTCACGTACGTCGCGCATTAAACGAATTGCGCCATGTGCCCGATGACGTTGCGGCATTGCAGGGCACGATTCGCGGGCATGTGCTCGTCGGCGCGCTGCCGCTCGCGCGCACGCTGATCCTGCCCGCCGCGGTCGCTCATCTGAGCAAGGCCTATCCGGGCGTGCGCGTCATTACCGACGAAAGCGCCTATGAAACACTCGCCGTAGGCCTGCGTGCGGGCGACATCGACTTTATTCTCGGCGCGGTGCGCGAGCCCGATCCGGCAAGCGGCCTCGTCACGGAGGCGCTGATGTCCGAACCGATGGCAGTGCTGGCGCGGCCCGGTCATCCGCTCGCGAGCGTGCGCAATCTGAAGCTCGAACAGCTGACCGACATGCAATGGGTATTGCCGCGCAGCCATTCGCCGAGCCGCGCGATTCTCGACGCGCTGTTCGAGCGCAGCCGACTCGCGCCACCCGTACCCGCGGTCGAAACCGCCGATCTTGCGATGATCCGCGGCCTGTTGCTGCAATCGGATATGGTGGCCGCGCTGTCCGCGCACCAGATGCAGTACGAATGCGAACTGGGCCAGCTCGCGGTGCTCGACGTGCCGATGCCGGACACCGAGCGCGATATCGGCTTGACGATGCGTGCGTTCGCCGAACCGTCGCCGGCCGCGCGCAAGCTGATCGATGCGATTCGCGAGGTCGTTGCGCAATTCAATCCGCTTGCATCGAGGCGTGCGGTCGCCTAGCGCGCAAGCAGGTCCAGAAAGTCCCGCCAGACAAACGGCACGACGTCCTCGTAACGCGTGCCGCGCGTTTGCATGGCGTTCGCCACGCCGTCTTGCAGTTTCGCGCACGCCTCGCTCATTAGCGGGTCGAGTTCTGCGTCGCGCAGCGTCTGCGCGACTTCGCGCATTTCTTCCGCGCGCCGGCGCCCGTGTTCGGCAACCCGGCTGATCAGATAGCCGGGCACATCAGCATCGTTTTGCATCTTGCCGAAGGTCTCTTTCAGCGACGCCAGCACGATTTCCTCTGCGCCGTAATGCCGCGCCGCCGCGAGACACTCGACGGATAGCGCCTCGATGCCCTTGATCATCACGCTGCGGCACATCTTCGCGGCCGACGCGACGCCGACCTTCGCCGATACGGCTTGCGCATTGAAGCCGAGTGCCTGCAGTTGCGGCGCAAGCGCTTCGGCCGTCGTGCCGCCGAGCAGCATCGGCACTTTCAGTCCATACGGCGGCACTGGCGCCATCACCGCGGCTTCCACATAGCGTGCGCCCGCCGCTTCGATGCAGTGCTGCCCGTGCAGCTTCGTATGCGGGGATACCGAGTTGATGTCGAGATACGTCTGGTCCCGCGCGATGCGGCGGCTCACTGCTTCGGCTACTTCGATATCCGAAGCAGCCGTCACCGCGGACACTATCAATTGCACGCCGGCCAACGCCTGCGCCGGATCCGGCGCCGCGCGCACACCGGCTTTACGCGCCTTGTCGCGCATGGCCTCGGCATGCGGGTGGTCAGCGTCGAGCAGGCGGTCGTACATCGACACCTGCACGCCTTTGTTCGCGAGCGCCGCGCCGAGAATACCGCCCGCTTCACCAAAGCCGATGAACGCTACGCTTGCGATTGCCGTCATACTCGCTGCATCGTGCATCGAAGTGTCTCCTTCTTTCATGTCGGGCGAGCGCTTTAGCGTTCGCCCGTATCTCGAACGACAATGCGAGGCAACGTGGCTGCGTTAAAGGTCGTCGGCCGATTCGACGTAGACGAGGCCCTTGGCCGCGAGCTTGTCGCGCATACCGTAGTAGTCGAGGCCGAGCTGGCCCGTGGCGAGCACGCTGCGCGTCTTTTCCTCTTTCACGAGACGCGCCTTTGCCGCTTCGGCAACCGCGGCGACCGTCTCGAGCGGGACCACGACAATGCCGTCGTCGTCGGCCACGATCACGTCGCCGGGACGCACGAGTTGCTGCGCGCACACCACCGGCACGTTGACCGAGCCGATCGTTTCCTTCACCGTGCCCTGCGACGAGATCGCCTTCGACCAGACCGGGAAGTCCATCTCCTTCAGCGCACGCACGTCCCGGCAGCCCGCGTCGATAATCAGACCGCGCACGCCGCGTGCAGCGAGCGAGGTGGCGAGCAGTTCGCCGAAATAGCCGTCATCGCACGGGGACGTGGGCGCGACGACGAGCACATCGCCTTGCTGGCATTGCTCGACGGCCACGTGGATCATCCAGTTGTCGGCCGGCGGAATCAGTACCGTCACCGCGGAGCCTGCAATCGATGCGCCCGCATAGATGGGCCGCATATAAGTGGCGAGCAGCCCGAGACGGCTCTGCGCTTCATGAACGGTCGCGCTGCCGGCGTTCTTCAGCACTTCGACCGCGGCCGGATCAGCGCGCGAAATGCGCGTTACGACGACGCCGCGCTTCATGACAGATCTCCGACCACGCTCGGCGTGACGCGCTGATACCCTTCCGCGTATTCGATGTTGCGCTTCGCGGTGATGCCGATATTGCGCTTGGCCTGCACGCCGCGCTGCAGCGCGACGCGGGTGTAGTACTCCCACAGATGCTCCTGTCCTGCCATGCATTCGATTGCCTTGCGCTTTACGTCCCATACTTCAGTGATATCGAGGAACGTGTTCGGCGACCACTCGCACTGCTCGGTCTGGTGCGGCTCGAATGCGTAGACGGGGGGCGCGCCAACAATCTTCTGGCCCGGGTTGTGGCCTTCGGCCTGCGCAATGATGCGCGCTTCCTGAGCGACGTGCATCGCGAGCGGATGATCGAAGTTATACGGATCCTTGAGCGAATGGCTCAGCACGAAAGCCGGCTGAACGTCGCGATAGACGTCGACGAGGCGCAACAGCGCTTCGTCCGATACGCGCAACGGGTAGTCGCCGAGATCGAAGAATTCGACTTCCGCGCCCAGCACGTCGGCGGCAAGTTCCGCTTCCTCGCGGCGCGACGCCTTGACCTTGTCGAGCGTCATGCCTTCTTTTCGCCACAGCTTGGCGGACTCGCCGCGCTCGCCGAACGACAGGCACACTACCTTGACGCGATAACCGTTTTTCTTATGCAGCGCGATCGCACCGCCTGCCCGCCACACAAAGTCAGCGCTATGCGCGCTGACGACCAGCATCGATTTGTTCTCCGCCATCTGCAGCCCTGTCCGTTGATTTATTCGAAAAAGCGAGATCCAACGCTGACGATTCTAGGAGCCGCGCGCCGGCGAAGGGTACGCGAAGAACCCTCGTTGGCTATCTATTCTGTTTATTGAAACCGTCTTGAAGGCAAATCACGCATCGCTGCACGGCGCGTCTTGAGGACAGTATTCGTCGAACATCGCGGCACCGTGGTCCGATGCAAGATTGTCCGCCACGCGCGCGGCTACCGATGCGTTGGCAAATAGCGCGCTCGAAATCGGCACGCGCGAATGAGCGGGCGGCCCGACAAACCAGAGGTTGCCCGCGCCGGCCGCGCGGGTCGGCTCCGCGTTCAATCGCTGCGATAGCGCCACCGTCTCTTCGTGGCGCCCGCCGCGCGCTTCGATTTCCATTTCACCTGCCTCGTTTTTCACGAGGCGTGGCGCATGAAATCCGGCGGTAACGACAATCGCATCGAATCGCTGAAAACCCTCGCCGAAATTCACGCACCATGGCACGGCCTTGTCGGGCGGAGCAACGACATCGAGCAGCTTGCCCTTGCAGACGGACAACAACCCGTCGTCTATCAGGCTGAGCAACTTCTTAGCGTTCGGCAACGCGAGCGCCGTAAGATACGGGTCGACGCGTTCGGCCATCGCAGGGTGCATTGCGCCGCGAAACGGAAACCGCGTTCCGGCGTAGATCGCATTGATCGTCTCTACGAGGTCGACCAGCAAGTCCTGCCATTGGCACTGGCCGCGTTCCGCGAGACGGATCTGGTCGCGCAACCGCTCGGCATAGGCGTGTGCCGTGCTGAACTGCTCGCGCCACGAAGGTCCGCCCAGGGTCGACATGTGGTACGCGAGATACTTCAGGTAGGCATGCCTCAAGCCCTTCGGATACGACGCGTCGCTGCCTGGCGTCCACCGCGTGAAAAGCGATTCGAGCCACGCGCGGTCGAGGCGAAACCGCGTGTTTCTGACGGACCGGCTGCGCACCGCAGGCAGCGCACCCGACGGCGAGACCATCGACACCTTGCAGTCCTGGCGGCACAGCAGAATCGCCGCATCGACGGCCGACAGTTTGCTGCCGATCACCAGCACGCGCGATTGCCCCGGCACCCGGCGCAACATGTCGGCTTCCGGATACGGGCTGTCGATCAGACGCGGATGTCCGATGTACGGCTTCAGCGGACCGGGAATGCGGGGCGCGCCAAAGCCCGTGCAGAAAACGACGTCGGTCGCGACGAGCGAATACGACGCATCGCCGCTCTCGAGCTTCAGTTCGTGGCCGCCTGCATCGAGAACACGCACGGAACGAAAACGATACGGCAGGTGAACGAGTTTGATGCCGCGTCGGCGCGCGATATCGCCGAAGTGGCGGAAACGTTCCGCGAGATAGGCGCCGACCGACGAGCGCGGCACGAACGCTTCCGGATCGATCGATCGCCCGGTTTGACGCAGATACAGCAGAAAGTCCTGCGGGGCATCGGCGATGACCGACATGATTTCCGCCGACGTATTGCATAACAGGTCATCGTCAAGGCTTCCGAAAACCATGCCGGGGCCGATCTCGCCGGGCGCTATTACGTAAATCGTCTTCGCCGCGCGCCGTTTGACCAGCGCAATGAACGTTGCCACGCATGCGGCGCCGCCGCCAACCAGAGCCACACTATTTTCGTCCCGCTTCATCGTATCGAAGTCCTGTTTTACCGATCACCGGCCTGCTGCCATCGTTTCCGTGCTTCCTGCTTTCATGCAGGACGAACGATATCCGGCGCTCGGTACCGCATCTTGAAGAATCCTGCAGCCGCGCAGCGGTGCCACCGGGCGCCACGCCCGGTTGCAAGATTCTTCAAGACCAAGCGCTGCGCAGCCCGGTAAGCTGAGAAAGCGACGCGTGGTGCAGGAAGGGGGTGCAGGAATCGCCCGGCGCCGCGGTCACGCGCCGGTATGCCCCAAACGGCGCACGTTCGCTCCGGAAAACGTCGCTGCGTCAGCGCGCCGGGCAAAAACGGCAAATATTCGGTATGGTCTTGCTTTGCGGACCCTCGCTTTGCGTCGGGGGGCGCATCGAGAATCTGATTTCGAGGCACAGATGTCGCACGACAGCAGCGTCAAGGTTTGGCGGATGACGGATCTGCATGACGCGGAGATGCTCAAGGGTACTTATGTTCGCCACACGTATCCGTGGCACTCTCATGAGGAAATCAGCCTCGGTCTGGTGCTGGAAGGCGCGATCGACCTGCGCACTCGCTCGCGTCAGGGCATCGCCAAAGCAGGCTCTTTCACGCTGATCAACGCGGAGGAAGCGCACTGCGGCACACCGGTAACCGGCGCAGGCTGGCGCTGCAGAACCATCCACCTTTCTGCGCACATGGTGCAAAGCACCGCCGAGGATTTGCGGAGATACTCGCCGGCATCGAGCGTCGCATTTCTTGGACCGACGTTCGACGATCCCGCCGCCGCCGGCGAGCTGCTGGAATTGCACAGACGCTCCGAGCACGATGCGTCCTCACTCGAACGTCAATCGTGGCTGGTCACGCTGATCGCGAGACTACTGCTGCAGCATTCGGAAACCGCGGTCACGCTGCCCGCGCGCGAACGCGAACCGCGTGCCGTCGAACTCGCGCGCGGCTATCTGATCGAAAATCTCGATGACAAGGTTACGCTGGACGCATTGGCCGCTACATCGGGCGTGCCGCCGTTCCGGCTTCTGCGTGCGTTTCAGCAGTCGGTCGGACTTACGCCGCATGCTTATCAAACGCAGTCGCGCATCCGTGCGGCGTGCCGGCTGTTGCGCTCGCAGCATCCGCTTGCCGACATCGCCATCGCGACCGGCTTTGCGGATCAGGCGCACCTGACCCGCACGTTCAAGGCAATTATGGGCGTGACGCCCGGTCAGTATCGCGACGCGTTTCAGGTTCCTGACTCTGACTGATGCCGCTCATGCGTGCGCGTGTCGACCGGTAACGCGCCGCCGCGCGCCGTCAGAAGCGCGCGCGCATCCCCATCATGCCGACAATCTGATTGCCGGTCGACGAAGCCCCGCCGGAGTTGTAGATGAACGCGCTGAAATTGTGGCCGCTGACGTGCTGATACACGCCTTCGAGATAGACATCGGTACGCTTGGAGAGGCTGTACACCGTTTGCAGACCGATCTGATTCCACTTCGGCGACGACCCGAACGTCGAGGTTTTCGTCACATGGCCGTTCGTGAAGACATATTCGGCACCGAACGTTAGTTGCGGCAACACCTGGTACTTGCCATTCAGTTCGTAGTTGTCGAAGCGTACGGTTCCATTCTGCGAACCGAATGACGTCGAGCCCTGGAACTGCGTGTGCGTATAGACGAAGCCGAGCGTCGCCTTGCCGATCTCGTAGCTCACGCCTGCGCCGGCGATCCGCTGCACATCCGCGCCGAGCACGAAGCCAGCAGTGTTATTCGCCTGCGTTTCGTTGACATCGAGCGCGCCGGGGCTATTGATCGTGGTGTTCTTCGTGCCGTTCAGTTGAAAGTAAGCGATGCCGGCGTTTAGCGGACCCTTGCTGTATGCCAGGCCGGCGCTGTAAGCACGATTCACTGCAAAGTCCGTGCTATTGGAGAACGCGTACTGCGCTTCGAACTTCAAACCGGAATAAACAAGGCTCGTATACTTCACTGTGTTGCTCAAACGATATGAGTGAATCATGTCGTCGTTGTCGAACGGGTGAGCGAACGCGGTATCGCCGAAGTTGATCGAGGTGGCCGAAAGCGGAATCAGCGTATCGGTCAGCGCGTCGTATTGACGGCCGAGCGTAACGGTACCGTATTTCGTGCTGTTCAGCCCGACGAATGCCTGACGACCGAACAATCGCCCATCCTGAGCCGACTTGCCGTTGTTAATGTTGAATCCGCCTTCGAGCACGAAAATCGCACCAAGGCCGCCGCCAAGATCTTCTTTACCTCGCAAACCAAAGCGGCTGCCATTCACATTGCCGGTGGTCTGTCGAAACAGCGATCCGCCCTTGCCCACGTTATTCGTGTATTGGAGGCCTGCGTCCAGCAGGCCATACAGCGTCACAGAACTTTGCGCGTGCGCGAACTGGGCGGCGCACATACCTGAACAGGCAATAAAATACAGACCCCGCTTCATCTCTCTCCTCTCATGTAATAGAAGGTCGAAAACCGGTTCGGTTGAGCCGGCTTATCACGACATTGGGCTGTAATTTATCTTTCGCGCCTGCGCCGGCGCTACACAGATGCCCTTTTTTGTTGAAAAAGCATCCCTAAAGACTGTATGTAGTTAGTTTCCCGAACTACATTGGACACGATTTCATAACATTGTTTTCGCAATGTTATGAATACCAGACACGACAGACTGGATTTTCCGTACCGATATAGCCCGGGCGCGCTCATGAACGGTGATGCGCGGTTGCCGTGAAGGCGAAAACCGTGAGGTTGCCGCTCCGAATTCGTCAAGCTGCGTCACGCGGGCCGTTGAAAGAAAGCGCGATGACGAAGGCAGGTCTGCGCGTCGATCAGCTGCGTGGCTTGAGCCGCACCGGCATGGTGTTCGGCACCATCGTGAATGCAGACACTTCCTCGATCTTCGCCGGGTCGATTGCGAGTTCGATTTCGAAGTGCCTCAACATCATCGACAGGACGAGCCTCATTTCGACCGCGGCGAGATAACGGCCCGGACATACCCGTGGGCCGGCGCCGAACGTCAGATACGCCTTCAGTTCGTGCGCGCCTTCCGATGGATCTCGCGGGTGCCTCCAGCGGTCGGGGTCGAACCTTTCCGGATGCGCGAAGTTCAGCGGGTCGAGCATGGCAGGACGCGTGAGAAACAGCATGCGTGTTCCAGTTGGTATGGCCACGCCGCCGATCTGCACGTCGCTTAGCGGCTCGAAAGTCTGTATCGCGGCGACGGGGCGCAATCTGAGCGCTTCGTTGCACACGGCCTCGCACAGGTCGAGATGCTTTAACGCGTCGTAGTCCGGACAGATTCCGGCTTCGCCGAACACCGCACGCGATTGTTCGAACAGCCGCTGTTGCAGGCGGTCGTCCGCCGCAACGTACATCAGTGCCCAGGCAATGGCATTGGCCGTCGTATCCTCTCCCGCGACGAGCAGCGTTAGAACATTCGCCGAGATCTGCTCGTCGGTTACCGTTGAATCGGGCTCGTTGCGCGCGGCGAGCATCGCTTCGAGCAGATTGCGCGGCGGCGCATCGGGAGACTCGTGCATGCGCTCGCGCGTGCGCTCGATCATCTGACGGATATAGCCGTGCACCTCCACCATGGCCCGCGCGAGTCGCCGGTCCTCGGGAAGCGTGAAATAGTGCCAGTAGGGAAAGAGCGCGGTGACGCGCCGCATGAGCGCGGGCGGAACCAGCGCCAGCTGCTCCTGGATGACGCCTCGCTCCCGTTCGAGCGTATGCGGGTCTTCACCGAAGGCGAGCGTACTCGTCACATCGACGGTGTAGCGCTTGAGCTCCTTCGTCATTTCGAGCGTTCTGCGCTCTTTCGCGGCGTCCTGAAGGCGAACGAGAAATCGGCCGGTAATAGCGGCCAGAGTAGGAAAGAAGCTCTTGACGTTGGGAAAGGAAAGCGCGCGCATCACGAGCCGGCGCTGCGGCTCCCATGCCGCGCCTTCCGCCGAAAATACGCCGTTCCCGCCCAGTTCCGCCATAACGGATTCCATCGGCGCAAATCGTCGATACAGATGCGGACGCTCGCGCATGACGGTCTGGAACAAATCGGCCTGAGTCCACACGGTGACCGGAATCGTGCCGAGTTGAACGCGGTATGGCGAACCGAATTGCCTCGCCCATTGCTCCAACGTCAGGTGCAGCTTCGCCGGCGCCATCTGGAAGAGATTGCCTAGAAGCGGTACGCCTCGCGGGCATGGCAGATCTGCAACGGTGCGAAGGGTCGGGGGCGCATCGAATTGAAGGTCGGCCATAGTTTCCTCCGCTTCGCATGCCGCCATACGAGGGAGACGGCCTTGAAAAATACTTTAGCCAATCGCGTCAGCGTTTTCCAAGCCTTGACCTGAGCGAAGCGCTTACTTGCCCCGCTGCGCATCGAAGGCCAGGTTTAACTATTGGCTCTCGCGATTTTTCGTTGCTTGTCGATCGCGCCTCGCCCGGAGACAGTAGCGTTCCTGATCGTGGAGAACGTGGGATGACTGATCGTCGCAGTTTTGCAAAAGCGGCTCTGGCTGTTTCAAGTATGTGTTCTTTCCTGATGTTTTGCCCGATGGCAAGGGCGCTTGCCCAAAACGACAAAGCCGCATCCGATGCGCTATCGACTGCCCTGCGGAACATCGAAGCCGAGCGCGGAGGCCGTCTGGGCGTAGCGGTACTCGACTCGCAGACCGGTAAAAGCGCGGGTTACCGAGCGGACGAGCGGTTTCCGATGTGCAGCACATTCAAGCTATTAGCCGCCGCCGCAGTGCTTTCCCGGATCGACCGCGGCGACGATCGATTGGACCGCCGCATTCGTTTCGCGGCGAGCGATGTGGTGGTGAATTCTCCGGTTACGCAGAACAGGTCGGCTCCGGAGAGCATGACACTCGCGGAAATATGCGAAGCCGCCATGACTTATAGCGACAACACGGCGGGCAATCTCATGCTGACAAGCATCGGCGGACCCAAAGCGCTCACCGCCTATGCGCGCTCGCTCGGCGATACGGTGACGCGTCTCGATCGGACCGAACCTGAACTGAACGAGGCGCTTCCCGATGATCCGCGCGATACGACGTCACCGGCCGCCATGCTGTCGAATCTCCGCGACCTCGTAACGGGCAATGCGCTACAGCGAGAGTCGCGAGACCGTCTAAGCGGATGGCTCATCGGCAATAAAACCGGCGGGTCGAGACTGCGCGCGGGACTGCCGCGCGAATGGCGAGTCGGGGATAAGACCGGCGCAGGCGAACGCGGAACGACAAACGACGTCGCAGTCGTCTGGCCGTCGGAAGGAAGCCGCCCGCTTTTCATATCGATCTATCTGACCGGCGATCGGATCGACGGAAAGCACCAGAATGCGACGATCGCTTCCGTCGGAGCGGCGCTTGCCCGATGGCGCGGCTAGTGGCTAGCTGTGGGCAGTAGCGCCGACCACGCTACCGTCACCGAAAACGCGCCAAGCACGATAGCCGCACTCCGCAGCACATATACCGGCTTAAACCATGCAAGTCGCCCCTTTCCCAACTGCGCGCCCACTGCCACCCATAACGAGCCGATCGGAAAAAGCAACGCAACGAACGCTCCCATCACTTCCAGGTAGCCCGCCACACTGGCAAACGCCGCCGCAGGAAACAGCGTTCCGCCAAACAGGATCGCCTTCGGATTCAATAGCGTCGCGACAAAAAGCGTCCGCATATCCACGGTTCTCCGCTGCCCGCCCGCGAGGTCGAGCGTCGCGCTCCACATGCGAATCGCAAGCCACGCGATATAGACCGCGCTTACAAGACGCGCTGCCCACTGCAACCAGGACACTGCTCGCGCGAGTTCGAGCAGAAACATGCCCCAGAACGAGATCGCGATCAGATATCCGCAACATTCGGCTACCGTCAACCTGAACGCACGGCGAAAGCCATGCTCGAGGCCCGCCGCCGCGAGTAGCGTGTTGGTCGGGCCAGGCATCACAAGCACAAGAAACACGGCACACAGGCAGGTGTACAGGCTGGATAGCGGAATCATGCTCTTTGAGTTTATCGTTCGCGTTGGTCTGAATGCTCTGCCAAGGGCATCGTGACTGCTCTGCAGTCGCACGCCGCCGCGAAGTATATATCGCGCGTTGGGCTTCTCCGCTTGCACGGTCTCTCAGGCAACACGCAAACAGCTACGGACGCAACGATCGAACGGCTCGAGCAGGAGCCCCGTCGACCATGCGTGCTTGATGCGGATCATCGAGTATCAGTCGAGACGAAACGCCGATCGCGCGCCACCCGACACGCACTCCCCCGTCAACGCATCCGTCTGACACACCACAACGTCGCCGCCATCACGCACACGCCGAGGATCTGGGTCGAACCAAGCGCGTGTCCATACACCATCCTATCCACCAGAATCGCGGTCAACGGATAAACGAATTGCAGCACCGCGATATTGCCGGTCTTCAATCGGCTCATGCCCGCATAGAGCACGACATAGGCAAGGCCCGTATGAATCACCCCGATACCCGCAAGCCATCCCCAGGTAGCGCCCCAATGCGGCAGACCATGCAGCATCGGCCACCAGCCTGTCGCCAACATGCCGATCAGACATTGCCACCATGCGAGCGCGAAAGAGCTGGCCTGCGTCGCCATCCTCGCGATCATCGTGACGCCCGCGTAAGCGACTGAGCCGACGAGGCACATCGCCACGCCGCTCCAATAGTCCGCCGATACGCCGCCATCCGGCTGATCGGAGCGATTCAACACGCCCGTCGCCAGCACGAGTCCGACGAGTGCGACGACCGTCGCAACCGCGCGTTGCGTCGAAATTCTTTCGCGCAACAGCCACGCGCCCATCGCGATGACCCAGAACGGCTGCACATGGAAAATCACGGTCGATACCGCAATCGACGTGCGCGGAATGGCCGCAAAAAAGAGCCCCCAGTTCACGACCATCAGCAGCCCCGCCCCTACGGCGCAGCCCAATGCGCGCCCGCTCAGCCGCAGCTCCGCAAGACGCCCTTGCGCAACGCCCCAAAGCGATAGCGCAAGGCAGCCGAAGAAGCATCGGAATAGAACGGTCGTGAACGGATCCTGCGCCGCCTCCTCGATAAAGATACCGATGGTGCCGAGCATGACACCGCCCAGCACCATCAAAACGGTACCGCCTCGCTCATGGCCGGCAGCGCGTTGCGCGCCGGTGCCTTGCTCCGTACTTATTACGCCGGACGTCGATGTTGATGTCGAAGTTTTCATGCAGCGCATTCTGTGCGCATTGACGACATCGCAAAAGCGAATTTATATTGGTTTAATCCTTCGAAAATCGAATAGACGCGATGTTACCCAAAGACCTCCAGACGGACTGGCTGCGCGCATTCGTGGCAGCCGTCGACACCGGCTCGCTCACTGCCGCCGCGCGGCTCGTCTACCGTTCTCAATCCGCGGTGAGCATGCAAATCAAGAAACTCGAAGAGGTGGTGGGCAAACCGCTGCTTTCCCGCGATTCGAAGCACGTGTCGCTGACGCCCGTCGGCGCGGATTTGCTCGTGTACGCACGCCGCATGCTCGAATTGCAAGCGGAAGCATTGGCCGCCATTCATGGCGCCCATATCACGGGCCGCATTCGCCTAGGCGTACCCGACGACTACGCGATGGCCTATTTGACGCCCGTGCTGCGTCAGTTTTCGACGCGCTATCCGAACATCGAGGTCACGCTCGTGTGCGAGCAGTCCACCGTACTGATCCCGAAGGTCGATCGCAGCGAACTCGAGCTCGCCGTCGTCACACGCGATCATCCCGAGCGCGGCACGCTGCTGTTCCGCGAAGGTCTGGTGTGGGTGGGCGATGAACAACACGAAGCGTGGCGTCGCGACCCGCTGCCGATTGCCGTGCACGAAGCCGGCAGTCTGCCGCGCGCCATTGCACTATCGGCGCTTGCTGCCCAGAAACGCAACTATCGCATCGTGTATCACAGCCCGAACGTCGCGGGCCAGCATGCGGCAGCCGCCAGCGGCATGGCAATCGCCGTGCTCACACGCTGCAGCGTGCCGCCCACGCTGAAGATTCTCGATGCGCGGCATGGCTTGCCCGATCTGCCCGAGCTCGATGTCGCGCTGGTACGGGGCAAGAAGTCAGTGCGCTCGCAAGCCGTCGATGCGATGCATGAGCAGATCGTGCTTGCGCTCGGCAAAGGCGCGCATTGAAGCGCACAGCGCGCCTAGCGCATTTAAAGCTGCCAGCCAAGCCCCAGGCTTTTCTGCAACGACACAAAATCCTTCAGCAATTCGGCTTGCCCCGCGACGACATTCTGCTGCGCGCTGAATTCCTGGCGCTGCGTGTCGAGCAGATCGATCAATGTCGATACACCCGCGGTATAGCGCTGCCGCATCAGTACCGCCGAGTGAGTGGCCGACGCTTCCACCTTCTGCAACGTGACGACATGCTCGCGTTGATGCCCATAGCGCGAAAGAGACGAATTCGCGTCCTGCAGCGCCTCGAGCACGGTCTTCGTATATTGGGCTTCGGCCTCGTCGCGCGATGCCTCGGCTGCATGCACACTGCCCAGCGTGCGGCCGAAATCGAATACATCCCATTGCAGATACGGTACGGCCACCCAGCTGAAATTGCTTTTGCGTATCAAATGGCCCGGGTCGCTGGCGCTAAAGCCGATATCGCCAAGCAGCGTGACCTTCGGAAAAAAATCGGCAATATGTTCGCCGATCTGCGCATTGCTCGACGCGAGCCGCCGCTCCGCAGCGCGAATATCGGGGCGTTGCTGCAACAGCGCCGACGGATCGCTGATCGCGACCGTCTCAGGCAATGCCGGCAGCGGCCGCGTGGCGCCGAGCTGTTCGTCGAGTGCGCCGGGCGCGCGGCCAGTCAGCACCGCGAGACGATCGAGCGAATCGGTCACTTGCGCGTCGAGCGGACTCAGCGTGGCGCGCGTGTTCTCGACCTGCGTCGTCAGACGTTCGACATCGACGTCCGCAGCCGTGCCGCGCGCACGGCGCTGCTGCGTGAGCGTCAAGATTTTCTGCTCGGTCTGCGCCTGACGCTGCGCGAGTTCAAGACGCGTCTGCTCGTCACGCAGTTCGATATAAGTGCGTGCGACCTCGGCCGCGAGCGACACCTGCGTATCGGCAAGATCGGCGTCGACGGCCTGCGCATTCGTCGATGCCGCTTCGATCGCGCGCCGCGTGCCGCCGAACAGATCGATTTCCCACGACGCGTCGAAGCCAGCCGTATAGAACTGCAACGGGCCCCGCCCCGACGACGATGAATTGCCATTGCCGCCGTTATTGCCATTCGTGAAGGCGCTCAGATCCGGCTCGCGCGTGCGCAGCGCGGCCGCATTCGCCGACAGTTTCGGCAACTCGTTGGCATGTTGCTGATCGAGCTGTGCACGCGATTCGCGTAAGCGCGCCTGCGCGATATGCACGTCCGGACTATGCGCAAAAGCGGCCGCGATGAGTTCGTTCAGCTGTGGATCGTCGAATGCGAGCCACCACTGGTTCGGAGGCGCGGAGGCGGCGGTCGTGCCGGAGTTCGGTGCACGCACGAACGTCTTGTTGCTCGTCGAATCTTGCGCGACGGCCGGCGCACCGCGATAGTCGGGGCCGACCGTGCAGCCTGACGATAAAAGCGCAAACAGAAGCACCGGCAAAAGCGCGGCGCGCGCGCGTACAGAACACGAAGGACGGTTGAACGTCATGATGGGATCAAAAGACATTAGTGCCCGGCCGATGAAGGCGGCGGCGCATTCCTGCGCGGCGTTTTCAACAGCAGCGCGAGCGGAATGCATGCAAGCAGCGCGATGCCGAGCAGATAGAAGGTTTCCGAATAAGTCATGACCGTAGCCTGCTGCTGGATCTGCGTCGCGAGTTGCCCGAGCGCGCGCATCCGCGAATACGCCATATCGCCCGTATGCGCGAACCAGCTGGCCGCATTAGTGGCGAGGTTTTCCTGGCCGATCAGCGAATTCGCGCTGACCGACTCGCGGATCATCGCGGTATGAAACGTCGTGCGCCGATCGATCACGGTGCCGATGATCGCAAGGCCGATCGACCCGCCGAGATTGCGCGCCATGTTGTACAAACCCGCGGCGTCACCCGAATCCTCACGCGAGACGGCCGCCATCGACGCCTGGTTGAGCGGCATCATCGCGAGCATCTGGGCGGTGCCGCGTATCAGTTGCGACCAGACGAAGTCGTGCCCGACACTCTGCGCGGTCAGATCGATATCGAGCAGGCAACTGGCCGCATAGAGCAGCAGCCCGGTAATCACGAGCAGGCGAAAGTCGAATTTCGCGAGCAGCCGCGGCAAGACCGGCATGATCATGAAAGCAGGCAAACCGGAAAGCAGCATGATCGCACCCGACTGCTCCGCGTTATATCCGGCCACGATGCCGAGAAACTGCGGCAGCAGATACGACACGCCATACAGCGCCGCGCCCACTGCCGATACGATCACAATCACGCTTGCGTAGTTCGGATTGCGCATCAGGCTCAAGCGCAGGATCGGCTTCTTCGCAGTCAACTGCGAGGCGCCGATCAAAAGCATGCCGAATACCGATACGCACGTCAGCGAGACGATTGTCGACGACTCGAACCAGCGCTCGCGCTGCCCCTCTTCGAGCACCACCGTCAGCGAACTGAGCCCGATCGCAAGACCGACGATGCCGAGCCAGTCTGCCTTCAGGAAAGCCTCCCAATGCGGCTTGTCCGATGGCAGACCGACCACGAGCAGCGTCATCAGCGCAAGGCAGATCGGCAGATTCATGAAGAAGCACCAGCTCCAGCTGATGTTTTCCGCGAGCCATCCGCCCACCACCGGCCCGAGCAGCGGCCCGAGCAACACGATCAAACCGAACATGGTCATGCCGACCGGCAACTGCGACATCGGCAACCGCGTGCGGATGATGGTCTGCGCGGTCGGAATCAGCGCGCCGCCGGTGAAGCCCTGCCCGATGCGGCCTGCGATCATCATCGGCAGCGTGTGCGACCAGCCGCACATCATCGAAAACGCGATGAAAAGCGCCGAATTCGTGAACAGGAAATTGCGTAGGCCGAATACGCGCGTGAGCCATGCGGCAAGCGGAATCATCACGATCTCCGACATCAGGTAGCCGGTCGAGATCCACGTGCCCTCGGTGCCCGTCGCGCCGATTTCGCCTTGAATTTGCGGCAGCGCCGAGTTCGTGATGGAAATATCGAGCGTGGCCATCAACGCGCCGAGCGCGCCCGCCGCGACGGCAATCCAGTCGCTCGCACTGGCGCGCGGTTCAGCGTGCGATGCGGTGGATGAATTAGCCACGATGGTTCTCTGCGTCGATACGTGCATCGCGGTCGCGCGCCGAACGCGTGTCGACGTCGACCGTCACCGAGAGCCCCGGCAACAGCACGCTGCGCGTTTCAGGGCCCGTCTCGAGACGAATCCGCACAGGCACGCGCTGCACGATCTTCGTGAAGTTGCCGGTCGCGTTTTCGGGCGGCAGCAACGCGAACTGCGAACCCGTGCCCGGCGAAAAACTGTCGATCACGCCGTGCAGATCGTGACCAGGCAATGCATCGACGCGCATATCGACCGGCTGGCCGACACGCATGCGGCCCACCTGCGTTTCCTTGAAATTGGCGATGAGATAGGTGTTTTGCACGGGCACGACCGTCAGCATCCGTGTGCCCGGCTGCACGTACTGGCCCACGCGCACCGTGCGGTCGCCGACCTTGCCGCCGAGCGCACTGCGCACCATCGTGTTGTCGAGATCGAGTTGCGATTGCGCCGCGCTCGCCTGTGCCGCTTCGAGTTGCGCGTTGGCCTGCGCGAGCTGCGCGGTGAGCGAAGCGATCTGCGAACGTGCCGCGTCCACGGCAGCCGCGTTCGCGGCCAGCGTGGCATTGGCCTGATCGCGACTGCTCGTCAGTTCCGAGAGCCGTTCGCTGGTTTCGGCGCCGGTTGCGATGAGCGGCGCGTAGCGCCGCACTTCATCGCTGGCATGCTGCGCGCTCACGCGCGAGACCTGCTGCTGTGCGAGCGCCTGCGCGATATTGGCCTGCTGCTGTTTGATGTCGGCCTGCGCGCGCGATGTCGGCGCGGCGCGCGTCGACCGTGGCGAGCGCCTGATCGAGCGCGACCCGGTACTGACGCGCATCGAGCTGCACGAGCGGATCGCCGGACTTGACCACCTGGTTGTCCCCGACGAATACCTTGGTGACGTAACCGGCCACCTTTGGCGCGACCGTCACGCTATCGGCCTGCAAATACGCGTCGTCCGTGCTTTCGATGAAGCGGCCCACGGTCCACCAGCGCACGAGCCAAAGCGCGCCGACGATCAGCGCGGCGGTGCCCAGCACGATCAGCACCGTACGCCGGCTGGGGCGTTTCGCGCCCGATGCGGGAGAAAGTTCGGCTGGTTCGCCCGGCAGAGGGCGGGAAGGAGAGCCTGCGGTCGTCGACATTGTTATGGTCCAATTTTTTCCAACTGGCATAATTATTCCAGTCGTTAAAATTGTGTCAAGTGTTATATTTCTCTGGAGCAACGGAGAGAAACGCATGAACCCCGCAAAGAAGCTGCGCAGATCGCCCGATGGCGGCTATGCGCGCGGCGACGAAACGCGCCACCGCATCATCGATGCCGCAGTCGAGCTGTTCGGCGAATACGGCTTCGATGGCGCGTCGACACGCGATATCGCGGCACGCGCCGGCGTCAACGCACCGGCGCTGCAGTACTACTTCGAGAACAAGGAAGGGGTGTATCGCGCATGCGTCGAAGCGCTGGCGGACGAAGCGTGGAAGACCTTCGGACCGGCAGTCGAACACGCGCAGCACGTGCTGCGCGAGAACGCCGACACGTCAGTGCTGATCGACGCGTTCCTGCGCATTCAGGAAGCGATCGCCGATGCCGCCTTTGCAAAAACGAGCAAACCGGGCCGGCGCATGTTCTTCGCACGCGAGCAGGCCGGCTACGAACCCGAAAGCGCGTCGGAAATCCTCGTTTGCAAAATACGCGAGCCGCTGAACCAGGCGTGCGCGGCGCTCATCGCGCGCATTTCCGGGCTTGCAGCCGACGATCCGACCACGCTGATCCGTAGCTTTAGCCTCAATGGGCAAATGGTGATTTTTCACGTTGCGCATCGCTCGACGCTCGCGATGCTGCGCTGGAAAAACATCGACGCGCAGAAGGCCCAGCTGCTGAAGTCGACCATACGCGAACAGACGCGCACGCTGCTCGAGCAGTGGAGCATCGAGCGGGACAAAACGCATCGGCCTGCGGCCGTCCACGCCACTGCCAGAACGAAGCCGCGCAAATAGCGAATACGCCCGACCGCATTCGCCGCGCCGAGTCCTCGAAGCGATGTCGGGGACCCGCCTGCATATTCGAGCAGCGCCATCGGAACCACCACAAACGGCGTATATTCAATGAAGTCGACATGCGCACGCACGCGCGCCGGCAATGACGTAATGCCAGGATCCCGTACTCCGACTGGACACAATCAGACGAATGCGCACGCAACGTTGGGAACAACCGATGCGTGATGAGCGTTATCTCATTGAAGGAGACGTGACATGAACCACTCGCTGAAACTCTGGCTGATTCTTCCCGCATCGGCATGGGCACTGGCGTTCGCTCTGGCCGGCTGCGCCGCCGGCGGCGGCACGCAGCAAGGCGCGCGCACGCATCTGAGCCCGGCACAATGCCGCGACCTGACCGCGCTTCGAAACAAGGAACCTCTGACACGCGAGCGCAACCTGAGCCAGCTGGCGGCCCTCGAAGCAGCGGGTTACAACCCGTCGTGGGGCTTCGATCCGTACTATCCGGCCGATCTTCAAGCCGCACAGAAGCGCGTTGACCAGTGGTATGCCGAAGATTGCCAGCAGGTACAGCCCAATTGAGGCACGCGTCGCCGTTCAATCGGCGGCAGCCTGGTTCGCTGTTTCCGCAACGCGCATGCGAGATCGGTTACGCGTTATGCATTCAACCGGTTCACGCGCAAATCGCCCCAGGCACGGCGCCGGCAAGCCAAGCCATTTGTCCGATCGCCGCACGGTCTGCCTTGCCCTGCTCGGTAAGCGGCACGCGCTGTGCCGCCAGCACCCGTACCGCGCGCGCGACATTCACGCCGCACGCCGCTGCGAGCTTGCGGGTACAGCGTGCGAAATCGATGTGCTTGCCCGGCCACGGCACAGCCACGGCATTCCACCCATACCCGCGCGCGACGTCTTCGGGCGCCGCTGCCACGGCCACCGCGTAGCGCACTTCGGGCAGCGCACATAACGGCGACTCGATTTGCACCGGGCAGATATCGGCGCCATCGACCGTCGCAACATCGGCCGCGCGGCCGAGCACATGCAAACAGCCCTTCTCGTCGACGAAGCCCACGTCGCCCGTCATGCACCATCCATCGTTGAACTTGTGCGCTTCCTCGACCGGCTGATGGTAATAGCCTTGCGCGACCGCGGCCGACTTCACTTCAATGCCGCCTGTCTGCCCAGCGTGCGCGAGCGTGCCGTCCGTGCGGCGAATACGCACCGTGACATCGGGCCGGATATGCCCCGCGGAATGGAGCAGGTGCGGATCCGACAGATAGTCCGACGGCGACAGCACACTCACGAGCCCCGCTTCGCTCGCGCCGTACGTATGGGTCAGCACCGGGCCGAACCGCGCAATCGCACGGCGCCGCAGAATGGCCGGCGCCGATCCGCCGATATGCGTGATCGAGCTCAACGAGGAGAGATCGCGCCGGCGCACGTCCGGGTGATCCATCGTATCGAACAGTTGCGGCTCGACGAGCAGCACGTCGGTAATGCGTTCGGCTTCGATCGTCGCCAGCGTGTCGGCCGCATCGTGGCGAGGCTTCAACACGACCGTCCCGCCGCCTGCCAAGGTGTTGTCGACGAGCACTTGCGACAGGTACGCGAGCGCGCCGTTGACGAGCTGCCGACGGTCCTCGCGACTCGGCGCGCCGACCAGCATCGAATAGGCAGCGAAGCTGCGCCGGCTCGCTTTCGGCACACCTGTCGAGCCGCCCGACGAAACAATGACCGCGAGATCGTCGGGTCTCGCGCAACAGCGCATCGGAAGCGCGGATTGCACACGCACCAGCCGATCGAAACGCGCAGCGACCGGACCCGCGTCGACATGCACGACGCGGGCGTCGACGCCCGCGGGCACGAGATGCGCCGTCTGCGCGAAAGCAACCAGCAGCGCAGGTTGAAGGCGAGCCACAAAAGCCGCACGATGATGAGCCGACGCGATGGCGGGCAGGAACATCGCTGCCGCGCCAAGCAGGTTCGCCGCATAGCGAATGGCGAGTGCATCGGGGCAGTTCGGCGCGAAGAGCGCGACGAGGGAGCCGCGCCCGATACCGAGCGTCGCAAGCGCCCGCGCATGACGATAGATCGAGGCGCTAAACGTACTACCGGTTACGTCTTCGTCGAGATAGCGCAGCACCGTGCCATCGGCACGTCTTTCCAACTGATCGAGCAGCACGTCGACATAGGGTCGAAACGCCGCTTTCTCCCTCCATTCCATGACCGCCCCTTCGTTACCGATCCGATGGAAGCAGTATGCCCGTGCAAAATGAGGACAAAATGAGCGGCAATTCTGACCCGTCTACTCAGCCTTCCCCTGTCGCGGCGCGCACGGGAATACCTTCGATCGGGCATTCCGGCGTACCCGGTGCGCTACGCGTCATTGCTTCGACCTTCTTGCGGGCCACGTCGGGATCGGCGATCCAGTCGCGATAGAACCCGAACGGGCATGCCGCCACGCCATGCATGCTCTCGCCCGAATTGATGAGGCCGGTGTAGCCGCGATGCAGCAGCTTGTACAAATGATTCTGCGACTGCATATTGCGCCGCGCGTCGCGAATCAGGCTCAACGACAATTCCGCGTATTGCACGCCCATTTCCTCCTCGCCGCATTCGCCGAGCGTGCGCCCGTCGAAACCGACGATTGCCGAATGCCCGAAATACGAATACACGCCATCCCAGCCCGTCGCATTGGCGACGGCGACGTAGGTGTTGTTCATCCAGGCCATCGTCTTCGACACCATCACCTGCTGCTCCTTCGCCGGGTACATGTACCCCTGGCAGCGTACGATCAGCTCGGCGCCCTGCATCGCGCAATCGCGCCAGATTTCCGGGTAGTTGCCGTCGTCGCAGATGATCAGGCTGATCTTCAGCCCTTTGGGCCCTTCCGACACATACGTGCGATCGCCCGGGTACCAGCCTTCGATAGGCGTCCACGGCATGATCTTGCGATACTTCTGCACGATCTCGCCATGATTGTCGATCAGCACGAGCGTGTTGTACGGCACCTTCTTCGGATGCTCTTCGTGACGTTCGCCGGTCAGCGAGAAGACGCCCCATACGTTGGCCTTGCGGCACGCCGCGCTGAACACGTCGGTTTCCGCGCCTGGAATCACCGCCGCGGTTTCCAACATTTCGTCGCGGTCGTACATGATGCCGTGCGTCGAATACTCGGGGAAAATCACCAGATCAAGCCCCGGCAAACCCTGCTTCATGCCCGTTACCATGTCCGCAATCTTGCGGGCGTTGTCGAGCACTTCGGCTTTCGTATGCAGACGCGGCATCTTGTAGTTGACTACGGCTACGCCCACGCTGTCCTTGCTGCTCGAAATGTCACCATGTCGCATCGCTGTTCCTCCAGTTTCGATTCAGGCTGACCGTTCGCCGCTCACGGTGCGGCGAACGTTGTGCATGCAACGGTACGGCGCGCGCTGCTCAATGGCTGATCATCCATGGGCGGCTGCTCCCCGCCGGACGCTTGAGCCCATCGCGCTGCGTGCCACCGCTGCTCGCGCCCGCCAACGCGACGCGCGAGCCGCTGCAACAGCCGCAACCCGATGGATGGCGCGCCGCCCCGCCGCTTGTCTGGCGCGGCTCGTGCGCGGCCCGTTCGTTGGTCGCGTGAGCATGGCGCTCGCCGCTCGCCATCAGCGCGAGCGCCGGCGCGCTGATCAGGCGCGATGCACTGGCGCCGCAATCAGGGCAATGCAGCGGCAGATCGCGCGCGGCGACGCTGCGCATCACGGCGAACGGGCCGCAGCTCGCGCATTCAAACTCGTAAACCGGCATGACTGACTCCCCGTGTTGGCCACTGACGATCAGGACCGCGCGAGATCGTACGAAAGCGGCACATCCACGCCGCCGTGCACGTGCTTCACCGGACCCTGCGCATTCGGACGAATGTCGAAATCGAAGATCTGCGTCGGCAGCCACAACGTTGCACACGCATTCGGAATATCGACCACGCCGCTGATATGCCCCTGCACCGGCGCCGTACCCAGCACGGCATACGCTTGTGCGCCCGAATAGCCGAATTTCTTCAGATACTCGATGGCGTTGAGGCAAGCCTGCCGGTAAGCGATATGCACGTCGAGGTAATGCTGCTTGCCGCTCTCGTCGACCGAGATGCCTTCGAAGATCAGGTAGTCGTTATAGTTCGGCGTGATCGGGCTTGGCTTGAAGACCGGATTGCGAATGCCGTATTTCTCGACGCCGCCCTTGATCAGATTGACGCGCATATGCACCCAGCCGGCCATTTCGATCGCGCCGCAGAACGTGATTTCGCCGTCGCCCTGGCTGAAGTGCAGATCGCCGACCGAGAGACCCGCGCCATCGACGTAGACGGGGAAATACACCTTCGAACCGCGCGACAGGTCCTTGATGTCGCAATTGCCGCCATGCTCGCGCGGCGGCACCGTACGTGCGCCGTGGGCGGCCGCTTGCGCCTTCGCGTCGCCGCCGAGCTTGCCCATATGTGCGGTGGCTGCGAACGGCGGATTCGCGAGCGGCGGCACACGCGCGGGCTCGGTGGCGATCAGCGCCGCTTCGCGTGTATTCCATGTTTCGAGCATCTTCGCATCGGGCAGGCAGCCGATCAGCCCGGGGTGGATCAGCCCGGCGAAATTCACGCCCGGCACGTGCCGCGAACTCGCATACAGGCCGTGAAAATCCCAGATCGACTTCTGCGCATGCGGAAAATGATCGGTTAAAAAGCCACCGCCATTCGACTTCGAAAAGAAGCCATTGAAGCCCCACTGTGAATCGGGGCGTGCGCCCACGTCGAGCAGATCCACCACGAGCAGGTCGCCCGGCTCCGCGCCTTTCACGCCCACCGGGCCCGACAGGAAGTGCACGATCGACAGGTCGATATCGCGCACGTCGTCGGCGCTGTCGTTGTTCTTGATGAAGCCGCCGGTCCAATCGTAGGTTTCCAGAATGAAATCGTCGCCGGGATTGACCCAGCAGGCCATCGGAATGTCCGGGTGCCAGCGGTTGTGGACGTTTTCGTTTTCGTAAGCCGACTGGTTCAGGTCGACCTTGATCAGGGTATCGGGCATCTCACACGCTCCTCGTTTCAATCACTCGAACATGCGCGGCGGCTCGTGCCGCCGCACGCCACGGCCTCGTCGGCGGGCCGGTCAGACAGACAGGTATTCGCGAATCCGCTCGCTGTCGCCGGCATCGCGCGTGCTCTGATGCACGAAACGCCCGCCTTCGATGACGAACAGGCGGTCGGCCACATCGAGCGCGAAACTGAGTACCTGTTCGGATACCAGAATCGCGATGTCGCGCGTCTTGCGGATTTCGTTCAGCGCTTTCGCGATGTCCTTGATCACCGACGGTTGAATGCCTTCGGTCGGCTCGTCGAGCAGCAGCACTTTCGGGTTGGTCACGAGCGCTCGTGCGATCGCCAGCTGTTGCTGCTGCCCGCCGGACAGGTTGCCGCCCTTGCGTTTGCGCATATCGAACAGCACCGGGAAAAGCGCGTAGATGTCGTCGGGCACCTGCCGGCTGCTCGCGTTCTCGAGACCCGTCTGTATGTTTTCCTCGACGGTCAGCGTCGAAAAGATCTGCCGTCCTTGCGGCACATAGCCAATGCCTTTCGCCACACGGCGATAGCTCTCTTCGCCCGTCACGTCGACACCGCCGACGCGCACCGAACCGCGCCGCGCCGGCAGAATGCCGATCAGCGTCTTGAACAGCGTGGTCTTGCCCATGCCGTTGCGGCCCATCACCGCCACGGTCTCCTTGCTCGCCACGTCGAAGCCGATGCCGTGCAGCACCTCGCTTTGCCCGTAGTTCACTGCCAGATCGTCGACTTGCAGCATGCGCGCCCCCTCAATGCCCGAGATAAACGTCGATCACGCGCGAGTCGGCCTGCACCTGTGCCATCGGCCCTTCCGCGAGAATCTTGCCTTGATGCATCACGGTCACCTTGTGCGCGATGCGTTCGACGAAGGCCATGTCATGCTCGATCACGATCATCGAGCGGTTCTCGCAAATGCGATCGAGCAGTTCGGCCGTCACCTCGCGCTCGCGCACGCTCATGCCGGCAATCGGTTCGTCGAGCATCAGCAGCTCCGGCTCCTGCATCAGCAGCATGCCGATTTCGAGCCATTGCTTTTGCCCGTGCGACAGCAAGCCCGCTTCCAGATCGAGCGATGCGGCAAGGCCGATCTCGTCGGCCACCGACTGCACGCGATTGGCCACCTCGGTATCCTGCCGGTACGCCAGCGCGCCGAACACGCTGCGCCCGCGCGGAAACGACACCTCGAGGTTCTGCGCAACGCTGAGGTTTTCGTAGATCGACGGCGTCTGGAACTTGCGGCCAATGCCTTTGCGCACGCGCCGGAATTCTGCGAGGCTCGTGATCTCTTCGTTGCGAAACTTGATGCTGCCCGCGGTTTCGCGCGTCTTGCCGCAGATCAGATCGAGCAGCGTCGTCTTGCCCGCGCCGTTCGGCCCGATCACCACGCGCAGTTCGCCGCGTTCGAGGTACAGGTTGAGCGAATCGATCGCCTTGAAGCCGTCGAACGACACGCTCAGGTCTTCGATCGCGAGCAGGAAATCGCTATTGCTCATCGCTGGCACTCCTCTTGTAGGCGGAGCCGCGCAGCGCCCTTTGCAGGCGCGCACGCACGTGCTGCTCGTACAGTCCGGCCAGTCCGTTCGGGAACGCCATCACGACGCCGATAAACATGGCGGCCATCAGATACAGCCACAGGTTCGGGAAGCTCTCGGAAAACCACGTCTTGCCGAGGTTGACCAGAATCGCGCCGTACACGGCGCCGACCAGCGACATGCGCCCGCCGACCGCCGCATAGATCACCATCTCGATCGACGGCACGATGCCGACGAACGAAGGCGACATGAAGCCGACCTGCAGCGTGAACATCGCGCCGCCGATCGCGGCGAGCAGCGCCGCCACGCAGAACGCGAACACCTTGAACATCGACACGTCGTAACCGGAAAAGCGCACGCGGTCTTCCTTGTCGCGCATGGCGAGCAACAGCGTGCCGAGCTTGCTGCGCTGGATCCAGCGGCAGCCGATCAGTGCCGCGAGCAGCAGCACCGCATTGACGAAATAAAGAATCAGCTTGGCGTGGTCGGTGCGAATGTCCCAGCCGAGCAGCGTGCGCAGATCGGTAATGCCGTTGACGCCGCCGGTCAACCCCTGCTGGCCGATGATCAGCACCGACAGGATCAACGCAATGGCCTGCGTGATAATCGCGAAGTACACACCGCCGACGCGCCGCTTGAACATCGGATAACTGACGATCAACGCGACCGCGACGGGCACGACCAGCGACGCGAGTATCGCAAACGGCAACGAATGGAACGGCTTCCACCAGTATGGCAGCGCAGTGATCTGATTCCAGTCCATGAAGTCGGGAATGCCTGGCGTCGTTTGCGTTTTGGTGGCGATCGGATCGGATGCCTCGAGCTTCAGGAACATCGCCATCGCATAGCCGCCGAGACCGAAAAACACGCCCTGGCCGAGACTCAGCACGCCGCCGTAGCCCCATGCGATGACGAGACCGATCGCCACGAACGCGTACGTCAGGTACTTGCCCATCAGGTTCAAACGGAACGCGTCGAGTGCGAGCGGGAAGACGACCAGGATCACCAGGGCGAGCAGCACGATGCCGCCGTATCCGGATGCCTCGATGCGCGCGGCAAGCGCACGCCAGCCGACGGGCGCGGCAGCTGATTGGCCGCGGGCCGCTGCCGCGCCGGCAGAGGGATTCAGAGGTTCCATGTCCGTCTCTCCGAACAGGTTGATCGGGCAAACTCAAAGGAAGCGTCAAGCTGGTGCAGCGCGTGCTTCAGTTTCATGCGCGCCGCACCTTCGAAGCGAAAAGCCCTTGCGGCCGCAACATCAGGATGATCACGACCGTCAACAAGGTCAGCACGCGCGCCGTGGATCCCGACAGAAAGAACTCGCTGATCGACTGTGTCTGCGCGATGCCGAATGCCGATGCGACCGTGCCGAGCAGGCTCGCGGCGCCGCCGAAGGTCACCACGAGAAACGAATCGACGATGTAGAGCGAGCCGCTGGTCGGCCCGGTCGAGCCGATTGCCGTGAAGGCGGCGCCAGCCACACCGGCCACGCCGCAGCCAATGGCGAAGGTCGCGCGGTCGGTCAGCTTCGTATTGATGCCGGCGGCGTTGGCCATCGGCCGGTTCACCACCGTGGCCCGCACCCGCAGTCCCCAGCGCGAGCGGTACAGCGCAAGCAGCAGGCCGCCGGTCATCAGCAGTGCGAGGCCCATCACGAACATCCCGCTCACCGGAATGTCGAGGCCCTGCGCCGGCTCCCACGAGCCCATCAGCCAGTCGGGCAGCGCCGGGCTCACTTCCTTCGGGCCGAAGGTCGAGCGGAACAGCTGCTGCATGCCTAGGCTCAAGCCCCAGGTGGCCAGCAGCGTATCGAGCGGACGCCGGTACAGATGCCGGATCAGCGCCCACTCGGCAAGCCAGCCCGCCGCGAACGCGATAAAGAACGCGGCCACGATCGCAAAGAAGAAGTACACCGGCGCAAACGCGTGCCACACGTTCTGCGCGAACAGCGAAAACAGATACACGGTGTACGCGCCGATCGTCATGAACTCTCCGTGCGCCATATTGATCACGCCCATCTGGCCGAAAATCACGGCGAGCCCGAGCCCCATCAGCAGCAGCACGCTGAACAGGCTCAAGCCGGCGAAACCCTGCATCAACGTAATGTTGAGAATGTCGGTTGGTGACATCGAAGTTCTCCCAGGTTCGGCGGGTTCGCGCCCGCCGTCGCACGGCCCATTCAGGCGGCTTACATGTAGCCTTTCGGGAACGGATCCGGCTTGATCGGCGCATCCGACTGCGCGACGACCTTGAACTGGCCGTCGGCCTGGCCTTCGCCGATCAGCGAGCGGCTCCACAGGTGGTGGTTCGCATCGACCTTCGCGTAACCTTGCGGCGCGTTGTTCAGTTCGATGTTCGGCGACGCCGCGACCACCTTGTCGACGTCGAAGCTGCCCGCGCGCTCGCATGCGGCCTTCCAGATCCACGGGCCGAGGTAGGCCGCCTGCGTGACGTCGCCGATCACCGCGTGCTGGCCGTATCGGGCCTTGAAGGCCGCGACGAATTTCTTGTTGTTGTCGTTGGTCAGCGATTCGAAATACTTCATCGACGAGTAGAAGCCCGCGAAGTTTTCGCCGCCGATGCCGAGCACTTCGTCTTCGGTTACCGACAGCGTCAGCAGGAACTGCTTCTGCGGCGTGATACCCGAGGCCTTCAGCTGTTTGTAAAACGCCACGTTCGAGCCGCCCACCACGGTCGCGAAAATACAGTCCGGGCGCGCCAGCTTGATCTTGTTCATCAGCGAGTTGAACTCGGTGGTGCCGAGCGGGTAGTACTCTTCGCCGACCACCTTCGCATGCAGGTGCTGCTCGATATGGCGGCGCGCGATCTTGTTCGACGTACGCGGCCAGATGTAATCGGAGCCGACGAGGAAGAAACTCTTTGCCTTCTTCGTATTCGATGCCCAGTCGAGTGCCCACAGAATCTGCTGAGTGGCTTCCTGGCCGGTGTAGAACACGTTCTTCGACTGCTCGAGGCCTTCATAGAAGGTCGGGTAGTACAACAGGCCGTTATCCTTTTCGAACACCGGCAGCACCGCTTTGCGCGACGCCGAGGTCCAGCAGCCGAACACCGCCGCGACGTGATCGTTTTCGAGCAGCTTCTTCGACTTCTCGGCGAAGGTCGGCCAGTCGGATGCGCCGTCTTCCTGAATGATCTGGATCTTGCGGCCGAGCACGCCGCCCATTGCGTTGATCTGCTCGATGGCGAGGCGTTCGGCCTGGATCGAACCGGTTTCGGAAATCGCCATCGTGCCGGTCGCGGAATGCAGCTGGCCGACCGTCACGGTCGTATCGGTCACGGCGAGGCCGGTCGTGTTGACCTTTGCCGTCGGCGCCCCTTGCGCGAACGACAGGCTCGGCATGCCGAGCGCGGCCAGCGGCGCCGCGGCGAGGCCGCCGAGCAGGCGCCGGCGTAACGGCGAAGGCGCTTGCGGTGCCGCGGCTGTTGCGTCCGTCACTGCAGAACCGGTTGCGGGGTCTTCGAATCGATCGTCTACGGCCATCGTTGTTCTCCTTGTCTGATCCGCGTCGTGGGTTGAAGCGCCGGTAGTGTTCGGCGCTGCGTGGACGCAATGTAGGAGGACAAATTCGGATTCGATATACGTCGATTGACGTATATCCGCCGAAAAAATTGGAACGTAACTTGCTCGATGCATCGACCCGCGTAGTACACGCACTAAACTGGATCATCGAATATGGCCCAGACGCACCAGACCGCAGCGCTGCCCGTCACGACCCAGCGCATCGTCAAGATCCGGCGCGACTACAACGCATGGGTCGGCGACGAAACGCTCGAGGACTATGCGCTGCGTTTCACGCCGCGCTCGTTCAGGCGCTGGTCCGAATTCCGCGTTGCCAATACCGCGATCGGCGCCGTATCGTTTCTCGTGCTCGAGGCGATCGGCGGCGCGCTCGTGATCAATTACGGTTTCGCCAACGCGGTCTGCGCGATCGCGGCCGTTTCGTTGCTGATCTTTTTGACGAGCCTGCCGATCAGCTACTATGCGGCGCGCTATGGCGTCGACATGGACCTGCTGACGCGCGGCGCCGGTTTCGGCTATATCGGCTCGACGCTGACGTCGCTGCTGTACGCGAGCTTTACGTTTATCTTTTTCGCGCTCGAAGCGGCAATCATGTCGCTCGCGCTGCAGCTGTACTTTCACATTTCGATCGACGTCGCGTATGTGATCAGCTCGCTGGCAGTGATTCCGGTCGTGATGTTCGGCATCACGCTGATCAACCGTTTGCAAAGCTGGACCCAGCCGCTGTGGCTCGTGCTGTTCGTGCTGCCATACGCAGCGGTGTTATGGCACAGCCCCGGTCTGCTCGCGGACTGGACCACCTTCGCCGGCCTCGCGCCGGGCGGCCACGAATTCAGCGTGATCGCATTCGGGCAGGCGTGCACCGTCGTGTTCGCCCTGATCGTGCAGGTGGGCGAGCAGGTCGACTATCTGCGCTTCCTGCCGCCGCTCGACGCGCACAACAAGCGGCGCTGGTGGATCGCGTTGCTGACGGCGGGTCCCGGCTGGATCGTGCCCGGCGCGCTGAAAATGCTCGGCGGCGCATTTCTCGCTTTTGTCGCGGTCCAGTACGAGATCGACGTCGGTCATGCGGCGCAGCCCACGCAGATGTATCTGATCGCGTATCACCATCTGCTCGATCCGCTCGGGCTCGCCGCCTGGGCGGCGCCGGCGATGACGCTGTTCGTGATCGTCTCGCAGCTGAAAATCAACGTGACCAATGCGTACGCGGGTTCGCTCGCATGGTCGAATTTTTTTGCGCGCCTCACCCACAGCCATCCGGGCCGCGTCGTCTGGCTCGTGTTCAACGTGCTGATCGCACTGTTGCTCGTCGAAATGGGCGTGTTCGAAGCGATCGGCAAAGTGCTGTCGCTCTACGCGAACATCGCGATCGCATGGATTGGCGCGGTGTTTGCGGATCTCGTCGTCAACAAACCGCTCGGTTATAGCCCACGGCATATCGAATTCAAACGCGCGCATCTGTACGACGTGAATCCGGTCGGCGTCGGTGCGATGCTGATCGCCGCGGTGGTGGCCGCGTTTGCGCACGTCGGCATGCTCGGCGTGCTCGCGCAAGCGATGTCTTCGTATATCGCGTTCGGCGTGGCGTTCGTCTGCGCACCGGCGATCGCAATCGCCACGCGCGGCCGCTTTTACCTCGCACGCGAAGCGCAAGCGCCCGACGGTCATGAGACGCGGCGCTGCGTGATTTGCGAGAACGACTTCGAACCGGACGACACCGCGCATTGCCCCGCGTACGGAGGCACGATCTGCTCGCTGTGCTGCTCGCTCGACTCGCGCTGCAACGACCGCTGCAAGCCGCACGCGCGCTTCGGCACGCAGTTGAACGACGCGGTGCACCGGCTGTTTCCGGATGCGGCGCTCGGGCCGACCACCTTGCGCCTTGCGCGCTACCTGAGCCTCGTCGCGGCCATGCTCGCGCTGCTCGGCCTCGTGCTCTATCTCGTGTGGTCGCAAAGCACGCGCTCTCTCGCGCCGCTCGACACGCTCGCGTGGAAGGAACTCGCGCACAGCTACGTGACGATCTTTTTCGCGCTGTCGCTGATCGGCTGCATCGGCGCCTGGTGGCTCGTGCTCGAACGCGAAAACCGGCGTGTCACGCAGGAGGAATCGCAGCGCCAGACCGAATTGCTGATGGTCGAAATCGACGCGCACCAGAAAACCGATGCGGCACTCAAACGCGCGACCGAGGCAGCCAAGTCGGCCAACCAGGCGAAAAGCCGCTATGTGACAGGCTTGAGCCACGAACTGCGCACGCCGCTCAACAGCATCCTCGGCTACGCACATCTGCTGCTGCAGGCACGCGACGAGATACCGGCCGCGCGCCATCACGCGATCCAGACCATCCAGCGCAGCGGCGAACATCTGCTCGCGCTGGTGGACGGGCTACTGGACGTCGCGCGCATCGAAGCCGGCAAACTGCAGTTGAACGTGACCAGGGTGCCGCTGCCCGATTTCATCGAACATCTTGCCGCGATGCTGCGCCCGCAGGCCGCCGAGAAGGCGCTCGACTTCGACGTGCAGACCGTCGGCCGCCTGCCGCGCATCGTCCGCTCCGACGAGAAATGCATGCGGCAGATCCTGATCAACCTGATCGGCAACGCAATACGTTTCACGTCGGCCGGTTCGGTGACACTGCGCGTGAGCCACGCGTGGGACACCGTCACGTTCGAAGTGAGCGACACGGGGCCCGGCATCGCGCCTGCCGATATCGAGCGGCTTTTCATGCCCTTCGAACGCGGCCATGCGGCGCGCGACCACGACCATGGCGCGGGCCTCGGGCTCACGATCTGCCAGTTGCTGACGCAGGCGCTCGGCGGCAGCCTCGAAGTGGACAGCGCGCCTGGCCGCGGCACGCGCTTCGTCGTCAAGCTGTTCGCGCCGGAAGTGCATGCGGTGGAAGATATGCCCGCTGCCACCGGCGGCATCGGCGGCTACCACGGCGCGCGACGCACGGTGCTCGTTGTCGACGATCTGCCCGATCAGCGCGCCATCGTCGTTCAGGTGCTGGCGCCGCTCGGCTTTACGGTCGCGGAAGCCGGCAGCGGCCCCGATGCGTTGCGCTGGCTCGGCATTCATGGCGCGGACGCGATCATCATGGATATCTCGATGCCCGACATGGACGGCTACGAAACGAGCCGATTGATTCGCGACAGCCAGCTGAGCCACGCGCCGATCATGCTGCTGTCGGCCAACGCCTTCGCCGACGATCGCGAGCGTGCAACGGCGATCGGCTGCGACGACTATCTCGTGAAACCGCTGCAGGTAACGCTGCTGCTCGAAAAGCTCGCCCGGCTGCTGCACATCGAATGGATCGTCGCGCCCGAAAGCGCGGCCCCGACCGGTGCGCCAACGCCGCCGGCGGCGATCGAGGCGCGGCCCGCGTTGCCGCGTGCCTTGCGCGATGCACTCAAGGCGCTACTCGAAATGGGCTACGTGCAAGGCATCGTCGAACAGCTCGACAAGGCCACGCTGCAATGGCCGCAGTTGACCGACGAATTCGCGTCGCTGCGCGCTCTCGCGCAGCGTTTCGAGCTGGCGGCATTCGGCCGCCGACTCGCCCTACTCTCCGACGACTCCGATGGCTGAAGACTACGTTGACCTCGCCGAAGCCGCCACGCTCGACTTCGCCAGCAACCGCAGCGTCGTGCTGATCGTCGACGACACACCCGACAATCTCGCGCTGCTGTCCACCACGCTCGAATCGGCCGACTATACGGTGCTCGTCGCGCTGAACGGCGAAGCGGCGCTGAAGTGCCTCGGGCGCGTCACGCCAGATGTCGTGTTGATGGATGCGATGATGCCCGACATGGACGGCTTCGAAACCTGCCGCCGCCTGAAGCTCGACAGGCGTCACGCACATTTGCCCGTTATTTTCATGACTGCGCTGACGCAGACCGAACATGTCGTGCAAGGATTCCGCGTCGGCGGAATTGATTATGTGACGAAGCCTGTCAAGCCAAACGAAGTCTGTGCGCGCATTGCCGCACACGTGCAGCGCTCGAAGGCGCAGCGCTACGCCGATGCCGTGCTCGGTCTCGATGCGCGCGCCGCGTTGATCGCGGCTGCGGACGGTACGATCCGCTGGCTGAATCCGCAAGCGTCACTGCGCTTGCGCCGCTATGAAGCGACGGCGCAAGACGATATATCGCCAGCGCCGGCAAGCCTGCCGCCGCCCTTGCTGCAGTGGTTCACCGGCTGGATTGCGCGTGGCTGCGACGCACAGGCAATGTTCGAATGCACGACGCACGGCGTGCGCTGCACCGCCCGCGTGTCCGGCAACCCGGCGCGCGGCGAATGGATGCTGATCCTCGAGGAATTCGACGACGCCGCGCACGCCACGACGCTCGGCACGCAATTCGGGCTCACCACGCGCGAAGCGGAAGTGCTGCTGTGGCTATCGCGTGGCAAGACGAATCGCGACATCGGCGAGATTCTGAGCATGGCGCCGCGTACCGTGAACAAGCATCTCGAGCATCTGTTCCACAAGCTGCATGTGGAGACGCGTTCGGCTGCGGCCGCGCTGGCGGTGAAGGCTGCGAATCGGGCGTGAGATCCACAGGCGTGAATCCGGTCACGCGATACACGGCGTGTCGGAGTCGTCATGCGGATGCATGAAGCGCCTGATCGTCACCACGCGCTTACCGGGCACCTACGCAAACTATAAAAGTCCGCTCGTTACCACGAGGACGGCGCGGTATATTCCGAGCTGGTGTCGCCTGATCCCTGAACCGCACCGCTGAATCGCTCGTCACCGCGTGCGGCGCATAATAACAGCGCAATGAAACGTATTCGTTCAAAACGCGCGCAAACGTATGCGACGTGCTTAACGCCTGGCGCAATGCTGAAGGGATTTAATTTTTCCCGAAGGGCGCCGTTAACCAAGGACGCGTTTTTGTCGCGGCCCTTAGGGTCATAGCATGACAGAGGAGACCATTAATTGTCGCACGACAATTCGCAGGTGTTCAGGTGAGGAGGTCTTTTGAATCGTTCAGCATGCCACAGGGAAAACTGGCCAGTTGGCTCGTCTACCCCGGCAGAGACACGCCGCTCGCTATTCGTGCCGCGCTCGTTTCGACGCTATTCGGCACCTTGCCGATTTTCCTCGGTGGCGTATTCAATACCATCGCCGTTGCCGCAGCGCTCGCGTATCGTCATCCGAGCCCGCCCTTCCTGTTCTGGCTATTCTCGGAAATCGCGGTTTGCCTGACGCGCCTCGTGCTGCTGATGCTCTCTCATCGGCGCGCGCGACAGGGCAAGCCCACGCCGACCGACCTTTACATTCTTCTGGCGCCGCTATGGGGCGCGACCGTCGGCTATGGCGCGCTGATCAGTGCAACCAGTGGAGACTGGGTAGCCGCTACGCTATCCTTCCTTTCCGCTGCCGCGATGGTGGGCGGAATCTGTTTCAGAAACTTCGCTGCGCCGCGCCTCGTGGCCATCATGATTTTTCTGTCGCTCGGTCCATGCTGTATCGGCGCCGTGCTGTCGGGCGAACCCGTGCTTCTGTTGACGCTGGTTCAGATCCCGTTCTATCTGTTCGCCATGAGCGTCGCCGCGAAAAAACTGAACGTGATGCTGATATCCACGATGGAGGCCGAGCGCGAGAACGACCGCCGCGCACGTCACGATGGCCTGACTGGATTGCTTAACCGTGCGGGGTTTTTTCACGCCGTCACCTATGAGCTCTCCGACGCGGCTCGACAAGGAGCCGGCGCACCGGTTTTCTATATCGACCTCGATGGATTCAAAGCGGTTAACGACGCTTATGGTCACGAGTGCGGCGACAGGCTGCTCATCGAGGTCGCGGCAAGACTTCGCCGGCTCGCGGGGCCCAATGCTCTCGTGGCCCGCATGGGCGGCGACGAGTTCGTCATCGTCGATCAACCGCCGTATGCGGCTGAGCCGCATGCGTTTGCGAATAGCGTGATTGCGGAGATCGAAAAGCCATTTCACCTGAGCGAAGACGTCACGGTCAGCATCGGCGCCAGCATTGGTATCGCGTCGGTGACCGGCGACGATAGCGCGATCGATACGGTGCTCGAATCGGCGGACGTCGCGATGTATGAGGCCAAACGGAATAAGAAAAAGCGGGAAGTGGCTACCTAAGCCAGGATACGCATCTCTTCCGTGCCGCTTGTGCAAACGATGTGGCTTACGCGCGTCAAACCTTCATGACCAGATCAGGCGCGTACTGTTCAAGATGGCCGTCAACCGTCATGAAATGCATCGGCTCGTGTTTCGCCTGGGCGATGAGCAGCCGATCGAATGGATCACGGTGGTAGTCGGGAAGATGGCGTACCGCCGCACCGTGCGCCGCGATGACGGGCAATTCGTTGAATCCGCTCGTCTCGATGGCGCTCACCAGTTCGTCGATATCGACGTCCAGCTTCCCCAGCCCTGCCTTGATGGAAGCCTCCCAGATGCTCACGCTGCTGACGAACACTTCCGCCGCCTCTGATATTTTCGCGCGGGCCGCGGCGCTCAATTTTGCGTCGTCGGCGACCACCCACAGGAAAATATGCGTGTCGAGCAGCAGGCGCATCACCGTCCCTCAAAAGCGGCGAGAATGTCGTCGGGCAGCGGCGAATCAAAGTCGTCGGCAATGCGGATGCTATCGCGCATCACGCCGAAGCGCCGGAGAGGTTTTTCAGATTCGACGGGTACGAGCCGGACCGCCGGCTTACCCCGCTTGGAGATAACGACCTCTTCTCCAGCCATCGCTGCATCGACAAGCCGCGACAGAGTCGTCTTGGCTTCGTGAATGTTGGCGTTTTGCATGACATCGCTCCATGGAACGACACCATTCTAGCCAACTTGGCTAAGTTGGTCTACTGCCAGCAAGTGCCCGTGCCCTAATATCGCGACTAGTGTCGCGTGCCGTGGTTACCCTCGAACTGATAAAGCGGCCTTCCCAATCCTATAATGCAGCCTCGATGGCGACAGCGAGCGTCAGCCAGGAGAACAGCATGATCGACGCAGCAAAGGTTGAACAGCACTACGGGCAGGCAAGCCTGATCGAACGCCTGCGCGATGCGCTCAAGGCAGACGGGTTCGACGACAGAACGCTGCACGCGGAAGACCTTGCGCCGCTAGACCAGTTTCACTCGCGAGGCCTGCAAGCCACTGTAGAACTCGCGCAAGCACTGAACATCGGCGAGGCAACACACGTGATCGATATCGGTTCGGGTCTCGGCGGACCGTCCCGATACCTGGCCGCAACGTACCGCTGCAACGTCCGCGGAATCGACCTCAGCGAGGCCTATGTCGACGCAGCAAGATTTCTCGCCGAGCGCACCGGCCTGGCGGATCGCGTCAATTACACGCGCGCCAATGCACTATCGCTTCCCTTCGAATCCGCATCGTTCGACATTGCCTGGACCCAGCATGTCGCAATGAACATCGCGGACCGCGCGACGCTGTATCGCGAAGCCCATCGCGTATTGCGTCCAGGCGGCCGCTTCGCGATATACGACGTGGTCGCCGCGTCGGGCGAGCCTTTGCACTATCCGGTTCCGTGGGCAGCCACGCCGGAAACAAGCTTCCTCGTCACGGCGGACCGCATGCAAAGCCTGCTGCTCGGGCAGAACTTCGAGATCGTTTCATGGACGGACTGCACCGAAGCCGCCATCAACTGGTTTGCCGAAGTGCAGAAAGCGCGCGCAGCGAGGTCCGGCACGCCCGCGCTCGCGCTTGGCCTGCAAGTCGTGATGGGGCCGGGGTTCGGCGAGATGACGAAAAATCTCGCCCGCAATCTGCGCGAAGGACGAGCGGGGTTGATCCAGGCGATCGTCGCAAAGCCCTGAAGAGCAGCCGCATGTCGCCCGCAGCGAACATCGCACCCGCGTAGGCGGCGGCCAGGCTTGCCGCTTAAAGCGTGTCCTCGAACCGGCAGTTGACGAGCAACTCCGCCATGCTCGCCGAGTTCGGCAGTTCGATCGTATTGGCAATGAGCGTCGCGATATCGCGCGGCTGCGTCATCGCGGACGGTTCGAGGTCCGCAAGACTTGCCGCCATATCGGTATTGACGAAGCCGGGGCACACGGCCGTCGCGCGCACGCCGTCGTCCCAGCCCGCACGTCTCACCGCGTGCGTCAAAGCGATCACAGCGTGCTTCGACATCTGGTAACCGACATTGAGGTTTTTCACGCGTTTCCCGGACAACGACGCAATCTGGACAAAACGCCCGGCACTCGCACGTTTCAGATGCGCAAGCGCGGCCTGCACGAGTCTGAACGGCGCCTTGACGTTGATATCCAGCGTTTCTTCAAGCAAATCCTCAGTGCCATTGTCGAACGAGATCATCTTGCAGATGCCCGCGTTGCTGATCAATACGTCAAGACGGCCGAACTGCTCGATCGTGGCGTTCACCCACTGCCGCCCCGCATCCGTATGCCGTGCCTCGTAGGCACAGACGAATGCGTCCAGGTCGTTATCGAATAAAGCCGGCTCGCGCACGCCCAGCGAAAGCCGATATCCGCGCCGGTGCAACTCGAGTGCGATCTCGCGGCCAATGCCGCGATTCGCACCGGAAATCATCGCCACTTTCGTCATCGGTTGCTTCCTTTCGTGAAGTGCTTTCCGCGCCGGGCATCAGAAGCCAGCGTCGATCGTGATCTTCGTGCCGTCGCTGAAGCGGCTCAGGCGAAACGCATGCGGATCGACCAGCGGCGCATCGCCGTTGACCAGGTCCGCCATCAGCCGGCCCGCGCCCGGTCCGATGCCGAAGCCGTGGCCCGAGAAACCCGTGCCGATAAAGAGACCGGGCACGCGCTCGACCGGCGAAATGATCGGGATCGCGTCCGGCGTCACGTCGATATAGCCGGCCCAGCGTTGCGCGATACGCGCATCGGCCAGCTTCGGAAAGACACTGACGAACTCGCGCAAGCCGTTATCGACATAAGGAACGACGGGATCGGGGTCAAGCGTGCGCACCGCTTCGAATACGGTCGGGCGGTCGAGCGACCAGCGGCGCGGCCGCTTCATTTCGTCGAAGAAGCGTTTGCCGAAGTGAATCTGCAGCGCGCCCATCTGGCTTTTCAGCGCCTCGATGTATTTGAAGAACAGGCGAAACGAATCGGGCGTCAGGTCCGTATGCGTGCGCATGCCGTACGCGACCGTATAGCCGCCGTCCGCGCGCTTTCTGAACGCAAATTCCTCGTTGTTCGCACTGCATGTCGGGCCGCCTTCGAGCGGCTCGGTACGCAGCACCGACGCGCGCGTCAGCAATTGCGGCAAGTCGACGCCGAGATTGCCGCAGAAATATCGCGTCCACGCGCCGCCCGCAACGACGACGGCCTGGCAGCGTATCGACCCGTGCTCGGTCACCACCGCACTCACGCGAGCGCCGCTCGTCTCGACGCCGCGCACCGCACAGGGCGTCAGAATCTTCACGCCGCGCCGGCGCAGCGCATTCGCGATCGCCGGCGCGGCCTTTTGCGGCTCGGCGCGCGCGTCGCTCGGCGTAAAGATGCCGCCGCGAAAACTGCGCGACGCGCCCGGCAGCAGTTGCGCAATCGAAAGCGTGTCGACTTCGCGCGTATCGAGCCTGTCGCCCGCTATCTCGCGCGCACGCGATAGCCAGTCGCGATGCCGTTGCAGCGTTTCGTCATCGTCGGACACATAGAGAATGCCGCACTCGTTGAAGCCGGTATCGATGCCAAGCGTGCGATCGAGCGTACGCCAGATTTTCAGGCTCTCGATGCTAAGCAGCAGCTCGCGCGGATCGCGCCGCGTGACGCGCACCCAGCCCCAGTTGCGGCTCGACTGTTCGCCCGCTATGTGTCCCTTCTCGCAGAGCGCGACGCGCAGGCCCTTGTCGCTCAGATGAAGCGCGGTCGATACGCCGATGATGCCGCCGCCTATCACGACGACATCGGTTTCTTCAGGTATCTGGATATCGTCGGCGACGATGTCGACTGGTGGTCCCATGATGATGTTGTCGTTGTGCGTGATGTCGATGTGGGTGTCAGTGGTGCCGCTCGGCGACGGCGGCCGCGGCGGCCTGCGATTGCAGCGCCTGCGCGCGCCGCGACGGGCGCGCCGCACGGCTATTGGTGCGCATGTTCGGGTTCGCGAAGCGGTTGGTCCAGCGGTCGATATGATTGATCGCGTGCGTGAGCGGCACCGTGATCAGCAGATAAACGACGCCCGCGGCCACGAGCGGCGACAGATTCGCGGTGTTCACGGCGGTGTTCTGGCCGATCGTAAACAGATCGCGTTGCGACGTCAGAAGCCCGAGAAAATAAACGAGGCTCGAATCTTTGACAATCGCGATGAACTGATTCGCGAGCGCCGGCAGAATGCGCCGGATGCCTTGCGGCACGATCACGTAGCGCATGCTGCTCCAGTACGTCATGCCGAGCGCGAGACTCGCATACAACTGGCCATGGCCGACGCTCTGAATGCCGGAGCGGAAAATCTCGGCGATATAGGCCGACGAAATCAGTGCGAGCGCAACGATCGCGAGCGGGTACGGATTGGGTCCGAACAACGCGAGTCCGACCGGCGCAAGCCCCTGTCCGACCACGAGAATCACGAGCGCCGCCGGCAGGCCGCGAAACACGTCGATATAAATTCGCGCGGGCAGCATGAGCCACCGTATATTCGACACCACCATCAACGCAAGCACGAGGCCCGCAACGATGCCGAGCACGGTGGAAAACACCGAGAGAATCAGCGTGTTCACGAGACCCGTGCCGAGCAGGCTCGGCAGCGAATCGATCAGAAGCGGCCAGTCGAAGAAGTTCTGCAAAAAGGCGTCCATATGCGCGCTCTCCGGAAAAGCGTGGTCGACTCAAGTCCGTGCCGTCTCGTGGCCTCTCGTGCGCCGGCGCGTGCACCCGCGCGTTTGCCCGATCAGGTGCCCGCTTTCATCTCGTACGGCGGCAGGCTCGTGGGCTTCGGATAGCCAGGATGGAATTGCAGATAGAGCTTCATCCATGTGCCGTCGGCGACGAGTTCGCCCAGCGTCTTGTTGAGGGCGGCTTCGAGTTTCGTATTGCCTTTATGGACCGGAAAGCCGGCCGGCAAGTTCACCGCGGAGATGTCGAGCTTGTCCGCGATGTTCATCTGCGGGTATTTGCTTTGCAAGCCCTCGACGAGCGTCTTGTCGACAAAGTAGCCGTCGATGTATTTATTGCGCAGCGCGAGGAAGCCCGCATTGAGGTTCGGAAAGCGCACGATCTGCGCATCCGGCAGGTAGCTCGACGAATAGGTGTCTTCGATCGTGCCTTGAATCACACCGATGCGTTTTCCCTTGACGGACCCGACGTCGCTCGAGATCGTGCCGCCCGGCAAGGTCGCGACGCTGAGCAATCCTGTCAGATACCCTTCGGAAAAATCGACCATCTTGAGCCGGTCTTTCGTGATCGAAATCGAGCCCGCGGCAAGGTCGATCTGCTGGTTCGCGACGCTCGGCAGCAGTCCCGAGAAGTCCTGTGCACGAAAGTCGGCCGTCAGGCCGAGCTTCGCGGCGATCGCGCGTATCAGCTCGACGTCGAAGCCGGTCATCTTGCCATTGTCGATATACGAATAAGGCTTGTTGTTCGCATCCACGCCGGCCACGATCTTGCCCGGCGTCAGCGTACCCACGTCCTCGGCATGAGCGGCCGATACCGCGGCGACGCACAACGACATCGCCATCGCAAGACGGCGTGCAAAGTGACTGAAACGCATGATGAGGCTCCTCCCGAAAGAAACGGTGGTGAACGAAACCAGAACCGGCTCGAGGCTGCGAGCCATAACCCTTATTGTTCGGTTGATGCTCAGGACAACGCGGCGCGCACGCGGCCGCGCCACATGTCGTCGAGCTGGTAAAGCGCGGTGCCGAGCGGCACGGCGAGCTGCCTTGCCATACCCGCGCCGCTCCACGGAAACGCGCCTTCGCCAAACGCACCGGCATCGCGCTCGACGCCGAGCATGTGTTTCGCGATGCGATGGCCGAGATAGCTCATCAGCGCGACGCCATTGCCATTGCAGCCAAGCGCATAGTGAATGCCGTCGTGCGAGCCCGTATGCGCGAGCTTGTCGCTCGTCATCGCCACATAGCCCTTCCACGCATGCGTGATGCGCACATCGCGCAGGGCCGGCCACAATTGCACGAGCTTCGCATACAGATGGCGCGCCGCGCCGCGTTCGTCGAGTTCGCGTATCGCAGGCCGCGAGCCGAAAATCATGCGCGTGCCGTCCGGCGACGGACGCGTATAGAAAAGATTGCGCTTCGAATCGCTGATCATCCGCCGCCCTGGATTGAGCACATCCATGAGACCGGCGGGCAGCGGCTCGGTCGCGATCTGATAGCTCGCCACCGGCAGTACGCGGCGTGCGAAGAACGGCAGCAGCCGCCCCGTATAACCGTTAGTCGCCACCAGCACATGCCTCGCATCGAGCGTGCCGCGCCGCGTATGCAGACGAAATCGTGCGCCACCGGAAGGGAACGGCGAGGTCCTTTCGATACGCTCCACTTCGGCATGCGAATGCAATGTTGCACCGCGGCGCCGTGCGAGTTCGCGCAACGCGCGATGATATTTCGCCGTATGCAATCCGCCGTATTCGTCGACGAGAATGCCGCCGTAGTAATAGTCGGAACCGACGATCGCGCGCTGCGCGTCGCGTTCGATCACATGAACGGTCACACCGGTCTTCTCGCCTAGCAACTGGCCCTGGCGTCGCAACTCGTTGAAATGTCCCGGCGTGAAAGCACCGAAAAAGCGACCGGTGATGCGCAGATCGGCGTCGAGCCTTTCGCCAATCACGAGCTGCTGCAGGTAGTCGAAGCTCGCCATCGATTCATGCATGAGGCGCGCGAGCCGCTCGGGGGATACGCCGCGAATCGCGTTCGTCAGCGCGAGCTTCTGTCCGCTCGAGACCATCCCGCCGCTGCGCGTGCTGCCGCCCGCGCCGATTTCGGCCGCATCGAGCACGGCCACGCGCGCGCCGTGCAGTGCGGCCTGCGCGGCAGCGGAGAGCCCGCAGTAGCCGCTGCCGATGATCGCGACGTCCACGCTGGACGGCAGCGGCAGCGGAGCGCTTTCAGGGGGCGCCGCGTCCCACCAGTAAGGAGCGCAGCGAAAAGCTTCGTGGAACAGCAACGCGTCAGGGCGCATGGGTTTGCTTCGGGCAGTGTGCGGGGCGAGAGAATCAGGATTGAGGCCAGTCTAGATTTGCGCGCATCATCCGGTCAAATAGCGCCAAAAAGGGCTTCTATTCATTTCTGATATGGCAAGCTAACGATTCAATGCGCCTTCACTAGCGGAGGATGGATGAATCTCAGGCAGGTCGAAGCGTTTCGCCTCGTCATGCTGCGAGGCTCGATGACAGCCGCGGCTCAGGAACTGGGCACCTCGCAGCCGAGCATCAGCCGCCTGATCGCGGAGCTCGAAGCGGCCACCGGCCTCGCGCTTTTCACGCGCATCGGCGGCCGCATTCGCGCGACCGATGCGGGCAGCGCGTTCTATCGTGAAGTCGACCGCAGCTTCGTCGGGCTCGAGAAGCTCGAGCATTCGGCGCGCGAGATTCGCCAGCTCGGCACCGGGCGTCTGCGCATCGTCGCGGCACCGGTGCTCGCCCTTTCGTTGCTGCCGATGGTGATCGAGCGATTTCTCGCCGCCTATCCGCGCGTGATCGTGTCGCTCGAAATGCGCAGCGAAGGGACCATTCAACGGTGGGTGTCGTCCGCCTACTGCGACGTCGGGTTTGCGACCGTGACGCCCGATGCGTTCGGCGTGACGAGCGCCGATCTCTACCGGCTGCCGGGACTCTGTGCGCTGCCGGTCCGGCATCCGCTTGTGGCGCGCACAAGCATCGATGCCAGCGATCTGCGCGGCGAACGCCTGATCCTGCCTTCGTACGCGGACGACACGCGGGCGCCGCTCGATCGCGTGTTGCGGCCCGCCGGCGCGGACCAGGTGCCTGCCGTGGAAACGCCTTATGGCGCGACGATCTGCGCCTTGGTGTCGCGCGGGCTCGGCATCGGTATCGTGAACCCGCTCGCAGCACTCGATGCGAATCCGCGCCGGATTGCATTCAGGCCGTTTACGCCGGCTATCCTGTTTCGCGGGTTTACGTTGTGTCCGCAACTACAGCAGGCGAACCCCGTGGTGGAGACATTTCTGAAGCTGGTCCGTGAAACGATGGAGCGCGAGATCGGCGCGCTGCGTGCAGGACGCGTCGATGCGCGGTCGCGACGGCGCCGCTGAGCGTCACTAAGTGCCGCTACGTGCCACTAAGCGCCAATGAGCGCCAATGAGCGCCCTCCACCGCCCGCATCAGATGTCGATGCCGATCTCGTGCAGATAGGGAATCGACGGCGCCGCGCCGGCACGCGTTACGCACGTGGCCGCGGCCGCCTGCGCGAACGCGACGGCGCGCGATCCCGACGCACCCGCGACGATGGCCGTCGCAAACGCGCCGGCGAACGTATCGCCGGCGCCGGTCGTATCGAGCGCGGTCACGGCGGCAGCCGGGAAGAATTCGACCTGCGTACCGCCTTCGTCGGCGAAATACGCGACCACGCCGCGCGCGCCGAGCGTGACGAGGACATGCGGCGCGCCGGCGTCGTGCAGCGCGCGTGCGATCCTCATTGCGTCGTCGATCGAATCGAGCGGGCAACCGGCGAGCGTCGCGGCTTCCACTTCGTTCACGACGAGGTAATCGACCTGTCGAAGCAGCCGCGCAGGCAGCGGGCTTTGCACAGGCGAAGCATTGAACAGAACGGGAATATCGAAGCGCTCCGCGATGGAAAGCACGCTTTCGACCGTCGCGAGCGGCACGGTCAGGTCGCACACGATCATCCGTGCGACGGTAAGCATCTGAAGATTCCGGGCAACCAGTTCCGGCGTCAGATCGCCGTTGCTGCCCTGCACCGTGACGATCGAATTGTTGCCGGCCTCGTCGACCACGACCATCGCGATGCCGCTCGCGGCGTGCTCGCTGACGGCGACGCCCGAACAGTCGATTCCCTCCGCTTCGAGGCTCGCCATGAGCCGCGCGCCGAATTCGTCGTTGCCGACACAGGCGATCAACGCGACGTGCGCGCCGAGCCGCGCCGCGGCAATCGCCTGGTTGCCGCCCTTGCCGCCGGGCGCGACGAGAAACCGGCTCCCCTTCAGCGTTTCGCCCGGTCGCGGGAAGCGCGGCACATAAGTCGCGAGATCCATATTCACGCTCCCGACGACAACAATGCGCGGCAACGGATCGTCTCTCATCTCGTTCGTTCAAAAGATCGCTGATCGGCTTCGCGGCAAAGCCGGCATGCCCGCGGCCGGTTCGCCGCCGCAGGCCCCCACGCACTGATGCGAAGGATAACGCTTTCTGAATCGGAATGATCGTGCCGCAAGGCCGGCTGGCAGCCAGGGCTTACCCGCCGCAACGTCCGCGGCATGGGCGCGATATTTATCCGGCACTCACGCGGTGAGTTGCAGCAGGATGTCGTCGCCGTCCATCGACGCGCGAATGCCGCGCAGGTCGTGCACGCGAACGGTCTCGCCAAGCCCCGCCGCCGCCGAGGCAAAGCCGACGGCCACCACTTTCGCGCCCGCCGCGACGCCGGCCTCGATACCGGCCGGCGCATCTTCGAACACCACGCCATGGCGCGCGTCGAATTCCATGCGCCGCGCCGCGAGTTCGAACCCGTCCGGCGCAGGCTTGCCGCGCACCACGTCTTCGGCGCTGATCAGCAGTTGCGGCGGCGGCAAGCCGGCCGCCGCGAGACGTCGTTGCGCAAGCGCACGGTCCGCCGACGTCACGACGGCCCAGCGATGCGGCAGCAACGCGCGCAGCAGGTCGCCCGCGCCCGGAATCTCGACGATGCCCTCGGTGTCTTCGTACTCGCGCTGCATCAGCGCGACCGTGTCCGCCTCGACATCGGTACCGGCGGGCGCGAGCGCCCACAGCGTGTCGATCGTGCGCCGCCCTTGCGCTTCGCGGATCACGAGCGAAGGATCGAGCCCGTAGCGGTTGGCCCACTCCGTGTACGCGCGATGCATCGGTGCACGCGAATCGAGCAGCGTGCCGTCCATATCGAACAGCACACATTTACAGCGCAGAAAGTCCAGTTGTCGATGCATTGAGTCGTGTCTTCGTCAATATTCGCGAGCCTTCGCCCGGCCCTGCAGGGTGGGCGACATCAGCACATCAGCTCGCGATCAGCAATTCGATGCCGGCGTTGTCGGCGGCAAGTCGTGCGGCCTGCGGCAACTCGTTATCGCACACCCAGGCCGATACGCGCTCGAACGGCACGATCGAAACGAACCCGCGTTGCCCCCACTTCGTGCTGTCCGCGATCGCGCATACGTCGCGGCTGCGTTCGATCGCCGCGTGCTTGAGCTGCGTTTCGAGCTGGTTGGCATTGGTCCACCCGGCTTCGAGGTCGATGCCGCGCGCGCCCATGAAAAACAGGTCGAAATGCAGTTGCCCGACCTGCGCCAGCGCCACCGGCCCGACAGTAGCGAGCCCGTTGCGGTACAGCTCGCCGCCGATCAGATGCACATCGTACGCGGGATGGCCGGCCAGTTCCATCGCCAGATTGATGCCATGCGTGACGATCGACAGCTGGTTCACATCGGGCAGCCCTTCGCGAATGCGGCGCGCAAGTTCCATGGCGGTCGTGCCGGAGTCGAGGTAGACCACCATGCCGTTGCGGATCAGCGCCGCGGCCTGCTGGCCGATGCGCTGCTTCTGCGTTTGCCCTTCGCGCGCGCGCAGCGGGTAGTCGATTTCGGAATCGACGAGCACCGCGCCGCCGTGCACGCGCCGCAGCCGGCCTTGCTCTTCGAGGACCTGCAGATCGCGCCGCACGGTCATCGGCGACAACGAGAACTGCTGTGCGAGGTCGGTCACCCGGCACTGACCGCCTTTGGCCAGCGCGTCGAGAATCAGCTCGCGACGGTGATCGGCCAGTACGCTATCCGTTGTGGTTTTCTCAGGCGTGGGCATCGAATCCGGGTCCGAAATGCGGCCACGAAATTGCATGCCGCGCGGGTTATCTACGGGCTATTTTAATCCGTCGGCCACGTCGGGCGCTTCCGCCTGCCCCGCCTGCCCGTAATAGGCGCCGGCGCCGTGCTTGCGCAGATAGTGTTTGCGGATCAGCGTCTGCTTGATCGGCGGCGCGACCGGGTTGATCGTGCGGGTCAGATAAGCCATCTGTGCAATCTCTTCGAGCACGCGGCTGTTATATACCGCCTTTTGCGCCGACTTGCCCCACGTAAACGGTCCGTGGCATGCCACGATGATCATTTCGACTTCATGCGGATCGAGCCCGCGCAGCCGCTCGACGATCTGATGGCCGGTTTCGACCTCGTAGTCGCGCTCGATCGCGGCATCGTCCATCGGTTCCGTCACAGGAATCGGCTCGGTCAGATGATCGGCGTGCGTCGTGCCGAACACGGGTATTTCGCGGCACGCTTGCGCCCAGGCAACCGCATACATCGAATGCGAATGGCAGATGCCGCCGATGCCGTCGAACGCGCCATACAGCACCGCATGCGTTTTCGTATCCGACGACGGGCGACCGCCCCCCTCCACGATTTCCCCATCGAGATCGACGACCACCATCGAGTCGACCGTCAACGCCTCATAAGGCACGCCGCTCGGCTTGATCGCGAACACGCCGCGCGCGGCATCGAACGCGCTCACATTGCCGAACGTATAGATGGCGAGCCCCTGCTTCGGAATCTCGAGGTTCGCCTCGTAGGCCTCGCGTTTCAGTTCAGTGAACATGATGTGTCTTCTGTTTCCGATACGTGATGCCGCGTCTCGCGTCCGGCCTGCTCGACGAGCGCGCCGTACGAACGGTACCTGCGATACAGCTGCTCGTAGACGACGCTCGCCTTCGCATCGGGCCGGTAGACGTGCTCGAAGCCCGCACCCATCGCGCGTTGCGCCTGTTGCGCGGTGCCGTGAATGCCGGCGGCCACGGCCGCGAACATCGCCGCGCCGAGCGCCACGGCCTGGTCGGCGGCGGTCACGCGAATTTCCTTGCCGAACACGTCGGCGGCGATCTGCATATTGAGCGGCGATTTTCGGGCGACGCCGCCCACGGCGATCACGTCGTCGATGCGTACGCCTTCCTCCTGAAACCGCTCGATGATCGCGCGCGCGCCGAATGCCGTGGCTTCGATCAGCGCGCGATAGACCTTCGGCGCATCGCTGCCGAGCGACAGACCGAACAGCGCGCCGCGCAAGCTCTGATCGGCATAGGGCGTGCGCCGCCCGTTGAGCCAATCGACCGCGACGATGCCCGTGAGCAGCGGATCTTCACTCGCGGCCGCGCGTTCGAGCGCGGGCAGAATGCGCGAGGCGAGTTCGTCGCGCTGCTGCTGCGTGACATCGGCTTCGGCAAGCAGGCCGAGCGGCCATGAAAGCAGCCGGCGAAACCAGGCATAGACGTCGCCGAAAGCCGATTGCCCCGCCTCGAGCCCGGTCATGCCGCGAATCACCGAACCGTCGACCTGTCCGCAAATGCCGCTCACGACGCGATCGCCGATCTCCTCGGTCGGCACGACGACGACGTCGCACGTCGAGGTGCCCATCACCTTGACGAGCGTATGCGACTGCGCGCCGGCGCCAACCGCGCCCATATGCGCATCGAACGCGCCGACTCCGACGATCACGTCGGTCGCAAGCCCAAGCGTATGCGCCCATTCGTCCGTCAAACGACCGGCGGGCACGTCCGCTGTGTGCGTGTCGCGATAGAGACGCTCGCGCATGCCCGACAGCAGCGGATCGAGACGCGACAGGAATGCGTCGCTCGGCAAACCGTCGAAGGCCTCGTGCCACATCGCTTTATGCCCTGCCGCGCAGCGGCTGCGCCGCAGTCGGGCGGGCGCCGTCGTTCCGGTGAGCAGCGCCGGCATCCAGTCGCAATGCTCGACCCAGCTGTACGTCTGCGCATGCACGTCCGCGTCGACGCGAAACACGTGCAGCATATTGGCCCAGAACCATTCGGCCGAATACACGCCGCCCACGTAGCGCGTGAAGTCCTCGCCGCCCCAGCCGTGCGCCAGCGCGTTGATTTCGTCGGCCTCGCGCACGGCCGAATGGTCCTTCCACAGCACGAACATCGCGTTCGGATTGTCGCGAAAGCGCTCGGTCAGCGACAGCGGCGTGCCGTCGCGATCGACCGCGACCGAAGTGGAGCCTGTCGTCGCGATCGAGAGCCCTTTCACGCGCTGCCGCACCGCCTCGCCGGCCGCGTCGAGCGACGCGCGAACCGCTTGCGTGAGCGCCTCGATATAGTCGAGCGGATGCTGCCGGTAAATGCCGCGATCGGGGTCGCAGTAACGGCCCTCGTTCCATCGACGGTACAACGCAACGGCACTGCCCTGCTCGTGCCCGGTGCCGGCGTCGACCACGACGCTCCGGCATGAATCGGTTCCGAAGTCGATGCCGATCACAAAGGTGGATTCGTCCCGGTTCGCCATGTCAGTTTGCCGCTCCCTTTTGCCGCCATTTATCGAGAATCACGGCAAGCACGATCACGACGCCCTTGGCGACGTACTGCCAGAAAGAAGACAAGCCGAGAATGGTGAGCCCGTTGTTCATCACGCCGATAATCAGCGCGCCGACGACCGTTCCCCAGATCGTGCCCACGCCGCCCATCAGGCTCGTGCCGCCAAGCACGACCGCAGCGATCGCATCGAGCTCGTAGCCGCTGCCCCAGTTGCCGCTCGCCGCATAGAGCTTGCTCGCCGACATCGCCCCGGCCAGCCCCGAGAAGAGCCCGCTGATCGAATAGACGAACAGCAGCACGCCGCGCACGCGGATACCGGTGAGCCGCGCCGCTTGCGGACTGCCGCCGACCGAATAGATATGAATGCCGAGCACGGTCTTTCTGAGGATGACCCAGGAAACCAGCACCACTGCCACGGCGATCCAGATCAGCCATGGCACATGCAGAAAATCGTCGTTGCCGATCCATTCGAAGCCCGGAATCGAGTTGTTGAGCACCGTGGTGCCGTTCGACAGCAGATACGCGGCGCCGCGAAACGCGGTCATCGTGCCGAGCGTGACGACGAACGGATTGATGTCGAGGAACGCGACCATCGCGCCGTTCACCGCGCCCATCACGAGCCCCGACACGATAAACACCGGAATCGACCATGCGGCAAGGCCGCCCATCAGCGACAGCTGCATGCCGAGCACGGCCGACACCGCGAGAATCGAACCCACCGACAGATCGATGCCCGCCGTCAGCACGACGAAGGTCATGCCGGCCGCCAGCACGAGATTGATCGCGACCTGCCGCAGCACATTCATCGTGTTCGCGGCAGTGGCGAAATTCGATGTGCCGTCGGCGCTGAAATGCACCGTGAGGAAATAGAACACGACATACAGCACGACCAGCACCGGCAACATGCCCATGCGATGCAGCAGCGCGCGCGCCGAGAAAGCCGCGTGCTTGCCCGATCCGTCCGTGTCGGCGCCCATTGGCGGGCCGGCCCGCGTTTCAGTTGTCTCAGCCATGGTGAATGTCGTCTCCCGCAGTTGCTTGATGTGACGCCGCGACAGCATCGGTATCGGTCGCGAGGCGCATGATGTTTTCCTGCGTGATCGCCTCGCCGGCGAGCTCGCCGGTAATCGCCCCTTCGCGCATGACGAGCACGCGGTCGCAGATGCCGACCACTTCAGGCAGCTCGCTCGAAATAACGATCACGCCGACGCCCGATTCGGCGAGCGCATGAATGATCTGATAGATCTCGCTCTTTGCGCCGATGTCGACGCCGCGTGTCGGTTCGTCGAGAATCAGCACCTTGGGGCCGATCTCGAGCCAGCGCGCGAGCAGCACCTTCTGCTGATTGCCGCCCGACAGACGGCCGACCGGCAGTTCGAGATGCGACGCCTTGACGTTGAGCCGCGCGACTGCGCCTTTCGCGCGCTTGCGCAAGGTTTTGTGGTCGACAAGGCCGAAGCGCGTGTGGCGGCTCGCGACATTGAGAATCGCGTTCTCGCGCACGCCGAGCTGCAGGAACAGCCCCAGCGATTTGCGGTCTTCCGGCACATAGGCAATGCCGGCGTTCATCGCGGCGCGCGGATCGCGTATGTCGACCGGTTTGCCGTTCAGCCGTATCGAGCCGGACGTCTTTGCGTCCGCGCCGAAAATCAGACGCGCGAGTTCGGTGCGGCCGGCGCCGACGAGGCCCGCGAGACCCAGCACTTCGCCGCGGTCGACCGTGAACGTGGCCGGCTGAATTCCGTCGCCGCCGACCTCTTCGACTCGCAATACCGGTTCAGGCGCCGCGTCGCGATCCGTATTCGCATGCCGCTCGTGCCGATAGAAGTCGTCGAGCGGCCGGCCCACCATCATCTGCACAAGCTTTCTCGAATCGAGCGCGTCGCGCGCGAGTTCGCCGACGTATTTGCCGTCGCGCAGCACCGTGACGCGGTCCGCGAGCGCATAGACCTCGGCCATGCGGTGGCTGATGTAGATAACGGCCATGCCTTCGTCGCGAAGCCGGCGCACGACGGAAAACAGATGCTCGGCTTCGCGGTCCGACAAGGCGGCCGTGGGCTCGTCCATGATCAGTACGCGGCCGTGATGAATCAGCGCGCGCGCGATTTCGACCTGCTGCTGTTCGGCGATCGACAGCGCGCCCGCACGATCCGATGCACGAAACTTCGCGCCGAGCTGCCGCAGCACTTCGCCGGTACGGCGCAGCATCGATGCACGGTCGGTGAAGCCAAGCCGCGAACGCGGCTCGCTGCCCATAAAGACGTTTTCCGCCACCGACATATGCGGCGCGACCGCGAGCTCCTGATAGATGAGGCTCACGCCTAACGCGCGGCTCGCGGCCGGGTTCGCAAGGCGCACGGTCTTGCCGTCGATGCGGATCTCGCCCGCATCGGGCTGGTAGACGCCGGAAAGAATCTTCATCAGCGTGCTTTTGCCGGCGCCGTTCTCGCCCATCAACGCGTGAATCTCGCCAGCATGGACGGTCAGCTTCACGCCCGCCAATGCACGCGTCGCGCCGAACGACTTGTCGACGCCGGTCATTTGCAAAACTGGATTGGTCATCGTCATCCTCGAAACGCGGACGGCGAGCGCAGTGTCGAAACGGGCCGCTCGCCGTCGCCGGATTACGGCTGCGGCCGCCTAGTCGCGAATCCAGCCCTGATATGTAGCGACGTTCGCGCGCGTGATGGGCGGCGTGGGCAGCAGCTTGACCTTGTCCTTCGGAGGCTTGCCGTTCATCAGCGCATAGCCGACGTCGACCGCTTGCGCGGCCATGCCGTTCGGATCCTGCGCGGGCGATACGACGAACAGCGACTGCGGCGTCTTGAGCGCCTGCACGCCGTCGGGACCGCCGTCGACGCCGCCGATCAGCTTGATATCGGAACGCCTGGCCTGCTTGACGGCGAGTTCGGCGCCGATCGCGGTCGGATCATTGACGCCGAACACCGCATCGATCTTCGGATACGCGGCGAGCAGGTTCGACATCGACGTCAAACCGCCGTCGCGGCTGCCGCCCGCGTCCTGGTTATCGGAAAGGATCTTGATGGACGGATACTTGGCCAGCGCAGCCTTGCAGCCCGTGACGCGATCGATGATCGACGAGACCGGCGGCCCATTGACGATCACGAGATTGCCTTTGCCGTTCATCTGCTGCGCGATGTATTTGCACGATTCCTGCCCGGCCATCGTGTTGTCGGACATGACGGTCGCATCGGCGCCTTCGGCGCTCACGTCCACCGCGACGACCACGATGCCGGCCTTCTCGGCCTTCTTCACTTCGGGCCCGATGCCTTTCGAATCGGCCGCGCCGAGGATGATCAGGTCCACCTTGTTCGCGATGAAATTGTCGATCTGCCCGACCTGCGTATTCAGATCGTATTTGGCCGACACGACCGTTACCTGTGCATTCGGGTTGATCTTGTGCGCTTCGCGCGTCACGCTTTGCCCGACCGCGACGAAGTACGGGTTGGCCAGATCGCCGACCGTCACGCCGACCGAACGCAGCGGTTTGTCGCCGGCATGCGCGCCTGCCGCAAAAGCAAAGAGGGAAGTGGCGAGCAGACAGGCAAGACTCTTCTTCATCGGACGTCTCCTTTGATTGTGTAGTTGGTGTGCCCAAACGATGTTTGAAGCGATGCTTGAGTTCGAATCGAGGCACAAAACGAACAATATCAAACATAAACAAACTATATCAACCAAAGTCGAACATGAAAATCGGGTTTTTCATGACGCGATGCAGCATGCGAGCGCGGCGTGCGCGTCGCGGCGATGTGCCCGGCAAAGGGCCGATCGTACGCGCGAATGACCTGTCCGGCCGCCGCGAGCCCCGCTAAAGACAGTCCGTGGCAAATCGTTCGTTCTTCAAATATTCGGCCGCGCAGGCAAGACGATCGGCAGAAGTTTGCACAGACTGTTTTCCCCCTTGATCGACGAGGAGACAGGTCATGGCGAAGAAATACACAGCGCGCTGCGCGTGCGGCGCCATCAGGTTCGAGTTCGATAGCGATCCGACATTTATCGCCGACTGCTATTGCAAGGACTGCCAGAAGTCGGGCGGCGGTGCGATGGCGACATTCTTTGGCGTTCCGCAAGAGGACTTCACGTTGATCAGCGGCACGCCGAAGTCCTTCCATTACGTTGCCGAATCGGGAAAGGGACTCGACCGCAATTTCTGTCCCGATTGCGGCGCGCGGCTCTTCAGCAGCAATCTGGAAACGTTTCCCGGCATGGTGTTCGTGGCGCTCGGCAGCCTCGATGAGCCTGAACGCGTTCAACCGAATGTCGAGATGTTCACGAAGCGCCGCTTCGGCTGGATGACGCATCCCGACTTGCCGCAATTCGCCGGCATGCCGCACTGATCGATGCGTATGCGCGCCGGCTCATCGCCTGCCGGGCTCGAGATCGATCACGTAGTCCGCCCGGTCTCGCGTGGCATCGATCAGGCGCGCATTGGCTTCGTCGCTGCGCTCGACCCATTCCTTTGCGGCCTCGGCGGATCGACCGAAGTGCATGTGCCGCGCGATCAGCCGCTCGCGACGCAGATCGCCGTCGATGTCGACGAACCAGATTTCGTCGATCAGTTCGCGCACATGCCGCCAATGGCCGCGATCGAGCAGCAGATAGTTGCCCTCGGTAACGACGACGGGCGTTTCCGGCAACACCGGAATCGCGTTGGCAATCGGCTCCTCGATCTCGCGCCGGAACATCGGCGCGTAGACGATTTCATCTTTGGATTGCGCGCGCAAGCGACGCAGTAGCGCCACATAGCCTGCGCTGTCGAAGGTATCTTCCGCGCCCTTGCGATCCGCGCGGCCCAGTTGCGCGAGCACGGTATTCGCGAGGTGATAGCCGTCCATCGGCACCACGACGGCATCGCTGCCCAGATGTTGGACAAGCGTCTGCGCAAGCGTCGACTTGCCCGCGCCGGGCGCCCCGGTCAGCCCGATGATCAAGCGCTCGCCGTTGGCCGTCTTCGCGCGGATTCTTGCCAGATGGGTATCGATCGTCATCTCGCGGTTGCCTCGTGATATTTACCAAGCCTTCTTTTTATCACGCCGACGTCGCAATGCCCGATTGCGCCGCTTGAAAAGCGGCCTCGAAACCGGCGTTAAAATCCGCCCGGCAAGCGCACCTTCAGCAGGCCACCCGAACTCTCTGTACCATTAAGGGATGGAGACTCCTGTTCCCCTGCACACATAGCATCCCTCACCACGCCCGCCCGACCGCCCATGCAGCGGCCGCGCCGTCTTTTACTCCCACCAGAACGGAGAAATATGGATACCGCAACTTACACCGATACCCTTTTGCTTATCGACGGCGAATGGTGCGCCAGCGCAAGCGGCAAAACCATCGACGTCGTCAATCCCGCAACCGGTAATGTGATCGGCAAGGTCGCGCACGCCGGCGTCGCCGACCTCGAGCGTGCGGTCGCAGCGGCGCGGCGCGGCTTCGACACCTGGCGCAAGATTCCGGCGTTCGATCGCGCGGCGATGATGCGCAAGGCCGCCGCGTTGCTGCGCGAGCGCGCCGATTCGATTGCCCGGCTGATGACGCAGGAACAGGGCAAGCCGTTTGCCGAAGCGCGCATCGAAGTCATGTCGGGCGCCGACATCATCGACTGGTTCGCCGACGAAGGCCGGCGCGTATATGGCCGCATCGTGCCGCCGCGCAATCCCGCCGCCCAGCAAACGGTCATCAAGGAACCGGTCGGGCCGGTCGCGGCCTTTACGCCGTGGAACTTCCCGGTCAACCAGGTCGTGCGGAAACTGTCGGCGGCGCTCACCACCGGTTGCTCTTTCATCGTGAAAGCGCCGGAAGAAACGCCTGCATCGCCTGCGCAGCTGCTGCGCGCGTTCGTCGATGCCGGCGTGCCGGCCGGCGTGGTCGGCCTCGTATACGGCGACCCGGCCGAGATCTCGCGCTTCCTGATCTCGCATCCGGTCATCCGTAAGGTCACCTTCACGGGTTCGACGGCGGTCGGCAAGCAACTGGCGGCGCTCGCCGGCCAGCACATGAAGCGCGCGACGATGGAACTCGGCGGCCATGCGCCGGTGATCGTCGCGGAAGACGCCGATATCGAACTCGCCGTGCGCGCGTCGGGTGGCGCTAAATTCCGTAACGCGGGCCAGGTGTGCATCTCGCCGACGCGCTTCCTCGTGCACAACAGCGTGCGCGAAGAGTTTGCGCGTGCACTCGTCAAGCACGCGGAAGGGCTGAAGCTCGGCGACGGTCTCGCCGAAGGCACGACGCTCGGACCGCTCGCGAATCCGCGCCGTTTGACCGCGATGACAAACATCGTCGCCAACGCGCGCGCGAAAGGCGCGACCGTGGCGACGGGCGGCGAGCGTTTTTCGGATGCGGGCAACTTCTTCCGCCCGACCGTGCTGACCGATGTGCCGCTCGACGCCGACGTGTTCAACGAAGAGCCGTTCGGTCCGATCGCGGCGATTCGCGGCTTCGATTCGCTCGAGGACGCGATTGCGGAAGCCAACCGCCTGCCTTACGGTCTGGCGGGTTACGCATTCACGCGTTCGTTCCGCAATGTGCATCTGCTGTCGAATTCGGTCGAAGTCGGCATGCTGTGGATCAATCAGCCCGCCACGCCGTGGCCGGAAATGCCGTTTGGCGGCGTCAAGGATTCGGGCTACGGTTCGGAAGGCGGCCCGGAAGCGCTCGAGCCGTACCTCGTGACGAAGTCGGTGACCGTGATGTCGGCGTAGCGTAAGGCAGGATGGCCGGCGCGCGCCAATGCGCGTCGCCATATCGGCGCTTGGCGCGGCACACAGACCGGGGCACACACCCCGGTCTTTTTTTTGGCCGCGCAATTTTCAGCGGCGCCAGCCGTTCTGGTCAGGCAATCGCCTGCATCGGACATTTGACCGATACCGGCAAAGCCCGCGCGGCGCCATGCTGTGGTCCACGGGCTCGATGCGAATACGCATCCCGATGCCTGCCGATCCACTCTCTACCCGTCTGAAAAAGGAACAACGATGAAACGAATGAGCCTCGCGCTTGCCGCCCTCCTGTTCTCCAGCGTAACGGCCATCGCCGCCCCGCCTGCCGCCCCTTCGCGCATTCGCGGCACCATTTCGTCGGTCGAGGCCGGCAAGATCGTCGTGCATACCACGGCAGGAGACGATCTGCCGATCGCGCTCACCGCCGACACGAAATACCTCGGCGTGGTCAATTCGAGTCTCGACAAGATCGAGCAAGGCAGCTACATCGGCACGGCGACCAAGAGCGTCGGCCCGACCCAGGTCGCGCTCGAAGTCGTCGTCTTTCCGGCCGCGATGAAGGGCGTCGGCGAAGGTCACTATGCATGGGACAAGCTGCCCGATACGACGCTCGCCGGCGGTCATTCGACCACGTCGAGCGCCATGACGAACGGCAATGTCGCATCGGTCTCCACGCCTTCCGGCGCGACGGTAAACAGCGCGATGACGAACGGCAACGTCAGCGCGTCGTCCGCGCAGAACGGCGTGAAGAAGCTGACTGTTTCCTACAAGGGCGGCGAGCAAAGCATCCTCGTGCCGCCGACCGCGCCGGTCGTCACGTTTCGTCCCGGCACGACGGCAGACCTGACGCAAGGCGCATCGGTCTTCGTGCAGGCGGTGACGAATGGCGGCCAGGCGACGGCCGGTCTCGTCGCTGTCGGCATCGGCGGCGTGAAGCCCCCGATGTAAACCGCAACCCGGTGCCCCACCGGGTTTTTCGTCATGCCAACTTCATTTTGAGGAGACGCCGATGCGCCATGCTCATGGGTCGTCGCGGCCCGCTCATCCGGTTCCGATCCGCGTGATGCACTGGATCGGCGTCTACGCGATGGGATGCATGATTTTCAGCGGCTGGGAAATCTACAACGCATCGCCCGATCTGCCGTTTGTCTTTCCGGCCTGGACGGGTCTCGGCGGCTGGCTCGGCGGCGCCCTTGCATGGCATCTGAGCGCGATGTGGCTGCTGTGCGCCGATGGGCTCGCGTATCTGCTTTACGGCTTCGCATCCGGCCATTTCCGCGACGATCTGCAGCCGCCTTCGATCGGTGCGTTCGCACGCGATCTCGTCGCGGCACTGCGTTTGCGGCTTGGGCACCGGCTCGGGCATTACAACGCAGTGCAACGCGGCCTCTATGTGGGCGTGATCGTCGCCGTCGTGTTGCAGGTAGCGACCGGACTCGCGATCTGGAAGCCGGTGCAGTTCGGCTGGCTTGCGTATGCATTCGGCGGCTATCCGCTCGCGCGCCATATCCATCTCGCGATCATGTTCGGGATTGTCGCGTTCGCGGTCGTTCACGTCACACTCGTCGCGATCCACCCGCGGACGTTGAAATCGATGATCGTCGCCGAGCCTCGCGAAACGGAGGAACAGCGATGACAGACAAACGCAATCACGTTGCGGTGAATGCCGACGAAATCAGAACGGAGCTGGCCCGTGCCAGCCGGCGAGGCTTTTTGCGTCGGACACTTTCGCTGGGCGGCCTCGCGCTGTTGAGCGGCTGCGACCTCTCGACTCATTCCGGCGTCGACGCGGCGCTCGAATCCATGCTTCGCTTCGACGATCGGGTTCAGGCGGCGCTGTTCAGCCGCGACCGGCTCGTGCAAACGTATCCGGCGAGCGCGATCACGCGGCCGTTCCGCTTCAACGCGTATTACCCGGAATGGCAGGTGCGGGAAGTACCGGACGGCTGGCTGCTCAATGTCGCGGGACGCGTCGCCGAGAAGCGGCCGTGGACACTCGCGGCGCTGATGGCGCTGCCGCAGGAAAGCCAGATCACGCGGCATATCTGCATTGAAGGCTGGAGCCAGATCGGTCAATGGAGCGGCGTGCCGCTACATGTGTTTCTCCGTCACGTCGGCGCCGATCTGAGCGCGCGCTATGTCGCGTTCACGTGCTTCGACGGGTATTCGACCAGTATCGACATGGCAAGCGCGCTTCATCCGCAGACCCTGCTCGCACTCGATTTCGACTCGCAAGCGCTCGAGCCTCAATGGGGCGCGCCGGTGCGATTGCGGATTCCGACGAAGCTCGGATTCAAGAGTGCGAAGAATATCGAGGCGATCGAGGTAACCAACACGTTCCCGGGCGGGTACTGGGAGAAGCAGGGATACGACTGGTTCGCCGGAGTTTGAACCGCATGACACCCGCATGACACCGTTTGCGACGCGCGACGCCAAAGCAGCGGTTGATACTCGATTGCAACGTTGCCCCTGGCGAGCGGCCAGTCACGACGGCGTGGTCGACCTCGAAGTGTCGAAGCGCCATTCCCGGTCAAACGAAACGTAACTCAACGCACTCCCCCTTGGCGAGGCGCCTCGAGCATCGGCAGCGCCGCGTCTCGCAACGCCGGAACCCTCGCGCGCACATGCGCGAAGAAGCGCGTACGAAACAGCGCCGCCGAGAAACGCTCGGCATTCGTACGGCAATCGATCGGCGAGAACCGACGCGGATCCGCCGCAAAGTCTTCGACCGCCGCGACGATCGCTTGCGCCGTCTGTTCGCCGAACACCATGCCGGTCGGGTGCGCGTCGGACAGACCCCGCACCGTTTCGAGCACACCGCCCTTGCCGAACGCGATCACCGGCGTGCCGCATGCCTGCGCTTCGACGACCGCGGTGCCGAAGTCTTCCTGGGCGGCAAACACGAACGCCTTGGCGCGCCGCATCCGGTCGCGCAGCACCGCGAACGGCTGAGCGCCCATCACCTCGACATTCGGCGCCGACATCGCACTCAACTTGCGCATCTCAGGGCCGTCGCCGATCACGACGAGCCGCCGCTCGGGCATCTGCGCGAACGCTTCGACAATCAGGTCGATCCTGCGGTCGGGCACGAGCTGCGCCGCGGTCAGATAAAAATCTTCTTTCTGCACATGCAACGCGAAGCCTTCGACATCCACCGGTGGAAAGATCACTGCGGCATCACGCTGATAGACCTTCCAGATCCGGCGTGCACCCGTCGTCGAACTGGCAATGAACGAGTCGACCGTGTTGACGGGCGGGACGTCCCAGGTTCGCAGATAGTGCAGGAGAAGCCGCGTGAATAGGGATTTGAGTCCGCTCGTCCGCTTCGCCTGGTTCAGGTACGGGTGCTGCAGGTCCCACGCATAGCGGATCGGCGAATGCACATAGCTGATATGCACCTGGTCGGGGCCGGTCAGCACGCCCTTCGCGACGGCAACGCTGTTCGAGATCACGACGTCGTACGCGGACAGATCGAACTGCTCGATAGCAAACGGCATCAGCGGCAGATACGCGCGGTACTTTGCGCGCGCCCGCGGCAGCTTCTGGATGAAGGTGGTCCTGACCGGCTTGCCGCGCAGAAATGAGCGGTCTTCGAGAAAGTCGACCAGCGCGAACAGGTCGGCGTCTGGAAAGCACGCGATGATCTGCTCGAGGACGTGTTCGGCGCCCGCATAGGTCACGAGCCAGTCATGAACGATCGCGATGCGCACGGGACCGGCTGCGCGATTGGCTGCGCCCGTACTGCGCCCCGGCGACACGCGCCCGGCGGGCGTCTCGATGTCCCCGTTGCTCATGCGCTCTTCTCCGAATGGGGTTTCGCCGGTCGGCTTCTCGCCGACATGCGGCTGGCGGCCGCGCCGCCATGGCCGGCTGGGGCCGGCCGACGCGGCGTCGCTCAATCTAAAGTACGGCAGTGGTTTGGGAAAGTTAAATTATTAGCCTTTTTCCGCCAGTCTTTATCCGCCAAAACCATCTTTTTCCCACGACTGCATGGCATGCCACGATTCCTTTGTTGAGCACATTTCCAAAGCATTTATCGAATAAACCATGTTGCTGCTCCACGAACCAGCCACTTGAACTAGACGTGTGAAACACCGGCGTCAAACCTTTCTGTAGCAAGGATTTGCGACATCCTTATAACAAAAAATACGCAAAAAAACTTTATTCAAAAATGCGCTGTGCATGCAAATACCATGAATAATTTTCCAAATGTGAACTGAATGTGAACTGACAAAGGTCGGCGCATTCGTTCGGAATTAATTTTGCAATTTCGCAGTGCCGTTGCGTGTGCAATCATTTGTTCTCGATATACTGCACGTGCCTTGGAGCCTGCGCGGTGCGCAAGTGCGTCAGGAGTTGCGGCGGCATCCTCCGATCACCGCATCGCCTGCGACCCGAGGCGCGTTTGACGCGAATGAGGAGAGACATGGCACAGCAGCACTACGCGGGCGGTTGCGACTGTGGCGCCGTGCGCTTCACCATCGATCTCGACCTGGACCACACGATCTCGTGCAACTGCTCGAACTGCAGGAAGCGCGGTCTGATCTTCTGGTTCGCGGCGCCGGAGCGTTTCCGGGTGACCGCCGGCGGCAGCACGCAGGAATACGGTTTCAACCGGCGCGCGAGCAGACATCAGGTCTGTTCGGTCTGCGGCGTCGAGACGTTCTTTTATAGCGAGATGCCGGATGGCACAGAGATGGTCGCGGTCAACGCGCGCTGCATCGACAACATCAATCCCGCACGGTTGAAGCCCGTGGCCGACGGCTCGAACCGGAGCCAGCCGAAGGCGCTTCAACCGTCAGACGGGGCACAGGAGCAACTCAGCCCGATATGAAGCAGTAAGCAGCACATGCAGCACGACGCACAAAACAAAATGACGACATCCCGGGGAAACGTTTCTGAGGAAACGCGACATGCCGTACGTTGCACAGCTTGTAGAGTCAGACCGTATCGTTCCCCGCCTCGTCAAGGAAGTGGAGACGGTCTCCGGCAATAGTCCCGAACCGTGGACGGCGGCGCGGGGCCCCGCGCGCCAGATCGGTATCGTCCTGTTCGAGGGCTTTTCGCTGCTGCGCGCCGGCATCGTCGCCGAGGTGTTCAACAAGGCGAACCAGTTGGCCGTCGCGGGAAGCGCGGTGAACTGGATATATACCGTCAAGATGCTGTCGCTCGCCGGCGGCAACGTGCCGTGCTCGTCGTCGGTGCATCTGTGGACCGAGCGCTTCGACGTGCGCCAGTACCAGAATTTCGACGCGCTGTTCATCGGCGGCGGCAAAGGCGCGCAGGATGCCTCGCTCGAAGAAGCGTTGCTCGGCCGGATGCGCTTCGGCTATGCGAGCGGAACGTTGCGCGGCACGCCGGGCACGCGCTCGAACTTCGCTTCGCCGGGCCTGATGGGCGCGGGCGACAGGCCCGGATTCGGCAGCCACGGCGATGCGGACAGCGACGAGGACTGCTTTTCGGCAATGGCCAGCGCGCTGATGCTCGTCAAGTACGACCTCGGTCATGACGTCGCGCGCGAAGTCGGCGAACAGGTCCTGCCCGGCACCGGCGCCAAGCTCGCCATGCTGCTCGCCGAAGCAGGCGTCACCAGCGTGGCCGACAAGGTCCGCGCGTCCGCACGCTGGCTCAAGGACAACTGCGAGCGATCCATATCGGTCGCCGACGCCGCGCAGGTCGCGGCAATGAGCGAGCGCAACTATCTGCGCCGTTTCAAGGATGAAATCGGCATCACGCCGTCCGAGTATCTGTTGCGCGCACGCCTCGACATGGTGTGCCGTCTGCTGATCGAAACCGACCTGCCGGTCGACAAGATCGCACGACGCATCGGCATGGCCAACGGCGACCGGCTTGCAAAGATTTTTCGCAAGCGGCTCTTCGTCTCGCCAACCGAATATCGCTTGCAGAACCGCCAGAACCAGGCTGCATCCTGAGCGGTTATTGACTCCTCTACAGGTGGCTCATCCGGCGGATCACGTCTGCCGGCCTTCAGTCGTTCAGCTACGAACTAGATGAATCAGATCGGACATACCGCTTCCCTGCCGCCATCTTCGCCGGTTCACACGTTCCTCCAACGGCCGCGGCGTGCGGCGCACGCGCTGCGCACGCTCGGGCTTGGCGGCGCGCTGGCGCTGCTGCTCTCGCTCGGCGCTTGCGGATTCGATCCGGGCCAGCATTACAGCAGCATGAATCAGGATACCTACGGCACGACCGTGTCGGGTATGCCCGCCGCGCACACCACGGGTTCGGCCACGGCCAACGGCGATCAGCCGCCTCCCGGTGCGCTGACCGAGATCACCCCCGCGCTGATCAAGGCCGAGCGGCTCGCCGCGCCGACCCGTATTCCGGCGGACGTGCAGGCGCTGTTCGCCACGCCGTCGCCTTACAGGATCGGCCCCGGCGACGTGCTCGCCATCGAGGTCTGGGACCACCCCGAGCTGAACCTGCCGACCACGAACGTGCAGACGGTCGGGATCGACTTCACGGGTTCGGCCTCGGTGTCGACGGGCTACACCGTCGATACCAACGGCATGATCCAGTTCGCCTATGCGGGCGCGGTTCACGTCGGCGGACTCACCGAGATGCAGGCGCGCAACGCGCTCGCCGTGCAACTCGGCAAATATGTGCGCAACCCGCAGATCACGCTGCGCGTGCAGTCGTACCGAAGCAAGCGCGTCTACATGGACGGTGAAGTGCGCTCGCCGGGTCTGCAGATCTTCAACGACGTGCCGATGACGCTGACCGAGGCGATCAATCGCGCGGGGGGTTTCACCGCGGTCGGCGACCGCGCGAATATCGCAGTGATTCGCGACGGCAAATCCGTCATCGTCGATATCCCCGCGCTGGTCGACAAGGGCATCAATCCGTCGGACGTCTTGCTGCGCAACGGCGACATGGTTCGCGTGTTCGCCCGCGAGGACAGCAAGGTATTCCTGATGGGCGAAGTCACGCGCCCGACCACGCTGTTCCTGCGCAACGGCGAGCTGTCGCTCAACGAGGCGCTCGGCGATGCCGGCGGCGTGAGCCAGAACACGGCCGACGCGAAACAGGTCTACGTCGTGCGCAATATCACCGCCGACAAGCACGTGATCTTCCACCTCGACGCGTCGAACCCGAGCGCGCTCGCGCTCGCCGAGAACTTCGAGCTCAAGGCGAAAGACGTCGTGTTCGTCGATACGGCCGCGGTCGTCCGCTGGGGCCGCGTCATCAACAACGTCGTGCCGAGCGCACAGGCCGCGTTCTACAGCAAGTCGGCGTACGGCAATTGATCGACCGCCCGCGGACGAGCCGAGGCGCGCAACGCGATCCTCGCCCTCATCCCCGGCGAAACCGGCCCAGCGGCGATTCCGCGCTGCGCCACAGACGTTGCAACTCATTGAAGCAGGAGCCGTACCGTGGATCGACCGACTAACCCGTCTTACAAGCAGCCCGGTAACGACAGGCGCGGCCTGAAAGTCGCCACCCTCCATCCGGCGCCCGCCGCCGAGCCGGCGGGCAGCATCGTCGATGCGAGCGCGTTCATCGATACGCTCTATGACAACCGCTGGATGATCACGGGCATCACCGCCGTCACGACCGCCATCGCAATCGGCTATGCGGTGCTCGCCGCGCCGATCTACCAGTCGGACATCCTGATCCAGGTCGAGGACAATCCGAATTCGCCGACCGACACGCTGTCGAGCGTGTCGCAGATGTTCGACATCAAGTCCGAGGCCTCGGACGAGATGGAAATCCTGCAGTCGCGGCTCGTGCTCACGCCCGCGGTGCGCAGCCAGGGCCTCACGATCGACGTCGAGCCGCAACGCTTCCCGATATTCGGCCGCTGGTGGTCGACCATGCAGAAGGGCCTGTCGACGCCGGGCTTCTTCGGCTATGGCGGTTACGTATGGGCGCAGGAGCAGGCGCAGGTCGCGACCTTCGATCCGCCGCGGGCGCTGTATGGCAAACCGTTCAAGCTGATCGCGGGTCCGAACGGCCAGTACACGATCGTGAACGACAAGGCCGGCATCCGCGTGAGCGGCCACGTCGGCGAGCCGCTCACGGCACAGACCGCGGACGGTCCGCTCACGGCCGACGTCACGAGTCTCCATGCACAGCCAGGCGGCACCTTCTGGCTCAAGCGCGTCTCCGAGGTGACGGCCGTCGAGGCGCTGCAACGGGCGATGCGCATCGCGCAGACCTCCAAGGATTCGGATGTGATCCAGGCGAGCCTGCAAGGCCGCGACGCGCATCAGACGAGCGCGGTGCTCACCGAGATCGGCCGGCAGTACATCGCCCAGAACATCGAGCGCAAGTCCGCCGAAGCCGAGAAGTCGCTGGCGTTCCTCAACCAGCAGTTGCCGCAACTCAAGCATCAGCTCGAGGAATCGGAGAGCGCATACAACCGGTTCCGCGCCGCCAACCAGACGATCGACCTCACGCAGGAAGGCGCGGCGGTGCTTCAGCAGACCGTCGACGCGCAGAACAAGCTCGCCGATCTCGAACAGAAGCGCAACGAACTGATCGCACGCTTCACCGACGATCACCCCGCCGTGATCGCGATTACGAATCAGGAGGCCGTGCTCAGGCAGCGGCTCGCGCAGATCGATTCGAAAACGCGCCAGCTGCCCCAGCTCGAACAGAACGAGCTGCGGCTGCAGCGCGACGTGCAGGTCAACACCGATCTCTATACGGGCCTGCTCAACAGCGCCGAACAGTTGCGAATCGCGCGCGCGGGCAAGACCGGCAACGCGCGGCTCGTCGATACCGCGGTCGTGTCGGAGATTCCCGTCAAGCCGAACCGCAAGCTCGTGGTGGTGCTCGGCGCGGCGGTGGGCCTGTTCGGCGGCTGCCTGATCGCATGGTTCCGCCGGCAACTGTCGCAGGCCGTCATGCATGCGCGCGATATCGAACGCGATACCGGCCTGCCCGTCTATGCGAGCATCCCGCACAGCAAACTGCAGCAGGCGCGCGACACGCGTACGTACGGACGCATGTGGTCGCCGGCACAAGCGGGCCGCATCACGCTGCTCGCGCACACCGACAGCGACAGCCTGCCGATCGAGGCGCTGCGCAGCTTCCGCACCGCGCTCCAGTTTCTGCTGCTCGAAGCGAGCAACAACGTCGTGCTGCTGTCAGGGCCGACGCCTGGCGTCGGCAAGTCGTTCACCTCGGCCAATCTCGCGGCCGTGCTCGCGAACTCGCAGCAGCGCGTCCTGCTGATCGACGCCGACATGCGCGACGGCGACCTGCACCGCCATTTCGGCCAGCGCGAAGGCCCGGGGCTCGCGGAACTGATCGCGCTCGAAAAGCCATTCGAAGAGGTCGTTCACCGCGCGTTGCTGCCGCGCCTCGATGTGCTCGCACGCGGTGTCGCGCCGAGCAATCCGTCCGAACTGCTGATGAGCAGGCGCTTCACGAACTTCGTCGCGGAAATCGCGAAGCAGTACGACGTCGTGCTGATCGACACGCCGCCGGTGCTTGCGGTCGCCGACGTCGGTTCGCTCGGCCAGCTCGCGGGCTCCGCGTTCCTCGTGGTGCGCCAGGGTTCGACGACCGTCGCGCAGATCAAGGAATCGGCCAAACGCCTCGCGCACGTGGGCGTGATGCTCGACGGGCTCGTGCTCAACGACGTGAAGCCGCGGCCTGGCGACAAGACCTACGGTTACGGCACCTACGCCTATCCGGGCGCGCCGCGTGCCCACGCGAAGGCCTGATCAATGACTCTTCGTACTTCATTGCGCGCCTCGTTGAGCAGCACATGGCGCGCCTCATCGCACAGCGCAGGTCCGGCTCAGCGCGCCGCCCGCTGGTTCGGGCTCGGCGTGTGCCTGCTGCCGGCCGTCGCGAGCGCGCTGACGCTTCACGTGAGCGCCGCCGCCACCGATACGCCGGCCGATGAACAGGCGAGCGCCGCCACCGCGCCCACCCGGGCAAGCGGCGAGCTCGGGCTGCGCGCGGCGGTGGCCGTGCTCGCCGCAAGCAAGTCGCGCTTCGCGGGCGGCAAGGCCGATCGTCTCGACATCGTGCTCGGCCCGGGCACCTACCGGCTCGCGCAACCGCTGCAGATACGGTTCGACCCGAGCTGGCGCGGTACGCCGGTCAGTCTGTCGGGCGCGGGCGCGGACCGCACTATCTTGTCAGGTGCGAAGATCGTGCGCGGTTTTCGTGCGCCGGACGCAAACGACACGGCGGCGGCTCGTCTGCCGGCTGCCGCGCGCAGTCATGTGCTCGTCGCGAAGCTCGCCGATAGCGGCATCGACGATGCGGGCACCTTCGAGCGCCAGGGCTTTGGAATTCGCGTCACGCCCGCGCCGCTCGAACTGTTCTATCGCGGCGAACCGCAGACGCTCGCGCGCTGGCCGAGCCACGGTTTTGCGACGATTGCGTCGCTGCCGGGCGGCGAGAAGGGCACGAGCTTCACGGTCGCGGGCGCGCCGCTCGACGCGCTGAAGGCCGAACCCGAGTTGCGCGCGATGGGTTACTGGGCGCGTAACTGGGCCGATACGACGCTGCCCGTCGAATCGGTCGACCCGTCCTCGGGGATCGTCACGCTCGCCGGGCCGGCGCCCATGCTCGGCATGAAAGCGGGCCAGCGCATGGTGTTCGAGAACGCGCTGTCGCAACTCGACCGGCCCGGCGAATGGTATCTCGACCGCGCGTCGATGACGGTCTACTTCTGGCCGCCGGCGCCGCTCTCCGACGGCGACGTCGAAGCGTCCGTCACCAATCAGCTGCTCGTCGCGAGCGCCGCGGGAAATCTGACGATCCACGATCTCGGCTTCGAGTACACGCGCGGCAACGCAATCGAGATCGTCGGCGGCCAGAACATCGAGATCGATCACGCCAAGGTGCGCAACGCGGGCAGCGTCGCGGTCTGGTCGACCGCGAGCAACAGCCATTACCGCTTCATGGACGTGTCGAACACGGGCGAAGGCGGCTTCGTGGTATTCGCGGGCAACCGCCAGACCCTCGCGGCCGGCAACGTCACGATCGAAGACAGCGTGATCCACGATTACGCGCTGCGTTCGCGCGCGTACCGGCCCGCGATCAGCATGACGGGCGTCGGCGACCGGATCGAGCGCAACCATATCTACAACGGTCCGCACGCCGCCATCATTTTCGGCGGCAACGACCATGTGATCAGCGGCAACGAGATCGACCACGTCGCACAGGAATCCGACGACACGGGCGCGATCTACACGGGCCGCGACTGGACCGCGCGCGGCACGCTGATCGAAGGCAACTTCCTGCACGACATCGGCAGCGCCGCGCAACCGCAGGCGACGATGGGCATCTATCTCGACGACCAGGGCGGCGGCACGACAATCCGCCGCAATGTGTTCTCGAAGGTCAATCAGGCGATCTTCATCGGCGGCGGGCGCGACAACCTGGTCGAGGACAACCTGTTCGTGAACTGCACGCCGGCGATCCATATCGATTCGCGCGGACTCTCGTGGCAGAAGGGCCTCGCCAACGATCCGAACGGCCAGCTCAGGCAGCAGCTCGCGCTGGTCCGCTACAACCAGCCGCCCTACTCGACCCGCTACCCGAGCCTTGCGACACTGCTCGAGAACGCGCCGGGCGCGCCGAAGGGCAATGTCCTGCGCCGCAATGCGGTGATCGGCGGCAAGGCGGCCTCGATCGACCTGCGCGCGACACCGTATATCGACGTCGGACCGGTGTTCGGCGCAGGCGATGTGAATTTCGTGAAGGCGATGCCCGACGGACAACGCAGCACGTTCGCCGATCTGCAGATCGCGCCGTCTTCGCCGGCGCTGCACGAGGGATTCCAGTTGTCGCCGTTCCGCCCGCTCGATGCCGAGGGCGCCGGCAAGCGGCCCGCGACGGCGGCCAGCAGGTAACCAGCAGTCAGCGAGGCTGGTTAGTCAACCAGGTTCGCAGCAGCACAGGATACGCAGCACGACCGGCCGCAGCAGGCAACGGCATCACGCATTGCCGGCAAGGATCCCTCAAGGTCTTTCACTCGGAACACGCAGCATCATGCGCTTCAGACAAGACATCAATGCCCTAAGAGGAGTGGCGGTCGCGCTCGTCGCGCTGTTCCACTTCCAGACTCCGGGCTTCAACGGCGGCTTTATCGGCGTCGATGTGTTCTTCGTGATCTCGGGCTATCTGATGACGTCGATCGTCGTCGGCCGGCTCGAGAAGACGCGTTTCAGCCTGTGGGACTTCTACGTTGCGCGCTTTACGCGGATCGTGCCCGCGCTCGCGGTGCTCGCCGCGGTGCTGATGGTGTTCGGCTGGTTCTATCTCGACCAGCGCGCGTACAAGCTGCTCGCCGAGCATGCGGGCGCGTCGCTGACTTTCATCTCGAACTTCGTGTTCTGGCGCGAAGCCGGCTATTTCGACGCGTCCTCGCAGTCCAAGTGGATGCTGCATACGTGGTCGCTCGCGGTCGAATGGCAGTTCTACATGGTGTATCCGATCATCCTGATGCTCGGCGCGCGCGTGTTCGGCAACAAGCGCGGCGCGTTCCAGGTGCTGCTGGTGCTGATCGGGCTTATCTCGTTCGCGCTCGACCCGGTGATCGCGCGCAGCGCACCCGAGGCCAACTTCTTCCTGCTGCCGACGCGCGCCTGGGAGATGGTGGCCGGCGGTCTCGTGATGCTCAACGCCGGGCGCTTCGCGTTCGACGCGCGCGCCGCCTCGATACTCCAGGCGATCGGTCTCGCCGCGATCGTCTGCGCGGGCATGTTCTTCACCGAGGCCTACGACTGGCCCGGCGTCATGACGCTCGTGCCGGCGCTCGGCGCGGCGCTCGTCATCCTCGCGTGCGCGAACGACAGCGCGTTCTCGACCTTCAAGCCGCTGCAACTGCTCGGACGCTGGTCGTATTCGATCTATCTGTGGCACTGGCCGCTGACCGTGCTGATCCGCTACTTCGATTTGCCGGATCACGATCCGGCGGTTATCGCGAGCGGGCTTGCGCTCTCGGTGCTGCTCGGCTTCCTCTCGTACGAGCTCGTCGAACGCCGCGCCGCGGGCCTGCGCGAACGCTTCGGCCTGCGCGGGCTCGCCACGCTCGCGAGCGTGCCGGTCGCGGTCGTGCTCGCCTGCACGGCGGTCACCTTCTCGAACGGCGCGGCCGCGCGACTGCCGAGCGCGGCGCGGCTCGCTTCCGCGGAGAGCACCGATTTCGATCCGCGCCGCGTCGAGTGCCTGAACAGGAGCGTGCAGCGCATGCTCGACGGCTCGCGCGAAATCGGCTGCCAATACGGGGACTCGCCGAAGATCGGCGCAATCGTCTGGGGCGACAGTCACGGCAACGCGGTCATTCCCGGCGTCGTCGCGGCGGCCGCCGAATCTCACGACAGCGTGATGTTCTACGGCACGTCCGGCTGCCCGCCATTCGTCGGCGCGAGCCGATTCGGCAAGTACACCGAGGAGCCGTGCCGCAAATTCGCGAAGCACGTTGCCGAAGATCTCAAACAGTACCCGCCGAGCGTGCCGGTCATCGTCGTCGCGCGGTTCTCGATGTATGTCGACGGCAAGAACACGGTCGACGACCCGACCATGCTGATCGGCTACAACGGCGAACGACCGCTCGCCGATCCGGCCGAACGCCGCACGCGCTTCGCGAGCTTCCTGACGCGGGATCTCTGCACGCTTGCGCAGAGCCGGCCCGTGTATGTGCTGATGCCGATTCCCGAGATGAACGAGGATGTGCCGAACACGCTCGCGAAATCGTTGATCCTCGGCAGGCATACGGTCGATGTGTCGATCTCCGAGGCCGCTTATTTCAAGCGCAACGCCGTCGCGCGCGCGGCGATCGACGACGCCGCGGCGAGCTGCGGCGTCAAGACGCTCGATCCGCTGCCCTTGCTGTGCCGCGATGCCCGCTGCTACGGCTCGCAGGCGCTGATCCCGCTTTATATCGATAGCGACCACCTCAGCGAGCGCGGCAGCCGGCGGCTGAGCCCGCTGTTCCGCCCACTCTTCGATGCGAGCTGATGCGACTATGTCCACTCCCCAACCTTTGCCATCGGTCGGACGCAATGCGCGCTGGCTCGCCAGCGCACAGATCGCCAAGAGCGTGGTCCAGCTCGTCGGCCTGTCGATCCTCTCGCATCTGCTGAGCCCCACCGACTTCGGCGTGATGGCGCTCGCCACGGTCGTGACCAACTTCGCGGGACTCTTGCGCGACATGGGCACGGGTCCCGCGCTGATCCGCAGCCGCGACATGTCGCCGACGCTCGCGAATTCGGTGTTCTGGGTGAATATCAGCGCCGGCTCGGCGGTCGCGCTCGCGATCGTCGCGTTCTCAGTGCCGATCGCGCGGCTGTTCCACTCGGAGTCGCTGAGCCACGTCTTGTGCTGGCTCGCCCTCACCTTCCCGATCATGGCCTTCGGCGCCGCGCACCAGGCGCTGCTCGAACGCGCATCGCAGTTCCGCACGGTCGCGCGCTCCGACGTGCTCTCGTACACGAGCGGCATGTGCGCCGCGATCGTCTCGGCACGTTTCGGTCTCGGGCTCACGAGTCTCGTCGTACAGGCGCTCGTGACTTCGACCATGTCGTCGGCGCAGATGTATCTCGCCTCCTCGTGGCGCCCGACGCTGCACTGGGACGGCAAGGAAGTCCGCAACATCTTCGGCTTCTCGTCGAATCTCACGCTGTCGAACCTCGTGATCTACCTGAACCGCAATGCCGATTCGATGATCGTCGGCAAGGTGCTCGGCGCGATCGCGCTCGGCCCCTACTCGCTCGCGTTCAAGATCATGCTCTATCCGCTGCAGAGCATCGCTTTCGTCGCGTCCAAGGCGCTCTACCCGGTGTTGAGCGCGCATCAGACCGACCCCGACAAGCAGCGCGAGAGCTATCTGCAAAGCGTGTCGTTCGTCGCGCTGATCACGGCGCCGCTGATGGGTGGCCTCGTCGCGCTGCGCGAGCCGTTTATCGCGGTCGCGCTCGGCCCCAAATGGGCTGGCGTCGCGACGCTGCTCGTCTGGCTCGCGCCGGTCGGGTTCGTGCAGTCGGTGTTGAGCACGGCGCCCGCCGTATTCATGGTCAAAGGCCGCACGGACTGGCTGCTGATCCTGAACTTCTGCGTCGCGGTACTGCATATCGCCTGCTGGCTCGTCGGCGCGCACTGGGGTGTGCAAGGCATCGCCGCCGGATATCTCGTCGCCACGCTGACGAGCGCGCCGATTCACCTCGGCGTGACGGCGCGCCTGCTCGAGATGCCGTTCAGCGCGCTCTATCGCGCGCTGCGCTGGCAAGTCGTGCTCGGCGTCGGCGTGTGTCTGTTTGCGATGCTCGCGAGCCGCGCGATCGGCTCGCTCGACTGGCCGGCGCTCGCGCGCCTGATCGTGGCGGGCCTCGTCGGCGCTGCCTACGGCCTCTGGCACGTCAACCGTTTCAACCCTGAACAGATGTTCGCGCTGCGCCGCGTGCTGCGCTTCGCCTGAACCGTGAGGAGCTATCGATGAACACGCCCCTGGTCACCGCGGTCATCCCGACCTACCGCCGCGCGAAGATGGTCCGTCGCGCAGTCGAAACCGTGCTCGCGCAGGACTATCCGGCGCTCGAGGTCATCGTGGTCGACGACAACACCGAGCCCGCCGAGCAGCAGGCGGTCCGCGACGCGCTCGCCGGCCTCGGCGAGAACGTGATCGTGATTGCCAATGCGCGCACCAAAGGCGCGTGCGGCGCGCGCAATACGGGCATCCTGCGCGCGCGCGGCGAGTGCATCGCGTTTCTCGACGACGACGACCTCTGGATGCCCGGCAAGATCCGCGAGCAGGTCGCGCTGCTCGAGCGCACGCCGTACGTCGCCGCGCTATGCCACTACATCGACGTCGACGTCGAGTTCAATCACGCGCGGCGCTGCCGCCCGAGCGCGCCGGTGCTCACGCGCACGCAGGCGCTCGGCGGCGAATGCCCGACCTCGACGAGCCTTGTGCTGGTCAGGAAGGCCGTGCTCGTCGAGGCGGGCCTGTTCGACGAAACGCTGCCGAGCTTCCAGGATTTCGACATGTGGCTGCGCTGCCTCTCGTTCGGCAATTTCGGCTACGTCGACGACGCGCTCGTGACCTTCATCCAGCACGGCGGCGACCGCACGAGCGTGAACCTGCAGCGGCGCATGGCCGGCCTCGCCGCGATCGAAGAAAAGTGGGGCGCCGAAATGAACACGCACACCGACTTCGCGGCGTTCCGGCGGCGCGTCCAGGTCGATGCGCTGATCGCGAACGGCAAGGCGCGGCTCGGCTCGAGCTATCTCGCCTCGGTCGACTTCTTCGTGCGCGCGCTGATCGCCGACCGCGGTTCGAAGCGCACCGCGTTCTGGCTCGCGATCGGCCTGCTCGGCGCTCGCGGCGGCAAGGCGCTGTACGGCCGGCTGCTCGGCATGCGGCATGTCGAGACCGTCGAGGTCACCGCATGAACGCTGCCATGCATTGCCCGGCGGGAGGCGCCTCATGAAACACCTGATCGCGCGCATGCGTGCGGACTTCCGCGCCAATCCGTTTGCGCACGGGCTGATTCTGCTCGTGCCCGCGATCCAGTACGGGATCAACTATTTCGCGTCGGTCTCCGCGCTCCTTTTCGTCGCGCTCGCATTGAACACGCGCATGCGCATCACGCCGCTGACCACCGGCATCCTCGTGATCGCCACGTCGCTGAGCCTGCTCTGGAACACGATCTACCTGCCTGAAATGCCCAACATGCCGCGCGAAGCACGGCTGGCCGTCGGCATGCTGCTGCTCGCCTGGGGGCTCAACGGTCAGCCGCGCCACAACATCGCCAAGTTCAACGGCTGGTGGCCGTTGCTGATGCTGCTCGCGCTGACCGGCCTCGCGCTGCTGCAATCGATCGCGACTCGCAAAGGCATTGCGCTGTTCGTGCCGACGCGCTTCTTCGTGAACAGCAACGACAACGCGCTTGCGGCCACGTGGGCCCAGCACGCGGCCGAACACGGCCTCGATTTCAAAATCCGCTCGACGGCGACTTTCTCGGAGCCGTCGTATCTCGGCGGCGTGAGCCTGTTCCTGAACTTCCTGTGCCTGCATCTGCTGCGCGGCCGCCCGCGGCTCGCCGCGAACGTCCTGGCGCTGGTCGCCTGCCTGATCTCGCAGACGATGTTCGGGCTCGTCGCGAATCTCGCCGTCATGGGGGCGTTCTACCACCGCCACATCAACAAGAGCGTGATGATCTGCCTCGCGGCGCTCGGGCTGGCAGCGCTCGCGTTGCCGGTGTTCGCGGCCGAGCCTAGCCGGATCGAACGAATTCTGTCGGGCAACGACGTATCGACGGGTCTGCGCATATTCCAGCCGTTTGAAATACTCGGCCACGTGTTGTTCAAGGTACCGTTCGGCGTGCCGGAGACGACGTCGCTCGAATACTTCGTCCGTCTGCGCATGATTCAGCGCTTCGAGGACGTGCCGTTTCAGAACGGCGTGTTCAACATGCTATTCGAGTATGGCTGGCTCGGCTTCGCCGTGATCGGCATGCTGCTGCGCGTGGCGGGCGGCGGCATCTGCGCGCTGTTCCTGCTGCTGCTGTTTTGCCAGAGCGGCGTAACGGCGGACTTCGACAAGCTCGTCATGGTGATTTTCGCGGTACACGTTGCACGCCAGGTGCGCGCGACGACGGATCTCCATGCGCTGACCCGTCTGACAGAGCCGCGTCTGTACGACGTCGGCAACCGGCACGCCGTGCCCACCCCTTCGGTTCAGAACTCATGAAGCCACGCCAATTCTTTTTCGCGCCGATCGTCCTGCCCCGCTACAACCGGCACAACGGCACGACCTTTCCCGTCAACGCTGCCTCCAACAAGGTCATGGGCATGGCCGCCGGAGTACGCAGCCAGACCGGCGCGTCGCTGATCGTCAGTTCCCCGATCGTCACCGCAAGCCCGAAACGGCGATACTTCGGCGGCTTCGTCTGCCGCGACCAGCAGCTCGCCTGCGCGTATCTGCCAGCGATCAGCGTGCGCGGGCTGAACCGCGTGTTCGCGGCGCTCGTCTACCTTGCCTTTGCGATGCGCCACATACGCGGCGGCGACGGCGTGGTGTTCTACAACTACTTCCCCGAATACGTGCCCGTGGCGGCCGTCCTGCGCTGGCGGCTCGGCCGGGACCGGATCGTGATGGATCTCGAGGACGGTCCGCGCACCGACGAAAAGAACCTGCGCGGCTATATGAACCGCTTCAGCCTGCGTTTGATGTCGCGCGTCTGCAGCCCGCGCGCGATCGTCGTCTCGCAAACGCTTGCCGACATGATGAAGGTCGACGATGCGTGCGTGGTGAACGGCGTATCGCCGGACTTCGGGCCGCGGCGCACGGCATTTGGCTCGAGCGTCACCTTCCTCTATGGCGGCTCGATCAACCCAGACACCGGCCTGGATCTGTTCATCGCGGCCTTGCGCACTCTCGCGCGCGAGCGCCCCGAACTCGGCGTGCGCACGCGTTTCGTTGTCACCGGTTTCGGCGGCGGCGACAAGCTGGCCGCGCTCGCGCGCGAACTCGCACCAACCGGCTTCACGCTCGACGTGCGTCAGGACACCGGTCCCGACGAGTACAAGCAGATTCTTGCGCGTGCCGACGTCGGCCTCTCGCTGAAGCTGCCGGACAGCGAGCTCAATGCGACGACGTTTCCGTCGAAGGTCATCGAATTCGCGAGCCATGGGCTGCTGGTGCTGACCACCGACGTCAGCGATATCCCGCTACTGTTCGACCGCGACACTGCGGCGATCCTGCCCGATGCCCAGGCCGCCACGCTCGCGAATCTGCTCGCCGCGATCGCCGCCGATCCCGAGCGGTATGCCGCGATCGCCGCGGCCGGACAACGCAGGATCGTCGAGCGATGCAGCCGCCGGTCGGTCGGACGGCGTCTCGTCGAATTCCTCGGCGTTACTCCGGAACTGAGCCCACGATGAAACGCATCCTCTGCGCGCTGCGCAACCTTGCGGCCAACCTCGCGATCCTGCCGGCCGACACGCTGCTCGCCGGCTGCCCCGCCATTGCCAGGCGCGTACTGACATGAACACGCCATCGCCACTCTATTCGCGCATCGTTTTCTGGGAACCGTGTGTGTCGCCGCACAAGTCGGCGTTCATCAATGCGGTCGCCGAACGCTTCGGCCCAGGCGTCGAAGTGAGCTGCGTCGCGCACGAAGGCGTACCCGAGGCGCGTCAGGCACTCGGCTGGGGCGACGGTTCGGCGGCGTTGCCGCCGACCGTGGTCGCGCCGTCCGCTCAGGAGATCGCCGCGCTCGTGCAACGCGGCGGCGAGTGGTGCCTGCACGTGTTCTCTGGAATCCGCTGGTTCAGCACGCTGACGACCGCGCTCGAGATCGTGCGGCGCGAGCGGCGTGCGTTCGCGATCATGTCGGAGCCGCGCGACAACGCGGGCCTCGCGGGCGTGGTCCGCTACGTTCAATCGTGGATGACCGAAGCCGCGCTACGCCGCCAGGTGCAGTTCGTACTCGCGATCGGCCGGCATGGTCCGCCTTGGTTCCGTTCGGTCGGTTACCGGCGCGAGCGCGTGTTTCCGTTCGCGTACTTCCTGCCGCCGCCCGCGGAAATCGATGCGCCGCGCACGAGCGCCGCGCAATTGCGCATCGCCTACGTCGGCCGGCTGATCGAAAAGAAAGGCGTGCAGTTCCTGCTGCCGGCGATGCGCGAGCTCGCCCCTCGCGCGCGGCTCACGCTGATCGGCGACGGCGAGTTGCGCGAGCGTCTCGTCGCGCAAGCGCGCGAGTCCGGCGTCGACGCCGAGTTCTGCGGCGTGCTGCCAATCGAAGAGGTTCAGCGCCGCATGCGCGAATTCGATGTGCTCGTGCTGCCGTCGATCAGCAAGGACGACGGCTGGGGCGCGGTCGTCAGCGAGGCCTTGATGGCAGGCGCAGCAGTCGTCGCCTCGCGCTGCGCGGGTGCGTCGATCCTGCTCGACCTTCCGCGCAACGGCCGCGTCGTGCGACCGGGCGACAGTCGCGCGATCGCCGCGGCGATTGCCGACCTCGAACGCAGCGGCGCGCTGTCGATGGGCTCGCGCCGGATTCGCGTGAAATGGGCGCGCGAACGATTGACCGCGCGCGCCGGCGCCTCGTACTTCGAACAGATCGTCCGGCATCGGATCGGCGACGCGCCGCGGCCCAAGGAGTTCTACCTGTGAATCGAGTCGAATCCCCAGCGGCCGACCAGCTGCCATCCACGCCGCCGACCGCAACGGTGTCGTCGACGAGCCGCCACGCGCTGCGTGTGCTGCATATCCTGCCGTCGCTGGACCCGCGCATGGGCGGCGTCGCCGAAGCGGTCGTGCAGCTGGTAAGGCATATGACGCCATTCGGCTGCGCAAGCGAAGTCGTGACGCTCGATGCGCCCGACGGCCCCGCTTTCGAGCGCGTCGATGCGCCCGTGCATCGCGTCGGGCCGGGCCGCGGCTTCTACGGCTTGAGTATGCCGCTCGTGCGCTGGCTGCGCGCGAACCGCGCGCGCTTCGATGCATTCGTGGTGCACGGCATCTGGCAATTTCACAGCGTCGCCGCGTGGTCCGGCGTGATCGGCTCGCGCACGCCGCTATTCGTGTTCCCGCACGGCATGCTCGACCCCTGGTTTCAGCACACGTACCCGAAAAAGCATCTGAAGAAGCGGATCTACTGGGCCTTGCTCGAACGGTGGGTGTTCAATCGCGCCGAGCGCGTGCTGTTCACTTGCGAAACCGAGCTCGAGCTCGCGCGCCGGCCGTTTCTGACGGCACGGCACCGGCTCGCGGTCAACGGCTTCGGCATCGACTCGGTGCCCGATGGCGGCGACGTTCCGGCAGAGACGTTTCGCAACGCGTTCCCCGAGGTCCGGAACAAGCGCGTGCTGCTGTTCCTCTCGCGCATCCACGAGAAGAAAGGATGCGATCTGCTGATCGATGCCTTCGCCGATATCGCGGCGCTCGATAGCGAGCTGTGCCTCGTGATCGCGGGCCCAGCCGAGCCCGCCTTGCTCGAGCGGCTCAAGGGCGTGGCCACCGCGCGCGGTATCGCTCGGCGCATCGTCTGGACCGGCATGCTCGCCGGCGAGATCAAATGGAGCGCATTGCGCACGGCCGAAGTGTTCGTGCTGCCGTCGCACCAGGAAAATTTCGGTATCGCGGTCGTCGAGGCGCTGGCCTCGCGCACGCCGGTGATCATCACGAACAAGGTCAACATCTGGCGCGAAATCGAGGCCTCCGGCGGCGGCTGGGTGTGCGACGACACGCGCGACAGCGTGGCCGATGCGCTGCGGCGCTGGGCGCGCGAGACGACCGCCGCCTCGCGCGAGGCCATGCGCGATACCGCGCTCGCCTGCTACGAGCGTCATTTCCGGATCGAGACCGCCGCGCGCCAGCTGGTCGGCAGCGTGAATCTCGCGTCCGCTTCGAGCAAGCGCTAGCGCCATGAAAGAGATGACTCGCCGAACCAGGCTGGCTGCGCTATCGGGTCTCTGTTTCGCCTGCACGGTAAGCGTCGCCCTGATGTCGCTCGCGCCCGCAACTGCGCTTGCGCAAGCGATGAACGGCAATCAGAACCGCAGAGGCGGCATGACCTCGTCGCTGCGCATGGGCTCCTCGGGCGGCATCGGTGCGTCGTCGCAGGGGAGCGGAATCGGCCGCATGCCCGGCTCGTCGGGCGGCGGATTCGGCGGCATCTCGGGCGGATTCGGGCAACGCAGTTCGGCAGGCTCGATGATGGGATCCGCTGGCGGCGGAGGTTCGCAAGGCCTCGGCGGCATGGCGGGCGGCCACGCGGGTGCGTCGGGTTCGAGTTCCGGATCGTCTGGCGGCAAAGCACCGAAGTTGAAGCTGACGGCCGCCAGCGGCGCATCCGCCGGCTCGGCGCCGCACAGCTTTTACGACTACGCCTACGGTGCCGACCAGATAGGGCGCAATGCCGATTCGCTCTACAAGTCGCCCACCGACGTCCCGCCGACCGACAATTACAGGTTTGGCGCAGCGGACAAACAATGAACCGCGTTCGCCGTTCACGGGTGACATCGTTCGAAAACCCGACCTGCACTTGGCGACGCACGGCGATATCCTGGCGGGTCGCGATGATGTGCGCAGGCGGGATGCCGTTCATACTCAGTGCGATCTTGTAGGGGGAACCATGAGCCTGTTCGGCGCGACACGCATTCCCGGAGGCAAGCGATCGATCGAACTCGACTTTATTCGGGGAATCGCAATCATCGCGGTGATGGGGACTCACTTTCACTCTTTTCCGACCGGCAGCGCGGTGGTTGCCGCGATCGAGTATCCGCTGAAGAGCTTCGGACTGGAAGGCGTGAATCTGTTCTTCACGCTGTCGGGCTTTCTGGTCGGTGGCTTGCTGCTCAAGCAGTACGCCCAGGAAGGGCGCATCGACGCAACGCGCTTTATCGTGCGGCGCATCTTCAAGATCTGGCCCGCGTATTACGTGCTGATTCTGTTTCATGTGACTGCGGGACGGCATCCGCTCGACACCTTCCTCGTGCAGAACCTGACGCACACGCAGAACTACTTCGGCTCGTCGATCGCGCAGACATGGAGTCTTGCCGTCGAGGAGCATTTCTACCTGTTCCTGCCGCTGCTGCTGATCGTGCTCGCACGTTTTCGGGCGCGCATCGATACGATGCTCGTGGTGCTCGGCTCGATCTGCGTGGCGGTGCTGATCGCCCGATGCGTCGCTGTGCACGACGGTCTGATCGACGAGACGGCCTTCTACACGCAATATCGCATCGACAGTCTGCTGTTCGGCGTGATGCTCGCGGCGCTGTACTGGATGAAGCCGGCGGCGTATCGCGCGATCGCCGGCCGCAAGGGTCTTCTGATCGCCGCGGTGCTCGGCCTCGTGCTGTGGCTCGTATTCGGCACGCGCAACGTGCCGCTCGACCGGAGCATCGGATATACGATTCAGGCAATCGGATTCTGCGCATTGATCGTGTTGACGGTGGAGTATTCGCGGCCCATACGCGAGATGATGCTTTATCGGCTGATTGCGTGGATCGGCGTGTACTCCTACGGCATTTACCTGTGGCATTCGTTGGCGCTCGCGCCGGCGGACATGCTGATTCGCAAGGCTACCGCGCTGCATGTGCCGGCGATCCCCGCCTGGGCGGCCATCATGACGGCGCAGTTTGTCATCGCCATCGCTCTGGGCTACGTGACGACGCGAGCCATCGAGTTTCCTTTCCTCAAGATTCGCAATGCGTTGTTCCCGGCCGAGCGGAAGGCGGCTGCTATCGAGGATGTGACGAGAGCGACGTCCTAGGCAAGCGCAAAGTTTTGCATCGTTGTCGAAGATAACGGAGGCCCTTTGCACTCGGGTGCAGAGGGCCTTAGGCTTTTGGATCTTCTTCAAAGGAAAGTGGATCGATCAGCAGCAGCGTGCCCGCGGGCGCGCCAGCGATCATCGCCCGCCTCGGCGAGCTGGCATTTACGATGATGGATAGATGGCTGGCATACGCGCTAAGCGCTAGCCGGCATGAGGCGAATGCAACGGGAAGCTATAGGATCGTCGCGACGGGTAGCGTGGTTGGGAGATGAGACACTCGCGCGCCGCAGTCGGATCGTGCATGGACCACGAAAAAGAAGCGCGATACCGGAAACGAGTGAGCGCGACACGACGAGCAACGCCGCGTCGCGCGCGAGGAATGTCACACGCTCGGTTTGCGCGGCTTCACCGCACGCGCCGGGTTGCCCACGTACACGAATCCTTTTTCCAGCGAGCGCACCACGGTGCTGCGTGCGCCGACGACAACGCCGTCATCGATCGTCACGCCGGGCGCGACGAACACATCGGAGGCGATCCAGACCTGCGTGCCGATCCGCACGGGCCGTCCGCGAATCGCGAAATCGACGCTCTCGTAGTCGTGATCGCCGGCGCAGATATACGACTTCTGCGAGACGACCGAATGCGCGCCGATGTCGATCGGGCCGAGCGAATACAGCGTGACGTCGTCGCCGATCCAGGCGTGATCGCCGATCGTGACCTTCCACGGATACGTGACTTGCACGGTCGGCCGGATGATTGCGCCGACGCCGACGCGCGCGCCGAAGCAACGCAGCAGCATGCGCCGCCAGCCGTAGGCGATTTGCGGCGACGGCCGGAACAGCAGCGCCTGCACGACCCACCATAGCTGCACGTACCAGCCCGGCCGGCCGCGAAAGCCGGCCGGCACCTTGAACAGCGCAAGGTTCAGATAGCGGCCCGGTACCGAGGCCGCCTCGACATCGGCATCCGCCGACGGATGCGGTATGGGCTGCATCGGTTGTACCGGCGACGGCGGGCTGCGAAATGCGTGACCTTGCACGTGCCCATGAGACACCTCGCCGCGGCTTTCCATCGCCTGTACCCGCTGCCTCATTGCGCGACAGCGAGCGCCTCGGACTCGAGAAAGTCCTCGTACGCGCCGCGCAGTCCCTCTTCGAGACCGATGCGTGGCTCCCAGCCCAGCGAGGCCAGCTTTTCGCTGCTCATGAGCTTGCGCGGCGTACCGTCCGGCTTCGTCAGGTCGTGCTCGATGCGGCCCGTGTAGCCGACCACACGCGCGACCATCTGCGCAATCTCGAGCACGGTCACGTCGGTCGACGAGCCGACGTTCAGATGCGAACAGCGCGGCGAAGCGACCGAGTAGTAGACGCCCTTCGGCACGTTCATGGTCAGCACGCAGGCCGATGCGAGATCGTCGACATGCAGGAACTCGCGGCGCACCTGTCCCGTGCCCCAGAGCACCGTGCTCGGCGCGCCGCTTTCCTTCGCCTCGTGGAAGCGGCGGATCAGCGCGGGAATCACGTGGCTGTTCACGGGGTGATAGTTGTCGCCGGGGCCGTAGAGATTGGTCGGCATCAGGCTGCGGTAATCAACCTTGTACTGGCGGTTATACGACTCGCAGAGCTTGATGCCCGCAATCTTCGCGAGCGCGTACGGCTCGTTGGTTTCCTCGAGCGGACCGGTCAGGAGCGCGTCTTCGACGATCGGCTGGGGCGCGTGCTTCGGATAGATGCACGAGGAACCGAGGAACAACAGATGTTCGATGCCCGTCTGCGCGGCCTGGTGAATCACATTCGATTCGATCATCAGGTTGCGGTAGATGAACTGGCCCGGATACGTATCGTTCGCATGGATGCCGCCGACGCGCGCCGCGGCGAGATACACGACGTCGATGCGCTGGGAACTGAAGAAATCGCGCACGGCCGACTGGTTGGTCAGATCGAGCTCCTTCGAGCTACGCTTGACCACGTCGACGTTGCCGTCGGCCTCGAGCCGCCGCACGATTGCCGAGCCGACCATGCCGCGGTGCCCCGCGACGAATACGCGCTTGCGTTTGGCAATGATCACGTCCTTACTCCTGGCGTTCGTAGACCGGGAAGCCGTGCTGATGCACGAGCGAGTCTTTGCGGGCTTCGGTCAGGTCGCTGACCATCATCTCGCGCACGAGCTGTTCGAAGCTGGTGCGCGGCTCCCAGCCGAGCTTTTCCTTCGCCTTGGTCGGATCGCCGAGCAGCGTCTCGACCTCGGTCGGCCGGTAGTAGCGCGGATCGACTTCGACGATGACGTCGCCGACCTTCACGCGCGGATCGAGCGTGACGTCCGACACGATGCCGCGTTCGTCGTCGCCCTTGCCTTCCCAGCGGATCTCGATGCCGACATGGCGCGCCGCGAGGTCGACGAATTCGCGCACGCTATGCTGCTTGCCGGTCGCGATCACGAAATCTTCGGGCTTGTCCTGCTGAAGCATCATCCATTGCATCTCGACGTAGTCGCGCGCGTGGCCCCAGTCGCGCAGCGAATCGAGATTGCCCAGATACAGACGGTCTTGCAGGCCCAGCGAGATGCGGGCGAGCGCACGCGTGATCTTGCGCGTCACGAAGGTCTCGCCGCGCAGCGGCGATTCGTGATTGAACAGGATGCCGTTGCATGCATACATGCCATAGGCTTCGCGATAGTTGACCGTCATCCAGTACGCGTACATCTTCGCGACTGCATACGGGCTGCGCGGATAGAACGGCGTGGTTTCCTTCTGCGGAATTTCCTGGACCTTGCCGTAGAGTTCGGACGTCGACGCCTGATAGAAGCGCGTCTTGCGCGTCAGCCCGTGCAGGCGGATCGCTTCGAGAATACGCAGCGTGCCGAGGCCATCGGCATTGCCCGTGTATTCCGGTTCTTCGAACGACACCGCCACATGGCTCTGGGCCGCGAGGTTATAGATCTCGTCGGGCTGCACCGCCTGGATGATGCGGATCAGGTTCGACGAATCCGTCATGTCGCCATGATGCAGGATGAAACGGCGATCCTTGTCCTGCGGAGCATGGTAGAGATGGTCGATGCGCTCGGTATTGAACAGCGAAGTGCGCCGCTTGATGCCGTGAACGGTATAACCCTTGGCCAGAAGGAATTCTGCCAGGTAAGAACCATCCTGGCCCGTGATACCCGTGATCAACGCGGTTTTCGACATGGAGGAAATCTCGCAAATGAATAAAGGGGGATGCGTAGCAGCAGTAAAGCGCCTCGACGAAACACAACGCAAGTGCATTAATTTTTTTGGCGGATAGCAACGGTAGTTTGGCGTCGTGAAGCTGCCCGCCTAAGCGGGCTTCACGGCGGGCTTCACGATTGGCGGCGCACGGCGATATCCTGGCGGGTCCCGATGGTGCAGTGCGGGCAAGATGCGCTCCACACGCAATGCGTCTTGCGTCGACACATCGTGAGGCCCGATGAAGATTCTCGTCTACGGCATCAACTACGCACCGGAGCTCACCGGGATTGGTCGCTATACCGCCGACATGGCCGCGTCGCTCGCCGCCGCCGGCCACGATGTGCGCGTGGTCTGCGCACCGCCCTACTATCCCGCCTGGCGAATAGCACCCGGTTTCTCATCGATTCGCTATGCCAAAGAGCGCAGCGAAGGCGTGCATATCTGGCGCGCTCCGCTCTGGGTGCCGGCCAAACCCAAGGGTGCGCGCCGCCTCGTGCATCTTGCGAGCTTCGCGCTCTCGAGCTTTCCCGTGCTGCTGCGCCATGTCTTCTGGCGGCCGAATGCCGTGCTCAGCATCGCGCCGAGCCTGCTTAACGCACCGGCCGGCTGGCTCGTCGCGCGACTGAGCGGTGCGCATGCATGGCTGCATGTCCAGGACTACGAGGTCGATGCGGCGTTCAAACTAGGCGTGCTCAAAGGCGACTGGCGCAAGCGCATGGCGCTCGCGATCGAACGCAATCTGCTGCGTCGCTTCGACACCGTCTCGACGATCTCGGCCAAGATGATCGAGCATGCATTGCATAAGGGCGTGCCGCGCAACAAGGTCGTTCACTTCGCGAACTGGGTCGATACGTCGGCCATCCATCCGCTCGACCCAGAGGCCGGTGCAAAGATTCCGCTGCGGGCCGAGCTCGAGATTCCCGACGCTGCGAACGTCGTGCTCTACTCGGGCAACATGGGCGCGAAGCAAGGACTCGAAGTGCTTGGGGCTGCTGCGGTTGCGCTCGCCGAACGCCGCGATATCGTCTTCGTGTTTTGCGGCCAGGGGCCGGCGAGAGACACGCTGATGGCCGTATGCGGCGATCTGCCGAACACGCGCTTCATTCCGTTGCAGCCGATGGACAAGCTCAACGAGCTGCTCAATTTCGCCGACATCCATCTGCTGCCGCAGCGCGCCGACGCGGCCGATCTCGTGATGCCGTCGAAGCTGACCGGCATGCTTGCAAGCGGCCGTCCTGTGATCGCAATGGCGCATGAGGGTACTGAACTGTTCGACACGGTTGCGCCGCGCGGCGTCGTTGTGCCGCCCGAAGCGCTCGAGCCGCTCGTTGCATCGATCGTGGCGCTCGCGGCCGATCCGGTGCGTCGCGAACGCCTCGGCCGTGCGGGCCGCGACTATGCGCTCGCCGCGCTCTCGCGCGACAGCGTGCTCGGCGAATTCGAGTCGACCCTGCGCGCGCGCTGCGTCGACGTCGAAACGGCGGAAAGCCCGCTCGGGCTGCGTGAGCGCGACCTCTGATTGAGTGCTTGAGGAGCCCCTATGGCAAAGCTTGGCAATACGGAATTTCTGAGTGTCGTCTCGAACACGCCGCTGATCGCGCTGGACCTGATTCTGCATGACGGCCAGGACCGCTATCTGCTCGGGCGGCGCGTCAATCGTCCCGCGCAAGGCGTATGGTTCGTCCCCGGCGGCCGCGTGCGCAAGAACGAACGTCTCGACGATGCGTTCACGCGCCTCATGCTCGAAGAACTGGGCTTGCATCGCGCGGATCGCTCCGATGCCGAACTGATGGGCGTCTACGAGCACTTTTACGACGACAATTTCAGCGGCAAGGAAGGCATATCGACCCATTACGTCGTGCTCGGCTATCGCTTCCGCGTACCCCAGCGGCTGTCCCATCTGCCGCTCGATCAGCATTCCGATTATCGCTGGGCGAGCGCAGAGGATATCGCGCTCGACGAATCGGTTCATGAGAACAGTCGCGCGTATTTCCTGACGAGGGTGATTGCATAACAGCGGCGCCCGCATGCATTGCCCTATGCGGTGAAATGTGGCGGATCAAAGATATGTTTTGTCTAATCGGCCGCCATTGCATGACTTAAGGTGACAAGGACGCATTCCCGACCGGTTACCGAAAGATTTTGCTTCGAACTTCGCTCCCCTCCTGCTACCCGGATCCGACAACCGCCTGGCCGCCCGCGCGACGGCTATCGTGCGGATCCACAGCGCCTTGCGAGGCAGTGCTTGCCGGAGTCTCCACAGATGCTTGAGGACGACACGGATATCGCACCGCCTCGCGTGCGCCTGTACGAGAACGTGGTGCCGCAGACCGTGCTCGACGAGATCAACGCGACCATCGACGAAACGCGCGACACGTGGCAACCGGCCGACGGCCGGCGCGCGACGCAGACGACCGCGCGCGTCGTCGAACTGCTCCGGCAGCACGGCGAATTCCTGCGCGTCGAACAGCAGGCCCGCGTCGACTCGCAGCGCTGGGCCGCACAGAAGGGGCTAAAAGTCGATGGAGAATCGCTTTGTGTATTGCGTTGCATAAACCGGACGCTGCCCGCCCAGAGCCATCTGCGGCACTTCGATTCACATATCCTGACGCTGCTGATTCCGCTGCGTTCAGCGCACGACGCCGCGGAGAACGGCGATCTGATCGTCTATCGCCGGCAGCGCCAGCAACTATCGGCCGCGACCAACGTGATGGCGAAGGCCTGGATGATCGCGCTGCGGCGCTTGCCGCTCGCGATGCGCCGTGCACAGACGCGCCGCGATCTCTCGCGGCAACGCTGCGACCGCATCGCGTGCGTGCCGGGCAACGTCTACGCGTTCAACGGCTTTGTCACGCGGCACGCGAACCTTCATGTCGAGCGAGGCGAACGCCGCACATTGATCGTGCATTACTACGATCCCGGCATGACCGCCGGCCTGCGGGTCGTGCCGCGCATCTGGCGCGCTATCCGCGACCGGCTCGTCGATGTGCGTTCGGGACAGACTTGAAGCGACCCGAGGGTCGATCAGAATGAAGGACGGACGACCGACAGGGAATAACGGCCCATGTTCACTTCGGCCATCCGATGCGGCAGCAGGCCAGCCCGCTTCGCATCGTTTATTTGAGCTTGTGTCTGGTCGACGCGATCGGCGTAGTGATAGGTCATCTTCTCTTGCGCCATGCTTGCCCTCAGATCGTCGTTGATCGAAGGCGGCGTCGACTGTGCAAACGCAAACGCGGGCGGAATGGCCATGAGGCTTGCGACGATGAACTTTGCGATTTTCACGACTGTCTCTCCAGGAAACGTGCTGCGTATCCATCTGTACGCATGCGATGACGCAGTGTAGACCTGCATGCGCTCGTTGATGAGCATGCGCGGCGAGATTCATTGTTGCAGCTTCAGGCGCATCCGTTGCCACCTGTCACCGCACCACGTCGGATCGCGTTCGTTGGAGCGCTACCGCAGGCGGTCCCACACAGCCTCGATGCGAAACGCACGGTCGTCGAACGAAGCTTCCGATCCGCGTGCGCGCGTCGCTCGCATAAGCTTCGAGCCGGGGCCGCTCTCCCGCGACGCGCTTGCCCCGTATGAATCGCATCCGCGCACCTTTGCGAGTGCCTGCACGCGCACTCTTGGAACCGAGTTGAACCATGAGCAGAGAAACGACGCCTGAAGGGCCTTATGCCGATACCCGAACGATGCTCGACGTCCATGCCATGTTCAGGCGCGAGTTTCGTCGTGCTCCGGCGCTGGTCGACGGCGTTCTGCCCGACGACCGGCCGCGGACCGACGTGGTAGCGGGTCATATCCATTTCCTGTGCGCCATTTTGCATGCGCATCACACACTCGAAGACGAGTTCTTGTGGCCCAGGCTGAAGGACCGCGGTTCCGCCGAAACGGCTGAGATTTCGCTTTTGATGGAGAACCATCACTCGGACATCGCGACAATCGTCGCTCGCATAAACGATGAGTTGCAAAGCTGGCGCAGCGGTGCCGGCTCACAACACCGTTCGGCTTTGTCGCAAGCGATCAGGCAGTTGATCCCGGCGCTGCTCGATCATATGTCGTTAGAAGAATCGAGAGCCTTCCCGGCGATCGAGCAACATGTAACCGCCGCCGAATGGGAACGGATGCACGAGGCGGCACGCAGTCACTTCTCGCAGGATGATCTCCTGTTGGCGAAAGGCATGATCACATGCGCGAAGCTCGAAAGCGCTCCGGAAGCATCCGTGTCGCCTTTCGAGCAACAGGCCCTACAAATGTATGTCCCCTACGCCGAGCGGGTGCATGGGCCGGCGCGCACGTCGGAATGAAGCGTCGCACCGCGGCGCGACGCAGCAGGCCCTTTATCGCTGTAGCAATGTCGCCGTGCGACGCTGCAAGGCATCAGCGCATGACAAACGGATTCGACGGCACGCCTTGCGCGTAGGAAATCCACGTGCTCTTGGTTTCGAGGTAATGCCGGACAGCCTCGATGCCGCTTTCGCGGCCGATGCCCGAATGCTTCATGCCGCCGAACGGCATCATGTAACTGACCGCGCGATACGTGTTCACCCACACCGTGCCCGCTTTCAGGGCCTTCGACATTCGCATTGCCCGTCCGATGTTTTCCGTCCACACCCCTGCAGCAAGCCCATAGATCGTGTCGTTGGCGAGGCGAATCGCTTCGTCCTCGTCGTCGAACCCGATGATCGACAGCACGGGACCGAACACTTCTTCACGCGCAATCCGCATGGCCGGCGTCACATCGACAAAAATGGTCGGCTCGACGAACTGGCCGCCGGGCAGTCCGCTTGCCGCCGCGCCGCCGAGCACGCAGTGCGCGCCTTCGGCCTTCGCAATGCCGATATAGTCGAGCACCTTCCGGTACTGCGCCGGCGTCGTGACCGGCCCGATATTCGTCTGCGGGTCCATCGGATCGCCCTTTCTGGCCGACCCGCCCAGTTCGACGAGACGCTTCGTAAACGCATCCTTGATGGAGTTCTGCACGAGCAGCCGCGAGCCGGCGATACAGGTCTGCCCCGTCGCCGCGAAAATACCGGAAATCGCACCGCTCGCGGCCTTGTCGAGATCCGCATCGTCGAACACGATATTCGGCGATTTGCCCCCGAGCTCCAGCGTAACGCGCTTCATGGTTTTGGCGGCCTGCGCATAGATCGCCGCGCCCGTCGCATCCGAGCCCGTGAACGTAATCTTGGCGACATCCGGATGCTCGACCAGCGCTGCACCGACCGTGGGTCCCAGTCCGGCCACCACGTTGAACACACCGTCGGGAAAACCCGCTTCTTTGGTCAGGGCCGCGAATTCCAGCGTCGAGGCCGACGTAAACTCCGAAGGCTTCACCACCACTGAACAACCGGCCGCAATCGCCGGTGCGCACTTCCACGCGATGAACAGCAGCGGCGAATTCCACGCGGTCAGCGCGCCCACCACGCCCACCGGTTCATGCGTCGTGAACGCGAAGTGATCGGGCTTGTCGATCGGCACGACGGCGCCTTCGAGCTTGTCGGCGATGCCGCCGAAGTAGCGCCACCATTCGGGGTGGTAGTTCAGCTGACCGCGCATCTCCGACAGCAGCTTGCCGTTGTCGCGCACCTCGATTTCCGCGAGACGCTGCGCGTTCGCGGCGACCAGATCGGCGAGGCGCAGCATCATCTTGCCGCGCTCGGATGCGCTCATCGCGGCATAAGGCCCCGACGACATCGCCCGCTTCGCCGCCTGTACCGCGCGATCCACGTCTTTCGCGCTGCCTTTGGGAATGCGCGCCCAGGCCTCGCCCGTGTATGGATTGACGGTGTCCATCCATTCCCCGTCGGCTGGCTCGACGTATTGACCATCGATGAAATGGCTGTAGGTTTTCATTCCGATTCTCCTGGTGAATGGTTGGATAGCGTACCGGTAGCGGGAGTTTTGTGCCGCGGTCTTCGGTGCTATAGGCACGGTTACATGGAAGCCTGCATTTTCCGACAACGTAAGTCTCTCATCGGGCCGAGATACTTACAGCGAGTCGTACGGCGGCGCACGTGAGGGCCGGGCACGCGAAATGCTTGAGTTGCGCGGCATTTTTTCGAGTTACCGGAGTCCCTGTGTTGAGTTCCAAACCCTGCATCGCAACGTGCGTCATCGACGGCGTCGCCGTCACCCTGAACTATTATCCCGACACGCAGGATCTGCGTATCAGCAATGCCTATGGCGCCTGTATCTACAGGACGAAATGGCTGGCGCCCTGGCCAGCGCTGCATGCGGCCATGCGCGAGCTCGCCCGGTCGAAGGAAGCAAGCCTCGATGCCGCCGCATCACTGCTTTCTGGATCTGCCGCCCCATCCCTGCAGGCGGCAGGCGTAGCGTCGGACGTGACTGCTGTTGCCCCGTGAGTTCGGCGCGAAGCACGATCACATTTATCAACCGCAGGTAACGACCTGCCCGCTTTGAATCAGGGGAAAGATTGGCAACTGGCGCCGTGAAATGGTTCAACGATGCAAAGGGCTTAGGCTTCATCACGCCGGACGACGCCGGTGAAGATCTCTTTGCACACTTCTCCGAGATCCAGTCTCGAGGCTTCAAATCATTGCAGGAAAATCAGAAGGTGACATTTGACATCAAGCAAGGTCCGAAGGGAAAGCAGGCAGCCAACATTCGGCCAGGCTAAGCTTGAAAGAAGCCGCCAGGTATCGCGGCTATCAGGAACATGTCATGGGACCCTCCGCGGCGGCGGTGCGCGCAGTTAGCGCTGCCGCACTACTTGCGCTGTACGGCTGCTACTACGTCGGCCCTGGCTACTATCCTTACGGGTATTACCCGTACGGCTACTATCCCGCCGTGCCGGCCTACGCTACGCAGCGCGAGGTGCCCGTCCCAGGCTCCGGCCTCGCCAACGGCGCCGACGCGCAGAACATCCCGCCGGCGTCGCAGGGCGCCGCCGCGTACGTTTATCCGGTGCCGGTCTACGTCGCGCCCGCCTACCCTCCCTACTATGCTCCTGCCTACTACGCGCCCTACCCATGGTATGGCTGGCCGGGGTGGTGGGGGCCATCGGTGTCGTTCCGCTTCGGCTACTGGGGGCGATGGTGACGGCCCGGGCGCGGCCACGGCGATATGGAGTTGTCGCTCATTCGAACCCGGGCAAACAAAATCAGGCTCGCACGATAAACCGAAACGGCCTGAGTGCTGACGAGGCATCTCGCATCTGAGCGTGTACGCTCATCGAGCGCGTCGGGTCCAAGCAATCGTCCCAACGCTAGAAACGCCGCAGCGACCGCGCGCATCGTCGCACCGTCGCACCGCCCGTCTGAGGCCCAGTAATGTGGCAAGTACCGCTCGCAACGAGCGAAGCCCTTCGAGACTGTCCCAACCGGAAGACCGAGGCCGTGGCGACAACGCCTGAACCGTCGCAATTCTTTCTGTTCGATGTAACCGGACAACGCGCCCATCCGAACTAACGATATTGAACTACAGAGATCGCCTGGCCGTCGCCCTAACCGGAAGTCCACAACCGTGCGGGCGTTGACCGGCGCATCCCTTTATCCAAATCAATGTCGTTCGATGTGAAGTCGGCGATTCAGGCTACTCAAATGGATCAGCTATTGGGAATGCGCGTGTTCATACGCGTAGTCGAATTGAAAGGGTTTTCGACAGCCGCGAAGGAACTGGGCATGTCGGCCGCGGCGGTCACTCGCAGCGTCAATATGCTTGAAGCGCATCTTAATGTCCGCCTGCTCAACCGGTCTACCCGTTCGGTCTCGTTGACCGATATCGGAGAACAGTATCTCGACGATTGCCGGAAACTGGTCCGAATGCTCGATGACATGGACGCAAAAGTGATCCGGAATAGCAGAGCGAAGCAGGGCGTACTGCGCATCGGTGTATCCGCCGCATCCGCCTCGTCGCACGTATGCGATCTGCTCGCGGCTTATCACGCAACCGAGGCACCGGTGACTTTCGATGTACGCTCCCATTATTCGTCCGACGACTTCCGGGCTGACCGCTTTGATGTCAGCTTCACCGACAGGCGTTATCAGCCTGCTTCGTCACAGATATCGCGTACGCTGTTGACGTTCGACGAAGGACTCACCGCGTCTCGCGACTATTTAGCCAACCACGGCATTCCGACCACGCCGGCGTCGCTTGCCGTTCATCGCCTGTTGATGGTGGCGGACCGGACGCAACGCGCATGGGACCTGACCGACGGTAGCGACATGTTCCGTATCGAACCGCTGCGCAGCGTGCTAAGAGTGCCCAGTTACTCGTCCGCCCGCATTGCAGCGGTGCAGGGAATGGGCATCGCCCTCCTCCCCTTGGACATGGTTAGCGACGAACTGCACCACGGCACGTTAGTACGTGTACTGCCGTCTCATATGCCGCCCGCCAGCTTTGCAAACGGGGTGTCGATCGTTTATTCAGGGCGGACGAGACAACAGGTCCGGGTACGCCAGTTCATCGATTTTTCGATACAGTTTTTCCGTGGCTCACGCTACTGCATGCGATAGGGAAACGCATTCCGCGCGCCCCGGGTTACCGGACTGCCGGGTTTAAGAGCATCGCTGACGTCGATCTGCAGCTCGTCATCGAGCGGGCATTGACGAATGCGGTGCCACCCCACCGCTGCAGTCGCGCGGCACTAGCCGCTGTTGCGCAAGCCGTTGAGCAGCAACGTGACGACTTTCTGCTCGTCGGCCACGCGAATGCTCGCCCCTGTCACGAGTTGCCGGTACCACATGCGTCCCATGAACATGTCGATGGCGGTTTGCGCGTCGGCGCCGGCCGGTATTTCACCGCGCCGGATTGCATGTTCGACGATTGCGACCGCCAGTAACCGTCGCGGCAGAATGAAGCGCTCGTGCAGCAGGGTGGCGAGATCCGGATTCTGCACCGCCTCGGCGATCAGCGCGGGAATCACGCGGCCCGCTCCTTTCATGCCATTTACCCAGTTGCGATACAGAATGCTGAGATCATCGGCGAGGCTGCTGGACTGCGGGTTCGGCATCGGCCATGCGAGGTTCGCTTCATCGAGCACGGCGGCGATCAGATCGGCGCGCGACTTCCAGCGGCGGTACACGGTCATCTTGCTGACGTTCGCACGCGCCGCGACTTTTTCCATCGTCAAGCCGTCGTAGCCCTCATCGCACAGAATCTGCGCCGCCGCGCGCACGATCTGCTTCTCCGTTTCGGGATTGCGCGGCCGGCCCGCGCGCGGGGCGTCCTGTTCCAGCGCAGATGCAGTTCCGTGTGCCATGGTGGTCAATGTGTCCAATAGACGATGTCTGTTCGCCAGCGCGCGGCCGCCTTATGCATAGCCGCTGCCCGCGCGCCTTTCATGCATCAGCTTAGCACTGCTGGGCTGTCGACCCGGCCAAGCAGAGACAGCCGATGCGGGAAAGTCCCAGGTGGTTCGGCGTTAATGTTCCGCGCGCAGAGGCGTCGCGCTGCAGCAGCGCGAAAACTGACGGACAGCAACAGGCCGAGCAGCCGCTTCGACAAGCTTTTGCGCGGCAAATCAACATCGCTTCGATATCCTTTGTATCGACCCGGCGTGCTGCATTGCGGGCGTGCTCCTCCATCGTCGACGCACAACATTGCCTTGAAATTCGCGCGCGCTCAATTACGATACCGATAAGTCTCGTAATTGAGCGAGACCTACTGACGAGGAGGTTTGTATGTCGCAGCGGCCGGTTCTGCAAAAGTTTCCACAAGTCGATCACCATCAGGCGAGCGGCAAACTTGCCGAAGTGTATGAAGATATTCACAACACGTTGCGGGTACCATGGGTTGCATTCGGTATCCGCGTCATGTCGCAGTTCCAACATTTCGTCCCGGCTGCATGGGAGGCGCTCAAGCCGCAGATCTCGACCCGGTATGCGGAGCTGGGGGCCGACAAGGTTCGCGAGGCGTCAATCATTCCCGGCGACGCGCCGCCCGACCCCACGCCGAAGCTGTTGAAGAACGGCTGGAGCATGCAGGATATCGACAAGCTGAAGGCAGCGCTCGATGCCCTGAACTATGGGAATCCGAAGTATCTGATTCTGATTAGCGCATGGAACGAGGCATGGCATGAACGGGACGCCGGCGGTCGATCCGACAAGCAGTTGAGCGGCACGGACGCGCAGTTGCTGCCGTACGGATTGCCCGAAGGGGTCGAGAAATTCCATCTGATCGACCCGGACGGTGCGGGCGAGCGGGTGCAACGTGTGTTGCGGGACATCCGCGATGCATCGCTGCATCACGGGCCAGCGAGCGATTACCGGGTACTTGCTGCATGGCCCGACTACCTCGAAATCGCCTATGAGGATGCGCTCAAACCTGTCGCATTGAGCGCCGAATATGACAACACTTCATGGCGAATCCGCAAGATCGCCCGCGAGCACATTCGCGACTTCGCGAAGCCAGGCGGAGTTGCGTGGCGCGATATGACCGAACAACTCACGGCGGAGCAGATCGCGGGCTTGACCGGCCTGCTGTTCATGTACAACCGCTTCATCGCCGACATCACGATTGCGGTGATTCGCCTGAAACAGGCGTTCGGCGGTGCTCAGGACGCAACGGAAAACAAGTTCCCGGTCTAGGCCCGTACGGCGCCGGTGTCGCGCGGCGGTATGCGCGTGCCGGCCCGACAAGCGGTGCATCCGCATGAAGGAGCGCGCAATGGATGTCCACGGTGAATCGCTCGGCAGCATCCGGCTGCCCTCCACTACGCTCAGGCGTGCACGTCTGTCGAGTCTGATCGGCAGCGTGATTGAATGGTACGACTTCTTCATCTACGGCACCGCGGCCGCGCTGGTGTTCGGACATCTGTTTTTCCCAAACACCAGTCCGTTCGCGGCAACCATGGCGAGCTTCGGTACCTTCGCGGTGGGCTTCGTCGCGCGTCCTGTAGGCGGCATCATCTTCGGGCACTTCGGCGATCGCCTCGGTAGAAAGACGGTGCTGGTGGCCACACTCGGCATCATGGGTCTATCGACCTGCCTTGTCGGTTTGTTGCCCACATACGCAACCATCGGCATCTGGGCGCCTGTGCTGCTCACGTTGTTGCGCCTCGTGCAAGGTATCGCGCTGGGTGGAGAATGGGGCGGCGCTGTGCTGATGGTAGTCGAGCATGCGCCGGCGCATCGCCGTGGCTGGCATAGCGCGTGGCCGCAAATGGGTGTGCCGGTCGGACTGTTGCTGTCGACCGGCGTGATCACGCTGGTGGCCGCGCTGTCGGGAAGCGAGTTCGAAAGCTGGGGCTGGCGCGTGCCGTTTGTTCTGAGCATCGTGCTAGTGGCTGTCGGCCTGTTCATCCGGATCGCGGTGGAAGAGACGCCGGTATTCGCGGCGATCGAAAGAAAGAAGCAGGTTGCGCGTTTTCCGGTGGTCGAAGTTTTCCGGCGCAAGAAAAAGCGCATCCTGATTGCAATCGGTGCGCGCTTTGCCGAAAACGGATCGTTCTTCATTTTCAGCGTATTCAGCCTCTCGTATGCGACGCAGTATCTTCACGTGCCGCGTGGCGTGATACTCGGCGCGGTCGTGTTAGGCGCGCTCGCCACCACCGTGACAATTCCTTTGTTCGGCCTGTTGACTGACCGCTTCGGCCGGCGCCCGATATTCATCGGTGGCAGCCTGTTTACTTTGGTGTTCGCGTTTCCGTTCTTCCTACTGCTGCGCACCGGAGAACCGATGATGGTCGCGCTTGCCCTGGTGCTCGCGCTGGCCATAGGCTGGGCAGCGATGTATGCGCCGCAAGCAGCGTATTTCGCCGAGCTGTTCGAGCCACAGGTGCGTTACTCGGGCATGTCGATCGGCGCTCAGCTGGTGGCTATCGTCGCTGGCGGACCGTCGCCGCTGATTGCGACCGCGGGGCTCGCCTGGTCGGGTGGCGAGCCCTGGCCGATTTCGCTGTGGCTGATGCTGGTGTCGACGATCACGTTCGTCACGCTACTCGTGGCACCCGAAACGGCCGGCTGCCACCTCGGCACCGACGATGATGCCGCGCGCCGCGTACCGCTCGCCGCCGGCGGCGCGAGCGATTGAACAAGCGCCAGTGTGCGCTGCCCGGTGCGTCGAGGAGACCTCGAAGTCGCAGTTCAGTCGTGCGCAGTCATTGATTGATCTGAATCAACGCGCCATGCCCGTAAGGCCCGAACATATCTCCGTGCAGCCCTCGACAGTGGGGCATTCAAGCCTCGTCATCAGCAGCGGAGAAGTTCATATGCGGATCCGAGTTCAAATGATCGGCGCGATCTTTACGGCGTTTCTCGTTAGCGCATGCCTTGTCGCCCATGCAGACGATCTCTCCCGTAAAGTCACCGCGCACGGCCTTACTGTTCACTACGGCGTGGTCCCCGCCAGCAAGGCCGCCGAGGCCGACCCGACAGCTGCAAGCAATGCCGGCGGGACGCGTCCCAATGCCTATCACCTGACGGTCGCGATTTTCGATACCGCCACGGGCAAACGCGTGAGCGATGCGAGCGTGATCGCGAGCGTCAAGGGCCCCCGCGGCTACGAAACGCATTTTCACGCCAGGCCCATCCGGAAGCACCTCGATGTCGACAAAGCCGGCAACGACGTCACGTACGGCAATGACTTCGAGATGCCATGGAGTGGCATTTACCACGTCGCTCTGGCCATCACGCAAAAAGATCAGCCGAAGCCGACCAATATCCGGTTCGATTACGAGCATCGCTACTGAGCACGAAAGCGCCGCTGTTTGCGGCAGGAACGAGCGACGACAACATTTCGGGTGCAACGCCCAAGGAGAATTGTCATGAGTCGTTGCCTTGTTTTTCGTCGCAGTGTGGCAGCTGCGCTCGCCCTGTTGGTATCCCTCCCGGGTCACAGTGAAGAAGTCGCGAGAATCGCGACGCACTCACAACGCTATGGCGGGCAAATCGGAATCTCTGCCTTCGACGATCCCCTTTTGAAGGGCGTAACCTGCTACGTCTCCAGAACACATGACGAAAACTCCTTCGGAGGTAACGCCCAGCCTGGGCGCATACCTGGCGCCGAGGTCTCCTGTCATCAGGTTGGGAAGATCAGTGTGTCAAAAAACATCCCTCAACAGGCGCAGGTTTTCGACGAATCGATGGATCCCGTCTTCAGGGAGCTTCACGTGTTCCGGATCCTGGACCCGAAACGGCTAACCGTGCTGTATTTCAGTTATTCGGAGAGCGAACTGGCTGGAGATATGCCAGGCCGTATCGACGTGATTCGGCTGCAGGGTCGGACGGCCCAGAGTGGGGAGTAGGGAATCCAACAGCCGCGGTCGAGTTCGCGGCTAACGGATCATAGAAATTTGGCGGACTCCCGGACTCCCAGCTAAACGGCGCTCAGGCGGGCCTAGGCGGGTTTTAGGCAGTTTTTATCAAGACGACCGCGGTATTTTCGCTTTCACCTCTTCCGCCCGAAGGAAATCGAAATCCACACCCTGATCCGCCTGCGTGACCGTTTCGAGGAACAGCTTGCGATAACCGCGTCCGGCGGTAGGTGCCACGACCGGCACGGCGCGCATGCGCTCGGCGAGTTCCGCCTCGGACACCATCCATTCGAGCTTGCGTTCCGCGACGCTTAGCCGGATGCGATCTCCCGTCTTCACATAGGCCAGCGGGCCGCCCACCGCCGCTTCAGGCGTCACGTGCAGAACGATGGTGCCGAACGCCGTGCCGCTCATGCGGCCATCCGAAATGCGCACGATGTCTTTTACTCCCGCTCGCGCCAGCTTGCGCGGAATCGGAATGTAGCCGGCCTCAGGCATACCCGGTGCGCCTTTCGGGCCGATATTCTTCAGCACGAGGATGTCGTCGGCGGTGACATCGAGATCGTCGCGGTCGATGCGATTGGCCATATCCTCGGCGTTCTCGAAGACAACGGCGCGCCCCGTGTGTTCCATCAAAGCCGGATCGGCCGCGGATTGCTTGATGATCGCGCCGCCAGGCGCCAGATTGCCCTCGAGTACGGCGATGCCGCCTTGCGGATAGATCGGCTGATCGAACGGCTTGACGACGTCCTGCGCAAACCCCTCGCCTGCGCGCCCGATTTCTTCCCCGAGCGTGCGCCCCGTCACGGTGAGTGCATTCAGATTGAGCAAGGGCTTCAGTTCGCGAAGCAAGGTCGCCATACCGCCTGCGTGATGGAAATCTTCCATATAGTGCTGGCCGGAAGGTTTCAGATCGACAAGCACTGGCGTTTCGCGGCCCATTCTGTCGAGCGCCTTCATGTCGATCTCGAGTCCGCAGCGCCCCGCGATGGCCGCGAGATGGATAATGCCGTTCGTCGAGCCGCCGATCGCAAGCAGCACGCGCATCGCATTCTCGAACGCCTCGGGCGTCAGGATCCTGTCGATGGTCAGACGTTCGCGCGCTATACGCACCGCCTGTTCGCCCGTGCGTTCCGCAATCCGCATGCGGTCGGCCGTCACGGCGGGCGGCGACGCACCGCCGGGCACCGTCATGCCGAGCGCCTCGGCAATGCATGCCATGGTACTTGCGGTACCCATCACCGAGCACGTGCCGACGCTTGCCACAAGCTGATTGTTCACGTCATCGATCTCGTCAGCGTCGATTTCCTCGGCGCGAAAGCGCCCCCAATAACGCCGGCAATCGGTGCATGCACCGACCCGTTCGCTGCGATGCGAGCCCGTCAGCATCGAACCCGTGATCAACTGGATCGCTGGCAGCCCGGCCGATGCAGCGCCCATCAACTGCGCGGGGACCGTCTTGTCGCAGCCGCCGATCAGCACGACTGCGTCCATCGGTTGCGCGCGGAGCATTTCCTCGGTGTCCATCGACATGAGGTTGCGCAAGTACATGCTCGTCGGCGCGGAGAAGCTTTCGTGGATCGAGATCGTGGGAAAGTCCATCGGCAGGCCGCCCGCCAGCATCACGCCGCGTTTGACGGCCTCGATCAGTTGCGGCGCGTTGCCATGGCACGGGTTGTAGGCGCTGCCCGTGTTGACGATGCCCACGACGGGGCGATCCAGCGCGCCGTCGGTGAACCCTGCGCCCTTGATGAAGGCCTTGCGCAGGAAAAGAGAAAAGCCGTTATCGCCGTAGTTCGTCAGCCCACGGCGCAAGCCCGTCTTGTCATTCGACGTCGCATTGGCGGCCGCGTCGGCCTCGCGTTCCTGCTTCCTGGTGTCAGCCATGAGTATGTGATTGCAGTGAAGTTCGAATAATCGTGCCGCTCAGCCGCGCGGCGAAAAACCATAGAGCGCATGCGCGTTGGTCGTGAGGATCGCGTCGCGAGTCGGAGCGTCGGGCACCCACAGCGCAAGCGTATCGAGCAACTGCGCGACGGTGGGCATCGTGCGCCAATGCGCGACATGCGGCCAGTCCGAGCCCCACACGCAGCGCTCGCGCGCGGCGTCGACGAGCCGTTGCGCGAAAGCGGCCGTATCGCGATATGGCGGCTCCGCTTCGCTCATGCGATAGGCACCCGATAGCTTGACCCACGCGCCGTCGCGCACCATGTCGACGAGCGTGGTGAAACCCGGTGTTTGCACGCCGCTTGCCGCAGGCACGTGTCCCATATGATCGATCACGAGCGTCGAGCGAAGTTTCGACAGCCGTGGCGCGAGTTCGACCAGCTGACGCGCATCGACGAGCATTTGCAGATGCCAGCCCCAGTCGCATGCCAGCGCGTCGTATTCGTCGAGCTGGTCGAATGAAATGCCGCCGCCTGCATGCATGGCATTGATACGCATGCCGACCGTGCCCGCGTCGTTCATGGCCTGATACCGTGCGTCGGGAAGCGACAACGACGGCACGACGACACCGCGCAGCCGGTCGCGATGCGCGCGCAACGTGTCGAGCATCAGCGTATTGTCCTGGCCATGTACGCTGACCTGCACGAGCACGCCGAACGCGCAGCCGACCTCGTCGAGCATGCGCAGGTACGCTTGTGCGCTAGCCTCGTACGGCGTATAGGCGCGGTCCGGCATCCATGGATGGCGCGGCGGCATACCAATCACATGGGCGTGCGCATCGACCGCATAAGCGGGCATTGCAAACTCGCCAGAGCGTGTTTGCGCCGGCGGCGGTGGCGCGCAGAGCGGCGCGTCGTGGTTCGCAGGGTGTGACATGATGGCTCTCGCGGCAATGGTCCGCTATTTCGTTGCGACGACGCGCTGTGCGTGAGCGATGCTCGCCGCGCGACGTTTGCGCAGCGCCTGCAACTGTCCGTCGAACAGCACGCCGATCACGATCACGGTACCCATCACCGCGAAGTTGAGCGATGACGGAATGCCGAGCAGATTGACGAGGTTTTGCAGCACTTGCAGCAACACGGCACCCAACGCAATGCCGAATACCGATCCTTCGCCGCCGCGCAGCGAGCAGCCGCCGAGCACCGCGGCCGCGATACCGTACAGCTCATAGAACGTTCCGTGCGAAGCAGGCGCGACCGAACGCGTGTACATCGCGAAATACACCGACGAGATAGCCGCGAGCACCGAACAGATCACGTACGCGGATATGATCACGAAACGGGTGTTGATGCCGGAATAGCGCGCCGCTTCCTCGTTCTTGCCGACCGCGAAAAGATGTCGTCCGAACACGGACTTGTGCAGCACGACGCCCATCACGATCGCGACTATCACGAACGCGATGAAACTGTTCGGCACGCCCGCGACGTGGCCGGTGGTGAGCCACTCGAGCGTCGGGAAGGTCTGCCCGAAGTCGAATCCCGCGTTGCCGTCGTCGGTGTAGTAGCGCGCGACGCCGCGATAGATGAGCAGTCCGCACAAGGTAACGACGAACGGCTGCATTTTGAGGCGTGTAACGAGCAGGCCGTGCACGAGTCCCATCGCGACGCCTGCCGCCAGCATGAGACCGGTTGCTGCAAGCCAGTTCATGCCGACCGACGAAAGCAGTGTGATGTAGATTACCCCGAGCAGCGCGAAGACCGCGCCGATCGACAGGTCGATACCGCCGGTAATGATGACAAACCCCTCGCCGATCGAGAACAGACCGAACAGCCCGATCAGATTTGCCGTGTTCGACAGGTTCGCGGGTGAAATGAAACGCGGATTGATCGCGGCGACCACGGCGCCCACTATGAGGATCACCACGAGCAGGCCCAGATCTTTTTTCAGCATAACGGTGCGCCTTTCGCTTCAATGTAGAACGTTGCCGATCGCGAGATGCATGATGTTCGCCTCGCTCAACTGGTCGCGATCGAGAATGCCCCTGATCGCGCCTTCGTGCATGACCGCGACCCGGTCGCTGACGCCGATGACTTCTTCCATGTCGCTCGAAATCATCAGGATCGCAACGCCGCGGTCGGCGAGCTCGCGCATCAGCGCATAGATTTCGCTTTTCGCGCCGGCGTCGACGCCGCGGGTCGGTTCGTCGAAGATCACGACACGCGGGCGCATGCACAGCCACTTGGCCAGCACCACTTTCTGCTGATTGCCGCCCGACAGCGACGCGGCCGGCGTATCGACGTCAGGCGTCTTGATGCGCAGCGCGCGCCGTTGCTCCTCGGCAAGGCGCCGCTCGGCCTTCACGTCGATCAATCCGCCTCGCGACACCGCATCGAGGCTCGCAAGCGATACGTTTTGCGCGATCGAATCGTCGAGCACCAGCCCCGATCGCTTGCGATCTTCCGGTACGAGAAAGATGCCGCGCACGATTGCGTCGCGCGGCGCGCCGATCGCGAGCGGCTCGCCGTCCAGTCGCATCGAGCCGCGCTCCGGCTTGTCGATTCCGAAGATCGCGCGTGCGAGTTCCGTACGGCCCGCGCCAATCAACCCCGCCATGCCGAGGATCTCGCCACCGCGCAGTCCAAGCGTCACCTCGCTCGCTCGCCACGTTTGCGTGGCAAATCCGTCGAGCTCCAGTACGGCTTGGCCCGGCGGCGACGCCGGCGGTTCATAGAGCGTTTTCAGGCTGCGGCCGATCATCAGCCTGATCATCGCGTCACGGCCGATCTCCTCGCGCGTGAGCGAGCCGACCATCGAGCCATCGCGCAAACCGATCACACGGTCCGCGCAACGCTCGATCTCGCTTAGCCGATGCGTAATAAAGATGATCGCCACACCGCTCTGCTTCAGACCGTCTACAACGCCTAGCAGACGGTTCGTCTCGGCGGTCGTCAGGCTCGAAGTGGGCTCGTCCATGATGATGAGCTTTGCGTCGAGCGACAGCGCCTTCACGATTTCGAGCATCTGGCATTGCGCTATCGACAGTTCCGCGACCGGCGTGTCCGCGTGAAAATCGCAGCCGAGCCGCTGCAGCAGCGGCTTCACGCGCGCGTGCAGCGCGCGGTTGTCGACCAGCTTCAGCAGTCCGCCACGACGCGGCTCGCGGCCGATGAAGACGTTTGCGGCGACATCGAGGTTCTCGAACAGGTTCAGTTCCTGATGCACGAACGCGATACCGGCGCCGAGCGACTGCTGAACGGTAAGCGCACCGTGCTCGCGCCCCTCGATCGCGATCGAACCCGAGGTCGGCTCGATCACACCGCCAAGTACTTTCATGAGCGTCGATTTGCCCGCACCGTTCTCGCCGATCAGCCCGACCACTTCGCCCGCGTCGATGGAAAACGACACGCCTTTCAGCGCGCGTACCGAGCCATAGTCCTTCGTGATGCTCGAGAGCGAAAGCAGCGGGGCATTCATATGCGGCTCCGGGAGTCAGCGGTGCCCAGTGTCACTTCTTGCCGAGCCAGGTCTTGACCTGCGCCATGAATCCGTCGACGTTCGACTTGTCGATGATCTGCGTCGGCACGATGATCTCGTGATTCGCGGGGATGAACGACTTGTCGCCTTGCAGGTACCTGGCCATGTACTTCATGCCGAGATAGCCCCACTGGAACGGCTGCTGCACGACTGTGCCCGCGACCGCGCCCGCCTTGATCCCGACAAGCGTGCCCTGATCGTTGTCGAAGCCGACCACCGTCACCTTGCCCACCTTGCCGGCCTGCTGAAGCGCGAGATAGATCTGCGGCGTGTTGTACGCGAACACGCCGATCATGCAATTCACGTCGCTGCGCGCGGCGAGAATGTCGGCGACGTTGCGCTGCGCGCGCGCCTGATCCATCTCGTCCGAGCGAATGCTGTCGATCTTGATGTTCGTGCCTTGCAGGCCTTCGCGCATGCCCTGCAGACGCTGCACCGCGTTGTCCGATCCGGGCGTGGCGGCGAATGCGACGCAGACGCCGCCTTTGGGCATCGCCTTCTTCAGGATGTCCGCGGCCTGGTGGCCTGCCTGCAGGTTGCTCGAGCCGAGATAGAACGCGCGCTTGCTGTCGGGCGCATCGCTGTCGGTGGTGACGAGCAGGCTTTGGCCCGCGACCTTGTCGAGTTCGGTCGTCTGGGTTTTCGGGTCGACTGCGCTGAGGATGATGCCCGAAGCGCCGTTCGCAACGAGATCGTCGAGCAGCCGGTTCTGCACTGCCGCCGACGCCTGTTCCGGATACTTCATTTCCATCGTATAGCCCGGCAGTTCGGCTTGCGCCTTCTTCATGCCGGCTTCGGCGAGTTTCCAGAAATCGACCGGGCCGTTGGCGACGAAATACAACTGCTTTTTTTCGGCGGCCGACGCGTGCGTGATCGACGCCGCGCACAGCACCGCTGACAGCGCGACGAGCGACAGATTGCGAACCATGAATGTCTCCTGATTCCTCTGATGAGGATTGGTCGATGTGATTATTGGAGTGAGCGCGGCAGCAGCCGCGTTCGGGGGCGAAGAAGCAGATTCAGGCGTTGAAAGTGCCGCCGTCGACAAGCAGCGCCTGTGCATTGACGTACGACGATTCATCCGACGCGAGGAACACGAAGAGCGGCGCGACCTCCGACGGCAGTCCCTGACGGCCAAGCGGAACTGCCGCAGCGACTTTTTCGTCCTGCACGCCGCGGCCGCCCATGTAGCCGACAATCGGATCGTTGAACGTCGTATCGATCCAGCCCGGGCAGATCGTATTTACGCGGATGCGGTCTTGCGCGAGTTCGAGCGCGAGCGTCGTGCCGAATGCAATGACCGCGCCCTTCGATGCCGAATAGACCGTCAGACCGGGCTGGCCGCGCTTGCCGGCGAGCGAAGCGGTGTTGATGATCGAGCCGCCGCCCGCACGCCGCAGATGCGGCACGGCGTACTTGGCCCCGAGGAAAAGGCCGCGCACGTTGACGGCGAAGAGCCTGTCGAAGGTCGACGGATCGAGCTCGGTGATCGCGCCGGAGGTCATCGCGCCTGCGTTCTGTGCGAGCACGTCCAGCCCGCCCAGCCAGTGAGCTCCGTCGTCGATCAGTTGTCTGACGCTGGCGTCGTCGGTGACATCGACCCGGATAAATCTGACGTTCGGGCCGAATTCCGCAGCGACTTTCTCGCCGCGCGCGGCGTCGATGTCGCCGATCACCACTTTCGCGCCTTCCTCGACGAACGCGGCGACCGCCGCCTTGCCGATATTGTCGACCGCTCCGGTGATGACGATCCGCTTGCCTTGGAGCCTCTTCTTCACGCTGCTCTCCTCCAGATTTAGCTGTTTGTAGCTTCTTGATATGTCTGATGGGTACGCACTGTGACGATCATCAAACGGATTGTCAATGATTTTTTTGACGATATGATTGGACTGGCAGGACGACAAGGGGCCGACTAAAATCGGCGCATTTCATCGCTCTCACAAGACATTCATGACCGACACAGGCACGCGCAAACACTCGACACATCAAGTCAGGCAGATCGTCGAGGCACTCGAGGAGCAGATCGTCCTCGGGTGGTTATTGCCGCGCGAACGGATCGTCGAGGACAAGCTGGCGGCGGAATTCGACTGCAAGAAGCACGTCGTGCGCGAGGCGATTTTCGAACTCGAGCGAATGGGGTTGGTCGAGCACGTGCCAAATAAAGGCGCGTCGGTACGCGTGCTAAGTCCGATCGAGGTGCAGCAGATTTACTCGGTGCGCGAGGTACTCGAGGTCCTGGCTGCCGAGCAGATTCCGCTGCCGGGCACGACCGGTTTCGTCGAAGAACTGGCGAGAATCCAGCAGGCGCATGCGCGCGCCGTTGACGCGAAAGACTACCGCGCTGCGTTCCACGCAAACATGGAGTTCCACAACCATCTGTTCTCGGCCTGCGGGAATCCCTATCTCGCCGAGATGATCCGCAACTCAGCGCAGAAAGTGCACGGCGCACGTTTCTACACCTCGGCTAGCGATACGCACCTGTCGCTCGCACGTGACGAGCATGCTGCGATGGTCGTCGCCATCAGGAACGGCGAGCGCGAAGCGCTCGTCGAGCTATGTCGGAAGCATCTGGGACCGTCGCTCGATACCTATCTTGCCGCGGTGCGCGGTTTTTTCCGCACGGCACCGGATGCTGAAGCAAAGCGAACTTGACCTGATGCACAGTGAGCAAACCTGCCCCGTCTGCCTCGCCCAACGTCCGCGACGGGGTCGTGAACCAGATCTCCGACAGCGACCTGAAGGGCGTGCCGTCAATGCGATACGGGTGGCCGTGACCGCCTCTCCACCGCGCGCGACGGATGCTTTACAGCACGCCCGACTTCACAATCATCTGCACGGCTGCCGCAAGTACACACACGAGCACCACCGCGCGAAATGCGAGCGGATGCAGCCGGTCGCGCAACGGCCGGATCACCAGCATGCCCGCGATCGCGGGGACACTTGCGGCTGCGGAAATCAGCAGATCGAAACCGTTCGCGCGTGCGCCGCTGCTAAAAGTGGTGACCAACGTGACGATCGATACGACGAGGATGATCGCGATCTGTTTCGTGAACGCACGGCCAGTCGCTCCCGTGGCAATCAGATACATCGCGAGCAGCGGGCCAGGCACCGACGCGATGCTTTCCATCAGCGCGGCGCCAAAGCCCAGCGCGAATCCCACCGGTTTGACCAGCGGCGGCGCGAGTTTGAGTTTCGGTGCAGCGAGCATCAGGCCCGCCGCGACAATCAGCGTCGCCCCGGACATCGCCAGCGCGTCATGCGGCTCGAGCCGGATCAGTAACGACACACCGGCCACATTGCCGATCACTGTGCCAATCAGCGGCGCCGAAATTTTCCGGACCGTCTGCAGCAATTCGCCGCCTTCGAGCGCCTGTGGAATATTGCCGAGAATGATCGGCATCGACAGCAGCAGCACGGCCTGCTGAACCGGCAGAAAATGCACGAGGATCGGCATTGCGACAAGCGGCACACCGATCCCCGTGATGCCTTTGACCATGCCGCCCAGTACCAGCGCGAGCGCAATACCGATCAGCGCGAGCGTATCGAATGCCTGCAGATGGGGGTAGAGCAGGCCCCCTGAGAGATGGAAGTCGAACATGTTGTTTTAGCGTGTGGACCGACGTCGCGTGGCGGGCTGCATGATAGCGCAGGTTGCGTTGCGACCCGCACTGTCAACGCACTCACTGCAATATGCCCACGAAACATATCTCCTCCGAAGAAAACGCATCGTGCATAAAGCGTGCGCGCCGTGCACTGCCGCAGTGCGTTTACGCACGAGCAGGTGCCGCGCGGCAACGGGTCGCCCTGTCCTGTCGGACACGAGGCGGCGACCATGACGTGTTCCTCGATGGCGCGGACATTGCTTTTCAGTCGTTCGGCTGACGTTCGTCAGGGTCAGGGAGCCCACGTTGGAGTTACTGCGTTTCACTACCGAGTCGTACGCCGAAGTGGATCGCATGCGAGCATGGAGCGAGGCGCTCGAAGCGGTTGGCCTGCGCTGCGGCGCACGTCAGGCAAGCGCGCAGCACTTGCATGGAACCATCAGCTCGCGCAAGTCGAACAACGACTTTGAGCTGATCGTGCTGGCCGCGTTTGCGCAAACCATCGAGTTCAAGGTCGACGGCGCCGACACACTCGCCATCGTGCTGCATCTGGACGGTGGCGCGACACTCGTCGCCAACGGCGTGCGTACGCAAGTTGCTATCGGCGATATTGTCTATGCGTCGTCGCGCGAGGAAGCTCATCTGTCCTTCACTTCGGACTTCCGCGCATTCGCGATTCGCGTGCCCCGCTCTGCCATCAACGCACGCCTTCTAACGCCGTTCTCGCTCCATGCAGGCCGTTTGCCAGGCGAGGCCGGCATCGGTCATGTGTTCTCGGGCTTTTTGCGCTCGATCGCTGAAAGCATGGAGACGTTGTCACTCGATGACTTGCGGCCTCTCGAACTCGCGCTTGCGGAGTTTCTGATCGCGAGTCTCGCCGGTCACCACAAGAACAGTGGCTTCAGTGGCCTCACGCCCTCTCAGGCCTCGCTCTTTTCGCGCGTATGCCGGACCATCGAGAGCAGTCTCGCTAACCCCGATCTCGGACTGGCATCGATAGCAAAAGAAGAACGCGTCTCGCCGCGCTATCTGCAAAAGCTGTTTGAGACGGTTGGGCAGAACTTCTCTACTTACCTGCGCTCACGCAGACTGGAGCGCTGCCGCGCGGATCTGGCCAATCCGCTGTATGAAAAGGTTTCGATTGCCGACGTCTGCTTTCGCTGGGGTTTCAACGATTCCGCGTATTTCAGCCGCGCGTTTCGTGAACAATATGGCGCGTCGCCGCGCACTTTCCGGCACGAAGGAGGGCTTGAACTGGCGCGCCATCTCGTGCAGCGAATTTCGCGCGGATTACCGGTCAACGCCGGGAGCTTGCTCGCGCACGCGCAACTCGCCGCGCAGGATGCAGTTCATCAAGTCGCAGACATGGCCGGGGCCGGCTTCGTTGAGCCGCCTGACGCATCCTCCGCCCCACCGCCGCGCACGTCCGGCAAGCCGCGCCATCATCTTCTGCGCGCAACGGCCAATACGATTCACTGGGGCTACTTCAGCCACGATCTCAAGCCGGTGCTCGAAGTCGACAGCGGCGACAAGGTGACGATCGAAACGCTCACGCAGCACGCGGCTGACGATTGGGAGCGTATGGTGCAGGGTGACCCTGGCGCCGAAAGCGTGTTCCACTGGACCGCCAACCGCAAGAATGTGAACCGGCGCGGAGCGGGCCCGATGGACGCGTCCATCTACGGACGCGGCGCAGGAGAAGGCTTCGGCGTGCACATCTGTACGGGACCCATCGCCGTGCGCGGTGCCGAACCCGGCGACGTGCTGGAAATCCGCATCCTCGACATTCACCCGCGCCGTTGCGCCAATCCCAAGTTCGCTGGCCGCGCGTTCGGCAGCAATGCCGCTGCCTGGTGGGGTTTCCACTATCGCGAACTGTTGACCGAGCCGAAACCGCGCGAGGTCGTCACCATCTATGAGCTCGACACCGACGCCACCGCAGGCGAACGCGCCTGTGCGCGCGCCGTCTATAACTTCCGCTGGACACCTCAGCGCGATCCTTTTGGCGTGATGCATCCGACGATCGACTATCCCGGCGTGCCCGTCGATCATTCGACCGTCGTCGAGAACCACGACATCCTGAAAGACGTCCAGATTCCGGTGCGTCCACACTTTGGCGTAGTCACCGTCGCTCCGCAACAGGATGGTCTGATCGATTCGATTCCGCCGTCCGCGTTCGGCGGCAATCTCGACAACTGGCGCGTCACGCGCGGTGCAAGCGTGTTCTTGCCCGTAGGGGTAGCCGGCGCGCTGCTCTCCATTGGGGACCCGCATGCATCGCAAGGAGACTCGGAATTGTGCGGCACCGCAATCGAGTGTTCCCTCACCGGCGACTTCCAGCTGGTGCTTCACAAGAAAGAGACGCTTGGCAAACAGGAGTTTTCGGACCTTACATATCCATTAGTCGAAACCGCCGAGGAATGGGTTCTTCACGGTTTCAGTCATCCAAACTATCTGGCCGAGTTCGGCACCAGCGCGCAAAGCGCTGTGTACGAAAAGTCCACGCTTGATCTTGCGATGCGCGACGCGTTCATCAAGACGCGGCGCTTTCTGATGACCACCAAGGGACTTTCAGAAGACGAAGCGATCTCCCTTATCTCGGTCGCGATCGATTTCGGTGTGACGCAGGTCGTGGATGGCAACTGGGGTGTGCACGCCATTATCCGTAAGGCACTTTTCAAGAACTCGAGTCGCGAGTGACCAGATTCAATGCGCATGCGGACAAGAGTTTGTTCGCTGCAAGTCCGATGCCGCTATTTTGATTTCCTTACCATGGTTCTGACTTGAACACAGGCGCACGCGCCGTTCGACAGGACTTGACTGGACCATGGACTCTCCCGCACACCGCGCGGTACCCGGCCACGGGCGCTTTCGATATTCGCCGATCAACGACCGCCCGGTCTATCGCTGGCCTGACGGATCCCGGCTAGCGGTCTATATCGGCTTCAACATCGAGCACTTTTCGTTTGGCGAGGGACTGGGCCCGACGATCGGTCCGGTGATGCCCGAACCCGACGTGCTCAATCACGCGTGGCGTGAGTACGCGCTGCGTGTCGGCGCATGGCGCTGTCTTGATCTCTTCGATGAACTGGCGCTACCAGCCGCGGCCATCATCAATACGGCGCTCTACGATCACTGCCCTGAACTCGTCGCCGCGTTCGCTCAGCGCGGCGATGAACTGGTCGCGCATGGCCATACGAACTCGGAACGGCAAGGTACGTTGTCCGAAGACGACGAACGCGCACTAATCGTGGCATGCCGCCAGCGGATCGCAACCGAGAGTGCACAGCAGCCGGCTGGCTGGTTGTCACCGTGGCTCTCGGAGAGTCATGTCACGAGCGATCTCGTGGCTGAAGCCGGCTACCAGTACACGCTCAACTGGTGCCATGACGATCAGCCCACGCGCTTGCTCACGCGCAACGGTCAGCCGCTGTGGGCCATTCCGTATCCGGAGGAGGTCAACGACATCCCCATGATTCTCGCGCGTCAAATGGACGCAAAGTCGTTCGCCGATCTGGTCATCGACCACTTCGAGGAAATGCTGCGGCAATCCGCCCGCCAACCTCTCGTGATGGGCATTGCCTTGCATGCCTACCTGATGGGGCAACCGCATCGCCTGTGTCACTTGCGCAGGGCGCTCGAGCATATTGCCCGTGCGCGCAACGAAGGCCGGATCTGCATCACCACGCCCGGTTCGATTGCAAGCCATATGGACTTTCTTGGCCGCTAGACCGCTGCGTCTCCGCTTCGTGCTACCGCCTCTTCCTCGTTCAATTCATTCAGCCTCGAAAGGAATCGCCATGTTCATGCCAAAGATTTTCAAGCTGCTGTTATGTGCGCTCACCGGCCTCCTCCTCGCTCAAGGCGCATTCGCGCAATCGTGCGAACCGTCCAAGGTGGCTCAGAAATATCCGTCGCTTGCGGGCAAGACCATCAAGATCGGCGTGGACCCGGAGTCGCCGCCGTATGCATTTCGTGACAGCAAGGACTTCAACAAAATCATCGGCGCCGATGCGGACATGGCCCGAGCCGTGTTCGACTGCGCCGGCGTGAAGACGGAATTCTTCACTGCCGGCTGGCCGGGTTTGCTGCCTGCGCTTCGAGCTGGACAGATCGACGTGATGTGGGACTTGCTGTACTACACACCGGAACGCGCGAAGGAGACGAGCTTCGTCACGTATATGCAGGCCGGCACGGGCGGCCTGGTGGCAGCGGGCAATCCCAAGAAGATCGATGACATCTCCAAACTGTGCGGCCTCACGGTCACAGCCGGCATCGGCACAGTCGAGCTGACGATGGCACAAGCGCAAGCCGCCAAATGCAAGGCCGAAAACAAACCTGACGTGACGATCATGACGTCGGCCGATATCGCGTCGGGCGCGCGCCTCGTCGCAAGCCATCGAGCCGACGTCATGATGTACGACCTGGCGCTCGTCGACGGTCTGGCAAAACAGAATCCTCAGCTCTACATGCGCGGCTTCATGGTGACGAGCGGCATGAAGATCGGCGTGGGCGTGAAGAAAGGCAATGCCGACATGATCGCTGCCGTATCCGATGGACTCAAGATCATGCAGGCGAATCAGACGCAGAAAAAGACTTTCCAGAAGTACGGCGTCGATCCGTCGCTGGAGATGCCGACCACGCTGCTTACTCAATAACGTTGCCCACGCGGCACACGACGTCGTTCTCCGGCCGGCGTCATGGATCAGGTTTGGACATGAAGGCATTACGTATCCAACACACGTTCGTCGGCATTCTCGGCACGATCGCCATGCTTGCATGGCAGCCGGCCATCGCCGCCAGTCTCGACGGGATTCAGGTATTCGACGGTTTCAAGGAACTCGGTGGTTATGTCGGTTCGCCTTTTCTGCTCGGCGGCGCATGGATCGCGGTGAAGATCACGTTGATAGCGATGTCGATCGGGCTGGTGCTCGGCCTCGGCCTCGCGCTGATGCGATTGTCGCGGTTCAAGGCGCTGAATTCGGCGGCCTGGGGTTATATCTGGTTTGTGCGCGGCACACCGCAACTGCTGCAACTCGTGTTTATCTTCGACGCGTTGCCGCTGATCGGTCTGCGCTTCGACGAATTCACGACTGCAGTGATCGGCTTTGCGTTGAACGAGGCGGCGTTCAGCGCCGAACTGTTCCGTGCCGGGATCCTGTCGGTGAACCGTTCGCAGTCGACCGCGGCTGCCGCACTCGGCATGGGACCGTTGCTGACGCTGCGCCGCATTATCCTGCCGCAATCGATGCGCGCGGTCATTCCGGGTCTGGCCAACGACACCATCGGCATGTTGAAGCTGACGTCGATCGCATCCGTGATCTTCGTCAACGAGCTCACGTTTCGTTCGCAACAGATTGTCGGGCAGAACTTCAAGTTCTTTACGGTGTTCGGCGCGGCGGCGGTCATCTATCTGTTCCTGACGAGTGCAATCTCACTGCTTCAGGTATGGCTTGAAGGCATCTTCGATCACGAGCGCGACCGGAAACTCGCGTTCACATGGCTTGGACTGCGCGCATCGACACCTGACGCGAAGCCCCCCGATGCTGCAACCGGTTCGTCGCGCACCGTCAAAACGCCGGAGGCGAACGATCACGAATGGATTAGCACACTGCTGCCGGCCGACAGCCGCACGCCGCGACATCCCGATGAACCGTTTGTCGCGTGCAGGAACGTCTGGAAATCGTATGCCAAACGGGAGATTTTACGCGGCGTCGACCTGTCGATTGCGCATGGCGAAGTGGTCGTGATTCTCGGCCCGAGCGGCTCCGGCAAAAGCACGCTGCTCAAGCTCATCAACCATCTCGAACCGCTTGACTGGGGCACGATCAAGGTCGATTCGCAGTATGTCGGCTATCGCGAAGTAGCGGGCGGCAGTGGCGCTGTTCGGCCCGTGCACAACCTCGCACGGGCGCGGGCCGAAGCGCGTGTGGGGATGGTGTTCCAGCATTTCAATCTCTTCAATCATTTGAGTGCGCTGGACAATATCGTCGAAGCACAACGGCAGGTCTACGATGTGCCGCGTGCCGAGGCGGAAGCGCTCGGCCGCGATCTGTTGAAGAGCGTGGGACTCGCCGCGCATGCGGACTCCATGCCGCATCGGTTATCCGGCGGACAGCAGCAGCGCGTGGCGATTGCGCGCGCACTCGCGATCAAGCCGAAGTTGATGCTCTTCGACGAACCTACTTCAGCACTCGATCCGGAGCTCGTCGGTGAAGTGCTTGGCGTGATGCGCGGGCTCGCTCATGCCGGCATGACGATGGTGGTGGTCACGCACGAAATCCGCTTTGCCCGCGACGTTGCCGACCGTGTCGTCTTCATGGACGGCGGCGAAGTGATCGAGCAAGGCACGCCACAGCAAGTCATTGGCAACCCGACTCACGAACGTACGCGAAAATTCCTCAACGTCGTCGCCACCTAGGGATGAGGCTCAAATGACGGACTTCGAAACTTTCAATCTTGGCCGCGTCACGCTACAGTCCGGCGCGACGCTGCCTGACATGCAGCTTGGCTACAAGACGTATGGCCGGCTGAACGCGGCACGCGACAATGCGATCGTCTATCCGACTTTTTATAGCGGCACTCACGCAGAAAACGAGTGGCTGATCGGCGAGCACATGGGCCTCGATCCAAAGGAATACTTCATTATTGTGCCGAATATGTTTGGCAACGGTGTATCAAGTTCGCCGAGCAACAATCCGCCACCTTATGATCGCGGCCGCTTTCCTCATGTCACGCTATACGACAACGTCGCGATGCAGCACCGCCTTGTGACCGGGAAATTCGGCATCGAGTCGCTGAGGCTCGTCGTCGGCTGGTCGATGGGTGCGATGCAGGTCTACCATTGGGCCGCGATGTATCCCGATATGGTGCAACGGATTCTGCCGCTTTGCGGGTCGGCGCGGTGCTCGCGGCACAACTTTGTGTTTATCGAGGGGCTGAAGGCGCCGTTGATGCTGGACCCGGAGTTCAAGAACGGTTTTTACGACGCACCGCCGACGCGTGGAATGCGAGCGGCTGCGCGTGTATTCGCGGGCTGGGGGTTTTCGCAGGCATTTCTGCGTCACCGGCTTGACATCGAAGCAATGGGATATGGCTCACTCGAGGACTTCATTACCCACTTCTGGGAAGGCGATTTCCTGAAGAAGGACGCGAACAATATCTTGTCGATGATGTGGAGCTGGCAGAACGCCGATATTTCTGCGAATCCGCGATATATGGGGGATTTCGATCGGGCGTTGGGCAGCATCACGGCCAAGGCCATTGTGATGCCCGGACGCACGGATCTGTATTTCCCGCCGGAGGACAGCGCATATGAAGTCTCGAAGATGCCCAATGCAGAGCTGCGGCCTATCGAGTCGGTTTGGGGGCATTTTGCCGGTGGCCCCGCGGCCAATGCTACCGACGTCAAGTTTATCGATCAGGCAGTGAGGGAAATCCTCGCGATGTAATGGTCGTGATCTAGCGGAGGCGGACCGCCCTACCCGCATCACTGCAGGTGTACCGGCACTGCCTGCACTGCCCGATAGCCCGATACGTTGCGCGAGCTCGTCGCGTGCTGTGCAACGACGCGTGGTTCGCACACTCGTGCAAGCAATCCCCCTGCAATCCCGCTGCATTCCGATTGCAAGCCTGACGAAGCGCCGCGTCGGCGCTGCACCACCGCTTCTTTCTGCAACAGGCCCGGCCGCTCGGTCCGGGATTCCCCAAATCGCTCAGTGATGCAAAGCAGTGCCACGCATCCCGATTTCGGCGCGCTTGCGAGGCGCGTTCGTCTCGAACCATTTCATTTTTGTGTTCGCTACAGGAAAACCCTTATATGCGCATGTTTTTGACATGTCCAGTGTAAACGTATGTTGTCAACGAAATTCATTTATACGCGCCAGGTGCACTGCGACGCGCGGCGCCGTGTTGGTGCATGCGCGGTTGCACGCAGCACCACACAGGTCTTACCCAAGGAGAGACACGTATGGCTAAAGAGATTCTGGTTGCCTTCGGCATCGACGTCGACGCAGTCGCGGGATGGCTCGGCTCATATGGAGGCGAAGACTCGCCCGACGACATCTCGCGCGGCCTGTTCGCCGGCGAAGTCGGCTCGATGCGTCTGCTGAAGCTGTTCGAGCGCGAAAAGATTCGCACCACGTGGTTCATTCCAGGCCACTCGATCGAAACCTTCCCCACGCAGATGAAAGCCGTCGCGGACGCAGGTCACGAAATCGGCATTCACGGTTACAGCCACGAAAATCCGATCGCGATGACGCGCGAGCAGGAAGAGGCGGTGCTCGATCGCAGCATCGAACTGGTCACACAGCTGTCGGGCCGCCGCCCGACCGGATACGTCGCACCGTGGTGGGAATTCAGCACCGTCACCAACGAGCTGCTGGTGGCGCGCGGCATCAAGTACGACCACAGCCTGATGCACAACGACTTCCACCCGTACTACGTGCGCGTCGGTGATGCCTGGACGAAGATCGACTACAGCAAGCATCCCGATACCTGGATGAAACCGCTCACGCGCGGCAAGGAAACGGGCCTCGTCGAAATTCCGGCGAACTGGTACCTCGACGATCTGCCGCCGATGATGTTCATCAAGAAATCCCCCAACAGCCACGGCTTCGTCAATCCGCGCGACATCGAGCAGATGTGGCGCGACCAGTTCGACTGGGTGTACCGCGAGCACGACTACGCGGTGTTCCCGATAACGATTCACCCCGATGTGTCAGGCCGTCCACAGGTATTGATGATGCTCGAGCGCCTCATCGCGCATTTCCGCGGCCATGAAGGCGTGCGCTTTTGTACCTGCGACGAAATCGCCGACGACTTCCTGCGCCGTCATCCGCGCGCTGCGTAGTTCTTTGCCCGGTTTTCAGCTCTAGCTGGTCCGCCGCTGTTGAAGTCACCCTCCGTCTGCCCCGTGAAGGAGCGCAACGATGCAAGAGAATCCGCTGTCCGCCTCTGGCCTCAAGCTTGAAAAAATTCTGCCGGCCGACGTGAAGCGCGCGACCATCGTCGCCTTCTTCGCGTGGGTATTCGCCGTCTATGACTTCATTCTGTTCGGCACGCTGCTGCCGGAAATCGGCAAGCGCTACAACTGGGATGCGGCCGCGCAGGCCGAGATCGCCACCTTCGTCGCGATCGGCACAGCGGTGATCGCGTTTGCGATCGGGCCATTGCTCGACCGGCTCGGCCGCCGCGCCGGGCTGTTGTGGACGGTAGCGGGCGCTGCCGTGTGTTCCGGTCTGACAGTGGCCGGCGGTGCGCTCGGCCAGTGGCCGCTGGTACTGATCCGCTCGCTATCCGGGCTCGGGTACGCGGAAGAAACCGTCAATGCGACTTACCTGAACGAACTCTATTCCGCGGCCAACGATCCGAAGCTGAACCGCAACAAGGGCTTTATCTATAGCCTCGTGCAGGGCGGCTGGCCGATCGGCGCGCTGATCGCCTCAGGCCTCACCGCGCTGCTGTTGCCGCGCATCGGCTGGCAGGGCTGCTTTATCTTCGCGACGTTCCCCGCGATCGTGATCTTCTTCATGACGCGGCGTCTGAAGGAAAGCCCGCAATTTCTGCTCCACAAGCGCATCAAGGAATTGCGCGAAGCGGGCCAGCACAGCGAAGCACGGTCGCTGGCCGGCGAGCACCGCGTCGATTACGAAGAGCATAGCCGCGCAGGCCTCGGCGAAGCGTTTCGCGGCAGCGCATTGCGCGCGACGCTGGTGCTCGGCGGCGGCATTCTGCTGAACTGGTCAGCCATCCAGGTGTTCAGCGTGCTCGGCACCACGGTGCTCACGCGGGTGCACAACGTGTCGTTCGAAAATTCGCTGCTGATTCTGGTGCTGTCCAACGTGATCGGCTATTGCGGCTATCTGTGCCACGGCTGGATTGGCGACAAGATCGGGCGCCGCAATACGCTCGCACTCGGCTGGATGCTCGGCGGCGTGGCGTTTGCGGCAATGCTGTACGGACCGGGCACCGAGGGTGTGGTGGTTGCGCTGTACAGCCTCGGCCTGTTCTTTCTGATCGGGCCTTACTCTGCCGCGCTGTTCTTCATCGGCGAGAGCTATCCGACCGCGATTCGCGGCACTGGCAGCTCGATCGTGCATGCGATGGGGCCGGTCGGCGCGATTCTGGCCGGCATCGGCGTGACCTCGATGTTGAACAGCGGCAGCGACTGGATGCATGCCGCGCTGTGGTTCGGTGCGTTGCCGTGCTTTCTGTCGGGCGTGTTGATCTTTTTCGCAAAGCATGTCGATCCTGCCGCGGTTAAATGACAATTTCGAGGAGTGGTTGAGCCATGAAAGTAGCCATCGTGACCGGCGCGGCCAGCGGCATCGGCCAGGCACTGGCCGTTGCGTATGCGAAGAGCGGTGTTGCAGTAGTGGGCGGATTTTTCCCGGGCGACCCGCACGATCCCGCCAGCACCGAACGTGCCGTGCGTGAGGCGGGCGGCCAATGCGCGATGCAACCGGTCGACGTCGCGTCGGCGGCGCAGGTCGATGCCTTTGCGCAGACGGCAATCGAGCGCTTCGGCCGCATCGACTATGCGGTGGCCAATGCCGGCCTGCTGCGCGCCGCGCCGCTCACCGAAATGCGCGACGAACAATGGCACGAGATGCTCGACGTCGATCTGTCCGGCGTGATGCGCACGTTTCGCTCGGCCGCGCGCCTGATGGCCGACGGTGGCGCGATGGTCGCCGTGTCGTCGATTGCGGGGGGCGTGTACGGCTGGGAAAACCACGTGCATTATTCGGCCGCGAAAGCGGGCGTGCCCGGCTTGTGCCGGGCTGTGGCGATGGAACTCGCGCCGCGCAATATCCGCTGCAATGCGGTGATTCCGGGGCTGATCGAAACGCCGCAGTCGCTCGATGCGGTCAATTCGCTCGGCCCGCAAGGCCTGCGCGATGCGGCGCGCGGCATTCCGCTCAAACGCGTCGGACGCCCCGACGAAATCGCCGCGCTGATCCGCTTTTTGACCAGCGACGACGCGTCTTATATCACCGGCCAGTCGATCATCGCCGATGGCGGATTGACCGTACGGTGGCCAAGCTGACTGGCAGGCGCGTACGCGAATAGATGACAGGAACGACAAAATGACTTCACCGTTTTCGCTCGATGGCCGCCGTGCGGTCGTGACAGGCGCCGCCAGCGGCATCGGCGCGGCGATTGCGCTGGCGTATGCAGCGGCGGGCGCGCGCCTCGTGCTCGCCGATCTGAATGCCGGTCGCCTCGCGCAGCAGGCCGATGCGTGCCGCGCGCGCGGCGCGGTGGTCGAGACCGTCGCCGCCGACGTCGGCGAAGAAGCGGGTGCGAATTCGATCGTCGCGCGCTGCATCGAAGCATTCGGCGGCATCGACGTGCTGGTCAACAACGCGGGCATGCTGACCCAGGCGCGCTGCACGGAACTGACCACCGGGATGTGGGACGAAATGATGCGAGTGGATCTGCGCAGCGTGTTTCTGTGCACGCGCCGCGCGCTGCCGACGATGATCGCGCAGCGTTGGGGCCGGGTGATCAATATCGCCTCGCAACTCGGCATCAAGGGTGGTGCGGAGCTGTGCCACTACTCGGCGGCGAAAGCGGGCGTGATTGGCTTTACCAAGTCGCTGGCACTCGAGACCGCGCCGCATAACGTGCTGATCAACGCGATTGCGCCCGGCCCGATCGAAACGCCCCTCGTCGACGGCATCAGCGCCGCGTGGAAAGCAGCGAAATCGGCGGAACTCCCGTTGCGCCGTTTCGGTCTGGCTGAAGAGGTGGCGCCGACGGCGCTGCTGCTCGCGTCCGATCCGGGCGGCAACCTGTTCGTCGGGCAAACGCTCGGACCGAACTCGGGCGACGTGATGCCCTGAATGCGGAGGTGCAGTATGTGCGGCATGTGCGGTTTGCTCGGCGGCGGGCGGCATTGGTCCAATACAGTGGCACCCGGCGCGGACGTCAATGCGCGTCGGCAGCGCCTCGTGCAAGTCGCGCATGCGAACCGCGTGCTGGCGCCCTTCCGCTTGCGGCTCGACGATTTCCACGGTCAGTCGTTCGTGCTGTCGTCGCCGACTGGCGCGAGCGAGTTGGCCGGCGACCTGATGCGGGTATGGCAGACGGCGGAAAAAATGCTAGGCCGGCCGCTCGATCCGTTGACGCTGTTCGCCGACGAAGACGGCGCGAGCAGCGCCGCAGTGCAGGAACACTGATGAGCCTCGCGTACGACGTGATTCCGGTGACGATCGTCACCGGCTTTCTGGGCAGCGGCAAATCGACCTTGCTGGCCGATGTGCTGCATGGCGCGGCCGCACGCGACACGGCGGTGCTCGTCAACGAGTTCGGCGAGGTCGGGCTCGATCATTTACTGCTCGGCGCCATCGATGCGCAGACCGTGCTGCTCGAGAACGGCTGTGTGTGCTGCGCGATCCGTTCGGATCTGAAAGAGGCGCTTGCGTCGCTATTCTCGCGGCGCGCGCGCGGCGAACTGCCGCCGTTTTCCCGCGTGGTGCTGGAAACCACCGGCCTCGCCACACCGGCGCCGATCGTCGCGACGCTGCTGGCCGACCCGCTGGTTGCGCCTCACTACGTGCTAAACGCGACGGTGACGGTGGTCGACGCCGTGCAGGCCGACTATCAGCGCATGCGGCACCCCGAATGGCTGGCGCAGGTCAGTGCGGCCGATCGTATCGTGATCAGCAAGGCGGACCTCGCCGACGAGGCGACACTGGAGCCGTTGCGCGCGCAACTTCAACGGATCAACCCCGCCGCGCAGATCATGCGGCGCAGCGCCAGCGACGATGCGGCGTGCCTGTTCGCCGCGTCGCAGGCAGTGCCGGATCTCGGCGCGATCGCCACGCGCGCGGGCAACGCGGCGCGCAGATTCGAGGCCGGACAGGCGCGCACGCACTCGCTCGTGCCGCTGCGCACCGCACACGCCGGCCCGCTTGCCGTACCGCTGCCCGCCGACGCCCATCATCTCGACCGCATCGAATCGTTCTGCATCGCGTTCGACGAGCCCGTCGAGTGGCCGGTGTTCACGCTCTGGTTCACGCTCCTGCTGAACCGCCACGGTGATAACATCCTGCGCGTAAAGGGCCTGCTGGCGGTGGCCGGTACGCCGCAGCCGGTAGTCGTGCATGCGGTGCATCATCTGGTTCATCCAGTGCTGCATCTGGACGACTGGCCCGATGCGAATCGCACGGCCCGTCTCGTGTTTATCACCAGCGGCGTGTCGCGTGCCGCGGTGGCCGCTTCATGGCAGCGCTTTTGCCGACATCTACAATCAGCCGAATCCGTCCATTGAATTCCACGCGTTCCAGCCAGCGCGCCGACGGGCGCCCTGCAAGCGGGCCGCAGGCGCCCGCCGTGCATCGCTCGAAGATCGAATTGCGCGTTCTCGGCACCTCGGTCACCTTGCAGGAGCACATCCGCAAGCAGGCCGAGCACGATCTGGGCATCCGCTTGCGCTTTATCGTCGCGGACGGCTCCGACGTGCAGCGCGACGGCGTGATGCGGCCCGAGCGCTACGACCTCTACGACCAGTGGATTCACAGCATCGATTGCCTGTGGCCGGCGCGCGCGCTGCAGCCGATCGAGCTGCGGCGGATCGCGCGCTGGGACGAGATCAACGCACTGCCGCGCACCGGCCATATCGACGGCGGCGCCGGCGTGAGCGCAGGCAGCGTGCCGGCAGAGCGCCTGTATGTGCAGCCAGATGGTTCGCTGGGTAGCGCGCCGAGCGGATCGATCAGCATGCTGCCGCTCACGCATAACGCCGATAGCTTCGTCTATCTGCCCGACGAATTGCCCGACACGCTGCTGGCCGGCGAAGAAAGCTGGGCATGGCTGCTCGCACCGCAACTGGCCGGCCGTGTCGCATTGCAGGCGGACCCGGCGATCGGCGCGATCGATGCGGCGCTCGCCGTGCAGGCCAGTGGTTTGATGAGCTTCGCCAACATCGGCAACCTGAGCATCGAGGAAATCGACGCGCTGATCAGCACGTTGATCGAATTCAAACGACGCGGCCATTTCGCCGGCTTCTGGTCGAGTTTCGCCGATGCTGCGCAACTGGCCATCGCGCAGCGCGTGGTCATTCAGAGCATCTGGTCGCCGGCGACCGTCGAACTGGAGCGCGCGGGCTTGCGTTTCCGGCTGGCCTGCCCGAAGGAAGGCTATCGCGCATGGTTCGGCGGCATGTCGATCTCGCGGCTCGCGCATGGCCGCGTACTGGATGCGGCATACGCATATCTGAACTGGTGGACGGACGGCTGGGCCGGCGCGACGATGGCGCGGCAGGGATATTACATCGCGAACCCGGAGCGCACCCGTGGTTTCCTCAGCGACGGAGAATGGGCGTACTGGTACGATGGTGCGCCCGCTTCGGCGGAATTGCCGGGACCCACACGCAAGCATCTGGTGCACGTTGGGCAGCAACGCGACGGCGGCAGCTACACGTCGCGCATGAGCCGGATTGCGGTGTGGAATTCGGTGATGGACGAGCATAACTACCTGGTGCGCCGCTGGACCGAATTCATGCGGTCCTGAGCGCACCGTGCCAAGACGATGACAAGACGCGCAAGCGCCACACCTGTAGCCAAAGCCGCGGCGGCCGGCCGCGCGCAGCAGAGTCTCGCCGGCAGCGATGCGCGGTTGCGCTACCGGCTGATTCACGATCAGCTGAAAAGCGCGATTGCCCACGGGCGCATCACGCCGGGTCTCGTGCTGCTCGAGGGACCGGTGGCACGTATCTTCGGCACCAGCCGCGAACCAGTGCGCAAGGCTTTCGAGATGCTGCACGCGGGCGGCCTGCTTCATACCTTCGACGGGCGCGGCTATCTTGCGGCGCGGCCCGACGGTAGCGCAGCGGCGCCGGTGCGTATGCCTTTATCCGAGGCTGCACTCGGGTTTGCCGAGCCGCCGCAGCCGCTCGATACGCGCTCGCACAGCGAGCGCATTTACGAGCAGCTCGAAGCGGCCATTTCGCTCGGCATCGTGTTCGGTCATTTCCGCATCGACGAAAGCCATGCGGCGCAGAGCTTCGGCGTAAGCCGCGGCACGGTGCGCGAAGCGTTGAGCCGTTTGCGCGATCTCGGGCTGGTCGAGAAGTCCGCGTATTCGCACTGGCTGTGCGGGCCATTGACGGCGCGTGCAGTCGCCGAAGACTATGAACTGCGCGTGCTGCTCGAACCCGCCGCGTTAAGTGCCGCGGCGCGCGCGGTGCCGGCCGAGCACATACGGGCGGCGCTCGCGGAGCTCGATCAGGCGATTGCCGATCCCGATTCCGTCCATGCCGCCGCGCTGTATCGGCTCGAGATGACGTTGCATGCCGATTTCCTGCACTACGCGCCGAACCGCAAACTGCTCGAAACGATCGGCCGCGCGCATTTGCCGTTGACGGTCAATCACGCGTTTTATGAAGCCTTCGGGTTGCATCCGGATCGCGGCATGCTGCTCGAGCACCGTGCGGTGCTCGAGCAGCTGTCGCGCGGCGACGTGCCTGCTGCCGTGCAGTTACTCGCGGAGCATCTGCGCGCCGGGCAAAAGCGCACGCTGCAACGTCTGAAAGTGATGGCGGTGTTGCCGGAACCTGAATTGCCGCCTTATATGCAGCGAATCGCGTAGTGCGTATGAAAGTGAATTCATCTGGGTGAAGCGCAGTGGTGGTGGTTGTTGCCGGAGGCATCGTCAGTTCGTCAAACGGCGGAAGGCAGCAGGAGTCGAACCTGCCAGAGAGTGTCTGACACCCCCTACCGGGTTTGAAGCCCGGCCGCACCACCCGATGCGTATGCCTTCCGTTGACAACCCGTCGCCCTACAACGTCTCGCTTAATCTGCTGTCCACACGCAATAAATGAACATCGCGCTGAAATCGCGTATACCCGACACGGTCGAAAAACTCCAACACCTGAATCGCCCGTTTACGTCCAAGCCCCGTTCCATCGCGAAACGCCGCTGCTGAAAGCGCCCCGCCATGCTCCGCCGCCAGTTGCGCAACGACGCGCGCAAGTTCGCGCATCGCATCGCGATGGTAAAAAAGATCGCGTACCACCTGATACACGTCGCCCTGCCGCGCAAGCTTGCGCAACAGCGCACGTACGTCGTCTTCATCTCGATGCACGGTTGCAGCCAGCTCCCGCACCCAGGGCGGATCGAAGCGCCCTTCCATGATTAAAGGCAACAGCACTAGCCTAAGCGCTTCCTCCTGTTTGTCGAGCGACACCGAATGCTCGGGCAGATGCAGCCATGGCCCGCTCCTCGAAACAAGGCCTTCGGAAACAAGCGCATCGATTAACGCCCGCCACAGCGCATCGGCTAGCAACGGCGCTGCGATGCGCCGCAGACGCGCCGAATCCGGCCCTTGCTCATCCGGAAACCGCGCGTGAAAGGTCTGCAATGCGCTGGTGACCCGCTCGCTCATTGCGTCCCAGTGACGCCTCAGCACGAGGAACCCGTCATCAGCCGCTTTACCGTGTAGCGCAATGTCGATCACGTCACGCGGCAACTGCAGCGCGTTGTGCGGCACCCCCGTCAAACACACGAGCGTCGAGCGCTGCATTCCCCGTGGCGCGTGATCGAGCAGCGCCTCGATGCGCCGCTCGTCCAGCCAAATCTGCAAGGCATCGAGCGAGGCGCGTCGTTCGGCGGTTCTACGCTTGCGTGCGGGACCGAACGGATCGAGCACACGCCCGCCGCCGACCGTGCGCGTCGCCTGCGCGTTGCGCACAATAAAACGATCGCCGGGCAGCGCGCAAAGCGGCGTATCGAACACGAGTTGCGCACGCGCCTTTTCGCCGGCCGTCAGCGTATCGCCATCGAGCAAAGCGACATGCGCGACACGATGTGTCGTGCCGAGATGAACGTGCAACGGCGTCCAGTGTTGCAAGGTAACGCCCGCCTCTTCGAGCAGCGTCAACTCGACATCGAGCCGCTCCGATGGCGTTGCCAGGCCCGCATCGACAATCCAGTCGCCGCGCCCAATCGCATCCTTGTCGATACCGGCAAGGTTGAGCGCGCAACGTTGTCCCGCGTAAGCGCTGTCCGCCGCGCGATTCTGCGCATGGATGCTGCGCACGCGAACCGGCCTGAGCGCCGGAGCAAGCATCAACGTTTCTCCCGCCGTCACACGCCCCGCGAAAACCGTTCCCGTCACGATCGTTCCGTGGCCGGCAAGCGTAAACACGCGATCGATTGCCAGACGGAATAGCGCATCATCGCGACGCTCGCGCAGAACAGGCGCCGCAACATCGCGAAGCCAGCCCTTGAGTTCGCCAACACCGGCATCGCCGTCAACAGTCGCATTCGTTTCGAAAACCGGCGCCGCAGCAAATCCGGTCGATGTAAGCCACACGCCGATCTCATCGCGCACTTGTGCAAGCCGTGCCGCATCGACGCGATCGACCTTCGTCAACACGACGGCGCCTCGTGTCACGCCTAGCAATTCCAGAATCGCCAGATGCTCGCGCGTTTGCGGCATCACGCCGTCGTCGGCCGCAATCACGAGCAACGCAACGTCGATGCCGCATGCACCCGCCGCCATCGTATGCACAAGCTTTTCGTGACCCGGCACGTCGATCACGCCAAGCACCTCGCCGTTGGCGAGCGGTGTATACGCGTAGCCGAGTTCGATCGAAATGCCGCGCGCTTTCTCTTCTTTCAGGCGGTCGGTGTCGACGCCAGTCAGCGCACGCACGAGCGTCGTTTTGCCGTGGTCGATATGACCCGCGGTGCCGACGATCATAGGCGCAGCTCCGCGCATTGCGCGATAAACGTTGCCTCGTCCGCAGCCTCGAGGCAACGCAGATCGAGACGCAAGGTATCGTCGGCGATGCGGCCGAGCACCGGGCGCGGCAATTCGCGCAACGCCTTTTCCAGCTGCATCAGCGCGCGCCCGCCGCGCTTGGCGCCGGCAACGCGCATGGCAATTCCATAGCTCGGCAACTGATCGACCGGCAATGCGCCGCTGCCGATCTGGCTGAACATCGGCTCGACCGCGGCTGCGTAACGTTCGCCGAGCGCGAGCTGCAAAGCGGGCTGCACCCGCAGCGCCGCCGCGTGTATATCGGACGCGGAACGCGTCAGAAGACGCAACGTCGTCAGCCTTTGTGCGAGCAATTCGGGCGCACGATACAACTGCAGCACCGGTTCGAGCGCCGCCAGCGTAAGCTTGCCCACGCGCAGCGCGCGCTTTAGCGGATGCTTTTTGATCTTGCGAATCAATGCTTCGCGCCCGACGATCAAACCCGCCTGCGGACCGCCGAGCAGCTTGTCGCCGCTGAACGTGACGAGATCGGCGCCCGCGTCGATCGTGCCGCGTACGGTCGGCTCGACAGGCAGGCCCCATTGCGCGAGATCGATCAGCGTTCCGCTTCCGAGATCGTACACAACGGGCAGCGCGTGACGATGGGCAATGTGCGCAAGTTCGCCGATATCGACGCTCTTCGTAAAACCGCTGATTGCATAGTTGCTGCAATGCACTTTCATCAGCAACGCGGTGCGCGCGTTAATCGCCTCTTCGTAATCTTTTGCATGCGTACGGTTGGTCGTCCCGACTTCGCGCAGCCGCGCGCCGGCACGCGACATGATGTCGGGAATTCGAAACGAGCCGCCTATTTCGACGAGTTCGCCGCGCGAGACAACCACTTCCTGCTTCGGTGCAAGCGCCGACAGGGTCAGCAAAACAGCGGCCGCGTTGTTGTTGACGACGGTTGCCGCTTCGGCGCCTGTCAGTTCGCAGATCAGATCGTCGATCAGATCGTCGCGGTCGCCGCGCGCACCGGTAGCGAGATCGAATTCGAGATTGGCGGGCCGCGTCAGCGCGCCGACGACCACGCGCACTGCTTCATCGGGCAACAAGGCGCGTCCGAGATTCGTATGCAGAACCGTGCCAGTGAAATTGAATACGGCGCGCAGACGGCTGCGCGCGCGTGCTTCGAGCATGCGGCTCGCGTGCGCGACGATTCGTTCCTCGCACGAAACACCGGTGCCGTCGAATTGGTTCGCATCCGTCGCAGCCGTTGCATCGGTGTTCGCCGACGCTTGCGCAAGCAACTCGGCCCGCAACGTATCGAGCGCCGCACGCACTGCATCGAGGACCTGCGTGCGCCCATATGCGTCGCTCAACGACTGCACCGCGTGCGCCGACATCACCCGCTCGACTGCAGGCAAGCGCGCCAGTTGCGCGCGCCGCCGCTCACTCGTCGCCGCATCGCTCACGCGTGCCTCCCGCTTAACGGTCCGAGGTTGCTTCAGGCCACAGCAGCGGGTTCGGCGCACTGCGCCGATAACCCGCTTCGTTCATCAACAGATCGAGCGTGAGGCTCGCGAGATCATCCGCAAGCGGCTCGATATCGACATCCTTTTCGAGGTATCCAATCTTCCGGTACGTATGGCATTCGTCGCACGATTCGGCTTTCCACGCCTCGTTGCCGCCTTCGACGCCGTGGTACGCAATGCCTTTCGTCGAATCGCAATGCGAGCATTTCACGCGAACCATATGCGTTTCGGTGCCGCACAATCCGCATTGCAGATAGCGATAACCCTGGTACGGACCGCCGATGCGAACGACGCTTGCAACCGGTTGCGCACCGCAGACCGGGCACGCGCCCGGCGTGTCGAGATAAGGAATGTCGCGCATGTCGAGCCGGCTCGCGAGATCACACCATACGACCTGCAGCGCAGCCACGATGAACGGCGCGGTAGCCCGATCGACTTCGTTGAAGCGCTGCGACGCAATCGCATCCGCTTGCGCATCGAGCTGCGCGGCGCTCGCCAGACGCAGCCCGTCGAGCACTTTGCCGAGCACGGGCGACACCGCGCCCGCGGCCTCGATGCGATCGAGCACGCGCTGCAACACGTCGCGCCATGCGGGGTCGCGTTGCGGCGTAACCGCCGGCAAGAGAGGCATCGAGGATTGCTGTGCCCGCGCAATTGCGTCGGCGTCCGGCATCGCCGCCTCGAACTTTGCGAGCACCTGTTGTTGCGCATCGGCAAGCGACGCCATCAGCCGCAAATAGCCGCCGATCGGATTACCGTTCGCCAGCGTGCGCAGGCGCGCCGCGCGGGTGGAAAAGAACGATGCCCGTTCGGGCAGACGGATGCGCGGGATGGCGGACGGATCGAGCGATTCGATCTGCCCCGGCTCGAGTATGCGCTGCACCAATTGCGTGGCTCCGGTTGCGCGTCATGTGGGGATTGGCACACGCTAACGCGTGCATGCCATTTCCGATTCTGGCGTCGGTTTCGCCGATCGGCAAGCGCAAAACCCGCGGCCTGCGCGAATCGCCGCCCACACGCATGCAGGCAAGCGTCGGCGCATGCTATTTGACGCTCTCGCGGAACCAGCGCGGATGATGTTTTCTGGCCCAACCGAGCGTGACCGTGCCGCGCACCATCGCGCCGACCGAGCCCTTGACCCATAGCGCCGCATAGATATGCACGATGATGCCGACGATCAGCACGAACGCCGCGATCGCATGCACGAGCGCCGCCGCCCTGACGAATCCGATCGGAAAATAAAACGAAAAATACGCGCGCCAGATCACGATGCCGCTCAGCAGCAGCAGTACGACGCACGCCACCATCACGAAGAACAGCAGCTTCTGCCCGGCGTTGTAGCGCCCGACTTCCGGCAGTTTTTCCTCGCGATTGGCGATTACGTCGTCCATTTGACGTATCCATTGCCAGTCGTTGTCGTCGAGATAGTTGTGACGCCAGAATCGCAGCGCGAGAATCAGGAACGACACGAACATCACGAGCCCGACGAACGGATGCAGAATGCGCGTCCACTGGCCGCCTCCGAACAGCGCGGACAGCCAGAACATGGCCGGATGAAACATCGCGAGACCGGATAGCGCGAGCAGCACGAACGTTATGGCGGTAATCCAGTGATTCGTGCGCTCGTTCGCCGTATAGCGCACGATCAGGTTCGGATCGTGTTCTTTCATTTCGTCGGCTCCTCGGTTTTGCCTTCCGGCCTGTCGACGGTTTGCGCGCTGCGCCGCTCGCGAATTCTGCGGGCCTCGTCGCGTGCCGCGACTTCGTCGTCTTCGCTCACTTCGTTGGGACCGACGCGCGTGTAGTGGAAAAAGCCAGCAAGCGCGGTCAGCGCGATGCCTGCCAGCGCAAGCGGCTTGGCAATGCCCTTCCAGACGCGCACCATCGGGCTGATCGCCGGGTTGTCGGGCAAACCGTGATACAGCGACGGCTGGTCCGCATGGTGCAGCACATACATCACATGCGTACCGCTTACGCCAGCCGGGTCGTACAAGCCCGCATGCTCGAAGCCGCGCTCCTTGAGGTCGACGATGCGTTCCTGCGCATGCGCGATCATGTCGACCTTGGTGCCGAACACGATCGCACCGGTCGGGCACGTTTTCACGCAAGCGGGCTCCTGGCCTACCGCGACGCGATCCGAACAGAGCGTGCATTTGTAGACGCGATGATCCGCCTTCGAGATTCGCGGAATATTGAACGGACACCCGGCAATGCAATAACCGCAGCCGATGCAGTTCTCCTGATGAAAATCGACGATGCCGTTCGTGTACTGCACGATCGCGCCCGGCGACGGACACGCTTTCAAACAACCTGGATCCTCGCAATGCATGCAGCCGTCCTTGCGGATCAGCCATTCGAGATTGCCGTTCGGATTTTCGTATTCGGCAAAGCGCATCACCGTCCACGAATGTTCGGTGAGGTCGCGCGGATTGTCGTAGACGCCCGTGTTGATGCCGATTTCATCGCGTAAGTCGTTCCATTCCATACATGCGGTCTGACACGCCTTGCAGCCGATGCACTTCGTAACGTCGATCAGCTTCGCGACGCTGCCGGTAGCCGGTTCGCGCACCGACGTCGGCTGCACGGTGGTAGCCGACTGGCGTCTGATATCGAGTGATTGCAGTGCCATGGCGCCCCCTATGCCTTCTCGACTTTCACGAGGAACGACTTGAACTCCGGCGTCTGGGTATTACCGTCGCCGACGAATGGCGTCAGCGTGTTCGTCAGATAGCCGGGCTTGGTCAGGCCTTTGAACCCCCAGTGCAGCGGAATGCCGACGGTCTGGATCTTCTTGCCGTCGACCGTCAACGGCTTGATCCGCTTCGTCACGACCGCTACCGCGACGATATAGCCGCGGTTGCTCGACACCCGCACGCGATCGCCCGCCACGACACCGAGCTCGTTGGCGAGGTCTTCGCCGATCTCGACAAACTGCTGCGGCTGAGTAATCGCGTTGAGGCGCGCGTGCTTGGTCCAGAAGTGGAAATGCTCAGTGATGCGATAGGTGGTCGCCACATGCGGGAACGCCGACGCTTTGCCGAATGCCGCGCGATCGTCAGGGAATACCCGCGCACCGGGGTTATTCGTCGCAAGCGGATTGTGCGGGTGAAACGGGTTGTAGCCGAGCGGCGTTTCAAACGGCTCGTAGTGCTCGGGGAACGGTCCTTCGTTCATCGCATCGCGCGCGAAGAAACGTGCGACGCCCTCCGGGTTCATGATGAACGGACCCATGCCGGCGTCCGGATTCTCGTCCGCCTTGAAGTCGGGAATATCGGCGCCGGTCCACGCCTTGCCGTTCCACGAAATAAGCCTGCGCGACGGGTCGAACGGTTTGCCGTTCAGATCGCACGAGGCGCGGTTGTACAGCACACGGCGATTCACGGGCCACGCCCATGCCCAACCGAGCGTCTGGCCGATGCCGGTCGGATCCGAATTGTCGCGCCTGCCCATCTGGTTGCCGGCCTGCGTCCACGAGCCGCAGAAAATCCAGCAGCCGCTCGCTGTCGTGCCGTCGTCCCGCAGTTGCGCAAAGCTCGATAGCTGGTCGCCGGCCTTGGCCAGCACCTTCGACGGATCGTTCGGATCGGTCACATCCGCGAGCGCCTTGCCGCTGAACTCCATCGCGATCTCTTCCGGCGTCGGGCTGTCGGGGTGCGCATACGGCCAGTTGATCTTCAGCAGCGGATCGGGATACTTGCCGCCGTTTTTCTGATAAGCGGCGCGCATCCGCAGGAAAATGCCCGACATGATCTCAAGATCGCTCTTTGCTTCGCCCGGCCCCTGCGCGCCCTGCCAGTGCCATTGCAGCACGCGTGACGAACTGACGAGCGAGCCGCGTTCCTCGGCAAAGCAGGTGGTAGGCAGGCGGAACACCTCGGTCTGGATTTGCGATGAATCAACGTTGTTATATTCGCCGTAGTTCTTCCAGAACTCGGACGTCTCGGTGGCAAGCGGATCCATGATCACGAGCCATTTGAGCTTCGAGAACGCCGCAGTCATCTTCGCCTTGTTCGGCGCCGATGCAAGCGGGTTGAAGCCCTGCGCGAGATAGCCGTTCACCTTGCCTTGTGCCATCAGCTCGTAGATCTGCAGCATGTCGTACGGTTTGTCGAGCTTCGGCAGATAGTCATAGCCCCAGTTATTGTCGGCGCTTGCCGCGTCGCCGTACCACGACTTCATCATGCTGACGAAGAACGCGCGGTAGTTCTTCCAGTAGCTCAACTGGTTGGGCCGCAACGGTTGCGCCGCGCGTTTCTTGATATATCCCTCGAAATCCTGTTCGCCCTCGTTCGGCAGGGTCATATAGCCGGTCAGCAGATTCGACATCAGACCGAGGTCGGTTAGGCCCTGAATATTCGAGTGGCCGCGCAACGCATTCATGCCACCGCCCGCAATGCCGATGTTGCCCAGCAGCAATTGCACCATCGCGCCGCAGCGGATCATCTGCGAGCCGATCGAGTGCTGCGTCCAGCCGAGCGCATAGAGAATCGTGCCGGCACGGTTCGGCGTCGCGGTGGTCGCGAGCATTTCGCAAACCTTGAGGAACTTGTCCTTCGGCGTGCCGCATACCTTTTCGACCATCTCGGGCGTGTAGCGCGAATAGTGCTGTTTCATCAGGTTGTACACGCAACGGGGATTCTGCAGTGTCTCGTCGATTTTCACGAAGCCGTCGTCGCCGAGTTCGTAATTCCACGAGGTCTTGTCCGCGTATTTGTGGTTCTGCGCGTCGTAACCTGAATAAATGCCGTCGTCGAACGCGAAATCTTCGCGCACGAGGAACGTGAAGTCCGTATAGTTCTTCACGTATTCGTGCTGGATCTTGTCGTTCGCCAACAGGTAATTGATCACGCCGCCGAGGAACGCGATATCCGTGCCGGTCCGGATCGGCGCGTAAAAATCCGCGACCGATGCAGTGCGGTTAAAACGCGGATCGACGACGATCAGCTTCGCGCGGCGATGCGCTTTCGCCTCGGTGACCCATTTGAAACCGCACGGGTGCGCCTCGGCCGAGTCGCCGCCCATCACCAGAATCACGTCGGCATTCTTGATGTCGACCCAATGGTTCGTCATCGCGCCGCGGCCAAACGTCGGGGCAAGACCTGCCACCGTCGGGCCGTGTCAGACACGCGCCTGGTTATCGAATGCGAGCATCCCGGTCGCGCGGATCACCTTGTGCGTCAGATAGCCGACCTCGTTGCTGCTCGCCGACGCGGCCAGCATGCCGGTGGTGAGCCAGCGGTTGACCTTTTTGCCGTCCGCGGTGGTCTCGATGAAATTCGCATCGCGATCGTCCTTCATCAGCTTCGCGATGCGCTCGAGCGCGTCGTTCCACGAGATCGGTTGCCAGTCCTTGCCGCCGGGCGGCCTGTACTCGGGTACGAGTAACCGGCTCTCGCTATGAATGAAGTCGATCAGGCTCGCCCCCTTCGGGCACAGCGTGCCGCGATTGACCGGATGGTCGGGGTCGCCTTCGATATGAATGATGCTTGCGGTCGCGTTCTTCGCACCGTCGCCGAGACCGTACATCAGAATGCCGCAGCCGACCGAGCAATAAGGACATGTGTTGCGGGTTTCCGTGGTACGCGACAGTTTGTATTGCCGCACTTCGGCAAGCGCAACGTCGGGCGAGTAGCCGAGCAAAGCCAGGCTCGACCCCGCGAGTGTGGTTGCACTCACCTTCAGGAACTGACGCCGGGACATCTGTAGCATGGAAGCCCTCGCGTTCGGTGGTGGGGTAATAAAAAGTATAAGTCGTTATCACGGCCTGTCAGCTTCGGCAAATATGCGGGAAAACGCGGTTAAGCTGGCAGACAGCGAACCCGGCGAACCCCGGCTAACCCGAGCGAGTCCCGCACCGCAACAACAGGCATACGGATTGCACCGCTACCGGCGCAGTGGGCAGCGCGCCGTCAGTCGACGGTCTCCTGAGTCGCCGAGCAGTTCCCGTGTCATCCCCGGACAGGAAGAATCGCCATGGAACTCGAATCTCTTTCCGCGCAAAAGATCGAAAAAGCCGCCCGGTTGCAGGCGTCATGGGCCGTCGGCGCATTGCGGCAGTTCATCGAAAACCGGTGTCCGGCACTGGCCGCGAGCATCGCCTTCTACGCAGCTTTCTCGCTCGCGCCGACCCTCGTCATGGTGATCGCGGTGGCGGGCTGGTTTCTCGGCGGCGAAGCCGCGCGCGGCGAGCTCTACCGCCAGGTGCATACCGTGCTCGGCAACGACGCCGCAGCCGCGATCACGACCATCGTGCAGAACGCGCATCGCAGCGGCGGCGCAGGCGGCACCGCTGCGATCATTTCGTTCGTGTTGCTTGCGATCGGTGCATCCGCAACATTTTCGTCGCTCAATAGCGCGCTCAATATCGTGTGGCCCTCGACCGGCCCGCGTGCGTCGAGCGTCATCGCGCTCGTGCGTGTGCGTCTGATTTCGTTCAGCCTCGTGCTCGGCGTCGCCTTCCTGCTCATCGTGTCGCTCGTGCTCGATGCGGGCATTACGTTTGTCGGCAACTGGCTGTGGGGCGATTCACCCTATGTCGTGATCGGCAACCTGCTGCAACTGGCCGTGGGGCTGCTCGTGCTGTCGCTGGCCTTTGCGGGATTGCTGAAGTTTCTCCCCGATGCGCCCGTGCGCTGGCGCGATTCGCTGGTCGGCGGCTTTGTCGCGGCTGTGCTGTTCTCGGCGGGCAAGAAGCTGTTTGCGCTGTATCTCGCGCACGCGGGAACGGCCAATTCGTTCGGCGCGGCAGGTTCCCTTGCGGTGCTGCTGATGTGGCTGTACTTCTCGGCACTCGTGCTGCTGCTCGGCGCGGAGTTCGCCGCGGCACGCGGCCGGCTTCACGACCCGCGCGGCGCATGGGCATTTCTGCACGCGACGCCGCCGGGCAGTCGCGCGATGATCGCATCGGTACTCGCCGCGCCGACAGCCGGCGTCGATGCCACGCGCCGCAGCGCGGCGCTGCGCGGCAAATCGCAGGATCGCGCGCAAGCAGCGCCGGAAACGCTGAACGCGGCGCAAGCGCCGGCTGCGACGAAAGCCGCGAGCGTGGATGGATACGCTCGAACCGCCGCTGAATCTGCCGCGGGAACCGCGACCGGAACGGCCGGAGCCTTCACAGCGACATCCACGAGAGCAATCGCCGCGGCACCCGTTACGGGCAGCGGCATCGAACAGACTCCCGGCGATAAGCCCGGCGCAATCGGCAAAGCCGTCCGCGTGTGCCGCTCGGTCGTGCACGCCGAAACGCGCGCGACCCAGGCCGCGGCCGTGACGCTCGTCCAGGCGGGACGCACCGCGGCGGCGGCCGACCGCTACGTGCGACGACACCCGTGGAGCTCGGTGCTGGTCGCGGCGGGCACGGCGATCATCGTCGCCGCAGTGGCCGGCCGCAACGGCGGCAACCGCTAGATCAGCCACGGCCGCCCCCGCGCCGGACCACATTTCCGCACGGCTTGTCCATCCGCTCGCACTGAAAGCGGACCGTTAGCAGGTTTACTCCGCGCCTGAACCAACGATTCCGCACAGACAACTACATTACAAAAAGCCATCGACAAACAGCCACTTACACAATTCCAGGACGATATATCACACCAAATCAACAATAATGCTGGATGGACGATAGAACATTGCTTTTATTGCAATAATCACGTTTAGGCTTGTGAGACAAGGGTTTCGCCTACCTGTCACATTTTCGATACACCTTTATTTTTTTCGTTTCTTGTGCATGGACCCCCTGCGTTATTCTCCGTTTCGCAACAACTAAACAATCATCTGCGTGGAGATTTGGATGAAACGAATCGCACTGTCTACCCTCTCGCTGGCTCTGCTCGGTGCTACCAGCGCGGCGCACGCCCAGAGCAGCGTGACCTTGTATGGCGTCCTCGACGATGCGTTCCAGTGGGTACACCACGCGAACCCGGCGAATGACAACCTCTATCACCTGCAGTCAGGAAACATCCAAGGTAATCGTTGGGGTCTGAAAGGTACCGAAGACCTCGGCGGCGGCCTCAAGGCGATCTTCCAGCTGGAAAGCGGCTTCGATCCGAACAACGGCAAGGCCGGCCAGGGCGGTCGCCTGTTCGGCCGTCAGGCGTACGTCGGTCTGACGCAGGACCAGTACGGCACGCTGACGGTGGGTCGTCAGTACGACCCGCTCGTCGACATGATCCAGCCGATCACGGCCGACAACTTCTGGGGCAGCATGTTCGCCACGCCGGGCGACGTCGACAACAACGACAACAGTTCGCGTACGAACAACTCGTTCAAGTATGTGTCGCCGGTCTGGGGCGGCTTCCAGTTCGAAGGCATGTACGCGTTCGGCGGCGTGGCCGGCACGACCGGTTCGGGCCAGTCGTGGGGCGGTGCCGCAACGTACGGCATGGGTCCGCTTAACGTTGCCGCGGGCTACTTCCGCATGGACAACGCGAATGGCTTCGCCGCTCGCGGCGGCGCACTGCCGACGGCTGCCAACCCGCTCGGCACGGCGCCGGGCTGGAGCACGGGCGCAACGTCGGACGCTACGTTCGACGGCTCGACGATCAACAGCGCCTACGCATCGGCGAAGTCGATCAGCATCACGTCGGCGGCTGCCCAGTACGTGGTCGGTCCGTTCACGTTCAATGCGCGTTACAGCTTCGCACAGTACAAGCCGGACGCATTCTCGGCGTTCAGCAATCAGGAGAAGTACCACGTCGCAGGCGCTTACGCGGGCTACCAGCTGTCGCCGGCCCTGCTGCTGGGCCTCGGCTACACCTGGACGCACGGTGCGGGCGATACGTCGTCGAACTACCACCAGGTTTCGGCCGGTGCCGACTACTCGCTGTCGAAGCGTACCGACGTCTACCTGATGGGCGCATACCAGCACGCGAGCGGCACGCAACGCGTCGACGCGGCGACGACGACCGACGCGAAGGCTTCGATCGGTTCGTACGGCTTCCAGGCTGGCTCGAACACGCAGGAAATGGTCAGCATCGGTATCCGTCACAAGTTCTAAAAGCAACAACAAAACTGCGCAGCGTGAAGCTCTACGCTGCAGTTCGAAGCCAGCCGAAGGTGCAAGCCGAGGCTGGCTTTTTTCTTGTGTGCGTTGTTGTGTGCGGTTGTTCGATGTTCGGCCGCCAGGGGTCGTTCAGCGCGGTGTTTTCGGCTTGTCGGACTGGGCCAGCGTTTGAGCGGGCCGCACGTCGAGCGCATCGTGAGCAACGGCCGAAGGTGCGTGAACCAGCAGGCTCTCGCTTTCGATATCGGCGTGCGGAATGACCGCCGTATCCCGCCAGTCCGGGTCCGGGATTTCGGCGAACACCTGCCGCAACCGGTCGCCCCATGTGCGGTGAATCATCTGGTAGTAGGCGTTATCCTGCGTGACCGTCACGAAACGCGTGACGCGCAGTGCATCCTTCTCGTAGACAAGCAGATCGAGCGGCAAACCCACCGACAGATTCGAGCGCAAGGTCGAATCCATCGAAATCAGCGCGCACTTGGCCGCTTCGTCGAGCGGCGTCTGCGGCACGAGCACACGATCGATAATCGGTTTGCCGTATTTCGATTCGCCGATCTGAAAATACGGATTCACACTCGATGCTTCGATGAAATTGCCGGCCGAATAGATCATGAAAAGGCGCGGCCGCGGCACGGTACGGGGAGCATGTTCGTCGGCGTTGCCGGCATCAGCCTGCGCGATCTGGCCGCCGAGAATGAAACTGCAATTGAATTCGACGCCGAACTGCTGCAACGCCTGTGAATCCCGCTGATGCACGTTGCGTACCGCGCGGCCGACCACGGCCGCTGCATCGGCCATCGTCGATACGGTCCACAGCGTCGGTTCGAGCGGGTCGGACGGTTCGGACAATTCGCGCAGCACCGCCTGCGTGAGCGACAGGTTGCCGGCGCCGAGCAACACGAGCACGCGTTCGCCCGGGTGCTCGAACACGGACATCTTGCGCGCCGTGCTGATATGGTCGACGCCGGCGTTGGTTCGCGTGTCCGACAGAAACACGATTCCTTCATCGACGCTCAGTGCGACGCAATACGTCATGGCAAATTCCTGGAGGCAAAACGGACGACGCCGTTATTGTAAGCGCCATCAACGCCATCGGCGCCATGCGCGCCGGCCACGACCGTCGCGATCGTCGTATCCGTGCGACTGATGCGATTGATGCTATCGCCGCTATCGCTGCTATTGCGGCGACTGCTCGAACGCGCTGACGGCAACCGACACGTCGAGCCGTTCGCCGTGGCCGCCGATGCGTCGCCCGCGCACAGGCGACGCCGCTTCGTAGTCACGCGCGACGGCAAGCCGGCAATACACGTCCGAAGCAAACGCCGCATGCGTGACGTCGACCGACACCCAGCCGACGCCCGTCAGCCAGACGTCGACCCATGCGTGGCTCGCGGCATCGTCGACTTCGCCGGGCTCGATATAGCCGCTCACGTAGCGCGCCGGCACGTTGCGCGCGCGACAGCAGGCAAGCATCAGATGCGTATGGTCCTGGCAGACGCCGCGGCCAAGCGCGAGCGCCTGCGCCGCCGTGCTCGTCACCTCGGTGATGCCCGACTGGAACGGCACGCGTTCGACGATCCGCTCGGCAAGCGTAATCAGCGCGGCCGGCGTGTCGAGCGGCGGCGCGGCGTGCGCGAGTTCGCTGATCGCCGGATCGGCGTCGGTCAAACGCGTCGCGCACGTGAAGTGTTCAAGCGGAATCGGACCGGCGTCTTCGTTCAGACAGCCGTCGAAAAGCGGTATCGTTTCGACTTCGCCCGACACATGCACACGAATCTCGTCGTGCGGACGGTTCATGACGAGCGTGTGCAGCGCGTTGCCGTACGCGTCGAACGCCGAATCGAGCTTGCCGGGTGCGTCGAGAAACCAGCGTCGCACGGTCTGCGACGAACCGCTCAATGGGGTCAGCCGCAGTTGCTGGATCGAATAGTGGACCGTCGCATCGTAGCGATAGACCGTTTCATGGCGGATCGTCAGAAACATAAGGGCACTCCGTACGGGCTTTCTTCAGGCCACCGGCAGCAGTAAATAGGTGCGAGCGACGAGATTGCCGAGCTCGAACACGCGCGCGAGGAACTGCGTGAGCCACGCATGCAGCCCCGCTTCGAAAATCTGCCGGATATCGGCATATAACAGCTCAGCACGAAGCTTGCCCGCGAACCGCTCGCACGTATTCGAGCCTTCGGTGCGCAGCATCGCGAGATTCGCGCAGACGCCGTCAAGCGACGCGAGCAGCGAACGCGGCATCTGCGAGTTCAGGATCATCAGTTCGACGACGCGCGCCGGCGTCACGACATCGCGATAGACCTTGCGGTAAATCTCGAGCGCCGACACCGAACTCAGGATCGACGTCCAGTAATAGAAGTCTTCGAGCTGGCGCGCGGCGTCGCGCGAATTGGGCGCCGCGTCGGCGAAACGCACGTCGAGAATCCGCGCGGTATTGTCCGCGCGCTCGAGAAACGTGCCGAGCTGTGTGAAGAAAAACGCGTCATCCTGCAACGCAGTGCCGATCGTCACGCCGCGCGACAGATGCGAACGGAACTTCACCCACTCGAAGAGCGCGGCCGGATTGGCGGCCAACTGGCCCGCCGCAATGCGTTCGTTGAACTCGAGCCATGTGTCGTTGATCGTTTCCCACCATTCGGTCGTCAGCGTGCCGCGCACGGCGCGCGCGTTCTCGCGCGCAGCCTGCAGACACGAGTGGATGCTCGACGGGTTGGCCGCATCGGCCACCATGAAGTCGACCACATGCTCGCGCGCCGGTTCGGCGTAACGCTGCGAAAAGGCGCTTTCGAGCTCGGAAATGCGCAGCACCGCGCGCTGCGTGCGGGCGTCCTGTTCGGACGTCTGCGGCAGCAACTGTGCCTTCAGGTTGATATCGAGCATGCGCGCGGTGTTCTCGGCGCGCTCCATGTAGCGCGCCATCCAGAACAGGTGGTCGGCAGTGCGGCTCAGCATGATGACCTTCCTTTATTGTTGTTCAGTCGACCATCCACGTATCTTTCGTCCCGCCGCCCTGCGACGAATTGACGACGAGCGACCCCTGCTGCAGCGCGACGCGCGTGAGGCCGCCCGCCACCATCGTCACAGTCTTGCCGGACAGCACGAACGGACGCAGGTCGATATGGCGCGGCGCGATGCCGGCTTCGACGAACGTCGGACACGCGGACAGCGCGAGTGTCGGCTGCGCGATGTAGCCGGCCGGCCGCGCGAGGAGGCGCGCGCGAAATGCTTCGATTTCAGCCGCGGTCGCGGCCGGGCCGACGAGCATGCCGTAGCCGCCCGCACCGTGCACCTCCTTCACGACGAGTTCGGGCAGATGGGCGAGCGTATAGGCGAGATCGTCCGGCTTGCGGCACTGGTAGGTCGGCACGTTGTTGAGAATCGGCTTCTCGCCAAGGTAGAACTCGATCATCTGCGGCACGTACGGATAGATCGACTTGTCGTCGGCGATGCCGGTGCCCATCGCATTCGCCAAGGCGACGCGGCCGGCGCGATACGCTGTGAGAAGCCCGGGCACGCCGAGCGCCGAATCCGGGCGGAACGCGAGCGGATCGAGAAAATCGTCGTCGACGCGGCGGTAGATCACGTCGACGCGCCGCGGTCCTTGCGTGGTGCGCATGAATACGTAGTTGTCGTCGACGAACAGATCCTTGCCTTCGACGAGCTCGACACCCATCTGCTGCGCGAGAAACGTGTGCTCGAAGTATGCCGAGTTGTACATGCCCGGCGTCAGCACGACGACGACTGGATCGTCGACGCCCGCCGGCGCGACCGAGCGCAGCATGTCGAGCAGCAGGTCGGGATAATGCGCGACCGGCGCGATACGGTTCTGCACGAACAGCTCGGGGAAGAGCCGCATCATCATCTTGCGGTTCTCGAGCATGTACGAGACACCGGACGGCACGCGCAGGTTGTCCTCGAGCACATAGAACTCGCCGTCCATCCCGGCACGCACCACGTCCACGCCGGCGATATGCGCGTAGACGTCGAGCGGCACGTCGACGCCCTGCATCTCGGGCCGGTACTGCGCATTCGTGTAGACCTGGTCCGCGGGGACGATGCCGGCGCGCACGATATTGCGCTCGTGATAGACGTCATGGATAAAGAGGTTCAGCGCCTGCACGCGCTGGCGCAAGCCGGCTTCGAGCGTGCGCCACTCATCGCGCGGAATGATGCGGGGAATCAGGTCGAATGGAATGAGCCGCTCGGTGCCGGACAGGTCGCCATTCACAGCGAACGTAATGCCGACGCGCCTGAAAAGCAGATCCGCCTCGGCGCGTTTGCGCGCGATCGCTTCATTGCCCTGTTGCTCGAGCCAGTTCGCAAAGCGCGTGTAGTGCGGCCGCACGGCTTCGTCGTGATGACGCATCTCGTCATAGCATCGCATGTCACGCCCCGCTCTTTTTGTCGGATAGAAGGCGAATGCGCTGCGCATTCGGTGTCCAGCTGTCTCAAGCAAGCGTTATGCCATTGACCCGACAGGCCGTGCGCTGCAGGGGCAATGGTCGTGGCCCGGGCATCAGAATGAAACCCATGGCGACGAGCGAAATGCACACCGCTACGCACTGCGAACGCGCAATACCGCATGAAGCTGCCCGAAGAAGTTGCCCGAGCGTCGAGCGCGGCCGCAAATGACTTGATTCGATCGTACCGCGCAGGGCGGCGATGCGCTACCAAGGTGCGCGATGCAGCGCACCAGGACCGGTTCGATGCAGCGGCGACCCGAGTTAGGGAATCCGGCGGGAAGTAGCAGGCTAAAAGCAGTTGGAACAAGCAGGCGGTTAAAACGGACAGTCAAAGAAAGCCGTCTACACGAACACCGCCCGATCAGTCCGGCGGTTACCAGGACCGCGGAATAAAAAAATCCCCGCGAGTGTTCCTCGCGGGGATTCAAAGACAGACATCGGTAGTGTCCATCGTCATCGCCCGAAGACGGCGACGATCGAACCACGCCGTGCCGATCCTTAGGCCGATGCTGCGTCCTTCAGCTTCTTCAGCGCACGTGCCTTGACACGCACCGAAGCCGGCTTTGCCGGGAACCAGCGCTCTTCACCCGTGAACGGGTCCTTGCCGAAGCGCTTCTTCTTGGCCGGGACGGCTTGCACCGAGATCTTCAGAAGACCCGACAGCGTGAATTCGCCGGCGCCCTTCTTGTGAACTGCGCCGAGGATCGTGTCTTCGAGCGCTGCCAGTACTGCCTTCGTGGACTTCGGTTCAACGCCCGCGCGTTCAGCCACGTGATTGGCCAGCGAGGCCTTCGTGAAGGTGTCCTTGATCGGCGACGGTGCGCCGGACGCCTTCACGGCGACCTTCTTAGCCGCGGCTTTCTTTGCGGGAGCTTTCGTCGCAGCGGCCTTCTTGGTCGCTGCGGTGGTCGCCTTCTTGGCAACCTTCTTTGCGGAAGTCGGCATGTTTCTCCTACCTGTTGTTGGTCAGTGAGCCACGAAGCGTACACGACATGTGTACGCTTCACGCGGGATTCTACAAGCGCAAAGGCGTTTCGCGCGAATCTTTTATGCGTCGATACGTTCTTTTGTTGCGTGCCGCAGACTACGCGACACATTTTGACGCTTGTTTTACGGGTTAAAAGTCATCCCGTCGCATTTCGTAGGTACCTGTACACCACCTTTTGGAATCGGGCGTCTGTCTGGATGCACGTTGAATGGGGCGCTCGTCGCGACGCTCGGACGCCCGAAGACCTTCGGCTCCGGCCGCTCGCCGGGTTCACTTCGCCGCCCGGTTCAGCTGATCCGACTGGCGTTCAATAAGTGCGATGGGAAGGGTCGGCGAGATGCGAGGCAACGACAAAGCTCACGCAAGGCATGGCAAGCACGATAAATAACGCAACGTGAGCGAGAGCCCGCGCGTGCCGCGTCGCGAGCCAATAGAGCGCGACGACCAGTTGCAGCGCGCAGAAGATCCACACTGGCACGCTCGTCAATATGCTTGCTTCGCCCGTGCCGGCAAGCCATAAACCGATGGGCACGACCACCGCGCTCAGCAACGCGAGCACGCCGAAGCATGCGCTTTTTCGCACGCGCCTCACGAATAGCAGCGCGGCCACTGCGACTTGCGCGGCAGCAACGTAGAAAATCAGGCGCGGCAGTGCGCTACCGGTTGGGTAGGCGTGCGGATCGATCAGATAAGCGATGTAGATGATGGCGGTTCGCAATGTGTCTGTCATCGTATTGCAGGGCTGGCTGGCGGGGCTAACTACGGCACACGAATGCAGAAACGGGCGGACGCGGATACGGGCTGCGGCCTCGAGCGCTTCTCAGATGAGCACCACCGCCACGACGATAGCGATCCAGATAAATGCAGCGCCGGCCATAAACAGATGCCGCGCGATGCGCATTCTGGCGTCGGGGGTGTCGGATGCGACAGGCGCGGTGGCCATCCAAGGCACGACTCCGAGGCAGGCGAATCCGATCAGCGCGAGTGCCGCGATGAGCCGGTCCGCGCGCGTCCAGCCGCCTGGCTCGTTGATCCCCCAGTAGCCGAGAAACGCCATGCCGATCGAAAAGACCGTTGCCGAAGCGGAACTGATCGCCACCACCGATCCTTGGGGACTCGGCATGATTCACCTCCTGTCACAAGGCCTTTTATCGTGCCGTCGATTCTACTTCAAGCATTTGACGTTTCAGCCGCCGCGCGTTTCCCGCGCTTCATAGGCTTTCAGATGCGTGTACGCGACGCGCAGCAGCGATAGCGGCGACGCGGCCCGTTGCGCCTCGCCGCCCCGTTCGATCAGATTGCCGACGATATGGTCGGCTTCGATCTTCGAGCGATTCTCGATGTCGCGCAGCATCGAAGCGGTCAGCGGCGAGCCTTCCTTGAGCAGGACGCCGCGGTCGCGCGTCTGCACGGCGTCGCTGACCGGAAAGCCGTTGTGTTGCGCAATGCCAAGGCACTCGCCGTAGATGCCCTCGATCAGCTGCTTGCCGTCCCGCGTCTTCAGAATGTCGCCGATCGCTGCGCGGGTGACGCAGGTGCTTGCGGCAAGCGTTGCGAGGAACGTCCATTTGTCCCACATCCGCTGGCCGACGTTGTCGACCGCCTGGGAAATGAAGTTGGCGCCGTCGAACGTGCGCTCGATTTCGCGGATGCGGTCCGACATGCCGCCCGCGAGCTCGCCGTAGGCGATCGAGTGCGAGTCGTTCAGGTGCTCGATCTCGCGGTTGCGATTCAGCGTTGCAGCAATGAACGCGATGCCGCCGAGCACGTTCGCGGCGCCGAATTTCGCCTTGAGCGTATCGATATGGCTCATGCCGTTGAGCACGGGCAGGATCATCGTCGACGGGCCGACCGCGGGCGCGAACGACTCGATGGCGTCGTCGAGGTTGTAGGCCTTGCAGCTCAGCAACACGAGATCGTACGGTCCGCGGATGCCGTCGGCGAGCACCGTGGGCACGTCGCGCAGCGTTGCGTTGCCATGCGTGCTTTTGACCACGAGACCCGAGCGCTTCAGTTCCTCGGCACGCCCGGCGCGCACGAGAAACGTCACGTCGCGGCCCGCCTCGATCAGGCGTGCGCCGAAATAACCGCCTAGCGCACCCGCGCCCACTATGAGAATTCGCATCTTCGTTCCTTCGATTGTCGAGTGCCGGATAAAAACGTACGCAAGTATGCGGGAGAAGCCCGGAACGCGTGCGGCACGCGGCGCGCGCCGCGAGCCGCCTCGACCGCCGCTCGGCCCCGGGGCGACATTTCAGCCCGCATACGCCGATAAACGCTGACGAGTCAGAACATTTCGAGCGCGAGCGCGATGCCCTGCCCGCCGCCGATGCACAGCGTGACCACGCCGCGTTTGAGGCCGTCGCGCCGCATCGAATGAATCAGACGCGTCGTGAGAATTGCGCCTGTCGCGCCGATCGGATGGCCATGCGCGACCGCGCCGCCTTCGACGTTGACCACGTCTTCGGCGAGACCCAGTTGCTGGATGATCGCGAGCGGCACCGCGGCAAACGCTTCGTTGATCTCGAAGCGCTCGACATCAGTCAGCTTCCAGTCCGCGCGTTCAACCGCCATACGCACCGCCGGCACCGGGCCCAGGCCGAACATGCCGGGCTCGACTGCGCCGATGCCATAGGCGACGAGCCGCGCATGCGGCTCGATGCCGTTCGCTTCCGCGTAACCCCGTTCGGCGACCAGCATTGCCGCCGCGCCCGAATTCAGGCCCGGCGCATTGCCGGCCGTGATCGTGCCGTCGCGGCGAAACGCGGGGCGCAGCTTCGCCAGCGTTTCGACGGTCGTATCGGGACGCAGTTGCTCGTCGTCGGTAAAGCGAATCGCTTCCTTGCGGCCCTGCACTTCGACTGCCACGCGTTCCGCTTCGAACGCGCCGCGCTTTTGCGCGGCCGCGAACCGCTGATGCGAACGCGCGGCCCAGCGATCCTGCGCTTCACGCGTAATCGAAAGCTTCGTAACGAGATCTTCGGTGTGCCAGCCCGAATGCTCGCTCGAGAACGCGTCGACGAGACCGTCGTGCAATGCGCTGTCGTAGATCTGCGCATTACCCATGCGATAACCCCAGCGGCCCTTGTCGAGCAGATACGGCGCGCGGTCCATGTTCTCCATGCCGCCCGCCACCGCGACCTCGCCGAAACCGAGCCAGATTTCGTGCGCGGCCGACACGACCGCCTGTGCGCCCGAGCCGCATACGCGATTCACTGTCTGCGACGGCACCGACACGGGCACGCCGCCTGCAATCGCGGCCTGACGCGCCGGGTTCATCCTGTTGCCGGCCTGCACGACGTTACCCATGACGACGGAGCCGAGCCTGCTCGCATCGAAGCCGCTGCGGCGCACCGCTTCTCGCACGACGAGCGCGCCGAGGTCGGTGGCCGGTACGTCCTTGAGCGTGCCGCCAAACGCGCCGATTGCGGTTCTGACGGGATTGCTGATCACGATTTCTCGAGTAGTCATTGCTGCTCCTCACAAGGAAGTGCTACACGTGGAAGCCTCGCTCGCGCCGCGCGCGAGGCGCCGATGATGTTCATGAAGCGGCGGTCGAAGCGGCTTGCAGGCCCGCTCGCCCGCCAATCAGTTAGCGGCGACGGCCGCCAAAGCGGTTGCCATCGACGCAGCAGCCGGTGTTTGCGTAACCGCCCCGCCCGCATTCGCTGCCGTCGCGCTGTCCGCTGCCGGCGCATTCCATCCTCCGCCGAGCGACCGGTACAGCGCGACGGCCGCCTGTGCATGCGTGCGCTTCGCTTCGTTCAGCGCTTGCGCGTCGACGAGGTAGGCCTGCTGCGCATCGAGCACATCGAGAAAACTCGAGGCGCCGTTCTTATACAGTTGCGTCGACAGCTTCAATGCCTTGTTCGAAGAGTCGAGCGCGCCGCCCAGCCGGTCGACCTGCGTTGCGCCGCTAACGAGGTCGCTGCGCGTATCCTCGATTTCCTTCAGCGCGTTGAGCATCGTCTGCTGCAGCCCGAGTTGCGATTCGCGCATCCGGCTTTCGCTTGCGTCGATATTCGCGGTGATACGGCCCGCGTTGAATATCGGGCTCGTCGCACTCAATGCGGCACTAAACAGGTTATCGGTCAGCGTCGGCGTACCGACCCACGATGCGGCAAGCAACCCATCCGTCAGATTAAGCTCGAACTTCGGGTAACGCTCGGATCGCGCCAAACCGACCTCCGCAGCACGCTGCTCGACTCTTGCATACGCGGTCTGCACATCGGGACGGCGCAGCAATGCCTCGGACGGCAGCGTTACGGGCACACCCTGCGACGGCATCGGAATCGCACGCGCATCAGTGAGGACGAGCTGGCCGACGCTTTCCGGCGTGCGGCCCGAAAACACCGCAATCAGACTCAGCTGATGCTGAATTTCCGACTGAACACGCGGAATGCGCGCCTGCAGGTCCTGCAACTGGTTCTGAGCGCGCGCGACGTCGAGCTGCGTCGAAAGGCCATAGCGGAGCCGGTCCTGCGTGAGCTTCAGCGCGCGGCTGCGGATCTGCTCGTTGTCGTTGAGAATCTGCAGTTCCGATTGCGCCCAGCGCAGATTGATATAGGCGGCCGCGGTGTTTGCGGCAAGCGCGAGCCGCAATTCGTTCAGCGCGGATTCGCGCCCCGAGACCTGCGCCCTGGCCGCGAGCACGGCAAGGCGTTCGCCGCCGAATACGTCTGGCTGCCAGCTTGCCGAAAGCCCTGCACCTGCCGCATCGACGTAACCGAGCGGGGGCGGCAGAATCTGCCGCGTATGCGACGCGATTCCCGTCGCATCGAGTTCCGGCAGCAACGCTGCACGGCGTTGCTTCACGTCGTCCTGCGCCTGCTTCACGCGCTCGACAGCCGCTTTCACATCGAGGTTATCGTTAAGCACCGACTGCACGAGATCATGCATGACAGGGTCGCCGAATCGCGTCCACCACCTGTTCGCATCGACGTTATCTTGCGGCGCATCGACGCTCCAGGCGGCCGGCGCAGTCGTCTTCACGGTTTCCGGCAAATCGGCGTGCGTCGCGGGTTGAACCGCGCAGGCCGCGAGCGTCAGCACCGCTGCGGTAGCCAGCACTTTCATCAGAATCGGTTTCATGGCGGTTCCTTGACTGAGTCTTCTAGTGAGCATCGGGGGGCGGCGCGTTAAAGCCAAACGGTTTTGAGAACAGCATCGCGAAGAGCGCGACACCGAAGCACAGCGCAACCGCCAGAAAAGTGTCGGAGAAAGTCAGCGTCAGCGCTTCGCGCGTCAGCAGCGCATGCAGCGATGCGGCGCTGCCCTGCAGACCGTTGACCATATCGCCGCCGGCCGCGGACAGATGCGCGGCCTGATCGCGCAGGAACGATTCGACGACAGGCCGGCCAGCGGTGACGTGTTCGTCGAGCCGTTCGTAATGAAGATTGAACCGGTCGTTCAACATCGTGCTGACCACGGCGATGCCGATCGCGCCGCCGAGATTACGCATGAGGTTGAAGAGTCCGCTCGCCGACTTGAGCCGCGACGGCGGCAGCGAACCGAGCGCCATCGTGACGATCGGCGCGATGCAGAACTGCTGGCCGAAGCCGCGCAGCGCCTGTGGAATCAGAAACTCATACCAGCCCCACTGGTGCGTGATCGGCACATACAGATAGCAGCCGAGGCCGAACAGAATCAGTCCGAACACGAGCAGCGTGCGCAGACTGATAAACCGCGCAGCGGTCGTATACATGACGAGCCCCATCAACTGGAACACGCCGACCGAAAGCAGCGCAAGGCCGATTTGCAGCGAATCGAAGCCGCGCACGCGCGCGAGAAACACCGGCGTCAGATACACGGTGCAGAAAATGCCGATGCCGGTGACGAACGACAATAGGCTGCCGATGCCGAAATTGCGCAGCGCCAGCGCCTTCAGGTCGACGATGGGCTCTTTCGCGGTGAATGCATGGACGAAAAACAGAAAACCGCAGATGCCGGAAATCCATGCACACGCGAGAATCACAGGGTCGCCGAACCAGTTTTTGCGCGGGCCTTCCTCAAGCATGTATTCGAGGCAGCCGAGAAAACCGCTCATCAGCACGATGCCGCGATAATCGCCGCGCTTGAGCAGCGAGATGTCGGCGTGGTCGACGTGCACGAAGCGCGGCACCAGTACCGTCACCAGCACGCCGGGCACGAGGTTCAGGTAAAACAGCCAGTGCCACGACCACTGGTCGGTCACCCAGCCGCCGATCACCGGACCGATGGTCGGCGCGATCGTTGCAAGCGTGCCGATCGCCGTCGACGCGATCAGGCGCTGGCGGCCCGGAAACATCATGAATGCGGTGGTAAACACGGTCGGGATCATCGCCGCGCCGAGTGCGCCTTGCAGCGCGCGAAACAGGATCATCGAGTTGATGTTCCACGCAAGGCCGCACAGCATGCTCGTCACCGTGAAGCCGAAGGCCGATGCGGTAAACAACCAGCGCGTCGAGAACACGCGCGTGAGCCAGCCCGACATCGGAATCACGAGAATCTCCGCGATCAGATACGCGGTTTGCACCCAGGACAGCTCGTCCTGGCTCGCGGAAAGTCCGCCGCCAATGTCTCGGAGCGAAGAAGCGACGATCTGGATATCGAGTGTCGCCATGAAAAAGCCGATGCACATCAGCGTGAACGCGAAGACTTTTTCGCGCATCGGCATATTCATCGGGTCGATCGGGGGATGGGCGGGGTGGGTCATGGTGAGCGTTTTCCGTTGCGCGGCACGCGGTTAGCGATCGGTTGCGATCGGTTGCAAGCGTTTGCGTTGGATTCGGTCATGCGCCTGCGCGCTGTTCGTTCAGATGCACGCTCACCGTCGCCGACAGGCCCGGCCGCAGTACGTGATGCAGGTTCTTCGGCACGTCGAGCCAGATACGCACCGGCACCCGCTGCACGATCTTCGTGAAGTTGCCGGTTGCGTTTTCCGCGGGCAGGATGCTGAAGGTCGCGCCGGTGGCCGGGGCGAGGCTTTGCACGACGCCGGTAATCGGTTCGCTCGATGCGTCGAGCTTCACGTCGACCTTGTCGCCCGCCTGCATGTGCCTGAGCTGGTCTTCCTTGAAGTTCGCATCGATCCACAGGCCATGCTCGGGCACCACGGTCAACAGCGAGACGCCGACATTCGCGAGCATGCCCACGCGCGCCGTGCGGTTGCCGATGTAGCCGTCTACAGGCGAGCGGATCGTCGTGTATTCGACATTCAGTGCCGCGACGCGCTGCGCGGCTTTTGCCGTCGCGACGCGCGCCTGCGCGTCGCCGATCTGCGCATCGACCACGGTAAGCTGACGCTGCGCGGCAACCAGCGACGCATTGCTGCGATCGACAGCGGCACGCGCTTTCTGCAGGTCCGCATCGGCGCGCTCGACCACCTGATCCGATACGGCCTCGTCCTTCACGAGTGCGCGATAGCGATACTGGTCGGCCGCGCTGCGCGTGAGCTCGGCGCTCGATGCGTGGACGCCCGCCGCCTGCTCGTTGATCAGCGCGAGCTGCAGCGTGCGCTTCGCCTCGAGTTCGGTCACGGCGGCTTGCGCGCTCTGCACTTCGGCGTTCGCCTGTGCGAGCCGCGCGTCGTAGTCGCGCGAATCGATGCGGATCAGTACCTGATTCGCATGCACGAACTGGTTGTCCTTCACGAGCACGTCGGTCACGAAGCCGCTCACGCGCGGCGCCATCACGGTGACGTCGCCGCCGACATACGCATCGTCGGTGGTTTCGATGAAGCGGCCGACGAAGTACCAGTAGGAACCCGCGCCGGTCAGCACAACGACGACGGAAAGCACCGCAAGCAACATCCAGGGAATACGGCGTGTTTTCTGCGCAGTTCCCGCCACGTTCGGGGGCGCGATTGTCGATGGAGTTGAGCTCATGTATTTGAGTGCGTATGCACTTAAAATGGTTAAAAAAATGCGCCAGCAGGCGCCTTCCTTTGCCTTTCGTTGCTCAGATTGGCTTTTTCGTCAAATCGAACAGTTCCTGCCGCAATGACGCGGCGCGCTGCGTGCCGAAGTGCCTTTCAAACTCCTGCTGCGCGTCGTGCCAATGGCTCACCGCGGCTTCGAGCTTCTCGAGGCCAGCCGCCGTGAGGCGCATCTGTAACGCCCGGCGATCGGCCTGCGATGCGTCGCTGCGCACGAGGCCGTCGCGCTGCAGCGGCTGGATCGCACGAACCAGCGTCGTGCGCTCCATCACCATCCACTCGGCCAGTTCCTTCATCGTGATGCCGGGCCGACGGCGAATCCGGTTCAGGATCGAGAACTGCGTGATCTTCAGACCGGCCTTGCCGACGTGCCGGTCGTAGATTTGCGATACGAAGCGCGCGGCTTGCCGGATCGCAAAGCAATCGTCTGGCAGCAACGGCGTGGCTAACGGTTCGTCTTCTGAGTGCATATACACAAATATCGAGTCAGGTTGATCGAAACTTTCTTCGAACGCTACGGGAAAAATCAGGCGGTGATGCTAAAGAGCTCGCTACGTAACGATTTAGCGCGCGCCTTGCCGAACTTCGCTTCGAATTCGTCCTGCGCTTCGCGCCACGCGGCAGCCGCCTGCTCGAACAGATGCCTGCCCGCGTCGGACAAACTGAACAGATAGGTGCGGCCGTCGTGCTCGGAAGCCTCGCTGACGATCAGCCCGTCGCGTTGCAGCGGCTTCAGCGCGCGAACCAGCGTAGTGCGCTCCATGACCATCGATTCGGCGAGGTCCACCATTGTCAGCTGCGGCTTGCGCGACAGCTTTGCCATGATGGTGTACTGCGCCGCCGTCAGGCCGACCTGGCTCAAATGACGTTCATAGATCTGCGTCACAAAGCGCGCGGCCTGGCGCAGTGCGAAGCAGTTGCATTCGTCATGGGACAGTGGCTTGTTCATGCTTCGCAGCATATATGTGCGTACGCACAGCGTCAAGCCTTACATACAGAAAAATATCGAGGGCGCCGGATCCCGCCTATGCCAGCGGCGATCGCTGCACTGCTGATGGCGCCCTTCGTCCGGTTACTGCTTTTGCAGCAGAGTCTTTAGTTCCTGCACGTTTTCTTCGACCCGCTTCGCGATCACCGCATACGAATCGGCCTGCGACCGGTAAGCGGCTTGCGCAAGCTGCTGCATGTCGGCAAGCGCCTTATGCAGCGTCTGCTGAACGAGTTCGGCCGTTTGCGCGGACGGCATGCCGCCGGTGGCCGCGTGCTTCGCCGCAAGCGCTTGCAGTTCGGCGAGCGTCGAGCGCAGCATGTCGGCCTGCTGCTGTGCGATCGACTGCATGCCTTGCAGCGCCATCTGGTTCGCGGCGACCAGCGCCTCGATATCCTTGCGCCGAGCTTCCATCACAGCAGGAACATCGAAGCCGGGCAACCTGAACTGTTCCAGCATTTTGTTGAATTCGGCAAACGGATTGGCTGCGTCTTTGGATTCCATGCTCGATTCTCCAGGAACGATGCGTCGAAATGTCGGTACGGCCGGCGGTACGGCCGGATAGCCGGCGGCGAGCTGCGGGGCCGGTTATCCGCACGTGGATCGATCATGCACGTTCTGTTCCCGATATGCCAGCGCCGCCGCCCGATTGCCTCGATCCGCGCACACGATGCATGCTTGAGGGTATGGCCGTCGCTGCGCGACACACCGCTTCGCGCCCATGCGCAAAGACTTGCGAACCGCATACAATGGCGCCCATGCATTGATCGGAGTAATTCACGCGTGCGGCAAGCAGGTCGTCAAGCGGCTTGCGCGCGCGGGCGCGCGCTGCGCCTTAACGGAGATCCTTCATGAGCACGACCGCAAGCGGCAATACGAACCGAACCGACGGCACGCGGCTGCGGCAGCTGACTGACCTGCCATCGCCGAAAGGCTTGCCGATCATCGGCAACCTGCATCAGGTTTCGCTACGAACATTTCACCTGAATCTCGAACGCTGGGGCCGCGAACTGGGCACGCCCTACACGTTCCGCATGCCCGGGCAGCAGATTGTCGTGCTTGGGGATACCGACCACGTCCAAGGCATCTCGCGCGAGCGTCCGCATCGCTATCGCCGTTTCAAGCCCGTTGAAACGGTGCTCGCGGAATTCGGCGCGAACGGCCTTTTTTCTGCGGAAGGCGCGGCATGGGAGCCGCAGCGCCGGCTCGTCATGCAAGCACTGTCCATCCCGCATATTCGCGCGGTTTATCCGACGCTCGCCGACATCACGGGCCGGCTGTACACGCGCTGGATGCGCGCGGCGCAAGAGCAGCGCACCGTCGATATGGTCGAGGAAATGAAGCGCTATTCCGTCGACGTCACGAGTGCGCTCGCCTTCGGCGAAGATCCCCGCACGCTCGAGCGCGATACCAATGTCATTCAGGAGCATCTGAAGCTGATCATGCCGGCGCTGATGTCGCGCACGAGCGCGCCGTTTCCCTACTGGCATTACGTGAAACTGCCGCGCGACAGGCGCCTCGATCGCGCGCTGATCGAAATTCACCGTTATGTGCGCCGGATGATGGAGCGTGCGCGCGAACGCATGCGCGACGATCCGTCGGAGATGCCACGCAATCTGCTCGAAGCGATGCTCGCGATGCGCGATATGCCCGACTCCGGCATCACCGACGACCAGGTCTCCGCGAACGTACTGACCATGTTGCTTGCTGGCGAGGACACGACCGCGAATTCGCTCGCGTGGTCGACGATGTTCATCGCGACCGACGAGCCCTTGCAGGCGCGCCTCGCGAAAGATGCGCGCGCAGTGCTCGGCAGTGCGCCCGTCTGCACCGACTATGCGAAGCTCAAAGAGCTCGACGTGTTCGAAGCGGTCTGCACCGAAACCGGCCGCTTCAAGCCGGTCGCCGCGCTCAGTTCGTTCGAGCCGCTCGAAGACGTGACGATGGGCGATGTGCTCGTGCCTGCCGGCACCTTCATGTTCTTCCTGAATCGCCCGGCCATGCACAATCCGGCGAACTTCGTGAACCCCGAGCGCTTCGATCCTGACCGCTGGCTGCAGGCCCGCGACCCCGCACGCGGGGCGCACGAACAGCGTGCGTATCTGCAATTCGGCGCAGGACCGCGCGTGTGCCCGGGGCGGCACCTGGCAGGCGTCGAAATGCGCGCCGCGCTGTCGATGCTCGCCGCGAACTTCGAGGCGAAACTCGCCGTCGACGCGTCGGAAATCGAGGAGATCAACGACTTCATCATGAAGCCGAGCAAGATGCCGATGAACCTGACCATCCGTCCGCGAGCGGAATAAGCCAAAACCGCGCGCATACCGCGGTCAACTACAGCGCACGACAACAGCATGGACCGACTGCAGGCAATGACCACGTTCGTCACGGTCGCCGAAACCGGCGGGTTTTCGGCCGCCGCGCGCAAGCTCGACGTATCGCCGTCGGTGGTCAGCCGCATCGTCACCGAACTCGAGGAACATCTCGGCGCGCGGCTGCTTACCCGCACCACGCGCATCGTCCGGCTAACCGAGACCGGCGCCAGCTACTTCGAAGACTGCCGGCGCATTCTCGGCGAAATCGACGAAGCCGAACAATCGGCAAGCGGCGAGCATGAGGCGCCGCGCGGTGCAATGACGATCACCGCGCCTGTGCTGTTCGGCGCCTTGTATGTCACGCCGATCGTCGTCGAGTATCTGGCGCGTTATGCGGAAGTGGAAATGAACTGCTGGTTTCTCGACCGCGTCGTCAATCTCGTCGACGAAGGCATCGACGTCGCCGTGCGCATCGGCGAACTGCCGAACTCGTCTCTGCAGGCAATTCGCGTCGGCACCGTGCGACGCGTGGTCTGCGCGTCGCCGGAATATATCGAGCGCTGCGGCACACCGCGCACGCCCGACGATCTGAACGCGCACACCATCATTTCAACGAACGCCGCATCGAACGCGTCGTCGGAGTGGCGCTTCACGGTCGAGCGCCGCCTCCAGACGCTGCGCGTTCAGCCGCGCTTGACGAGCACGACGAACGATGCGGCCATCGCCGCGGCCGTCAAGGGTTTCGGCATCGTGCGGCCGCTGTCGTATCAGATCGCGAGCCATCTGCGCGCCGGCACGCTGCAAGTGCTGCTCGAGCAATACGAGCCGCCGCCGCTGCCGATTCATGTCGTGCATCGCGAAGGCCGGCACGCCACGCAGAAAGTGCGCGCGTTTCTCGATCTCGCGATCGAACAGTTGCGCTCGGACCCTGCGCTCAATCGAACTGCCTGATATCGCCGGGTACGCCCGGTGTCGTGCGACGCGTCGAGCCGCGAGGCGTATCGGCCCGGGCGCTGCAGTCTCCAGATGATATCGGCGTCCTGCCGATGCGCTCATGCTCAGGCTTTCCGGACTCGTATCCAGTACCTCAACCAATCATTTTATGTCACGGCGTGAGCCGTTTCAGCGAGCAGGACATACTTGCTCAGCGCTTGCACGGCCTTGACAGGTCTCTCTCCATTCCCCCGGATTTTCCAGGGGAATTGGTCCATTTATATCACATTCAAATATAATCACGCCTGCTGGTAAAACTGCCATAGCCGTCGCCTCAATGCCGCCGGAACTGTTTTCCCGATCGTCGGTGCCGGCAAATACAAGAGGGAGACACCGGCACCCTCGCCACTCATTGCTCCGTACCCGCTCATCGTGTCCCGAACCAACGTGATTCGCTGGCTGGCCAGCTTTGTGCCCGGCCCCATCCTCCTCAAGTGGCCGGAGCGGATCCGCTCGTCCGCGGGAGCCTTTATTGGCCTCGCGCTCACCGCGACGCTGATGCAGGTGTCGTTCGGCCCGGGAACCACGATCCCGATGCTGATCGCGCCGATGGGCGCATCGGCCGTGCTGCTGTTCGCGGTGCCGGCGAGTCCGCTCGCACAACCGTGGTCGCTGATCGGCGGCAATCTCGTCGCGGCAACCGTAGGCGTCATCTGCGGGATACTCGTGCCGGATCCGTTCATCGCAGGGGCACTGGCGGTAGCCGGCGCGATTGCCGCGATGTTCGTGCTCCGCTGCATCCACCCGCCATCGGGCGCGGTCGCATTGACCGCGGTGCTTGGCGGACCCGCGATTCACGCGCTCGGTTTCCGCTTCATTCTCGAACCGGTATTCGTACAATCGCTATTCCTGCTCGGGTCGGCGCTGATCTACCACGCGATTACGGGGCATCGCTATCCGCACGTCGCGCTCGTCTCGCGCGACGCCACGGCCGATCCGTCCGCGCATCAGCCGTCGTTGCGCGCCGATCTCGAAGCCGTGCTGCGCCGTCGCAGCGAATTGCTCGACGTGAACCCCGACGACCTCGAAACGCTGCTGCGTGAAACGGAGATGCAGGCGTATGCACGCAATTTCGGCGAGTTGACCTGCCGCGACATCATGTCGAATCCGGTTATCGCCGTAGCGCCCGGGGCGACTGCCGGTACCGCGTCTTATCTGCTGAACCTGCACGGCATCAAAGCCTTGCCGGTGGTTACCGAAGACCGGCGCGTGATCGGCATCGTTACGCGCGCGAACCTCGCGAGCGGCACGGCCGAAGCACGGCCGGGCTTCATCGAGAAGTGGTCGCGGCGCTGGTTCGCACCGCGCCCGCGCCTCGGCGTCGCACGGCCCGCGCGCCGTTCGATCGTCCAGTCGCTGATGACCACGCAGGTGCATACGGTTACCGTCGACACGCCGATCGTCGAACTGGTGCCGATCTTCGCCACGCACGGGCACCATCACATTCCGGTGCTCGATGCGCATCGCCGGCTTGCCGGCATCATCACGCAGGCGGATCTGATTTCCGGCCTCTACCGCCGCACGCGTGCACCGGCATACCGGGCAGCGTGATTTATATCATCTTGTGATATATTAGACGTTTCCCCATCGTCCTTCTTCCCTCGACCCTTTATATGAAGACCCTCACACGCGAGTTGGTCAAGGCTGACTTCGAGCAGCTATCGGAATTCCGCTATCAGATGCGGCGTTTCGAACGATTCTCCGAGCAGGCCGCACAAGGCGAAGGCATCACGCCGCTGCAATATCTGTTGCTGCTGCATATCAAAGGCTATCCGGACCGCGAATGGGCGACGATCGGCGAACTGGCCGAGCGGCTGCAAGCGCAGCATCACGGCGCGGTCGCACTGGTGTCGCGCTGTGAAGCGTTGGGGCTCGTCGAGCGGCGCGTCAGCGAAACCGACCGCCGGCAAGTGGAAGTTCACCTTCTGAAGGCGGGCGAGCGTGTGCTTTCGCGCCTTGCCGAACTGCATCGCGCCGAGCTGAAATCGCTCAAGGGCGCCTTCACCATTCCGCAAATCGATCTGTAAAACATCATGAGTCACGACGCCCACAAGCGCGATTTTTCCAGCAATGCCCGTCTGCCCGGCATCTCCGCGCTTGCCGTCGTGATCGGCGCGCTCGCCACGCTCGCCGCCTTCGTGCTGCTAAGCCTGATCCATCTGTTCACCAACCTGTTCTTCTACGGCCGCTTTTCCTTCGCGGACCATTCGCCGGCGCTAAACACACTCGGCGCATGGGTCGTGTTGATTCCGGTCGTCGGCGGCCTGATCGTCGGACTGATGGCACGCTACGGCTCGGAGAAAATCCGCGGTCACGGCATTCCCGAGGCCATCGAGGCGATCCTGTTCGGCAAGAGCCGCATGTCGCCGAAGGTCGCCATTCTGAAGCCGCTGTCGTCCGGCATCGTGATCGGCAGCGGCGGCCCGTTCGGCGCGGAAGGCCCGATCATCATGACGGGCGGCGCGTTGGGCTCGCTGCTCGCGCAATGCTTCAAGGTCACCTCGGCCGAGCGTAAGACGCTGCTCGTCGCAGGCGCAGCCGCCGGCATGACCGCGGTGTTCGGCACGCCGGTCGCGGCCGTGCTGCTCGCCGTCGAACTGCTGCTGTTCGAATGGCGCCCGCGCAGTTTCCTGCCTGTCGCGCTCGCATGCGCGGTGGCCGGCTTCGGCCGCGCCGTATTCTTCGGCACGGCGCCGCTTTTCCCGCTGCAAACCGCAGAGCCGAGCGCGCTATCGCTCCTGTCGTGCGCGATTGCGGGGCTGCTGTCGGGCGCGTTAGCGTCGGGACTTTCTGCGGCGCTCTACAAGGTCGAAGACCTGTTCGGGCGTCTGCCGCTGCACTGGATGTGGTGGCCCGCACTAGGCGGACTCGTGGTTGGTATCGGCGGCTTTGTCGAGCCGCGCGCGCTGGGCGTCGGCTACGACGTGATCGGCGATCTGCTGCATCAGCATATTGCGTTGCAGATCGCCATCGCGCTGCTCGTCGTGAAGGCGGTGATCTGGGTCGTTGCGCTTGGCTCGGGCACGTCGGGCGGCGTGCTCGCCCCGCTACTGATGCTTGGCGCGGGCCTTGGCACGGTGCTCGGTCACGTGCTGCCCGGCGGCGAACCGGCGCTCTGGCCGCTCGTCTGCATGGCGGCCACGCTCGGTGCGACGCTCGGCGCGCCGCTCACGGCCATCGTTTTTGCGTTCGGCCTTACGCACGACGCCAATGCGCTGCTGCCGCTGCTCGCCGCCACGCTCGTCGCGCACGGCTTCGCCACCGTCGTCATGAAACGCTCGATCATGACCGAAAAGATCGCGCGGCGCGGTTATCACATCTACCGCGAGTACGGCGTCGATCCGCTCGAGCGTCACTATGCCGACGAAGTAATGTCGCGCACCGTCGAAGCGATCGACGCGAACGTCACCGTGCGCGATGCACTCGCCACGTACTTCGGCGCGAACCAGAAACGGCGCGCGTACCCGGTGATTCGCAACGAGGCGGTGCTCGGCATACTCGACCGCGCAACGCTCGAACGCATTCGCGAATCGGCGCAGACGAGCATGGCGGCGGCTGCCGCCGTCACGGCCGAAACGGGCGGCCCGGCAGCGGTCGACATGTTGCCGGACGCGCTCGAGATGCGCGTCGGCGACCTGATGCAGGACACGCCGGCTGTCGCGATGCCGCACGAAACCTGCCGCCTGATCGCGACGCGGCTCGCCGTGCACGGACTCGAGCGGTTGCCGGTGGTCGCCGATCGCAAATCGATGCGTCTGATCGGCATCGTGTCGCGCAGCGACCTGATCAAGCCGTCGCTCGGCCACTTCGAAGAAGAGCACAAGCGCGAGCGGTTCCGTTATATCGGTTTCTGGCCGGGCGCCGGCAAGCGGCCGCTCGCCGCGCCGCAAAACGAAGCGAATTCGCATGGCTGATTGCGGCCGTCCTGCTTCACCTGCGGCCGCTCAACGCGGCCAGGCTAACGACGTGCAATAAAAAAATCCCCGCTAACGCGCGATCGCGATAGCGGGTTCGACACCCCTACTGGATGAAGTAAGCGGCGGCGTGGCTCAACGTGCGTTTTTGCTCTGCGCGATTGCTGCCAGCGCCTTCGTCACACCCGCGCCGTAAGCCGGGTCAGCCTTCGTGCAATGCTCGACGTGCAAGTCCTGCACCGCTTTCGTCGTGCCTTGCAACGCGCGCGCCGTGTTGTCGAACAGCACCTGCTGTTGCGCCGCCGACATCAGACGGAACAGATTGCCGGGCTGCGAGAAGTAGTCGTCGTCGACGCGGTGATTCCAATGATCGGCCGCGCCTTCGATCGACAGCGGCGGCTCGCGGAAGTCCGGCTGTTCCTGCCATTCGCTGACCGTATTCGGCTCGTAGGAAGCCGTGCCGCCGAGGTTGCCGTCCACGCGCATCTGGCCGTCGCGGTGATAGCTGTGTACCGGGCTTTGCGGCGCGTTGACCGGAATCTGGAAGTAGTTCGAGCCGAGGCGATAGCGTTGCGCATCGGCGTACGAGAACAGACGCCCTTGCAGCATCTTGTCCGGCGAGAAGCTGATGCCGGGCACGACACTCGACGGCGCGAAGCCGGCCTGCTCCGTTTCCGCGAAGAAGTTGTCCGGATTGCGGTTCAGTTCCACCACGCCGACTTCGATGAGCGGATAGTCCTTCTTCGACCAGACCTTGGTCAGGTCGAACGGATGGTAGCGATACGAGCCCGCCTCCTTTTCCGGCATGATCTGCACATAAAGCGTCCAGCGCGGGAAATCACCGCGCTCGATGCTTTCGTACAGATCCCGCTGGTTGCTCTCGCGATCGGTTGCGCAGACTGCCGCCGCTTCTTGATCGGTAAGGTTCTCGACGCCCTGCTGCGTGCGGAAGTGGAACTTCACCCAGAAGCGCTCGTTCTGCGCATTGATAAAGCTGTACGTATGGCTGCCGAAGCCGTGCATATGACGGAAGCTCTTCGGAATGCCGCGGTCGCTCATGACGATCGTCACCTGGTGCAACGCCTCGGGCAATTGCGTCCAGAAGTCCCACTGGTTCTGCGCGCTGCGCAGGCCGGTGCGCGGGTCGCGCTTGATGGCGTGATTCAGATCGGGGAACTTCAGCGGATCGCGGAAGAAGAACACCGGCGTGTTGTTGCCGACCATGTCCCAGTTGCCCTCTTCCGTATAGAACTTCAGCGCGAAGCCGCGAATATCGCGTTCGGCGTCGGCCGCACCGCGTTCGCCGGCCACGGTGGAGAAGCGCGCGAACATCGGCGTCTTCTTGCCGATCTGCGAGAAGATTTTCGCGCGCGTGTACTTCGTGATGTCGTGCGTGACCGTGAACGTGCCATGAGCGCCCGCCCCCTTCGCATGCATGCGTCGCTCCGGAATCACTTCGCGCGCGAAGTGCGCGAGCTTCTCGATCAGCCAGACGTCCTGCAGCAACGCCGGGCCGCGCGGGCCCGCAGTTTGCGTGTTCTGATTGTCGACGACGGGAGCGCCGAATGCCGTGGTGAGCTTGCTCATGGGGTTTCCTTTGAAATAGTCGATCGAAGCCAATTGGTGCAACAACAACTCGAGCGCCGGCGTGATCGACGCCGGCGCTTTTCTCAACCGTGCTGATGCGATGGATCGTCGCAATGCGCGCAGCCATGCGCATCGTCAACCCACGCATTGCCGAGAATAATGCTGCAAAAATTCAAACGCTTGAATTTCGGATCCTTCAGGGCAAGCACATCATCGTTGACGGTGCCGAATGTCGAATCCGGACGATGCTTCATGCCTTCGTTGAACGCATCGATAATCTGTTCCTTGAAGTTCGCTACGCGCGGATGCGCAGCTACTACCTGGCGGCGCTGCTCCTCCGTGAACTCGTTATAGGCAAAACCGAGCACGTCCATTTCGACGCCGGCCGTCACCAATTGCACAACCGGCTTCTTGAACGGCGGGATGCCAGGCGTCGTGTGCAGCGCAATCGCATCCCAGACCAGCTCGACATCCGTTTCGGCGATGCCGTGCTGACGCAGGAAATCGGCGGCCGCATTCGCGCTGTCGACTTCGAAACGGTTCTGCGAATTGCTGTAGCGCTGCGTGAGGCCCATGTCATGGAACATGCCGCCGATATAAAGCAACTCGGGGTCGTATTTGAGCTGCCTGCGTTCCCCGGTCAGCGCACCGAACAGAAAGACGCGCGTCGAGTGGTGAAACAGCAGGTCGGATTCGGTGTCGCGCACCAGTTCGGTTGCTTCCCGCGCCAGTTTGCTGTCGGGGATCTTGATGCCGGCGATGATCTTGCTCATTGCGTTGCTCCAAAAGTGAAGGTCACTGGCTGGCCGATCGCCTTCTGAAGCGGGCGGCGCACCTTGTCTGGACTACGCAGTAAGTGTCGTTCGCACACGGCCTTCACTCAATCGGATCGATGCATCGATCCATGCCAATCGCACTGCAAGTTCTGCCAACGGGGAGTCGCCCGTGGCCAGCACCCCCGGCCACCCGGCCCCGACCGTCGCACCGGCAACCTCGAGCGGCATCGAAACAATAAACGCTATCAATGCGTTGCTACGTCTGCGTGACAGACCGCAGCGCGAGCCGAGTGGGTACGGCATGATGGCCTCGCATCGCCGCGCTCCTCTGTCAATTCGCACAAGACCTATCCGAAACGCACGGTCGATGCGTGCCGGCTAGCGCGTGCGAAGGCGATACACTGACACCACCCGCTATCCACCGACAACGACAGCAACGGACAACAGCATGAGTGACAGAATCGGACAGATCACGGTGCGCCGCGTCGGCGCCGACGAAGCGGCCCGCCTCGTCGAAGCGCTGGCCGGCGTACTCGTCGATTGCGTGGAAGGCGGCGCATCGGTCAGCTTCATGCTGCCGCTGCCGCGCGAGCGGGCGCTTGAGTTCTGGCGCGACGTCGCGGCGGGCGTCGTGCGCGGCGAACGTGCGTTGCTCGTCGCCGAAGACGATGCCGGACACATCGTCGGCACCGTCCAGATGGTCCTCGCGCAGCCCGACAATCAGCCGCATCGCGCGGACGTCGCGAAGATGCTCGTCTCCCGCGCGGTGCGCAGGCAAGGTATTGCGCGACGCCTGATGGCGGCGGTCGACACCGTCGCGCGCGAAGAAGGCAAAACCGTGCTGGTACTCGACACCGTCACCGGATCGCCCGCGTCGCGGTTATACGAACAGTCGGGCTGGCAGCGTGTCGGCGACGTGCCAAAGTACGCGCTGATGCCGGACGGCGAATTCTGCTCGACGACCTATTTCTATAAACATCTTTGACATTGATGCAGTGCCCGATCGCCGCGGATGGCAGAAAGCCGCGAAGCCGCGCAATCGTGCCGCGACGGCGATAGCGCTAGCCTGTACGGGCGGCAGCGGCGCAATCACATATGGCGCAATATCGGCCCGGGTCGGCGGCCGCGAAAAACAGACACGACCCGATCGACCCAGCGGCGCATCGCATGCGGCGAGTCGAAATAGTCGCATGTCACCGAAATTTCCGCGGCGCAATCGGCGTCGGTGCTCATGCTGATGCGTTCGTGTCTGGGCAAGCGGAGCACGCCTCCGGGTTCGAGCCAGTAGTCGTAATCGCAGTCGGCACGGGTCAGCCACACGCGTTCGCCGAGCGCGCGGATCTCGGAGCCCGGCGAGCAATCCCAGTAGAACACCTTGCCCGGCTCGACTGCGAAGTGATAGGTGATTTTCGGAAGTCGCACGTTCGCATGGACGTGCTGCGCCAAGTGTTGCATCCTGCCTCCTTTCTGACCTGTCCGTGCCGATCCGAGCCCGACACGCCCGCGTGCGACGAAGACCGTTCACAGGAACGCAGCGTGCAACGCGGTAACAACAAAAGAACGCGCGGCTATATCTGAATATTCCGAGTCCTGATCATTTCAGGTTGCATGCACCATAAAAGAGCGGCGACATTCAGACGATGTTTATTACAGTTACCGCCTCGCATCTACCAGTGTCGGCCATATGACGCCAGCGGGTGGGGTATGCTTTGCTCTGGTGCATTGCACATAGCCGCATGCAGGGCATGCTGCCTGACGACATCACGAACAACCTTTGGGGGAGGCTCGAGCAAATGGACTCATTTGCCCAACGGACGATTGCACGCGTGGCGTTCTCTCGCGCGCTCGACATGCTGCGAGCGCTGACTGCGCTGGCCGCGCTCATGCTTGCGTGCCTCGTTCCATCCGCGCCGTCGTTCGGCGCCGGCAACGAGGCCACACTGCGCGACAAATACCAGAGCCTCTCTGCTCAGCTTGCCAGCAATGCGTTCCATCGTCCGCTATATCTCGATTCGACCGAAGCGCACGATTCGCTGAAAGGCGACATCTACGCCGTTCTCGACTATCCGTTCGCCACCGTCAACGGCGCATTGAACAATCCTGAGAAGGGACCGGCAAACTGGTGCGACGTGCTGATCCTGCATCTGAACATCAAGTATTGCCATGCGACGACGGGTGCCAAAGGCAGCACGCTCAACGTGAATCTCGGCAAGAAAGTGGAGGAGAAACTGTCGTCGACATTTCGCGTGACGTTCGACTATCACCCTGAGGTCACACGCTCCGACTACTTCCGGGTCGATCTAAGCGCGGACCAGGGTCCGATGAGCACGAAGGACTATCACATCGTGCTCGAGGCAATGGCGATCGACGCCACGCATACGTTCATTCACCTGACCTATTCGTACGGCTACGGCACGGCGGGTCGATTCGCGATGAAAACCTATCTGGCAACGATCGGCAGCGACAAGGTGGGCTTTTCGACATCGGCCGATAGCGGCGACTATATCGGCGGCGTGCGTGGTCTCGTCGAGCGCAATACGATGCGCTACTACCTTGCGATCGACGCCTATCTGGCATCGCTATCCGCGCCGGCCGGCCAGCGTCTCGACGATCGGCTGAACCGCTGGTTCGATGCGACGGAACAGTACCCGCGCCAGTTGCACGAGGTGAAAAAAGTCGATTACCTCGAGATGAAGCACGACGAATATCAGCGTCAGCAAACCGCGCAATGACGTTACTTTGCGCGCTGCAACACCGCGCAGGCGCGCGTACGTTGCACGCGCGCGGCAAACGCGGCCTCCGACACGGTCGCTTCAACCTCCGCCAAAGTAGACGTTGCAAAAGCTGATCGGCCCGACGCAATTATTGTTGTGTGCGCTGGCGCCATGCCAGGGCCAGCCGGACCTGTATTTGCCGCTCGCTGTCTCTCCGGACATGCCGGGGCCCTCGCCGGACGCGCCTGGAGACGCTGTCATTCCAGCGCTCGAAGGTTGCGCGCTGGACGGCTGCGCGCTGGTCGACTGGGCAGATGCGCTCGTGAAAACGCCGGTCAGCGCGAGCGCAGCGACTGACGTCGTGAGCAACAGAAGCTTTCTCATTACTCCCTCCTTGCCAAAGCAGATCGACGAGTCGAGGCAAGCGCACCCGTCGCTTCAAACTTAGTCAAAAAGGAAGAAACCTGAAGCTAACTTTCGCGGCGCAATTTCAAATCCGCACGGGCGCGGAGCGATATGCATCGATGGCGAAGCTCATTGAGTCTCTTCGGAGCCAAGAATCGATTGCAGGCAACGCGTAAACTCTGCGGCGTCGACGGGCTTGTGAAGAAAGAAGTATGCGCCGTTCTCGCTTGCGCGGCGCCTTGCTGCGTCGGACGGAAACGCGGTGACGAAAATGATGGGCACGCGGTTTCCGCTCGCGACGAGCTCAGCTTGCAGCTCGAGCCCGGTCATCCCCGGCATCTGGATATCGCAGACCACGCACGCTGTCTTTCCGAATTCGGGCGAACCAAGAAACGCCTCGGCTGATGCGTAGAGTTTCACGCACCAACCCAACGAGCGAATCAGGCTGGCGGTTGCAAGCCTGACCGACTCGTCGTCGTCGACGATCGAAACGATGGAAGCGTTATGCAAGCTGGACATCCTTCACGCAAATTGACAAAGCGCGCACGATGTCGCGCCCACTCGAAACTGCGAATTCAATCTATCTGCAGGGGCTTTTAGCGTAAATCATATGTAAGTATGAAGTCGACCATGTATCGGTTAATCCCGGCTTGAGGATACGCGTCGCGCATCGCGATACATCGTCGACGATCGATGGTGACGTGTGCATGGAATAAACGCCCGGTTTCCAGGTTTACTCATGGGTGGATAACCCATGCAAGCATCACATGTAGACCGAACATGCCGATACAGGGTGCCGGAGCAATGCGGCAATGCATAGCTGCATCGCATTACCGGCCATTACATCGCAACACGCACCTCGACCTCTGTGATCGAATAGATCGAGACAAACGGATACAGCGAATCAACGCGAGTCGAGTCGGCAACAGCGGCTCGGCTTGAATCGTACAGTCTCCCAGGGACCGTGCCGTGGTCCCCTTTGCGCTGCTCGCCGATTGATGCGGGCAGCGCATTTTTTTGCACGAGATGCATGAAAAAATTCGTATGCATGCAGCGGCAGTTAAGTCGTGTTGTCGAAGCCCTCCATTTTCATGCGGCTCTTGCGCCATCCCGCGGGCGGCATGCCGTACTCGCGCTTGAACGCACGGTTGAACGCCGCTTCGGATTCGTAGCCGACCAGCTCCGCAACCGCGGCGAGCGTCTTGCTGCCGGACGCGAGTTCATGTGCGGCCATCCTGAGACGCCAGCTCGCCAGATATTGCATCGGCGGTTGCCCAAGCAGATCGGAAAAGCGTTGCGCCAATGCGGAACGCGACAGGCCGACCTTGCGCGCCAGCTCGTCGACGGTCCATCCATAGGCCGGTTGCGCATGCAGGCTTGCGAGTGCACGGCCGACAAAGCGATCGCGCACGCCTGCCAGCCAGCCTTTGCGATCGTCGGGGAGCGCGTCGATGCAGCGGCGCACGGCCTCGACAAACAGCAACTCGGAAAGCCGTGCGAGTACGGTTGCGCTGCCCGCACGCCATTGCGCGGCCTCTGCCGCGGCGAATTCGAGCGACGCTTCGAGCCACGCCGAGCGCGGATCGTTGCGCATGTCGATCTTGAAGATCCGTGGCAGCGCAGACAACACGGGGTTATTCAACGTTTCGTCACACGCGAGAAAGCCGCATAGAAGGTGCGTTCGCTCACCGCCTCCGCCGTGGGCGAGCCGCAAGATTTCGCCCGGCGAACCCTGTAGCTGGCTTGTCAGCAACGGCGCCGCTGCCACCGGCGCGAGATCGAGCGCGCTGCCCATCAGGTGCGCCTCGCCTTGCGGCACCACGAGCAGTTCGCCGGCTTCGACACGCAGCGCGGAACTCGCGTCGCCGGGCAGTTGTGCCCAGCAGTGCCCTTCGGTGATCAGATGATAGGACACCACACGTTCCGCACGCGGCAGGAAACTGGCGCACAGTGCGGCGTCCGGTTCACCGCTCACGCACCATGGCGCGGTGAATTCACCGTTCAGGTAAAGCGCGCCGGACAGACGCACGAAACGCAGCACATCGGATACCGCATCCATATTCAGCGAACCTGGAAAACCGCGTTGACTCCGGAGTTCCGGCGTTTCGCGCAAAAACTCTGGACGCCAGATCATTCATCGGTAAGGCATTCGTCAAGATACTACTCCCACGTACAGCTGCAACAGCATGCATCGGACACAGACGATGCACGCGGAAACGGTCATCCGTGTTTTGAAGTTGAACGATCAACACGTACGTTTTTTACGTTCCGGAGGGTTGATCGATATCAGGCAGCGCAGCACTCCGACCTTCGACCGTTCGATTCTTCAGGAGCACTATCATGACTCGCAACCCTCTCACCTCGATCGCCCGCTCGCTCGCCGGCGCATGCGCACTGTGCGCGCTCGCCGCGCCCGCCTTCGCCAGCGGCTACGGACCTTCGCCTTTCTACGCGCCGGACGTCGGCGCGCCGGTATCGCAGCGCGGCATCAGCACGCTGACGTTGTCCACGGAACAGAAGCCCGGTTACTCATTGAATGAAACGGACACTGCAGACGGCGCGCCGCCTGACGACGCGAACCCGATGCTCACGGCAGGCGACAAGCACTAGGCGTCAGTAGACCCGATACGAGGCGCAGATCGACGAAGGGCCGCCACGCGTCTGCATGGCGGCCCTTCCCGACACTGTAATAGCGCAATCTATGGCGCCGCGAAGACGCGCTTCAGCCCGCACCCATACGTGTCTGATCGACGAAGCGCTCGGTTGCGTCGTCGATCTTGCGGCCCTTGCGGCCGACAGGACCGTGGATATAAAGCGTCTTCGCACTCGCGCGCGCTTCGGTGCCTGCGGCGTCGGGCGGCGGCGTCATCTCATAGCGCACCTCGCGCGCATGATCGGCCAGTTGCAGGCGCGGATCGAACACGGAATTGAAACGCCACAGCATGCGCACGAAATTCGTCTGCCCGCGCATCAGCAGTCCGGCTGCCTCGGATACGGCACCGCGCAGCGCGGCCCAGCCGAGGTGTTTGCGGTTGAGCACCTGTTGCGTGTTGACCAATTCCCTGTAGAACTCGGGCAATGGCAGACGCGTCGGCAGCACCGCATGCTGGATGTCGTACAGACGATAGTCGAGGCTCGTGAGACGCCGCCGCTCGCGCAGCCAGATTTCGGTGCCCGGATAAGGCGTGTTGACACTGATGTTCACGATCTCCGGAATTTCGAGGCACCACTGACGCACTGCTTCGAAGCGGTCGTGATCCCAATCGGGATCCGCGATCAGATTGATTGCCACCGTGATGCCGAGCGAGCGTGCAAACTCGAGCGCTTCGAAGTTCTTGTCGATATCGATCCGCTTGCGGAATGCTTCGAGCCCGGCCGAATCGATCGCTTCCATGCCGATGAACATGTATTGCAATCCAAGCTTGCGCCAATACTCGAACACATGCTTGTTACGCAGCAGGACATCGCCGCGCGTTTCGAGGTAGTACTGCTTGCGGATATTGCGACGCTCGATCGCACGCGCGATCTCCATGCCGTGATCCGCATGCACGAATGCGACATCGTCGACGATAAAAACGCCGGGCTCGCGAATCGATTCGAGTTCGTCGGCAACCACTTCGGGGCTGCGCGAACGATAGGTACGCCCATAAAATGTCCACGCGCTGCAGAACGTGCAATCCCACGGGCACCCGCGTGCGAATTCGATCGACGCACAAGGGTCGAGCACGCCGATGAAGTATTTGCGCCGATGCCTGAGCAGGTCGCGTGCAGGGCGAATATGATCGAGCGACTCGACGAAGCCCGGCGGCGGTCCCGAACCTTCGCGCGTCACGACGCCGGGCACATTGAGCAGGTTACCGCGTTGCTGCACTGTCTCGAGCAGCAACACGACCGACGCTTCACCCTCGCCCTTCAAGATGCAATCGATCGCTCCGTCGGCATGGCGCAGCAAATCGTTCGCCGTAAATGACACGCTATGGCCGCCGACAAATACGAAGCAGCCTGGCAACGTCTGCTTGATCGTTTTCGAGAGGTCGATAATCTCGGGAATATTGGCGAGATAGTTGCCGGAGAAACACACCACATCCGGCCGCCAGTCGCGTATCCAGCGATGCAGATCGCGATGCGTCTCGACCTGCAGATCGATCAGGCGCACGTCGTGGCCCGCTTCGCGGATGACGGCCGCTACGGTTTCAAGGCCCAAGGGTTCCAGGCGCAGGAACACGCGGGTGTACATCAAGCCACTGGGGTGAACCGCAAGTACTTTCATGCAAACTCCTCGCGACCGAAGGGCACGCCAAGTGCAGCAACCGTTCCTTGCTGCCGGTTACGATGAAATTCCTGCGCACAACGTCTTGCCCATCCTGCCGCGGCTGTGGGCATTCGGCGAGAACTGCTCCCCCGTCAGTTCTGCTCGTCAGGACGATTCTACTGTCGAAGCGGCCAGGTCTGCCTCGAAGCGCGCAACAGCGCCGCAGCGCGGACCGCAGACGGAACGCGCTGCGGCCTGCCGCCTTTGCATGCGTCTGTGATCGGACTTGCCCGCGGCGCGTTTGTTCTCGAAAGAGCGCCGCAGCGGTCGGCGTGGCGCGCGCGGCGCCCGCTAGTCGAGATCGCGCGTTTCCAGTTCGACCGACTGGCCGCCGTTGCGCTCGAGCACACGTTGCGCGGCCGCTTCGATGCGCGGCCGATTCGCTTCGAATGACTGAATCAACTCGTGGGACGACGTACCCGTATTGCCGAAATGATCGTTCAACGCGTCCATTGAAACGCTGCACCAGACTTCCTTACCGCTGACCTTCGCTTCGAATGCAACGCGCGATGCCGCCACGACATGTCGGCGGCCGGTAAATTCGATCGTCATTTTCTTTTCCTCGTGTACTGAAACCGTTGCACGATTGAATCCATCGCGCAGCAAGGATCGCTCCCGCACCGATACCGCATCGTGCTCCGGCGCGGCACCGGGCGCGCCGCGCGGTGCGACAGGGGACAGCCTATGCCCTTCACTGAAGTCGCACAATAGCCGCTCTATAATCGGACATTGGCTTCGAAGTTCGACGCGCTCCGGAGGATCGATACCCATGTATATCGCAATGAATCGCTTCAAGGTCGTCCCCGGATCCGAGGACGAATTCGAGCAGGTCTGGAAAAGCCGCGATACGCACTTGCAGCAAGTGCCCGGCTTTGTCGAATTCCACTTGCTGAGGGGCTCGCAAAAGGACGACCACGTGCTGTACGCGAGCCACACGGTGTGGGCAAGTCAGCAAGCGTTCGAAGCGTGGACGCAATCCGAAGCGTTTCGCGCAGCGCACCGCAGCGCGGGAAATAACCGGCCTCTCTATCTGGGACACCCGGAGTTCGAAGGCTTCGAGGTGATCCAGCATATCGGCAAGTAGGCATACAGCGCGGCGCGCGTGCAGCGTATGCCCGCCTTGGGCAATCAGACTTGCCAGTACGTATCGTCAGCGAACAGCGCTGCATAGAAGTCGAGAAACGCGCGCACTTTCGACGAGACCGTCTTCTTGGGCGGATAGACGGCCCAGACTGCCGGCGCGGTGCGTGTGGTCTGCGCCTCCCAGTCCGGCAGTAGCCGCACGAGCTGTCCTTGCCGCAATGCGTCGCCCACGCTCCACGCCGGCAGCAGCGCGATGCCGCAACCGGCGATCGCAAGTTCAAGCAGCGCGTCGGTATCGTTCGCGCGGACGCGGCCTTGCAGTTGCACCATCACTTCGTGTTGCCGTGCATGCTCGCGCGGCTTTTGCTGCGTGGTCTTGCGTGAGTCTTGCGGTGTAGACCGTCGCGTCGAGGCACGCGTTGTGGCCGTTGTATCGCCGCGCCTAACGAGTATCCATTTGTCGTCGAGCGCTAGCGCAAAGCGCAATGCGATGTGCGCGGCCAGGTCATCAGGAGAGGCCGGCATGCCGTGCTGCTTCGTATAAGCGGGGCTTGCGCAAACGATGCGCCGATGCTCGGCCAGCCGCCGCGCAACGAGTTGAGAATCGGGCAATGCGCCGATGCGAATCGCGAGATCGATACGCGCTTCAATGATATTCAATGGTTCATCGGTTACGACCGCATCGACATCGATATGCGGGTATCGCGTCAGGAATTCGGGCAAATGCGGAACGACATGCCGCCGGCCAAATGACGCGGGCATCGTGACGCGCAGCACGCCTTTCGGCGACGCGTTCAGCGACGACGCCAGCTGTCTCGCTTCGTCGAGGCTTTCTACCGCGGTCAGCGCATGCGTGCGAAACACCTGCCCGCCTTCGGTCAGCACGAGCCCGCGCGTCGAGCGGTTGAAAAGCGCAATACCGAGATCGGCCTCGAGTTCGTTGATATGGCGCGACACTGTCGATGTCTTGATCTCCATCTGGGCGGCCGCCTTGCTGAAGCTGCCGAGTTCCGCCGCATGAAGGAAGGCGCGCACCGCAGCGAAATAGTCCATGTCGGTCCATGAGTAGCTGGAACCATGCATTGGAACATAACGACGTGCGTTGCGGTTGGCTATCCCATTTCTGCAAAGCAGATTCGCCGATGGGGCCGTTCTGCCGCGAGCGTACCCGTCCTAAAGTGACGTCATGGTTTCAGCACGCAGCAGCACCGCATGCGTGTGAGGCGACCCGCCATCACTTTACGGAGAAAATCATGCTGGACAAGACCGACGATTCGACACTGACATTGAACGACGCAGTCAGCAACGCGATCACCGCAGACGCGCAGTATTTCGAGTACACGTCTTCGGCCAACCCGATCGGGGCGAAGCTGATTTCGCGCGTGCCGTATCGAACGTTTCATGCATCGCTGCATGACAGCGGACCGACGCGCACCGTGCCGCTCGATCTTTCCGCGGAACTCGGTTGCCCGGGCCCCGCGACCGGACCAGGGCTGGCCGCGCATTTCGTGCGCATCGTCGCAGGTGAGCGAGTCGCGTTCGCACCCAACGCGACCTCGCTGCTGTTCTATGCGATCGACGGTTCGGGCATCGCATCGCAAGGCAACACGCGCTTCGCGTTTGCGAAAGGCGATTTCTTCACGATGCCGGGCAGCGCGCAGGTGCAGATCGAGGCGGAATCGACCACGCGTCTTTATTACGTGAACGACGCGCCTTTGCTCACCTATCTCGGTGCGAGTGCAAGCAGCGCGCGCTTCACGCCGACGTTGTACCCAGCAGCGCGCGCCGAAGAAGAGCTGCGCAAAGTGTCCAACGCGCCGGGCGCGAGCCAACGCAATCGCGTAAGCATTCTGCTCGGCAATGCACGCTTTCCGCAAACACGTACGGTCACGCATTCCCTGTGGGCGATGTTCGGCGTCATCGCGCCGGATACGATGCAAAAGCCGCATCGGCACCAATCGATTGCGCTCGACTTCATCTCCGATTGCAAACCGGGCTGCTACACGCTTGTCGGCACCGAACTCGACGAACGCGGCGAGATCGTGAACCCGGAGCGCGTCGATTGGGAACCCGGCATGGCGTTCGTCACGCCGCCCGGATACTGGCATGCGCACTTCAACGAATCGGGTGCAAACGGCTATGTGATTCCGATCCAGGATGCCGGCCTGCAGACGTATTTGCGTTCGCTCGACATCCGGTTTGCTCATTGATTCGCGCGTTGACACACGCACACACGCGTGAAAACGCGCCGCCCGAATGCGGACGACCACGCAGAATGCGGCGCGTCCGACGAGTGCAATTGATCGGACGATTTCGCTTAAGCAGCGCCCGCCAGGGCTTTGCCGCCATGAAATGGCTCGACATAGTTTTCTAACAGACTTCGCGAACGGGTCCTCCTATAGTTCGTTCCGTCGCCACGCAATGCAGCACGAAGTGGCCCGAACCGAACCCTGAAGGACCTACCGTGAACATCGAAACGTACGTCGCTCCCGCCGGCAGCGTGATGCCGGTTTCCCCCGCACCGGCTTCGCGCTCGCGCAAGATGGTGCGCCGCCTGGCCGTAACAGCCGCGGCAGCCTTCCTGGCGCTCGGCAGCGCGTCGGCATGGGCCGGCTGGGCTCACGGCGGCACGGCCTACACATCGCACGGCGCGTACAGCGGCGGCCACTATACGTCTTGCGGCGGCGGCAGTTGCTCGCATGCGGGTGGCGCGGTCGGTCCGTGGGGCGGCGTCGGCACGAACAGCGGCACGGTCACGCGTAACGCGCCGGGCCAATTCTCGAACTCGGGCACCGCTGTCGGCCCGTGGGGCAACACGGTCAACCATTCGGGCACCACGAACTGCGCGGGCGGCACATGCTCGCATACGGGCTCGATGACCGGCTCCAACGGCAACACCGCGACGACCTCGGGCAGCGTGACGCGTACGGCGCCGGGACAGTATTCGTCGTCGGGCACGGTGACCGGATCGAACGGCAACACGGTCAGCCACTCGGCATCGACGAATTGCGCGGGAAATTCGTGCTACCGCTCGGGCACGGTAACCGGTAACGACGGCGGTACGGTCTACCATTCGGGCAGCGCGACACGCGTATCGACGGGCGCTGTGGTCACGACAGGCACCGTTACGGGCACGCATGGCACGACGGTCACCACGAGCGGCTCGGTCACGACGGTCGGTGCGACGGTCGCGATCGGTGCGCCGCCAGTGGTCGTGGCGCCGCCGCCTGCTGTTTATGTTCCGCCGCCGGCTGTCTACGTACCGCCGCCCCCGCTGCCGGCTGTGGTGGTTGCCCCGGCGCCGGCCATCTACGTGCCGCCGCCTCCGCCGAAGGCTGTTGTCTACGTTGCGCCGGCGCCGGTTGTGTATGTCGCGCCGAAACCGCGGCCCGCGGTGTGGATCCCGGGTCACTGGGTCGGTCGTGTATGGATTCCGGCGCACTGGGCGTGAGGGAAACGGCAGCCTCGCATCAGCGCAGGCGCACGGGCAGAGACCTGAAAGTGAAATCGCCTACAGGCTGTCGTTAACCGGCACCGCCTCACGCGCGCGAAACCGCATGAAATAAACAAGAAACCGACCAGAGAAAATTCCCGCAACGATTCCCGAGATCAGTCCGTCGAGCACCACGTAGCCCGAGTCGACCGGCACCGGCGCCGATATGGCGAGTTCGACGCCGAGCCAGAATTTCGACGCAAACGTCACGAGAATCAGAATCAGCGGCACTGCCGAGCCCGGCACAGTAACCGTCTTCTGCATGCGGTCGACCGTGAAGCTCGTCTTGCGCGCGATAAACGCGCCGGCGAGCAGCCCGGCCACCGCGCCGAGGACCCACGCGACCGCGGCCTGCCAGCCGGCTGCGCGCTCGGTGGCCAGATGCGCGATGCCCCATACCGCGAACACCACCGGCACGATCGCGAGCTTGCCGAGCGGCGCCGTCCCGCCTTTGAACGCCTTGATGCCGCGCGACAGCAGAAACACGAGCAGAACCCAGACCCACACAGGCGTACCGCGCAAGATCGCTTCGAAAGACATGGTGGTCTCCTGCAAATGCCCGCATGGCGGCGTCACGCGATTATGGCACTCGCGTCTGCCTGCAAAACATGCCTCGGCGAACACTACCGGAAGGTCGGCACGGAACTCGTGCGCTGGTTGCGCACGAGCGCCGTTGCCTCGCTGCACCGGCGTTTCGCCCGCTACGTCGCGCATTCGCATAGGCCAGTTTCGTGCAAGAAACTGGCAAGCCGCAGATAGCCGTAACCGGTGCATTAAGGCCTATCATCGGCCCAGCCACGCGTTCGGTCTGCGAAGACCCAATGCCGCGCGGCGCACATGCCGCCTGTAGATCCGGCGCCCTCCATCAGTACGCAAGCAGTAGGACTTCGTATGTGCATTCCGTCTCCACGCATGCCCCGAACCGCGTCGGCGAACGCATCGACGTCCGCGGTCGAACTGGAAATCATTTAACCACGCGCGCTTGAGCACTGGCTCACGGGCTATAATCCTCCTTGACATGCAACCAAACAGTTGCCTATTATCGACATGGACGACGACGCCGTTTTTCGCGCCCTTGCCGACGCGAGCCGCCGCCTGCTGCTCGACCGGCTTCATCAACGCAACGGCCAGACGCTGGTGCAGCTCTGCGAAGGGCTCGCCATGACGCGCCAGGCCGTCGCGAAGCACCTCGCGCAGCTCGAACACGCGAACCTCGTATCGACCCGTCGCCAGGGCCGCGAAAAGATGCACTTTCTGAACCCGGTGCCGATCAATGAGATCGCCGAGCGCTGGATCGGCAAGTTCGAGCGACCGCGTCTCGCGGCGCTATCGGAACTCAAGCAGGAACTCGAGCAGCCGGACGAAGGCGAACCCGCCGGCTGACACGCCGCGGCACAACCATGCACGCCGCAGCCTCGCACATCAACCGCGGTGCAACGCGATGTCTGGAGGGCTAACATGGAAAGCAGCACGTTCGTCTATGTCACGTATATCCGCACGTCGGCGGACAAGCTCTGGTCGGCGCTGACCAGCGCCGATTTCATGCGGCAATACTGGTTCGGCATGCATTGCGAATCCGACTGGCAAACCGGCTCATCGTGGCGAATGATGTTCCCAGACGGGCGCGTTGCCGATATGGGAGAGATCGTCGAAAGCACGCCGCCGAAACGGCTCGCGATCCGCTGGCGCAACGAATTCAGGCCGGAATTGAAGGCCGAAGGCTATTCGCTGTGCGTGATGGAAATCGAAACGTCCGGCGAGGCGGCAAAACTGACGATCACCCATTCGATCGAAAAAGACGATTCGAACTTTATTCGCGCGATATCGGGCGGCTGGCCGCGCATCCTGTCGAATCTCAAGTCGCTGCTGGAGACCGGCCATGTGGTGCTACCCACAAAGGACATCTGAGCGCGCACGCGCGAAGAAGCGTTATCCAACGGTGCGGATGTCCGTCGTCGGCGGCCAGGCGATCAAGCGTGCGAAACGCGCGCGATGCGAGCGGCAAGCGGCAGGTCCAGGCATCACGAGCCGCTAAACAGATCGGCACATACCTGTGTACCCTGCTCCGTCAACGCAACCGACCCCGTCCCATCAGGCCGCATTTCAACGTCGACAAGCTCCGCCGCCGTCAACTCAGTCAACAAACGCCGCAACGTACTCATCGGCAACTGTGCACGCTTGCTGAGCTTCGCGAGCGAGCACGGCTTGCCCGGCGACTCGTTGCGCGCGCCCCATAATTCACCGAGCACCACGACGAGCTGTACCTGGGGATCGGTCATATCGGGCGCGCCTTCGGTTTCTCGCGGCTCGTGTGGCGAGTCGTCTCCAATCCCATTCATCGTTGCTCTCCCATGCTTTGTAGAATCGCGACGCCTAAGCCGCCGACCGCATACACGACACAACAAGCTTGCCCAGCGTAATTACCGCCTTTTCGACGTGCTCATTCCACGGATAACTGTAATTGAGCCGGATAAAGTTCCGATAGCTCGGCGTCGTCGAAAACATATAGCCGGGTCCGACCGTGATTCCGTTCGCGAGCGCGAGCTGATAGAGCCGCATCGAATCGACCTCGGCCGGCAACTCGACCCACAGCACATAACCGCCGACCGGCTCCGACATCTTCGTGCCTTCCGGAAAGAAGCGCTTGACCATCGCCTTCATCAGATTCGCCTGCTGCGCGTACGCTTTACGCAGCTTGCGCAGATGATGGTCGTAGCCGTCGTTCTTCAGATACTCGGCAATGGCGAGCTGCGGAATCGACGGCGTCGTCAGCGTATTGAGGAACTTGAGCTTTTCGACCTGCTCCCGATAGCGCCCGGTGATCGCCCAGCCGATCCGGTACATCGCCGACAGGCTCTTCGAAAACGACGCGCAATGCAGCACGAGGCCTTTTTCGTCGAAGGACTTGAGCGCCGTCGGGTGCGAGTGCCCGTAATACAGCTCGTGATAGACGTCGTTTTCGATCGCCGGCACATCGTATCGCGCGAGCAGTTCGACGAGTTCGCGTTTCTTGTCGTCGGGCATCTGAAAACCAAGCGGATTCTGGAAATTCGGCATCACCATGCACGCGCCGATCTTCTGCGATTTCAGAATCTGCGCGAGCGCGCCGAGATCGATGCCTTCGCGCGGATGCGTCGCGACCTCGATCGCACGCATGCCCATGCGTTCGATCGCGTGCAGCATCGCGTAAAAGGTCGGCGATTCGACCGCGATCACGTCGCCGGGCTTCGCCACCGCCTGCAAGCACAGATTGATTGCTTCGGTCGCGCCGACAGTAATCACGATCTCGTTCGGATCGATCGTGAGTCCATTCTCCAGATAGCGTTTCGCGATCTGCCCGATCAGCGGCCGCGCGCCTGGCGGCAGTTCTTCGGAGCCATGCCACAAGCCGGGGCGCCGCGCAATCGCGTTCGCATACTGGTTGATCCGCTGATACGGAAATGCGGACGGATCCGGATACGGCGAGCCGAGCGGCACTGCTTCGTCGCTGCGGATCGAGCGCAGCGTGGACAGCACGAGCCGGCTTACGTCGACCGACGCGGAAATGGCCAGAGGCTTAGACGGCGCAAGCTCGGCCGCAACGGCCGGCCCCTGCGGCCGCACGATGTAACCGGATTGCGGGCGGCTTTCGATCACCCCGCGGCTTTCGAGCAACGCATAGGCGCGCAGCACGGTGGTGATGCTCAATCGATGATGCTGGCTCGTGCGGCGCACCGAAGGAATCTTCTCGCCGGGTCGGTAAACACCCTGCGTGACGAGAGCCTCGATGTCGTCGGCAAGCTTCTCATACAGTTTCAACGCCCTTTCTCCCCGGTCGCGGACGCGCCCCGCTCGCCGCGCTCATCGCGCGGCGCGGGACAACGAGCCGCATTTTGCCATCGCTCGCGCATTGGCCTCCACGAGCACTGTGCACCTTTCGCGTGCAGCATAAACCCAACTGTACTCTTCCGCAGTCGCGCGTTGTGTGTCTGCCCGCGGCGCTTGCGCAGCCCTACCATGCATCGCATAGACCGCATTACGTCGAAGGCCGCGTGAATACAAGGCGCAAATCGACGCAGCAGCGGTCGCAGTCGAATGCATCGTGGAGTGAACGTCGTGGAAGAAGTCAAAGAACTGAAGCAGCAAGGACGCATCGAGCCTTATAAACACGCAGCAGCGGGATGGGGTGCGCTGAAGTACGTCGCCCTGAATCTGATCAAGGAAAAGGTATCCGGCACCAACTACCGGACCCTGTTCCGCCAGAACCAGCCGGATGGATTCGACTGCCCGGGATGCGCATGGCCAGATCGCGAGAAGGCATCGACTTTCGAGTTCTGTGAAAACGGCGTTAAAGCGGTTGCCGCGGAAGCGACAGGCAAGCGCGTCACGCCTGCGTTTTTCGAAGCGCACACGGTCGCCGATCTGATGGAACAAAGCGACTACGAGCTCGAGCAGCACGGCCGCCTCACCGATCCGATGATCTACGACTCCGTCAGCGATAAATACAAGCCCATCGGCTGGGACGATGCCTATCAGTTGATCGCGCGCCATCTGAGTCGACTCGACAGCCCGAATCAGGCCGCGTTCTATACGTCGGGCCGCGCCAGCAACGAAGCTGCGTTTCTGTATCAGCTGTTCGTGCGCATGTACGGCACGAACAACTTTCCCGACTGCTCGAACATGTGCCACGAAGCGACGAGCCGCGGCTTGCCGGGCACGGTCGGCGTCGGCAAAGGCACGGTCGTGCTCGACGACTTCGAGCACGCAGACACGATTCTCGTGTTCGGTCAGAACCCGGCGACGAATCACCCGCGCATGCTCGGCGAACTGCGCGAGTGCGCGAGGCGCGGCGCGACGATCGTATCGATCAACCCGCTGCGCGAGCGCGGCCTCGAACGCTTCGCCAGCCCGCAACACCCGATCGAAATGCTGACCGGCGGCAGTACGAAGATCGCTTCGACGTTTATCCGGCCGAAGCTCGGCGGCGACTTCGCGCTGTTGAAAGGCGTTGCGAAACGGCTCGTCGAAATGGACGATGCGGCGCAAGCGGCCGGCGCCGAGCGCGTGCTCGACGTCGAATTCATCGATGCGCACACCAGCAATTTCGCCGCGTTCGCCGACGATCTGCGTGCCGAATCGTGGGACCTGCTCGTCGAGGAAGCCGGGCTGCCGTTCGACGAAATCGAATCGCTCGCGCAAATCTACGCAAAGGGCCGCCGCGTGATTTCCTGCTGGGGCATGGGCCTCACGCAGCATAAGAACTCGGTCGCGACGATTCACATGCTGTCGAACCTGATGATGATGCGCGGCAATATCGGCCGCGAAGGTGCGGGACTCTGCCCGGTGCGTGGCCATTCGAACGTACAGGGCAACCGCACCGTCGGCATCGAGGATAAGCCGACGCAGGCGTTCCTCGACCGGCTCGGCAAAGCGTTCGACTTCGAGCCGCCGCGCGAGCACGGCCTCGACGTCGTCGAAACGATCGCTGAAATGCTCGAAGGCAAGGTCAAAGTGCTGATCGGCCTCGGCGGCAATTTCTCGATCGCAACGCCGGACACGCCGCGCACGTTCGAAGCACTGCGTATGTGCGACCTGACCGTGCACATCACGACGAAGCTGAACCGCAGCCACCTCGTGCATGGCAAGGATGCGCTGATTCTGCCGACGCTTGGCCGCACCGAAATCGACGTGCAGGGCGGCTATTCGCAAGGCGTCACGGTTGAAGATTCGATGTCGATGGTGCACGTGTCGTACGGAATGAATATTCCGGCGTCGAAGAACCTGCAATCGGAAATAGCGATTGTCGCCGGCATTGCGAACGCAACGCTCGGCAGCAAGAAAGTGCCGTGGCTCTGGTACGCCGAAGATTACTCGCGCATTCGCGACGCCGTCGAAAGAAGTATCGAGGGCTTCGACGGCTACGACGAGCGGATCAAGCACCCCGGCGGTTTTCGCCTGCGCGTCGCGTCGAGCGAGCGGATCTGGCTCACGCCATCGGGCAAGGCGCAGTTCATCGTTCACACGGTCGAGCGCGACACGCCGATCAGGCGCGCCCGCGCGCTGCACGGCGAACGCGTGATGACGCTGATGACGACGCGCTCGCACGACCAGTACAACACCACCATCTACGCGCTCGACGATCGCTATCGCGGCGTGTACGGCCAGCGTCGCGTGGTGTTCATAAACGCCGACGACCTGAAGATGCTGGGCTTCGCTGATGGCGAATGGGTCGATATGGAAACCGTCTGGGAAGACGGTATCGAGCGGCGCGCGGATGGCTTCCGGCTCGTCGAATACGACATTCCGCGCGGCTGCATCGGTGCGTACTACCCGGAAACGAATCCGCTCGTGCCGCTGCATAGCGTAGGCGACGTGAGCAATACGCCGACGTCGAAGTCGATTCCGGTGCTGCTGCATCGACACGCGGCGTAGCATCCGGCAACGCGGTTGACCGGAACGACCACGCGCAACGTTTGGTTGCGTGCCCAACTATCCATGCCGGTTTCAGCCGGCGCGCAGCTTTCGCACCTCGCATATCGCATATCGCATCGCAAGCGAAGTCGCCGAACCGTTTGGCAAGTTGCCCGACAATCTGCCGCTCAACGCGCTGACACGCAGCTTCGAACGGTCGCTGCTCGAACAATGCGGTGAGGAATTGCCGGCGGAACTGACAGCTGACCGCGGATACCAGCTGACATTGCAGCAGACGCAACTGCGGACGCAAACCGCGCGCCCCGCCATCGCGCCCGGCCATGGCGCGCGACGCGGGATCATGCAGCTTGCGCCGGCGTCCGCGTAATCTGATCGATGAGGCTTTTCACAGCGGGTGCGCGCTCGAAGCGGCGAAACACCGCGGCCACTTCCGATGGGATGGGGCCGCCGGCAATCTCCCTGTAAGCGACATTCGGGACCTCGACCGCTTTCGTCAGCACGTTCGGCACGATCGCGACGCCCACGCCGAGCGAAACGTCGGCCAGCACCGATACAAGCCCGCCGGGCGCCGTGACGATTTGCGGGCTGAACCGGCCACGACGCCCGACCTCGAACGTGCCCTCGCGCTGCTCAGGCACGACGAACTGTTCGCCGGCAAGCATGCGCGAGCGGATCGGCACATCCGCTTGCGCAAGCGGATGCTCAGCCGGCAGCGCCGCGCAAAACCGGTCGCGCAACAAGACATGCGCGCGTAGTGACGTGGACAGCTCGACCGGCATGCGCACGAACGCGATGTCCACTCGACCGTCTTCGAGCAGCGCCGGCAATTCGTCCATCGGAAACTCATGCGTGTCGATGAACACATGCGGACGCGCCTCACGAAACGAGCGTACCTGCTGCTGCAGCACGCCGCTAAACGCCGCCGAGCCGACGAAACCGAGATTGACGCGCCCAAGCTCGCCCCGCCCTGCTCGGCGTCCGATGTTGACCGCACGCTCGAACTGCTCGAGCGCCACGCGCGCTTCGACAAGGAACGCCTCGCCTGCCTGCGTCAACGCGACCGAGCGCTTCGTGCGCGTGAAAAGCTGTGCGTCGAGCGTGCGCTCGATCTGCTGGATTTGCACCGTGAGCGTGGGCGGCGCGATGCCGAGCATCTCGGCAGCCTGACCGAAATGCAGTTGCTCCGCGACCGCGATGAAATAGCGAAGATGTCTTAGCTCCATGGCTTTATTCGACGTGCTCTATTAGGTACCAGCTAATTATATTTGCAAACACCGATAATGCGCTCAACCGCGAGGACTGGTTCAATGACGATCGGGCCGCTACCCGCGCGGCTTGTTCAACTTGTGCGTCGCCATGCCTCGCGGCCGCACCGAAAAAGGCAAAAGGCCTCCGATGAGCTCGATTCCCGCCGCGCAGACGATGTCGCGCAATACCCCTTTGCTGCTGACCGCTTCGTTGGGCTGCGCGATGACCGTGCTCGACACGAACGTAGTCGGCATCGTGCTGCCGACCGTCGCACGCGAGCTCAACGCGTCATTTGCCGATATCGAATGGGTGATCAGCGCCTACGTGCTGTGCTTCGCGTCGTTGCTGCTGCCGGCCGGCTCGATTGCCGACCGTTTCGGTCGCAAGCGCGTGTTCATCGTCGGCATCACGTTGTTCGCGCTCTCGTCGCTCGCATGCGGCATGGCCCCTACCGCGCAGGCGCTTTATGTCGCGCGGGCGCTGCAAGGGGTCGGCGCCGCGTTTCAGCTTGCGCCGGCGCTTGCGATCATCGGCCACGCATTCCACGGCGAAAGCGAACGCGCGCGGGCATGGGCCATCTGGGGCGGCATTATGGGGCTGACGATGGTCGTCTCGCCGCTGATCGGCGGCACGATCAATGCATACCTGGGCTGGCGCTGGGCGTTCGACATCAATGTGCCGATCTGCGCCGTACTCGCAATCGCGGTGTTGAGAATCGTCGAGGAATCGCGCGACCCGACGCCGCGCACGCTCGATTTTCCCGGCATTGGACTGTTCGCATCCGCGATGTTCGGCTTCACGTGGGCACTGATTCTCGGACCCGAGCGCGGCTGGACCAGCGAAGCGGTCGTGCTGCTCGGACTCGCCGGCGCGGGCCTGTTCGCGCTTTTCGCGATCGTCGAGCGCCGCCGCGCGCATCCGATGCTCGATTTCACGCTATTTCGCGCCTGGCCGTTTGTCGGTGCGATCGTCGCGATGTTCGCTTATGCGGCCTGTGCGCAGGTCATGGCTTCGCTGTTGCCGCTCTTTCTGCAGAATGCGCGCGGCGAAAGCGCACTCGACGCGGGTGTCGGCATGTTGCCGTTCGCACTCGCGATGCTATTCCTGCCGATGGTGGGCCGTCGGCTCGGTAAAGTTCTGGCGTCGTATCAGATCCTCACGCTCGGCCTCTTCGTGGTAGGCATCGGCAACGCGGTGATGAGCATCGCCGCGCACTCGGAAGGCTTCGCGGTGCTGCTCGCAGGCATGGCGCTGCTCGGCAGTGGCGGCGGTCTGCTGAACGGCGAAACGCAAAAGGCCATCATGGGCACCGTCCCGCGCGACCGGGCAGGCATGGCATCGGGCATCAGCACCACCTCGCGCTTCTCGGGGATTCTGCTGGGCTTTTCGGGCCTCGGCGCCGTGCTCGCCGTTAGCGTACACGGCGCGGTGTTGCGCAATCTCGCCGACGCGAACGTGCCGGTCGCGCCTGGTTTCGTCGACCGTATCGTCGCGGGCGACTTTGAGCGCGCAACCCGGTTGTATCCGCAATCAGTCGTGCAAAGCGTCGCCCATCTCGCGCACGCCGGCTACGGCGCGGGCTTCGGCAACGCGTTCGCGGCCGCGGCAGTGGTCGCGCTCGCGGCCGCCATCATTGTGTTCTGCTCGATGCGACACGGCGCGCGATAATGTCGCGCGCGCATCCGCGCGCTCACGACGACAATCGCGATGACAAGATATGAAGTTCTCGCCAATACGATGGCGGCGGAGATTCGCTCGGGGAGCATCAAGGTTGGCGCGCGCATGCCTTCTTTGCGCCAGGTTATCGCGCAGCACGGCGTCAGCCAGTCGACGGTTTTTCGCGCGTACTATCTGCTCGAAGAGTGGGGGCTGATACGCGCGCAGGAACGCTCCGGCTACTACGTCGCACCCGGAGCGGCGGTCGCGCGAAGCCTCGGGCAGCAGCCCGCCACGGCGCCGGCCGAGCCGGCGAAAGTCGACATCAGCAATCTGGTCTTCTCGGTACTCGAAGCGGCCAGGCACCCCGACATCGTGCCGCTCGGCTCCGCGTTTCCGTCGCCGCTTCTGTTTCCGCTGCAGCGCCTCGCCAGGTCGCTTGGCCAATCGGCGCGTTTCGTGAGCCCATGGAGCACCGTCGCCGATCTTCCGCCGGGCAATGAGGCGCTGCGTAGCCAGATCGCGCTGCGCTACCTCGGCATGGGCATCGCGCAGCCCGCGGACGAGCTTGTCGTCACGAATGGCGCCCTCGAGGCGCTGAACCTATGTCTGATGGCCGTCACACGCCCGGGCGACGTCGTGGCGATCGAATCGCCGGGATTCTACGCGGCGCTGCAGGCCATCGAACGGCTCGATCTGCGTGCCGTCGAAATTCCCGTCGACCCACGCAGCGGGCGCGACCTCGACGCACTCGCGCAGGCGCTGAAAAGCTATCCGATTCGCGCGTGCTGGTTCATGACGAACTTCCAGAATCCAACCGGCGTCACTTTGACAGTCGAGAAAAAGCGCGCGCTCGTAGACTTGCTCGATCGCCATGACGTTCCGCTGATCGAAGACGACGTGTATGGTGAATTACATTTTCAGGCCGATTATCCGTTGCCCGCGCGTGCATTCGACAAGCGCGGCAAGGTCATGCACTGCAGTTCGTTCTCGAAGACACTCGCACCCGGTTACCGGATCGGCTGGGTCGCCGCAGGCAGATTCGCCGACAAAGTTCAAAAGCTCAAACTGATGACCACTCTTTCGTCGAGCATTCCCGTGCAGGCAGGCCTTGCCGATTATCTGCAGCATGGCGGATATGAACGGCATTTGCGCAAGCTGCGCTCGGCCCTGCTCGCACAACTCGCCAGCATGGATGCCGCGATCCGGCGCTGGATGCCGCCCGGCGTAAAGTGGACGCGGCCCGAAGGCGGCTATTTCGTATGGCTCGAATTTCCGGAGCCGATCGACGCGATGGAATTGCATCGGCTCGCAATCGAACGCGGCATCAGCGTCGCGCCTGGGCCGATGTTTTCCGTGGCGCACACATTCGAAAATTGCATACGGCTCAATTTCGGCCACCCATGGAATGCGAAAATCGACGATGCACTGCGCGTGCTCGGCGAACTCGTGCGACGCGTACCGGCGCCGACGCTTGCGTCCGTGGAGCGGCGTTGAAATCCTGACCTTCCGTTCGTTACATCATTTTAGAAGAGACGATTCCCATGTTCGAAGGAACCATTTCCGCCAACCTGCCGAAACCGACGTTCTATGCCGAACTCGAACAACAGGCACGTGCACTGCTAGCCGAAGAAGAGAATCAGGTCGCCAATGCCGCGAATTTCGCCGCATTGCTTTATCACACGATGCCGCAACTAAACTGGGCAGGATTCTATTTTCTCGTCGACGGCGAATTGGTCGTCGGTCCGTTTCAGGGCAAACCGGCCTGCGTGCGCATCGCAGTGGGGCGCGGTGTGTGCGGCACGGCCGCCGCGACGCGACAGACGCAAGTGGTGGCGGATGTGCACGCGTTCGCCGATCACATCGCATGCGATGCGGCGTCGCAATCGGAAATCGTGATACCGCTGGTCACACGAAACGGTGACCTGCTTGGCGTATTGGATCTGGATAGCCCCGTGCTCGCGCGTTTCAACGACGAAGACCGGCAGGGACTCGAAGCTGTGGCAAAGGTATTCGTCGAATCGATCGACAGGTAAGCAGAAAGCAATGGAAACGAACCGCTCAATTCATAAGTCGCGCTGGAGCGGGGACGACACTGGCCCCGCTCTGCCTACAGCATTTTTTTCGCATTTCACTCCTGGCCACCCGGGCTTGCGGTCGTCCCCGTGCTCACCGTGCCGACCTGCGGCGCGCGCATACCACCTTGCTGGGCGACCTTCGCCTCGGCGGCGAGAATATCCTCCGGGTAGTGCACGTTTTCACCGGCCGACGGATCGTAACCCGCGCGCTCGAGCTGCGCGAGTTCCTCCTGCACTTGAGCGCGAGTCACCGACGATTGCGCGAACGACAAAGCGGGTATGGCAATCGCACCGGCTGCCAACGTCAGATAGATAAGCGTCTTCATGATCTGAATTCCTTGATTGATCAAAAGGTCTTCGAAAACCGGAATAGAGCGCTTCGTCTTAGCTACCGAAGTAGATGTTGCAGTAACTCACCGGACCGACACATGGCTTCTGATTGCTGGACGTATCGTTCGGCGTCATCGCCCGATGGCCACCTTGGCTTATGCCCGCCATGCCTGGGCCCTCGCCGCTGCCCGTGTGTTGCGCGTTGTCAGTGCGCACTACCTGTTGCTGGCTAGTCGGACCGGCATCCGCGCGCATGTTGTCCTGCGCGAAAGCACTGGTGAAGATCGTCGTTGAAGCGAGGACGGCAGCAGACATCGTCAGCATCGAAAGCAGTTTCATTTTCAGACTCCTTTTCGTGATCAGGGGTGGGATAAGCGGCGTCCACATCTGCATGAACATCGCCACCCTGATCACTATTCCGGCGTCCGAAAATTATTTGCTCGCCAGTGCACCGTGTTGTCGCTTCCGACGCTGTTATCTGTTCCGGTGTCCTTTCGTGATAGACCAACAAACGTTCTCCTGCAATCCGGAAAAAATCGCGAACGGCGCGTTCAATCGGGAATAAAGACGCCGCGATGCTGTTGCCGCGTTCTGCATGACGGCGATCAGCACACCGGTTGCACACGCAATGATGTATGCACGCGCATGAAAAGAGAGCGTGCGTTTTTGAAATTCGTTCGTCTCACGTTTTACAGGTTTAGGCGATTGTCATCTCCGGCAGGCTCCTGTATTCAGTCGCCATACGCTGCCTGCAGATTCGCAGGCGCGCGCAGGCATCGCGTGCGTGCTTGCACGAGGCCACGCGCGCGGATCAGCGCTGCTTACGAACCCCAGACCTGCATTTCGTCGATCGAGTAGCCCCACGTCGTCGCGCGCTGCGTGCCGTACATGCGCACATAGCGGCCGCTGCCCTTCAGGTTCGCGAGCGACACGTGCCCCGAACCTACGCCGCTCGAAGTCGAGTAGATCGTTGTCCAGTTAGCGTTGTCGTTCGATGTCTGGATCTGATACGTCTTCGCACCCGCATCCCAGTAGATATCAACGCTGGTGATCGTCTTCACTCCGCCGAGATCGACCGTAATCCACTGCGTGCCCGCGGCGTTCCCTTCGATCGAATCCCAACGCGAGGTATTCGCCGTATTACCGTCGAACGCCTTGGATGCGGTCAGGCTCGAGTTGTAGCTCGACGATGCGGTAGCCGGCTTGCCTTGCGAGAGCAGCGTCTTGCCCGGCGTCAATGTGCTCGTGCCGCTCCAGTAGTTTGATCCGAGCTTGGCCTTCGTCGTGTCCGAATTCACGCCGAATTGAGCGAGGTTCCAACGCTTGCCGGTGCTTACGTCGCCGACGTACAGCTGGTAGCCGCCTTGCGTCGTCGACGAGAAGAACACATAGTTCGTGTTGTCGACCGGGGCCGGATCCGAGTTGTTGCCCTTACAGTCGTTGATCGACAGCTGGTTTGGCGCGTCGCCTGGGTTCACTTTCGTGTAAATCTGATCGGCCTTGCCCGACGCACTGTTCCAGCGCGCGTAGAACACCGTCCCATCGCCACGCACCATCGGGTAGTAGGTCTCGAGGCCCGACGGCGCATCGAATGCAACCTTCTGATGCGTCGCAATGGTTTCCTTGTAGACGCTCGAGGCCGCGCCCACGCCGGTGGCGAAGTACACCGCGCTGTTATCGGGCGACGGGAACGGCATCGAGCTTTCGATACCCGGCGCCGTGTTAGTGATGTTGACCACCGACGTAAACTGCGGACCGCCGCTCGTAAACGACAACGTCGCTTCCATCACGTCGCCGTTCTGCTTGAAAAACAGTTTGCTGCCGTCCTTGCTGAATTTCGGATCTTCGTTACGAGTCTGGCCCGTGCTGTTCGTCATGTTGATCGGCGCGCTGTTCGAGCCGATCTGCCACATGAACACGTTCCACGCGTTGGTGGTCTCCCCCATGAACACAAGCCATTTTCCGTCGGGGCTGAACACGGCATTCATCGGGTCCTTGATCCCCCACGATGCCTTTGACACCTGCGTCAAAGTATGCGCCGCAAAGTCGTAGATGTAGATCTGGCTCGTTCCGTCGCCGTAGTTGACATAGCTGTGGTATGCGAGCTTACCCGTGAGAGCGGTAGGGAAAGTCGAATTCGATTGCGAGGCGGGGCTGTTGACACAAGCTGCCTGAACGTGGCCTGCAAGGGCCGTGAGAGCAAAGCCAGCAGCAGCGAGACGATGGGAGAGGGTTGGCATTCTCAAAACTTAGTATTCCTATGATTAATGGCCGCTCTAAGCGAAACGGCACGGACGCGGTAAATCTGTCCCTCTTCCTTTTTCAAGGACAAAAGCTCCGCCACCTCGGGTCGGGGCCGAGGAAAAAAGCCAATTCGCTGAGGTAGCGAAGCTCGATGGAAGAAACTCAGGACTGCGTGCCGAGTAAAAGCCGCACGTCGAACGTTCGTTTCTTTCGCGGTGGCAGGCTTCGTCGAGCAGCTACTAGGGCTGCGAAACGAACCTAATGACAGACAAATGAGCCTGGAGGATACCCGCTGTTATCGTAAAAATAAAGTCTCGGGAATGAAAAATGCGCTTGTCTATTCTGAAATTTTGACCTCACCTCGCGTCGTACATAAGGTCCGAAGAGGAACATTTACGTAGCATCCCTATTTATTTTTTATGGGGGACACCCCGCAAAACATCGCATGTTTGTCGTGAAAAAAACCCTCTGTCTGCTAGAGTGAAACGTGACAAAAACGCAGGCACATGAGGTGAAAATGTCCGTTCACATCCGTGCTTACCTCGCCTCTGCTTCCCGGTGTCTATGGCGTCGCGATCGCACCCTGCTTTATCGCGCACGCTCCGATGTCGCTGATGACTCCACAAGCGTCGATCTCCGCGAGCCGTGGCGCCGCACGTCAAATAAAAGCGATCGCGCTGATAAAATAATCGTCACACCAATTCCGATCCCGTTCGCAATGCCCGGGGGGACAAATCATACGTTTGACGACGGCCCCTTTTCAGAGTCCGCTTCGGAATTCATTGGTCGGAACAATAATGCGGTCGCGTGGATGGGTTTGGGCGTCGCGCTCAGTGCATTTGCGCTTGTGTTTGGCGGGTATGTCGCAATTGCGGGAATGGGAAATTCCGGGATGCGCCGCGTGGAGGTGCGCATGCCTCGCGTGGTGGGAATGACCTGGTTGCCCGGCGATGTCGCTGCCTACCCCGAGATCCCGGCCTCGACTACGTTAGTGGTAGCGCCACCCTCGTCGGACATGGCTCCGCTAGCCTTCGCGCAACCGGCGCCCACAGCGAATACACAAACTGACACAGCCGCTCCGACGACGCGTCAACGCGCGCGCGCCGCACAGTTGGCCGCGCGCCGCGAGCCAACTTTGCGCGCAGCCGACGTGTGCACAAGCACCACTCAGCGCGGCTGCGTACGCAAATATGCAACTAAAGCGCCGGCAGTCGACCCGTTTCACGGCGCCGCGAACGGACCGCGGCGCGTGCAACGAGACTTCGATCAGCCAATGCAGTGGGACAGCGAAACCACCGCCACGTTGGCGCCGCACCCCTCGAACATTTACCAGCACCACTAACCCGTCATTCGACGGTGACCGATTTTGCGAGATTGCGTGGCTTGTCGACATCGGTGCCGCGCAGGCAAGCGACATGATAAGCAAGCAACTGGAACGCAATCACGTGTAGCACCGGCGATAGCGGACCGTAGTATGCAGGCATCCGGATCACGCGTACGCCAGGCGAGATCGAGAATTGCGCATCGGCATCGGCGATCACGTAGAGCTGCCCGCCTCGCGCACGCACTTCCTCGATATTCGATTTCAGCTTGTCAAGCAGGATGTCGTTTGGCGCCGTGACGATTACAGGCATTGCATCGGTAACGAGCGCAAGCGGCCCATGCTTGAGTTCGCCGGCCGGGTAGCCTTCGGCATGGATATACGAAATTTCCTTGAGCTTTAGCGCACCTTCTAGCGCGATCGGGAAATGAAGTCCGCGTCCGAGAAAGAGTGCATTCTCCTTTCGATGCAGTTCCTCAGCCCATGCAATGATCTGCGGCTCGCGCGCGAGTACACTGCGCAACGCATCGGGCAGGCCCGCGAGCTGACGCAAACAGGCAACCGCCTCGTTGTCGCCGATGCGTCCGCGGCGCCGGCCGATCGTTAGCGCGAGCAGAAATAGCGCGGCAAGCTGCGTCGTGAACGCCTTCGTCGATGCCACGCCGATCTCCGGTCCCGCCTGCGTCACAAACGCCCATCGGCTTTGCCGGACCATCGCGCTCGCCGCGACGTTGCAGATGGTCAGCGTCAGCGCTTCCCCCATCGACTGCGCGTAACGCAGCGCGGCAAGCGTATCGGCTGTCTCGCCCGATTGCGAAATCGGTACGACAAGCGTGCCGCGCTCTTTCACATGATCGCGATAGCGGAACTCGCTCGATATCTCCGCATGGGCGCTGATGCCGGCGAGGCGCTCGAACCAGCCGCGTGCGGTCAACGCGGCATAGTGGCTCGTGCCGCAACCGAGCATCAGCACGCGTTCGACGCCCGTCAACATCTCGGGGTCCACGGTACCGAATGGTTCGGTATCGAGGGAATGGACATGTCCGGCCGTTCGCGCGACCGCGAGCGGCTGCTCGAAGATCTCCTTCTGCATGTAGTGACGATAACCGCCGAGTTCCGCATCGTCCTCCTTCGAGACAACTGCGCGGATTTCGCGCGACACTTCATGCCCGTTCGGATCGATGACGCGTACGTCGCCGCGCACTATATCGGCAATGTCGCCGTCTTCGAGATAGATAAAACGACGCGCGCAACTGGCGAGCGCGAACGTATCGGACGCAAGAAAGGCGCCATCGTCGCCCAATCCGACAACGAGCGGCGAGCCTTGCCGTGCACCAATCACGCGCCGCGGCTCGTCGCGGCAGATAACGGCAATCGCATATGCCCCGCGCAACAGGCGCGTCGTGTTGTGGACGGCTGCGAGCAGATCGCCGCAATAATGGCTATGCACGAGGTGAGCAATGACCTCGGTATCGGTCTGGCTATTGAACTCGTATCCTTGCGCGCGCAACGATTCGCGCAATTCCTCGTAATTTTCGATGATGCCGTTATGCACGACCGCGATCTGGTCGCGCGAAAAAATCGGATGCGCATTGTCGATCGCCGGCACGCCGTGTGTGGCCCAGCGCGTATGCGCGACGCCGGTCGAACCGTCGAGTGCTTCGGCTGTGACGTCCGTCTCGAGCGCCCGTACGCGGGAAAGCGTGCGTACTCGCCGAGCCGCGCCTTGCTGAAGCACCGCGACCCCGCATGAGTCATAGCCACGGTATTCGAGGCGCTTCAAACCGTCCAGCAACATCGGCACGATATTACGCTGGGTCACTCCCGCCACGATTCCACACATAATGACCTCCGCTAAAACTGTTCTCTCTCTGATGCGATTGCCTGAATGGCATTGCTCACTCCCTTACCCACAAGAACCTTGAACGGTCATTGCGCGGCACGCACGACACAACGGTCGGCCGGTCCCGCCGCGATTTGTTTCTGCGTGCTGAAATCCGCCTCGCGCAGGCCGTCCGGGGACAGCGATACGAAATGCACCGAATCGCCGCTTGCAATGCTGGTCACACCTGTATTGCCCCATGCAAACGGCGCGCGCTGCGTGCCGCGCAGCGTGATGCGATCCCCGTCGACTCCAAGCGTCATCAACCGGCCATCCTGCGTAGGCACGAAGACCGTGCTGCCCTCCACCGCCACGCTGCTTTCACGCACGAGCGCGGGCAGACAGTCGAGTTCGGCGGTACGGCGCCCTTTACTGTCGACGAGAAACGCCACGGCGCGGCCGCTATCGAGTGTCGCGAGCACCACAAACCGGTCGACCGCCGGTATGTAGGCGGCCGCATAGACGTAGTACTGCACGCGGAACGGATCGACGCTGTCTTCCGTGCGCGTCAGCTTGCCGGTGCGTGGATCGAGCACCGCGTATTGCAGCGACGCGATTGTGCTGCCCGGTATGTACTTCTGCCAGACGAGTAGCGCCTGGGTAGGCGAACCCGCGACCACCGGCCACCATTCGCGCACATGTGCCGCGACGTTGACGTGCCGCAACAGGCGGCCGCGCCCGTCGTAGACATTCGCGTAGACGCCGCCGCCGGTGCCGAGATTGTCGACGCCGCCGCCGTTCACCCAGTCAGCCGAATAGAACACGACGAACCGGTCGCCAACCGCGGCCACATGCCCCGAATGTCCGCCCGACTCGACGTCTTTAGGGTAAGGCTTGATCGGCTTGAGATCTTTCGAATAGACGCCATAACGCTGGCTCACGTTGCGCGGCGCGTTCCAGCCGTCTTCGAACGTGATGAAGATCGTGCCCTTCGTGTTTTGCGCAACCGATACCGGCTCCTGTGCTTCCGGCCGCTTGATGAAAGTGCGCGTATTAGTCAAATGAGAATCGCCGGGATTCCATTGCGCGACATAGACGTCGTGCGGCCAGTTGCCGTCGCGATTCGCGCCGCGAGGCGGCAAGCCCGAACTGCTGAAGAACACCCAGGTCTTGCCGTCACCCGCATCGGCCTGGCCGATACCGTGCATGAAGCTGCGCTCGTCGCGCACGCCGGGCGCGGGTACTGCCATCACCGCTCCGACCGGCGCGATAAGCGAATTCGATGCGGCCGCAACGACCGGCTTCACCGTCGCCTTTGCGTCGGGCGTCGCAGTCGCAGGCGCAGGCGCAGGCGCAACTGCAGTGGTAGCCACGCGCGCTTGAGCGATTCCCGCCGTAGCCACATGCAAGGCCACCGTCAAAAAGCCAATGCCTGTTAGTGCTTTTAGAATCGCGCGCATGACATGCGCGACAAAAATATGCTTTTCGATAGGTCTCACTTGCGCCGCTCCAAAAGGTCCGGCGGCATAAGGCCTGCGATATCCTGCAGCCCATGCCGCATTCTGAGTCGATAAAGCGTGATGCGTGATATGTCGAGTTCCTCTGCCACCTCGTTTGACCGGTTACCGTGGGCGAGCAGCGCGGAGAGCAAACAGTTGCGTTCCGCTTCGTCGCGCGCATCGGCAAGCGTCAACGCGCGTCGCGCGGGAGGCTCCACGAGACCCAGATCGACCGCGCGAATGTAGGCGCCGTCCGCCATCACGATCGCGCGTCTGATCCGGTTCGCGAGTTCCCTCACGTTGCCAGGCCAATCGTGCAGCAGCATGGCGCGCAAAGCGGATGGAGTAAAGCCGTGAATCCGTGACTTTCGTTCGCCCGCGTACAGACCCAGTAAATGAAACGCGAGCAAATGTATATCGGTGCTTCGTTCGCGCAATGGCGGCACATCGATACGCAATACGCAAAGTCTGTGATAGAGATCGAAGCGGAAGGACTGGCTGCTAACCGCGGATTCGAGATCGACATGCGTGGCCGAGATGATGCGCACGTCGAGCGGGATCGAGACATCGCTGCCAAGCCGTTGAATCGTGCCGTCCTGAGCGAAGCGCAACAGGCTCGCCTGACACTCGAGCGGCAGATCGCCGATCTCGTCGAGGAAGAGCGTGCCGCCGTTGGCTGCCTCGACATGGCCGATCTTGCGGCGCTCGGCATTGGTAAACGCGCCGCGCTCGTGGCCGAACAGTTCGCTTTGCACGAGCGTGGGAGGGATGGCGCAGCAGTTGATCGCGATGAAAGGGCCATTCGCGCGCGACGATGCGTCATGTACCGCGCGCGCGGTCAGCTCCTTGCCGCTGCCCGATTCGCCGGCGATGAAGAGCGGGGCCTGCGTGTAGGCAACTTTCTGTATTTCACGTTGCATCGCCAGCATCGGTTCGCTGCGCCCGACCATGGCTTGATCGCCCGACAGCGAAGGCGTGTGAGGAACGCCCCGCACAAGCGACGCAAGGCGCAATGCGCGCCGCAATGCAGACTCGACGACATCGAACGCATATGGCAAAGACACGTAATCGAGGCAGTAGCACCCGATCAACTCACGCGTTGCGGCACGCCGCAGCTGGTTCGTTGTGACGGCCGCGATCCAGTGCACCTGCGGTGCGCAGAGGCAGTGCTCGACGATACTGCTTAGGGAACCGAACTGCACACCCGAACGCGCGCCGGATTGCACGCTCGCGTGCTCGTCGCCGAGTTCGAGCAGCCCGACACTCGGCGCCGCCGCGTGCCGCAGCGTTCGCTCGAGTTCATGCGCGCTGCCGACGAGGCCGACCGACCATCCCGCTTCGCGCAGACGCTCGCACAGGCTCGGGTCATGTGCGGCCGACGCATACACGAGCGAGGGCGCAACACGGTTGCTTTTCGGCACGACCTTATCCTCCTCAAGGATGCGTTCCTTCGCAGATCGGCGAAAGAATGCGTTCGGTTCGCATCGAGCTGTCTGCGCGCACAATCATGCCTATGCGCAGCGCGGCCAAACGTACGATGAAATTTCGTTCCGCCGCCGCGTATTCGCCGCGCGCGCTCAACATCTCACGAGCAAAGCATCATGAATCGAGACAAGCTGCTTGCCCCTGCCCAGATGAAGCATGCGTCCGAACCCCTCGTGTCCGGCCTGTCGACAACGTCCGGCATGCGCTTCGGCGACTACGACAGCGTGCTCACGCAACTGTCGCGCCGCCTGCATCTGCTCGAACGCGTCGACGACTTCGTCTGCATCGACCTGCACGCAGGCCAGGTGGTGTGCGACTGCAACGAAGTCTTTCATCACGTCTATTTCCCGCTCACGGCGCGCCTTGCGCACGAATGCACCCTCGACGACGGCCGGTCGATCGAACTCGTCACGATCGGGCGCAGCGGCTTTGCGGGCTGGCCCATCGTCACGCACACCGGGTCCATGCCGTTTCGCACGATCGTCACGGCGTCGGGCACGGCGTTTCGCTGCAGCGAGGCGTCGCTGCTCGCGTGCCTGAAAGAAGAGCCGTGGGTCGAAGCACGCATGCTGCACTACGTGGAACTGGTGTTCGCCGAAATGTCCCAGATGGCCGCCTGTACCCGGCTGCATTCGATCGAGCAGCAGGTTGCATGCCGTCTGCTCACGCTCGCGGACAGCTGCAGCGCCCTACGTATCGAGACGTCGGCCGTGACGCTTTCGCGTGCGCTCGGCGTAACCGCGCGCTCGGTGCGCTCCGCGCTGCACGCGATGGGCATGGCCGGCGTACTAAGCCACGATCGTCACGGCGTGCTGATCCAGCAGCGCGCAGCACTCGAGCAGCGCTCCTGCGAGTGCTATCGCGTACTCAAAGCTCTGTATCGGTCATCGGACGACTCCCCATCACATAGCGAACCCGGATCGGCATATTGACCGGCATATGCGGTCCTTCGCGCGCGCTGTCGTACCAGCGCAATTGCGACGGGTCCGCGCCGATCGGTACATCGGCCGGCCCTTCGTCGTCCCCCTCCACTTCAGGTTCCGACATGGCGCGCAACGCCGCGATAAACCCGTTAGCATCGTGCGACGCGATAAAGACCCGCGCGACTGCGCCGCGGCATTTGAGCGAAGCGGCCGCGAATGGCCCCGGCTCTACGGTCAGACCGGCGGTGCGCCGCAACAGCCGCTGCATGCGCGAACGCGATGCGAACGGGTGAGCGACGCGCGACACGATCATCCACACCACCAGTGCCGCCGCAATCGTCCCGATCGCTGCCATATAAGACAGCAATTGATCGAGCGGCAGTTCGTTCTCGTTGAACGGCATCAGATAACGATACGTATAGACGCCGATCGCAGCCCACAACGACCCTACCGTTGCGGGACGAATGAGGCGGAACCACATGACCTGCAGTAGACCTAGCTTGACTCCTTTATCCGCGATGATCTGTTGAGGGGTGCGCAGCGACAGGTCGATGACTGGGGCGTTATTCATGCTGGATTCCTCGGTCTGGGCTTGTCCATACCGCACGCTTGCCGCGACGGCGCAGGACGATGGAAGGCAAAGCAACGACGGTGGTGATCATATTGATCAGCCAGAAAGCAAGCGGGTACCACACGGTGTCCATGAAATAGAACAGAAGCTTTTCGTCGTACTGGCGATCGATCATGCAGCCGATGATCAACTGCAGCACGCAGGTCGCGACGAGCAACATGCCATGCCAGTGCGGCAGCAGCGAAATGTGCCAGTCGGCGGGCAACGGCACGAGCATGTTGACGATGCCGAGCAGCATGACGAAGGTCATCGAATATGCCCACGCGATACCGAGCAGATATTCGAGGAAGAGCGGCCACATCATGACCATCGAAGGCTTCGCGATTTGCGGCGCGTACTTGAGCAGTACCTGGATGCCGCCTTTGGCCCAGCGCAGGCGCTGACGATAGAGACCTCTAAGCGTCTCCGGCATCAGAATCCAGCTCAATGCGTGCGGCTCGTACGCGACACGCCAGTCTCGCGTCTGCAGTTTCCAGCTGATGTCGATGTCCTCGGTCAGCATGTCCGAGCTCCAGTAGCCGACATCGGCCAGCGCGCTCTTGCGGAACATCGTGATCACGCCGGACACCGTAAAGATGCGTCCGTAGACCTGCTGCGTGCGCTTGATCAACCCGACAATCGACGAAAACTCGCCGACCTGCATGCGCCCGAGCAGCGACGTCCGCGTACGAATGCGCGGATTGCCGGTGACGGCACCGACATTCGGGTCCGAGATGAAGTGCTCGAGCATCCATTCAATCGCGTCGCGGCCCAGCAAAGAATCGCCGTCGATGCACATCAGATATGGCGCATCGCTAACCGTCGCCGCCGTCGTCAGGCCGATCGCCTTCCCTTCGTTTTTCGAATGATGAATCACCGTCAGGCGTGGAATCTCCTTCGCGAGTTCGTTGAGGATCGCGCCGGTTCCGTCCTTGCTGCCGTCGTTCACCGCAATGATGTCGTAGTTCGCGTAGCCGAGATTCGCGAGGTGATAGATCACGCGCCTGACGTTCGACTCCTCGTTGAAGCACGGCACGATCACCGACACTTTCGGCATGCCGGCTGCAACCAGCGCCCGATGCGAGCGCGCACGTCCTTTCTCCAGCGCCAGGTAGTGAACCAGACCTCCTATCATCCAGAAATACGACATGAAAAACGGGTAGAAAAAAATAAAATCCTGCAGACGGCTGATTAGTTGGTGCGTCATCAGCGGGTCACTCCTTTAGCCTGTTGCGCCTGAAGGAGCGCATTGATCGAAGTCGGATCGAGCCGCGCGCGCAGCGACATGACGTCGATCATCGTTTCCATCTGCGGCGTATTCGTCGCGAAACGGTCCGGGTAATAGCCGAAATTCACGACGCCGCGCTGGCGCAAATAACGCATTTCGTCGAGCAGCTTCGGAGTCGGGATCTCCGCGCCCGATTGCGGGTCGATCACGGGCAGTTGGTACACGGTCTGCCGCAGGGCGTTCGGTGTCGCAAAGGTGACGTTCGCGAGCGCGTCGAGCCGGCCGTTGATGGTGCCGTAGCGTTCGCCGTCCGGCATTGCGAGCAATGCGACGAAGTCGTATGCGCGCAGGAACGCTTCGTAGTTCTGCGAATAGCGCGCCTGCCCGTTCAGGTCGAGCAGCACGTCCGCATAGAGATCGCGCGAGGTCAGCACGTCGCCGCCGTTCTGACTGTCGAGCACGATCTTTTCGAGCTCCGTGGAAAAGTCGATGAGTTCTTTTGTCTTTGCCTGGGTCCAACGTTTCATGAGGTCCGGATTTGCGCGGATCGTCGCGATATCGGCCGGCAGACCCCATTGTTGAAACGTTTGCGCGGCGTGGCGGCCTGCGTCCTCGAAATCGTCTAGCATCGCATCCGCGCCGAACAGCAGACCGGTGAAAGCGGTGTACTTGCCGAGGTCCGCGTAGATGTCGCGAATCATGGCGCGAGCGGCCGGATCGAACGGGCTCAACCGTTCGATCTTCGCGCCGCGCCGGCCAGCGGGTGCCCCGGCGGCGGCCGTCACGAGTTCGATTTTGCCCGCCTGTTGCGCCGGCACACGGAACGCCATCAGCGGCATCCATGCGTATACCTGCACGTTTGCGCGCGTAATCAACTGCCAGGCGGTGCGCGAGAACAGATCGGCACGCATCGGCAAATGGCGATTCGGGAAGTACAGCGCCTGCGCGACACCCGTGTTGCCCGGATCCGAATACGCCTTCAGATAAACCGAGCTCGGCCGCATCCGGTAGATCCGTTCGATCAGCTGACCCAACTTGTTCTCGCCGCCGTCAGGCTCGTAAATATCGTCGAGATTCACGCGCACGACACGTTCCACGGGGTTGATCTGACCGCGATTGGTTGCCGGCTCGCGCATGGAACGCTCGAACCCGCCGACGTCGACGTCATACGTCATCAGAATGCGGCGCAAACGGTCCAAGGGCACGTCGGGCGTGTTCGGTCCTGCTTCGAGGCTGAATTGCGTATGCATGCCGAGCGACGCGGAAATTTTGCGTACCGACTGATTCTCGGCGCCGTAAGGCCAGACCATCGAGCGTACCGAAACGCCCGCATGATCGTGCAGGCGACGCAGGCATCCGGCCAGGTCGTTTTGCACGCGCGCCTCGAACTCCTCATCGGTTTCGTAGCGCTTCTGATCCTGCAAATACAGGTGCGACGTCGCCGCCGGCAGTTCATTGCCCTGCGGGTTGGCGATCGCGCCGTGGTGCAGATCGTGTGTATGCGAAGCGACTTCAACGAGTGGCGACTTCGACAGCTTTTCGACCTCGTCCCATGACATGAACGTGTCCCGTGGCACTTCGAGCTTCGCGGAAAGGCGAATGTTCGTATTCGGCGGCGTATCCGTCCACGATGTCACGATGCCCATCACCGCAGGAAAGCCGAAACGCTCCAGCAGCGGCAATACTTTCGTGTAATGGCTGCGGAAGCCGTCGTCGAAGGTCAGCATCACTGCACGTGTCGGCAACGGCTTGCCGCCGGAACGGGACGCTTCGACATCCTTTACTGTAATCGGATGGTAGCCATTGTTCTGAAGCCACGAAAATATCGACGTCAATGTGCCCGTATCCACCGCGAACGGGTCGATCATGTTCTGCGAGTTGAACGAAGACAGCAGGTTGTCGCGAACATCATGAAAACAGATCACCCTGAAAGTCTTGCCGTCGGCCGGATCCGAGGGCGGAAGAAGGTCAATCAGTTTGGCTGGTACCAGCCTGGGAAATATTGAACAGCCTGCTATCGCTCCGAGACAACCACAAATAAAACGTCTGCGCGACTGCATTGTCGAACCCCCACTAGAAAGACGTTAGAACGGTACGGTGACCAATGCGTATGCGGTTTCTGACAGTTCCTGTTCTCCGTCATAGGCATGGCGGCCAACGCCGATGCCATAGGTCAAGGTGATGTCGTGGCTAAATGTCCACGCATGTTCGATGCGCGCGGCCCAAAAGCCGCTCGTGCCGAATCCCCTCTGGTTATAGGCGCCTCCCGAGATGTAAAAACGTTGCAGCAATGAACGCTCCCCGCTTCTCCACACAGACCATTGATGCACGATTCCAAGCTCGCCGGAATAATCGCGCGACGGGCTGAAGTAAGGCGTATTGGTGAGCGTGTTGCTGCTCGTGCCGATACGCAGCGTCCCATTGATCTGCTGATTCGGCAGCGTCCAGAGGCGCTGCGATCCACCGGCCGATATCTCCTGGTGGAAGTTCTCGTCGCTGTAGCGGCCAACCGTATAGCCGATATCCGCGGTACGCCGGTCGCCGTCGGTGTAGCTGAATCCGACCTGTCCCGTACGCCCAAAGATATGACTGACATAAGCCTTCGACGGCAATTCGTTCGAATCGCTATCGAAGTTGGCGGTCGCCTTGAAGAAGTCGTTGAACGCATATTCGACTTCTCCGTTGCCCCCCGTTCGTCCATCGGGGCCGGTCGAGCGCGACACTTCGGCCTGCACGGTCAGCGGTCCCTGACGGAAATCGCCGCCGACACCATTGCGGATACGTTGCAGCCTGCCCAGGTCCGTTAGCGCCCACAGATAGTAGTTGTGAGCGAAGATACGCCAGAAATCGTAGATCGGCGGTGAATAGACGTACGTATCTGCACCGAATTCTTCATCGGCAATCGCAGCCGCACCGTGCTCGGCGTTCAACGTCGTTGAAAACGTCGGTGCACGCCACGCGTTGTAATCGCGCTTGAAGTTTCTGACCGAGCCGTTCTCAGGAAACGTATCGTCGAAGGCAGCGTTGATCTGCGTTGCGTTCCGATAGTCGCCGGTATTGAGCGACGTACGGCCGAGGCCTGCCAAGGCCTCGATGTTGTCCGGATGATCGTTGAGGGCGGCAACGTACATATCTTTCGCAAGACGGTTGCGGCCCTTGCCGAGTTCCGCGTCGGCCTCGGCGTTACGCACTTCCGCGCTAAACGGCACTTGCTGCTTGAGACGGTCGAGTTCAGCGAGGCCTGCATCTGTCTGACCAACATAAATCAGATACTGCCCACGCAACCGATTGAGCCTCAGGTAATCGTCATTGGCAAGGTCCCAAGGTCTTACCTGGTTGGGCGGCGGCAACGAAGCGGCGATGTCGTCGAGTACTTTTCCGGCCTGGACGTATTTGTTCTGATCCGTGTACGCGTAGAACAACCCCTCGCGCAAATCGATCGGGCGTGTGCGCGTTCCATATTGATAGCCGCGCGTGGCCGGATCCGCGCTTGCCGCGGTCTCCTGTTGAATGGCTTTGAGATACGCGACTTCCGCCTTGGCTGGTTCATTCAGGTAGCTATACGCCTCGCCTGCCGAGGCAAGCGTTTCGACCGATACAGGCTGATTCGCCGGAATCGACTCATATGACGATATGGCCTTTTCCATCTCGCCTCGGCCTGCATAGGCCACAGTACGATCGCCCGCGAGCGCATACCGTATCTGCTGATACTCAGGCGTATTCGGCAGACTTGCGTCGAGCTTGTCCGCGGCCTTGAGCGCCGTGTCGATTCCATCGAATCGATCGGGGCTCGTCATGGCGCGCGCCTTATCGCGACCGCCTCGAACCTGCTGACGAATAGAAAGTTCTTCAAGCTGTGCAATATCTACTGGCGTGAAGATATCGGGCCGCGCTTTGGCCTCCTCAAGCGCTTGAATCGCACCGCCTCCCGTAGCAAGTCCGAATACTTCCGTGCGCAACGCGCTTGCGGCTTGCGGCCCGCCTGTATTGGCGGAAGGAGGCGTCGTTACGGGCGCTGGTGGAGACGCTGGCGCAGGCGCTTGGGCAGCGGGCTCCTGTTGGCCCGAAGTGCTGGGAGCGGAATCTGGCTCCATCGGTTGTTGCGATTTCGGCTCGGACATTTGTTCAGGCGGTTGCTGAGCTTGCTGAACCGATTGCGCGACTGTCGACGTGTGCGTAATGGCCTGCGCTTCCGCGACGTCGTTAGGTTCGCGTGCGCCTCCATTCTCCGCTTCCACTGCGGAACACATCGACGATAGGAACAAGAGCATAACGGGCGCACACGTCGCTAGCGAAATGCAGTTTGCCGGATGAGACCGCTTCGGCTGAGCAAGCACTGCATAAAGACGCTTTTTTTGAGCGTTCACAGTATGTCCTTAACGTTAAGTGCATTGTTCTAAAGGACTGCTTCTTGAAGGAGTCGAGACCGTGCACGTTAAGCGACATCTGTGCCATTGCGTAACCATCACGCGATGCGCGAGACGAAATGGGATTGGCAGTCATTTCGCGATGCTTGCGTTTCATTTGCGATACAACCCCGAGCAAGGCGATCTGACTTGGCGATCAATGGTCCCGCATGTAAATGCCTTGATACGGACGATTCGGAAGCAGCGCACAGACTCGCTTATGTCGAGCATGTTAGTGACGATCGTCCTGTGAGGTAGAGCGCACGCTACGGCGAGCGTTCTGCTGCCAAAGGCCGACAAACGTACTATCTTTGACGCGCTTGAACATCGCAGACCGCGTCGCTGCCGGCGAGCTCCTCTGTGCTTTATCAGACGTGTCGAAGATGTTTCATTTTTGATTCATGGTTGTGTCCAGATGTCGAAGCGTCCGCGCAAATCGTTTCATCGGCGCAAAGCGGAAACCTTTAGTTACAACGAAATATGATGAGCGGTTTCCCGTTCCATAAAGATAATATGCATCACTTATCATCGAGCCGAACTGTTTTGCTGACGCTTTTCGATTGCATTCTGTAGTCCCTGTTCGTTATGCTTTCCTTTCCACGATCCCAGGAGGTCGTCATGCACGTTGTCATAAATACAAGTAAAGACCAAGGTTCAACGGCGGCGAGACGGGTTTACTCGCTAGCCATCATTGCTTTTGCGTTATGCGGCTCATCTATTGCAGTCGCGCAGGATGCGCCCGCGCCTGCTGTGTCGATGCCAAACGCGTCCACTAGCGCAGCGGCTTCGCCGGAAGCGGGTAGCGCATCGGGCTCGAACTCCGAAGCACAAGAAATGCTGTACTACGTGTGCGGGCAGGCAGGCTTTGAAAAAACCGTTACTTCGCCTGATCCGAGGCATCCATTCAACCTCGGCATCACGTTCGTTGCGCAACAGAACGGCGCACCGCTGTCGGACGTAGCAGTTCGCCTGCGACGGCATGGCAGGGTGCTGATGGATTTCGTCGCGGGCGGGCCACGCTGCCTGTTCTCGGTGCCGTCGGCGAGCTATCGTATTGAAGGCACCTACCATGGTGAAATGAAGTTCGAAATTGTCGAAACAGGAACGTTTGATACGCAGATCAAGTGGTAATTCGCGCCCTGTGCACCGATGGTGTCGTTTGTGCGCCGCCGCCGTCGCACAGGGAATTCCGCCTCTCGTTTACAGGTCGTACGCGCATCGGTACACAAGAAGAAGAAGCAACTGCGTTGTCCCGGCGTAGCCGGGACATACTGCCACCGTTGCCGCCGTGATGCGCTAGCCTGCCGGAGCAACATCGTGAGTACCGACAGACTTTCTTCAGACACGCCGACATTAGGCAATGTGCAAGCCGGACCCAATGCCGCAACGGCTGCCACTGCGGCGAGCGCACCGGCATCGCAGCAGAAAGCGGCCTTACGCTGGATGTCGTGGGGACCGGGCAGCAGCGCGGCACTCAGTATCGTGTGCTTCGTCGTGATTCTCGGAGCTGTCATCGGTTTCCAGCATACCGGCCCCAAACAAGCCGATCGCGACGATGCCGCGCAGCAAACCGCCGCGCGTGAGATGCGCGAACCGCATGCAGGCAGCGGCAACGACGCGGCGGCGAGCAGCGCGCCGGCCGTCGCAACGCGGAGCGCCGCAATGCCCACCGCCACCATCGATGCATCGTTGGCTCGTGCGCGCGCGTGCGCGGCTTCATCGCAATGGAGTTGCGTGCTTGACGCCGCAAGTGGCGTGCTCGCCATCCAGGAAGGCAATACGGAGGCTCAGTCATTGCTGCAGCGAGCCATCGTCAAGGGCGGTTGGGCTACCGAAACATCGTCGATCACGCATGAAACGGCCAATGCAGCAAGCGCCGCGGCAGTACCCGCGTCGCGATCCCATGCGCGGCGACACTGGCACACTGCGGCACACCGCGGCAAACCGTCGGATAGCGACGACTAGTCGCCTCACTCGTAGCCTTGCGCGCAGCGCCCTTGCTGCGCGCCGTCATCCGTTCCAGTAGAATCGGACCACGTTGCCCATCGCCGCGTTTTGACCCGCTGCCCCGCGTACAGCACCTCGGGCGCAGCGTCCGCGGCATTGCGTGCATACTCCCGAACCACTACAACAGAACAGACGCGGCGCCTATGGATTTGTTAAGCCGTCTTCTTTCGCTGATGCCAGTCAGCGGCCGGCTCGAAATACGCTGCCACTTCGGCGCACCGTGGGCCATCGAGGAAGAAACCGCCGGCATGCGCGAGATTCCGTATCACGTGCTGCTTTCAGGCACGGCAATCGTCGAGGACGGCAATGGGCCGCCCGAGCGCATCAGCGCCGGCGATATCGTGCTGTTTCCCACGGGCAGCGCGCATCGCATTCATGACGGCAGCGGCAAATCGCCGAAGCCGGCCATCGAAAGACGAAACGAATCGCTGCTGATCGTCGAGAGCGGAGACCCGGACGTGACCGCGGATCTGCTATGCGGACGTTTTCTGGTCGGCGCAGTGCCGGACCGTCTGCTGCGCGATCATTTGCCTGGACGGCTCATCGTCCATAGCACACCGCAACATGCAGGCGCGCAAGGCGATGCGAATCCGGGCGGAGCGTCACCCACCGCCGGCACGCGACTAACAAGGCTCATCGAGCTCATGCGCGAAGAAGCCACGGACCAAGGCCCGGGCAGCGAGACGCTCGTCAACCATCTGTCGGCCGCGCTATTCGGCCTCACACTGCGTTTCGCCACCGAAGCATCGGCGCCGCCGCACGGACTGCTCGCGCTCGCAGGCCGGCCGCGCCTGCAGCCGGCGATTATCGCGATGTTTGACAAACCTGGCGAACCGTGGACGCTCGATCAGTTCGCCGCGCTCTGCAATATGTCGCGCGCGACTTTCGTGCGGCAGTTCCAGGAAGCGATCGGCCGCTCGGCAACCGACGTGCTGACCGAAGTCCGCATGACGGTCGCGGGACGTCTGCTGATGCAGACGACCCGGCCCGTGGCGGAAATCGGCGAGACAGTCGGCTATCAATCGGACGCCGCATTCCAGCGTATCTTCAAGCGACACACGGGCATTACGCCTGCACGTTGGCGCACATCGGGCGGCAATGCGCAGGCGAAACAGGACGATGAAGCGCAGATGGACAGCGCCGAGTCGTGATGGCGGGTCATGATCGCGGCGCCGATACGACGCGGCCGAGCGCATTGATCCGATCGAGCATGCAAATGAGCCGTTACGCGGTTCACGCGAATACAGCGCGCGCCTAAAGTGAAGTCAAGCCGTCACCCACGTGACGGCATCCACTCACTCGCGGGAACGCGCGCTTGCTCGACCGGATGATGAACGCCATGAACTCGATCACGATTTACACGCGGCCAGACTGCGAATACTGCACGGCGGCCAAAGCACTTTTGAAACGCAAAGGCGTGCGCCTTCACGAAATCAGCGTAGCCGGCACGCACGGGTCGACGGTTGCGTTATGGCAACGCGACGTGCACCGCACGGTGCCTCAGATCTATATCGGCGCGTATCACGTCGGCGGCTACGACGATTTGCAGGCGCTCGACGCATCGGGCCGCCTCGATACGCTGCTCGACCGCGAAGCGGCACTGTGATGGCCCCTCCATCCGCACCGCAATGCGTCAGCCCGTTTGCTCGACCGGCGTCACGGTCAGCTCGAGCCGCTGTGCGCCGCGCAATACCGTCATGCTTACCGCGCGGTCGATCCGCGAGGCGTCGAGTACTCGCTGCAGCGTGTCGACCCCATCCACGGGCAACGCATCGATCGACACGATCCTGTCATCGGTCCGAAGGCCCGCCAACGCGGCGGGGCTGCTCTTGACGACTTCCATCACATGCACCGCGCTGTCGGACGTCAAACCGAAATAGCGCTGCATGCGGCGCGGCAGCGCGACCGTCGTGCCGGCCACGCCGATATAAGCGCGTCGCACGCGGCCGTGCGCGAAGATCTGCATGATTACCCACTTCGCGGTATCGATCGCGGTCGAAAAGCAAATCGCCTGCGCGCCTGGAATGATCGCGGTGTTCACGCCGATCACCTGCCCCGCCGAATTGATCAGCGGACCACCTGAATTGCCGGGATTTAATGCGGCGTCGGTTTGAATCACGTCGTAAATCATCCGCCCCGAATTCGCACGCAAAGAGCGGCCGAGCGCGGAGACCACGCCAGTCGTGACAGTCTGCTCGAGCCCAAGCGGATTACCGACGGCAATCGCAATCTGACCCACGCGCAGCTTGCCGGAATCGCCAAGTTCGACGTGCGGCAACGGTTCGGCCGAGCCGATGCGCAGCACCGCGAGATCGGTGTGCGGATCGTCGCCGACGAGATCGGCGTCGAACTGCGACCCATCGGCTAGCGTCACGTGAATACGCGCCGCGCCGTGCACGACGTGGCTGTTCGTGAGCAGATAGCCGTCCGGCGTAAACAGAAAACCCGAGCCGGTGCCGGCGCGCGCCGTGCGGCCATCGGGCAGACGCCGGTCGACGGCGATAAATACCACGGCCGGGCGCACGCGGTCGAGCGCGCCGATCACCGTGCGCGAGTAGGCGTCGAGTAACGCATCGTCCAACGAGGCGGAAAGAATCGTCGAGGCCGGCTCGGGGCCGGCTGATCGATGGATGGCCGGTTCAAGCCCGGCCTCGGGCGCGCCCGACAGATCGTCGATAAAACGGGGACGGCTTCCCATGGCATGGCTCCAGATAAATGGGTTCGCACATGCAGGGCCTCTCGGCTGTTTTTCAAGGGTCGAGCACGGCGATGCCGCGCGACCAGGCAGGCACGCTACGCCCCGGGTGCGCCGATCGTCCGCAGAAATTCAGCGCGCGCAGCGCTATCGCTAGCAAATTCGCCTGCAAACGACTGCGTCACGACCCGCTCCTCCCCGCGCCGCACTTCGCCGATTAATTGACACAGCTGTTCAGCTTCGATGACACAGGCCGCGCCGCGCGCATGGCCATGCGTGACCAGCGCATTTGCAATCGCATCGGTTGCCCACTCCTGGTAGACGAGCCGGTGACACACCGCATCGACGAGCCGCGTCAGGCCGCCAAAGCCATAAAGGCGCCCGCCCGGCAGATACGCGATATGCGCAACGCCGCGAAACGGCAGCAGATGATGCGGACACATGCCATGCACGGTAATGCTGCGCATGATCACGACATCGCGGCGCGCATCGGCAAAACCGGCGCCGAATGCATCGACAGGCTCGACATCGTAGCCATCGAGCAAACGCTGCTGCCACAGCGTGCGCACGGTCTGCGCGGACATGCGCACGTGTTCGCTTTCCATGTCGACGCCCGCTGCCGTCAGCAACGCCGTCACGGCCTTCTCGAACGCGGGTGCATCGAATGGCTTCACGCGCGCAATGCCGGCCGTGGGCCGTTCGCGAGGCGAGTCGTCGCGAACGTACTGATATCCGGGGTAGGCCATTGATCGTTCCTCGCGCAGAATCAGGCGGACGTTGCTGCCAGGAAATTCATAAGCGATAACAGGCTTGCTACGCGGATATTCCTTTACGGCACCGACAAGCGAAATCGGCGCAATATGGCGTGCAACGATGCGAAGCTAGGCCTCGTCCACGCGAATGCAGGCAACTTTGCCAGGGCGGGGTGGCCACGCACGCGCAGCGGGCACTTCCCTGGCACACGCATCGGTCGACCGCGGACAGCGCGTGCGAAACACGCAACCGGATGGCGGATCGAGCGGAGACGGAATTTCGCCACGCAGCAGCGCCTGGCCGCGTGCCCGTTCGACAGCGGGGTCCGGCGTCGGCACCGCGGATAACAGCGCGCGGGTGTAAGGGTGCATCGGCGCGCCGTAAACCGACTCTTTCGTACTGAACTCCATCACGCGCCCGAGGTACATCACGAGCACGCGATGGCTGATCGCCTTGACCACCGCGAGATCGTGCGCAACGAACAATAACGATAGCGAAAGCTCCCGCTGCAGATCGCGCAGCAGATTGACGATCTGCGCCTGGATCGACACGTCCAGCGCCGATACCGGCTCGTCGCAAATCACGAGCCGCGGCTCGCCGATCAGTGCCCGCGCAATACCAACCCGTTGGCATTGCCCACCCGAAAACTCATGCGGATAGCGCTGCAAATGGTACGCGTTGAGGCCGACGCGTTCGAGCATCGCCTGCACGCGCGCGCGCAATTCGGCGCGGCCGATATCGGGACGCTGCGTTTTCAGCGGTTCAGCGACGATCTGTTCGATCGTCATGCGCGGGTCGAGCGATGCGAGCGGATCCTGGAAGATCATCTGCACCTCGCGCCGCAACGGGGCGATCTCGCGCCGCGCGCCGAATACGGTCTCCTCGCCGCGCCAGCGAACGCTGCCGCCCGTGACCGGCACGAGGCCGATCAGCGCGCGCGCGAGCGTCGATTTCCCGCAGCCCGATTCGCCGACGAGGCCGACCGTCTCGCCGCGCCTGACGTCGAACGTCACGCGTTCCACCGCGTGCACTGTCTCCCGCTTCGACCACGGCAGCGCGCGGCGGCCCGCTCGCGCGACACTGAAATGGACCGTCAGATCTTCGACGGACAGCAACGGTACGTCGCTATCTTCGAACTCCGCCTGATGACGACGCATCATGCCTGCACTCCCATCCGTAAGCCCTCGATTTCAGCGACCGTTCTGTGGCACGCGCGCCATCCGCGTTCGAACGTCACCAATTCCGGTCGTTCGGTGCGGCACACCTCGCCCGCATGTGGACAGCGCGGCGCAAACGCACAGCCGACGCCGGCCAGGCCCGGCAGCGGCGGGTTGCCGGGAATCGTGCGCAGCGGGGCGTCGCCTTCATCGGTCAAACGCGGCAATGCGTCGAGCAGTCCCACCGTGTACGGATGACTCGGACGCTCGAACAATGCGCGCGCGCTCGCGTGCTCGACGGTGCGGCCCGCATACATCACCATGACGTCGTCGCAAAGGCCCGCCACCACGCCCATGTCGTGCGTGATCAGGACAATCGCGGTGCCGCGCTCCCGATTGAGCTCGCGCAGCAATTCGATAATCTGCGCCTGCACGGTCACGTCGAGCGCCGTGGTCGGCTCATCGGCAATCAGAATATCGGGCTCGCACAGCAACGCCATCGCGATCATCACGCGCTGGCGCATTCCGCCGGAGAACTCGTGCGGATACATGCCGATGCGGCGTGCCGCATCGGGAATGCGTACGCGCTCGAGCGCTTCGATTGCAAGACCGCGCGCCTTGCGTCGCGACATCTGCCGATGCAGTTGCAATGCCTCGGTCATCTGCCGCTCGACGGTCAGAAACGGATTGAGCGACGTCATCGGGTCCTGGAAAATCATCGCGATGCGATCGCCGCGAATGCGGTTCAGATCACGCGCATTCAGGTTCAACAGGTTCTGCCCGCGAAACGACGCCTCACCCGATACCGCGCCGTTCGACGCGATCAGGCCAAGCAGTGCCATCACCGTCTGGCTCTTGCCCGACCCCGATTCGCCGACGATGCCGAGCGTGCGGCCGCTTTCCAGCGAAAACGACACATCCTGCACCGCATCGACCGGCGCGCCGTCGTGACGCCCAAAGCGCACGCCAAGGTTCCTCACTTCCAGCAACGCCATGTCAACGCTCCTTCGGATCGAACGCGTCGCGCAATCCGTCACCGACAAAGCTCACGCAATAGAGCGTCACACACAGCATCGTTGCCGGGCATAGCAGCAGCCAGGGCATCGCTTCGAGTTTCTGCGCGCCGTCTTCGACGAGCACGCCCCAGCTCGTCATCGGTTCCTGCACGCCAAGACCGAGAAACGACAGCACCGACTCGGTCAGCACGATGCCCGGCACCGTTATGCTCGCATAGACGACGACCACGCCGATCAGGTTCGGCACGATGTGCCGCGCGATGATAGCGAGCGGCTTGACGCCGGTCGCGCGCGCCGCGTCGACGAATTCGCGCGTGCGCAACGTCAGTGTCTGGCCGCGTACCACACGCGCCATATCGAGCCACGAAAACGCGCTGATCGTCAGCACCACAAGGTAAAACGAACGTCCGAACAGCGTCATCATCAGGATCGCGATCAGCATGTACGGAATGGCATACATCATGTCGACGACACGCATCATCGCCGAATCGGTCCGGCCGCCGGCGTAACCGGCAATCGCGCCGTACGCCACGCCGATGAATCCCGATACGAACGTGCCGAGCAGGCCGACCTCGAGCGACACGCGGCCGCCTTCGAGCGTGCGCACGAGCAGGTCGCGGCCGACTTCGTCGGTACCGAACCAGTGCATGCCCTGCAACGTGGGCGGCAGGCTGATCGCCGACCAGTCGTTGTCGATCGCATTATTGGGCAGCAGCAGCGGACCGACGAAGCACGCAAGCACGACCACCAGCAACGTTGCAAGCGCAACGACAGCAGCGCGATTGCGCATGAAACGCGCGCATGCCGTTGCGAGTGGGCTGCGCGAGCGCGGCTGCGCGGAAGACGATGATGGCGACGACGCAGCCACACCGCTAACGAAGGATGAGCGGCTCATGAGGTTAGTACCGGATACGCGGGTCGAGCCATGCATACGCAAGGTCGACAAGCAGATTGAACAGGACGGCTGCAACCGTCGTCAACACGACGAGGCCGAGCACGAGCGTGTAGTCGCGATTGATTGCGCCGTTCACGACGAGTTGGCCGAGCCCCGGCAAAGCGAACACCGATTCGGTGACGATCGCGGCAGTGATCGATGAGATGCATACCGAGCCCATCAGCGACACGACCGGCATCAGTGCGGGCTTCATCGCATGCCGCAACACGATCGTCCGGGTCGGCAAACCTTTCGCACGCGCGGTGCGAATGAAGTTGCCGCTGAGCACTTCGATCATGCTGCCGCGCATCACACGCGCGATTGTCGCTACGTTGATCAGCGTGAGCAGCGCGACGGGCAGCACGCGGTATGGCCACGCGCCGTCGCCCCAACCGCCGGCCGGCAGCCATCCTCGTCCACTCGCGGTATGCAACAGAATCGCGAACACCCAGATGAGCACCGGCCCCAGCACGAACGAGGGCACGACGTTGCCGATATTGCCGAGCATCATCACGCCATGATCGACCGCGCTGTCGCGCCGCACTGCGGCCAGCGTGCCGAAACCGACGCCGAGCACGAGTGCGATCGGCACCGAGATGCCGCCGATGCCGAGACTCACGGGCAGCGCCTTGCGGACGAGATCATTGACGCTCCAGTCGCTGTAACGGAACGATGGCCCGAGGTCGCCGTGCAGGAGCCCGCAAAGATAACGCACATACTGGCGCCATAGCGGCTCGTCGAGGTGATACTTCGCGTTCAGGTTTTGCATCACGGCCGCGGACAGCTTGCGTTCGGCGTCGAACGGGCCGCCCGGCGTCAGATGGAGCAGCAGATAGCAGACGGTAATCACGGCCAGAATGGTCGGGATCGCCCAAAGGGTACGGCGCAGCGTATAAACGAGCATCAGTGCACCTCGTCGTCTAGTGTTTGACGATGTACATGTCCTGCGTCACGCGCTGGTCGATGTAGTTCGTCGACGTATAGCCGCCCACATAAGACTTGACCAGCCGGTTCGTCGTGTACTGGTACAGCGGAATGACCGGATAGTCGCTCATCGCAAGCGCGTGAGCCTGGGTGAGGAGCGCGGTGCGTTTCGCATCGTCGATCTGCTCGTTGCCTTGCTCGATCAGCGCATCCACCTGGGGATTGCAGTAATTCTCATCGTTCTGCGGACTATTGCAACGAACGAGGTCGAGGAACGATATCGCATCGTTGTAGTCGAGGAACCAGCCATTGCGGGCAACCTGCGTCTTGCCGTCATGGCGCATCTTGAGCAGAACCTTGTATTCGACGTTTTCCAGCTTCACGTTGACGCCGAGTTTCGTGCGCCATTCGGACGAAACGAACAGCGCAATCTTCTTGTGGCGATCGTTCGTGTTGTACGTGAGCGTAAGCGTCAGCGGTTTTGCGTCGCCGTAGCCCGCGTCCTTCATCAGGCCGCGTGCATAGTCAACGCGCTTTTGCATCGGCCAGGACGCCCAGTCGGGCTTGAACGGTTCGGCGCCCTTCGTACCCTTCACGACAAGACCGTACGCGGGCAGTTCTCCCGACTGTATGAGCTTCGAGGTCAGCAACTCGCGGTCGATCACCATCGACAAGGCCTGCCGCACCCGCTTGTCGCGCAATGCCGGGTCCTTGTTGTTCAGATTGTAGTAATAAGTGCCGAGCGCGAGTCCGGGCTTCAGTTCGCTGCCGAACTGCTTGCTGAGCTGAGCATAAACGCCCGACGGAATCGAGTACGTAAAGTCGAACTGCCCCGCCTGATACATTCGCAGCGAGGTTTCGTCGCTTTCGATCGGCAGGTAAGTCACCTTGGTGATCTGCACGTTGCGCGCGTCCCAATACCTGTCGTTCTTGACCAGCACGATATGGTTGTTCGGCTGCCAGTCCGAAAGCACATACGCGCCATTGCTCACCATATTGCCGGGGCGCGTCCAGGCATCGCCGAATTTCGCTACGACATCGCGATTGACGGGCACCATGTTCGACTTCGCCACCACATCGGGAAAGAACGACACGGGCGTTTCGGTCTTCACTTCGAGCGTATACGGGTCGGGCGCGCGCACGCCGAGCGTGGACGGCGCGGCCTTGCCTGCCACAATCGCCTTCGCGTTCTTCACGAACTCAACGAGGATCGTGTATTTCGAGCCGGTCTTCGGATCGGCATTGCGCTGCCACCCATAGATAAAGTCGGCCGCCGTGACAGGCTGGCCGTTGCTCCAGCGTGCATCGTGACGCAGTTTGAAGACCCAGGTATCGGGCGCGGTGCGCGTCCACGATTGCGCGACGCCGGGCACGACATTGCCCGCCGCGTCGACGCGCGTCAAACCTTCGAACAGATCGCAACCGATCGTATTGGCAATGACGGTCTCGATATGCGCGGGATCGAGCGACTCGACCTCCGACTGCGCATCGCGCGTCATTTCCTGCTGCGCCGCGAGCGTCACGCCGGCGGGAACCGTGGCAGCCGGCGCACGGCCGGCGAACGAAACGACGAGGGCGCCGAGCGCCGTCGCAAGCAATAGCTGCAGATTCTTTGGCGATTTCAACGGGAACTCCACAAACGGACCATGCTGCGCGCCCACGTCGATCCGGTCACATCGAACAAAAAAACCGGCGGTGCGCGCAGCACCGCCGCCAAGCCCCTTCATCCGAAGCACAAGCAGAAGGAACGAGAGGAGACCACATCACCATCTACATCACAGCGGCACTGCCACCGGCGCACTGCATGCCGGCGATTCGAAACGCTATGTTCAGAAGCGATACGTCGCACCAATCTGGAAAGTCCGGCCCATATCGGTATACAGCGACTGGTCGTAACCGGTAATGTCCGGATACGACTGCCATTCGACGTCGAACGGCGGCGAGCGGTCGAACAGGTTCGTGATGCCGCCGTAGATCGTCCAGTGCTTGAAGCCCGTGTAGGTCGCCAGCAGGTTGAACTGGCTATACGACGCGACCGACAGCGTGCCGCCATCGCCGAACTCCTCGGCCACCGCGTTCGTATACGGGCCCGTGTACTGCCACGTAAGCGTGGTCGTAAACTTCCGGTAGTCCCAGCTCAGACTCGTATTACCCTTCCAGCGCGGGTTGCTCGCGCCGAACGGCTGCAGGAACGCAAAGTTGTTGCCGGCGAAATCCTGTGTCGGCTGGCCCGGCGAATTGAGCTTGAAGTGCCACACGTATGCCCAATCGCCCGCGAGCGTGAACGTGCCGTACTTCGTGCCGAGCGACTTGCGGAAGTTGAAATCGAAGCCGTCGGTATCGAGCGAACCGAGGTTCACGTATTGCTGGTTGATGAAGCTGATCGTCCCGTCCGGATTGCGGACCACCACTGACGGATCGTTCGCCTGCAATATCGCGTTCGGATCGTTCGTGCCGATCACGCCGTCGATGTGAATCTTGTAGAACGCCGCGCCGATATCGGTCGACCGGTCCGGTGACAGTTCGAAGCCGATGTTGTAGTTCTTCGTGCGCTCGGGCTGCAGATCGGGGTTGCCGTTGATTCGCTCGGTTGTGAAGTGCGTCGTCGGCGTTCCGCTCGGGTCGTTCGGATCGCTGAGGTTCTGGTGAGCGAGATAGGCTGCCTGTGAGTTCTCGACCAGCGTCGGCGCACGGAAGCCGCGGCTATATGACGCGTATGTCGTAAACGCCTGGACGGGCTGGAAGCGCAACGCGAAGTTCGGCGAGAACGCACCGCCGAAATCGCTATAGTGGTCATAGCGGCCCGACTGCGTAAACGTCAGGTTGTGCAAAATCGGAATTTCGACCTGGTAGTAGACAGCCGCGACATTGCGTGAACCGTCGACAGTCTGCACCTGCGCCGGCGTCACGATGCCTTGCGAAGACAGTGTGCGCGGATTGATTACCGAGCTTTCGTGGCGGAATTCGGTGCCGAGGCCAAGTCCGATATTGCCGGTAGGCAGCGTGAACAGGTTGCCCGTCGACATCTTCGCGGTAACGTCGTCGAGCTTCGAGATCGCCTGCTGGTCGTCCTGCGAGAAGAGCCCCGCCGTGCCGTTTGGCGTTGCGGCCGGATTCGCGAAATTGAAGATCCCATTGGCGAGGATGTTCTGCACGCCGGCCACATTGAGTTCATTCGCGTAACTCGTATCGACCGTGCTCTGCGAATGTCCATAGTCGACCTGCCAGTCCCAGTCGCCGACCTTCGGCGTCGTGAACGAGCCTTTCACGCCGGTCGATGCCTTCCAGAACGTCGATACGGTGTCGGCCACGATCGTATGGTCCGGGAACGTATAGTTGATCGCGGTCGGCACGCCAAACGGGTTGAACGGATTGGTCGCCGCGACCGTTCGATCGAGCGGCGACACCGAGCCCGTTGCCGGATTGAACACGTTCGACAGGCTGCTGATCGCGGCCGGGCCTTGCAGCTGGATCGTCTCGTCGCGGCTGAACCACAGGTCGCCATACGCCTGCGTGTTGTCGTCGACCTTGAACGCACCGTGCACTTTCGCGTTCCAGCGCGTCGTCGCCGGAATCAGCGAGGTCTGCGACGCCGGGTTGTGCACGCACACATCGCCGTTGGAGTTCGTGCCCGGCGGACACGGATTGATCGGGACGGTGCTACCGTCGGCGAGTTGCCAGTTCGACTGCTGGTTAGGACCGAGCGGACCTGCGTGGCCACCCGGAAACTGCGAGAAATCCTGATTTGCGGTCATCGAACGATCGCCGAGCGTCGAACCGGAATCGCGATACCAGCTCGCGGCCGCCGTGATGTTGTAGCGGTCCGAGTTCAGATCGCCGAAGCCGCCGAGCACGCTGAGCTGCCCCTGACCGTCGCCCGGATGCTGCGTCTTGCCGGCTTGGCCGCTAATCTCGAGCCCCTGGAAATTCTTCTTCGTGATGATGTTTACGACGCCGGCGATCGCGTCCGAGCCATACTCGGACACCGCGCCTGTCTTCACCACTTCGATATGGTCGACAATGTTGAGCGGAATCGCATTGACGTCGAAGAACGTATCGGTGAAGTTCACCGGCACCGCGTAGTTCGCAACGCGCTGACCGTCGACGAGGACGAGCGTATATTTCTCGCTCAAACCCCGCAACGCGATGCCAGCGCCGCCGGGCGCGGTGCTGTTCATCGTCGATTGCGACCAGCTGCTCGCCGAGTTCGCTGCCATACCGCGCAAGAAATCAGCCACCGTCGTATAGCCGCTTTGCTCTATTTCCTTGGGCGTGATGGTTTGGACTTCGATATTCCCGACCTTGTCGGACGTGCGGATCAGCGAGCCGGTTACTTCCACCTTTTCCAGTTTGCTGACCGGCGCCGTCGCGGCCGGTGTGCCGCTTGCCGCTGCTGCGGGAGCGGACGCGGTATCCGGCTGGCTTTGCGCATACGCTGCCGGAATGCACACCGCGGACAACATGAGCTCGGCACCTATGATTCTCGTCATCGCCGAGACCAGTTTCTTCTTTTTCACTTGCTCTCCTGCTTATCGTAGAGGCGACCTTCATTGAACGATCCGCGCAGCGCGCGAGTCGCGCGCTGCGCGGCCGTGCGATGTCCGATGTGGTCAGCGAGTTCGTCGCCGCCGGTACTGATCCCTGGTCTCGCACGTCCCGTCCAGAACGCCTTGCCGATCGTGTCGGGCGCGCCCTGGCTTTTAAAGCGAGCGCAGCGGAAGCAGGACGCATGCCAAGTGAAAGTGGTTGCACGCGCAACGACCTCGTCGCGAACTATTGATTTGCACGCAAGTGATTGATTGATCGCGCTTTCGTAAGCGATTCGCAGCGTGGTCGATAAAGCGCCGACTCACGCTCGCGCGTTTAACACAAGACGCGATAAAGGTGATGAGAAAATCGGGTGTTAGAGCGTTTAGTCTATTTCACGCAATGGTGCGTTATCCGCACCTGACAAATGCGAGTTAATTCAAAGCGGTGCATTCATTCCCGGATAATCGAATACGCATTAATTCACCGAAAGAGAGCAGAAATATACCGAAAGAAAAACTTGTAAACGTATTGTCACATTTCGTTGTTTAGCCATACGCAGCAAGGTCTCCACGGATTATTATCATTATTTTAGCAAGCTTTCTTATTAAAATATTTGTAAGAAACTTGTCTACTTCAATAACTGGTTTGCACCATGCAACTGCAGTTTTATACGTTGGCACCAAGTCAGTACCGTGAATGGCTTAAATCACGTACGCCAACTCACTAAACTCTATTTACGCCCCGATTCATGACCTCGCTTCGATCTGCCATTTGCGCTTGCAAGAGCGTGCTTTAAAGCGATGCTTTCCGCATTCCATCGTTCGCCAAGGCCCGTGGCTACGTGCTTCCGACGGTGACGCAAGTCCGCTTCGCACGTCCCGGCCCATCGCCGCCGCGCTTCGCTGGTACGCCCCTTGCATTGCTCGCGACGCTTTTGAGCCGGCCACCCAAAAGGGAACCGACAACGAGAAACCCCGCCGTCATGCAACGGCCGATTTGTTCCAACAGGAGTCCGCAGTGCTGAACACGCTTATCACCTACTCGATCCAGTCGATGGGTCTGATCCCCCTGCTCGCCTTCATCTTTCTGATTGGCATTGCCATCATCATCGAACGCTTCGTGTTCTTTTCGCGGGCGGTGCGCGCCGGCCACACGCTCGAACACGACCTGAAGCTCGTCGATGCGAGCAATCTTGACGATGCTGCCAAGGTTGCAGATCACTACAGCCGGACCGTACAGGCCGAACTCGTCAGATCGGCGATGAAAGCGAAGGGTAAAAGCGAAGCGCTGGTCGAACGCGAGATCGAAGAGACGATCATGTTCCAGCTACCGCGCCTCGACCGCAATCTGTGGATTCTCGACACCGCTGTCACGCTCGGGCCGCTGCTCGGCCTGCTCGGCACGATCGTCGGCATGGTCGAATCGTTCAACGTGCTCGGCACGAGCGGCACGGCGAACCCGAACGGCGTAACGGGCGGCATTGGCCACGCCCTCACTGCGACGGCCTGCGGGCTGACGATCGCGATTATCTGCGTGGTCTTCCTCAACTACTTCAACAAGCGCATCCGCATGACGGTCAATCAGTTCGACCTGATCAAGTCGTTGCTGGTCTCGCGCTTCGCCGCCTGACCGACGCCGGAGGACAGAATCATGCGTAACCATCGCAGTCACTATCTCGGCGGCGAAGAGAAGGCCCGCATCGAGATCATTCCGATGATCGACATCATGATGTTCCTGCTCGTGTTCTTCATGCTCGCGACGCTGAGGATGATCCAGGGCGCGGGCATCAAGCTCGATCTGCCGCAATCGAGTACGGCCGAGCAATTGCAGCAAACGGTAAAGGTATCGATCGGCGTCACGAAGACCGATCAGCTTTATCTCGATGCAAAGGAAATCACGCCCGAAGAGCTCACGGCGCATTTGCAAGGGCTTGTGCACGACGCGAAGAAGGTCGACGTCGCAATCGCGGGCGATGAAGGCACGAGCTACAAGAACATCGTCAAGGTGATGGACCTGGTGCGCGCGGCGGGCATCAGTTCGGTTGCATTGGCAACGAATCCGACGACATGAACGCGCCGGCCCTCGATATGAACGATCCGCAACGGCCTTTGAACGGCGCACTCTGGGCATCGTCCGCGCCCGCGCGTCATCACGGTCTCTCGATGAAAACCGCTGTCGGCGTTGCACTGCTCGTCGAAGTGCTGCTTGTCACGGGTCTGTCGCACGTGAAGTTCCAGCAGGAACCTCCGCCGCCGCCGAAGGAAATGCGCGTACAGATCGCGCCGCCGCCTCCGCCCGAAGTCAAGAAGCTGGAGCCGCCGCCCGCTCCTCCTGAACCGCGCAAGCCCGTGCCGAAGACCGTGCAGCCGAAGCCGTTACCGACGCCCAAGCCGCCGCCCGCCAAGCCCGCGCCGGCACCGAAGGAGGCGATGATTCCGGCAACCGCCAACCCCACGCAGAACGCACCTGCGCTCGCGACGGCGCCTGCGACGTCGGCTCCGTCCACACCGACTGCCGCCGCCGCGCCGGCGGCGCCGGCCCCCGCGCCGGCCCTGCATGGCGTCGTCGATGGACGCGGCCATTGCCAGTCGGTGCAGCCGCAAATCCCGCGGAAGGCGCTTCAGGAAGGCATTTCCGCCGATGTGATCGCGCATCTAGCAATCAACACGGATGGTACTGTCGGCGACGTGAAGATCGTGCGGGTCACGCCGCCGACCTCCGTGTTCAATCAGGCTGTGATCGCGGCGGGACGCGCGTACAAGTGCGAAAAGAACGCCGAGCCTTATGTGGGCGAAGTCGAGTTTTCGTTCAAGACGACTGCGTCCGATGACGAGTAGCATCGCGACGCGACGCGTGGCGCAACGGCAGCGATTTTGCTGCCTTGCGCCGATCCGGATGCTCGCGCGCCCGCAAGAAGCCGGCGCGCGAGTAAGGTTAGCGACGTACCGCGCCCGCCGTCGCCCCGCCCAGCTCGAATATCGCCACCGCCGCATTCAACCGGTTCGCCTGATCTTCGAGCGCGCCCGCAGCAGCCGCGGCCTCTTCAACCAGAGCCGCATTCTGCTGCGTAACCTGATCCATCTGCGCGATCGCGATATTGATCTGCCCAATGCCCGCGCTTTGCTCCGACGATGCGGTTTCGATCTCGCTCATGATGGCGCTCACGCGCGTGATCGATTCGAGAATCTCGCGCATCGTATCGCCCGAGCGCGTCACTAACGTGGCGCCCGATTCGATACGTCCCGTCGATTCGCCGATCAGATCCTTGATTTCCTTCGCTGCCGAAGCGCTACGCTGTGCAAGCGACCGCACTTCGCTCGCAACGACCGCAAAACCACGGCCATTCTCACCGGCCCGCGCCGCTTCGACGGCCGCGTTGAGCGCGAGAATATTCGTCTGGAATGCAATGCCTTCGATCACGCCGACGATGTCGCCGATCTTGTGCGAGTCGCTGACGATGTTTTCCATCGCGCCGACCACATCGCGCGTGAGGTCGCCGCCCTGGCTCGCCAGCGACGATGCCCCCGTCGCAAGCGAGCTCGCGACCTTTGCGTTGTCGGCCGTCTGCTTGAGCGTCGCGGCGAGTTCCTCGATGCTCGCAACGGTCTCTTCGAGCGAAGCGGCCTGCTGTTCGGTGCGCTGCGACAAATTCGAATTGCCCGCTGCAATTTCGCTCACGCCAGTGTGAATCGATTGTACGCCGCTGCGCACATCGCCGACTGTCGAGATCAGCGACTCCTGCATACGCTTTAAAGCGGCTGTCAAAACGCCCATCTCGTTCGTACTCTCGACGACGATATTGCCGCCCAGATCGCCCGCCGAAATCCGCTCGAAGTGCGCGACCGCCGCATCGGCGGGTTTAACGATTGCCCTCAGCAGCACGAGGCGCATGAGCCACCCCAGCGCAAGCGCTGCCGCCAGCCCGAGCGCGACGAGCGTCATCACGAGCTGGAACTGATCCTGCGCCTTGCGGTAACGATCCTCGCCCTGGTCGAGTTGCACTTTTTCGACCGACAGCATGGCCTTTTCGAACGCGCTATAGAGCTTCGGGAGCTTGTACGCCTGAATCTGCAGGAATGCGTCGCGATCGCCCGCACGCAACGCGGCGAGACCAGGCTCGACGCCTTCCTTCAGCAACGTATCGCGTGCGGTCTGCATCAGCTGAATCCGATTGCGCGCTTCGTCGCTATCGACGGCGGCACCGAGGAATTTCTTCAGCTTGTCATTCGAAATCTCGAGATAGTTGTCCGAGCGCTTGAGCACCGCCTCCGCGCCCTTTGCATCGTGAAGGTCGGTCAGCGATGCATAGGTGGCAAGCGCAAGGCGCAGCCGCAATAGTTGGCCGGCGCTGTTTTCCAGGTTAGCAATGGCCGGTGTATCGACGGTGTACGTTTGTTGCAGCGCCTGGTTTTCCGAGCGCAGTGCGAAAAGACCGATGGCCGCACCAATCACCAACGTAATTGCGAACGCAACCACCATCAAGGTCAGACAGGATCGAATCGAAAGGTTTTTTTTCATGATTATCCGGCGTAGGCAGACGGACGCCGCAAATATTTAAGTCTCCTTCGCGGCACTTCTTATTGGTCATCGGCACGCGGCTTACAAAACTTTAGGCCGCGCGCGCCGACGGCCAGCATCGGATGGCTACCGTTTCAGGTCCCCGTTATGCGGCACGCCGATGCCGCATTAGCCCCTGTTTTTATGCGGCAACTTCCATTTCGATCACAGCGCCTTCGCTTTTCAACGCACGAATGCGCGCATCGTCGAAGCCGTATTCGCGCAGCACCTCGGCCGTATGCTGGCCAAATAGCGGTGCCGGAAGCGATTCGCGCGTGCAGCCGTCGGAAAAGTGAATCGGCAAGCCAATGCCGCGCGTTTTTCCGGCGACCGGATGCTGCGTCTCGACGATCATGCCGCGTGCGAGCGCCTGCTCGTGCGCAACCGCCTCCGGTACTTCGAGCACCGGCCCCGAGGGCAGGCCGATTGCGTCGAACGCGGCGAGCCAGTCAGCCGTGGTCCGCTCGACGAGACGCGCAGTCAGAATCTCGACCAGCGCTTCGCGATGCTTCAAACGCCCCGCATTCGTCGTGAAGCGTTCGTCGCGCTCAAGATTTGGGATTTTCAGTACACCGATGAGCCGCTCATAGTTGCTCTGGTTCGCCGCGCCGATATTGATCCAGCCATCGCGCGTGCGAAACGCCTGATACGGCGCGCTCGTCGGATTGGCCGAGCCGGCCTTCGGCAGCACGGTGCCATCCGCGAAGTAATTTGCGAACGCCCAGTACATCTGCTGCAGTCCAGCTTCGAACAGCGACGTGTCCACCATCTGGCCGAGACCCGTGCGCTGCTTGTTCGCATAAGCCGCGCTGATGCCGAGCGCGGCCAGAATGCCCGCATTGATATCGGTAACCGGTGAACCGGCTTTGATCGGAGCCTGTCCCGGTTCGCCCGTCATGCTCATCAGGCCACTCATGCCTTGCGCGATCAGATCGAAGCCGCCTTTTTCCGCATACGGGCCGCTGCGCCCGAAACCTGAAATCGCACAGTAAATCAGGCCCGGATTCGCGAGCTTCAGCGTCTCGTAACCCATGCCGAGTTTTTCCATCGTGCCGCCGCGATAGTTCTCTGTCACGACGTCGGCGCTCGCCAGCATCTTGCGCAGCACTTCCTTGCCGCCTTCGGTCTTCAGGTTCAACGCAATGCCGCGCTTGTTGCGATTCACTATCATGAACGACGCCGATTCGCCGCCCTCGATGATCGGCGCAAAACGCCGGCAATCGTCGCCACCCGGAATCTTCTCGACCTTGATCACATCCGCGCCCATATCCGCGAGCATCATGCCGCAGATCGGTCCCGACATGATGTGCGCGAGTTCGATCACACGCATACCGGCAAGCGGACCCGAACCGGCAACGTGAGCCGTGTTCGTCTTCGTCGTATTCGTCATGTCAACGCCCCTTGAAATCCGGTTTGACCTTGTCGAGAAACGCGCGATAGCCGGTGCGGAAGTCCTCGGTGCCGAAGCATGCGAAGCCTTCGTCGCGTTCGGCTGCCGTCAACGGCGCCGGGTCCATCGCACGCCGCACGAACTGTTTGTGCCAGCGCGCGACGAGCGGCGCGCCATCGGCAATCCGTTGCGCAGTTTCGTAGGTGTGCGAGGTCACGTCCGCATCGGGCACCACACGCGTGACGAGCCCCTTCGCCAAGGCTTCCTGAGCATCGAAGATACGCCCTTCGAGCAGAATTTCCAGCGCAACCGCGGGACCCGCGAGACGCACGAGCCCTTCCAGTTCCGCATGCGCCATCACGAGACCGAGGTTCTTGATCGGCACGCCGAAGCGGCTCGATGTCCCGCAGATGCGCAAATCGCACATCGCCGCGATTTCGAGTCCGCCGCCGACGCAAATGCCGTGAATCATCGCAACGATCGGATGCCTGCACGCTTTGATCGACTCGAGCGTGCGATGCATGATCGCGCCGTAGGCGCGCGCCTGTTCGACGTTTGCGCGGTCGGTAGCGAATTCGCCGATATCGTTGCCGGGCGAAAACGCCTTTTCCCCGGCGCCGCGCAGCACGATGCAACGCAGCGCGTCGTCCGCCGACAATTCGTCCATGCGTTCGCCGAGCGCGCGCCACAAGTCTTTGGTCATTGCGTTGAGCTTCGCTTCACGGTCGATCGTAACCGTGGCGATCGTGCCTTCGCGTTCGATCGAAATCGAAGGTTCTGTCATGTCGTCTCCCTCGGATATGAATTGGCGAATCGGCCCGTCGAGGCCGCCGCGATCGTGGTCGCGGCAGGCGGCCCGCCGCCGGCGCGTGCCGCACGGGGCTGCGAGCGGCACGCTGGCGCGGGGGCGCCCGGCCTTAGACGAACTTGCGGACTTCGCCGGCAGGCTGTTCGACGCCGTCGGCACCGAGCATACGGTCCGGGCGCATCGTGAAAGACAGCAGAATGCCGAGCGCCATCAGCGCCATCGATACGATGAACGGCAGATTCCAGTTACCGGTCAGGTCGATGAGCCAGCCGCCGACCACCGGGCTGATGATCGCCGCCAGCGCGGACCCGGTATTCATGATGCCGCTCGCGGTACCCGCATGCTTCGGCGCGATATCCATCGGCACGGCCCACATCGGTCCGATCGTCATCTCGTTGAAGAAAAAGCCGCCGGCAAGACACAACGCGGCCATCGTGATCGAGATGTTCGACACGAACATGATCGGCGCGAGCGACAGCAGCGTCAAAAACATGCAGACGCCAACCATCACGTTACGCGCGAGGCGGATGTTCCCGCTCTTGCGCAGGATGCGGTCCGTCACCAAGCCGCCGAGCCAGTCGCCGATCACCCCGGCAAAGAACACACTCGATGCGAACAGCGCGGACTTCTTGAGATCCATGTGATAGTTGTGCAGGAAGTACTGCGGAATCCAGCCGAGAAACAGCCACAACACCCAGCCATAACAGAAATACACGGCCGTCACGGGCGCCATGCGGCCAAGCAGCGGGCGCCACGGCACCGGCGTGCGCTGCTTCGCACCGCTATACGCCGAGAGGGTCGCGCATTCGCTGTCCGTGATACGCGGATGGTCGCGCGGATTGTCGCGGAAGTACCAGATCCACACGAGCGCCCACAGGAAGCTCACGATACCGGTCACGATAAATGCGCCGCGCCAGCTTGTCGCGACCATGAGCCAGACGATCAGCGGCGGCGCGACGGCATTGCCGATGCGCGATGCCGCATGCGTAGTGCCCTGTGCGAAGCCGCGCTGATCGGAACGCATCCAGTTCGACATGGCGCGCGTCGCGGTCGGGAACGTCGCGCCTTCGCCGAGACCGAGCAGCACGCGCGCGAAAATCATCGACGCGAAGCCGCCTGCGAGACCCGTCAGCACGGTCGCGCCCGCCCAGATCACCGCACAGATGCCGAGTGTGCGGCGCGGCCCAAAACGGTCGCCCACCCATCCGCCGATGATCTGAAAGATCAGGTACGGATAAGCGAACGCGGAAAATACAAAACCGACCTCGGTGTGGTTCAAGCCCAATTCCGCGCCGAATGCGCTGGCGGCAGTGCTGACGTTGACCCGGTCGATATACGTGATGAAATACATCGCGCAGAGAAGCAGTAGAACGCGCGTCGTGGCTCGACGGAACATCATCCTCTCCTATAGTTGTGTGCGATCAGCCCCAGCGCGCTGTCGCACACCGAAGGCATCGCAAAGCGAACATCGAAAGCGTGGCGGTAGCGTGTGCCCGCCTTGACTACTGCGGTTACCGGATTCGGATTCGGCCCGGCATGCGGCCGGGATGAAAATTGCACAGTCGTGTCATGGCTTTGTCTCCTTTCTGGTAGTACTTGCTCTTACTGTTCGCCGATCACGGAACTCCGTGGATTTCCGCGCGATGCGTTACTACGTCTCTGCTTCCTCTGGTTTTCCCTCTCCATCCATCGTTCAGTGATCCTCTATTACGCGAGCGCCGCGGCGAGCACTCTTGCGACATGCAGCGCCTCGGCCTGCGTTCCGTCCGCAATCTGATGACGGCAGCTCGTGCCGTCGGCGACGATCAACGCGTCGCCCGCCTTTCTGATCGCGGGCAACAGCGACAGCTCCGCCATCGCCTTCGACGCGTCGTAATGCTCGGCCTCGTATCCGAAGCTGCCCGCCATGCCGCAGCATGACGATTCGATCGCTTCGACCTCGAGCCCCGGTATCCAGCCGAGCACGGTCTGCACCGGGCGCACCGCATCGAATGCCTTCTGGTGGCAGTGACCATGCAACAGCGCCTTCGGGGTACCGAGCGGCTTGAGCGACACCCTGAACCGACCCGCCGCCTGCTCGCGCACCAGAAATTCTTCGAACAGAAACGACGACTTCGCGAGGCGCTGCGCCGCATCGCCATACCCATAACCGAGAAACTCGTCGCGCAGCGACAGCAGGCACGACGGCTCGAGACCGACGATCGATACGCCACGCTCGACATACGGCAGCAGCGCATCGAGCGCACGGCGCGCCTCGGCCTTCGCCTCGTCGACGAGACCCGCGGAGAGGAACGTCCGGCCGCAGCACAACGGCCGTTCGCCATCCTTCAGGTTGAAGTGCACCGTGTAGCCCGCCGCTTCGAGTACGCGCTGTGCGGCACGCGCGTTATCGGGCTCCATGTAGTTGTTGAAGGTATCGACAAATAGCAGAACTTCTTTAGCGCCTGCTTCAATATTCATGCGCGGCTGCGCAGCCGGAAGGAACGGTTTCGCAAATCGTGGGAAAGAGCGCTCTGCCGCAAGCCCGATGCGCGATTTCATCCAGCGCGCGAACGGCATGCGTTCGAGCGAACCGGCCAGCGCCGGCATGCGACTCGCATAACGCGCATAGCGCGGCAGATAGGCAATCAGGCGCTCGCGCAGCGTCGTGCCGTGCCGCGCATTCCATGCCGCGCGCGCTTCGATCTTGATGCGCGCCATATCGACGCCGGTCGGGCAATCGCGCTTGCAGCCCTTGCACGACACACACAGATCGAGCACTTCCTTGACATCGCGACCGGCCAGACCGTCTTCGCCGAGCTGGCCCGAGATCGCAAGGCGTAGCGTGTTCGCGCGGCCGCGCGTGACATGCTGCTCGTCCTTGGTTATGCGGTAACTCGGGCACATCGTGCCCGCATCGAATTTGCGGCAGTGGCCGTTGTTGTTGCACATTTCGATCGCTTTCGCGAGACCGTTCGCGCGATCGCCGCCCGAGCCCAACGCGCCTTCGACGCCGGTTAGCGGATCGCGCGTGACGTTCCATGCAGACCAGTCGAGCGCCGGTTTCCACTCGCGCTCCCGGTATGTGGGCGGGAAGCGGAAGTTGGTTGCGTCGTCCATCTTCGGCGGATTGACGATACGGTCGGGGCTCAACCGGTTGTCGGGATCGAACAGCTTCTTGATGTCGCGAAATGCCTCGTTGATGCGCGGACCATACTGCCAGGCCACCCATTCGCCGCGGCACAGGCCGTCGCCGTGTTCGCCCGAATACGCGCCCTTGTACTCGCGCACCATCGCGGCCGCCTCTTCGGCGATCGCACGCATTTTCTGGGCGCCGTCGCGACGCATGTCGAGAATCGGCCGCACGTGCAGCGTGCCGACACTCGCATGCGCGTACCACGTACCTTCGGTGCCGTTCTTGTGGAACACCTCGGTGAGGCGGGCCGTATAGTCGGCCAGATGTTCGAGCGGCACCGCGCAGTCTTCGATAAACGACACCGGCTTGCCGTCGCCCTTCATGCTCATCATGATGTTGAGCCCGGCCTTGCGCACGTCCCACAGCGCCTTTTGCGCGGCGGCATCCGGCATCTCGACAACCGAGCCGGGCAAACCGAGATCGCCCATCATTTCGACGAGCTGAGCAAGCTTCTTGAGTTGCGTATCTTTGTCGGCGCCCGCGAATTCGACGAGCAGCACCGCTTGCGGCTCGCCCACCAGCGCCTTTTCGACCACGGGACGAAACGCCGGGTTCGACATCGCGAGATCGATCATCGTGCGATCGACGAGTTCGACCGCGACGGGACCGAGCTTCACGATATGCTGCGTCATGTCCATCGCCGAATAGAACGTCGGGAAGTTCACGACGCCGAGCGTCTTGTGCGCCGGCAACGGCGAAAGCTTCAACGTAAGCGTGCGGCTGAACGCAAGCGTGCCTTCCGAGCCGACCAGCAGATGCGCGAGATTCGGCTCGCCATCGGCGGAAAACGGCAGCGGGCTCTGGCATTCGAACAGATCGAGGTTGTAGCCGGCCACGCGCCGCAGCACCTTCGGAATCTGCTCGCGCATTTCTTCGCGCTCGCGCTGCGCGATTGTGCGCACCTCTTCGACGAGCGCACGCGTGCGCGCGTCGCTCGTCATCTTCGACAGGCTTGTAAAACGTGTTTCGTATCCGTCCGCCAGCACCGCATCGATCGCGTCGACGTTGTGCACCATGATCCCGTATTCCATCGAACGCGAGCCGCACGAATTATTGCCGGCCATGCCGCCGATCGTGCATTGCGCGCTTGTCGACACGTCGACTGGAAACCACAGCCCGTGCGGCTTGAGCCACGCGTTCAGATGATCGAGCACGACGCCTGGCTCGACGGTAACCGTGCGCGCTTCTTTATCGAAGCTAACGACGTTGTTGAGCCACTTGCTCGTATCGATCACCAGCGCTTCGCCGATCGTCTGCCCGCATTGGCTCGTGCCCGCGCCGCGCGCAAGCACGGGCGCCTTGCTGTCGCGCGCGATGTCGAGCGCGAGCGTCAGGTCCGCCTGATCCTTCGGCACGACAACGCCAAGCGGCATGATCTGATAGATCGACGCATCGGTCGCATAGCGGCCGCGCGCGGCGCGGTCGAACAGCACATCGCCCTTCAGTTCGGCCGCAAGGCGTGCAGCAAGCGGCGTGAGCTTCGCACGCGCCGTCGCGGGCATCAGGTGGATCGGCTGAACAAGTGCCTGGGGACGGGAATTCAGCATGGACGTCGCAACGATTCAAAAGGATGGGCGTTCGCTCAAGAAAAGCGGACCGGCATGGTGGCGCTTTATCCGAACCTCAAACAAGCGTGAACTGCACCGGCGGCAGGCCGTCGATCACACCGCGCACGACGCCGTTCTTCTCCGGAAACGCCATGCCCGTATACGAGCCGCAAGTCAGCACGGTACCGGGCTCGAACGTGAGCCCACGCGATACGCCGTGATTGACGAGCCAGCCGAGCAACCGGCGCGGGTCGCCAGCTGGATTCGCAGGTGCGCCTTGGAACAGCGGCGCGCCGTCGATCGTGAAGCGTGCCGAAGGCGCGAGAAACGGAAACTCGCCGTCGTACGGCACCGCTTCGCCCACGACCAACGCACCGTGGTTCTGCAGATCGGCGAGCTGCCACAGCTTGTCGACGTCAGGCCAAGCGCTAAAGCGGCTCGTCACGATCTCGATCGTCGCGTGCAGCGATTCGATCGCATCGAGCACCTGTTCATCGGTGTAAGGCCCACCGGCCGGCTCGAAACGGCGCCCAAGCGCGAACGCAACTTCGAGTTCGAGCCCTAGCTGGTTGAACGAGCCGCGCGGCAAACCGGCGCCGCTGCGATGCACGCACGCAGCCGGCAGCGGCGAGCCTTGAATCGGCCCGCCCGTCGGCGTTTTCGCTCCGACCTTCCAGCCGCCGATCGAATCGCACATCGCATCGAGCGTTGCGTGCTGGACTGCGTAGGCATCCTCTGCGTTCACCGGCTGAACGTCTTGCGGCAGCGCATCGAGCCACGCGCGCCGCGTACCCGCGTCGACCAGCAAAGCCGCCAGCGCCTCACGCGAATCGTGCGCCGAGCCGACGGCAGCTTCGAGCTGCGGTTCGCGCGCCGTCATGCAGCCGCCTTCAACGACGGCTTCGCGACGTGACTCGTCAGATACTCCATTGCTGCCGTGACGCCGCTCGACTTGAGCGGCACACCCGCGAGCTTCAGGCCCATTTCGCAGCCGGACAGCGTCGCCATGAGCGTAAGGTCGTTGCATTCGCCGAGATGGCCGATGCGGAACATGCGGCCCTTCACCTTGCCGAGGCCCGTGCCGAGCGACATGTCGAAGTGTTCGTAGATAAGCTTGCGCACCGCGTCCGCATCGACGCCTTCCGGCATGATCACGCCCGTCAGCACCGGCGAATAGACAGCGGGGTCCGCACACTGCACCTCGAGACCCCACGCCGTGACCGCCGCGCGGCACGCCGCCGCGAGCCGCTGGTGGCGCGCGAACACGTTGTCGAGGCCTTCGCCGAGAATCATCTCGAGCGATTCGGAGAGTCCATACAGCAGGTTCGTGTTCGGCGTGTACGGCCAGTAACCCTGCTTGTTCATCTCGACGATGTCGGCCCAGTCCCAGAACGCGCGCGGCAGCTTTGCGCTTTCGTGGGCCTTCATCGCCTTCGGCGAAATCGCATTGAAGCTGATGCCCGGCGGCAGCATGAGGCCCTTCTGAGAGCCCGACACCGTCACGTCGACACCCCATTCGTCATGCCGATAATCGGCCGACGCGAGGCCCGAAATCGTATCGACCATCAGCAGCGCCGGGTGGCCCGCCGCATCGATCGCGCGGCGCACGGCCGCGATATCGGAGGTCACGCCCGTCGATGTCTCGTTGTGCACGACGCACACGGCCTTGATCACATGACCTGAATCGGCACGCAGGCGCGCTTCGATCATGTCCGCCTGGACGCCGCGGCGCCAGCCTTCGACACCGGGCAAACCGAGAAACTCCGGTTTCAGACCCAGGTTCTCGGCCATCTTTTTCCACAGCGTCGCGAAGTGGCCGGTCTCGTACATCAGCACCGTGTCGCCCGCGCTCAACGTATTGCAAAGCGCGGCTTCCCAGGCGCCCGTGCCCGACGCCGGATAGATGACAACCGGCTGGGACGTCTTGAAGATCTTCTTGATGCCGTCGAGCACCTTCAACCCCAGCGCGCCGAACTCGGGACCGCGGTGGTCGATGGTCGGATAGCTCATCGCCCGCAAGATGCGATCGGGTACCGGGCTTGGCCCCGGAATCTGCAGAAAGTGACGGCCGGCCGGGTGGAAGTCGAGTTTCAGCATGTGCGGTCCTTTATTGGAAACCTTGCGTTTGAATTTTGCATGCAAAATACTCTAACGCACGTATCCGGCTGCGGGAAGCGAAATTCGCGCGAATTCGCCAGGTATAAACCCGCACGCCTTACGGCGCGCCGACCTGCGATAAAATGCCGACGAACCCATTCAAGAGGTCTTTGCATGCAAAATGCTGACATGCCGGAGGCAATGCTGCCGCCGTCATTGCCGAAGGTCGAACGGCAGCGTCTGCACGACACGGTGGTCGACCATCTGCGCAATTTCATCGTCGAGGGGCTGCTCGCGCCCGGCGTGAAGCTCAACGAGCGTCAGCTCTGCGAGACGCTCGGCATTTCGCGCACGCCGCTGCGCGAAGCGCTGAAGGTGCTGGCCGCCGAAGGCCTGATCGATATTTCGCCGAACAAGGGCGCGACGGTCTCCCAGATGACCGACGCCGAGATTCGCGAGACGTTCGAGTTGATGAGCGGGCTCGAGGCGTTTTCGGGCGAGCTCGCGTGCGAGCGGATTACGCCTGTCGAGCTGGCGGAGATCAAGGCGCTCCATTACGCGATGCTGGCGTGCCGCGCGCAGAACGACCTATCGGGCTATTACAGCCGCAATCAGAAGATTCACGACAAGATCAACGAAGCCGCGCGCAATTCGGCATTGCGGCAGACCTATCTGTCGATCAACCGGCGCCTGCAGGCGCTGCGGTTCCGTTCGAACTTCCAGACGAACAAGTGGGATAGCGCGATTCACGATCATGAAGAGATGATCGAGGCACTCGAGTCGCGCGACGGCAAGAAAATGGGCACGATCCTTCGCGCGCATTTGCTGTCGAAACGCGACGCGGTGCTCGCCGAGCGGACGATGTCGACCGTCAAGCTGGCGCCGCGCGACGATACGTAGCGCTAGCTCGAGCCTAAGCCCGCATCGGGTTCGGTGCCGTCGGCGCGGTCGGCCTCGCCGTCGCCTTGCCTTCGGCCTGATCGTCTGCTTCGCCCTCCCGCGTCCCGCTGAATTCGCTTTCCGGCTCTTCGATCCACGTGCACCGCAAACCGACTCCCTCGATGTGTTCCCGGTGAGCACGCAGCTGCGGCTTCTTCATACGAACCCCGGCATCGTTGCCGTCCATCCGCGAATCAATAACGGCGTTATTGCTAATACTCAACGTACGTCCGATTTTTCTCGAAACCGGATTTTTTCGTGCGATGGTAATCGAAGGGCATTATCGATTTCAGACGAAGTCTGATCGCCATGCTCCGCAACCGTATTCCTTTTTATGGCACACGGTATGCGCGGTCGAACAAACCGGCCAGCGCAAAAAGCCGGCACTAAACGGGAGGTGGACGATGAAAGGCATCACTACGATGGCGTTTGCGCTCGTGTTGCTTGCCGGCGCTGACGCGATGGCTCAAAACCAGGGCGGCGCCAATGCGACGGGCGCCGGTTCGACGCAAGGGCCGGCGCAAGGCGTTACGCCCGGCGCGAAACAAGGCATCGAACCGGGCAAGGCCGGCGAGAACATGAATCAGCTAGGCAGTCCGCAAAGCGGCGCATCGTCGCCGCAGGACACGTTGATGCAAAAGCGCGAACAAGGAATGTCGCCGCAAGGAAAGGGGACGCAAGATTCGAGCGGTTCGATGAAGCAATAGCGGCTCAATGCCCGGCCGCCGGCTTTACGAAGCGCAGCGTCATCCGGTCGGATTCGCCGATAGCCGCATAGCGTGCGCGATCGGTGGCGCCCTCCGCGTAAGTCGGGGGCAAAGTCCATACGCCCTTCGGATAGTCCTTCGTATCGCGTGGATTGCTGTTGATCTCGCTGCGGCCGGCCAGTTCGAATCCGGCCGCGCGTGCATGCTCGATCACGAAATCTTCGGTTACGTAGCCCGACACGATGGTTTGTGCGAGGGAGGTGCCCGGCTTCGCGCGATGTTCTTCCACGCCGAGCACGCCACCGGGCTTCAATGCCTTGTAGAAGGCCTTGAAATTCGCGTCGAGATCGCCGTCCTTGATCCAGTTGTGAATATTGCGGAACGTCAGCACCATGTCCGCGGTACCCGGTGCGCCGACTCCGGTCAGGCGGCCCGCTTGCAGTGCGCCGACCGTTACGCCGCTGTAGTCCGCGGGATCGTTCGCGAGCTTCTGCCTGAAGCGATCGATCATCGGCGCAAGATGCGCGGCGCTCGTCGCGTCGGACTCGATGTACGGCGCTTCATACAACTTGCCGTGTGCATGCAGATACGGCGCGAGAATCTCCGTGTACCAGCCCGCTCCCGGCGCGATTTCGATTACCGTTTGACGGTCGGTCAAGCCGAAAAACGTCAGCGTTTGCGCGGGATGACGGTAAATGTCGCGGGCGCGATTCGCGTCGCTGCGCTGCGGGCCTGCAATCGCGTCCGCAAGCGACACCGAATCCGCGGCGTATGTAACCTGAAAAACGGACGGAAATACGGTCAGTGAAACGCTCGCCGCAATGGCGAGCGCACAACGTCGAAGTGCATTGCGGCGAGTCGGAACGTTCATTGTGAGCGGGGCAATCATCAAGGGTGGACATGAGCGAATAACGGCCGCTACGCATGCCAGGCAGTCATTCACCGAAGCAGAAGCATAAACGCATCGCGCCTGCCTCGCATCGAACGTCCAGCCGCCATGATTTATTCCACCTTTGCAAGCCCCGCACACATTCACGTGCTTCACTTCATCTCGCCGCCGAATACCGTCTGCTTGATCACCGGCAGTTCCTGGTCAAGATTATCCTTCGACACCACCACGACCGGCACGACGATGCTCTTCGGCGGCTCCTTGCCCGCCAGATGGTCGAGCATCGCGCCCGCCGCCTTCTGCCCCATCAGATATGGCTGCTGCATGCCAGAAGCTGTCAGCGTGCCGTCCTTGATCATATCGACGAATTGCGGAATGCCGTCGAACGCAACGAGCGCGATATCAGACTGCTTGTGCGCGACCTGGATCGCACGCGCCGCGCCGAGCGTCGGCGCATCGGTCTGCACGAACACGCCATGCATATCGGGATGCGCAGTAATCATGTCCTGCACGAAGCGGAACGTCTCGTCCGCCGTGTAGCGCTGCATCTGGTTCAGCGCGACTTCGGGAATGCCCGCTTCCTTCATCGCACGGCGGAAACCTTCGGTGCGAAGCTTGCCGTTTTGCCGCGCAAGCGAAATAGACGAAATGCCGTAACCACCTTTGTCCCAGCCTTTCTGCTTCATCACTTCAGCGAGCTTCTTGCCGGTTTCGTAGGCGCCTTTCTCGTTCTCCGAACTGATGAACGACACGTAATCGCCTGAGTTCGTACCGATATCGGCGATCACGACCGGCACCTTCGCGCGCGCGGCGACCTGCAGCACGCTCGGGGCCGTCGACGAATCGGTCGGCGAAATCACGATACCGGCCACGCCTTGCGCGACCGCGTCCTGCGCGTTCTTCAGTTGCGTGGCGGCATCGTTGTGCGAATCGTAAATCGTCACGGTGCCGCCCTGCGCCTTGATCGTATCTGTCACCCCTTTTCCGACGATGCGCCAGAACGGCAGATCGAGCCCAGGCGTCAGATACGCGAAGCGCTTGCCCGACACGCCTTGCTGCGCATACGCGCCGCTTGCGAACGACGCGCTCAATGCCGCGCCGAGCACCAATGCGCCGAACGCCTTCGCGGTGCGTGCGAGAAATGCCCGCTTGTGCATGTGGTTCATACCGATGTCTCCTTGAATGATTTGTTGGACGGCGATACGTACGTCATTGACCGCGCCGGTTGATGCGCGTGGTCACGATGCGTTCGGCAAGCACGGCGATGATGATGATGGCGCCGATCGCACTGCCCTGCCAGTAAGGTCCCACGTTCAGCAGGTTCAGACCGTTGCGGATCAGGCCCATGATCAGCACGCCGAAAAACGTGCCGATCATCGACCCGCGTCCGCCGAAGAGACTCGCACCGCCGATCACGACAGCCGCGATGGAATCGAGCTCGAGCCCGTTGCCGGCGATCGGGTCGATCGACAGCAGCCGCGATGCGAGCATCACCGCGGCGAGCGCCGACAGCGCTCCGGACAGCACATAGGCGAGCGTCGTGTAATACGTCACCTTGAGACCCGATGCGCGCGCCGCTTCGATATTCGAGCCGATCGCATAGATCGTGCGACCGCCTTTGGTAAAGGTCAGGTAGTACCAGGCGAGCGCGAACAGCAGCACGACGAACAGAAAGTTCGCGGGTATCCCGAACACGTCGGCCGAGCCGATATAGGAAAGCCCTTGCGGCAGCGACGAAATCGAATTGCCGTCGCTGATCACGTACGCGAGCGAGCGCGCGACCGACATCATGCCGAGCGTGACGATAAACGGCGCGATGCGGCCAAACGTGACGAGCAAACCGTTGACGAGCCCCATCAAGCCGCCGAACACGATCGCCGCGCCGATTGCAACCGGCACCGGCAAACCGGCCGATGTCAGCGCGAGGCCGAGCACGATGCCGGCTACGCCCGTCAACGCGCCGACCGACAGATCGATGCCGGCCACCAGAATCACGAACGTCTGGCCGATCGCCGCGATGCCGGTCACGACCGACTGGTCCATCAGGTTGAACAGGTTGCCGAGCGAGAAGAAGTGCGACGAGATCAGCGAAAGCGCAATCGACAGCACGACCAGCACGACGAGCATGCGAATTTCGAGCGCGAAGCGATGGACGAATCCCGCATGGCGACGGCGCACGACGGGCGCGGCCGGCGTCGCTGCGGCCGCAACCGCGCCGCCGTCGGCGTCGCTTTGCGCGCCCGGAGTTTGCATGTCATGGCCGGCGCCGCTGCGACTGGCGCCGTGTGCGTTAAGATCGTTGCTGCTCATACCGCTGTCTCCTCCCCTTGCGCCGCGACGAGAAGCTGCCCCACGCCGTGACGGCTCATGTTCTGCGTCATCTGCTTACGCAGCGCTTGCGGATCGAGCGTCGCCGCAGACGGCACACTCACGCCGACATATCCGAACGAGTGGCCGCTCTGGTTCACGAGCCGAAACAGCACCGAATGCAGTGCGCCGTCGTCGATCACCGTACCCGCCTTTTGCGTATCGAGCGCCAGCGGTATCGCCGTTTCGCCGATCAGCGGAAAGCGTTCCGCCGCGATGCCGACCGGCGCATTCGCGTGCGCTACGACGTCGAAGCAGAACACGCGGCCGCGCTCGACCTGCAGCCAGTAGCTCGTCGCACCGAATTGCGCGGACAGATCGGCAAGCGCATCGTGCACGCCCTGCGCGGACGAGCGCGGCGCCGCATAAGTCGCAAGTATCTCGGCGTCGAGCAGATCGCTGGTCGCCTGCGCGACCGATACGCCGTCGCTGAGCACGACGACGCGATCCGACAAGCCGAGCACCTCGTCGAAATCCGACGACACGACCACCACGCCGATGCCGCGCGCCGCAATCCTGCGGATGATCTGGTAGATCGTATTGCGCGTGCCGATGTCGACGCCGCGCGTCGGTTCGTCGAGCAGCAGCACAGTCGGATTCAGCAACAGCCAGCGTGCGAAAATGACCTTCTGCTGCTGCCCGCCGCTCAAGCCGAGCATCGGCGCGGTCAGGATATGCTCGGGCATGTCGAGCTCGGTCATCAGACGGTCGATCTCGGCGAAGTGCCGTTCGTAGTTTCGATGAATGCCGCGGTCGCGGCCCAGATGCGCGAGCAGCAGATTCTCGGTCACCGAGAAATCCGGCACGATGCCCTGGCGCCGGCGGTCTTCGCCGATCAGGCCGACGCCGCGCGCAATCGCATCGCGCGGCGACGCAGCCGTAAATGGCTCGCCTTTCAACCGGACCGTGCCGCTATCGCGCTTGCGCAGCCCGAAGATCGCTTCAATCGTCTCCGAGCGGCCCGCGCCGACTAGACCCGCGAGTCCGAGAATCTCGCCCGCATGCAGCGTGAACGACACGTCGCGCACCATCGAACCCGACGCGAGATGGCTCACCTCGAGCAACGGCGCATCGGCGACGCGTGCCTGCGCGGGCGGCGCGCTGCTGCGCTCGTAGAGGTTTTCGATAGTGCGGCCGACCATCAGCTGGATCAGCGCCGCGGGCGTGAGTTCGCGCGTCGCAACGTCGGCGGCGACGGTGCGGCCGTCGCGCATCACCGTCACGCAATCGGTAATCTCGAAGATTTCTTCGAGCCGATGCGAAACGAACGCGAGCGCCTTGCCGCGCGAGCGCAGCAAGCGCATGACCTCGAACAGGCTCGCGACTTCGGTCGGCGAAAACGACGCGGTCGGCTCGTCGAAGATGATGAGGTCCGAGTCCTGCTGCAGCGCGCGGCCGATTTCGATAATTTGCCGTTGCGCCATGGACAGATCGCCGGCCCGTTTGTGCAGCGGCAAATGCTCGGCCTGATGCAGTTCTTCGAGCACCGCTTCGGCCTTGCGCTTGAGCGCCTTCCAGTCGAGGCGCTCGCGCTGGCCGAAATGCGTAAGACACAGGTTCTCCATCACCGAGAGATCGGGCGCGATGCTCGTTTCCTGCAAGACGAGCGAAATGCCTGCGCGCATCGCGTCGCGCGGCATCGCGAAGTCGACATCCTGGCCCTTGTAGCGCAACAGCCCTTCCGATCGGCGCAAGTGGCCGCTGATAATGCGCGAGAGCGTCGATTTGCCCGCGCCGTTCACACCGACCAGCGCATGCACTTCGCCGGCACGCAGCGTGAGCGAGCCGTCCTTGAGCGCGCGCACCGGGCCGAACAGCTTCGTCACGTGCTCAGCGCGCAGAATCTCGCGAGGTGCCTCGGCGCCGGCCGTGCCGGCAGTTGCGGCGGCTTCGGTGTTCATCGTCAAGGCGTTGACGCGAATAAGTGGATTTCAGCGGTTTCGTAGGGCTCGAGCGTCAGCGTCCCGGCTGTCAGTGGCGAGTGCTGCGGCGATGCAACGGCGAAATCGACACCGGGCAGCCACCGCGCGATGGTGGCGCCGTTGTTCGACACGCCGCCATCGAACTCGACGCGGTTTGTTTGTGCAGAAAGATTGGCAATCCATAGCGTCGTCGCCGATGCCCGCTTCGCCGCGAATGCGGCAAGCGGCACGCGGCCAGGCTCCACGGTCAGGTTCGCGATCTGCGCGCCCCGCGCCTGGGCAAGCGATGCAAGCAGGCGAAACAGCGGCGTCGGCTTCCCGCTATCGAAGAGGCCGCGTGGCCCGGTCAGTTCGGACAGCGCGATATGCGTCGCTCCACCCGCGGCGAACGCCGCGAAGTAACCGAGGTTCCAGGCGGCGCCGTACAACGCGCGCTGCCGTGGATCGTCATCGGTCAGGCAGATCCGCTTCGCGTCGCGCCCAGTCTCGTTCGCCAATGTCGACGCCCCATACGGATTGTCGCGCGCGGCAATCGTGCTGGGCCCGACCCGGAACGGCGTCTTGCCGGCAAGCGCGGTGACGCTGTTCGCGATGAACGGCAGCGTCGCAAGCGTTTCCATCACTGAACGGTCGTCGGCCGCATGCACGATCGGGCATGTCGTGAACGTCACGTAGTCGAGCTCGTCGAACGGCGGCCGTTTGCGATTGAGTTCGGTGAAATAGGCAAACGTGCCGCCGCCAAGCGGCGTATCGGGAAACGCCGCACGCGCAGCCGCGAATACATCGTCGAACGACGGGCACGGCGGCCACGGGCTTCCCGGCAACACGGCTTTCAGATCCGGCGCGGGCGAGACCTGCAGCGCAACAGGCGCCGTGCGCCCGCTGGCGGCGGCGGCCACACGGCGCATTTCATCGGCTGGACTGCCGTCGCCGGTCAGCACGGTTTCGAGCACGTACGGCACGCGCGCCGTATCGGCAAGTTGCGCGAAATGCGGCATCGCATGAGCGGGGTCGTCGTGACGCAAGTCCAGATGCGCGATGAAGTACGCGGGACTCAACGCGTGAAGTGCTGCGGCATGCTGCAACGCCGTATCGAGATCCCCGGCGCGCACGCCGATACCAGGTTGCGGCACAGGGCGTGGCGCGCCGATATCGGCATCGAGCCGGATACGCGCGGGCGCGGCCGGCTTATCCTGTGCCGCACCGCTTGCAGCTGCAGGCTGCGCCGCCTGCACCGTCACTTTCACCGCCTGTGCCAGCGTCGAACCTTTCGCGAGCGTATAGGGCCACGGCAACGCAAGCGGCCGCACATACGTCTTGAACGAGGCGTCGGACCAGTTGCGCTGATCCTCCATTTCGAACGTGTCGCCTTCCATCCGCACTTCGACGCTCATTGCCTCGCTGTGCTGCGTCGTCAGCGCACGGATGTCGCGAAACGGCTGGAACGGATCGATTTCTTGCGGAAAATGCGTCGACTTGCGCTGACCGTCGACAGTCTCGACTACCACGGGTTTGCCCGACACGTCGAGCGGATGCAGCACGACAAAGCCCGTGCGGTTGGTCAGCAGATCGCCCGCCAGCGTCGCATTCGCGTTGAATTCCAGCTGGCCGTTGGCGTTGCCGGCAATCGATGCAGCGAGCTGCAACTCCGCACCGCCCGGCCCGCATGTGCCGCGAAACCGCACCTCGAACGCGTCGTCGCGCTGCTCGATTCGAACGTCGTCGAGCTTCAGCGCGTGCGTTCCCCAGTTCTCGTCGCGAGCGAGAAACGAGATCGCCCGGATGACTTCCACTTCCCCGTAGCAAACATAACGCAGGCCGCCGCCATCGAACTCGACGGAAAGCGGGCCCGCGGCAAGACGTACCGGCTCGGATTCGGTTTGTGCCGTACCGGTGAGTGCAACTGCGAGTGCTTCGACTGTTTGCATTGCTCCCTCCTCGGCGCCGGATGTCTAACGGTTGACCACCTTGCCCGGCACGATGAACGTCAACAGTGTGCCGACGAAGAGCGCCCCTGCCATCGCGTACAAACCCAGGTTGGCGCTATGCGTGGCGTCCTTGATGAAGCCGATCAGATACGGGCTCACGAAGCCCGCCAGATTGCCCCACGAATTGATCAGCGCAATGCCCGCGGCCGCGGCCGAACCGCCGAGAAACGCCGTCGGCAGGCTCCAGAACATCGGCAGCGTGCTCAGGCCGCCCATCGCCGCAAGCGTGAGGCCGATCATCGCGAGCACCGGCTGCGAGCCAAACGCCGCCGACATGATGAGGCCGACGCCGCCCAGCACGGCCGTGAATGCAAGGTGCCAGCGCCGTTCGCGGCGGCGGTCAGCGCTGCGCGAGACGAGGATCATCGTCACGGCGGCGGCGCCATACGGGATCGCAGTCAGCAGACCGATTTGCAGCGGATCTTTGACGCCGGTCGATGAGATCAACGTAGGCAGCCAGAAACCAACCGTGTAGAAGCCGCAAATCAGGCAAAAATAAATCGCGGTGAGCAGCCACACGCGTCCATTCGTGAACACTTCGAGCACCGAATGTTCGGCCTTGTGCGCCGAATCTTCGCGGATGTTCATGGTCAGCAGCGCGCGTTCTTCAGCGGTCAGCCATTTCGCTTTCGTGATGCCGTCGGTCAGCACGAAAATCGCCGCGATGCCGGCCACGATCGACGGCAAGCCTTCGACAAAGAACAGCCATTGCCAGCCCGCGAAGTTCATCGCGCCGGTCAGCGCATGCAGCAGGTAACCCGACAGCGGACCGCCGATCAGCCCCGAAAGCGGCACGGCGGCAGCGAACGCCGCAAACATCTTGCCGCGCCGATGCGACGGATACCAGTACGACAGGTACAGAATGACGCCGGGATAAAAGCCCGCTTCGGCAAGACCGAGCAGAAAGCGCATGACGTAAAACGCGGTCGGCGTCGTCACGAACGCCATGCCCGACGAAATCACGCCCCAGGTGATCATGATGCGCGCCATCCACAGGCGCGCGCCGACACGATGAAGAATGATGTTGCTGGGAATTTCGACGAGGAAGTACGCGATAAAAAAGATACCCGCGCCAAGGCCGTAGACCGTGTCGGAAAAATGCAGGTCCGACGACATTTGCAGCTTCGCGAAACCGACGTTCACGCGGTCGAGATAGGCGACCAGATAGCAGAACATCAGGAACGGCACGATGCGCCAGGTCACTTTTGCGTAGGTGCGCGCTTCGAATGCCTGCGCGTCGCCGCGTGTTACCACTTCTATCGACTCGGTTTGCACCGGTTTGTCTCCTTACATCGATCCGTACGGCCGAATTTGTATGATAACCATATGTGTTATCTATGCGGTTCCGATCATAGGTAGAAAGTGGTACCGTGTCAACGCATCGCCTATAAAGACAACTGAACGTCTCCGAAGTCTTTCGTAAAACACGACATGGCCACCTCCACCTCTACGCCCCGCCCCTCCGTCACCTTCGACGCGCCCGTCATCACGAATGTCGGCACGCTCGCCGATCGCGTCACGGCCGTCCTGCTCGAAAAGATCAAGGGCGGCGAATTTCCGGCCGGCACGCGGCTGCCGACCGAACAGGTGATCTCCGAGCGCTTCGGCGTGAGCCGCACCGTCGTGCGCGAAGCCATCTCGCGGCTGAAGTCCGACGGCCTCGTCGAAGTGCGTCAGGGCAGCGGAACCGTCGTGCGCGAACCGAACCGCACCACCGCGTTCCGGCTCGACATCGATCCGAAAGATTCGGTCGATGCGGTGCTGCGCGTCACGGAACTTCGCCGCGGCATCGAAGCGGAAGCGGCCGCGCTCGCCGCGCAGCGCCGCACGCGCGCGCAACTGGCCGACATCAGGCGCGCACTTGCCGCCATCGATGCGGCCGCGAAGGAAAAGCGCGACGGCGTAGACGAAGACCTCGCGTTCCATATGGCGATTTCGCGCGCGACCGGCAATCCGCTCTATCCGTCGCTGCTCGAATTCATCAGCCAGTTCACGCATGCGGCGATTCTCGTGACGCGCACGAACGAAGCACGCCGCGACGATTTCTCGACCCAGGTGCGCAACGAACACCGCGCGCTGTTCGATGCGATTTCGGCTCAGGACGCGGAAGCCGCACGGCAGGCCGCCATTACGCATATCGACAACGCCGGCGCGCGGATTCAGGAGGCCGACTCGGCATTCTGGGAAGACGTCGGCAGCGCGGCCGCGCGGCCCCTGATCAACGAGGAAAAGAAAGCGGCCCGCAAGGGAACCCTCGACGAATCGCCCGGCGGCTCCGGCAAAAGCGCTCGCAGTCGCCCGCGCAGCTAGAAAACACGCCGTGCGCGAGCACTAACCGATGCAAAAGCGCACCATGAAGTTTGCCACGCCCGCCGTCCTAAGATAACATCATCATACAACTTTGGCATGGACTCAGCGGCGACCCTTGCTCGTTCGCCGTGCGCAATCTTGCGCGACCTGTATGGAGACACATATGAAAGTGCTGGTAACGGGTGCGGCGGGCTTCCTCGGCCACCGTCTGATTCGCGCGCTGCTGGCGCGCGGCGAACTGACCGGCCCGGCCGGCAAACCGGTTGCGATCGAGCGCATCGATGCGTTCGACGTGGTGCCGCTCGAAGGCATCGACGACCCGCGCGTGCATCCGGTCACCGGCGACATTGCCGATCCGGTGCAGATCGAGCGGCTCGTCGACGCCGACACCCACGCGATATTTCACCTGGCCGCCATCGTATCGGGGCAGGCCGAACAGGAATTCGAGCTCGGCATGCGCATCAACTTCGACGCGACGCGCACGCTGTTCGAACGCATCCGCACGCTCGGCACGCAGGCGCGCTTCGTGATGACCAGTTCGGTCGCCGTCTTCGGCGGCGCGATGCCGGCCACGGTGCCCGACTCGCAGGTGTGGTCGCCGCAAAGTTCGTACGGCACGCAAAAAGCGCTGTCCGACCTGATGCTTGCCGACTATAGCCGGCGCGGCTACATCGACGGCCGCAGCCTGCGCATGCCGACCATCGTCGTGCGGCCCGGCAAGCCGAACCGCGCGGCATCGAGCTTCGCGAGCGGCATCATTCGCGAGCCGATCAACGGCGTCGACGCGGTATGCCCCGTCGCGCCGGAAACCATCCTGTGGCTGATGTCGCCCGATCGCGCAATCGAGAATCTGCTGCACGGCTTCGAACTGCCCAAAGATAAGCTCACGCAAGGGCGTGTGATCAATATGCCGGGCCTGTCGGTGTCGGTGAAGGACATGCTCGCATCGCTGCGGCGCATTGCCGGCGATGCGGTGGCGAACCGCGTGAAGATGGAACGCGACCCGGCCATCGAGCGCATCGTCAATTCGTGGCCGGGCAATTTCTCGGCCGACTACGCGCGCGCCCTCGGCTTTGTATTCGACGCCGATTTCGACAGCGTCGTGCATGCTTTCATTCGCGATAACGCCGCACAATAGGCCCGCCATCATGACTTCATCGACTGCCCTGCTCGGCTGCATCGCCGACGACTTCACGGGCGCGACCGACCTCGCGAACATGCTCGTGCGCGGCGGCATGCGCACCGTTCAAACCATCGGCGTGCCGAGCGGCCCGCTCGATACGCCTGCCGAAGCGATCGTGGTCGCGCTGAAATCGCGCACGGCGCCACGCGAACAGGCCGTCGCCGAATCGCTGGCCGCGCTCGAGTGGCTGAAAAAGCTCGGCTGCAAACAGTTCTACTTCAAGTATTGCTCGACGTTCGATTCGACCGACGCCGGCAATATCGGCCCCGTTGCCGAAGCATTGATGAAGGCGCTGAACGCGCCATTCGCGATCGCGTGCCCGGCGTTTCCGGAAAATGGCCGTACCGTCTATCGCGGCAATCTGTTTGTCGGCGACCTGCTGCTCAACGAATCGGGCATGCAGAACCATCCGCTGACGCCGATGACCGACGCGAACCTCGTGCGCGTGCTGCAGCGGCAAACGCAGACCAAAGTCGGCCTGCTGCGTTACGACACCGTGCAGCGCGGCGCCGCGGCCGTCAACGAAGCGCGCGCGGCGTTGCAGCGCGATGGCGCGGCACTCGCGATCGCCGACGCAATTTCGGACGACGACCTCTACACGCTCGGTGAAGCCTGTGCAAACGATCTGCTGCTGACTGGCGGCTCCGGTCTCGCTCTCGGGCTGCCGCGCAATTTCGAACGTGCAGGCCTGCTGCCCGCCGCGAAGAACAGCGAGCGCGTGCCGGGCGTGAAGGGCCTGTCCGCCGTGCTGTCCGGCAGTTGCTCGCGCGCGACGCAAGCGCAGGTCGCACACTGGCGCGACAGCGGACGCCCCGCGTTCCGCGTCGATCCGCTCGCACTTGCGCGCGGCGACAAGGTGGCCGACGAAGCAATGGCGTTCGCCGAACCGCTGCTCGCGAAAGGCCCGGTGCTGATCTACGCAACGAGCGCGCCGGAAGAAGTCAGTGCCGTGCAGAAGCAGCTCGGCACGGCGGCGTCGGGCGAGCTCGTCGAACAGGCGCTCGCGGCCATCGCCCGGCGCATGCATCAGGCAGGCGTGCGCCGCTTCGTCGTGGCGGGCGGCGAAACGTCGGGCGCGGTCGTCAATGCGCTCGACGTCAAAGCCCTGCAAATCGGGCCTCAAATCGATCCGGGCGTGCCGGCCACGGTTTCGATCGGCGCAACGCCGCTCGCGCTCGCGTTGAAGTCCGGCAACTTCGGCACCGTCGATTTCTTCAGCAAGACGCTGGCTCTGTTCGACACGCTGGGAGCGCAGCCATGAGCGCAACGGTTACTTCAGCGGCAGCGGCCGAAAGCCGCGCGCGCGAAGAGATCGCGCGCATCGGCGCCGATCTGTATTCGCGCCGCTATACGGTCGGCTCCGCGGGCAATATCAGCGCGCGGCTCGAAGACGGCTGGCTCATCACGCCGACCGACGCGTGCCTCGGCCATCTCGATCCGGCGAAGATCGCGAAGGTCGGCCGCGAAGGCGAATGGGTGAGCGGCGACAAGCCGTCGAAAACGCTCGCGCTGCATCGCGGCGTCTACGACACGAACCCCGAGATGCACGGCGTCGTGCACACGCATTCGACGAATCTCGTCGCGTTGACGCTCGCCGGTGTCTGGAAGCAGAGCGACGTGCTGCCGCCGATCACGCCGTACTACGTGATGAAAGTCGGCCACATTCCGCTGATTCCGTACTGCCGCCCCGGCGACCCGAGCGTCGCCGAACGCGTGCGCACGCTCGCGAACGACGTACGCGGCGTGCTGCTCGAACGGCTTGGTCCCGTAGTGTGGGGGGCAAGCGTATCGCAAGCCGCATGGGCGCTCGAAGAACTCGAGGAAACCGCGCAACTGTGGCTCATGACCGAGCCGCGCCCCGCGCCGCTGACGGACGCGCAAATCGACGAGCTGCGCTCGACGTTCGGCGCGCGCTGGTAACATGCGCCGCGAACGCGCTGCCCACCACCTTTCCTCAACTTAGAGACGACGACCATGCCCCGCTTTGCCGCCAACCTGACGATGATGTACCGCGAGCACGCGTTCCTCGACCGTTTCGGCGCGGCCGCCGCAGACGGCTTTAAAGCCGTCGAATATCTGTTTCCGTACGACTATCCGGCCGAAGACCTCGCCGCGCTGCTCAAGAAGCACAATCTCGAGCAGGCGTTGTTCAATGCGCCGCCCGGCGACTGGGCCAGCGGCGAGCGCGGCATCGCCGCGCTGCCGGGCCGCGAGGACGAGTTCAAGCGCAGCGTCGACACCGCGCTTCAATACGCGCACGTGCTCGGCAATCGCAAGCTTCACTTCATGGCCGGACTCGTCCCCGCCGGCGCGGACCGCGCACGGCATCGCGACGTCTATGTGCACAATGTCGCGTATGCGGCATCGCAAGCGGCACAGCATGGTTTGATGGTGGTGATCGAGCCGATCAACACGCGCGACATGCCCGGCTACTTCCTGAATCTGCAGGGCGACGCGAAAAAGATCTGCGGCGAAGTCGGCGCGGCGAATCTGAAAGTTCAGTTCGATCTCTATCACTGCCAGATCATGGAAGGCGATCTCGCCGTCAAGCTGAAGCAGATGATGAAAGACGATATCGGCCATCTGCAGATCGCAGGCGTGCCGGACCGTCACGAGCCGGACCTCGGCGAAGTGAACTACCCGTACCTGTTCGATCTCATCGACGAACTCGGCTACGACGGCTGGATCGGTTGCGAGTACATTCCGAAGGGCCCGACGTCGGCCGGCCTCGGTTGGGCGAAGAAGTGGCTCGGCTAGGCTGACCGCAGCCCTGCATGCGTTTGCATGCGGGGTTGCCCCATCAAACGCCGAAGTCCTTCACCAGATCGTGCGCGAGCTTGCCGCCGCTGCCCGCCCAGAAGTCGCGGTCCGCAAGCCGTACGCGCTCCGCCACGCACAGCATGTGATCGCCGGCGGCGATGCGCGCCTCGTCGGGGTCGCCAGCAACGATCGCCGCGACGATGCGATCGTGCTCTTCTTTCACCTGGTTCACGAAATCCATCCGGCGCGCTTCATTCGCGCGCGTGACCTTCACGGCCAGCCGGATCTGCTGCGCGAACATCTCGATGAAGCGCACCCAATACGGGTTGCCCGTCGCCTCCGCGATGCGCAGATGAAACTGCACATCTTCTTCGACGCCATCGCCGCCCGCGCGCATCGCGTCTTCGACGCGCCGCAGCGCGTGCTCGATTTCCGCGAGCTGCCCCGGCGTGCGCCGCACGGCGGCGAGCGACGCGATCTCCGCTTCGAGCCCGCGCCGCACTTCCGTGAGGTTCAACAGCGACTGCACCGACTGCTCGGTCAGTGGATCGCCCTTGGCCGCGTGCGGAAACGCCGTCTGACTGATAAACGCGCCGCTCCCCTTGCGCGTGGTCAGCAACCCGTCGGCTTTTAGCAGCGCGATCGCTTCGCGCATCACCGTGCGGCTCACGCCGAAGTGCTGCGCCATCGCATGTTCAGAAGGCAGCCGTGTGCCCGGCGCGAGACCGTCGCCGCGGATTTTCGACAACAGCTTTTCGGCCACGCGTTCGCCCAGCGTGCCGGCATCGAATGTGCCGCCTGAAGTGCTACCTGAGGCGCTAATTGAGGTGCCGCCCGTCTCGTCTGTCTCGGCCGCAACGCGTGGGGTCGCCGGGCTCATTCTTCCCATCCTTCGAAGTCTTTGACCATCCGGTCATTGTACGCAAATCGGATTTCTGTTGACAGCCTTGGAACAGCTTTATACCATCCGCATACAGATTTTATACATGTAGTCGTTTAAATCCATCATTGGGGAGACACGGTTTGCAGCCCGCACAAGGTTGCAAGCCGGCTGCGACGTCGGCGGCGTTAGGCACTCAGGCCGCGCCGCCCAAGAGAGGAGAGAAGCGATGAGCTTCGTGGTCAACAACGTTCAGGTGCTGTTCGCCGGACTTGCGCTGGGTTCGATCTATGCATTGGTCGCGCTCGGCTTCGTGCTGATCGTCAGAGCCACCAACGTCGTCAATTTCGCGCAAGGCGACTTTGCGATGTTGGGCGGGTTCGCAATGGTCGCGTTTCTGAGCAGCGGCCTGCCCTACTGGCTCGCGTTCGTACTCGCACTCGTCGTGCTCGGCATCTTCGGCGTGATCTTCGCGCTCGGCGTGTATTACCCGCTGCGCCATCGCTCGTATCTGCCGGTGATCATCAGCACGCTCGGCGCATCGATCTTCATGCAGAACGGCGCGCTCTTTATCTTCGGTCCGCAGCCGCGCGCGATGAAGCGCCTGTTCGACACGCCGGGCATCGACGTCGGCGGCGTGTTCATGGACACCCAATACCTCGCCATTCTCGGTTTCACCGCCATCGCGGTGACGTTCCAGTACGTGCTGTTCGAACGCACGATGCTCGGCAAGAAGCTGCAGGCCACGTCGCAGGACAAGGACATGGCGCGCCTCGTCGGCATCCCGGTCGCGGCGATGATCGCGTTCACGTTCTTCTACAGCGCGGTGCTCGGCGGCCTTGCCGGCGCGCTCGTGTCGCCGATCCTGTTCGTGTCGATCGGCATGGGTTCGATCATTGCGCTCAAAGCGTTCGCGGCCGCGATTATCGGCGGATTCGGCGACATCACGGGCGCGATTATCGGCGGCCTGCTGCTTGGCGTCGTCGAAAGCTTCGGCGCGCAGTACATCTCGGTCGCCTATAAGGACGCGTTCGCGTTCCTGCTGCTGTTCCTGTTCCTGATGCTGCGTCCGCAAGGCATCTTCGGCGAAAAGATTTCGGAGAAAGCATGAGCCAGGCACCCGCCTCCACCGGACCGGCGCCCGGCACGCGCGCCGCACGTATTTCCTTCAGCGGCGTCGTGGCGGTCGTCGCCGCGATCGCAGTCGCCCTCGTGCCGTTTGTGTTTCCGCTCACGCCGTATGTGCTGAACATCTTCATGCAGGCGGCGACCTATGCGATCGCCGTGCTCGGCATGACCGTCGTGCTCGGCTATACCGGGCAGATCAATCTCGCGCAGGCGACGTTCTTCGGCCTCGGCGCCTATGCGGTCGGCCTCGGCACCGTCGTGCTCGGCCTGAACTTCTGGATCACGCTGCTGCTCGGTATCGGCCTCGCGACGATTGCAGGCTTCGTGCTTGGCCTCACCACGCTGCGCCTCGGCGGCCACTACCTCGCCATGATCACGATCAGCTTCCAGCAGATCTTCGATCTCGTGATGGTGAATTGGGCCAGCGTCACGCAAGGGCCGGACGGCGTCGCGGGCATCCAGCGGCCGTCGATCTTCGGCTTCCTGTTCGCCGACGACCGCTTCTACGTCGTGCTGTGCCTCGTGTTTCTGTACGCGGCTGTCGCGCTCGTCTGGTGGCTACCGCATACGCGCATCGGCCGCGCGATGCGCGCCGTGCGCGAAAACGAACTCGCAGCGGAAGTGACCGGCGTCGACACCCTGCGCGTGAAAGTCACCGCATTCACGATGAGCGCGGCGCTCGCAGGCGTCGGCGGCGCATTCTATGCATCGGGCTTCGCGTACATCAGCCCCGACAACTTCAACTTCGCGCGCTCGATCGAATTCCTGACGATGACGCTGTTGGGCGGCGCCGATTCCGCATTCGGCGGCGTGTTCGGCACGGGCCTGCTGATCGTGCTGCCCGAATGGCTGCGGTTCCTGAAGGACATTTACCTCGCGGTCTACGGTCTCGCGGTGATCCTGATCATGGTGTTCCTGCCGGCCGGCATCTGGGGCATCGTGCGCGGCCGCTTCGACCGCTTCAGGAAGGCGCCGGCGGTGAACCTCGACAGCATCCGACCGCTCGAACTCGATGTGCCGATCTCGAACCCCGCGCCGATTCTGCAGCTCGAAAACGTCGCGAAGCATTTCGGCGGCGTGAAGGCGGTGGACGGCATCTCGATCGAAGTCGCGCGCGGCACCGTCCATACGCTGATCGGCCCGAACGGCTCCGGCAAGACCACCACGCTCAATGTGCTGAACGGCATCTACAAGGCCACGAGCGGCCGCATTCTGTTCGACGGCACCGATATCACCGCGATGTCGCCGCACCAGCGCGCGGGCTTCGGCATCGGCCGCACCTTCCAGAACATTCGCCTGTTCGCGTCGATGTCGGTCATCGAGAACGTGATGGTCGGCGCGCAACGCGCGAACAACCCGATCGGCACGAGCCGCGCCGCGCTGACCGAGCGTGCGATGTCCGCGCTCAAATTCGTCGGCATGGCGCAACAGATGCATATGACCGTGAAGAACCTGCCGTACGGGCATCAGCGTCTCGTCGAAATCGCGCGCGCGCTGGCTGGCCATCCGAGCTTCCTGCTGCTCGACGAACCGGCGGCCGGTTTGAACCTGACCGAAAAGAAGAACCTCGGCGAACTGTTGAAGCGCCTGAAAGGCCACGGCATGACGATTTTCCTGATCGAACACGACATCAGCCTGATCGAGCAGGTGTCCGACACGATCACGGTGCTGAACTTCGGCAAGAAGATCGCCGAAGGCGAACCCGGCTACGTGATGCGCCATCCGGACGTGGTTGCCGCCTATCTCGGGGAGAACGCGCATGCCGCTGCTTGAACTGTCGAATATCGAAAGCCACTACGGCCACGTGCAGGCTTTGAACGACGTGTCGCTGCACGTCGAACAAGGCGAGATCGTTACGCTGCTCGGCGCCAACGGCGCGGGCAAAACGACGACGCTGCGCAATATCTCGGGCCTCGTGCCGGCCACGCGCGGGCAGATCCGCTTCAACGGCGAATCGATCGAGCGCGCATCGCCGGAAAAGATCGTGAAGATGGGCATCGCGCACGTGCCCGAAGGGCGCCGCATTTTTCCGGGGCTCACGGTCAAGGAAAACATCATGATCGGCTCCTCGCCGCGCGGCCATGTCGCAAAGCGCGCGCTCGAAGCGGAAGTCGAAGAGATGTACGCGATCTTCCCGGACCTCAAGCGCCTGTCGAGCGCGCTCGGCTGGAGCCTCTCGGGCGGCCAGCAGCAGATGCTCGCGGTCGCGCGCGGCCTGATGTCGAAGCCGAAGCTGATTCTGCTCGACGAACCGTCGCTCGGCCTCGCGCCGATCATCGTTCAGCAACTGTTCGCGACGATCCGCACGATTCGCGAGCGCGGCACCACGGTGCTGCTCGTCGAGCAGAACGCGAATATGGCGCTGTCGGTAGCCGATCGCGGCTATGTGCTGTCGACGGGCCGCGTGATCGTCGAGGGCACGCCGAGCGCATTGCTCAATAACGAAGAAGTACGCGCGGCCTATCTCGGCGGCGGCAAAGCGCCTGCGCCGGCGGCCGGCTGACCCCCTGCTCAAGCCGAGCCGCCGCGGTCACGGTCCTTCCGGCCGCGGCGACGCTTCGCATTCATGGTTTTTCGTTCCGTTTGCGGAACACACAGGAGAGTCGAAGATGGAAAAAATCGCAGTCATCGGCGCCGGGTTGATCGGTTGTGCATGGGCGTCGGTGTTCGCGCGCGCCGGTCACACGGTCACGCTGTTCGACATCGATGCGAAAGCCGTCGAAACCGCGCGCGACACGGTGAAAGCCGGGCTCGTCAAACAGCGCGCGGTCGGTCTGATCAGCGAAGAACCGGACGTCGTGATCGCGCGCGTGAGCGCGACGGCTTCGCTCGAAGACGCGCTGCGCGGCGCCGATTTCGTGCAGGAAAACGTGCGCGAAACGGTTGATGCAAAAAAGGAGGTGTACGCGAAGCTCGACCGGCTCGTCGGCCCGAACACGCTGATCGCGAGCTCGACGTCGGGTATTCCGGCATCCGCGTTTACCGAAGAACTCGCGTGCCGCGCGCGCTGCTTCGTCGGCCACCCGATCAATCCGCCTTCGGTCGTGCCGCTCGTCGAACTCGTGCCGGCGCCATGGACCGATCCGGCAGTGATCGAACGTGCCCGCACGCTCTATGCGCGCGTGGGTCAGGTGCCGATCGTCGTGAACCGTGAAATTCAGGGCTTTATCGTGAACCGCCTGCAAGGCGCGCTGCTCGCCGAAGCATTCCGGCTAGTGGAAGACGGCTACGTGACAGGCGGCGATATCGACAAAGCTGTCAAGGATGGGCTTGGCCTGCGCTGGTCGTTCATGGGCCCGATGGAAACGATCGATCTGAACGCGCCGGGCGGCATTCGCGATTACTGCGGCCGCTACGGCCCGCTGTACTTCGACATCGCAACGCAAGCGACACCGCGTAAATGGAACGACGCGCTGATCGGCAAGCTCGAGCAGGAACGCCTCGCCGAACTGCCGGCCGACAAGCGCCCCGCGCGTTCGGCGTGGCGAGACGGGCGTTTGATGAACCTCGTCGTGCACAAGCGCGGCGCGCCCAACGAATGAAGTCTGAAGTTGGGGAAGTTGTGAAGTTGAACGCTTGACCATCACACCGGGCCATTCGGCCCGGAACGTACGGAGACATCCAAATGAAAAGAACATCGTCATGGCTGGCTGCAATCACGGCCACCACGGCTGCTGCCGCCTCTCTCGCGCTTGCGACGTCAACCGCATTCGCCGCCGATCCGATCACGTTCGGCATGATGACCGAGAGCACGGGCCCAAGCTCCGAAGCCGGCATCTATCAGGCGAACGGCGCGAAGCTCGCAATCGACGAAATCAACAAAGCAGGCGGCGTGCTGGGCCGCCAGCTCGAAGTGCGCAACGAGGATAACCAGAGCACGAACCCGGGCTCGGTGCTCGCGATTTCGAAGCTGACGAGCGCGGGCAATCTGTCGGCGCTGATCGCGACAGTGCGCAGCACGCAGATTCAGGCAATTTCGCCGACCGTGATGCGCGCAAAGCTGCCGACTCTGGTCGGCGGCACCGACGTCGGCCTCACGCACGCGAATAACCCGTGGATTTTCCGCGCGCGGCCGAACGACGGCTACTCGGCGAAGGTGATCGCCGATTACGGCGTGAACACGCTGAAGCTGAAGAAATGGGCAATCGTGCACTCGACCGACGCGTTCGGCAACGGCGGCAAGAACAATCTGACCGACGCGCTGAAGGCAGCGGGCATCACGCCGGTGGTCGTCCAGGGCTTCACGAGCAATTCGCAGGACTTCACGCCGATCGTGCTGGCCGTGAAAAACTCCGGCGCCGATATCGTCGCGACGTATATCGCGAACTCGACCGACGTCGCGATCTTCGGCAAGCAACTGCGTCAACTCGGCGTGAAGGCGGCATGGATCGGCTCGCCGTCGGTCTCGACCGCGACCGCGATGCAACTGGCCGGCGACGCGCTGTACGGCTCGTATTCGATCGCCGATTTCGCGCCGGATTCGAGCCCCGAAGCGAAAGCGTATGCGCAGAAGTATCGCGCCGCATACAAGGTCGAGCCGGACTTCTATTCCGCGTGGGCCTACGATTCGGTGAAGCTGCTCGCGCTCGCGATCAAGAACGCGAACAGCACGAAGCCCGACGATATCGCCAAGGCACTGCACGCGATCAAAGGCTATAAGGGCGTGGAAGGCACGTACACGTTCGATGCGAACGGCGACGGCCTGCATGGCTACAACATCGTGAAGAACGACAACGGCAAGATCGTGTTCGTGAAGCATATCGACTTCGCGCAATAAGGCGAAGGACTGCCGCATCGCTGAATTTTCTGCATGAATGGAAGCCGCGCGGCCGGTTGGCCGTCGCGGCTTTTTTACGTCTGCAAAAAAGGCCAGTTTCAAAGCTTCGTCAGATACTCGCCAAAATGGAGTTCAAGCTCGCTGCGCGTGCCGAGGCCCTGCTGCATGAGCGCCGCCGCAATACGCTGCGTGCCGGGCCACGCAAACGCGCCCCTGAAGGCCAGCGACGATTCGTTCTGATGCTCCGCCGACGCGAGTGTCGTGCGATTGATGAGTTCCTTGCATGTACGCAGTGCGTTGCGCTCGAACCGCGCGATGCGCTGTGCGAACTGTTCGACGAACGCATCGAACTGCGCATCGGGCACCGCGCGATTGATCCAGCCGTAACGTTCCGCGGTCGCGGCATCGAAATCGTCGGCCCCAAGCACGATTTCGAGCGCGCGTTTGCGGCCCACCGCGAGCGGCAGCCGCTCGAGCGCACCGCCGCCAGGAATCAGCCCCACGCCGGCTTCCGGCTGGCCGAACACCGCCTTCTCGAGGCTCGCGAAACAGATGTCGCAGGCGAGCGCGAACTCGCTGCCCACCCCTCTAGCGCGGCCGCGCACTGCCGCGATGCTCAACACCGGCACGCTGCCAATCCGGTGCGTAAAGTCGAGCCACGGCGCGTGACCGGTCGGCCCCGGTTCGCGCGATGCGTCTTTTGCGCGCGAGACGTCGTAGTGGGCGATAAAGAAGTCCGGGTCCGCGCTATCGAACACGACCACTTTCAGCGCTTCGTCCGTTTCCATCTGCGTGAGCAGCGCCTGCAGTTCCTTGATGGTGTCGGGGTCGAGCATGTTGATGGGCGGATTGCTGAAGGTCACACGCCAATACGCTTCGCTGCGCCGGTCGATCGAAAATTGCTTGCTGGGTCGAGTCATTGCGGACATTCCTGGCCAGATTCAAAACAGGGAATGCCATTGCGCTCCCCGCCAGTCCGGAGGTCAAGTCAAGACTACGAAGCGATGTCGCTTGCAGCGACACGCGCGTTACGAGCTGAGGATTCTGGAGCTTTGTACGGGCACCAGGGGATTTTTCCTGTGCGGCGCCACGCGAAATCACCTATAACGCTACTGATTTGCGCATGAAGTAAGAGAAGTCGAGTCAGCAGTTGCAGTCGCCAAAAACAGAACCTCAAGGAGACACAGCAATGAAGGCAACGCTCAAGCTTCTGCCGTTCGCCGTCGCGACGCTCATCGCGACATTGCCCGCCGCGCAAGCAGCGGGAGATAACGTGACCGCGCTATCCAACTTCCAGCAAACCGGCGACAAGACGCCGCCCGAAACGGTGCCGCAAACGGGCCAGCGCGCCGACGAGCTACGCGAAAACCTCAAACAGATCAAGCTGCCCCCCGGCTTCAAGATCGAGTTGTATGCGGTGGTGCCCGATGCGCGACACATGGCCGTCGAGCCGTCGACGGGCGTCGTCTTCGTCGGCACACGCAAGGCACGCGTCTGGCAGGTCACCGATCGCACGAAACATCGCGTTGCCGACGACGTCGTCTCGTTCGCGAGTTCCGTGACGTTCAAGGTGCCGAACGGCGTGTGCTTCTCGCCGGACGGCGTGCTGTATGTGGTCGAGCAGAACCGCGTGCTCGCCTTTCCGGCCGCGCAGTTCTTCGGCGAAGGCGGGCCCGATGTCGCCGCAGCCGTCGTCGTTCCTCAGGGCAAGCTGATTCCGACGCAGTTCGAGAGCTTCAATCACGGCGCACGCGCGTGCCGCGTCGGCCCCGACAAGAAGCTCTACATCGCGCTCGGCCAGCCCTGGAACGTGCCGCCGAAGGACAAGTTGAGCGAGCTCGACAAGAATGGCCTGGCAGGCATCATCCGCATGGACCAGAACGGCAAGAACCGCGAGGTCTACGCCCACGGCGTGCGCAACTCGGTTGGCCTCGACTTCAACCCGAAAGACGGCACGTTGTGGTTCACGGACAACCAGGTCGACGGCATGGGCGACGACACCCCGCCGGGCGAACTCGACCACGCGACGAAGGCCGGCGAAAACTTCGGTTTCCCGTGGTACGGCGGCGGCAAGGTCCGCACCGAGGAGTACAAGGACAGCACGCCGCCCGCGGGCGTCGTGTTCCCGCAGGTCGAATTCGCCGCGCATGCGGCCGATCTCGGCATGTCGTTCTACAAGGGCAAGATGTTCCCCGCGAAGTACCAGGGCGGCATCTTCGATGCGGAGCATGGCTCGTGGAACCGCACGAAGCCGATCGGCGCGCGCATCATGTTCATCCCGATCAAGGATGACGGCACGGCCGGCGCCGCCGAAGTGTTCGCCGAAGGATGGCTCACGCCGAACGGCGAATACATGGGCCGCCCGGTCGACGTGCAGCAGTTGCAGGACGGCTCGCTGCTCGTTTCGGACGACTATGCGGGCGCGATTTACCGCATCTCGTACATGGGAGCGAAATGACGAGCGCGGTAGTCGCGGCGGCGTCACTGCCTGTGTACCGGCAGCCGGCGCGAGGCACGCGGCGTTCGCGGCCGACATCGCGAATCCCGTGGCGTTTTATCGCAGCCTGAAGCGGTAGCAAAAAGGGCGCGCGGTGCGAGCACCGCGCGCCCTGGTCTTTCAGCTAAACCGGTCGATGCACGTTCGGCTCGCGGTACTCAAACCCAAAGCTTGCGCGCAAGGAACGTCAGCGTGCGATCCCATGACAGTTGCGACCACACCGGGTCGAACTGCGTGCCGGCAATGCGGCCCGGACCGACGGCCGTTTCGTTCGAGAACGCGTGGTGTGCAAGATAGCGATGGAATTGCGCGTCGACATTCGCTTCCTTGAGCTTCGCGGCGAGCGCGTCGACGCCTGCTTCCGCGAAGAACGCATCCTGCGTGGCCCAATGCGCGAGCACCGGCACCTTGATTTTCGACGCGTCGATATATTCGATCGGCGGGTAACCGTACCAGATCACGCCGGCCGAAATCTCCGGCGTCTGACAAAGTGAAAGCCACGCCAGTGCGCCGCCCATGCAATAACCGATCACCGCCACGCGCGGCGACTGCTGCTTCAGATACTGAACGGCGCCGCGAATGTCCTGCGATGCGGCATCGCCGAAGTCGAGCCCCGACATCAGGTGGTGCGCCTCTTCTTCCTCGACGGTCGACTTGCCGCGGTACAGATCGGGCACCAGCGCGAGATAGCCGCATTGCGCGAGACGGTCGGCCACGCCGCGAATCTGGTCGTTGACGCCCCACCATTCCTGCAGGACGACGACTGCGGGCGCGCCCTGCGGATTGTCGGGTTTCGCGAGATAGCCGTTGACGTCTTTGCCGTCAGGCCGGCGAAAGCCGACCGTCGATCCGAGGTTCGTTTTCATGACAAGTCCTTGGTCACAGAGGAAGGAGGAGGAGCAGCGAAAGCAGTAGCATAGCGCCGCCCACGCGCCCGTGCAGATTCTGATGCAGTGCAGCTAAGGGAGTCTTAAGCTGCTGTCCTGCAACATCGCGTCTATTCCCCGCGTAAACGCAAGCGATGCACCTGCGTCGCACATCTTTCCGGAGGGCAAAGTGACGCGATCGCCATCGACATACCGCAATAGCACAAATGAAGACAATCTGATCAGCAAGGTGCCGCAAGCCACCGCCGTATTCTGGATCGTGAAGATTCTTGCGACGACCGTCGGCGAAACAGGCGGCGATGCGTTATCGATGACGCTGAACCTCGGCTATGCGGTCGCGACGCTTATCTTCCTCGCGTTCTTTGTCATTACGCTGACGCTTCAGGTGCGCAGTGACCGCTATCACCCGGCCGTCTACTGGGCCGTCGTCGTGGCGACCACCACCGTCGGCACGACGCTGTCCGACTTTCTCGACCGCACTGCGGGGCTCGGCTACATCGTATCGTCCGCCTCCCTGTTCGCCGCCGTGCTGGTCGTTCTCGCGAGCTGGCGTGCCGTGGCGGGCCGCATCGAATACCAGCATATCGTGCGGCCTCGCGACGAGGTGTTCTACTGGCTCACGATTCTCGTGTCGAACACGCTCGGCACCGCGCTCGGCGATTTCACCGCAACGAGCCTTGGTCTTGGCTTCGAGCGCGGTTCGCTCGTGTTTGCGGGGCTGCTCGTGTTCGTGGCAACTGCATGGCGCATCGGCACGCGAATTCCCGTCAGCGTATTGTTCTGGGCCGCTTATGTATTGACGCGGCCGCTCGGCGCAACACTAGGCGATACGCTGACGAAGCCGCTCGCGGAAGGCGGCCTTGCGCTCGAGCGCATTCCCGCGTCACTTGCGATTCTGGGCACGATGGCTGCGGTGGTCGTGCTGCAGCATTGGCTCGGACGCGGCACGCGCGATGTCGCTGCAAGGTCGGCGAGATGACGTCGACGCCGGCTCGGTCGAATCGCGACCGCGTTTACCGCATCGGTGCGAATGACGGTTTCGTAATTTTTTTAAGCGCTGCATAAGGCGGGAGAACTAAGCTTATTGATGAGTGTGCATTGCGTGCCGCTCTCGTTCAACTCCACAGGAGAAATCACATGAAGGCCCTTGTAACCACTGTCGCCTCGGCACTTTTATTGCTGGTCTCCGCGACCTCGTTCGCGCAAACCGCCAACGGAACGAACAACGGAACCGCAACGAACGCGCCCGCCACATCCAGCACGGACCAGCAGAACTGGCAACACCAGTCGGCCATGAACTCGCAAAACCAGCGAGCCGATGCAGGCATCGACTACGGCGCGCCCGCAAACGGCACATACCAGTCCGGCCGTCCGATGAATCACGGTGGCTTCACAGAGCCGACCTTCGGACATCACTGACTGATGGCGCAGACGTGCCGGGTCATCGCTTCCGCCATGCCCGCGTGGCCGGTACACCGCGCCGCTGCGATAACATCGACCCAGGTTTCAAACGGAGTTGACCGATGCGCCTGTTGTTGATCGAAGACGACGACATGATCGGCGAGACCGTGCTCGAATCGATGCGCCGTGCCGGCCACGCCATCGACTGGGCGCGCGACGCCCGCGCCGCTGCGCTGTCGCTTGGCAACGATGTCTACGATCTCGTGCTGCTCGATCTGAGTCTGCCCAAGGGCGACGGCATCGACCTGCTGAAGACCTGGCGCAACGAGGGCGGCGCTGCGCCCGTTATCATCCTGACCGCACGCGATGCGGTGGAGGACCGCGTACGCGGCCTCGACGCCGGCGCCGACGACTATCTCGTCAAGCCCTTCGATCTCGACGAACTGGCCGCACGTGCGCGCGCGCTGCTGCGACGCCGCGCGGGCCGAACCCAGCCCGTCTTCACGCACGGCGCGTTGAGCCTCGATCCGGCCGCGCACGAGGTTCTGAAGGATGGAGAACCGATTGCACTGATTCCGCGCGAATTCGCGCTGCTGCATGCGCTGATCGAAGTTCCGAAGCGCGTCTTCACGCGTACCGAGCTCGAGGAAAAGCTGTATGGCTGGGGCGAGGAAGTCGGCAGCAATACGATCGAGGTGCACGTGCATAGTTTGCGGCGCAAGCTCGGCGCCGATCAGATCGTGACGGTGCGGGGCGTCGGTTACCGCTTGAAGAGACTGGAATGACGTCCATCCGGCGCAAGTTGCTCGGATGGCTGATCTTCGGTTTCGGTGCGGCATCGGCGGCGGCCGCGTACGGCATCTTCCACACGGCGCGCGAAGAAGCCGGCGAACTGTTCGACTACGAGCTGCGCACCGTCGCGTTATCGCTGCCGCCTAACCTGCGTGCGGCAATGACCTCGCAGCAGTCGAACACCATGCTCGGCGATATCGCCGACGACCGTATCGTCATCGAGATCTGGGACGCGTCTGGCAAGCCCGCCTATCGCTCGCAGGAAAGGCAGACGCTCGGCCGCTACCCGGCGGGACTGCGCACCATCGAAGAAGACGAAACGCACTGGCGCGTCTTCGGCATGCAGCAGGCTGCGCGCTTCGTGCAGGTCGCACAGCCGCTTTCGGTGCGCGACGATCTCGCGCTGACGCTCGCCCTGCATACGCTGTGGCCGCTTGCACTGATGGTGCCTGCCGCGATCGTGCTCGTGCTGTTCGTCGTCACGCGCGGGCTTGCACCGATCGGGGGATTGTCGCGTTCGCTGGCGAGCCGTTCTCTCGAAGCGTTGGAACCGCTTGCGATCGATGCGCACACACCTGTCGAAGTGCAACCGCTCGTGGTCGCATTGAACGATCTTCTGAGGCGCCTGCATGTCGCCTCGCAGGCGCAACGCATGTTCGTCGCCGATGCCGCGCACGAATTGCGCTCGCCGTTGGCCGCGCTGCAATTGCAACTGCAAGCCGCCGCGCGCGACGGCACGCTGACCGGTTCCGACGTCACGCTCGAACGCATTCAGGGTCGCTTGAAGCGGCTGATTCACCTCGTCCAGCAACTGCTGACGCTCGCGCGCGAAGATGCAGCCGCCGCAGCGCCGATGGCGCCAGTCAGCATGCGGCGCCTGGGTGAGCAGGTCGTCGGCGAATTTTCGCTGCTAGCCGAGGCGAAGCAGATCGACCTTGGGCTTGAGACGAGCGCCGCGCTCGGCGCGACGGACGCGTATATCGCGCTGACCGATCAGCATGCGCTGTTTCTGCTGCTGTCGACGCTGATCGACAACGCGATTCGCTACACGCCCGTAGGCGGCACGGTCGACGTGCTGCTTGAACGCATCGGCGAGCGCATCGGCATCGAAGTGCGCGATACCGGCCCCGGCATTCCGCACGACGAGCTCAACCGCGTATTCGATCGCTTCTATCGTGGCACCGGCACGCAAGTGCAAGGCAGCGGCCTCGGGCTGGCAATCGCCGCGCGCATCGCGACGCGCCTAGGGATCGTATTGATCTTGCGTAACCGGGTAGGCGCCTCGGGTCTGTCGGCACGCGTCGATGGGTTTCGACCGGTTGCTGAAACGCGGGTTGCGCACACCTGAGCCGAACGCGTTACTGCCCCGCCTGATCTTTTTCCTTCTCGAGCTGCAAATACAGGTGTTCGACATTCTGCGGCTGTGCGAGCGCATACAGCTTGTCATGACGAAACGCCGGCACTTGCACCGTGTGCATTGCCTGCGTGATCCCGACGCCGGACGCGAATGCACGCCGCACGGCTGCATCGAGTTCGCGCAGATATTCGGCAAGCAGATCGAGATCGGCCGGCTTCGCGAGGCGCCCGAACGCCGGCACGATCGCTTTCGTGTCGAGCGTTTTGATCTCGTCGAGCGCATCGAGCCAGCCTGGAATGCGCTCGTTGCGCAGTTCGGGAATACGCCCGACACTGACGAGTCCGCCCGCGAACAGCACACCGGTCGACGTATCGAGCACCGCGAGATCGCCCGGCGTACTGGCCGGCCCGAAATACAGCAGCCGAAGCGTGCGGCCGCCGCTTTCGAGCTGCGTATTCCCGTCGACGGTACGATCCGGCACGGTGACACGCGACCCGGCCATCTCGTCTGCGCCCAGCGTGCGATTCAGATTCTTCAGGCAAATCGCGCAGCGTTCGCGAATCAGTTCCGCGGTGCGGCGCTGCGAGAGAATCGGCACGCCCCGATCGCGAAACGCGGACGCGCCGAACACGAATTCGGGCCCTTGATGCGTGATAACCACGAGCTGGACGGGTAAGGGCGTAATCTTATGGATCGCGTCGAGCATGGCGCGGCCGTAGCGATACGACGAGCCGGTGTCGATCACCGTCACGCCACTCGGCCCGACGACGAAACCATTGTTCGCAACAATTCCATGATTCGCAAGCGTCACCGCCTCGCCGCTGCCCATCATGACGTAGACGCCGGACGCGATTTCGTTCGGCTCGGGCGCGCGAAATGCCGACACCGACTGCGGTTCCGCACGCGCCGCCGGTGCGAATACAGCCGCCGCCAGCGCGACGATCATCGCACCGGCCAGTATCGCAATCGATACGCCGTGGACCTCGCGTACCGCGCCTGCCGCACGCAGCACGTCAAGGCGGTCCCTGCACGCATGCCGATCTCGTGCCGCCCGCATCACAGTTTCGACGACGCATTCTGCTGCGCGCCCGCTTGCGAGCTCACCGCGACCTCGGCTTCGAACTGCTTGTTCTTCGTATCCTCGACATGCGCCTTCAGTTCGCCATCGCCGTGCGGCACGAACCAGAAACGGAAGTTCGGGTTCTCGCTGATCGAGAAATTGACGTCCGCGACCATCACCGGCTTGCCGCCATAGGTGATCGTCACCTTGCGCACGAAATACGCGGTCGCATAGTTGCGCGTGACCTGGTTCATCGCCATGCCGGTGCGATTCGGATGCCTGACCATCAGCTGCGCGAGTTGCGGCTTGCCCGCCACCGTCTGGCCTTGCAGCGTGAGGCGCACCTGACCCGCGCTCGCCTCGGCTGACGCATCGTCCTTGCCCGCGGGCGCCGAGCAGCCGCCCGACGCCTTCACGAAACGCACGGCGCTATACAGCTTGCCGTCGCTCGTTTCGGCGATCGCGCGCATAAACGTGTAGTCTTCGACGCGCACGCGTGTTTCGATTGTCGCGAAACCCGACTCAGGCGTGAACGAAAACGAGCCTGCATAGGGCTCCGGATTCTCGTCGATATACAGATACACCTTCCTGATATAGCGCGCGGGTGTCTGCGGGAACTGCGCGGCAATCGCAATCGGCACCACGGCGCCGTCCGCCGCACGCGCCGGTGCGTCGAGCTTGATTACCGCGTCGCCATGCGTATCGATCGGCCGGCCCTTGAACGTGCCGTCCTTGAAGTCGACCCAGCGCGCGGGCGTGTCCGGATTGTCTTCCGGGTGTTCTTCCGCATACGCGGCACTAACGGCAAACGTCGCGGCAAACGTCATAGAAAACGTCGTGGCAAGCGTCACACATGCCGCGCCAGAACGCGTCGCTGCGCTTTTCGTCATGTTGTCCATTTCAAGCTCCTCCACCCTTTGGAACTACAGCGGATGCATGAGCGGTTAGCAGCGGGCGCATCCGCTTCATTGTTCCCACTCGAGTTCAGCGTATGCGGCCGTCACGTTGCGGCGGTGGTAGATATCGAATAGCCGCCACTCGCCGCGTTCCTCCTGCCCGATCGTTTCGACCGCCTGCTGCATCGTCCTGCCCTGCTCGATCGCCGCGCGTACATCGTGCACGAGATGCGCCAGATAGGCCTCCTCCGCCGCGAGCGCTTCGCGCCACGGTGCGACGAGCGGGCCGTGGCCCGGCACGATGCGGCGCGGGTTCATGGCCCGCATCGCCGCGATATCGTCGAGCCAGCCGAGCACGGCGCCGTCGATCACGGGGATACATCCGGCGAACAGCAGGTCACCTGCGATCAGCGTGCCACTAGCTTCATCGTAGACGGTCAAATCGTTGTTCGTATGGGCTGTTTTCCAGGTCCGCAGCCGCAGCACGCGTTTTCCCAGATCGAGCTTCATGCTGCCGGACACGGTCAGCGAGGGTGGCACGATGACGCTGCCTTCCGCGAGATCGCCGAGTTCGCGCTTGAGCACGCGCATATAGCTCTCTTCGTGCGACGCCTCCGCTTCCGCGAGCGTCGCGCTGCCGACGAATTGCGGATGATCGGCCGCAAACGCGACATTGCCGAAAATATGGTCCGGATGCATGTGCGTGTTGATGACGTAGCAGACCGGCAACGGCGTGACCGCACGAATCGCCGCACGCAAGGCGCGCCCTTCGGCTGCCGTGCCGCCGGTGTCGATCGCTGCAACGCAACGCGAACCGACGATAAAGCCGATGTTGGCGATATCGCCGCCGTTTTCGCGCGTCGCGACGTTATCCTGGCCTCGGTGAAAATAAAGTCCGGGTTCGAGCTGGACCACCGCAAGCGGCCGGGTGGCCTCCCAAGCCGCGGCCGGGTCGCCGCACGCTGCTGACGCAACGTATGCAACACACGCAAAAAACGCGAGGCGCACCCGCTGCATTACCGGACCGCCGTCCGATCGCGCGCGCCGCTTTCATCGTCACCGGCGTTCGCAGCACCCGTGGCCGCCGCGCGCCGCGCAGCGGCCGGCGACAGGCAACGCAAGAACTCCGTATATTCGCGCTCGAGAAACGGCTCCGCGTGTTCGAGCATGAAGCGCCGGAACGCAACGCAGGTCGGCGAAAGCTGCTTCGAGCTCAAATGCACGATCTGCCAGGTCCGCTCGAGCGGCGTGCCGTTCACGTCGAGCACCGCAAGCGCACCCGCGCGCAATTCGAGCGACAGCGTATGCAGCGACAACAGGCTTACGCCCATACCGGCCATCACGGCCTGCTTGATCGTTTCGTTGCTGCCGAGCGTCACGCAGCGCGACGGTGTGAACAGATGCTGCCTGAACATATGCTCGGACACGGCGCGCGTGCCCGACCCCGGTTCCCGCAATAGAAACGTATCGCCGGCCAGCTCCTGCAGGTCGAAACGCCGAGCCTCGCGCAGCGGATGATCGAGCGGCGCGATGATCACATGCGGATGCCGCGCGAGCGGTTCGGCCGTCGTGCCGAGTTCGGGCGGCGGGCGTCCCATGATCGCAAGATCGGTTGCGTTGTCCTGCAGCAGGCGCAGCAGCGTCTCGCGATTGCCGACGGAAAAATGCACGTCCACCTTCGGGAATTGCCGCGAATAGAGCGCGAGCAGCTTCGGCGCGAAATGCGTCGCCGAGCTGACGATACTGACCGCGATCGTGCCGCTGTCGGCCTGCGCGAGCGAGGTCATCGTGTCCTCGATGTCCTTGATCTCGCCGATGATGCGGCTCGCGTGGTGCGACAGGCGCTCGCCCGCTTCGGTCAGCGTAAGCCGTCGCGACACGCGCTCGAACAAGGGCAGGCCGAGCGCCTCTTCGAGCTGACGGATCTGCATCGATACCGCAGGCTGCGACAGGTGAAGCTCTTCGGCCGCGCGCGCGAAACTCGGCAGACGGCTCGCGATCACGAAGATCTGCAATTGCCGCAGCGTCAGCGCGCGGATCAGGTTCACGTTGCCTCCCGAACAAAATGCTTCCGGCCGTCCTGGGCGGCTCGCACGCGGACGGTCGGCAGCGTAGTGCGATCCCCCGCCGGTCGCCTCAGGGACTGCGTTAGCGGCCCGCGCGCCCGCCTTTCAGCGACTCGCGCGCGGTCCGTTCGGCGGCGGCGGCACCGGCGTGCCATGCGCCGGCGGCGGCACGAGCTTGCGCACGGCGCCCGTGAAGCTCAGCGTTTCCGTGAGCCGCGGATGCGCGAAGTCGTTCTTCTCCCCAGGCACTTCGGTTCGAATCAGCGATACGCCACCGGGTATGTCGTCCGCAAACACGAACGTATAGCGCTTGCCGACGAAATCGGGAAAGCGTTGTGCGTTCGGGTCGTTCAGATAGGGCTGAATCTCGACCTTGCGCGCCTTGACCGTCTTGCCGTTCGCGTTGCTCGTCACCGGCGTGATCGGCGGATTCGCGGCTAGCGCGAGCCGCACGCGCTTCTGGAAATAGCGGCGCTGGCCGCCCGTCAGCTGTTCCATCTCGGCGATATCGCGCTCGAGAAAATAAACGATCACCGGGTTGCAGGGCAGCCCGCCCGACGGCACGGAGACCTTGCCGGTGCGATCGCTGACGCTCGCATCGTCGGCCGAATTGTTCGCACTTTTCACGAGCACGCGCACGGTGTCGCTGGCCTTTTCAGGCGGATGCGATAGCGTCATCGCGTAGTCGAGTTCGGTTTGCGCCGCGACGCCGCGCAAGTGCGGCGTCATGAAGAGCAGCCGCTCGGCCGGCGCGATCTCGTCTGCCGCGTCAGACGCCGGCGGCGCTGCTGCTGTGCCCGACGCCGCTGGCGTAGCCGCATGCGCCGACCCCAGCGGCAAGGCAAGCGCTGCCGCCGCACATAATGCGCTCGCCGCACACCACGACAGACGCGTCGCCGCATGCCGCATGACGCACCACGCGGCTTCGCGCCGCACGAACTTCACAGGCGTGTCCATCATTGCGGCGTATTCGATGCGACGGGCGCGCTGGCAATCGGCAGCAGCGGCACGTCATAGCTCGTGAGAATCGTATTGATCTTGTCCTGATGCGTCGCGATCCACTGATCGACCTTGTCGTGCCATGCCTTTTCGCCGTGGCGCGTCCCCATCGCGATCTCGAAGTCGAAATGGATGCCGGGCTGCGGCGGGAACGGCACGAGTTTCGCGGTGTCCCCCGAACGCTTCACGAAGTAACCGGCAATCGGCCCCCAGACGAACACGACGTCGACGTTGCCCTGCTTCAGATCATGCTGGATCATCTCGCCCGGGAACGCCTGCGGATCGCCGCTTTGCGCCTGATACGACACGGCCTGATCGATCAGGTTGTTCGCGAGCAGCCAGTCCACCGCCGGTGTTTGCGCGAAAATGCCGAGGCGCAATTTCTTCAGTTGGTCGGGCGGCAGCTTCAACAGATCGCTTGGCGTGTTGATGTTCGCGAACTCCGGCTTTTTACTGAAGACCATCGCGTAAGTCGAATGCAGATACGGGCGTGTCGTCGCCGTCATGTCGTAACCACGCGGCACGCCGACAATCAGATCGCACTTGTAGCGCTCGGTATTGGGCTCCTTCTCGCGCAGCGTGTGCCGCACGAAACCTATGCGCTGCGGAAAGTAGGTGTATTCGACCTTGTAGCCGAAATCGCTCGCCATGGCTTCGGCGATCTTGTTCTCGTAGCCCTCGCCCTTGTCGTTCGACAACGGCAGGTTGTTCGGGTCCGCGCACACGCGCAGCACCTTGTCGGCGCCGTCGTTGTTCGGCAGCGACGGCGCATTCTGCGCCTGCGCGAACGGCACCGCGCAGGTCGCGCACGAAAGCGCGAGCACGGCACGCAGGATATAAGCAAATCGGGTTCTGCGAGCGGACATGACTATCTCCGAAACGGGAAACATCGGGAAACCGATAGGGCCGACGGGGGTGGTCCGCAATCAGGTCATTTGTCGATCGGTTGCAGATCGCCCGGATTGATCTTTCCGTCGGAACGCCCTTTGAGATACGAATAAAGGTTTTCCCAATTCTTTTGCATCATCTGGCTCGAACTGAAGTCGGGCATACCCTTGTCGATGCGTCCACCGAATACGGTGCGATGGAATTCGGTCTTGTCGAGCGTCTTGAACGCATCGATGAGCGACGGGCCGACGAGACCCTCCTGTTTTGCGCCGTGACACCGTTCGCAGGCTAGCGCGCGCCACGTTTTCCAACCGAGGTAGGTATCGCCATCGACCTTGTTGCCGTCTACGACCTTGTAGGCAACCGGTTTCATCTGGGCGGCATTGGTCTGTCCATATGCGACCGGCCACGCAAATACAGCCACTGCAAACGGCAACAACATCAAACGGCCTTTCATGCGTTCGTCTCCCATCCACACTGTCGCTTTCACTCCCGGCCAGCCCGACTTCCAGTTGCCGTGCCCGCCGGATGGCGCGCATACCGCATGCCCTCGCAGTGCGGCATGCGCGCCCCCGATCTTTCGCATCACTACTTGTGCGTCACTACTCGTACGTCGCTATTCGTCAAGCGCAGGCTTTCATTTTCAACGAGAAAGCCTGCGCCTGTTCGCTCACCCCAGGCGCGCCATCAGCTCGGAATCGCGAAGACGAACAACGTGCCGCCGAGCGCCGTGTACTTCGCGAGTTCGCGATAACCGCCGACCGCGCCAAGACCTTCGGTCGACTTTTGCAGACCCGCGGCCATCCCGATGCCGGCCCAGCCGCCGATGCCCGAATACACGCCGACGTACTGCTTGCCGTCAAAGGTGTACGTGAACACGTTGCCGATGATTCCGGACGGCGTCTTGAACTTCCACAGCTCCTTGCCGTCGCTGATCCGCACCGCCTTGATGTAGCCTTCGAGCGTGCCGTAGAACACGATGCCGCCGGCCGTCGCGAGCGCGCCGGACCATACCGAGAACCGCTCGGGCTTCGACCAGACGATCTTGCCCTTCGACGCATCCCACGCGATGAAATTGCCCATCGCGCCGTTCTCGTTCGGACCCGGGAACATCGACAGCGTCGCGCCGACATACGGCTGGCCCGACACGTAGTCGACATCGAACGGTTCGTAGTCCATGCAGACGTGATTGGTCGGCACGAGGAACAGCTTCGACTTCGGATCGAACGCGGCAGGCTGCTGGTCTTTCGAGCCGAGCGCCGCCGGGCAGATGCCCTTCACGTTGTGGTCGGGACCGGCCTTCTGCGTCGAATAGCTCGCGTTGCGAATCGGCAGGCCGCTCTTCAGGTCGACGCTTTCCGCCCAGTTCACTGCCGGGTCGTACTTGTTCGCCACCAGCAGTTGGCCCGTTTCGCGGTTCAGCGTATACCCGAAGCCGTTGCGGTCGAAGTGCACGATTGCGGGAACCGTCTTGCCGTTCATCGGGATGTCCGCGAGGATCATCTCGTTCACGCCGTCGTAGTCCCACTCGTCGTGCGGCGTCATCTGATACACCCACTTCGCCTTGCCGGTGTTCAGATCACGCGCGAAGATCGACATCGACCACTTGTTGTCGCCTGGCCGCTGCGTCGGATTCCATGTGCCGGGGTTGCCGGTGCCGTAGTAGACGAGGTTCAGCTTCGGATCCCACGCGTACCAGCCCCATGTGGTGCCGCCGCCGAGTTTCCACTGATCGCCCTTCCAGCTCTTTAACGACGAATCCGCGCCGACCGGCTGCATCTTGCCGTCCGTCCACGTCATGGTCTTGTCCGGATCGAGCAGCATCTCGTTGTCGGGACCGGTGCTGTATGCCTTCCAGACTTCCTTGCCGGTCTTGATGTCATACGCGATCAGACGCCCGCGCACGCCGAACTCGCCGCCCGAAATGCCGGTCAGCACCTTGTCGCCGAACACGTGGGGCGCATTCGTGTTGGTTTCACCGGCCTTCGGATCGCCGTTCTTCGCAGACCAGACAACGTCGCCGGTCTTCGCATTGAGCGCGACGAGCGTCGTGTCGGCCTGCTGCAGGAAGATCTTGCCGTCGCCATACGCGAGACCGCGATTCACCGTGTCGCAACACATCACGGAAATAACCTGCGTGTCCTGCTTGGGCTCGTATTGCCAGATGAAGGTCTTGTCCTTCAGGTTGATCGCGATCACCTTGTTAGGGAATGGCGAATGGATGTACATCGTGTCGCCGATCACGAGCGGAGAGCCTTCATGACCGCGCAGCACGCCGGTCGACATCGTCCATGCGACTTGCAGCTTGCCTACGTTGTTCTCGTTGATCTGCTTGAGCGGGCTATAGCGATGATTGGCATAGTCGCCCGCCTGTGCAGCCCAGTTGGATGGGTTCTTCAGCAGCGAATCGAGCTGCGGATCGGCGTGTGCGAAGAATGAACTCAGTGCCGTTGCCGCAGCCACCGCCAGTCCTAGAACCAGGGTGCGTACGTTCATGTGTCTCCTCCAGAATGGGTAAACCGTCCACCTCACGATGAAACGCTACCGCGCTACACCAGCCGCGCCGTCCGGATGCGGGTAACGAGCCAGATTCAAGCCGGATTCTTTGCCCGGCTCATGCGTATGAAGGCTGATCGCATATTCCATGCCGACCACGAGCTTTGTCGGTGTACCGCGCATGCAGGCGTCAAGGTGTGCCGCTTCGCTTCGGATGACGATACATACTGTGTCAAATACGCGATACATTGCAGGCGTCCGCTTCATGTTCATCGAGGTCAGTCATGGCACAAGCCGAGCGAGTGTATTCAGAGCAGGAAGTCGAAGCGCGTCTCGTGGGTGCGCTGCAGCACTGGTATCTGGAAGATGGATGGCTCCGGCGCAAATACAAAACCGAAAGCTGGAAAGGCACGCTGATGGTGGTCAACACGGTCGGCCATCTCGCCGAAGCCGCGTGGCATCACCCGGATCTGACCGTGTCTTATGCGTTCGTCATCGTCAAGCTGAAAACGCACACGGCCAAAGGGATCACCGATAAAGACTTCGCGCTTGCGAACAAGATCGAGGAAGTGATCCAGTGGCAGCCAGGCAAGGAAAGCGGTCCGCTCGAAGGCACGCCCGCCGACGATCAGCGTTTCCGCTATATCAAGTACGACGCCCCGAAAAGCTAGACGCGGCACGCGATCGGTTCGCGTGCGTGGTATGGCTTTTGCCTTGCAGCGTCTGTTTCGCATCTGCTGGCTCGCGCGCAGTGCAGGCGCGCGGCCCGGTCCGAACCACGACGCGACAAGGACACGCTTGCCATGCCGATTCACTCTGATCACATCGCGCCGCTATCGGCGGTCACCGTCGACGCACCGGCCCGTTTGCATCTGGGCTTTCTCGACCCGAGCGCGTCGCTCGGGCGCGCGTTCGGCAGCATCGGTCTCGTGATCGAAGGACGCGGTACGCGCGTCAGCGCGCAACGGGCGGAACGCTCGTATATCGCGCGGGCGCCGAACGATGCGCTGCGCGCGCGGGCCGCGCTGTATCTCGACCGCTTGCGCGATGCGTGGGGCGGTCCTTCTATCGCCGTCGATATCGATCAGGCCTCGCGTGCGCATTGCGGGCTCGGCTCGGGCACCCAGCTCGCACTCGCGATCGGCACCGCGTTCGCGCGGCTCGCCGGCGTGCCCGCCTCGAGCGATGAAATCGCGCGGCTGCTCGGGCGCGGCGCGCGCTCCGGCATCGGCGCGCTCGGTTTCGATCATGGCGGCCTGATTGTCGATGGTGGTCCTGCGCGCGGTGCGCGGCCGCAAGACGCTCGTATGCCGCCGCTGCTGTTTCGGCAGGCGTTTCCCGACGCATGGCGCGTGGTGCTGATCGACGACGCCGCTCTCGAAGGGCTGCACGGCGACGAGGAGCGGCGCGGCCTTGCCGCACTGCCGCCGTTTCCGCAGCCGCTGGCTGCGCACCTGTGTCATCTCGTGATGATGCGTGTCTTGCCCGGCATCGCCGAGCAGGACTTCGACGCCTTCGCCGACGGCATCAGCGCAGTGCAGCAAACGATCGGCGAATACTTCGCGCCCGTCCAGGGCGGCATCTTCACGAGCGCTGCGGTCGGCCGCGCGCTGCAGGCGATCGCGGACGAGCAGAAGGCCGGCATCGGCCAGACGTCGTGGGGGCCGACCGGCTTTGCATTCGTGCGCAGCGCGCAAGCCGCGGAACGCGCGCTCGCGGCGGCCCGTGCGGCAACCCGCAACGAAGCCTCCGTGACGTGCGCGGTGACGGTCGGGCGCAATCGCGGCGCGACCTTTAGCGTCGAGCGCATGCGCAACTGCAAAGTCGATGTCGGATGACGCGCGTCGCACGCGCGTGCATTCACCGCGCGCCGCCGCGATATCGATATCGCCGTTGCGGCCGACATTGCACACACCGCCTCACGTCGCCCCGCCATCCCGAAACGATCCTTGATCCCTAGATATCAGCCACTGCCATGTCCGAAGCTACCGAAAGGCCATACATCCTGCATATGTTCACGGCCACGCCGCAGATGAGTCCGTTCGACGTCAACATGGCGGCCGACGCGGGCTATCAGATCGTCGTGCCGTACAGCAACGTCGACGCGAGCAACGTCGTGCAGCTTACGCAAGACGCGATCTTTTCGCGCGGGCCGAAAGGCGTATCGCGCACCGGCATCTTTATCGGCGGGCGCGATGTGATGCTCGCCGCCGACATGCTCGATCTCGCGCGCCAGGCGATGGTGCCGCCGTTCGAGGTGTCGGTATTCGCGGACCCGAGCGGCGCATACACGACGTCGGCCGCCTTGGTCGCGCTCGTCGAACGGACGTTGAAATCCGAGCACGGCGAAGACCTCGGCGGCAAACAGGTGCTGATTCTCGGGGGCACCGGCGCGGTCGGGCGCGTGTCGGCCGCGCTCTTCGCATCGCTCGGTGCGGACGTATCGATCGCGAGCCACTCCGACGCAGCGCGCGCACAGCGCGTCAGCGACGAGGTCAACAAGCGGTTCAGCATCGCGACTCGAGGCATCGGCGCCGGCACACCCGATGCGCTGCATGCGGCACTCGCGAAAGCCGATGTCGTGATCGGCTCCGCCGCGGCCGGTGTGCAGGTCGTCGCGAACGCGGACCTTGCGCATGCGCAGCAGATGCGGGTCGCCGCCGACGTCAATGCAGTGCCGCCCGAAGGCATCGCGGGCGTCAACGTGATGGACAACGGCAAGCCGCTGGCCGGTGCCGCGCGGCCCGACGCGGTCGGCATCGGCGCGCTCGCGATCGGCAACGTCAAATACCAGGTCGAGCATCGTCTGTTTCTGCGGATGCGCACGGGCGGCAAGCCCGTGTACCTCGGTTTCGCCGAAGCGTTCGACGAGGCGCGTGCGATCGTCGCCGGCCGCGACTGACACGGCCGCACGAACGTCATGCAGGCAAGGCTTCCTGCCCGACCTTCTTCCGCGCGTGCATCGGCGCGGCCCTACGCGCGTGCGTACGATATCCGCGTGCCGTTCGTCGCGATCGCGGGTTTGTCTGCGCGGCTTTTTACCGAGTCGGCAGCGCAGGCACGACTCAATGTGGCCGCGCTCGATCTGTTTGGCGATCGCGATACGCGGCAGCGCGCGAAGGTGTGGCTCGATGTCGGTGGCGAGGGTTTGTCGGTCGATCGCGACAAGCTGTTCGAGGCGCTTGCGCGAGTGGCGCGGCTGCCAAGGATGCTGGGCCTGATCGCAGGCAGCGGGCTCGAGCCGTTCGCGCGCGAATTGCATGAACGGGCGGGCATGCCGCGGTTTATCGGTAACGACATGCACGCGATCGAAGCGGTGCGTGAGCCGACGCGCTTTTTTGCGTTGCTCGACGAGTTGTGCGTCGAGCATCCGGAAGTCTCGCTTACACGGCCCGTCGACGCACGGGGTTGGCTCGAGAAGCGGGCTGACGGGTGCGGTGGTACGCATATTCGGGCAGCAAGTGAATTCGCATCGTGTGCATCCGATGCCGCCGCGACGCCGCCGGTCTACTTCCAGCGAATCGCTGCGGGCCGTTCGATGTCCGCGCTCTTTATCGCTGCGGGCGGCAAAGCCGTGATCGTCGGTTTCGCCGAACAGCTGACCGTCTCGCACGGCGCGCTGCCGTTCGTCCACACCGGCTCGCTCGGTCCAATCGACGTGCCGCCGCCCGTTGCATCGCGCATCGATGCGATCGTGCAAGCAATCGTCGCGAAGACCGGGCTCGTCGGCATGAACAGCATCGACTTCCTGCTAAACGGCAACGACACGACCAGCGTGCTCGAAATCAATGCGCGCCCTTCGTCGACCGCCGCGCTTTATGAAATCGCATCGCCCGCGATGTGGCCGCATGGTTTGCTCGCCTGTCATATCGACGCGTGTCTGAAGGGCCGCTTGCCGCAGTCGCTCAACGCTGCGTCAGGAGTCGCGCCGCAACGCTACGCTGCCCAACGCGTCGCGTTCGCCCCGCGCAGCTTCGCCGTCACGCAGCGCCTCAGCGACACCCTGTTCGCCGCGCCGTGGTGCCGCGACGTTCCGCAGCCCGGCGTACGCATCGCGGCCGGCGAACCGGTCTGCACGCTGATCGCAACCGCCGCGGCCCCCGCCCGCCTGCGCGACGAACTGGAGCGCCAGCGCGCGCGCCTTCTCGAACTGATCGACACCTGCCAAGAGTCCCACGATGACCTCCACACACGAACCGGCTGACCATTCGCAAACGCATGACGCTGCGATCAGCGTCAACAGCCTCGCCGAACCGCTCGTTGCACGGCTGATTGCCGATGCGGCACGGCTGCGGATCGGCGTGTCCCGCAGCGCATCGGGCACGACGATCGTCGATGCCGGCGTCGCCGTGCGCGGCAGCATCGAAGCGGGCGTGCAAATCGCGCGCATCTGCATGGGCGGCCTCGGCCAGGTCGCGCCGCGCGTCGCCTTCGAGCGCGAGCCGCTGTGGCCCGCCATGATCGAAGTGCATACGTCGACGCCGGTCATCGCCTGTCTCGGCAGCCAGTACGCGGGCTGGAGCCTGTCGGCCACCAAAGAGCAGAACAACGGCAAGAAATTCTTTTCGCTTGGCTCGGGGCCGGCGCGCGCGCTCGCATGCAAGGAGCCGCTCTTCGACGAACTCGGCTATCGCGATCGCCACGACAGCGGCGTGCTGGTGATGGAAGTGAACCAGTTGCCGCCGCAAGCGGTGCTCGACAAGGTGCTCAACGATTGCGGCCTCGCGCCCGATCGGTTGACGATCGTCGTCACGCCGACACAGTCTGTCGCCGGTACGGTGCAGGTCGTTTCGCGCGTCGTCGAAGTCGCGCTACATAAAGCGCATGTGCTCGGCGCGCATCTGCCCGACATCGTCGAAGCGAGCGGCATCGCGCCCCTGCCGCCGCCCGCACCCGATGCGCTCGCTGCAATGGGCCGCACGAACGACGCCATCCTTTACGGCGGCCGCGTGCATCTGACCGTGACCGGCGATACGCTCGCACGCAAACTCGCGGCCGAACTGCCGTCGTGGAATTCGCGCGATTACGGCCGGCCGTTCGCCGATGTATTCGCGTCGTTCAACCACGACTTCTATCAGATCGACCCCGCGCTGTTCGCGCCGGCCGAAGTGTGGATCGCAAGCCTCGAAAGCGGCGCGACTTACTACGGCGGGCGGCTCGACGGTGCGTTGCTGCATCGCCAGTGGAACGGCGCGGCGGACCCGCTTGCGACCGGTGCGTCGGCGTTCCGCTCGGGTTCGTCGAGTGCTGCGTCTGACGCAGGCCAGACCGGGACAGGTGCGCAATGATCGCTACGTCGATCGGCGCCGGCCTGCGCGTCGCGATCATGACCGACGAAACCGGCTGGCACACCTCGCGCCTCAAAAAAGCGTTTCGGGCGCGCGGCGTCGACGCGCGCTGCATCGACCTCGCCGCCTGCCGCATCGATACGACATGGGAACCGTATGGCCTCGCGCTGCCCGGCTTTGGGCACGCGCTGCCCGATGCCGTGTTCGTGCGCGGCATCGCGGGCGGCACGTTCGAGCAGGTGACGCTGCGCCTCGGCATCCTGCATGCGCTGCGTGAATGCGGCGTGCCGGTCTACAACGATGCGCGCGCGATCGAGCGCAGCGTCGATAAATCGATGACGAGCTTTCTGCTGCACCGCAGCGGTGTGCCGACACCGGCGACCTGGGCCGGCGAATCGGCTGCATTCGCGCAGCGTGTGCTGATGCGTGAGACCGCTGCCGGACATCAGGTCGTGCTGAAACCATTGTTCGGTTCGCAGGGCAAGGGCTTACGCAGGCTCGGCGCGAGCGTGCGGCGCGACGGCACGCTCATGCCGTTGCCGCCGCTCAGGCAGTATCAGCAGGTCGCGTATTTACAGCGCTTTGTAGGTGACGACGGTGCACGGACGCGGCCGCGGGCCGGCGCGCATCGTGCTGACGCCGCATTCGACTGGCGCGTACTCGTGATCGGCGGTCGCGCGGTCGCGGCGATGAGGCGCACCGGCGGCCGCGGCTGGATTCACAACGTCGCGCGTGGCGCCCAATGCGCGCCCGCGGAGCTTGACGACACGCTTGCTGAAATCGCCGTGCGCGCGACGCGGGCGCTTGGGCTCGACTATGCGGGCGTCGACCTGATGCCTGCGCCGTCCGCCGATCCATCGTCCGAGCATCCGTGCGCGAGTCCGCTCGTGCTCGAAGTCAATGGCGTCGCCGCATGGCGAGGGCTGCAATCGGTCACGCAGTTCGATATTGCCGCGGCCCTCGTCGACGACCTGCTCGACCGCAAACTCGCGGCAACAGGCGCCACGCCTGTCGAACCGACTCCGCTGCGCCATGCGACCGTCTGACGACCCGCTCGTGCTCGCACGCGACGCCTTCCTGCGTGCATGCAGCCTCGACGTCGAGACGCCGAAGCCCGGCAACGTCAGTGTGCACAGCGCCGGGCACCGGATGGATGCCCAACAGTTCATCGCAAGCGCGGCCGCCTGCGCCCCGGCGCTGTTCGCGCATGCCACGCCGGTCGGCTCGCGCATACTCGATGCGGTGATGAGCACGCAACAGGCGGTCGGCTGCAACACGAACCTCGGTATCGTGCTGCTTATTGCGCCGCTTGCCGCCGCACTCGAAGAACCGGGCAGCCTGCTGGGCGCGGCGCAGTGGCGCGGCGCAACAGAACGCGTGCTCGCGCGACTCTGCGTCGACGACGCGCAAGCGGCCTATATCGCGATTCGCGCGGCGAATCCGGGCGGCCTCGGCGATGCGTCCGAACAATCGGTGCACGCGCAACCGAGCATCGGACTGCGTGCGGCCATGCAACTCGCCGCGAAGCGCGACAGCATCGCGCGCCAGTACGAAAACGGCTTCGCCGATATCTTCACGACCGGTCTCGCCGCGATCGAGAACCTGCTACAGATAAACCCGGATGCGGCTCCCGAGACGATCACCCTCGAAGTGTTCCTCACGTACCTCTCGTCATGGCCCGACTCGCACATTGTGCGCAAGCAGGGCGTGACGGTGGCGCAAAGTGTCACGCGCGAAGCCGCGAGGCGCCACGCGCAATGGCGTCTTGCGCCGTTCGGCCCGCAGGCGGCTCGACTCGATGCATGGGATGCCGAATTAAAGCGCGACGGCATCAATCCGGGTACGAGCGCTGACTTGACGGTCGCGACGTTGTTTGCGGCGATCTGCCTTGCGCCGCAGCGTTACCTGAAGAGCGTGGCCAGCCCGTAAAACGGCCTCGAATTGGCACGCTTCCTGTTAGACAGGGCGATGGTGCTTTCTCCGCTCGCCTCTCGCGGCATTTGCCGTGCGCCGCGAGCGACCCCCGCGTCGACCGATCCAACTTCAACGGAGGAACAGCATGGCCAAGATTAATCGCGTCCTGGTAGGCGAGTCGCTAATCGGCGATGGTAACGAGGTCGCTCACATCGATCTGATCATCGGACCGCGCGGTTCGGCAGCCGAGACCGCATTCTGCAATGCACTGACGAACAACAAGGACGGCTTCACGTCGCTCCTCGCGGTGGTCGCGCCGAACCTCATGGCGAAGCCGAACACCATCCTGTTCAACAAGGTGACCATCAAGGGCGCCAAACAGGCGGTTCAGATGTTCGGCCCGGCACAGCACGCGGTGGCGCTGGCGGTCGCCGATTCCGTCGAAGACGGCACGATTCCGAAGGACGAAGCCGACGACCTCTTTATCTGCGTCGGTGTGTTCATTCACTGGCAGGCCGACGACGACAAGAAGATTCAGGAGTTCAACTACAAGGCGACGCGCGAAGCGTTGCAACGTGCGGTAGCTGGCGAGCCCAGCGCGGCGGAAGTGGTATCGAAGAAGAGTTCGGCCGCACACCCGTTTGCGCCGAACTAGACTTCGATGTCTGGATGCCGGTGCGAAGACTCGCGCGGCGGGTGGTGACCCGGCGCGCGGCTTGCATCGGCAGATCATCATCGTGTTTCGATAAGAGGTCTCGCATGACTTCATGTTGTCGCACTCGGCTCGCGATCGTCTCCATCGCGCTCGCTGCGTGTCTGCCACTTGCCGCGCCGGCTCAGCAAAGTGCACCGGCTGCGCCTGGCAAGGCAGCGTCCGCGCAAGGCTATAGCTATCCGACCGAGGGAAGAGTCGAGTACGTGCTCGGCTGCATGGACGAAAACGGACACGATTTCGCGAACGTCTATAAATGCTCGTGCACGATCGACAAGATCGCAGCGGCGCTGCCGTACGACGAATACGTCGAACAATCGACATTCTCGAAGTACGCGACGATGGGCGGCGAAGGCGGCGCCGAATTCCGGATGGACAAGGCGCGCGCACAAACGAAGAAATTCCGCGCGTTGCAACAGACTGCGTACGATCAGTGCGGGTTGGGTAAACCCGCAACGTCTGCGTCGGCCAAATAGCGTTGGATGGTGTGCCAAAGCGTCAAGCGCGCTCGAATTCGAGCGCGCCGTTTACGCATGAGCGATCAATCGGGAATCAGTCCTTCTCCGAGCGACCCGCAGGCGCCCCAGGCGCTGCGTGTCTGGCTGCGTCTGCGTTCGATCAGCACGCCGACGGCCGACACGTCGTCGAACTTCGCGGGCTTGGACAGCGATACGCGCACCCAATGCGCGCCGAATGAGCCGATCGCCAGTTGCGCGATCTGCTCGGCCAGCGCCTCGAGCAACTGAACTTTGTGCGTCGCAAGAAGCGTGTGCAGCGCGGTTCGCACGGCCGAGTAGTCGACGGTGTCGCCGATACGGTCGGTATGGCATGCGCGCAGCGACGGAACGCCGATCGCGAGGTCGAGCCGCACCGGCTGCGCGGTATGCAGTTCCGGCGCGTCGATGCCGATCACGGTCTGGCCGGTGAAGCCTTCGATAAACACGATGTCCAGCGCAACGCGCGCCGGCGCGTCGGTTATCGCATTGCCTGCCGCGAGCCGCTCGTTCATGGCGCCAGGCGGTATGTCGATCGGTTCCCGGGTCGCGCGAATTGCATCGAAACGCTCCATAAAGTAACTCCGCCGCCTGTCGGCTTTTGATTGAATGGAATGACTGTGATCCAGGATTTCGGATTTGCGCCATGCATATGAAGGAACACATATGAACGAAAACACGCAAATCGCAAGCCTGTCACATTAAGCAAAAAGCGCGCGCAAAATGCGGACCTTATAAGACTACTTATTGATGACGCGCGCTAACGGTTGTAGAGTGTTTGCGACGGGCAATGGAGCAGGTGCCTACAATCGTCTGTTGTGGCTTGGCGGATGCGCGACGCAGAATCGCGTGGCGCGCAGGGGAAGAGGTACACCTATAAAAGGCGTCGGCGCGCCGCTCGAACGGTACGGATAAGCCGAACGCAATGGAGACGCCCCAATATGTCATCGCTCGCTGACATCAACTCGCATGTTCGTGATGTTTTAAACACGGTCCACAACCAGTCGCCCACTCGACAGACGAGCGACTCGGTCGCGCAGTCGTGGACGCGTTGCCTGAACGAGTTCGGCCTGGACCCGGGCCGCTTCATCATGCCGCCCGTGCTCACGCAGCATGAACTTGCCGCGCGCCGCGAAGCCGCGACCGATCTGATCGCATGCTCGAAGCTCGAAATGACGACGCTTTACCAGCAGCTCGCCGATCCGAGCCTCGCAGTCGTGCTGACCGATGCGGACGGCGTGATCGTGCATCAGGTGTCCTCGGTGCCGTTCGGCGAAGCGGTCGCAGCGGACGGGCTGCGCGTCGGCGCCGTGTGGAGCGAGCGCACCGCGGGCACGAACGGCATGGGCACCTGTCTTGCCGAACGCGAATGTCTTGCGGTCTATCAGCACGAACATTTCTATCCGCGCTACACGTCCCTCACCTGCTCGGCCGCGCCGATTTTCGACGACCGCGGCATTGTCGCCGGTGTGCTCGACGTGACGAGCCGATCGAGATTGCTGCAGCAGCATTCGCTGGTGCTGGTCGGCATGTCGCGGCAGATGATCGAAAACCGGCTCATCGATTCGCGCTACCGGCGCGCCAACATGATTCATTTTCATAGCCGGCCTGAATTCGTCGGCACGCTGCACGCTGGCAAGCTCGCCGTCGACGACGAAGGGATCGTGCTCGCCGCGAGCCGCAGCGCGCTATTCCAGCTCGATCTGCGTTCTCCGGATCAGTTATGCGGCAAACGCATCGAAGAGGCGTTCAACGCGAGCCTCGAGGATATGATCGCGCGCAGCATTCGCGGCTCGTTCCATCCGGTTACGGTCTATGGCGCACATACGAACAACCGGTTTTTCCTCGTCGCGCAGACACCGCGCGATGCGACGACATTCGCGAGCGCGTTCTCGACATTGCCGGCGCCGCGCGCCGGCACAGCCGGCGCTGGCGACACGGCAACGCGTGGGCGCATCGCCGCCAAAGCGAAGGAAGCCGCGCGCGCACCCGCAAGCGGACGCCTCGACAAGCTGTCGCAACTCGAATTCGGCGATCCGCGCATGGCCTCGCAGATTCAGCTCGCGGCGCGGGCGATTCAACGCAAGATTCCGATTATCCTGCGCGGCCAGACGGGCACCGGCAAGGAAGTGTTCGCGAATGCGCTGCACAGCATCAGCCCGAATAGCGGCGGCGGCTTTGTCGCGGTGAATTGCGCATCGCTACCGGAGAATCTGATCGAGAGCGAGCTGTTCGGCTATCGCGCGGGAGCATTCACGGGCGCGCAACGCGAAGGACGGCGCGGCAAGATCGTGCAAGCCAATAACGGCACGCTATTTCTCGACGAAATCGGCGATATGCCGATGGCGCTGCAAGCGCGCCTGTTGCGCGTGCTCGAGGAACACGAGGTCACGCCGCTCGGCACCGAAACCACCTTGAAGGTAGACTTCCAGCTGATCAGCGCGAGTCACCGCAATCTGCTCGATCTCGTGCAGCGCGGGATGTTCCGCGAAGACTTGTATTACCGGCTAAGCGGCATTGAAATCAATCTGCCGGCACTGCACGAACGCGCAGACATTGGCGCACTGATCCAGCATCTGCTCGGTAGCGAAGCGGACGATGCGCCGCCGCTTAGCGCCGAAGCGCGCCAGGCGCTGCTCAACTATGCATGGCCAGGCAATATTCGCCAGTTGCGGCACGTTCTGCAAATGGCGATCGCGCTGTGCGACGGACCGGAGATTCGCTGCGCGCACTTGCCGCCGGAAATCACGCAGGGCACCGTTGCGGCCGCAACCATTGCGGCGCGCGCCGCGCAAGCTTCGCCTTCGTCGATGAACGACATGCTTGCGTTGCCGGACGACTGCGACGTGTCGAGCCTGAACGCAATACAGATCAAGGAGCGCGAAACGGTGCTCGCGATGCTCGACGAACACCGCTGGAACGTGAGCAATGTTGCGAAGACGCTCGGCATCAGCCGCAACACGTTGTACCGGAAGATGCACAGGCTGTATATCCGGCTTTCGCACGACACACCGCCGCCGCTTAACGATGCGTGAGGTTCGATGAGCGCGCCGTCGCCCGCCCGCCGCCCCGGCGAATTCAGGTCTGACGCGCGCTTTGCATGGTGCGTGACGGGCTCCGGTCATATGATCGAGGAATCGGTCGACCTCGCGCTGCAATTGCCGGGCGTCGATATGTTCCTGTCGGCAGCCGGCGAAGAAGTGTTGCCGCTTTATGGCTGGCCTGTCGCGAAGCTGCGTGAACATTTCCGCGTGATACGCGACAACAGCGCGAGCAGCGTGCCGGTCGGTATGCTGTATGAAGGCCTCTACCACACGGTAGTGATTGCGCCCGCAACGAGCAATACGGTTGCGAAGTGCGCGTTCGGCATCTCCGACACCTTGCCGACGAATCTGTACGCGCAAGCGGGCAAGCAATGCGTGCCCGGCATCGTTTTCGCGTGCGACACCGAGCCGACCGTGATTACGCAGAGCCCGCACGAGTGGGTCGAATTGCGTCCACGCGCGATCGAGTTCGAGAATGTCGAGCGGCTCGCGCGGATCGAACACACGACCGTCGCGCGCTCGCTCGACGAGCTGCGCGCCGCGCTCACGCAACGGCTGTCGATACTCGGGCTCGCATGGAACACATCGTCTTCCTGACCGGCAGGCTCGCCGAAAAAAGCGTCGTGCAAGTGCTCGAGGGTTTCGCGAATCCGACATTTACGTGGGAAGTACGCGAAATCGGGCTGCAGGTCGCGGGGCTGATGACGGCCGATATGATCCGGCGGCGCGTGGCTGTGCCGGTGAACGCCGATCGGGTGATCGTGCCTGGACGTTGTCGTGGCGATATGGACGCATTGACTGCGCATTTCGGCGTACGGGTTGAGCGCGGGCCGGAAGAGATCAAGGACTTGCCGCAGTTCTTCGGGCAGGCAGCGCGCAAGCTCGATTTATCGCGCTATGAGACCGAGATCTTCGCGGAGATCGTCGATGCGCCGCGCCTCGATCTCGATGGCATTGCCGCGCGTGCCAGGCGCTATGCGGATGAAGGCGCTGATGTGATCGATGTCGGCTGCTTGCCCGATACGCCGTTTCCTCATCTGGAAGACGCGGTGCGCATGCTGAAGGAAGCAGGCTACCGCGTTAGCGTCGATTCGATGGTTACTGATGAATTGCTGCGCGCTGGGCGTGCAGGCGCGGACTATCTGATGAGCCTGAGCGTCGATACGCTGTGGATCGCCGATGAAGTGCCCGCGACGCCAATCGTCGTTGCACGCGAGCCGCGCGATGCGGCATCGCTGCACCAGGCGATCGATGCATTGCTTGCGCGCGGCAGGCCGTTTCTCGCCGATCCGATTCTCGATCCGATTCCATTTGGATTTGCGGCTTCTGTCGCGCGTTATGTCGCGTTACGCGAGCGGTATCCGGATGTGGCGATCATGCTCGGGATCGGCAACGTGACCGAGTTGACCGAAGCGGATACGACAGGGATTAATGCGGTGTTGATGGGCATCGCGGCTGAGTTGCATGTTTCCGCCGTGCTGACCACTTCCGTGAGCCTGCATGCGCGGCGAGCGGTGCGCGAAGCGGACGTCGCGCGGCGTGTCATGCATGCGGCAGAACACGCGCAGATGCTGCCCAAAGGTATTTCTGGCGACCTCGCTGCTTTGCATTCGAAACGACCGTTTCCTTATGACGCTCAAGAAATCGCCGAATTTGCTGCCGGTGTGCGAGATCCGAACTTTCGCGTGCAAGTGTCGAGCGATGGGATTCATGTTTATAACCGCGACGGACATTTGACGGGCGTCGATCCATTCGGGTTTTATCCGCAGCTAAACGTGGAGCACGATGGCGGACACGCTTTTTATCTGGGCGTACAGCTCGCGCGCGCGGAAATCGCCTGGCAGTTAGGCAAGCGGTTCGATCAGGATGAAATGCTCGATTGGGGATGCGCAGTGGACCGGCCGGAACAAGACCTTACCGCGTGGCATGCGCCGGGAAGCACAAAGAAGAAGGGTTGACGCGTAGAAAGATGAACGCGGGCCGGATCGATATTTCGTCGAGCCAGCGCCGCGTCCTGGATCAAACCGCCGTCAAATCGGACTTCGGCCGGCTCGTTTGCCGGCCTGTTTGTCGACTTACTTGCTGTGACTTACTTGCTGTGACTTACTTGGCGTGACTTACTTGCCGTAATAGACCGGCTGTTCCCCGTCTGCGCTTGGCGTGTTAGCCGGCTGCATCGGCTGTTGCGATGCGCCGGATGCCGACGAGCCAGGCATCACCCCGCCGTATCCGCTGCTCGCTTCCGCTGCGCGTATCTGCTGCGCGCCAATGCGTGCCTCGGCAGCCTGCGCTTCGCGCGGATACGATGTCTGGTCGCCAACCGACTGATTGTATCCGGCCCGCTGAACGTCGATCAGATCCTGTCTCACTTCCGCGCGCGTTAGCGAATTGTTCACTGGTGCATAGGTCTGCTGCGCGAAAGCAGCCAGCGGAGTGGCAACGAGTGCGGCTACTGCAGCAACGTGTTTAATCGACTTCATCGTAGTCCTCCCATGAATGAGGTTGAGATGCACGAGGTAAGGTGCATCCCTTGTGCCCGGCATCGCGAACGCTGGCTTTCGCCATTGCGCGATGGGAAATAATTTCGTTGCGTTCTGAATTAGCGCAATTGTGTAGTCATGTCATAAGCGCTATAGGCGTCGTCAGCCGGCCTCGATTACCGGCCGATGCGTGATCTCGCAACCCTTACTTGTGAACTCTTTTCTCGTTCCACTATGAATCGGTCATTGATGGAGGACCAAGCCTGAAGATTTCTCGACGAGCGGCATGGGCGCGCCCCGCAGTCTGGAAGAAGAGTCGATGAACTTTTACAGGGATAAGAGCAGATTAGCCTCTGTGCCTCACGCTTACTACTATTACAGATCGCGTAGCGTAACCAACTTCGTCTCCTTCCGCACTTCCACGCGAGTCTTTGGGAAAATTTGAGCTCGCGAGGAAATAGCCATCCGAAGTTTTCCTCAAGACTCGATTGAAAAGATTTGTCAAAGATCGACGAGGAGGATGGACACCGCGTAATTTGGACATTAGCTTTTCAGGGTTAATAACCGTGCACGGTCGCCTATATTTGCACGCCTCGTCAATTACCCTAAGAAGAGCATTCGCAATCTCGGCCTCTATGCGAAAGATCCAGGAAATTCTGCGGTATCCAAGCGCACGCTTAAGACAAAAGTTCGATTTATCGATTGTCACAGTCAAGCAATCTTTGTCTGTCGTCAGCTTCGAACTCGAGGAAGCGCTGAACACGACATACAAGCTCGATCTCGTCGTCACCTCGTCCGATCACGAAATGGACGGTGGTGCCTGCGTCGGGCGGCGTGCGACTTTCACGATTATCGAAGAGGGCTCTGTACCGTCGCTGGTCGATGTGATGGAGCCGGTGATCGAACCCGCGCGACTCGTACACGGGGTCGTGACACGCTGGGAGCGCCGATCGTCGAGCCGCGATGAAACGACCTACGCGCTGCGCATCGAACCGCGTTTCGCTTTGCTTGCACATGTGCACGATTCGGGCGTATTCCGCAACAAGACGATGAGTGATCTGATCAGGGAATGCATCGTCGATCGCAAGTTGTTCGATCCGCACGACATCGAGTTTCATCTTGAGGGCGTCGAAGAAAAATTCGAGCAGACGGTGATGTACGAGGAGACCGTCAAAGGCTTTATCGATCGCCATTGCCGACGCGCGGGCATCTACTACTACTTCAAGCAGGGTGATAAAGCGTGGCGCGACATCGTGGTGTTCGGCAATAACCCGCGCGGCTATGTCCGTGCACTCGAATTGCCGTTGATGCCCGACGCGGGACTCAATGCCAATTGGCACGAAGCCGTGCTGTCGATCGGCACGGTGCGCGAACTGGTGCCGGCCACGGTCGAGCTATGGGAGCGCAACTACCGCGAGCCTGCCGACTCGCTAAAGGCGAGCACCGTGGTAGCTCACGATGACGAATCGCTGTTCGGCCGCGTCAATCGCAGCGATGAGCACCATCGCACGGGCGATGTCGGCGAGATGCTGGCTCACGCACGACGCGAGGAACTGGTCTCGCGGCAACAGACGTTGTACGGCACGAGCAACGCGATCGGCATGATGCCGGGGCTCGTTGTGCGTTTGAGCAATCGCAAGCTGGCCGAGGCGCCTTACGGTTTTATGATCACGCGTCTCAAGACAAAGGGCAGCCGCAGCATGCCCGTGTTCAACGAGTTCGAGGCAACGCCCGCTCATCTGACATGGCGCCCGCCATACGATCCTGCAACGCATTGGCGCAAAGTGACGGGGGCGCTGACCGGCGTGATCAAGTCGGGTTCCAACGCACCGTATGCGTCCATCGATGAGCATGGCCGCTATGACGTCGAGCCGCTCTTTAGCAGACGGAGCGGCATGCGCGGCACGCATTTGATGTCGCTGCGGCTGTTGCGTCCGTCGGCGTCGTATCAAAGCGGATTTCATTCACCGCTGTTGTCGGAGACAGAGGTGCAGCTCGTTGCAACGGATGGCGATGTCGATAGTCTGTTTATCGCAGGTGCGCTGCACGACTATGCGCACCCGGACGTCGTGCACGGTTTGCGGAGTTGGTATACCCGCTCGATGTGGCGTAGCCCGTTGCGGGGCGCAAAGGTTCGTCTTGAGGATGAGAAGGGCCAGGAAGGGTTCAAGGCTTCGACGGTTTATATGCAGACGTCGGTCAGTCTTGGTTATCTGGTGGACAGCAATCGGCAACCGCGCGGCGAAGGGTTTGAGATCCATACCGAAGGGCGCGGTACGGTGCATGCGCCCAAGGGATTGTTTTTTTCGGCTGATGCGTTGTCGAGCAAGGATGCGCCGCAAACGGAGATGACGGCGGCACTCGCCCAACTTGAGGCTGCACTCGCAGAGGCACAGTCACTTCGTTCCCTCGCACAGCGCGCCACGGCCGAGCTCGCGCAGGTGCAGGAGCAGCAAGCCCAACTTGAAACCGCATTCAGGGATCTGAAACAAGCCGTCATCTTGTTGTCCGCGCCCGAAGGTATCGGTGCGGTGACGCCTAAAAGTATTCAGCTATCGGGAGGAGAAAACCTCGCCGTGACAGCGGGTGCGAGTGCCGATTTTAGTGTCGGCCGCAACTTCACGGTCGCATCCAACGGCGCAGTTTCGTTGTATGCCAATCAGAGCGGCATCAAGGCATTGGCAGCAAACGGGAAAATCGATCTTCAGGCCCAGCATGGCGAAATGAGCCTGGTTTCCCAGAATGAAATGAGTATTGCGAGCGCAAATGGTCACGTGACTATCACCGCCAAGAAAGAAATCCTGTTGGTATGCGGCGCGTCGTATCTGCGCATCACACCGGCTGGCATCGAGGACGGGACGCGCGGTGATCGGGTCATCCATAGTGCCTCGTACCAGAAGCTCGGTCCGCAATCCGTGTCGGCCGCCATTCCCGCACTGCCCGCGACGGCCGGCGCATTCGATCAGGCTTTCGTCGTGCGCTGGAGCGGTACGCAGATTCCGGCGCGCAACACGAAGTACACCCTTCTCTCCGAAGGAAAGGTGATCGCCGAAGGTACGACCAATGAGATGGGCGAGACGTCGTTGGTGCAAAGCCATGTGCCACAGGATGCGGTACTCAAACTCATGAACGACTGAAGAATGACTGATAACGACAATCCGAAGTTAAACGGGGTCTTCCACTCGTACATGACGCCATCGGGCTACACGCAACGCGCTGAAGCCACGAGGACGGTGTGCGATCTGAACGTGCCGCCCGCTGCCGGTTCGATCATCGGACAGTGCGAGTACTACTACAGGCCGTTGCACTGCGCGTATCTGGACACCGTCGAGAAGGTCAGTGTGTCGAGCGTATCGACAGCCGCGGCGTATACGGCCGTCAAAGTGTTTGCGCGGACCTTCAATCCCTGGACCGATATCGAAGCAACCGAACGCCTGTTAAATCGGCGCGAGCAGTTGATCCCGCCGCACTGCACCGACTCCGACTGGTCGCGACACAGCAACTTCATGATGAGACATATCGGATGCGGACATAAGCCGCCCTCGTACTACGTCGCGTACGGGTACTACTACTGCTCGAATTACGGAGCGAAGTTGAGGCCCAGGCTATCGCGGGCCGGGCAAGAGTGGCTCGATAACGCCAGGTGGTATCTGCAGAAGTATATGGAAGAAGGTCTGCAACAGAACGTGCGGAGAGACACCATCGAACTGAGCAGTGAGACCTCCGGTCACGGAGGCTGCAAGATGGACGTCCAACGCCTCCAGTTGGAACTGGATGAAGATACCTTCAAGCAATTTGCCCTTAAAACACACCCGCTCGCATACCTGGACGGCGGCCTGGCAAAGCTGCCGCTGGACGATCTATTCAGGATCATGGGCGGGCCGAATCTTCAGGAATGGGCAGACCCGGCTACCTATAAACAGGCGTGGGACAGTGGCAAGGTTGTGGGTCAGAGGTGGGCGGGGCAGGCGCGCGACGCGTGGAGCGCTACAAAAGATGACCTTGATGATCCCGTCAGCAGGGCAGTGAGTCGTCTGATGGAAAGCAAATAACATGATTCGACTCAAACGTTGGCAAATTGTTGTCGGCGGCCTCGCGCTGCTGGCTGTCGTAACGCATGGATATCGAGTAATGACACCACCGGGCTGGCAAACCATATCGACCACGTTCATGAAATCAGAAAAGCCCTACGGAGGCGGTGCTTTCCTGCTTCATGGAAATGAAGTGATGACGCTCAAGCTCGCTGGCCCGGTGATCACGTTCAAACCGATAAATGAACGCCAGAACCCCGATGTAGCTGAACCCACAGAGCCGTGGATGAACAACGCGAGCGAGACATTGAATCGCCGTACGGTGAGTTTTCTGCGAGGTATGTTCGACGGTGAGATGACACGCTTCTTCCAGCAGCCCGCGCAGGACGCCGCGTGGTGGTACTCGAAGGACTGGAACACCATCTATGTCGCCACTGGCTGGATGGATTACAGGATTCCCGTACCCGATAGCGGGCTATCGCCGCATGTCGCGAGGCTTTGGCGTTCCGTTGACGGCGGCAAGACGTGGGCGCAACTGGACTGGCCAGACGGCCACAACGTCAATCGCCTGCACTTTCTCGACTCGCAACGCGGCTATGCGATAGGCTGGGGCCCACGCGTCTGGCGCACGATGGACGGCGGTCGGTCTTGGCACGAGATTGCGCTTCCACCGATGGCGACCGATCCGCGCGAACCGCGCAGGGCCTTCAGCTCGAGCGACCTCGGTCCCGACGGCGTGCTGCGTGTCGCCTATTACGTGCCGATGCTCGGCAGGATCCGGCAATCCAGCGTGGTCTACCGGCTGCGCTGGGACGCAACCCGGTTCGAACAGGATGTCGTACTGCCCGACCAGGTCGTCGTTCAGCTTGCATCGTCCAATGAGCCACCCGGCTACACCTACTCGGTCCACGCGCTCTCGACGCTGGGACCGCCCCGGAACCGGGACGATCGCAACGATAACGCCCGCCGTACCGGCGCACTCTCGACATGGTCGAGCCATGCGCAATCGAAGGTCGAGCAGTTGCATACATTCGATCAGCGCTACTCGCTCGACGGAATGAGTGTCGGCAAGCACGGCGTGATGCTCGTCTACGCCACCGACGCAACGCGCGACGGCGCACCGCACGACCTCACCTTCTACAGCCGCGATCACGGGAAGTCCTGGGACGACATCGATGACGGCATCGTCCAGGGCAGTTCATTTGACCCGCAAACCAATACCCAATACGGGCTCTACGCCTACACGCTCAAGAAGCGCTCGTTCTGATTCTCAGGCAATAACATGACTGATAACGACAATCCGAAGTTAAACGGGGTCTTCCACTCGTACATGACGCCATCGGGCTACACGCAACGCGCTGAAGCCACGAGGACGGTGTGCGATCTGAACGTGCCGCCCGCTGCCGGTTCGATCATCGGACAGTGCGAGTACTACTACAGGCCGTTGCACTGCGCGTACAAGGAAACGGTAGAAAAGTTACCAAGTTTCAACGAGCTCGTCGACTGGGCTAGAAACTTCAATTCATGGTCCGAAGAGCCTGTTGTCGCGAAGCTACTGGGTAAGCGCGATCGACTTGTTTCACCTGAATGTACAGACTCCGACTGGTCACGTCATAGCAGTTTCATGCTGCGTCACATCGGTTGTGGACACAAGCCACCTTCGTACTACCTTAGCTATGGCTATTACTACTGCTCCAACTATGGCGAGAGACTCAAACCGATGTTAAGTGACCGTGGAAAGGCATGGCTTGCTATGGCACGAAAGAAACTGCAGGAAAACATGGAAGACGGGCTCAGCCAGAACATGCGCGGCGATGGAATTTCGATGGCCAGTCGGAAGCCCGGCAACGGCAGCTTCGCGTTCGCGAATGTTAAACAGCGCGAACTTGAACTGAATGACGACAACTTCAAAACTTTTGCCTTCGCGACACACCCGCTCGCATACCTGGATGCAGGGCTGTCAGATCTCCCGCTGTCGGATCTGATCAGAATTGCGGGACAGCCGAGTATCGAAGAGTGGCGCGATACACGCACCTGGGGACAAGCTGTCGAAAGCGGATATGTCGTCGCAAAGGACTGGGTAGTCGAGGCGCTTAGCCTGCTAGTGGAAAAGTAACATGCATATATCGCGACGAACAATGCTATTTGTTGGCGGCCTGGCTTTAGTGGCTGCCCTGACTTACGGATATCAAAGAATGACAGTACCGAGTTGGGAAACGATTTCTACAAATTTCTTGAAGGGTGACAAGCCATACGGCGGAGGAGCGTTCCAGCTGCGTAGCAGTGAAACAATGACTTTGAAGATCGTCGGTCCGGAAGCGCCATTTAAACCCGCATCCGAATGGAAGAATCCGGACGTTGCCGAGCACGCTGAGCCGTGGATGGACAATTCAGCCGAAAGACTGAACCGTTCGACGGTAAGTTTGCTTCGCGGGACCTTGGAGAGAGGGATGACACGTCACTTCCGGGAGCCTGCCCAAAACGCCGCGTGGTGGTATTCGAAGGACTGGAATACCATCTACATCGCCACCGACTGGATGGATTACAGGATTCCCGTACCCGATAGCGGGCTATCGCCGCATGTCGCGAGGCTTTGGCGTTCCGTTGACGGCGGCAAGACGTGGGCGCAACTGGACTGGCCAGACGACCACAACGTCAATCGCCTGCACTTTCTCGACTCGCAACGCGGCTATGCGATAGGCTGGGGCCCACGCGTCTGGCGCACGATGGACGGCGGTCGGTCTTGGCACGAGATTGCGCTTCCACCGATGGCGACCGATCCGCGCGAACCGCGCAGGGCCTTCAGCTCGAGCGACCTCGGTCCCGACGGCGTGCTGCGTGTCGCCTATTACGTGCCGATGCTCGGCAGGATCCGGCAATCCAGCGTGGTCTACCGGCTGCGCTGGGACGCAACCCGGTTCGAACAGGATGTCGTACTGCCCGACCAGGTCGTCGTTCAGCTTGCATCGTCCAATGAGCCACCCGGCTACACCTACTCGGTCCACGCGCTCTCGACGCTGGGACCGCCCCGGAACCGGGACGATCGCAACGATAACGCCCGCCGTACCGGCGCACTCTCGACATGGTCGAGCCATGCGCAATCGAAGGTCGAGCAGTTGCATACATTCGATCAGCGCTACTCGCTCGACGGAATGGGTGTCGGCAAGCACGGCGTGATGCTCGTCTACGCCACCGACGCAACGCGCGACGGCGCACCGCACGACCTCACCTTCTACAGCCGCGATCACGGGAAGTCCTGGGACGACATCGATGACGGCATCGTCCAGGGCAGTTCATTTGACCCGCAAACCAATACCCAATACGGGCTCTACGCCTACACGCTCAAGAAGCGCTCGTTCTAACAACGGCCCATTTTCTGTTTGATGAAAAATCGATGACTCGTCGCCCCTATATTCGCAACGAAGACCGAACCAGTGCAGGCGGCCAGGTCGCCACGCCCATTCGCAACGACATGCTCGACGGAAGAATCGCCGCTTATGAGGGCGACCCGGTCTGGTGTCCGCAGTGCGGTACATACGGCACGATCGGATGCGCTGGCTTACGCCACGTCGAGTTCGGTGATGGTGGAAAACGGCCCGCGCTCGCCGACGACCTCTGCCTATGCGAATGCCGGCCGCACCCGGTTTTAATCCCGTCGCAGACCTCCTCATTTTCCGGAACATAGGCGAACGCGGTGCCAGTTGATCTCAATCAGATTGGTCCGCCAAAGCAGTATCCGCGCGCGGGTCTGCAAATTCGCCTTTGGTCGATCGTATGGATCGCGTGCGCATTGCTGATCGGCGGCGCCGTCATTCTGTTTTGGCCTCGAAACGTACCAGCACAAGGACTATTGTTCTGGTCACTGTTGACCGGCCTCCCCAACGCCGCATATATCGCGCTAGTAGCGTGGAACCGGACATGCATTGAAAGCGCGCATCTGCACGTGTTGTTCTATAACGACCACCGCGAGCGCCACCGCGCGGAACTGATCGCGGAAGGCCAACGCGCGCTGCTCGTACTCGGCTACGCGTATAGCCTCCCTCTGAAAAATGGAACATTCGCTCAGTCCGTAATAGCCGGCCCGGCTCTGCTGGCTTCGCGACCAACGCGCGACGGTAGCGCAATCTTGCGGCATACGCGGTTACCCGAGAACGACGAGGCTATCGATACCCCAGAACCATCCGCAATCGACGTCCTGACGCAGCTTCCGCTCACGCGCGAGGGAAAGCTGATTGCGCATGTGCTGACGCCGCTTGTCGATACCATCACCAGCATGATCGCGAACGGAACTCCGCCGGCAATCCGGCTGATCACGCAGGACGACTCGTCGACCGGTCCGGCGCTGGCTCAGATCGACTTTGTCATGCGCGCGTTCGATTTGCCGACACTTGATTGCAAAGCCGTCGGTTCAAGCGCCGGTTTAATGCTTATCGACGCATGGCTCGACGCAAAAAGCCCCCGTCCTTTGCTCGTTATCGCCATCGAACTGCACGAAATAGCGCCGCCAGGCAGCGCGGAAGGTGGCGTGTCCCTGCTACTAGCAAGCCAAGGCACTTGTCTTCCGCAAAAGATTGCGCCGTGCGCGTCAATTCATCGACCCGTTGAGGTTCCAGACGATAACCTCGCTAAAGGCATAGCGCTTACCGCGCTATGGGGCAACGTCGATCCGCAGGCCATCGAGCATGCATGGATCACGGGCTTCGGCGAGCAGGAACACGTGCTGATCGCAGATGCATGCCGGCGCACCGGATTAACCACGCTGGTCAATCATTCGCGCAGGCACAACCCCGACAACGCTATCGGCTATACAGGTGCAGCGGCGGCGTGGCTCTCGATCGCCACCGCGATAGAACACGGCGTCCTCAATCCGCAAATCATTCTCAACCGAACGCAAGCGGTCGAGGCTGCCGTCGTGCGCGTTCATTCGTCTCCGCCATGAAAACTGAATCTCCGATTACTCAGGAAACCATCGCCAAAGCGTCTCCGGCGCCGCGCCCCCTGGCGACGTGGGGGCTGCCGGTATTCGCCTCGCTCCTCGGTGCGCTCGCGCTAGTCATCGTGTGGGTGGGCGGTTCTGATCTCAACTTGGAATCCGTTGATCTGAAGAAAACAGTCAGCGTGTGGATACTCGGCGTGCTGCTCTTTATCCTCCTGCTGCATGCGATCGTCTCCCGCGTAGGCGCGTACAAGCTTGCTGGCGCGGTCTATAGCGCCGAGCGCGAACGGGGTTCGCAGCAGGCGGCGGTGACAGCCGCGCAAAACCGCGACCCCCGCCTCCAGCACCTCCACGACGAACTGCGCCACACCCACGGCATACGCTGGCGCTACCGCCTCTCATGGCTCATGCTCACCGGCAGCGACAAACAGATCGACGAAGTCGCGCCCGGTCTCAAACAGTCAGGCGCCATGCTGATTGCCGGCACCGTGCTCCTTCACGCAGCGCCCGACGACATCGATTCGGCCCACTGGCGCCGCCAGATCAAACGGCTTCGTCGCCGCCGTCCCATCGACGTCCTCGTACACATCACGCGCCTCGGGAAAGACGAGCCGCGCGACGCCACAACGCCTCGCACGCTCGCAACGATCGCCGCCGATCTCGGCTGGGCCGCGCCGATCACGCTTTTGCATGCGGTCAAAGCCACAGGCACGCAGCCGACACAGTACGACCCGATCGGCACATTCGTGCACGCCCGCACACGTCAAGCGATGCAGCGCGCCGCAGATGCGCTTTCAAACGATCTCGCCAACCTCGAAATCGATACCGCCCTGTCCGGCGTCCCGCTATGTTGTTCGCCTCAGCACCTCTTCTATCTCGCTCAGGTGTCGCAATACATCACAGAACAACGCGAAAAGATCGTGGAAACCTGGCGCTCGCTCGTCTCGTCCGGATGGTTGCGTGCGCCGCTCGCGGGCGTGATATTCGCGCCCGTCTTCGATAGCGGCGTGCACTCGGTCCCAATACCAGTCGAAGTAGACCCTGGCACCGCAGTCGCGGCACGCACCCAACCGCTCGCGCTCGAATCCACATGGCAAGAAATTGGCCGCCGCTTGCGTCATCGCAGCGGCCGGCGCGTCGGACTTCACTGGCCAAACGCATTGGCGGCGAGCGTCATGCTCGCATCGATCGCCTCGTGTATCGCCATGACGGTTTCATTTATCGGCAATCGGCAATTGACGCGCGAAGCGCAAGCCGTAGCCAACGCCGCACTCGACGCATCGCCCGCCACACCTGCCGCGCTGCGCGCGCAACGGGCACTGCAACTGCAGATCGATACACTCGAACATCGACAGCAACATGGCGCGCCGTGGTATCTGCGCGCGGGCTTGAGCCGCAACGACGCATTGCTCGAAGCGCTGTGGCGCCCGTACGCGGCAGTCGCCGCACGCAACCTGCAGCAGCCTGTCGTCGCATCGCTCGAGGCCCGCCTCGACGACATGAACCGCACGCGTGCCGATGCACTGCAAACCGAGCGCGCGAGACAAAACGGCTACGACACGCTCAAGGCGTACCTGATGCTCTCGCATCCGCAGCGCACCGATGCGACTTTTCTCGCGAAGATGTTGGTGTCGTCGTGGCCCTTGCCGGCCGGCATGTCCGCCGGCGAACGCGACGACCTTGCACAGCAGCTTGCCCGGTTCTACGCCGCGCATTTGAACGATCACCCTGAATGGCGCATCCATGCGCGCGATTCGCTCATCGCCAGGTCGCGCAACACGCTCATCAACCAGATCGGCCTCGCAAACGACGACGACACCGTATATCGCGCGATTCTCGACGATGCAAACGGCAAGTATGCCGATGCCTCGCTTGCCACCCTGCTGAATGGCGCCGACGCACGCGGCCTTTTCTCGACCGCGCAAACGGTGTCCGGCATCTACACCCGCGCTGCGTGGGACGGCAAGATCGCCGAGGCGATCGAGCAAGCGGCCAATGAGCAACACACGATCGGCGACTGGGTGCTGAGCGGCGACAGACCGGCACCATCCACGCAAGCAGCCGCGCTGCCGCCTCCAGCAACTGCATCGGCAACCGATAAGAAACGCGCCAGCGAAGCGCTCAAACAGCGCCTCACCGCACGCTACTTCGCCGACTACACCATCGCATGGCAACGCATACTCAACAGCATCCAGTGGCAACCAGCCGCGAACCTCAATGCCGCGATCGACCAGCTCACGCGACTGGCCGACGCACAAACGTCGCCGCTTATCGCGTTGATGAAGTCTGTCCAATATCAGGCGCAAGCGGGCCGCCCTTCGCAGGCGCTTGGCGATACCCTCGTGCGCAAGGCGCAAAGTCTGATCGGCAACGGCATCAATCCGCAGACATCCGGCGCGAACCCGCTCGACCGACCATTCGGCGCGTTGCTCGCGTTGATGGGAGACAACGGTGCGAATACAGACGCGAACAACGGCGACCATCCGGGCGCCGCGCCCATCACAGCAGGCGGCGTGAGCCTCGCACACTACCTGACCGTCACCACGACCATGCGCCTGAAGCTCCAGCAGATTGCCGCGAGTCCCGATGCGCAGGCCATGGCCCGTTCGCTCGCGCAGGCGGTATTTCAAGGCAAATTTTCCGAACTCACCCAGGCGCGCGACGATGCAGCGCTGACCGCCGCGAGCCTCGGCACGCAGTGGTCCGGCTTCGGCGACGCACTCTTTGCCCGACCGCTCGACACCGCCTGGCAAACGATCCTGCAGCCGGCAGCAGCAAGTCTGAACGAGGCATGGCGCACAAGCATCGCCATGCCGTTCAAGACTTCATTCGACGGCCGCTATCCGTTCTTCGATACGAATGCCGATGCATCGTTTGCTGAACTGGGCCGCTATGTGCGCCCCGACACCGGACTGATCTCACGCTTTCTGACGACCGAACTGGCCGGCATGCTCAAACGTCAGGGCGACCAGTGGAGACCGGACGAACTCGCGCCACAGGCGCTGCGCTTCGATCCCGCGTTTCTTGCGGCGATCCGCCAGTTATCGGGTCTCGGCGCACTCGCCTATGCACAGGGGGACGCCGGCTACCACTTCGAGATCATGGCGCTGCCCACGGCTAGTGTGACGCGTACGGAATTGAGCGTCGACGGCAAGCCGATCGTCTACTTCAACCAGAAGGAATCGTGGACCGCTCTGACGTGGCCCGGCAACGGCCTGAATGGCCGCGCGGGTTTGATGTGGGAAATGGTCAACGCGGGATTGCGTCAGGCGTTCGACGCAACCGGAGACTGGGCTTTCCTGCGACTGCTCGCGCAGGCACAAATCAAACCGCTCGACAGCACGCGTTACGAACTGACGTGGAACGAGCCGAATGCGGCGCCGCTGCGCTACGTGATGCGCACGCAGGTCGGCGCGGGACCGCTCGCGCTGCTCAAGCTGCGCGGCTTTCGAATGCCGGAGCGCATCTTTAGCGTCGGCAAGGACGCAGGCGCCCTGGCCGCAGCGGCACTCCCGCCGTTGCCGCCAATCGATTCGCCTTTTCAGTGATTAGATTCCGGCAGCCGCGAAAAGGTATGATCGAATCGATACCCACACATCGCCGCCGCCATGGAAGAAAGAATCGACGAGCAAGTGACCTTCCGCCGGCTTGAGGTTCTGCTCGCCTTCATGGAAGGCGGCAGCCTCGGAAAAGCAGCGGAACGGCTCGATACCAGCACCGTCAGCGTTCACCGCGCGTTGCACGCGCTGGAAAAGGGCGTGCGCTGCAAACTGTTTCTGCATCAAGGCAGACAACTGATTCCGACCGAGGCTGCGAGAACTCTGGCCGCCACCGCGCGCGAGGTTCTGTCGACCATCTCCAGCGGAATTCGCACGACGCGCGAGGTGGCAGGCTATGCGTCGTCCGTGATCCGGTTGGGCTCCCTTTACTCGCTGACACTCGAGACCGTCCCGGCCATCATCGGCGAACTGAAAACACGCGAGATGGGCCTCGAGGTCGACCTCACGCTCGGCTCCAACACCGAACTGCTCGAGCGCTTGTCGAACGGCGCACTCGACGCCGCGCTGCTGGCCGTCTCCGACCTGGGTGCGCAGTTTCAGACCATTGAACTGTTCGAAGACGAGATATTCTTCGCTGCGCCTGCGGGATCGAAGTACGACAAGCACAAGACGATCGATTTGAAGGCCTGTTCGCACGAACCGTTCGTCTCGCTACACGAAGGGTTCGCTACGTATCATGGATTTCAACGCGCATTCCATCTGGCCGGAACGACGCCCACCATTGCCATGACCGTCGGAGACGTATTCTCATTGACGAGTCTGGTGAGCGGCGGCGTCGGATATACGCTTTTGCCCGGACGAATTCGCGGCTTTCTGAAAGACCGGGTCCGCTTCATTCCTCTGGATTCACGCTTCCAGATGAAACAGCAAATCGGATTGACCTATTTGAGCGTTCGCGAACGGGACCCCGCGCTATTGAAGCTTGGCGTGGTTTGCAGGGCCATGGCGAAGCGGTTCAGCCTTCGTACGTGAACCCCAGCGTTGCGCCAGCACGGAACACGCCATCAACTGGATCTGATGAAACAGCATAACGGGCAGCACGATCAGTCCCGCATGCGCGCCAAACAGGATTTTCGCCATCGCAATACCCGACGCCATGCTTTTCTTGGAGCCGCAGAAGATGATCGTCACCCGGTCTTCATCCGAAAATCCTAACCACTTGCTCCCATAGGTCGTCAGTAAAAGAATGCTGGCAAGCAGAATCATATTGACGATAACGATGCCGACAAGCGAGCTTGCGGAAAGCTGATGCCAGATGCCGCCATTCACCGCTTCGCTGAAAGCGACATATACGATAAGGACGATCGAGCCCTGGTCGGCGAAGCGAAGCAGTTCCTTGCGCGCGTCGACCCAGCGACCGATGACCGGGCGCAACAGCTGGCCGGCAATAAACGGGACGAAAAGCTGAAGCACGATGTCGCCCACCGAGCTGAATGCCGAACCGCCGCCGCTTGCGTGGTTGCTCACAATCAGGCTAACGAGAGCGGGCGTCAGGAAGATGCCGAGCAGGCTCGACGCGGAGGCACTGCAAACAGCCGCCGAAACGTTTCCGTTTGCCATCGACGTGAACGCAATCGAAGATTGCACGGTAGACGGCAGCGTGCACAGAAACAGCACGCCCAGATACAACCACGGCTTGACGAACACACCGAGCACCGGGTGCAACACGACGCCGAGCAGCGGAAAAAGCACAAAAGTGCTGCAAAACACCGCCGCATGAAGCTTCCAGTTCGACGCCCCGGCGACGATCGCCTCGCGGGAAAGCTTCGCCCCGTGAAGAAAGAACAGCAGGGCAATCGCGGCGTCGGTCAGCCAGTTGAAAGCCGTGGCCGCGGAGCCCCGACATGGAAGCAGCGTGGCGAAGACAACGGTACATACGAGCGCCAGCGTGAATTTGTCCGGTATCAGCTTATGCAGCGACATTTCCTTTCCTTTCAGAATTCAGAACCGTGGTTACCTGGCTCTGCATCCCGTTCTCTTTCGTAGGAAATCGACGTCGCTTACGAGCTCATGTATGACATGCACGATAAGTCGCCGTAAAAAAGCGATCAATCAACCGGATGGCGAATGTTTACGCCAGGCGTAACGATTCGGAGCGAAGCCCGGCTGGCCTCCGCGGGCCACAGACCAAGCAGAGCGGAACCCGACGGCTCGTAACGCGCCGGGAAGGACGCGTTGAATCACGCGCTCCTGCCAGTTGCGCGCAACCAGAGCGAGACAAGGATCGCAACGAGCAGGAGCGAGCCCGTCATCCACGTCATGCCGGACCATCCGCCCAGGCTCCAGAACACGCCGCCTAACGAACCCACGACGCATGACCCCGCGTAATACGCAAACAGGTACAGCGAAGAAGCCTGCGCCTTGCCGGTTCGCGCGCGAGCGCTGACCGAAGCGCTCGCAACCGAATGCGAGCCGAAAAAGCCAACGGTCAATATTGCAATGCCGATCACGATGACGGGCAATGAATCGGCACGCGTAAGCAACGTGCCAAGCAGCATGAGTCCGAGCGCGACCGGCAACAGCGTTCGACGCCCGAGCCATTCCGACAGGCTGCCGATCCACGCCGAGCTGACGATACCGCACAGATAGACCGCGAAAATCAGGCCGATTTTTGTCTGGCTCAGCGAGAACGGCGGCGCGACGAGCCGGTAGCCAATGTAGTTGTAGACGGCCACGAAGCCGCCCGCCAGCATGAATCCGCTTGCAAATAGCCATGGCAGCGTGCGGTCCCGCAACTGCAGCGCATACGTCTTCGCGAGCAAACCAAGATGCAACGGACGACGAACGAAGTGCCGCGACGCCGGCAGATAGCGCCACATTGCAAGCGCGCACAGCATCGCGAGAACTGACATCGTCATCACGGCCGCGCGCCAGCCCCACAGGTCCGTCACGACGCCCGTCAGCAGACGGCCCGACATTCCGCCCAAACCGGTGCCGCCGACATATAGCCCCATCGCGATACCGAGCGAACGCGGATGCATCTCTTCGCCGACATAGGCCATCGCAACAGCAGGCAAACCGCTCAGCGCCACCCCCATCAGCGCGCGCGTCGCGAGAAACGCCGGCCAGTGCGGCAAGACCGCACTGAGCATGCCCAGCACAGCGGACAACAGCAACGCGCCGACCATCATCGGTTTGCGGCCCCACGCTTCGGAGAGTCCGCCGGCTACAAGTAGCGAGACCGCAAGCAGGCCGGTCGTCAACGACAGCGCGAGACTGGCGCCTGCCGCATCCACATGAAAGCGCTCGGAAAAAAGCGGCATGAGCGGCTGCACGCAGTAAAGCAGCGCAAACGTCGCAAAGCCGGCCGCAAATAGCGCACAGTTCGTGCGCATGAAGGCGGGCGTCCCGAATTCGATCTTGCCGATCGCCGCATCGGGTGCCGGCGGCGCCGCCTTTGCCGCGGGCGCGACTTCCTGTTCCAACGTGTCGGCGTGCTGTCCTGCCATGATCCGTTCCCAGTCGAAAATCTTTCGTATGGTTCGAATGATCCAACTGCGAAGCATCGCCGTCCAATATCGTTTGCGCCGTAATTGATACATAATCCATATCATGGACCTGCGTCGCATTCGCTACTTTGTCGTGCTGGCCGAAACCCTGCATTTCGGCCGTGCCGCGTTGTCGCTGAACATTGCGCAGCCGCCGCTGAGCCAGCAGATCCGCGTACTCGAACAGGAACTGGGCGCGCGGCTGTTCGAGCGCAGCAACCGGCGCGTAGAGCTGACACCCGCTGGCAAAGCGCTACTGCCCGAGGCGCGCGCGTTACTCGCGCAAGCGGACCGCACGTCGACCGTGGCGGCGCGCGCGCAGCGCGGCGAAATTGGCGAGCTGCGGGTCGGATTGACCGGCTCGGCCATGTTCACCGTCGTGATTCCGCGATTGATCCTCACGTACCGCCAGCGTTTTCCCGGCGTGCGTCTGCGCATCGACGAACTGACAACCCAGGAGCAACTGGACGCGCTACTTCAACAGCAACTCGACGTAGCCATCGTGCGTAGCGTATCGCCCCCCGACCTCCCTCCTACGCTGCGCGCGACGCGTCTGCTCGAAGACTCGCTAGTCGTGGCACTGCCCGCCCAGCATCGACTTGCCGGCGCCTCCAGACCACTGCCGATCGGAGCGCTGGCAGACGAGGCGTTCGTCATGTACCCGCGCGATAGCGGGACCGGCGTGTATGACCAGATCATCATGCTGTGCCGGCAGGCGGGCTTTGCCCCGACCATCGCACAAGAAGCACATGCAATGGCGACGATAGTCGGACTCGTGGCGGCGGGGCTCGGTGTGGCGGTCGTGCCTGACTCGCTGCGCAGCATCGGCCCGAACGGCGTGGTCTACAGGCCGCTTAAGGAGAAAGGTGCGCGATCGGCCATGTGGCTGGTATTGCAGACCCGTCAGCCTTCGCCGCAGGCGGCTTCATTTGCAGCGGTGTCAAAAATGGCATGAGCGAGCGCCATGCATCAGCCGCAGCGACGAGATGAAGCTTTTGCGAGGTGATCGCCGGGCTCTGCATGATGTCGGCACACTTCGTCGATAATGCCGGTTATGAAGCAATCTCCACTGAATGTCCTGTTACGCGACATCCGCGCCTGCACGATTTGCGCGCCTGTGCTGCCGCACGCTCCCCGCCCGGTACTCGCCGCATCCGAACATTCCCGAATTCTGATCATCGGCCAGGCGCCCGGCGCGCGCGTGCACGCATCGGGCGTTCCCTGGAGCGATGCAAGCGGCGCTCGCCTGCGCACCTGGCTCGCCGTCGACGACGCGACGTTCTACGACGATACGAAATTCGCACTCGTGCCGATGGGTTTCTGTTTTCCGGGCCGCGGCGCAAGCGGCGACCTTCCGCCACGGCCCGAGTGCGCCGCACGCTGGCACGGCGATCTGCTGGCGCAGATGCGCTCCGTTCGGTTCACGGTACTGATCGGCCAATACGCGCTGCGCTTTGGACTCGGCAATGCGCCCGGTACGACATTGACCGAAACACTGCTGCGGTGGCGCAATTTCAGCCCCAAGGTGATTCCCTTGCCGCATCCGTCTCCTCGCAATATCGCGTGGTTCAAGCGCAACCCGTGGTTTGAGGCAGAAGTGTTGCCGACGCTTCGGGAGCGGGTCGCACTCGCGTTGTCCGGTTCTGCCTCGTGACGCGCTGCGCCGCGCGAGAAGCGCAATCGCGGTAAGGTGTCGTCAGCCGACGAGGCAAATCGCGCGCTTTCCGGGAGATCGATCATGTGCCGCTGGCTCGCCTATACGGGAAATCCGATTCAGCTTGAATCGAGGGGACAGGACGGCCGTCGTACACTAGCGGCTCCGGACGAATGTTCGCTACGCGAGGCACGCGCATGCCGACGATTGCCCTGATTGTCCTGACTGTAGTAGTAACGCTCGTCGTCGTACTGATCATCGCGAACCTGTCGAGCGGCGAAAAGAAGATCGAGCACAAGATCGAACGGCTGTACCCCAGCGAAGACCCGCAGTTCATGCGCTCGATGGGCCTGCTACTCGGGCCTCCTGTTGTCGGGGGCAATCGCTTCGAGGTACTCGTGAACGGCGACGAGATCTTTCCGTCGATGCTGGAAGGCATTCGTTCCGCACGGCACACGATCACCTTCGAAACCTTCATTTACTGGTCCGGCGCGGTCGGCGAGGAAGTCGCGCGGGCGCTGTCCGACAAGGCGCGCGCGGGTATCGCGGTGCATGTGCTGCTCGACTGGGTCGGCTCGTCGAAGATGGACCGGCGCTATCTGCGGATGCTGCGTGAAGCGGGCGCGGAAGTCATCCAGTATCACAAGCCGCATTGGACGGGCCTCGGCCGCATGAACGACCGCACGCACCGCAAGCTGCTCGTGATCGACGGGCGCATCGGCTTCACGGGCGGCGTCGGTATCGCCGACGAATGGACCGGGCACGCACAGGACGAGAAGCACTGGCGCGATACGCACTTCCGCGTCGAAGGCCCAGCCGTCGGCCAGATGCAGGCAGTCTTCATGGACAACTGGGTCAAGGCAACCGGGAACGTGCTGCATGGCCCGCACTACTTCCCGGAAATCGACGCGGCGGGCGATGGCCTGGCGCACATGTTCAGCAGCTCGCCGTCGGGCGGCAGCGACGACATGCAGCTCATGTACCTCATGGCCATCACCGCAGCGACGCATTCCATCCATTTGTCGAGCGCGTACTTCGTGCCGGACAAGCTGACCATCAACGCAATCGTCGAAGCGGCGAAGCGCGGCGTGAAGGTGCGCATCATCACGCCAGGCAAGCGCATCGACACCCATACGGTGCGCGAGGCGTCGCGCGCGTGCTGGGGCGATCTGCTCGCAGCGGGCGTGGAGATGCACGAGTATCAGCCGACGATGTTCCACTGCAAGCTGATCGTGGTCGACGAGTATCTGGTATCGGTTGGCTCGACTAACTTCGATAGCCGCTCGTTCAAGCTCAACGACGAGGCTAATCTCAACATCTACGACCGCGATTTCGCGCAGCAGCAAACCGCGATTTTCGACGAGGATGTCGCCCACGCAAAACGCATCACACTCGACGACTGGCGCCGCCGTCCGTTCATCGAAAAGCTGCTGGAGCGCGTTGTCGCGCTGCTCGATCCGCAACTCTAGCGAAGCCGTCACACGATTGACACACTTTTGTGCGCCATCGCGCAGAAGCAGGCGTTTTAAGATTTACATTATCCCCGCCGTCGCCTTTCATTCACCTCTGCGACCCGCACGTTCCGGTTCTCATGGTCGCGCTTCATCCGCTGCTTATAACGCGACCGGGAAGGCTATGCCTCCCCGGGGAAACTCGTCATCGAGAGCGAGAAGGTCCATGAGAATTAAACCTGCTTTCCTGGTAAAGACCGGGCTACTGCTCGTGGTAATCAATGCCACGAACCATGGCGCATTGAGTCGCGTGCATTTTCTGCTCGTCGATAAACGCCTGATGACGCTTGTGATATTCGGCGCGATCTGGATTCTTTCTCTGGCCGCTATTCTGGCAGCCGCTTTTCATCCCTCTCCTGTCGTGCGCCTGTTCTGGGCAGTTCCGCTCAGCGTCGCCGGGACGGCAGCATTTGCCTACTATGCGGTTCAGCAGTCGGAATTCTTCATATTCGACGTGCTGAATTTCTGGTCCGCTCGCCATGACGTGAATCGGGCGCTGGATTTCTATTCCGGCGCAATCGCGCCGTCGCTAACCGTCTTATGCGCAAGCTTCGTCGCGTTCGCCATGCCAACAGGCTTGTCTACCGAAGTTCGTCGCCCGATGCGATTTGCGCTTTCCATGGCCCCGTTTCTGCCGATCGGGATCGTGATCCTCGTCGTGCTCTATCGGGACGGTAAAGGATCGGATGCCATGCCCAAGCAGTTTGCGCCGCTCTCGCTGTCGGCCCTGGCCGCCTACAAGATCGATACCGGCAGATTCCCCGATCGCCATCAGGTGCAATTCGAGCCTGGTGCCCCACTGGTGCGCGCACTGGTTCTGATGGTCGATGAGAGCGTGCGTGCCGACCATGTGAGCCTCCAGCCGGGCAATCCGTACACGCCGGAATGGGCCTCGGCGAGCCGGCCCTGGATCGACTTCGGTCCTGCGGTGTCGGGAAGCAATTGTTCCAACAATTCGAACGCATTGCTGCGCTTTATGGCCAACCCGCGCAATCTCACGACCAGCATCACAACCAATCCGACGGTCTGGCAGTACGCGAAAGCGGCAGGATTCCGCACCGTCTATATCGATGCGCAGGCCGGCTTCATCAGCGCCTATGGCAAGCTGCAAAACTATATGACTCCCTCGGAGACGAACTCGATCGACCGTCTCTACAAACTGGATGCAAGCATCCCCACGTATCAGCTCGACGACGAACTGGTCCGTATTACCCTGTCCGAACTCGGCCGCGGCGATCGCGTGTTCATTTATGCGAACAAGAATGGCGCCCATTTCCCTTACGTGAACGACGCTCCCGGCAACCAGAAGCCGCCCGTGTCCATCGACGGCAACTACGTGGGCAACGATCCCGCAACGCTTGCAACGTATGCCAGGGCCGTCCGTTGGTCGACGGACAGGACAATGGCTCAACTGACACGCGAGGCGAACTGGGATGGCATGACGATGATCTACACGTCCGACCATGGTCAGAACTTTAGTCCGGGACACCTGACCCATTGCAGCTCCGCCAGCAATGTCGATGCTCAGGAAGGTATCGTGCCGCTGATGGTTGCCACCGGGGACCAGAGACTGAGGCAGCGCTTCACCGACGTGTCGCGGCGCTTTCCGGGCCGCGCATCTCATTTCGCCATTGCGCCGACGCTACTCGAACTGATGGGCTATACGCCATCCGATATCGCCGCAATTTACGACGAATCGCTTCTGCGCGACCTCGATACCAAACCACGCTTCGTCTCGGACGACCTGTTCGGCGTATTCAGCTCGCAAGCCAACTGGCACGACGTCGACCCCTTCGTGCAGCGGCCGCGAATGGAAACCGCCGGGCAACACTCCGTTCAGGCCCAGGTCAATTAATTCGCATCACTACGCTAGTTCATCATTCCCTCAATCCAACACGATATGCAGCCAGACGTCCCGCCCGAACCGCTTTCCCAAGACGATCCGCTCTCGCCGTTATCGTTCAATCCGTACAAAGGCAGCCGCGGGCTTATGCGCGGCTGGCGCGCGGCAAAGCACTCGGTAGCCGGCTTGTGCGTCGCGATCCGCGAAGAAAGCGCGTTTCGCCAGGAACTCCTGCTGGCCGCGATACTGATACCGTGCGCCCTCGCCGTGCCCGTCGATGCGGCCTCGCGCGTGCTGTTGCTCGCTTCCGTGCTGCTCGTGCTGATCGTCGAACTGCTCAATTCGAGCCTCGAAGCGGCGATCGACCGCATCTCGCTCGAACGTCATGAACTATCGCGCCGCGCGAAAGATCTGGGCAGCGCGGCTGTAATGGCGGCACTTGGCCTTTGCTTGATGACGTGGGGGATTATCGTGGGGCCATTCGTCGTGCGCTGGTTGCGTGCGCTGCTATAGCGCAAACCGGCAGCTTCAAGGAAGCTACATATGCATCGAATTTTTCGGTGCTCAGACAAGAAACTATCCGTTTTGTATCGGACTTGCCGTTGCCTATACTAATCGGCCAACGTCGCATTCCGATGCGGACATCTCCGGCCGCCCGAGCAGAAGTCCTGCGGCTCCAGCGGGATCTGTCGTCCTGGCATCGTTGAAAGGCGGATCGAGGCGATCCACCGCGATCTCGATCGCGAACACGCGAGCGTCTCGCGGCGTCGAAGTACTGCCATCATCGCCAGGCCGAACCCAACGAGGAGCACGACTTCATGAGCAATCTGTTGAATGCCACTGCCAAAGGCGTTTTCCTGATCGCAGTGACGCCGTTCACCGAAAGCGGCGAACTCGATCTCGAGAGTACCGACCGCATGGTGGATTTCTATCTGGAGCGCGGCGCGACCGGCCTGACGATTCTCGGCATCCTCGGTGAAGCGACCAAGCTGACGGCCGACGAGTCACGCACGTTCGTCAAGCGGGTACTCGCGCGCGTGGCCGATCGCGTGCCGGTGGTAGTCGGCGCATCGGCAGCGGGTTTCGCGCCCATGCGCGGACTGACGGTGAGCGTGATGGACATGGGCGCCTCCGGTGTCATGGTCGCACCATCTCCAACGCTGCGCACCGACGACCAGATCGTCGCCTATTTCGACATGGTCAACGAGACCCTGGGCGACGGCTGCCCGTGGGTTCTGCAAGACCACCCGGTTTCAACGGGCGTGCAGATGTCCACGCCGGTGGTCCTGCGAATCCTCAAGAACTCGCCGACCTGCGTGATGCTCAAGCATGAAGATTGTCCCGGCCTCGCGAAGCTGTCGGCGATCCGCGCCGCGAGCGACAAGGGCGAACTCGAGCGCGTTTCGATCCTGACCGGCAATGGCGGCGGTCTCTTTCTGCCGGAAGAGCTGACGCGCGGCGCGGACGGTGCGATGACAGGTTTTGCCTACCCCGAAATGATGGTAGACGTGTGCCGAGCCCATGCGAACGGCGACGTCGAACGCGCGCACGATCTGTTCGACGCATATCTGCCGCTCGCGCGCTACGAGCAACAGCCGGGCATTGGCCTCGCGGTGCGCAAGCACATCATGGCGCAACGCGGCGTGATTGCTTCGGCGGCGCTGCGCAAACCGGGCCCCCGGCTTTCGGCGGCCGATATCGGCGACATCGAGCGTCTTGTCAGGCGGCAGGCAAAACGGCTCAATGAGATTCGATAGGGCCTTACGGCCCTTCTCTCGCCTATGGAATGACTGAGGGAAACACATACGCCTGCAGCATGGCGATGATCCCGATTACCGCTGCCCCCGCAATCGAATGGAAAAATACCGTCCTGAAGATCGGCCCTAACGCGAACGACCGCTCCTTCGGATCATCGTAGCAAGCCGCGCAGGCCACCATGATCGACTGCGCGTCGATCATCTTCCCCATCACCCCGCCCGTGGAATTCGTCGCGACGATCAGTATCGGATTCAGGTTCAGTTGCTGCGCCGTAATCCGCTGCAGGCTGCCGAACAGCGCATTGGACGCCGTATCGGAGCCGGTCAGGAATACGCCGAGCCAGCCGAGGTAGGCAGCGAAAAACGGATAAAGAAAGCCGGCATGCGTGAACGCAAGACCGAGCACTGCGTCCGTGCCCGAATAGCGCGTCAGAAATCCAAGCCCCAGAACCTGACCGATCACCAGCACCGGAATCTTCATCCGCCGCATGGTCTGGATGAACGCTTCCTTCCATTGCGCTGCATTCAACTTAAGAACAATGCCGGCAAGCAAGGCCGCGACGAACACGCCCGTCCCCGCGGTCGATAACCAGTTGATTGTGAATTTGGCCGCTTCCGCCTTCGCGTTGACGGGCGCGACCGGCGGCATGCGTTGAACGAGGTTGTGCAGCGCAGGCATGTCCCACACAGGCAGCGACAGCGAACCGGCAAACGGCGAGCCGAGCAATGTCGTCGAAAACGTCACGCCTGAAAACAGACCGTTGAGCAGCTTCTTGAACTCCGGCACACCCCACAATGCGCAACACGCAATCAGAATCACCCACGGCATCCATGCATGAATCGTCTCCCGCGTGGTGTAGCGGTACTTCCATCCGTTCGAGTCCGCAGTGACGGTTTCCGGGTTCTGACCCGCGCGCTCGAGCGCCTCGCGCTCGGAGCGCAGCAGAAACCGCGTCTTTGGATGCCAGACGAAGCGCAGAAACAGCGCCGTGCAGATCACCGAAAATACACCTGACACCACATCGGTCATCAAATGCAGCGCGCTGCTGCCCGATGCGAAAAACTGCATCGCCGCGAACGTCAAACCCGCGCACAACATTGCCGGCCAGACTTCGAACACCTGCTTCCAGGTGCCACCTTCCATTTTGACGAACGTCGCGACCAGCCAGAACGGCACGAGTACCGACACGAACGGCAACTGCCGCCCCGCCATCGCCGACAGGGTCACCTGGTCGAGCCCGCTGACCGCTGCCAGTGTCACGATCGGCGTGCCGATCGCACCCCATGCGACCGGCGCCGTGTTCGCGAGCAGATTCAGCACCGCGGCCTGGAAAGGCCTGAAGCCGAGGCCTACCATTACGGCCCCGGCGATCGCGACCGGCGTCCCGAACCCCGACGTGCCTTCGATAATCGCGCCGAACGAGAACGCGATCAGCACGCACTGCAAGCGCCGGTCGAACGAGATATGAACGATGGATTCCTTCACGATCTCGAACTTGCCGCTCACGACACTCATCGTATAGAGGAACATCGCGGCCAGCACGATCCAGATGATGCCCAGAAACCCCGACAGGGTGCCGAGTGCAAACGCCGAGACGGCCGATACCAACGGCATCCGGAACACGAGACATGAGATGACGAACGCAGCGATGACGCCGAAGAAGGCCGCATATGGCGCGGAGATGCCGAGGTGCACATTGCCCTGCGAATCGCGATGCCGGTGCAATGCGATGAAATAAAGCAGCGTCAGGATGGGAATGGCGGCGGCGACCGTCGAAAGAAGCGCATTGCCGAACGGGTTATAGGTTTGGTGGTACATGGTCCTTCCTCTTTCTTGTCTTAGGATTAGGGACTACCGTGCACTTTTCCCGCGTAAGGCGGTCATCCGGCCGAGCCTCGCATGCTTTCTAAATGCCGACGCTCGCCTTACATCCAAGATGTATAGCGGGGTGCATCGTCGAGGTCAAGTTTTGCTGCAGTTGCGCAACTGATCAGCCGACGCGGACGGGCTGCGCAATGCCGATTGAATGGAGTTCCAGCTAGCGCATCGGATTCAAATCGCACATCAATGCGAAGAGATCCGATTGCGTGAGAATGCCGACGAGCCGGCACTGGCGATCGATGACGGGCAGATGATGGTGCCCCTTCGCCATAAAGCGCGGAACGACGTCCGTGAGCTTCTCGTCCGAAAAAACGGTCGCCACGGAGGCTGACATGATGCTCGATACGCCATCCGTGCCCGCTGCCGAGGGAGTTTCCCTCGATGGTGCGTCACCAATTGCACGGAGATGGCCGGCGACGCGTCGCAGATCCGCGCGGCTCACCACGCCCAGAAGACGGTCGGATGCATCGATAACCGGCAACAGTTTGAAGCGATAGCGAGACAGCAGATCTTCCGCGCGCTCCTTCCTGTCAGTGGGCCTGACGGTGATGACGGGCGCCTGCATGACGTCGGCGCACCTGAGTTCCAGCAGACCATGCAGCATGGACTGACGCCGCAACTCGGCAAGAAGCGCCCTGTCCTGCACGGCGCCCCCGGCGCCACCGCCATGGCCCGCGGTGTGCGCATGTGCCGACACGTGATGAAAAGGCATTCTTCCGACGATGCGTCGGCCGAGATAGCGAAAGCTCATCATGTCCGTCCCACGTTGAATTGCCGGATGCTGTGCGATAAAGCAGCAAAGCAATGCAGCGCAGTACTAAGTGTGCAAAGAGGAACCGATTTTCGCGCTTGGCAATTCCCTGTGTCATGCCCGAGTCGATCGGGGATGCTCCACTGTCCGCGTCACCCACCGACAATATCACAACATGATATATATGTGAACGGCAAGGGGCATCGTTCATTTATCCCGGTCGTACGAGATGTCTTCCGCAGACGAACGCTCTGCTGCAAAGCGTTGGCCGATGCACGACACTCTCCTGCATCCGTGCGGCTACGGATCGCCCGAACCGCGGCCGGCAAAGGCCCGTGCGCATGGCACGGTCAATGCGTGAATGAGGCCGTCAAGAGTCGTCCATCGAGAACATCTCGAGCAAGGAGACGGTAAATGAACAGCTTCGACGATGCGTTCAGGTCCCTGATCGGAAGTGAAGGCGGCTATTGCTTCCATCCCGCGGACCCCGGCGGCGAGACGATGTGGGGCGTGACGGCACGCGTGGCGCGCAGCTTCGGCTATACAGGCGCGATGAAGGACTTGCCGCTCGAAACCGCCATGCGGATCGCCAAGGAAAAATACTGGGATCCGCTGCATCTGGATGAACTCGATCCGCGCGTCGCCTTCCAGATATTCGACGCGAACTATAACGGCGGCCTCGTGGTTTTGTGGATGCAAAAGGCCTCCGGCGCACAAGCGGACGGCAGGTTCGGTCCGGACACGATGGCGGCCGTCAAAAGCGCGGACCCGATGAAATTTATCCTGCGATTCGTCGCGTATCGGCTCCGGTACCTCCGAAACCTGCCTACGTGGTCCACTTTCAGTCGCGGGTGGACAGACCGCATGGCAACCAACCTTCTCCTGGGAGCAGCATGATGGACTGGTCAAAAGTCGCATCGAGCATCGGCAGCACAACTCCTTTGCTTGCCGAACTGATCGGCGGCCCGATCGGGTTGGGCGTAACGACCGCCGCCGCGCTCATTTCGCACACGCTGCGGACACCCAACGATCCGCAGGCGGTTCAAACGGCGCTGAACGACGACCCCGCGGCACTCGACAAGCTCAGACAGGCAGAAGGCGCTAACGCGGCGCAATTGCAGCAACTGATGGTGTCACAAGCTCATTTCGCGTATCAGGCCAACATGGCGCGCATCCAGGCACGCGATCGCGCCGATGCCCGCGCGATGGGTATCGCTAACAAGGACTGGGTGCCGAAGGCGCTTGCGATGTCGGTAACCGGCGGCTTCTTCGGCATTCTGCTGCTCATGACGTTAAAGGCGCTGCCGGCCGAGAACAGCAATCTCGTCAATGTCGTGATCGGCGCGCTCGGCACGGCATGGATCAGCATCATCGGCTACTACTTCGGCACGTCGGCCGGTTCGGTACGAAAGACGGAACTGCTCGCCATGCCCAGTGTGCCAATCACCGCGGATAGCGCGCTTACGCTCCGCGAACCGGCACCGCCGACGGCACCGACGCTGCGGCCGCATGCCGCGACAAGCGCGCCGCTCGCCGAGCTGTTCCCGGCATTTGCACCGGGCGGGCAAGGCCCGATTTTCGGCGAATCGTGATATGCGGCGGCACGACTGTGCGGGCGGCCAGTGCGCCGCCCGCACACGCGTTCTCCGTGAAGACTCGACAGTACCTGAAGCAGAGGAATGCGGGACAATGATTGCTTATACGCCGCCGAGTCCAGAGAAAACATGAGACGACTTTTCCTCGCTGCCCTGAGCGCCACCTGCTTCGCGACCTGCGCCCATGCGCAGAGCAACGCGCCCGGCCCGCTCGCCACGCCCTCCGGCGAACTGCAATTCGCGCGGGTCGACCGCGATTTCGTGGGGATGCTCGACAACCAGGTTTTCGATCGCTTCGGCGCGAACACGCTCACGCATTTCGACGACATCGGCGATGCAACTCAAACCGTGACGCGCACACTCGTGCAGACAGATTCCGGCCCTGTGCTGTATGACTTTCGCCACCATCCAACACTTGTGCAACGCTCGAACAGGCGCATGGCGGTCAAGCGCGTGTTCTGGCAAGACGACGAAGTCGTTTTGCAAGGCTCGCAGGGCTGGTTCCGGTTCAAAAGCGGCACGCTGACGAAGCTGCAATCGTCGAAGACGACTTACCATTGAATGGCCCCACCGAAGCATGAATCACTCAATGTGACGAAACATAGATTCCATCGGCGAACGCTTCCGGAACGGCAAAGCTCTCGCGCATGCGTTTCGTCTCCGCGGCAGGCGTCAATCCGAATAGCCGCTTGAACTCCCTGCTGAACTGCGACGCGCTCGTGTAACCGACGGCGTTGCTCGCGGCCTCCGCGGTCAGGTCCTGACGGACCATCAGCAGACGGGCCTGATGCAGACGAGTCGACTTCACGTACTGCATCGGCGACACCTGCGTAACGGCCTTGAAGTGACTATGGAAACTCGGCACGCTCATACCCGCTTCCTCCGCGAGCTGCGCCACATCGAGCGATTGCGCGTAGCCGGCGTGAATCAGGCGTAGCGATCTGCCTATCCTGCCGAACTGTCCGCGCATTCCCAACGCTTCTCGGATCGAGCGCCCCTGGGCTCCGGTAAGCACCCGGAAATACAGTTCGCGCAGCAGGCCCGGGCCCAACACCGCCGCTTCCAGCGGGCGGTTCATCGCCTCCAGAAAACGCAACACGGAAGCCTGCATTGCGTCGTCCATCGGTGTGGACATCATGCTGCGAGGCGCTTGCATGCGTTCCGCTATGCCTTCGCGGTCGATCAGCGCCGCCAGTTCGGCGGCGAGGGCGAAGTCGAGGTGCAGATAGAGCGCGAGCAGCGGGCGCTCTGGCGTTGCGTCGGTTTCCATGCTGAACGGTACGGGCACGGACACCGCCAGGTAATGATGCTCATCGTACAGATAGAGCTGATCGCCGAAGTAGCCGCGCTTGCGGCCCTGGCAAACAATCACGATGCCCGGATCGTACAGAACCGGCGTGCGCGATAACGCCCGGTTCGACCGCAGGATCCGCACGCTCGGCAGTGCCGTCAGGTTGTAGCCTTCATCGGGCGCCAATGCGTGCAGCAGCGCGACCATGCGCTTCTGGCTGCGAGAGACCGGCGCGCAATGGTCAGTGGACGCGCGCTTCGTACTCATAGTTTTAGGCAATAAATTCAGCGAAATCTGGCTTATTTGCATTCGGTGTGCAGACTAGTATGCACTCTCGAAACAACATTCGGGAGAAGTTTAAATGGCATCCGGCAAAATTCTGCTCATTACAGGCGTCAGCAGCGGCTTTGGCCTCGCGCTCGCGAAGGAAGCGCTAGCTGTCGGTCATACGGTGGTCGGCACGGTAAGGAGTGCACAGGCCAAATACGATTTCGAGTCGCTGTCAGCGGCTGCTTTTGCACGTGTCCTCGATGTGACCGATTTCGACAGCATCGACGGTATCGTGTCGGAGATCGAGGCGAGCGTGGGGCCTGTCGACGTACTGGTCAACAACGCAGGCTATGGTCACGAAGGCATCATGGAAGAATCGCCGCTATCGGAAATGCGGCGGCAGTTCGATGTCAACGTATTCGGCGCGGTCGCGATGATGAAAGCGGTCTTGCCCTACATGCGCAAGCGTCGACGCGGCCACATTCTGAACGTGACATCGATGGGCGGTCATATCACCATGCCTGGGATCGCTTACTACTGCGGTAGCAAATTCGCGCTTGTCGGGATCTCCGAAACGCTCGGCAAGGAGGTCGGGTCTTTCGGTATCGCCGTAACAGCCGTTGCGCCGGGTTCGTTCCGCACCAATTGGGCTGGCCGCTCGATGATTCGAACGCCTCGCTCGATTCCCGACTACGACGCGATCTTCGATCCGATCCGCAAGGCACGCGAGGAGAAAGACGGCAGGCAGCTGGGGGATCCACGGAAAGCAGCGCTCGCGATGCTCGCGGCGATTGCCGCGGACCATCCACCCGCCCACCTGTTGCTCGGCAGCGATGCACTGGGACTCGTGCGAGACAGGTTGTCGGCACTTGCAGACGAAATCCGCGCATGGGAAACGGTGACGGTCTCGACGGACGGGTGAGCGCCGTTCATCAGGCACCTGGACGGAGGTCGGATTTACTTGAATGCCATCAGACCTCGACTATGTTGAATGATGGCGACACAGCACTCAACGCCAACATCCAGTGAGGTGACGACATGGGCGTCCAGCTAAATCACACGATTGTCTGGTGCAGCGACAAGCGGAAGTCGACTCGATTCCTGATGGACATCCTGGCGCTTCCAGATCCCGTCGAGTTCGGGCAGATGCTCGTCGTTCAGCTCGACAATGACGTGTCGCTCGACTTCTTCGAACGCGACGGCGCAATCTCGATGCAGCACTATGCGTTTCTGGTCAGCGAGGACGAATTCGACCACGCCTTCGCCCGTATTCGCGATAGAGGACTTCCATACTGGGCCGACCCGGGCAAACAGCGCGCCGGCGAAACCTATCTGCACAACGGCGGCCGGGGAATGTATTTCGACGATCCCGATGGTCATTTTCTCGAGGTCATGACGCGCCCTTACAAGATCGGGACCTAGCGGCTTGAAAATCACCACGAATCGGCGCCAACGCGTCGGGGCGGGCGTGCGGACTTCAACGGCTGCGGGCGTCGCCGTCGTAATGATCGCGCTCATCAACGGCTGCGCGTCGACGCGGCCCCCGCCCGCGACAAACCAGATCGCGTCGCCGGAAACAGACGACGCGCACCCGGCCATGCTGCACGCACCCAACGCGGCGATACCTGCTCACGCCGCGTCGAAACCGCCGCGGCTCAGCGTCGGCACCAGTTTCCCGGATACGCAATTGATTCTGCCGTGGTTTCTCAACGACATCATCAACTTCGTGAACTACCGTTAGTGTCCGCGCAACGCGCCGCTGCGTTATCGCACAGCGAGCCATTCACAGGCGTTCCACCACGACTTCGAGATACCCGCTCGGCAGCACGAGTGTCGCGTCGTTCGACCGGTTCCGGCTCTCGATCAGTGCCGTCAGGTCGGCGACGAATGCCGCCCGGGATTCGCCTTCGAGCGCGGCGAAGGCCTTGTTCATCGGGCCGTAGAACGTGCGGAAGACCTCGATGAAATGCGCCGGCGACCGATAGCGGAACGTGAAATGGCGATCGATCGTCGTGATCGTACGGGCGCTGCCGTCGAACAGCTCTTCGAGGCGCGCCTTCGTGCCCCAGAGTGCCGGCGACTTCACGCCTGCCGGCGGCGGAATGTACTTGCCGATCGTCTTGAATACCTGCCCGATGAAACTCTCGGGCGTCCAGTTCGCGAGGCCGATCCGGCCGCCCGGCCTGCAAACACGCGCGAGCTCGGCTGCCGCCTTTTGCTGGTCGGGCGTAAACATCACACCGAAGGTCGACATCACGACGTCGAATGAAGCATCGCCATATGGCAGCGCTTCAGCGTCCGCTACCTCGAACTGTACGGAGAGCCCCTCGGCTCGCGCACGCGCGCGGCCCGAATCCAGTAGCGAGGCGACGTAGTCGGTCGACGTGACGTCACACCAGCGGCGCGCGGCAGCGAGCGTCGCATTGCCATTGCCGGCGGCAACGTCGAGCACGCGACTGCCGGCGCGCACATCGAGCGCCTCACAAAGGTTTTCTCCAACGATCTGCAGCGTGGTGCCGACGACGGCGTAATTGCCTGTCGACCAGGCTGCCTGTTGGCGAACCTTGACGGCGGCGAAGTCTGCAACGGGTGCGAAAGCGGAATCAGCAGCGGACATAAGGAACTCCTGAAAGACGAGAGCAGCAATTCGCGCATGCCGGGTTGCGCAGCGTCGCATCTTCGATGCTCGACGAGCGCCTCACCGTTCTTTATTGCCAAATTGCGTGAGTCCTAGTATCGGCATGCCATTCGTATCGGGAAATGACCGGGCGTCCAGATATTTTGCGCGGGACGCCGGAACTGATGCTCGGCCTCGTTGGCTGCGGTCCGGCCAGGCAGTCAAGGCGGCAGCGCAACCCGTCGGTCTGCTCGGCTGCTGCGCCGGCCGCCTGATGCTTTCAGGCAATTTTCCGATCCGATTGAGTATTAAAAGCACCGCTGCTGACGGACATACTGCTTCCACTGACGAAAGCGAACCGTTGAAAAGCGCTTTTAACGGTGCGCGTTCAGGGCTCTGCACTTCGGGCCGATACCGGCGCCGGAGGGCTCACTGTTCCAACATGGAGAAAATCATGAATTACCTTGTCAACATACTGGGCCGTTCGGGTCTTTTGAAGCACGATCTCGACTATCACCTGCTGCGCGCCGCGATGGTGGTCATCTTCGCGTGGTTCGGCTACGACAAATGGTTCAACGCCGAAATCACGGGACTGATTCCACTGATCACGCACGGCCCGCTTATCTTCTGGATGATTCCGGTGCTGGGCGTCGGCGGCACGAGCGTCCTGCTCGGAACTGCAGAATGGACTTTTGGCTCGTTACTGTTCCTTGGGTACTGGAACAAGAAACTGGGCGTGCTGGGTGCCTTGGGTTCGACGTTCAGCTTCATCGCCACGTTCTCGATTTTCCCGTTCGCTCCAGGCGCATGGGATCCTGCAGCAGGAGGGTTTCCCGCGATGACAATCGTGTCGGCCTTCCTTTTGAAAGACCTTGTTTTGCTCGTCGTTTCGATCTACCTGCTCAAGCAGGATGTGTCCCGAGTCATCGATGCTCGTACTGCGTCGATTAAGGGAGCACCTTCTGCTTCGCAAGCTCGCCGCGTAACGGCGTAAAGAACCCAGCCCCGCCGCTCACCTCGCTGCGCGGCGGGTGATCTGGTCCGGCATCAAAAAATACCGGCGCCGAAGGTGCCGGTGAAGAAACTCGGCCCCCCAAACCAGCCGAATACGATGAACCAATCCAGTTTTTAAGAGCGCTGTGCGCGCACATCGTCGCTGTTTCGATATCAGTTCAAACTTACGGCGGCCGCTCGTTGAACCGCCGGCATCGCGGTGCGCGCATCGATTGATTCAAAACATGTTTTCAATACCCATTTCCAAAAACATACGATCTAACTACTAACATATTACATTATAATGACAATAACCCAGAGGACGTTCGTCAGCTCTTCTGAAGCGGTTCCCTTGGATCAAACCTCATTCGTCCGTCCCCAAGCCCGGCCTGGAATCTGTTGCCCCGTCAACACCCATTGCCTCCCATCGAGAGTCGCGTCCGCAGCCCTGGAACGAACGCGATATTTATCAGCGTTCCTTTTCATATAAATACAATTGAAAGGAATTGAATTAAAGGTTATCGGAAAGTATTGAAAGCGATTTTGAATGTCATTTTTCACAAAATGTTAATTTTGCGCCCCGATAATCCGACCCCGCCGCTAGCAGATCCAGCGTTCAAAAGAGCACAAGAAGTAGCAACGCAACTATCCCCAGGGGCTCCCACATGTCGGTCATAACTAAACCTCGTAATATTTTTCTTCTAACTTCGATCGCGTCGGCATGCATGCTGACCGCGTGCGGTGGCGGCGACGATAGCCCGTCGACGTCCGCAGGCAGCGCGCAGCAAGAGCAGACACTATCGGGCGTCGTCGTAGCCGCGGGCTATGTTCCCGGCAATACGACCGGCAACCCGACCATCAAGGCAGGCTATTACAGCGGCGCTACCGTGTGCCTCGACGCGAACGGCGACGGCGCATGCGATTCCGCATCCACGACGACAGACGCGAATGGCCGCTTCACGCTGAAGACCACCGGTACCGGCCAGTTGATCGCCGACGTCGGCACCAAGGCCAAAAACACCGCGAACGGCCAGGCCGTCGCCAGCCATATGATTCTGCGCGCATCGTCTGCGCAGATCGCCGATCAGGGCGCAACGAGCGTCGTGATCAGCCCGATGTCGAGCGAAGTGCAGCGTCTCGTCGAGGCGAACGGCACCAGCTATGCGACCGAGAAAAGCAACCTGGCCTCGCGCATGAGCGCACCGGCATTGGGTGCATCGTCGGTGGCAGTGAACGCATCGAACGTGCTCGGCGATGTAAACGCGTTGTCAGGCGCCGCGCAGCAATCCATTCTGTTCGAAGACAATCAGCTGGCGAACCGCTACACGTACGCGACGACCAAATTCGATCGCCACGACCTGTACCCCGATAACCTCGCCGTGCCGGGCGGCGATCCGTCGCTGGTCGGCCTCACGAACGTAAGCACCGCCACCGCCGTCGTACCCGCGAAACGGCAAACGCAGATCACGTTCGCACAGTCGCAGCAGGCCGCGTTCAACATCGAAGGCATTCCGCGCTACGACAACATCTTTATCGTGATGCTGGAGAACAAGAGCACGAACACGATTCTCGGTTCGCAGTTCGCGCCGAACATCAACGCGCTGCTCGCTGCCAACAACAACTTCACCACCTACTACGCGACCGGCAACCCGAGCGAGCCGAACTACACGGCACTCGGCGGCGCGGACGATTGGGGTATCACCGACGACAACTGGTGGGGTTGCGGCGCCGGCGCGCCGGGCAGCGGCGTGAACAATGCACCGACGGACGCGCTGTTCCCGGGCGGCACGGCATCGGACGGCGCGCCGCTCGTTGCGACGACGGGCATCACCCCGCCGCTCGACACCGCGCACCTATCGAACGTCGGCACCGCCACCTGCAACGTCGGTACGGCTGCGAACCACAACGTCTCGGCGCCAAGCCTGTTCACGCTGATTTCGCAGGCCGGCATGAACTGGCGCACGTATAGCGAATCGATGAACCCGGGTCAGGATCCGCGCTCGGACAGCATTGCCGATGCGGCGGTGTCCGACACCTACACGGGTCCGGGCTCGGTGGGCACGGCGTTCGCGGTTCCGAACGGCCTCTACAAGACGAAGCACCATCCGGGCATGGCCTATCAGACAACACGCGATCTGCCCGAGTTCTACGCCGATAACCGCACGGTGTTCGGCACGCAATACACCGCTGCGGACTGGGCGAAGTCGACGGCCTACACGATCCCGACTGGCTACAACTACGACCAGTTGAGCACCGACCTTGCGACCGGCGATGTGGGCAATATCAACTTCATCATGCCGGACCAGTGCGACGACATGCACGGCGTGGGTAACGATACCTCGTGCAAGAACACCAATCTGATCCAGCGCGGCGACGCGTACGTCAAGCTGATCGTCGACAAGATCCAGGCATCGCCGCTGTGGACGAACCGTCAGCGCAAGGTCGCGATCGTCGTCATGTTCGACGAAGGCGGCGGCTCCAGCACCTCGTGCTGCGGCTGGAACACGTCGAAGACGAGCGGCGACCAGCCGCTGCAACAGAACGCGGACGGCACCTTCTCCCCGGTGGCGGCGCCGCTCCTCAAGTACGGCAACGGCAACTTCGGCCATGGCAACTCGATCTTCGGCATGCTGACGAACCAGCAGACCGCGACGCAGGGCGTCACGGACAGCGATTCGTACAGCCACTTCTCGCTCGTGCGCACGTTGCAGGACATGTTCCAGATTGCCGACCCGCAGCAACCGGCCACGTACCTGGCCCGCGCGAAGTACACGGAATCGTTCATCGCTCAGAACATCCTGAACCTGCCGGAATTCGCCAGCAGCGCGGATACGCACTTCGATTCGGTGCGCCCGATGAACCACGCCTACGTCATTCCGGCGGCGTACACGCAGCGCCTCAACCCGGGCGACGTGAGCGGCACGTCGCTCGCTACCGCTCAGGTCGGGCCGGACGCGAGCCAGACCAACGCCTGGACGCAAAAGTAAGCAATGCAGACGCAGCGGCGAGGACGCGCATCACCGTGCCCCGCCGCAGAGACTGTCCCTTCCTCAATACCAGTCGATGCATGGCAGGCCGCGTGATGCGCGGCCTGCCCGTTGCATTGTGTGACATCGCATCTGCGCCTGCTTTCGAATGCCGTTCTCAAACGGAATCGACAAAAGGCGGACCAGCAAGGAATCGATATGCGCAAGCTTTATGTCGGCACGCTCACGGGTGCGCTCTTACTGATGCTGGCGGCGTGTGGCGGCGGCAGCGGAGATTCGTCCCAGACCTCGTCGGGCGGGGCGTCCGGGTCCGGCGGGGGCACGACGCAGCAGGTCAAGCTCAGCGCGGCTGCCCAGGTCGGCAAGCAACTATTCTTCGACCAGAATCTGTCGCGCGGCAAAAACATGTCCTGCGCGACCTGCCATAGCCCTCAATTCGCGTACGGACCGCCCAACAGCCTGTCCGTGCAACTCGGCTCGGATCCTTCGGTGGCCGGCCAACGCGCGGTGCCCTCGCTGCGCTACAAATCGATGACGCCGCCATACGACGACATCGCGGCGAACCCCGACGGCCTCACGCAGAATGCGCCAGGCGGTGGCTTCATGTGGGACGGCCGTGCAACGACGCTCGGAACTCAGGTGTCGCTGCCGCTTCTCAATCCGCTTGAAATGAACAACGCGTCCGCGGCGAACGTAGTGCAGGCCGTACAAGGCGCGTCCTATGCGGCGCTGTTCCAGCAAGCGTACGGCGCGGGCGTGTTCTCGAATACGGATACCGCGTTCGCCGACATCGGGCTGGCGCTAAAGGCATTTCAGGAAGAAGATCCGAGCTTCGAGCCGTACACGAGCAAGTTCGACCTGTATCTGGGCAACAAGATCGGCGGCACGCTGACGGCAGCGGAGCTGCGCGGACTCGCGCTCTTCAACAACACGGACAACGGCGCGGGATGCGTGGCTTGCCATTACGGCGGAGCGAACTTCAACGGCTCGGTGGGGCTGATGACGGACTTTACGTATCAGGCGATCGGCGCGCCGCGCAACGATGCGCAGATTCCCGGCAATCCAGACCCGATCCCGAGCAATGCGGATACCGCGTATTACGACATGGGCCTGTGCGGTCCGCTCGCGACGATTCACCCGCCCGGCACCGCGAACAGCGGCAGCGGTCCGGATCCGTTCACCGGCGTGAACGTTCCTGATCCGTATTGCGGCCGTTTCAAGGTGCCGACGCTGCGCAACGTCTCGACGCGCACGGCGTTCTTTCACAACGGCGTATTCCACTCGCTCGCGCAGGTACTGAACTTCTACAACACGCGCGACACGAACCCGGAATACTGGTATCCGAGCACGGGTGGCGACACCAGTCAGATGGTTCAAAACCCGTCGTTCGCGCTGTTCGCGCAGGCCGCGTCGGGCGCCACGGTCGCGCGTTTCAACGATTTGCCCGCGCAGTTCCAGGGCAATATCGACGAAGAGTTGCCGCTCGGCCAGGGGCAAACCGATGCGGGCGGCACGACCGCGGCGGACGGTGCGCTACCGCGCGCGGTCCATTCTGCGCCGCAGATGACGCCGCAGAATATCGCCGACGTGATCTGCTTCCTGAACACGCTGACGGACGGCTATCAACCGCCCGCCACGCCACCGACGAGCGGCGCCTGCGTCAACTGAAGAAGAACGACGCACGAGCGACGACTCAATCCAGAAACGACCCAACCTGAGCAACATAGACCATGATGCGACGTTCTACCGCTGCCCGCCTTGCTGGCGGCGCGCTGTCCCTGATCGCCCTGACGCTGTTCGCCGGCTGCCATAACAGCCGCCAGGATGCCAGTCGCGAGAATTTCACCGCCGCCGTCAACGGCTTCCTCGCGCAGCACGGCCATCTGTGTCTCGCCAAATACGACTGGCCGATCTACGTGACGACCGACGATCGTGCCAGCGGCACGCGCGACGCGATCCAGATGCCCGTGCTCGAAAAGCTTACCCTCGTGGCGGGCAAGGACATGCAGGTCGAGCGTGTCGACACGGACGGCAAGAAGATCACCGCGATGGCGCGACAGTATCAGTTGACGCACGAAGGTCAGAAGTACTATCTGCACACGCCCGAAGTGGTCGCAACAGCGACGTCGCGCGTCACGCATCCGGCCGACTTCTGCGCCGCGACTCTCACGCTCGATAAGGTGGTGGGTTGGGAAAAGCCGATGCAACTGAACGGCAAGACCGTGACGTCGGTGGTCTACACGTACAGGATCGACCCGGCGCCGTGGGCGAAGGACGCCGACGCGCAGCGCGTGTTCCCGATGATCAAACGCGTGATCGAGGGCGCGGGCACGATGCAGTTGCGCGAAGGCGTGCATCTGACAGCGGATGGCTGGGTCGCCGACGAGGTATTCCAGCGCTGAAGTGCCGGCGGGCAAGTATGGGGGCGGCTACGCGCCGCCGCCCGCGGCCGCTTACGTACTTTCACGCGGCACGAAGCGACGCGTACGAATCCATTTCGTGGCAACCCACTTCTCGCCTGCGCGCAACGGCGTGCTCGCGTGCAGCGAACTCGGGTCGGACAGACCGAAGCGGTTGCCGTATTCGAAATAGAGTGCGTCGCCGCGCCGTGGCGTGACCGACCAGCCGAGATGCGGGAAGACCGTTTCGCCGCCGCCGCTATCGACATCGTTGAGGTACATCAACAGTGTGCCCACACGTTGGCCGCTGCGAGCGGTCGACTCGATATTCGACGTGTTGTTCGCGACCAGATAGTCGACGTGCGGCGTCGATTCGGCGCCGGCTTCGTAATGCAACAGTTGCAGGCCTTCGCCATTTTCGACCGGCAGCCCGGTAAGTTCGGCGATACGCGCTTCGAGGCGTGAGATCAGCGGCGTTTCGCCGAGGCGAAAGAACATGCCGTGGCTGCTGCGATGCCCGGCCACGACATGACGGCCCGTCACCGGGTCGACCACAGTCGAGCGGTCGAGGCGCGGTCGCGCGAGTGCAATCAACTGCTCGCATTCGTTCGCGCCGAGAAAATTGGCGAGCTGGACCGCGGCTGGCCGCTGCATGCGCGCGACGACCCGCGCCGTGCGTTCGCCGAGCGGAATCAACGGGCCGTCTGGTATGCGCAACGCCTCCGGCTGGTACGTCAATGGCGGCGCGCCGACCTCTATGGTGCCGCCAGGCAATGGCATGCCATACATAAACGCCGACGACACCGCATCGACCATCGCCGATGCAAGCTCGAGCGGGTTGCTTCGGCCGACCAGTTCCTCGATGATCGCCGACGGCGCCACGCCGCGCGTCAGATTGTGGGCGATCCAGTCGCGGATTTCGGCAGGAAAACTGACTGTTATTGTCATCGGTATATCGCAGATAAAGCGAGGCAGGTTATGAACGCAACAGCGAGCCGCCATGATAGCGGCCGTCCATGACGCTAGCGTATGCACATACCGGTTCGCAAAACAAAAAAGATCGGGCTCATTGCTGCCGGATTCCGCCCGGGCCCTTTCCTGTCCAGCGCTTCAGTGCCCTGCGGAAATTGGCCGTGTCGCTGAAGCCCACGAGCATGGCAACGTCTTCCGTGCTCATCTTCGTCGTCTTCAGGTACTCGGTTGCCAACGAGCAGCGCACGTCGTCGACGATGGCAAGAAAGGACGTGCCTTCCGCCTCGAGCCGCCGGCGCAGCGTTCTGCTCGTCATCTTCAGGACCGCGGCGACCGTTTCCATATCGGGAAACTCGCCGGGTTTGCGCATCAATTCCTGATAAACCTCGCCAGACACGCCGAACGATGTCTTGGCTTGCCCGATCAGCCGGTCACATGTTTCCTGAAGCAGTGCCGCCGAATGCCGGTGCGCGAGCTGCGGCCTGAATTCGAGTATCGCGCTGTCATAGATGAGCTCGCACTGCTGCGCCTCGAATTCACAAGGGCAGCCGAGATACACGGGATAAATATTCGCGTGCGGTGGCGCCCGATAGGAGAAACGCGCGAGGACCGGCGGGCAGCTTCGTCCTGCAACGTCTTGCAGGTGCGTGACGTGCTGCGTGTATTGCTGCTCGAGCAAAAACCGCTGAACGTCGTGCGGAAGGTTCGAAGCGAATGCATCGGGAAACGTCCAGACGGATCTGTCCGGATACTCGGTCCATTCGATCGTCAACGTCGGCGTTGCGAGGCGATGGTATTTCACGCCAAGCCGGAAGTAATCGCGCAGCGAAAGGCAAGACATCAGCGCGTATCCATACATGCCGTACGCCGCGAGATGCAGACGCGAACCGGTCATGAAAGGCGTAGCAGCGCTCGATGAGAGATTGACCGCATTGCTGCAGACCGCAGCGTACTGACGTACCGACGTCAGAAACGATGCGTCGTATATCTGGCTCGGCGCCACGCCACTTCCTTTCAGGCTCTCCTCTGCGCTAATGCCCTGTTCCGCGAGAACCTCGACCAGTGCCGCGATCTTATACGGCGCATAGATGCGCTCGTTCAGCAGCGGAAATTTCGAAGACAACATGCCTCCTCCGGATGTCCTGCAGGGACATCACTCTGTCCGGAAACGACCTTACGGGGCAGATCGTATCTAACTATCATCGGTACAACAAGATGCGGGCTCCGTGCTGAACGGCGGCCCGCAAACATATCGGAGACACGGGCGCCCTCGCGGCGCGCTAAAGAATGAGCAACGCAAATCGTAAGGTCATCATTACGTGTGCGGTCACAGGGTCCGCGCATGTTCCGTCGATGTCGGAGTACCTGCCGCTCACCCCCGCCGACATTCAGGCTCAAGCGATCGAAGCGGCGCAGGCCGGCGCGGCAATCCTGCATCTGCACGCACGAAATCCGGACGATGGCCGGCCGACGCCCTCGCCTGACGTGTTCAGGCAGTTCGTTCCGGCGATTGCCGCGCAGACCGACGCAGTCATCAATATCTCGACCGGCGGCAGCACGCGCATGACACTCGATGAACGATTGGCCTATACACGCGTCGCGAAGCCCGAGATGTGCTCGCTCAACATGGGCTCGATGAATTTTTCGCTGCACCCTATCGCGGCCAGGATGCCGTCGTGGCGATTCGACTGGGAGAAGGAGTACGTCGAAGGCATGGAGGACATGATCTTCCGTAACACCTTTCGCGACATCAAAAACATTCTGACCGAGTTCGGCGAGTACGGTACCCGCTTCGAGTTCGAGTGTTACGACGTCGGGCACCTCTACAACCTGGCCCATTTCGTCGATATCGGACTGATCAGGCCGCCGTTCTTTATCCAGTCCGTGGTCGGCATTCTCGGCGGCATCGGCCCCGACCCGGAGAACCTCAATGTGATGCGCTCGACTGCCGACCGTCTGTTCGGCCGCGATCAGTATCAGTTCTCGGTTCTCGGCGCCGGTCGGCACCAGATGTCCCTCGTGACCATGGGCGCGATCATGGGCGGCAACGTTCGCGTCGGACTGGAAGACAGCGTCTACCTGTCGAGAGGCGTGAAGGCAAGGACGAACGCCGAGCAGGTCCGGAAAATCCGCCGGATTCTCGAAGAGCTGTCGTTCGACATTGCAACACCCGCAGACGCTCGCGAAATACTCGGGCTGAAGGGACGCGACAACGTTTCGCTGTGAGCGAGCATTTCTGGAGACGTTATGAATGCCACTACCGTTGACGAAGGCACGAGCGTCATTCATCGTCTTGCCACGCGCAAGGCGATGGCAAGGCTTATCCCATTGATGTGCGCGATCTATTTCCTGTCGTTCATCGACCGCACGAATGTCGCGCTCGCCAAAACCGCGCTTGCCGCGGACCTCGGCATCAGCGCCGCCGCGTATGGTCTCGGAGCGGGCATTTTCTTTATCGGCTACGCGCTGCTCGAAGTTCCGAGCAATCTGGCCGCACATCGGGTCGGACCGCGCAGATGGATCGCTCGCATTGCCGTGAGCTGGGGCGTGTTGTCGACAGCGATGATGCTCGTGCAAGGAGAGTGGTCGTTCTACATCCTTCGCGTTCTGCTTGGGGTTGCCGAAGCCGGACTGTTCCCGGCGCTCATGTACATGGTGACCCTGTGGTTCGCGCCGAAAGATCGTGCTGTCGCAGTCGGCTGGATTTACACGGCCCCGTCTATCGCACTCATCGTCGGTAATCCGCTTGGCGCGGCGCTGATGCAACTGGGCGGCGCCGGCGGTTTGCGCGGGTGGCAATGGATGTTTCTGCTGGAGGGCGTGCCGACCATCGTGGCGGGCATCGTTCTTTATTTCAAGCTTCCGGACCGGCCCGCTTCGGTTGGATGGCTAACCGCGCAGGAAGCGCAAGCCCTTGAATCGCACGCGGTCATCGACACCCATGGTCATGCGGAACTGTTCTCGGCAGACTGGCTCGCAGCAATCAGGCGGCCCACCACGATCCTCATCAGTCTGATTTACTTCCTGAATCAGGTCGCATTCGTTGGTCTGTACTTTTTCACGCCCGCAATCGTCGCCCAGATGCATGTGACGTCGCCACTGCTCGTCGGTCTGCTGTCGAGCAGCGTGGGTTTTGGCTTCCTCGTCGGAGTGCTCGCGCTTCCGCGCATTCACCGTCGCATGAGCAACGACTGCGCATTTCTCGGCAGCCTGACTGCAGGCCTCGTCATTAGCGGCTGCGCGTTTATCGCGACCGGAAGCCAGACGGTTCAAATCATTCTTCTTGGTACAACGGGCTTCTTCGCGGGCGGCATTCTGCCGTCGTACTGGGCAGTTGCGATGAAGCGCCTTCAGGGCGTCCAGGCCGCCGCCGGTCTCGCCTTCATCAACACGGTCGGCTTGCTGGGCGGATTCGCCGGTCCTTATCTGTTCGGTCTGGCGGAGACGCTCAGCAAGAGAAGCGATTCGGGCTTTCACGTCATCGTTGCGGCGTCCGTCGTCGGCCTGGGCCTGGTGCCGCTTCTCGCGCGGGCCATTCGCGCTGAAGAGCGGCCCGCAGCCGCGCACATGGCCGCAGTCCAATAAAACATCGAAGGTCGATTCGCCGGGCTGCTCTGCCCGGCACATTCTCGCCGACTGCTATCGCCACGGGATTATTCGACTGGCCATTCGATCAGGATACCCTATGAACGTCTTTGAACGCATGAAGCCGCGATCTGGGCTGCGCGTATTGGTTTCGGGTGCGGCATCCGGTATCGGAGCGGCAATCGCAGACGCGTTTCTCGAGGCCGGCGCTCGCGTCTATATCTGCGACGTCGACGCGTCAGCGATCGAGCGGGCCAAAGAGCGCAATCCGGAACTTCACGCCGGCGTGGCCGACGTGGGCAACCGCCGGCAAGTCGACGACCTGATCGACGACGCCCGCACGAGGCTTGGCGGACTCGATGTTCTCGTCAATAACGCGGGCATCGCGGGGCCCACGGGCGAGGTCGAGGCGATCAGTCCGGATGATTGGGACCGCACCATCTCGACGAACCTCAACAGCCAGTATTACTTTCTGCGCAAGGCCGTTCCGGTCCTGAAGGAAACGTCGGATTGCGCCAGCATCATTGCGATGTCGTCGGTTGCCGGGCGCCTCGGCTACGCGTTTCGCACGCCGTATGCGGCCACCAAGTGGGCCATTGTCGGGCTCGTGAAATCGCTCGCGATCGAGCTCGGACCAGGCAACATCCGCGTCAACGCCATCCTGCCCGGCGTCGTGCAGGGCGAGCGCATGGACCGCGTGATTGCCGCCCGCGCCGCATCGACAGGCGTCACCTTCGAGGCGATGAAGGACGAATACCTTCGCAAGATCTCGCTTCGCCGGATGGTCAGGGCCGACGATATCGCTGCGATGGCACTGTTCCTCGCGTCGCCGGCGGGTCGGCACATCTCGGGACAAGCGATCAGCGTCGACGGCAACGTCGAATATCTCTAGAAAGGCTGCGCATCGCGGCCTCTCTTCAGAAAGCCGGTGGAATTCCGCCAGAACGAAGAAGGGAGACATCATGGCAGCGATACACCCCGGTCGTCCGCAGGTTGCGTGCGTGGCTTGTCCGGCAATCGTTCGGTTCTCGTGGGTTGCGGCGGCGACGGCGACAGCGCTTCGGCTCATCAGGCTATCGCACTCGGGTCTCAGGACGACCGCCGCGCTCATCGCAACCGTCGCGTCTGAATGCATCGCGCATCGTGTGGCCGCCCGCCGGTCATCATTCATCATGCTGACCACATGATCAAACAGGATTAGGCAAGCTTTCCGGAGTTTCGAACAACCCTTATCCGCGCGTTTTCGGCGAAACTCTGGCACGTTGCCGCCGCCGCGTCCGGCCTCACTCGCGGACATCAACCGAGACGCCCGGCAATGTCTTGCGCATCCGCGCCACGCGGAACATGCGCCGCTGACGGCCGCTAGCCGGCAGCGCAGCCCTGCGCCACGCATGCGCAAACGCACAACCACAAAACCATCCTCTCCACGGAGCAGTCGATGTCGACCACGTTGATACTCAATGGCAAGTCCACCACGCTGGACGCCGATCCCAACATGCCGCTCTTATGGGCGATTCGCGAAGTAGCCGGCCTGCACGGCACGAAGTTCGGCTGCGGCATGGCGCAATGCGGCGCTTGCACGGTACATCTCGAAGGCCAGCCGATCCGCTCGTGCATGATGCCGCTGTCGGCGGTGGCCGGTCGCCACGTCACGACCATCGAAGGGCTGCACAGCAAACAGGCGCAAGCGATCCAGGCCGCATGGGTCAAACATCAGGTGCCGCAGTGCGGCTACTGCCAGTCGGGCCAAGTGATGTCGGCCACCGCGCTGCTCACTGAAAAGCCCGCGCCCACCGATGCGGACATCGATGCCGCGATGAGCGGCAACATCTGCCGCTGTGCGACCTACACGCGCATTCGCGCTGCGATCCACACGGCTGCCGAATCGATGCAGGGGTGAACGATGACGACCGATATCGTGGATGTACAGCGCCCGGCACGGCGCACGTTTCTGAAAGGCGTCGGCACTGCTGCCGCGCTCGCGCTGACCATCGGCTTCGAATGGGGTGGCCTCGGCAAACACGCGCTTGCCGCGCAAACGCCGGCCGGCAGCGGCACGTTTGCGCCCAATGCGTTCCTGCGCATCGGCGCCGATAACAGCGTGACCGTCATCGCGAAGCACGTCGAGATGGGCCAGGGTGCCTACACCGGCATTGCGACGATCGTCGCCGAAGAACTCGATGCCGACTGGTCCAACGTGCGCGTCGAAAGCGCGCCCGCCGATGCGACGCGCTATGCGAACCTTGCGTTCGGCAAGATGCAGGGCACCGGCGGCAGCTCGGCGATGGCCAATTCGTGGACACAGCTGCGCGAGGCCGGCGCGAAGGGCCGCGCGATGCTCGTTTCGGCCGCCGCGCAGCAATGGCAGGTGCCGCCTGCGTCGCTGCGCACCGAGCGCGGCGTCGTGTATCACGACGCGAGCGGCCGGCACGCAAGCTACGGCTCGCTGGTGGCGCAGGCGTCTGCGCTGCCGGTGCCGGAAAAGGTGACACTGAAGGATCCGAAAGACTTCAGGCTGATCGGCACGCGTGTGCCGCGCGTCGATGTGCCGCCGAAAACCAACGGCACCGCGCAGTTCACCATCGACGTCACGTTTCCCGGCATGCTGGTCGCGCTGGTGCAGCGTCCGCCGCAGTTCGGCGGCACCGTCAAGTCGTTCGATGCGAGCGCAACAAAGGCCGTGCCCGGCGTCGTCGAGGTCGTGCAGATACCGCGCGGCGTCGCCGTAGTGGCGAAGAGCTTCTGGGCCGCGAAGCAGGGTCGCGACGCGCTGAAAGTGGAATGGGACGACACGCATGCGGAAAAGCGCAGCTCGGACGCCATCATGGCCGAGTATCGCAAGCTCGCCGAGCAGCCTGGCCTGCCGGCGCGTACCGAAGGCGACGCCGCGAAAGCAATTGCCGGCGCGCCTCGCAAAATTTCCGCAAGCTATGAATTTCCGTACCTCGCCCACGCGCCGATGGAGCCGCTCGACGCAGTCGTCAAGCTGAGCGCCGACAGTTGCGAAATCTGGGCCGGCGACCAGTTCCAGACCGTCGACCAGGCCAATGCGGCGCGCACTGCGGGGCTCGAACCGCAGCAGGTGAAAATTCATACGCTGTATGCGGGCGGCAGTTTCGGGCGGCGCGCGAACCCCGGCTCGGACTACATCGTCGAAGCGGTCTCGATCGCCAAAGCGCTGGGGGCAAACGGCACGCCGCTGAAGCTGCAATGGACGCGCGAATGCGACATTCACGGCGGCTTGTACCGACCGACCTACTTTCACAAACTCGAAGCCGGATTGACGAACGACGGCCAGCTGGTGGGCTGGCAGCACCGCATCGTCGGCCAGTCGATCGTTGCGGACACACCGTTCTCCGGTCTCGCGAAGAACGGTATCGATTCGACTTCGGTGGAAGGCGCGGCGAACATCGCCTACGCGATCCCGAACCTGTCAGTCGAGCTTGCGACCACGCGCGCCGGCGTACCGGTGCTGTGGTGGCGGGTGGTCGGCAGCTCGCACACCGCGTATGCCGTCGAGGCGTTCATCGACGAAGCGGCGCATGCCGCAGGCCAGGATCCGTACACGTTCCGGCGCAATCTGCTTGCCAACCAGCCGCGCATGCGCGGCGTGCTCGATCTGGCAGCGAGCAAAGCGGGCTGGAGCAACACGCCGCTGCCGCCGGGCAAGGGCCGCGGCATTGCGGTGGCCGAGGCATTTCACACCTTCGTCGCGCAGGTGGCCGAAGTCTCGGTGGACAAGGACGGCAAGGTCAAAGTGGACCGTGTGGTCTGCGCGGTCGACTGCGGCACGCCGATCAACCCCGACGTGATCGCCGCGCAGATCGAAGGCGGCATCGGCTATGGCCTCGGCGCCGCGCTGTACGGCGCGATCACGTTGAAGGACGGGCGCGTCGAGCAGAACAACTTCGACGGCTATCAGGTGCTGCGCATGAACGAAATGCCGAAGGTCGAAGTGCACATCGTGCAGTCCGCGCAGGCGCCCACCGGTATCGGCGAACCGGGCGTCGCACCGGTCGGGCCCGCAGTGGCTAACGCGATTTTTGCAGCGACGGGTAAACGGTCGTACTCGCTGCCGTTTGTTCAGGAGAAGACGGCCTGACGCGGTACGGCCAGGAGCAAATCACGGCGGGCCGGGTTCCGGAGTGCGGAAACCCGATCCGCCGTGCGTGATTGACCCGGCTCGGCGCTTACGCCGATGCGCTTCGCGCAGCGGACCCGGCCTTCTTCGACGCGGGCTTCGCCTCGCGCTCCGTGTCCTCCGCCGGCGTCGCGTTGCCGGTGCGAAAACGCTCGCGATATTCACTGGGGTTGATCTGCAGGCGGCGTGCGAATACGCGACGCAATGCATCGGTGCCATCGAACCCGCACTGTTTCGCGATCTCGCGTAGCGACAGATCGGTCGATTCCAGATAGCGCCGCGCAGCGTCGATACGTGCGTTGCTCAGGAATGTGATCGGCGTCATGCCGCATTCCTTGATGAAAGTTCGCGCGAGATTGCGCGAACTCATGTGCACGCGTTGCGCAAGCGATTCAACCGTATGTTCCACCTGCAGGTTGTCGAGAATGTAGTGTTGCAGCGCGCGCGTTTGCGAACCGGGCGCCGCCTGCGACTCGAGCAGCGGGCTGAATTGCGACTGGCCGCCCGCACGGCGCAAATACACGATCAGGTACTTCGCAACGTCGAGTGCCATCGCCTTGCCGAAATCTTCCTCGATCAGCGCGAGCGACAGGTCGATCCCGGCCGTTACGCCGGCTGTCGTGTAGATGCTGCCGTCGCTCGTGTAGATATGATCGGGCTCGATGCGCGCCTTCGGGAAAGTGGCCGACAGCCGCGGTACGTCCATCCAGTGCGTCGTCACGACGCGGTTGTCCAGCAGCCCTGCAGGCCCGAGCGCGAACAGGCCGTTGCAGATCGCGCAAAGCCGCCGCACGCGCCGGTACTGCTGGCGCAGCCATTCGCTCAGTGCGGGGTCGTCGAACACATCGAAAATGCCCAGACCGCCGGGCACGATAATCGTATCGAATTCGGGACAGACGTCGAAGATCGTGCGATCGGGCGTGACCGTCAGACCGCTCGACGACTGCACGGCGCCACGCGTCGTGCCGATCGTGAGCATTTCGTACTCGCATTCGCCGCGGCTCAACACCTTGACCTCGCCGAACGCGTCGCGCGGCCCGGCGATATCGAGAAGCTGGAAGCCGGGAAACACGACGAGGCCAATCTTGATGCGTTTCATCGAAGTCACCCGCGGATACGTGCAGCGATGGAGCCGACGTGGGCTGTCGGGCGGCGCCGGCATGACGGTGCGCCGCACCGCGCGACATACCGGTCAGACGGCGGCGACATCCCTGTCGTAGCCTTTGATTTTATAGAGCAACGCCGAGACGATCCAACCAGCGATAAAAATCCCGACGATGGCGTAACCGAGTGCGCCGAAATTGTCGTTGAGCGTGCCGACGAAATGCCAGAAAGGCCCCGACAGGCTCAGTACCTGTCCCGCGATGCCGAGCGCCTCGATCCCGCCGATCAACAGTGCCACGACGGTCGAGATCAACGTGATCGTCAGGTTGTAGTACAGCTTGCGCAACGGCTTGACGAATGCCCAGCCATAGGCGCCAAGCATCAGAATGCCATCGGTCGTGTCGACGGTCAGCATGCCGGCGGCGAAAAGACACGGAAAGACGAGGATGGTCCACATCGACAGGCCTTCCGATGCCTGCGACGCCGAAGTGCCGAGCAAGGCGACTTCAGTGGCCGTTTCGAAGCCGATGCCGAACAGCATGCCGAGCGGCAGCATGAGCCAGCTCGAGCGGACGAAACGAAACAGCGGCTTGAAGACGCGCGCGAGCAGATTGCCGTCGAATTGCAGCAGCCGCGGGTCGCCGATCTCCTGTGTGCGTCCGCCTTTCATCCGCCTGAATGCACGCACGAGGTCGGCCAGCAGAACGAGGTTGAGCACGCCGATCGCCAGCAGGAACGACGCCGACACGACGCTGCCGACTATCGCGCCCGTTTGTCGGAACGCATCGAAGTGATGCGCGAGCGCTTTCGTGGCCAACGCCACGACGACCGCGCCGACCACCACGGTCAGCGAATGCCCGAGTGCGAAGAAGAAGCCGACCGAGACCGGGCGCTTGCCGTCGTTCATCAGATTGCGCGTGACATTGTCGATCGCCGCGATATGGTCCGCGTCCATCGCATGACGCAGGCCGAAACTGTACGCGAGAAACGCCGCGCCGATCAGCGCCGGCGACGCGCGCAGGACCGCATACGCCCATCCCCAGGCGAACACGTTGATCAATCCAAGCGCGATATACATCGCAACGACTTTGCTTCGCGTCGAAGCGGCGGAGCGTGAGCTTCCGGTTATGGTAGACATGAACGGTGTCCTATGCGGTGTGTGCAGTGTGACGTCGTGAATCACGGAGCGATGGGGGCCGCAGTTTTGCGGGCGGTCAGCACGCGCTCGAGTTCGGCCCTCGAAATGATACCGCTCGACTCGACCACGCTCACGAGCGCTTCGAGGAAGCGCTCGTAATAGTCCCAGCGCGGCTGATTCGCACACTCGATCGACTCCCATCGCGCGATCGACGCGATCAGACTCTGCCTGAAGTCTTCCCACTCGAAACAACCGGCCTTCGAAAGCGAAAGGGCAAGCCCGAACACGTCGCGTTCCCAACGCTGGGTGAAGAACAGCTTGCCGTCGAGTCGCGGCGGCGAGTCCGGCTCGCCGAGCATCGATGCCGCGGCGTACTCCTCGAATCGCATGAACATCGTGCGCTCCCTAGGGTTGCGGGGCAGCGACCAGCGCAACGCCCATCATCGATTCCGGCGTGACCAGCGCGGCGAGTGCTTCCTCGCTCATGCCGTCGGTGTTCGCCGGGCGTTCGGGGATCACGAACCAGCGAATCTGCGCGCTACTGTCCCATACTTTCACCTCCTTGGTGTCCGGCACGCTGACACCGAACTCGCGCAGCACGGCGCGCGGTTCGCGCACGCCGCGCGCGCGGAACACCGGGTCTTTGTACCAGTAGGGCGGCAGGCCCAGCACCGGCCACGGATAGCATGAACACAGCGTACAGATGATCAGGTTGTGCACGTTCTCGTCGTTGGCGACGGCTGCCATGTGCTCGCCTTCCGCACCGGCCATGCCGACCGGCAGATCGAGTTCGGCGATCGCCGCGGGGGTGTCCGCGACGAGCCGCTTCCGGTACTCGGGGTCGACCCAGGCGCGCGCCACGATCTTTGCGCCGTTGAACGGACCCGCGACGGTTTCGAAATGACGCAGCACGGTGTCGACCGAATCGCTGCCGATAATGCCCTTTTCGATCAGCAGCGCTTCGAGCGCACGGACCTTCGCCGCACTGGTTGCCTCGCGGTCTTCAGGAAAACCAAAGATTTCGCTCATGTTGCCTTGTCTCCGTTCAGTTGGCGGCTTGCACGTATGCTTCGAACAGGTCCGCATAAATGGTCGTGTTGGGTTCGCTCTTGTCGGGGCCCCAGATTTCGGCGGCGTCGAATGCGATCCGATAGATGGGCATCGGCTGGCCGACGCCGTCGACGCCTGTCGACACGAAGTACGAGAAGCTGCCCGGATAGACCCGTTCGACTTTGCCGGTCCTGTTGCGCAAATAGCCCGGCAGGCGCGTGTGATCGACCGGATCCGGGTCGGCCACGCGGACCGTATCGCCCGCCGCGAAGCGCGGTGCGCGAACCGGCTCGTGAAAGCCCGAATCGCCGTTCTGCAGATACGCGTCGATCTGCGCGGCAAGCGCCGTATTTGGACTATCGGGTAATGCGGCATCAGGATGCGCGCGATAGAACGCGCTTTTCTCGTCGAGCTCCGCGGCGCTGATATAGCCCGCGTCGACGAAGAACTGGGCGATCCCGCCGAGCCACTTCTCGTAGTAGCGGTACTTGAAGTAATCGAACGGCTGCATGCCTTCCGCGCCCGTGCGCAGCGATGCCCACGTCCAGTTGCTTTTGAAGCGCGTCGGCAATTCCCTGACCGGATAGGCGTGCAATGCATCCGCCAGATGTGCGCTCTCGGCCATCATCGTGGTGTGGATGCCGAAGATGCGCTTCTCCCAAGATTCGACGAAGACTCGCGTGTCGAGATTGACCGGCCCAAGGTTTTCAATGCCTCCAATATGGTGCTGTAACTTCACGCTGTGCTCCCGATGGGTAATGGAATTTCTGCCGGTCCAATTGCGGCTGGGCGGACGACGCAATCGAGCAGACCCGCGCGCAGCGCGTCTGCATCGAGCGCGCGACCGATCGCCACGAGCCGGCTCTCGCGCGCTTCGCCGGCTGTCCATGCCTTGCCGAAGTTCGTCTCCGTCAGCATGTGCACACTGTGAAAATGCAGGCGCCGCGATTCGCCGCTGACGTTCAGCACGCCTTTCATCCGCAGCAGCGACGCGCCCTGCTTCTGCACGACCTGATTCGCCCAGCGGTTAAAGCGGATGCCGTCGAGCTCGCCCGGAATGTGAAATGCGCACGACTCGATGCTTGTGTCGTGCTCGTGGTCGTGTTCGTCTTCGGCGAGCAGCCCGGGTTCGACGGCGAGCAGATTGTCGATCGAGAAACTGCGCCGGCCGAGCAGCGCGTCGATATCGACGGCGGAGCGCATCGCAAAGTCGAGCGTCGCGGTCGGATTCAGCGCGCGGATGGTCGACGCGAGTTCGGCGACGCCGGGCGGCGCGACGAGATCGGTCTTGTTGATCACAATGCGGTCCGCGAACACGATCTGCTCGCGCGCGATGTCGTCGCTCAACTGGCCTCGTGCATGCCGTGCATCGACCACCGCGATCACCGACTCCAGTTCGACGTGCTCGCGCACCTTGGGATCGGCGAGGAACGTCTGCAGGACTGGCGCCGGATCGGCGAGGCCCGAGGTCTCCACGATCAGACGATCGAGACCGTCGCCGTAGCGCGCGAGCAGCTGCAGCACACTCTCGACGAGGTCGCTGCGCACCGTGCAGCACACACACCCGTTGTTGATTTCGATAACCGCTTGCTCGTCGGCTACGATCAAATGGCCATCGATACCGACTTCGCCGAATTCGTTCACCACGACACCGATCCGCATGGGCCGCGTGGCGTCGAGAATATGATTGACCAAGGTTGTCTTGCCCGCCCCCAGAAAGCCGGTGATGACTGTCGTGGGGAGTTTCCTGATTCGCATTTTGTCCTCCGTTTGTCGCGGGGCCGCGCTGATATATCAGCAAGATAATGGCTTTTTGCGCGGCAAAACCGCCGCTGTCCCTCTGTGCGCGCACATTGTCGCCAGACAGATGCGAGGACGGCGGAAAATGCCCGAATCGACCGAAACGGACAGATTCGCGTCTCCATGCACGTGCGTTCTGCGATGCGGCCTGAACGCGCGAAGCTAGTTGAGGCGCACGTCGCGCTTGAACGTCAACGCGTTACCGAGCCGCTCCGAGACAAAACCGAACACCGCGCCCGTGACAAGCGCGGCGGCCGCAACGAGCGCCGGATTCGACATGCCGGGCGTGGTGATCGCTTTGCCGGTGGCCACCGTCGTGCCGACGGTCGAAGCAAAGCCCCAGACGATCGCGGGCAGGACATCGAGCAGCCTGATCTTCGACGCCTGCACCATCGCGGCGCTGCCGATGCCTACGCAAATCGCGATGGCGAAGTCGCTCCGGTGAGTCGTCGCGATTGCAAGCAGCGTCAGCGAACTGATCAGCAGGCCGGTCAGATTCGAGGCGACGCTTTTCACCAATCCTGCTGTTCCTCCGCCTAGCACGAAGAACGACGCCCACGCGATAAACGTGACCCACACGGGCACGGGGAAGACCGTGCCCGTCAGCCACGTATCGACGACTGCCAGCACGCCGATGCTTAGCGTGTATGCCTCTGACTGTTTCATCAAACTCTCCGGTTGAAATGGATGCAAGCGCGACGACGGAAAAGCGGGGAAAAGCGCTTGAACGGCGAGTCTTCAGCGATTTCCGGGCCGTCCTGGCGACGCTGTCCGCGCCCTTGCGACGATTGGCCGGAAACGACGGAGCGGGTGTCCGAAACGAACGGGTCAGCCGTTCGACGGACACCAGCGACCTGGAGGAGAAGCGTGCGGAGGGAGACGCGAGATGGGGCAGAAAGGCTTTCGGTGGCCCAGTGTGGTGCGACAGTCACCGAATCCGTGCGTCGCGGTATGCACGGGCATGACTCGCGCTCCGTGCGAACCGCCATCATCGTGCGGCAACTAGTGTTTCCCCCCGCAATCCCGCTACAGGATGTGAGTATTCCCGCACGGAGTTTCCAATTCCGATCGAACACCATCCGATTGCCGACATGGTTTCAGCGGCGTTGGTTATCTGGCGCCGCCTTTGCGCATATAAGCGTTCCGGCAATGAAGCCGGACACATGAGATATGAATAGCGCCATCGCTAATGGCTAAAAGATGCCTGGCTGGCATCCCGAAGCCGTTGCCGGTGATCGACGGCCGATATGCGATATGCAAGCCATTGCATGAGCCATTTCGTACCGTCGCGATAGAGACCGTGAAATGCTCAGGAGATCGGATTTTCGGGGAGCGCTATGTAGTCACGAGAAGATTGTCGTCTGTTACGGCACATGTGGCTGCGTATCGGCACGGGGTCCATCAGGGAGGTCGCTCACGCATTTTCATTTGTCCTCTAGCTACGAGGTGAAACCATGAGAACTAAATCGTTGTTAGGGATTGCGGTTGCTTCGGTGGCTTTAGCGCCATCGCTGCAATCCATTCCAGCATTTGCAGACGGTCCAAAATCGGCATACGACAACGGCGGGACGGACGTATCGCTCGACCCCGGCGAAGAGCGTATGACAGCCGATGAGGAAAACAAGGCCCGCCAGAAAGACCTGAGCGATGCGTATCACAACGGCTACGCTGCCCGGGCGAAGGAGGACGCCGAAACGTACGCTTCGTTGCGGGATCAATTGAAGCAAACGGCGAAGCCGGCCAAGGCTAAAGATGTGCCGCCGCTCCCGCCTGGCATGCCGGGCGATGAAGAAGACGAGGCCGAGGTGACACCGGTCCCGCAACCGCCGCAGGCAGCGCAGCGCGCAATGGCGGCTCAGCCGCGCTACCAGGCTGCGGCGCAGCAGCAACCGAGGTATGCACCACCTGCGCCGCATTACCAGCCTCAGCCTGTTTATGCGCAGGCGCCGGCGTATGAAGACGGTCCTTCGCCGTATCGGCAGCAGCCGGTCTATGTGCAACAACCGTATGCGCCGCCGGTGCGTACGGTGCCGTATGTTCCCGTCTACGCGCAGGAAGAGTTTCCGCCGTACCCGGTGCAAACGGTCGTGCAGCCGGTCGTTGCAGTCACGAGTCCCTACCCCGTCTATCGGGCCGGGTATTGGGCCGGGTCGTATCCGAGGCCGTATGGCAGCGGGCCGATGATTTACCAGGTATGGCAATAAAGGCGTAGCGGGCCGGGTTGCGAACCCGAGCCCGCTCGACCGCTTTTGCGGCAAGTGTCCGAATATGTGGACACTCCGCGCGAATCTGGAGTTCGCCGATACGTCGGGCTATGATCCGGCGTCCACGATGGAGAAGTGCGCGCCGCCGCCCGTCGAGCTCATTGCACAAGCCGGCCGCACCGCGGCAATGCAAGGCCGGCCTGTCGCGTTGCCCTTTCTTCCGTGGGCTCGCGGACGACGTAAAAGACGAAGAAGCCAAAGAAAGAGCGACGAGCCGCGCCACTCGCGGCATCGCATCGTCGAAAGATAAAACAAACGGGGAGACTTGCATGCTACGAAATATGAGCATTCGAGCGAGCATTACGCTCGTGATCGCAGTGTTCTTCGCAATTCTTGCGGTGGCGAGCGCGGCCGGTGTCGTCGCACTGAAGCGAAGCAACGATGCGCTACGCGAGATGTACGAGTACGACACAAGCGCACTGGTCAGTCTGAAGTCCAGCGACGAGCTGCTGCAGCATGCGCGTGTGTCGCTCGATAGTTACATGGCCCTCTACGGCGTAGGCGATCCCGAGCCGGAGTTGCTCGCCGCAGCGCGTAACGACCTGGCGGAATCCGATCGCGCTTTCGCCAGTTATCTTGCGCTTCAGGCGCAGAATTCCGAGTCGCTGGCCGCCGCGACGGAGCTGAAACAGAAACGCATGAGCTTCATCAAAGACGCGGTGCTGCCGTCGCTCGGTGCGTTAAACGACATGAATTTCAGTGGCTTCAAGGATTTGCAGGGAAAGAAAACACAAGCCCTGGCGAATGCCTATCAGACAGCGATGACCGCGCGCGCGAATGTGGTAATCGACAGGCAGAAATCGCGCTATGCCGATGCGCAGGCGCGCTTCAGGTTCATGGTGGCCGCGCTCGGGGGCGTGTCGGTGCTCGCGCTCGTCATCGGTCTTCTCGCTCGCGCGATGCTGATCGGCGTCGTCGCACGTCCCGTCGCGCAGTTGGTGACGCATCTGCGGCGCATTGCGTCGGGCGATCTGCGCGCCGACGTCGTGATCGAGCGGCGCAACGAAATGGGGGCGCTGCTCGCCGATCTGAAGACCATGCAGGATGCGCTCGCCGATACGGTGCGAAGCGTGCGGTCGAGCACCGAATCGATCAACGGCGGCGCACAGGAAATCGCCACCGGCAGCGCCGATCTATCGCACCGCACCGAACAGCAGGCAGCCTCGCTCGAGCGGACGGCCGCGAGCATGGAGCAACTGACTTCGACCGTGAAACGCAATGCCGACAATGCCGATCAGGCAAACCGGCAAGCGTTGCGCGCATCCGAGACAGCCGCACTGGGCGGGCAAGTCGTGAGCGACGTGGTGAGGACCATGCAGGGCATCTCAGTGCACTCGTCGAAGATCGCGGAAATCGTCGGTCTGATCGACAGCATCGCATTCCAGACCAACATCCTCGCCTTGAACGCCGCGGTCGAGGCCGCACGGGCCGGCGAACTGGGCCGAGGCTTTGCCGTCGTGGCAAGCGAGGTCCGCAGTCTCGCTCAGCGTAGCGCCAGCGCGGCAAAGGAAATCAAACAGCTGATCGTCGACACGGTCGACAAGATTGCCGAGGGTTCGTCGCTGGCCGACCGGGCGGGCCACACGATGACCGACATTGTGTCGTCCGTGAAGACGGTCAGCGAATACATGACCGAAATCTTCGCGGCGGCTCAAGAGCAAAGCGCGGGCATCGAGGACATCAACCGCGCCGTGATGCAGATGGACTCGACCACGCAGCAGAACGCGGCGCTCGTCGAACAGGCATCGGCGGCGGCCCGTTCGCTCGAAGAACAGGCGGTACTATTGCGCAACGCGGTTGCGGTGTTCAAGCTGGAGTCGGCTTAGGGAGGCAAACCGGCCAACGCGGCGGCTGATGGAGGCGCGGTTCAGTGCTACTGTTATCCGTGTCAAAGCAAACGAGAATTCCTGCTGCATCGCGCCGTCTGACCGCTTCCGTGTACGTCTGCCTGGGGCTTTCTTCAGATGAAATACAAGGACTATTACGCAACCTTGGGCGTCGAGCGTACGGCGGCTCAGGAGGACATCAAGCGCGCATATCGCAAGCTCGCGCGCAAATACCACCCGGACGTCAGTAAGGACGCGGACGCGGAGGATCGCTTCAAGGAATTGGGCGAAGCCTACGAGGTGCTCAAGGATCCGGAAAAGCGTGCCGCCTACGACCGCATGGGCACGCATTGGCACAGCGGCGAGGAGTTTCAGCCGCCCCCGAACTGGGATGAAGGTTTCGAGTTTCGCGGCGCCGGCGACGAGGACGCGACGCACGCGGGTCTCGATGATTTTTTCGAAGCGATGTTCGGCGGTGCGCGAACGGAGCATGCACGGCGCGGATCCTCGCGCGCGATGGGACAGGATCACCATGCGAAGGTGCTCATCGACCTCGAGGACGCCTATCGCGGCGCACAACGGACGATCTCTTTGCAATTGCCGGTCGTCGACGCGCGTGGCCGTGTCTCGCTGCAGTCACGCACATTGAACGTTTCGATTCCCAAAGGGGTGCGGGCCGGACAGCATTTGCGGCTCGCCGGCCAGGGAGGAGCCGCCGTCGGGGCCGGGCCGGCGGGGGACCTCTACCTCGAAATTGCGTTTCGCGAGCATCCGCGCTTTCGCATCGAGGGCGCCGATGTCCTGCTCGACCTGCCGGTGGCGCCGTGGGAAGCGGCGCTTGGCGCACGCGTAACGGTGCCGACACCCGACGGATGGGTCGAAATGAGCGTGCCGAAGGGTTCGGCAGGCGGCACGCGCATGCGACTCAAGGGCAAGGGAATTCCCGGGAATCCGCCCGGGGACATGTACACGATCCTGAATATCGTATTGCCGCCCGCCGACAGCGAGTCGGCTAAAGCGGCTTACGAAACGATGCGCAAAGCGTTCAACTTCGACCCGCGTGCGCGTTTTATGGGTGGCCCATCATGAAAGACTTCGAGACGACCTATATCGCAGGCCAGATTGTCGATGACAACGTTGAGTTCACGCTTGTCGAGCTGAGCCGGGTAAGCGGCGCATCGGAAGAAGAGATCAAGCTTTGGGTGGCTGAGGGCGCTTTTGAGCCGAAGGGCGCTGCGCCGCAGGAATGGCGATTCGGTGGCGCCTGCCTGCAGCGCATGCGCACCGCGTTCCGGCTGGCTCACGACCTTCAGGTGAACGCGCCGGGAATCGCGCTCGCGCTTGATCTGCTCGACGAAATCGAGACGCTGAAGACACGCTCCAAACGTTCGCGCAGCAACTGACCGAGGCGGTATGCCGCCGTTCGACATGGAAAAAGCCACCGTGTTCGAGACGGTCGGCGAACTGACCTCACATCTGACTGCCGTCGATCTCCGGATATTCCTGATCGAGTATTTCAAACACCTGCGCCGCGCGACCATGCAACTCGTGCGCAAGTCGGCGCTGCAGGTGCTCGTCGGAACGCAGCCATGTAAACGCGTTCAATACTTCGGCCGCTGTCGGATGAACGTCGAGAATCTTCACGACGACGTCGTCTTCGAAAGGGCCGATGATTGCCCGGATGTCATTTGCGGTAGCCGGTTGCTCCGCCTGTCCCACCGTTTGGTTACGCACAATATCTTCCTTCACGCAGGTGATCGCGCATCCTGCACGATTGCATGGAAAAAGAGTATGTGCTGCCGGGAGCGCTCGCGTTGACGTGCGTCAATCGGTGCGGAACAGCAACTCTCGGCGGTTGGCGCGAGCATGGCCGTATACACCGGTCGCGTCACGCGGGCATACCGGCCACGGACCGTTTGTCGCGCGCGCTGCGCCACACGCGTTCGGTCTCTTGCCAGAACGCGCACAGTCGAGGATGCACCGTCTCGTGCCAACGCGGCCCCGTGAACAGGTCGTAGTGGTCGCATTGCGCAACGGTGAGGCGATGCCGCGGTGGAGCATCGTCGGCAGCGCACAACGCGTGCGCGCAGTGCGTTTGTCCCGCACCGGTGATGTCGTCCCTGTCGCCTTCGACGGTGCACAGTGCAACGCGTGCGAGCGCTCGTGTTTCGACGGGCCGCGTGGCGATCGTCCACTCACCGCATGCGAGCCGGCGCTCATGAAAAACGACGCGAATGGTATCGAGAAAGTACTGCTCGGTCATATCGAGCACCGCGGCATATTCGTTCAAGGCGCGCAGGGCAGCCTGCGCCTCGCGGGTGTTCCCCGCAAGCCATGCTGACCAGTAACGTGTCTCGAGGCCGATCAGCCGTGCGGGATAGGTAGCGACAATCGCCGCCTGCTGAAGGTAGCCTGGATACACGCGCCGCCCACGGCCCCGGTAAGGCGGCGGCACGGTGTCGATCACGTGCTCGCGGAACCAGCTCAGCGAATGCGACATCGCAAAGCGCTCGACCGCGGTTGGGTTGAGGCCGGCGTCAATCGGGCCGCCCAGCAGCGCAAGGCTCGCCAACGGCGAAGCCGGCTCGCGTGCGAGCAATGCGGCGGCGGCAAGCGCGGGGACGGTCGCCTGGCAGACGGCGATCACGTGCACGCGCGTACCCGGTGAACTCACGAAACGGATAAAACGCTCGGTTGCCAGCACATAGTCGTCAAGCGTCAATGCACCCGCTTCGGCCGGTATATCGCGCGCATCCGTCCAATCGGTGACATAGACTTCGCGATGCGCGAGCAATGCTTCCACCATTTCGCGCAACATCACGGCGTGATGCCCGGCAAGCGGCGCGCACAGAACGACCGGCCAGCTTCCGGACCGCCTCGCTGCGGTGCCGGCTCGCGTGAACTTGCGCAACGCGCCGGCGGGCACCTCGTCTGCGATGGTCTCCTGGACCGGGACCACGCGGCCACTTGCACACACTGAATCGATCGAGAACGACGGCGCCCGGTCGAGCGAGCATGTCGATCGGCACAGCCAGCCGCGTAACGCGGGCAGCGCATCGCCGCCTTTCATCCAACCGGCGAGCGCGTCGCAGCCGTTGTCGCCGCGACCCTGCAATACGCCGTGCGCCATCGCGCGTATCAGACGCCGCTGCGCGTCCAGCATTGCGTACCACATGCCAACCCTCCGAGGTATCGGACGCTGAGGCGCCGCGCCGATATCTGGCCCGCTCGACGCCAGGACCGATACGCTTGCCCGCCGATCCGGCGGCGCCATCGCCATAAGCTGCCGCGCGCTGCCTCGCTTCCAGCGCCACCTGTGCGTCAACTATTGCGTTCGCCGAATGCCGGCTGGACTTCCACGGCAGACGGTCGGATCGCGCTGGTCCCCGCCGTGGACACAGTCTTCGAACTGCGATGCGTCGACACCTATCGACTGCGTACGGCGCGCACGGCGAGCGAGTTTTCACGGATGTTACGCCTGGAACGCCCTTCGCCACTGTTTCTGCCCAATCGGACTGCGCCTCGACGACGCACTGTGATCATGAAGCGCTTGCCCGCTTGCCGCGTGCGCATGCTTCACAGCGACCCTCTCATCGCGTCAAGCCTTTGACAAGCGACAGTAGCTGCGGAATATAGGCGAGCTGCGAAAGTCTTGCGCGGTAGCGCGGATGAATACACGCGACGGACACAAGCACGAATGATCCCGGCAATGTAAGAAAACCGATCAGCAGTAACCGCTTGAACATGCTGCGCCTCGCTACCCGATTCGATCAACGATGATTTCAGCGTAGAGCAGCTCTTGCGGCCGCGCTTGACACGCATCAAGCGTCAGGCGAGCGCGGCCAGCGCAGTATGCGAGTCATGTCGATGCGTGGGCGAAGCTTGACCTGTATCAAGTGCGCGAGGTCGGGCACGGCTACGCTGCATATAAAGGTCGCTGCGTTGAAAGAGCGGGACCGCATCGTCGCGCTGACGATGTATCCACGCGGCCATGCGGTGAAGCTCCCGGTTCTCCGACGAATCGGGCCCAGCGCGCCGCTCGCGACATACAGCAAGGGGCAAGACATGTTCGATGACAGGAAAGACGCGGGCGCACGGCTTGCCAAGGCGCTGCGCGACTATGCCGGACGCACGGATGTCATCGTGCTGGCACTGCCTCGCGGAGGCGTTCCTGTCGGTTATGAAGTAGCGAACGCGTTGCATGTACCGTTCGATATCCTGATCGTCAGAAAGGTCGGAACGCCGGGCAATCCCGAGCTGGCAATGGGAGCGCTCGCGAGCGGCGGTGCGCTCTATGTCAACCGGCAAATCGTAGGCGCGGCGCGTGTCGCTAACGAACAGCTCGCCGAGGCGGTCACACGCGAACAGGCGGAAGTCGCACGTCGCGAGTCGGTCTATCGCGGCGCCTGCCCTGTCTTGCCGGTCGAAGGGCGAACCGCGATCGTCGTGGACGATGGCATCGCAACCGGTTCATCGATGCGGGCGGCCTTGCAGGCGCTGCGCTCGAGGCGGCCTGCACGCGTCATCGTCGCGGTGCCGGTCGCGCCGATCGGGACGCAGCAGGCGTTCGCGGATATCGCGGACGAAACGGTGGTGTTGTTGCAGCCGGGCTGGTTCGATGGCGTCGGCGCGTTGTATCGCGATTTCCGCCAGGTCGACGACACGCAAGTGCGTGCGCTGCTTTGCGCCGCTCGCGAGCAGACGCCGGCCGACCATGCGGCGCCCTCGCACCGGAACGCGGCCGAAGGGCCAGGCTGAAGCGGGAGCAGTTGCCGCGGGTGCGGAACGCGTCGACAAGAACCGTGTGTCAAGACATAGGCCATGACGCAATTCGATGTATTCAACGGCGACGCCGACGGTCTCTTCGCCCTTCATCAGTTGAGGCTTGCGACGCCGCGCGCAGCGATGCTCGTTACCGGCACCAAGGAAGACGTCGAACTGCTTGCACGCGTTCCGGCACGATCCGGCGACCGCGCGACAGTGCTCGATATCTCACTCGACACGAATCGCGCCGCATTGCAGACGCTGCTCGGGCGCGGTGTCGAAGTCGAATACTTCGATCATCATTTCGCGGGTGAAATACCGCGGCATGCGCGGCTTGCCGCGCACATCGATCCATCTGCGGACATATGCACGAGCCTGATCGTCGATCGTCATCTGGGCGGGCGTTACCGGTGTTGGGCCGTGGCGGCCGCATACGGCGACAATCTGGCCGCAGCGGCGCATCGCAGCGCCGCGGCGTGCGGACTCGACGCCGAGCGCGAGCAACGGTTAGGCGCGCTCGGCCAGGCGGTGAACTACAACGCGTACGGCGACTGTATCGACGATCTGATCGTTTCGCCGGAGACGCTCTACCGAATATTGCAACCGTATGCGGACCCGTTCGACTTCCTCGAAGGTGAGGCGCTCGTGCGGCAGATCGAAGCGGCACGCGCCACCGATCTTTCGTTCGCGTGGCGTGAGCCGCCATTGCACGTGCGGTCTGATGGCGACGTTTACGTGCTGCCAGAGCACCGGTGGGCGAGACGCGTGCGCGGTGAATTTGCCAATGCGCTGGCGAGCGCCGCCCCATCCCGAGCGCACGCGGTCTTGAGTCCGCGTCGGTCCGGCGATTACGCGGTCAGCGTGCGCGCACCGCTAGCACGGCCTGGAAACGCGGACCGGCTGTGCCGCCGCTTCGGCGGTAATGGCCGTCCCAGGGCAGCCGGCGTCACGAGCCTCGCACGCGAGCGGCTCGACGAATTCATCAGCGCGTTCTATGACGACTTCAAGACGTCGAAATAGCGCTTGAATGAGGCCGCCGCGCGCGCGTCGGTCAGGTTCGTATCCTGGCTCGTCGATGCGCGCGAGTGATGAGCGGGTTGCGCGCAGAGGCACCGAGCTCACGCGAGGTGCCTCCAGGCCATGCTTCGATCAGAAGAGGTCGATCATCCCCATCGCAGGATCGGTCACCGAGTGGCGGCCCGTCTCGATACGCCCGGCGATGCGACGAAAGAAACTGCTGTCCGTACTGCTGGTGATCTCGAAGTCATACCAGAAGCCGGTCTGGGAAAGGTTCCAGAAGAGCGCGACCGGAAGCGCGCCGATCGTGCTGACCGTCCAGGTATGACCGGAGTCGAAGCGATCATTCCGCGAGAACGGCGCCGGGGCTGGCCATGCGCCGAAACCCGGCACAGGGAATCCACCGAAGCCCGAAGGACCTTGGCCAAAGATCGCGTTCGGCAGACCCGGGAAAGCCTGCAGCGCGCCGTACACTTTGTTGGACTTCACCGTGAACTGCGCGAGGCCGGCGCCTTGGTTGCGCAGCTGCAGGTGCAGATTGCCCGTCAGGGAACCGTATCCCACGCGCACTTCGAGATTGGCGGCCCGGTGTCCCTTCAGTGCGGTAAGGTCGCCCTTGAATTCGCGATGGTAGCCGTTCGGCCCGAGCACCCACAGGTCGTACTTGCCAAGGTCTGCGGACGCCGGCACCCACACGTCGTCGAGCGTCTTGCCGGGCTCGACTGCGTAACGCTTCGGCAAGCGGTCCAGGTGCAACTTGTCATAGACGTGGAATACAGCACCTTGCCGACCCGTATTCGCGAACAGTAGTTTGACGGTGCCGGCGGTCGCGTCCACATGCGCGCTGGTGTTCAGCTCGTAGGGCAGCGCACGCGACGGGCGGAAGCCGCTCGCCTGCTTCGGCATGGCGCGGCTGGCGTCCGGCACGATCTGGCCGAGCGCCTGCTGCGAGGCACGCAACGCATCGGCGTCCGCCTTGGTTTTCTCGCCCGCGATGGTCGGCAGCGGCTCGTTGTTCGGCGTTGCGAAGTTGAAGGCCGAAGTCAGGTCGCCGTTGATGAGCCGGCGGTACGGCGAGATGTTGCTTTCCTTGATGCCGAAGCGCGCTTCGAGGAAGCGCAGCACCGACGTGTGATCGAACGTCTGCGAATTGACCCAGCCGCCGCGGCTCCACGGCGAGATCACCCACAGCGGCACGCGCGGACCCGGGCCATACGGCTTGCCGTCCGGTCCACTCGGCTGACTGTCGGGGATCGCGCCCGTGTCGGCGCGTGTCACGTACGGATGGGTGAAGTATTCGACGCCGAGCTCGGCGCCGTTCAGCGTGGTCTTTCCGGCGTACGTGCCATCGCCGTTCGGCGACGGCACGGCGGCTGGGGGCACATGGTCGAAGAAGCCGTCATTCTCGTCGAAGTTGACGAGCAGGACGGTCTTGCTCCACACCTCGGGCACCGCAGTCAACGCATCGAGAAATTGCTGGACGAACCAGGCGCCCTGCACCGGGCTCGAGGGCCCCGGGTGCTCGGAGTAGACGTCGGTCGGAACGATCCACGAAACTTCGGGCAGACGGCCGTTCTTCACATCATCGGCAAACGCCTCGACAAAGGTGCCGTTGGTGTTGGGATCGGTATCGGTGGTCGGCATGGTGTTCGCATAGCCCTTGATCAGCGGCTGCGCAACGGCATCTGTCGGATCGAAGACCGGCTCGGCGGCCTGGCTCAGCGACGTGTTGACCTGGCGCGCCTGCGGCAGCGCCTCGTTGGCCTGACGGTACTGCCTGAAGCCGAGCAGCGCATTGCAGCCGTAGGTGTTCTTGATGTTCTGATACACCTTCCAGGTCACGCCGGCTTCTTCCAGGCGCTCGGCCGTGGTCTTCCAGTCGAAGTAGGCGGACGCCGACGTGGTGACGGAGAAGTCGCCGCTGAAGTTGTTCACGAAGGTCTTGCCGTACGCCGGACCATTCGTGCCGGTGTAATGGAGAATGCGATTCGGGTGCGTGCCGCCGAGGAACGCGCAGTGATAGTCGTCGCAGAGGGTGAACGCTTCGGCCAGCGCGCGCTGGAACGGGATTTCAGCCGTGTCGAAATAGCCCATCGTCTGGTTCTTCTTGGACACGGGCCAGGCCGCCATGCGGCCGCCATCCCACGCGTTCTGCGTGTCGACCCAGCTATGCGGCGTGCCGGCCACACGCTGTGCATTGCCCTTGGTCTCGTCCAGATGGTAAGGCAGATCCACATTGCCGTTGGCATCGATCTGCTGCCACACGTTACGACCGTCCGGCAGCGGAATCGTGAAGCGATCGCCATAGCCTCGCACACCTTTATAGGTGCCGAAATAATGGTCGAATGCGCGGTTTTCCATCATCAGGATCACGACGTGCTTGACGTCCCTGATCGTGCCGCTCTCGTGATGCGCCGGAATCGCGAGCGCACGACGGATGCTGGGCGGAAATACGCTGAGTGCGGCTGCCGACAGGCCGGCCGTGGCGGTACTCTGGAGAAATTTGCGGCGGGAGTTCACGGTGCAGGTGCTCCTTCTTGTCAGGGTGATCTTCGAAGCCTTCGATAGCGTTCCCTGCAGCCGATCGCCCGGCGTATCCGCATGGCTTGTCACGATCGGTCGGCATGCACCGTTCGCGCTCCCTGCTCGATGTCGCCCGTCACGACGGCTGCCTGCCGAGACCCCGCTCGTGGAAGCTCAAGGATGTTTTTTGCACGCCCGTAACCTGTTTGTGCGGTCGTTATCAGGATCGGACGACTGACAAATATAGGGATCGACAATGACGATACGGTGTCGATGCTCGAGATATCTGTCGTGGGGCATCGATGGTTGGCGTGGCTCACGATTGACCGTTCGTCGCCGATTGTTGCCGTTCGGACAACATGCTGGACGCGTTCGCGATGCTTCTGGCGTCGGCGTCCGCTGACTAAGATTTGTCACGGCGTCGGTCGAGACGCGAGCCAAACGAAGCACGCGAAATTTCATAGTCGCGCTCGTGAAACCGCGCCGCCCGGTGCGGCCTACTCCCACATGACAGGACTATTGAAGATGAGCAAAGCAATCCGCAATGTGCAACCGGTTACCGCCAGGCTTGGCAAGGAAGGTGCCGGCGAATTCATACCCTCCCGCTACGCCGTGCGTGTCGGTGACGTCGACGTCGTGCTGATCAGCGATGGCATTCTGCCGTTACCGACCTCCACCATGTCCACGAACGTCAGCGAAGCGGAACGCAACGAATGGTTCGATAGCCGTTTTCTGCAGCGCGACATGTTCGACTGGGCGCTGAATATTGCACTCGTGCGCAGCGGCGAGCGTTTGATCCTGATCGACTCGGGCGTAGGCGACGGTTTCGAATACTTCACGCGCGCCGGTCGGTCGGTGATGCGCCTGGAATCGGCTGGCATCGACCTGGCTGCCATCACTGACATCGTCATTACACATATGCACATGGACCATGTCGGCGGCCTGAACGTCGACGGCGTCAAGGCGAGGTTGCGCCCGGACGTACGCATTCACGTATCGCGCGCGGAAGTGGAATTCTGGAAAAAGCCGGACTTCAGCAAGACGGTGATGCCGGAAACGGTTCCTCCCGCGCTGCGCAAGGCCGCTGCGAAGTTCGTGGAGCTCTACAGTCACAACATCGTGCAGTTCGATCGCACCGTGGAAATCGCACCGGGCGTGTCGGCGCGCGTGACGGGTGGACACACGCCGGGCCACTGCGTGGTGGACGTCGCATCGAAAGGCGAGAAGCTGACGTTCGTGGGCGACGCGATTTTCGAAGTCGGCTTCGACAATCCCAAGTGGCAAAACGGCTTTGAGCACGATCCCGAAACGGCGGTGGATGTGCGTCTCGCGCTGCTCGACGAAGCCGCTGAAACCGGCGCTCTGCTAGCCGCGGCGCACATTGCGTTCCCGTCCATTGGTCACATTGCAAAGAACGGTGATGGCTTCCGCTTCGTGCCGGTGCCGTGGGACTACTGATTAATGCTCGGCCTTCGACCTTCGTCGGATATCGGACTCGTAAATCAAAATAGTCCGAACGCAAGACTCACGCTCAGAATGATGAGTAATGCGCCCATTACGGCATCGATGGGTCGCTGCAGCGTTCGGTAAATGCGTTGCACCCTGAATGACGAAAACAGAAACGCGATAGTCAGAAACCAGGCGCCGACAACCACCGCGACAATTGCGAGCGTCGTTCCGTGGATCCACGCCGGTGCCCCCAACGGCAGGAACGTTCCAAACAGGCTTCCGTAAAATGCCGCGCATTTCGGATTCGTCAATCCCACCACCAGGCCCTTGCGAAGCGATTTGACTGTATCTTCCTCTTTCTCACGAGTTGCCCCCATCTCGCCAGGGCGGCGCAGACTGATCAACATTCGCGCACCGAGAAAAAACAGGTAAGCAGCGCCGGCGATGCGCACGCCCTGATACAACCAGTCAATCTGCGAGACGAGCACCCCTACGCCGAACACTGCCAGAATTCCCCAAAGAATATGGGAGCAGGCAATTCCGCACGCTACTGCGATCGCCGCCCGGCGCGTCGCGAGTGCGTGAGCGCTGACGGCCAGGAAGTCCGGACCGGGACTAATGCAAAATAGCAACACCACGCCGGTGATTGTCAATAACTCAGGCAGGTAAATCATCGTCTCGCTCCATATAGATTCGGCGATTCGCGCAACACGCTGCCTGTGTGTATTCCGCTTGCGACAGAAAGTGTGCGTCGGCGCAACGCCCGGTCGTCGGCCGGTTTTTCAATCGTGTTATTGGCACGAAGATATTTCGCCGGCGTCGGTATCACGATGCGCATGGAACATCGCTGCATCTTTGCTTCGACGACGAAGGCCGACGCGTAGACAGGCAAAGATGAATCTAGAGGTTGAGACTTAGCGGGGAATTACGGACTTGAACAAGCCTGACATGTCCCCATGCGAGTGCCCTTCAACGCCCCGCGCAGAAGTGCTTCCTGCGTGTAGACGAGAGACCAGCGCGATCAGTCGATCGAACGCATCGACGGCGCCGGCACAGGCGTCCTCGATCTGCCCTTCATGCTGCACTTCGCTGCGCATCGCCTGCACGAAGTGGCGCCAGCGCGGTCCGGCGGGCATATCGCGCTGCGCGAGATAGTGCAGCGGATGAGGCGCCAACGCTTCGTGCAAGCGTCGATATAGCACCGCGCCGCCGAGCTGCGAACCTTCGATCACGTAACCGACGCCCCAGCGATACGCAGCGCTTCGTTCGCTGCGCGGCCACTCGGTGACATTACCCGCAGCATCGGTGCACGCCGATGCGGGCGTCGCCGGATCGGCGAGATCCGCGTCGATGATTCCTGCTCGAGTGACGGGCTGCAGCACCGATGCCCGCTGCGGACCGTCGCTAAAGCCTGCTAACCACGATTCGATCGGCGCGAGCCACCCTTTCAACAACAACAGATGATCGCGATAGTCGGCGAGCGTCGGCTGTTCTTTCGATAACGGCATGGCCCGATCGAGCACGCCATGCCGCGCACCCGTGGCGGAACGCAGCGCCTCGAGCACATCGGGATAGTCGTCGGCCATTCTTGCAGGTAAGACGCTCATGCAGTGCGCAAGCAGAGTGGGAAATGCGGCTTCGCCCTAGCCGTAAAGCGGCAGCGAAACGCGGAATGTCGAGCCATGGCCGCGGCCGGCGCTCTCGGCAACGATCGTTCCATTATGAAGTTCGACGAGATGCCTGACGAGCCACAATCCAAGCCCGAGACCCGCCACGCGACCGCTGCCCGTCGTGCGCACCTGTTCGAAGCGCTCGAAGATCTTGTCCAGCGCATCCGCTTCGATACCGCAGCCGGTATCGCGAACCGTCAGTTCCGCGCGGCCATCGCTTCGCGTCACCGAGACTTCGATCGACCCTGACGAACAGAACTTCACCGCATTCGACAGCAGGTTCCAGGCGACCTGCTTGAGGCGGCTCTCGTCCGCCAGCACCTCGCATGGCGAGAGGTCCTGGACGATGAGCTTGAGGCCTTTGCTTTCGGCGTTCATGCGCATGTCTTCGGCGACGATGCCGGCGAGCGAGCCGAGGTCGACCGGCCGCAATTCGACCGACAGCTTGCCGGTCGCGATTGCGCCGCTGTCGAGCAGATCGTCGACCATATGCGCGAGCTGCCGCGCGTTGCGCTCGATCACGCTGCTCGCGCGCGCGACATGCGACATGTCGCCGGCGCGCTGCAGCAGCGTACACCATGAAAGAATCGCACCGAGCGGCGAACGCAGCTCATGGCTGACCGCGCTCACGAAATGGTCCATCGCGCGCGCCATCTGTTCGCTCTCCACGCGCGCGCGTTTTTCCGATTGCGCGATCGCACGCTGCTCGAGTTCGGCTTCCTTGCGCGGCGTGATGTCGAGTGTGCAGCCGAATACCGCGCGCAAGCCGCCATCCGCGAGATATCGCCCGGCACCGCGCACGAGCGCCCAATGCGTCGAACCGTCGGGCCACACGGTACGGAAGTCCGTTTCGAAGTGCTCGCGGCGCCGCAGCGCGCGAACCACGATCGCTTGCACACGGGCGCGGTCCGATTTGTCGATCACTTCATTGAACAGCTGTTTGATCGGGAGACTTTCGCCGAACGGTAAACCAAGGCAGGCACGGCATTCGTCGCTGCATTCGACGCGTCCCGCTTTCGGGTCGAATTCCCACGAACCGATCCGCGCGAACGTCAGCGCGAACGTGAGCTGCTCCTTGTTTTCGTGCAGCAAAGCGTTGGCTTCTTCAACCAGCAACTGGCGCAGGCGCGCTTGCGAGCGCAGCTTCGCGCGTTCCCGCTGGCTACGCTCCGACACTTCGACGCTGGCGGTCACGTCGTTGATGCGCAGCGCGATCAGCGGCTCGGCGCTTGCGCCGCGCTCCAGGCGCGCAGCCGCGATGCGCCAGAACCGGACTTCGAACGCATCGGCCGATGACGCACCGGGTGCCGGCGAGTCGTAACGCAGAATCGACGATTCGCGCATTTCGCCTGGCGCAAGACCGGTCAGCGTACTGCGCAGCCACGCCCGGCGCGCCTCGCGCTGTTCGGTCTCGCCGTGCTGATTGATGTCGTAGACAGAGCGGCCCCGAACCTCCGCCAGCGAGGTGCGCAGCAATTGCAGATACGCCGTGTTCGCGGACACGACCTCCGCTCGCTCGTCGAGAATGAGCCACGCATCGGGAAGCAGATCGAAAAACGAGGCAGCGTCGATACCGGCGACGACGTGGCCTCGAGTCAGTTCATCCATAGAGCCCGCGTTCGAAGAAAACGTCCGGTGATGGCAGGGGACGCGCCCGCTACGGTTTCGCGCATCGCCCGCATTCAGCTCGTGTAGGGCGGCGGTTCGTTCAGCACGGCCCAGAACATGCCGAGGTCGTTGATGGCTGCCATGAAGTCGTCGAATTCCACGGGCTTCACCACGTATGCGTTGACGCCGAGATCGTAGCTGCGCAGCAGATCTTTTTCCTCGCGCGACGAGGTCAACATGACCACCGGTATTCTCTTTAACCGGTCGTCGGCGCGCACGGCCTTCAGCACTTCGTGGCCATCTACCTTGGGCAGCTTCTTGTCGAGCAGGATCACGGCGGGATTATCGTCCGATCTCGTCGCATACTGACCTTCGCGGCGCAGGAAGTCTAGCGCTTCCGCGCCGTCGCGCACCGAAACGACCGGATTCGCGATCCGGCTTTTTTCCAGCGCGATCATCGTGAGTTCAATGTCGTTCGGATTGTCTTCGACTAGCAGGATGGGTCTTAGCACGGCCTTCCCCTATTTGGAATCTTTTGGTACTGGATTGAACGGTTGCCCTTGCGACAACGCGGCAAGGCGCGCCACGGCCTGCGCAGCGGTTTCTTCGTCTTCGACGCGTTGCAGGTTGAAACCGCGCGGCAAAGAGAAATAGACGGTCGCGCCACGGTCGGTCTCGCCTTCTGCCCAGGACTTGCCGCCATGCCGCTCGACAATGCGCCTGACCGTCGCAAGTCCGATGCCGGTGCCTTCGAAATCTTCGAAGCGATGCAGCCGTTGAAACACGCCGAACAGCTTGTCGACGTAGCGCATATCGAAACCGACGCCATTGTCGCGGATGAAAATCACGTCTTGTCCGGACGGATCGTCTTGCGTCCCGGGCGCTTGCAGGCCGATTTCGATAACGGCGACATCGTCGGGGGCAGTGTGATTGCGCGTGAATTTTACTGCGTTGTTGATCAGGTTCCTCAGCACGACATTCATCAGCACCGGGTCGGCCACCACCTGGCAAAGCGGATCGACCTTCCATTCGATGTTGCGTCCGGGGTTTTCCTTCTGCTCCTCTGCGATCAGTGCGTCGACCAGCTTGCGCAGTTCGATCGGCTGCGGGCGCAGCGCGGAGCGGCCCGTTTGCGAGAACGCGAGCAGATCGTCGACGAGCCGGCCGCCAAACCGCGCAGCGCTCATGATGCGTTCGACGAAATGGCGACTGCGCTCCGAGAGCCGGTCGCCTTCCATTTGCGAGAGCAGGTCCGCGAAGCCGACGATATGGCGCAGCGGCGCACGCAGATCGTGTGACACCGTATAGGAGAAGCCTTCGAGTTCCTGATTCGCGCGCCCGAGCTGCATCGCCAGTTGCGCGAGTTCTTCGGCACGGCGCAGCACGATGCCGAGCATCGCCGTGCGAAACTCCATGGCGATTTCGAGTTCCGCGTGACGCCACGGCCGCGAGCGTCCGCGTACCGTTTCGGTCCACGTATCAAAGCTTTTGCGCGGCGACAGCGATGCGGACAGCCCGCTCAGCTTCGTGTACGGGTCGCCCGCCCATTCGACGGTGCGCACGAGTTCGGCGCGAAACCAGATCACGTAATTGCGGAAAAGTCTGGAGATGGACAGCACGAGAATGCCGGCATTGTCCGGATCGACGGGCGCGCCCCGGGCCGACGCGAGATCGTCGGTTGAGAAAATGTCGTCGGTCTTCGTATCGAGCCACGTCACGAGATCGTTGACCGTTTGCGCCGACGGCGTCCTGCCGATCAGCACGGTACGCCCGTCGAATACCACTGCCGCACCCGTCGCATCGGTCAGACCGAGCAGCCCGGTTTGCTCGTCGGCGAGCGCCTCGACGAAGTTATCGGTGTTCGCCAGCGCGGCGAGCAGCGTAGACAAACGCCTGCGCAATTCGAGCCGATGTTCGGCTTCGGCGCGGTCTTCTTTGGCCTCGATCTGCAAAGAAAGCACTTCGGCGACGTGCTCGCACGCGGTGCGCACTTCGAACGGCGGTACGCGCGCCGTGTCGTGATGACATGAAATCAGACCCCACAGCTTGCCGCGCACGACGATCGACATCGACATCGAAGACCATGTGCCCATGTTTTTCATGTACTGAACGTGAACGGGCGACACGCTGCGCAACGACGCATAGGTAAGGTCGGTCGGTTTGCAGGTTTGCGGATGCACAGCGGGCACGAGGCGCGCGGACGTGTAGTCCGCGTCGGCGATCAGGCGAATACGGTTGCGCACGTAAAGCGCGCGCGCCTGTTCGGGAATGTCGGACGCCGGAAAGCGCTGGCCCAGATACGACGGATAGCCGGCTTCGAGCGATTCGGCCAGCACCTGCCCATGACCGTCCGCATCGAAGCTGTACACCATCGTGCGACCGTAACCGGTAATGCGCTGGATTTCCTGCACGGCAAGCCGCGACAGGTCCTCGACGTTGTGGACGTTCTGCAGGCTATTGATAAACGTCCGCACGAGCGGATACATCGACGAGAACACGTCGACGGTGCCGCGTGCCGGTTCGAGTTCGACGATCGCTACGCCGTCGTAGCGATGCACGATGATCGCAAGCGCGGAGCGCGGTGCGTCGGGCCGGCTGCGCGGATCTTCGATCGAACCGACGTAAAGCGGCACGCCTTCTTTCTGTAGCGATTCGAGCGACGCCATGACGCGCGGCGCGGCCGCGCCGAGCACGTCGGCGAGCGGCATGCCGAGCACCGCCTCGAGTGGCCTCCCTGCAAATTGCGCGACGTTCTCGCTGGCCTGGACGATCGCCCCGTGCGTATCCACGCTGAGCAGAAATCCGTGTGGCTGGATGCCGCCGGGGATATGGATCGGCTCTTTCGCGCAATTGGCGGCGAGGTCGTCGGCGATGGCAGTGGTCGCGATGGTCATGCGGGCTCCCTACGGATCGGCAGCCATTTTCGCATGGTAATGCGACGCAACGCGCGGGCATTTCCCTCGCGACACACACGCGCCGGGCGTGAGCAAGCCGCGTTCCCGGGCAGCCCGCGTGCCGATCGAAAAATGCGTAAGAGCCGTGATTTACAAACGGTCCGCGCCGCTTATTAAAGTAAACTACCCGTTTCGTGAGCAACCGGCGGCGCGCAAGGCCCCGGGCGTCGCGCCGGTAAGGCACGCGCGCCCTGCCAGCCGGTACGAACCTTCCTTTTTACGGATTCAGGCAATGGACAAGACGCTTGCGCGGCTAAGCAGCGACGTTCCCGGACTTGACGAGATTACCGGCGGCGGCCTCATCGCCGGCTCGTCTTACATCGTTCAGGGACGGCCCGGAGCGGGCAAGACGATCCTTGCGAACCAGATCGCGTTCGCGCAGGCGCGGCAGGGATGTAAAGTGCTCTATGTCACGCTGCTCGCCGAGTCTCACGACCGTCTGTTCCAGTCGCTGTCCACGCTCGACTTCTACGACGCCACGCGCGTCGGCAAGGATCTGACCTACATCAGCCTGTTTCGCACGCTGCGCGAAGAAGGCCTTGCCGCGCTGGTCAGCACGCTGCGCGGCGAACTCGCGCGTCAGAATGCGAGCATCCTGATTCTCGACGGGCTGCTCAACGCGCGCGAAAGCGGCCAGAGCAATCTCGACGTCAAGACCTTCGTCGCCGAGCTGCAAGGCCATGCTGCCTTCACCGGCTGCACCGTGCTGTTCCTGACGAGCGCGCGCATCGACGAATCGAGCCCCGAACATACGATGGTCGATGGGGTGCTGCAGCTCGAGGAAAACCTCGTTGCGTCGCGCACCGTGCGCCATATCCGTGTCGCCAAATCGCGCGGCAGCCGCTCGCTCGGCGGCCTGCACCTGTTCGAAATCAGCAATCGCGGTATCGACGTCTATCCGCGCCTCGAAGCGGCGCTCGCCAATCCGTCGAACGCCGACCGGGCCAACGCGGCGCGCATCGGCACCGGCATGCACGGCCTCGACGAGCGGCTCGGCGGCGGTATCCCGGCCAGTTCGGTGTCGGTAGTGGTCGGGCCCGCCGGCAGCGGAAAGACCACCTTCGGCCTCGGCTTCCTGCGGCTTGCCACGCCAAAGCGCCCCGCGGTTCACTTCGGCTTCTACGAGACGCCTGAGCGCCTGTGCGCCAAGGCGCTCGCGCTCGGCATCGATCTGGAGGCGCTCGTGGAATCGAAAGCGCTAACCATGCTGTGGCGCCCGCTCACGGAAAACCTGCTCGACAAGCTGGCCTACGATCTGCTCAAGGCGGTGCGCGAGACGAAAGCCGAGCGGCTTTTCATCGACGGGCTGACGGGTTTCGAGCGCGCGACGGTCGAGCCGCACCGTATCGTCGAATTTTTCGCGGCGCTCACCAACGAATTGCGTTCGATGGGCGTGACTACCGTGTGCACGTGGGAGGTCAAGGAGCTGTCCGGCCCGTGGGTGACCAATCCGTCGCCCGAAATTCTGAGCCTGCTCGATAACATCGTCGGCATGCAGCACGTGGTAGTGGACGGCGTTCTGCAACGCAGCGTGACGGTGATGAAGGTGCGGGACAGCCAGTTCGAGTCGTCGGTCGCGCAGGTGGAGTTCGCCGACACCGGCGTCGGTTTGCGCGTAACCGGAATCTTGCCGGTCTCGGGCACGGGCGCGCTGCCTGGCCGCATGCCTGCCGATCAATAAGCGTGGATCGAGCGCATGACAAACCTGGTTGTCGTCGACGATGAGTCGCTGGTCACGGATTTCCTGACCTTCCTGCTGGAAGGCGAGGGATACGCGATCCATGCCGCTTCGAACGGCAAGGAGGCGCTCGACGTCGTCGACCGGGTGCGTCCCGCGCTGGTCGTCACCGACCTCATGATGCCCGTCATGTCAGGCCTGGCATTTGCAAGAACCCTGCGGGAACGCGCCGCGTTCCGGCAATTGCCCATCATCCTGTGCACAGCCGCACCGGATCCGGTCACGCCACACGAGGCTCATCTGTTCGCGGCGATACTGCGCAAACCGTACGCGCCGGCCCGGCTCGTCGAGCTGGTCGCACTGCATGCGGCCCGCGCGCCGGATGGCGAGGCCACTACCGGCGAGCCGGCGTGAGTACGGGCTGCGCGCGCTGCCATTTTGTCGTTGTCGGGCCTGTTCCCGTCGAGATCAATGCATCGGCTTCGAGTACTTCATGACGCGCGTACTTCTTGTGGATGACGAACCGGAAATGCTCGAAGCGTGGAGTTTCGCGCTCGAGTTCGCCGGTTACGACGTCGACCTCGCGCGAAACGGGCATCAGGCGCTCGAGGCGATCGGCACACGGCGGCCCGATCTCGTCATTACCGATCTGATGATGCCCGGCATGGGCGGTGAAGACCTGTGCCGCGCACTGCGCGAATCACGCGAATGGTCCGATATCCCGGTCCTGCTGCACTCGTCGGCACATATCGGCGCGACGACGGCCTCGCCGCGCCTGTGGGACGCCGTGCTCAGAAAGCCGGCGCAAATGGCCGCATTGCTGGCAACGATTGAAAAACTGACCCGAAGGTAAACCGAACCATGCACCCCACTTTGCCGCGCAAGGTCCGACGTACTCAGCTGGTGCCGTGATGGACCAGCCGATGCGCTTCGCACCGGCCGGCAGCGCCGCGGCGCTCGACCATGCCGCGCTGTTCGAACATCTGATCGACCCGTATGTGGTGCTCGACAGCGAGCTGGCTATCGTCGCCACCAACGCGGCGTGGCGTGCGCTATTTGCCGTTGGCCATGCGACGGACTCCGAGGGCGCCACCGGGCAGGCGCGGGGAACGTCGGGCGTGCCGGAAAGCCGCGCGCCGCTGCGGCACGAGCAACTGATCAGAACGCTTGCCGGCACGATGCGCAGCAACCGCACGCGCCTGTCGCCCGTATTCCGCATGGACGTTGTCGAAGCATCGGCGCATGTGGCGATGCGGCCACGCTACTGGCAAATGCATGCGTCGTTTATCCCCGCCACGTCGAGCGCACCCGCGCTGATCGCGCTGCGCGTCGACGACGTCACCGCGCGCAATCTTGCCGTCGACGATGAGCGGCGCGAGAAGGCGCGCTTTCGTTCTCACGCGCGGCTGCGGCAAATTCTTCATCGCGAAACCGAAGAGCGGCTCGACGATCGCGTGAACCACTTCGAACAGGCGTGCGCGTTCGCGGGCCTCGGCACCTGGCAGATCGACGCGGCCACGGGCGCCTTCGTGTGCAGCGAGCGGTGCTTGCAGGACCTGAACGCAGGCGAACCCGGCGACCTCGTGAAAGAACAGTTGCTCGGCGACAGCACGGAACACGTGTCTGCCAACTGGGCCGCGCTCGAAAGCGGCGAGGCGTTTGAGTTCGAGCGCTGCGTGACGCCTTCTGACGCGTACCGTTCGGGTCAACGCTGGGTGCTCGTGCGCGGGATGGGCCGATTCAACGCGGATGGCACGCTGCGCTATGTGATGGGCTTTACGCTGAACATCACGTCGCGCAAACAGCACGAATTGCAGTTGGGCGCGCTTGCCGACGCCGAACGGGCGGCGCGCGAGCGCAGCGAGGCACTGGCGCGCACCATGGACCACTTTATCGCGGCCGTGAGCCATGAACTGCGCTCGCCGCTCAACGCGATCGTTTCCTGGGCCGAACTGCTCGGGCTCGTTGCCGACCCGGCGCACGCGTCCCGCGCAGGAGAGGCGATCCGCCGCAACGGCAGACAGCTCTCGTTGATGGTGGACGATCTGCTCGACAGCGGTGCGATTGCGACAGGCAAACTGTCGGTGAATCTGCAGCCCGTCGATCTCGGCGTGCTGGCCGCCGTCATCGCGCAGGACATGCGCAAGCCGGCCGAGCACAAAGGTATCGAATTGCGCGCCTCGGCTATTTCGCCGTGCATCGTGATGGCCGACGAAAGCCGCATGAAGCAGGTGGTCTGGAACATCTTGACCAATGCTGTCAAGTTTACCGATAGCGGCAGCGTCGAGGTATCGGTGTCCGAGGTCGACGGATACGCGCAGATGAGCGTGCGCGATACTGGCCGCGGCATTTCGGCGGACGCGCTGCCGCTCGTGTTCGAGCGTTTCCAGCAGATCGCGCCGCGCGAGAGCGGCCGCGTGGGCGGGCTTGGGCTCGGACTTTGGCTCGCGAGGCATATCGTCGGCTTGCATGGCGGCACGCTCGCCGTCGCGAGCGACGGCCCCGATCGCGGCGCCTGTTTTACCGTGCGGCTGCCGCTCGCCTCCGGTTCCGGCGACCGAGACGGAGCGGTCGACTGACGCGACGGGGGGTGAAATGTTTCTGGTCGAAAGATTGCAAGTCCGCGGCCAGCGCGATGCTGGCCGTCAGTAACAACGTGGCGTGCGAATCGCGATTGGGAGCGAAAGCGCGGCTACCCGGAGCGCGCGCTGGACGAAGCGAACCGGCTCGCCGACGCTTGAATCCGAATTTAGCGCATGAAATAGGGAAGCACGAGCACGTAGACCGCGGACGCGGCAAGCTGCGCGGTCGTCACAGGCAATCCGTAGCGGAGAAATCGGGAAAATGTAACGGGCTTGCCTTCGCGCGCGCAGATTCCCGCTGTCACGATATTTGCCGAAGAGCCGACAAGTGTGGCATTACCGCCGAGCGTCGCGCCGAACATCATGCCGATGAACACGGGAAGCGTGCTCGCAGGCCACGATGAGAACTGGTCCGAAAGCGCGATATCGGGCACAACCTCTGCCACGACCAGGTAGCCCTTTACCGTGATAATCGACGCCGCGGCAACGGGAACATTAGCAAGCAGCGACGAAAGCGCGCCAATCCCGAAGACCATCGCCAGCGCAACGAGAGACAACTGGGCACCGAAAAGCTCGTGGAGCCGCACCGACATGATTTGAAGCAGACCCGTTTTCACCATCGCCTGCACCACGCAAAAAATGCAGGCGAGGAAAAGCAGCGTTTTCCAGTCGACGTCGCGCAGCACGCTTTCTGTCGGCTCGATTTTGGCCATGTACCCGACGAGCAGCGCCAGCGCGCTCGCAATAAGTGCGACCGCGGGCGGCATGATGCGAGTAGGCAGGTTTTCGCCGAACACGAACAGCACCATCATTGCCGCCAGTACGGCGAGCGAAAGAGCGGCGTACACGGGCCTCGTGAGTCGAGCACGGCGCCCGGAAGCGGGCAAGGTCCGCCGAACGCGCCAGATGTCCCGCATCAGAAAAGGCAGCAACGGCGGCACTACGACCAGCGCAAGGAGCGCTCCGGCGCTCACGTGCTTCAGATACTCCACGAACGTCATGCCGATCGAACTGCCGACGAGGAATGTGGCCGGATCGCCAACCAGCGTCAGCAGCCCGGCCGCATTGCTGATCATCGCGCTCAGTATCAGCGGCGAGACGATGTCCACCTCGAGTGCTGTCGCAACGCGAATGACGATGGGTGCCAGAAGAATCACCGTCGTAGCGTTCGGCAGGAACGCGCACAGCGGCGCCACGATGGCAATCAAGATCAGCAGGAAGCGTCTGCCGCTGCCGCCGGTCGCCCGTAAGTAAAGATCGCCTATGAGATCGAAAAGACCGGTCGTCGACAGAATCCGCGCGACTACCATGCCTCCGAACAGCAGGCTGATAGGGCCGGCCGCCGTTCGCGCCGCCGCGGCGAGATCCTGCTCGTCGAGGATGTCGAGCGCAATGAGCGCGCACATGCCGACGAGCGCCGCCACCGCCATGTCGACCACATTGAACGCGATCGCGAGAATGACCGCTGAAAATACTCCTACGACCAGATAGACCTGTATTTCGCTCATGCCATGCCCCGCACGATTCAACGAAGGGGAGGCGCATACATCAGGCCGCCGCGGGTCCACAAACCGTTCATCCCGCGCTCGAGACCGAGAGGACTGTTAGCGCCGACGTTCCGATCGAATAGTTCTCCGTAGTTGCCCGCACTTTGCAGCGCCCGCAAGGTCCATCCCGGCTCGACGCCGATCGCCCGCGTAACCGTATCGTCCGGTACGAGTGCCTGTTCGACGGTTGGATCGCGTAGCCGTGTCTGCAGGTTTTCGCGCGTCACATCCAGCTCTTCGGCTGCGATCAACGTCAGAAGCACCCACCGCACGAGAGTTAGCCATGCATCGTCGTTGCCTCGCACCGCAGGTCCAAGCGGCTCCTTCGAGATGCGCTCGGGGAGAATCGTAAAGGCTGCCGCCCCGCCCGGTGCGTGCAGGCGAAGTGCATCGAGGTAAGACGCGTCAGCCGTGTACGCGGTGCACCGGCCGCTCAGAAACGCATCGCTTGCGTCGTCCGCGGACTCCATCACGAGCGGTGTCATACGCAGGTCGAGCGCTGTCGAATAAACGACCAGATGGTTCATGGTGGACGTGTCTTTCTGTACGCAGACGGTGGCCCCCTTGAGCGACGTAGCCGACCGTAGTCCGCTGTTTGCCGGGACTATGAACGCCTGGCTGTCGTAGAAAATGACGCCCGCGAACTGAACCTTGAGGGCCGCCTCTCGAAGCAATGTCCAGGACGTATTGCGGGAGAGTACGTCGATGTCGCCCGTCACGAGAGCGGGAAATCGCGCCGCCGTCCTGAGGGAAACGAACTGTACCTTGCGCGCGTCGCCAAGCGCGGCGGCCGCCAATGCGCGGCAGAAATCGACGTCGATGCCGGTCCATTGTCCGGCGGCATTCCGGGAAGAGAAACCTTCGATTCCCTCGCTCACGCCGCAGCGCAGAACGCCGCGTGCGCGCACACTGATCAGCGTTTTTCCGTCCGTGGGCTGCGCGGCAGGAGCCAGGCCCGTGAACGCGAGCAATACGACCAGCAGCGCCACGCCGAGGAGTTCCGCTTTTTCCGTCATGACTTCGGTCCCTCCTCCAGCAGCATGTCAAACGGATCAGCATCTTTCCTAACGGGTCAGCCCGGTCGCTAACGTCCAAGAACGGCAAGCGCTTCGCGCATTGGCGAGAGCGATACCGTCACCATTCCATCGAGCGGCGTATTCATTTCCAGTATCAGGAAGATCGCAACGGACGTCGACAACGCGCCCAGAAACAATGCGATGATGACCGTCGCATTCGCGGGCGTGAACAGGCCGAACGCGCCGAAGATTATGCATAGCCACAGCACGAGGGCGATCAGGAGCGCCGCGGGGGTCGAGCCCGCCGCCTGCAGCAGGCCGAGCTCGCGCACGGCTAGCACATCGTCGGCCATCTCGATCGCGCGTGCCTGCAACCGCCGCTGAACGTCGTTCTGCGGTGAAAGATTCTCGATCTGGCGCACGAGAGATTCCACGCGCTCAATGGCTTCTGGACTGTGCAGATTTTCGAGCTGCGCCGGATTGCGTGAGGCCATCTGCTGGACTGCCGCGGCGACGGCCTGCTTCAACCCGCCGCGGATCCCCTGCGTCTGCGGTCCGTAACGTGCAAGCACACGATCGAGCAGAATCACGCTGGCGGCGTCGCGGATCACGCTGGCATTCACCATGTCGAATGAGTTCTTCGCCGACGAAATGAGCAGGCCCAGCACCAGCGCAGCCATGGTGGCGATCAGGCCGGTGGCCAGCTTGACGACGCCAATCGGGTCTTCGCCAAGATGGTTCTTCGGCAGCAATGTGCGCAAACGCAAACCCAACAGCGCACTGCAGAAGACACCGGCGAAAATGATCAAGGCAATGCTCAGATGGCGCATTGTTCAGTTCTCCATTACGCTGAGTCAGCGGCGCATCGAATAACGAGCTTCACGCGATTGCGGTGTTGCACAAGCCGTCGCCATGCCTCTTTGCCCCGGTGCACGCCCATGCACGCGTGCGCGCAAGCGCCCTCAGGGTGCGCTTACCACGCGATAGTAGACGCCGTTCGCACCGTAAGAGGGCTTGAACCAGGTATTGCCACACAAGTAGTAGGTGCCGCCCTGCACCGTTGGCGCGACGCAACCGGCGGGCAGCGTCGCGTAGATCGCGCCCATCGCATAGCTCGCGCTGACGGGCGCGGGAGCGGGTGCGGCGGCGGTCGCGCCGGCCGTGTAACCGGCGTTATAGGCATTTGCCGTGGCTGCTTGCGCGTTGGCCGATGCGACCGATGCGCCGGCCACTGCACCAACCGCCGCACCAGCGGCGGCGGCTCCGGCAGCAGACCAGCCACCGCAGTTGTAGCAGCCGGCCCCATAGACGTTTACCGTCGTCGGCGGATGATAGGCGGCGTAGGTCGCTCCGTAATACGTGCTGTGGTAAGCGGTTGCGCCCGATGCGCTCGTGTAAGTGGTATATCCCGATCCCGTGGCATGCGTCGCCGTCGCGCCATACGCGTTGGTGGCGGTCGTACCCTGGCCATACGTATGGGTCGCCGTAGCGCCGTACGAGTTGCTGTAAGTGGTCTGCCCGGACCCAGCGGTATGCGTGGCGGTCCCGCCAGCGGCATTCGTGGCCGTGGTGCCCTGGCCATACGTATGTGTCGCACTTCCGCCGTATTTATTGCTGAACGTCGTCTGACCGGAACCTTCCGTGTGGGTGGCCGTATCGCCATAGCGGTTCGTTGCGCTTGTGCCTTGCCCATACGTGCGAGTCTCGCTGCCGCCCATCGCGTTGGTGCGCGTCGTCGATCCCGAACCGGCTGCATGAGAAGTCATTCCACCGGCGGCGTTCTCGCGTGACCAGCCGCCTGCGTGTTCCCAGGCAGGAGCGGTGCCGGAAGCGAACGCGAGAATCAGGAGAGCGGCGACGTGGCTCGCATCTGTCTTCATGATGGGCTTCCTCATTGAGGCCGTGAGCGCTGGGACTTCGGCGGCGGTTGCATAGCGTGCGCCCCCGCAGCATCGGGTCGCTCGAAGGCAATGCGTGCCGCGCCGGACGTGCCGGCGGGCGCGAAGGCCTCCGCTGATAGGGGCGGGGCCAGCACCCAGTCCGACAGGGCGAGCACGTGGCGCAGCCGGGCGGGGTCGTTCAGATAGACGGCGTAAATACGACGCGGAAGTTTGTCCTGTGTGCCGATCCAGACCTGCACGAACACATCGCCGCTCACATACGCGACCATGTCCGTCGTCGTGTCTCCGACCACGCTCGACTGGCCGATGTAGAACGCGGTATTTAGCCCGTCTGCGATGTCCTTGTACGGGTCCGCGACGATCACATCGGTAAACGGGAAATAAACGGCACCGATCTCGTAGGCTTTCTGAAGCGCCGCTTCGAGCGTGGGTGGTGCGTCGGCAACCGCGATCAGCTTCTGCGCGGGGTCGACGGCCGTGATGGTCTTGCCGTCGTAGTAGAACTCCGAGCGTGGCCCGTCGCCGAGCGTGATCACCCGGAGCTTGTCGGGCCGTTGCATCACCACTTCCGACCTTGTCGAGTAAATCAGCGGAGGCCCGAGACGGCTAGGGCTCTCGTATGAGACCGTTGCGGTGAAAGTCATCGACCTCGCTGCGGCGAGCCGCTCGCTTGACGACTTGAGAATGTCGACCGCGCGTGATTCGATGCCTGGCTGATAGTCGAGCAACACGGGCGTCTGTGTGCTTCTGGCGCGAGACTTCGATCCCTCGCGGCCAGAAGGCGCCTGCTGCGCAACACCGTTCGCGCTGATGCACGCAGCCAGCGCGATCGACACCAACCGACAGGTTCGTCTGGAAGGGATCATGGCCGCCTCGTTGAGTAAACCTTGTGTTGAACGTATTGCGAGGTATTCACGGAATCATGCCGCACTCGAACATCTTGTTCACGACTGGCGCCGCAACCCTGTTAATGAATTCGGCGCGCATCTCCGGATCGCTGCGCATCGCCTGAATCACTTTCTGTTCACCCGGCGACGGCGCCAGGCCTTTTTTGGCGGCGCGCTCTTGCCACAACTGCTCGCAACTCGATTGCTGATATTTTTGGACCACACGGCCCGCCGCAGCATCGAGCATCGGGTATTGCTGTGCATTGACGATGTTCGCGAATAGCAGAGCAGCCGTGATTGCAAACTTGATGATGTGCTTACTCATGATGTGTCCTCGTTCGATCGTGTGGCAGATGTCGAAACAAAGTCCCACGTCAGGACTCGGCGCTTGTTGCCGCGCATGGTACTTAAGTTATGCTGACGGTCTGCCAGCCGCTTGACGTATGTCAACGAGTTCGGCCGACGGCGCAACGTATCGGAGACCGGAAGACCGTTGCATCCCCACAGTGCTATTCGCGCATGGCATGTATGCGTCCGTTCTTGATCGCGAATTTCAGCACCTGCCAGTCGCGCTCGTTACGGTCGGCATAGGCCATGGCGAACCGTGTGATGCTTTCGTCAAACGCTTCAGACGATCCCACGTATCCCGCTATCACAGCCGGATCGCCCGCTTTGGCCATTGCATGTGCGAGCGCTTGCCCGCAAAGAGCGGCATATTCGCTCAGGTCCCGCTCATCGAAGACCGAGACGTCGAAAGCGCCCTTCATATCGCGTAGCTGTCGGACATAAAAATCGATGCCATTGACCTGTGACGTCGCCCAACCAAGGAAGATGTCGCTCGCCGATTGCAGCAGACGCTGCCCCGTCGCTACGCGTTGTCCATGATTTGCATAGCGGCTTGGCGGAAGATAGCGCTCGAGCACCGAGGCGCGAGCCTCCTTGATCTGCAGAAACAGCGGATACTTTTCGTCTGCCATGAACAGCGCAAGCCAACAGCGCGTACCGACCGATCCAACTCCGACGACCCGTATCGCCACATCCACGAGTTCGAAACGATCGAACAGCGCCCGCCGCTCGTCAGGCAACGTGTCACGGAAATCGGCGATGAAGTGGCGAACTGTGGCTTCGAACAGCTCGGCTTCCCGGGGGTTCGAAATCGGATAGTGATAAACGAGTGGAGCCTCGTCCCTGATGCGCAGATGCCCGGCGATCATTGTCGTCGCATGCACCATCTCCGTATGCGACGTACGATTGCGGGCGCGCGTGACGACGGCACGTTCCATCCTTCTCTCTTTCGAGGTGTCGGCGGTTGCGAGCATGCTGTCCGCGGTGAGCTGGTGGTACCAGACATCGAGCACGTCCATTTCGCTGAACATATTGACATGTTGACGAAACGTCGATGCACAACGCCGCACCACCTCTCGCTGGACCGCGGTACTGAATCCACGTTCCCGCGCGGCAACGACGAACGATGTCGCAAGCCGGCGCACATCCCATTCGAATGGACCTGGCAGCGTCTCGTCGAAATCGTTCGGTCCGAAAAGCACGCGGCGCTCCGGGCTCGCAAAGAGACCGAAGTTCGCGAGATGTGCGTCGCCGGTTAGCTGCACGAAAATATCGCTACGTGGCAAGCGGGCGAGATCGAATGCCATCGGTGCTGCGGCGCCGCGATAAAAGCCGAACGGACTCGCAACCATGCGTCCGTATCGTATCGGTATCAACTCGGCGAGCCGTCCTTCGTTGGACGCTTCCAGCAAAGCGACGACGTCGCGCTCCGGAATCTCGCAATGCGCGAGACTGGATCGGGGAAATCTGCCACGCGCTGCTTTTCCGGCATGGATCCGCGCCGCGCGCGGTCCGCGTCCATGAAAAAGTGGCTGCGGACGTGACTCTATCTGTCCCAAGGCGCATGCCGTTTCGTTGGCTGCCCACTCGCTGCCCGGTTGAACGTTGATTGCCGCCACGTCGTTTCTCTCCTGGCCGCGCCGCTCGAAGTTCGTGCTACGGATTCGTAGCCGGAGCCGACGTCGGAACCGGGGCAGCGACATCGCGCAGTGCATCGATCGCGGCATCGACCGTCGGGTAGATCGGACCTGCGCTGGCCACGTCTCCGAGTAACCGGTAACGCTCGAGTTCATGACTGACGCCTTCCGGAATCGCGATCGAGACAATACCGACGCCGCGTCGTGACAACTCCTCTCGCAACTGCAACAGCGTCTTACCGGCGCTATAGTCGATGTTGCTGATCTGCGAAGCGTCGACGACGATCCAGCGTGGCGCGGGTTGCGTTTGCTCGACGAGCTTCAGGATCTCATCCATGAAGCGTCCGGCGTTTGCATAGAAGAGATCCGCTTCGAAGCGATAGACAATGATCCCCGGTGCGGCGAGCAGATTCGGCCCCACCGCATGAGGAATCCAGTGGCCCGTATCGCTGCGCGTGAGCACGCGGGTGCGCAACCGATAGCTATGGCGCGTGTTGTCGATGATCGACAGAAGAACGGCCACGATGATGCCGTGCATCACGTCGGCGAACACCACGACGCCAGCGGTGATCAGGGCGACAACGAACTCGTCGCGCTGCACGCGAAACAGTTCCGCCATGCCTTTCACGTCGATCAGTTTCAGACCGATCATGAACACGATTGCCGACAGCACCGCGGTGGGCAAATAACTCAATGGCCTCGTCAGAAAAAGCAGGACGAGCAGCACGATAACCGCTGTCGTCAGGTGGGCGATCTGGGTACGCCCGCCCGCGTCGTCCACCATTTCGGTCTTGGTCGGGCTGCCGTTCACGACGAACGTTCCGGTGAACGCAGCCGCCGCGTTTGCAACCGCGAGTCCGACGATGTCGAGGTTGTCGTCGCTGCGCTCGTTGTAGCGGTTGGCATAAGCACGCGCGGTCGCGGCGCTCTGCGCGATGATGACGATGAAGCACGACGCCGCCGTCGCGAGCACCTGATTCAGGTTGGCAAGGCGGATGGGCGGGATCGTCAGGGACGGTATGCCGCCCGGCACCTCGCCGATCACACCGATTCCATGCCTCGCGAAACCAATGAAGGCGCTTGCCGCGATTGCGCCGATCACCGCGATCAGCGCACCTGGCGCGCGCGGCGAGAGACGCTTGCATCCGACGATGATCGCAAGCACCGCAACGGAGAGTCCCGCCGTCCCGAAGCTTGCGCTGTCGAGCCGGTGAAACACCGAAGCCAGTTGCATCACCGGACCATGACCTTGCTTCTCCAGCCCGATCAACCCTGCCACTTCACCGGCCGCGACCTGAATTCCCACGCCGCTCAAAAATCCGATCAAGGCGCTGCGCGACAGAAAATCAGCGAGGAAACCGAGCCGGAAGATCCGCGCCAGCACGAGCATGGCCGCAACGGCGAGCGCGACGGTGCCGGTCAATTCGACGTATTCGCTGCTGCCAGGCACCGCAACGCTCACGAGCATGCCCGCGAGAATGGCAGCGGTGGCGGAGTCGGCGGCGACGACAAGATGCTTCGAAGCGCCGAAGAACGCAAAGGCGACGAGAGGCAGCAGGATCGTATAAAGACCCGTCACGGCGGGCGTGCCCGCGATCTTGGTATAGCCCATGACTTCCGGAATGCCGAGCGCCGCGAGCGTAACGCCCGCGACGACGTCGCGCGGCAACTGCATGCGCGAGAAGGGGAAAACACCCCGCAGCACAGGAATCCGGCGGGTGGACGATTCGCTCGGGGTCAACGCCTTCATGATGATGCGGTCTCCGCGTGTACGGCGAGCCTGTCGATCAGTGCGTCCGCAAGAATGTCGTCGCCGATCACTACCGCGGCCGCGCCGGCGTTTTCCAGCAGGGTCTTTCTCAGATCGTTTTCGCCTGGCGCGACGATCGGCAGCGCCCGGTTCGCGGCATTTACCAGCAGCGTAACGGCCAGATTCGCGTCGCTATCGGGGGTCGTCACGACCAGCGCCTTTGCACTGTCCAGCCGTGCGCGCCGAAGCGCGTCGTCGAATGTCTCGGGCGCGCTCAGGATGACCATATGACCATTTTCGGCGGCCAGATCGGCAAGCGCGGAATCGCCAACGAGCACCAATACCGTTTCGCCTGCGCGCTTTAGCTTCGTCGCAGTGCGCTGCCCGAGCGAGCGATACCCTACTACGACGACATGGTTCGCGAGGCTTTCGAATTTACGCTCCATTGCGCGGTTCTCCCTGTACACCATCACATCGTCTCCGGACAGGATGCCAGTCAGTCTCGATATCGCGTATGCCGCGACCAGCATCGTCACGAACATTGCCGCGAGCATGAATATCTTCTGGCGCTCGTCGAAGTCGGAAAAATCGCCGAGTGTCGTGGTCAGATTGACAGCGTCCCACATGGCGGTGAAGAGGCGCTTGCCGAAAGGCGCGTTCGAATCGTCCAGCAACACGAGCCCGGTCGTGGATACAGCGAGCGACAGGAAAAGCAGGGCGACGGCGTGACGCGCCCGTCGCCGCCATTCGCGCACTCGAACCGCGCCGAGGCGCGGCTCGTTCACACGATAGATCCACATAGACGCTACCGTCCGTTTCGCATGTGTTTGCTGACGGCACCGCTGATGGCACCGATGCCCGATCGCTCCTCTGCAGTCACAGAGGCTTGACGTACTGGGAAACCGTCTTCGAGACCGAGTCGCACCATTCGTCCATGATTGGCTTGACCGATTCGAATGTGATGACCGGCTGATTCGATGCGACCCGCTGCAAGCGTTCGCCGGTATGCGTACGCACCACCTTCGACAGTACTTCCCCGGAAACGCTGTCCGTGCCCAACGCCTCGACGAGAAGCTTCGCCTGCTGCGGCGCGCCGGCGACGGTATCGACCGCCATCGTGGCGACGAAGGCCATCGGCAAAATCTGATACGGCTTCAACCCTTCCGCCGAGCTGGCTACCCCCGTAATGGCGACCTGAAGCTTGACAACGCCTGGCGCAGGCGCATTGACGACCCGCACTCTCGACCCTATGGACTGCCTGAGGCAAGTGGTGGCATAGCTGCGCACCTGATCGATCGTCGCCTGCGTCAGCTGTTCCGTCGGCTCGGCTTTCGGGTACATCGAGACGGGTTCGACTATTACGGCGCTGTAGTTTGTCGGGTTCAGCTTCGGGCTCATATATCGCAGGAAAGTCTGGCCATTCGGGTCCGTGGTTTGCTGCAGATTTGAATAGTCGCCCAGGAAGCCCGAATACTCCGATTGAGTCGGCGTGTTGTTGGTACTGGCACAGCCAGCTATTAACATCGCCGCCATCGCAATCGAAGCCGCTCCTGAAAAATTAGTCGTTCGCATCGTTACACCCTTTGCTTAACAGTCCGTGGGGATTGTGCTCTGCGCTTACATGCACAACCGTTCAAGGCGTCACATTTATCTGGTGCCGCGATTCGCTTGTTGTGTGAACCTTGTATGAAAGGCTAGTGCGAACGGTATCTATCAGATTGACCTGAATCAAGTGCAGGCGCCTGGGGTGATCAAGGCGTAGTACGTAAGCAGGTTTGCATGGTGCGGGTTCATTGCCCGTTTTTAATCGATGATTAAATAGTTCGGATTGCGACACGTATAAAAGTTGCGATTCCGCTATCCCTCTTAAGCATCCGCAGGATGGAGGGTGGACAATGAAAAACATGAGATGGGCGACGGCGGCGATACCCGTATTGCTGTGTGCTGGCGGTTGTATAGGCATGCCTAATGGAGGCGTCTATAGCTTGAACCCCACGCCAATAAGCCAAATAAGCCAGAACCACGAATCCGGCTTGCCGCTCGGAGTCGTCGTCGATTATGTAGCTATTCCTGAAGTGGTCGATCGGCCGGAATTCGTACTCCGCATCAACCCTTTGCAGGTTAGAGTTGTCGAAACTGCGCGGTGGAGCGAGCCGCTAAAAACGCAGATTGCCTCGGTCCTGACAGTGGACCTGAAACGCATGCTTCGCGTTCCCCCTGGCGTCAAGCCGCACACGCATGATGTGCCGACATTCCGCATCGCAATCAATGTGCAGACCTTTGACCTCAGACTCGGCGAAGGCGCGGTGCTTTCCGTCGAATGGTCAATACTGACGCCCGATTCGAAGCGGGTGCTCAATGGAAGATCGATCGTGCTTCAACGCGTCGGTCGCGAGAGCTTCGACGGGCTCGTCGATGCACAAAGCCGTGCGCTCGCTGCCGTCAGCGGCGACATGGCGGATGCGATCATGTCGGCCCTGCAGAAGAAATCGCACGCACCCGGGAGAATCTACGACGTCAGATCGAATCAGCCGTTACCAGCTGCAGACATGGACGCCACCGCTCATTCAAAGGCAGAGACTTAAATCCACTGATCATTCTGCACAGTACGTTCGCTTGTCGCGTTGTCCCCGGTGTTCACCACACCGCGCGGCTCGATAAGCAGCACTTTCACTTCGGCATGCGCGCTGGGCTTGTGCTCGATGCCTTTCGGCACAACGGCCATCTGACCGGCATGCAAAACGATCGAGCCGTCGCCCGACGGTCCACCGCGAAAGTCAATCCTCAGTTCACCGTCCAGCACGATAAAGGTCTCATCCGTATCACCGTGTTTGTGCCAGACGAATTCGCCTTCGATCTTAACGACCTTGAACTGATAGTCGTTCATTTCCGCGACCACGCGCGGCTGCCAATGGCCCTCGATCAAGGCAGTCTTGCCAGCAAGGTCGATTGCCTCGCATTGGCCGCGCATAGCGGGAGCCTTAATGCGGGGATGCGTTGGTGCGGACATCGTTTTCTCCGTTCACTGTGGATGTCCGTCGAGAATACGTGGTCGCGAGGAACGCGTATTGAACGATCTTGGGTGAAGGTTCAAACACGAGGCACGTTGCCGACGATCTGAAGCCAGCGTCCCGGCGTGAGGCCGAAGGTCTTGAGAAAATGACGCGTCATGTGGCTTTGATCTGCGAAGCCTGCGTCTGCGGCGGCGGTCGCGAGCGAGACGCCGGAGAGCAGCATGCGCCGTACTGCGTCGAGCCTGCGCATCGTGAGGTAGCGATACGGACTCGTGCCGTAGAACGTGCGGAAATCATGCGAGAGACTCCACCGATCGCGGCCCGTGGCTGCTTCCACTTCTTCGAGTGTAACCACGCGCGTATGGTTTGCATGCAGATACTCGCGCGCTCGGCGTGCCGCGGAATAATCGCCCTTCCCTCGCTCGCCCGTCATGCCCGCCGCCGCGGCGAGCGCGCGCGCAAGCTCGGCCAGTGCGTCGCTCTGCTCAAGCGGCTCGAACTGGTGATCGACACGCTGCAACAAGGTTTCGGTAGCCGCTGCGATGCGCGGATCCGTGGTCACGCCGCCCTCGACGAACGGCAACGCGCGACCCGCCAACGCGTGCTGAAAAAGCGCGGGCTGCACATAAATCATGCGGTAGCGGAAGCCTTCCCCCGTACCCGCCTGACCGTCATGCGCTTCGTCGGGGTGCAAAACGATGGTATTTCCCGGCAGGCTGTCGCGCCGGCCGCGCCGATAGCTGAAGCTTTGCACGCCTGCGAGCGTGCGCCCGATCGCGTACGTATCGTGGCGATGCAACGCATAGGCTTTGCCGTGAAACCAGGCTTCGATGCGCTCAATGCCCTCGGTCGGCTCGGCGCGCATCACCCAGTCCTGGCGAGCGGATGCAGCTTTTCGGAACATGGTGGGTCGCGAAACACAGTGAATGAAATTCGCGTCGGTGCAAGGCGGATGTCCATTTTACAGGTTGCCCGATGAAACAGCCTCGCGCGGCACATTCGACCATCAAAGCCGCTTTCCTGCTTTGCGTCGACACACGCGACGCGAACGCCGGTCGCATAGCGCATCATCACTTCTGGGTGGCGAGATAGGCGATGATATCCGCGCGAGTCTTCGCGTCCCCTACCGAGAAAAACATCTTCGTTCCGGGAACCAACTTCTGTGGGCCTTGCAGCCAACGGTCGATCATCTCGGGCGTCCAGACGATGCCCGAGTTTTTCAGCGCAATGGAGTACGAGTATCCCGGTACCGATCCCGCCTTGCGTCCTACGACGCCGCGGTGCGCAGGTCCAATGTCGTTGTCTTCGATCGAATGGCATGACATGCAGGCTCCGTACGCAATTTTTCCCGCGGCCGGATCGCCGGCCGCCGCTGCATGCGAGGCGGCGCAGAGTGTCGCCGAGACGAGAACCACCTTAAAGGACACACTCGAAATAGTCTTGCTCATATCCGTTTTTCTCCAGGCTTGGCACGGCCGAACACAGCCATCAGCCAATCGGTACATCATCGATGGCAGTGAGGCATGCTTAGGAAATCAAGGGTGATTCCGGCGATGCAGTCCGCTTGTCTCTGATTGTGCGTAGCGGTTCAGGCGAGGGTTGCATCGGTCAGCGTCGCGCGAGGAGGCGTCAGCGCGATCCTCACGTCCGTCACGCCCAGCATTTTCCGAAGCTGCGCAGCAGGGACGGTCAGCGGCATGGGGCCCGGTCCGTTGCCGGCGGTCGGTTGAGGGTAGGCGGTCGAGCGCGCGGTATGGAAGGTGATGTTGCCCTCCACTTTCGAAACGATTTGATGGATATGACCGTTCAGGACCGTAACAGAGCCGAAACGCTTCAGATAGCTCATTGCCTCGTCCGCGTCCCCGGTGCCCCAGCCCCATGGCTGGTAGATCGTCCACAACGGCATATGGGCGAAAACGACGATCGGAGTACTCGATGAGCGTCTCGCAAGATCCGCCTTCAGCCAGGCCAGTTGATCGTCACCGAGTGCGCCGAGGCCTTCCGGTTTGAAGCTCATGACGTTATTCAGCGCGACGAAGTGCACGCCCTGATGATCGAAGCTGTAATAGCCCTTATTGGCAGACGCCTGACCGAAGCGATTGAAATACTCCGTGCCGGTTCCGTCCGTGACATCGTGTTCGCCCGGAACGGTATGCAGCTCGGGGATGCGCAGACGCGCCAATAACTGGGAGGCATCGTCGAACTGTTGCGGCTTGGACAGGTGAGTGATGTCTCCCGTGTGAATCGTCAGCGCCGGCTTGACCGGCATGGTGTTTACATAGTCGATCGTCTGCGCGAGCGTGCCGGCGACATCGGGATTGGCCTCTTTGTTGAAGCCGATATGCGTGTCGCTGATCTGCAGGAACAGTGGGGTTCCCGTAGCGGCCGCCCGATGCTTTTGATCGGCAGCCAAAGCAATGTCGACGGGCGCGAGTACGCCGCCGGCCAGCACGAACAGCGTCCCTGCACCGCCGAACGCGAGACATTTCAAAGCACGGCGACGTGCCGGATCAGTTGGGAAAGTGGATGACATGTAGTCCTCGTAAGCGGGTACAGCAGGTGATCCGAACGGGTATCCGACGGCCTCCTGTACGGTTCACGGTGCATTACTTCCTGTGCCGCCGGTTTATTCCCGATTGCCGTGATTCACTTCATCGCCTGCTAGGTTGGCCTTCGAAACCAGGGAAACCAGAATCCGGTCGGCCGGCCGACCTGCTCCTGCGCGTGGAGGAACTCGTGCTGGGCCTGTTCAGAAAAGGGTTGTGACGATTTGCCAGTGCAACCGGTTGCCGGAAATGTTTAACATGCTTACACGGCGGTGTTAAACTGCGCCCGCTAACGGATATGCCGGATTCAACTTCCCGATGACCTTTCACGCCCGTCGACGATTCAGCGCATGGCTTGGCATGCTTGCCATCTGCCTCGTCGTCTTCGTGCCGGTCATCAGTCAGCTGGTGGCATCGGCGCATGCGAGCGAACCGTTGGCCGCGTTGTGTTCGGCCACGCAGCCGGACGCAGGGACGCATCATGCCGGCGATCCCCTATCCGCGTGCGGCTACTGCGATCTGCTCGCCACGCATGCTGCGCCGCCGCCTGTTGCGCCGGCCGTCGAACCGGTTCTTCTGCTGCCGGTGGTGGTTGCCGCCACCGTGCTTTCCACACGCTTCACACCGCTCGGCGCTTTCCCCTCAGGGCGTCCGCGCGCCCCTCCCGTTTTTTCCTGATCGTCGTCCAGTACCGCACGCCGTAGCTAAGCGCGCGCCTCGAAGGCGCGCGCTCAGCGATCGATTGCGGCTGTTCACCCGTACGCACAGGAAAATAACCCGATGTTGTACTTCGCTTTGCGAAGGCTCCGTCGCGGCGCGCAACCATCGATGCATCGCGCCGTCATCGGCCTATTGCCGCTTACGCTAGCGGTGTCGCCCGCCATGGCGGACACCGTCGCCACATCAGCGGCGTCTGCCGCGTCTGCCACCGCGTCTGCCACCGCGTCTGCCACGGCCGGCACCGGGCCCGCCGTTACCGAACTGCCGGCAATCAACGTCACTGCCAGTAACGCGGGCAGTTATCGCCCGGTCGTCGATCCGAATCTGCCCGCGTCGACCGAAACGATCACGCGCGAACAGTTCGAAAACTGGAATGTGGTCAACACCGAAGACGTGTTGAAATATCTGCCGAATCTCGCGGTGCGCAAGCGCTTCGTCGGCGACCTCAATTCGATTATCGCGGTGCGCGGCACGAGCAACGTGCAAAGCGCAAGAGGTCTCGTCTACGCGGACGGACTGCTGCTGTCGAATCTGCTTGGCAACAGCTACTCGTTTCCGCCGCGCTGGTCGATGGTATTTCCCGACGAGATCCAGCAGGTCGACGTCATTTACGGCCCTTTCTCAGCGCTGTATCCGGGCAACTCGCTCGGAGCGACCGTGCTGATCACGACGCGCATGCCCGAGAAATTCGAAGCGAGCGCGGACGTCAAGGCGTTCACGCAGCACTTCGACCTGTACGGTGTCAACCAGAACTTCAACGGCACCGAATCGAGCGCGACGATCGGCGATCGGATCGGCAAGTTTTCGTTCTTCATCGGCGCGAATCACCTCGAGAACACGAGCCAGCCGCTGCAGTTCGCGACGCTTGCGCAATCGACGACGCCCGCGAAAACCGGCGACACACCGGTTACCGGCGCGTACTTCTACAACAACCAGACCAATACGCCGACTGCGGTGCTCGGTGTGAACGGCGAAGGAATCGAGCGCACGATCCAGGACCAGTTGAAGCTGAAGATGCAGTACGACTTCACGCCGACCGTGCAGGCCGGCTTTACGCTCGGTTACTGGCATCAGACCTACAACAGCGAAACGACGACGTTCCTGCGCGACGCGAACGGCAACCCGGTGTACAGCGGCAGCGTGGCGATCAATGGATTCGAATACAACATTCCCGCCGCGGCGCTGGCGCCGAGTCTCGGCAACAGCGAGAACTGGCTGTATGGCGCATGGTTGAAAACGCACAACGCGACGGGCTGGAACGGCGAAGCGATCGCGTCGTACTACGACGTGACCAACAGCGTCGCGCGCACCGCGAGTGCCGGCGGACCGGGCAACGGGCCTGGGATCGTCACGTTCGGCGACGGCACGGGCTGGAAGACGCTCGACCTGAAAGCGACCTACACACCCGCAACGCCGCAGGCTGGCCTGTCGAATCACACGCTCGCGTTCGGCTACCACTTCGACAATTACTTTCTGGATAACGAAACGTACAACACGGCGGCCTGGCGCGACGGCGCGGCCGGCAGCTTCGCGAATGCGTTCGGCGGCCGCACGCAAACGCAGGCCGTGTACGCACAGGATGCGTGGGGTTTCCTGCCGCGCTGGAAGTTCGTCTATGGCGTGCGTTACGAGGACTGGCGCGCGTACGACGGCTCGCAGGCGCTTGGCGCAACACGCTTGCCTTACGCGGACGCCGATCAGCATCATTTCTCGCCGAAGGCGTCGCTGTCGTTCGACGTCACCGACGATCTGACGCTGCGCGCATCGATTGCTCGCGCGTACCGGTTCCCGACGGTCGGCGAACTGTTCCAGGGGCAAATCAACGGATCGTCGATCATCAACAACAACCCCAACCTCCGGCCGGAGGACGACCTCTCGAAAGAACTCACGGCAGAGTGGGCGCACTGGAACGGCGTGTTCAGATTCTCGCTGTTTCAGGACGACGTGAAAAACACGATCTTCAGCCAGACCGACACGACCGTCATTCCGAACGTCACGAATTTCCAGAACATCGGCAAGGTGCGCTCGCGCGGCGCCGAAGTCAGCTATCAGGGGCAGGACGTGCTCGTGCACGGTCTCGACCTGATTGCGAATGCCGCGTACACGCAGTCGAAGATTCTGGAAAACGCGCAGAACCCGGCGACGGTGGGCAAGTACTTCTACCGCATTCCGCTATGGCGCGCGAACGTCGCCACGACGTATCGCTTCGACGCGCGCTCGGCCTTGACGCTCGCGGTGCGCTATTCCGGCCGGCAGTACAACACGCTGACCAACACGGATACGAATCCGGATGTGTTCGGCGGCACCAGCACGTATGTGGTCGCGGATGCGAAGTTCACGTTCCGGCCGACGAAGCAGAGCGAAATCGGCGTCGGCGTCGACAACCTCTTCGACTCGCGTTATTTCGTCTATCACCCGTATCCGGGCCGCACCTTCTACGTCGAAGGCCGGCTCCATCTGTGAAGGAGGCTAAGCGCATGTCCACCGCAGCAATCGAACATCGTCCCGCGCCGGCTGGCGCGAGCGCATCGAGCCGCAGTTATCGCACGCTATGGCGCTGGCATTTCTATGCAGGCCTCTTCGTGATGCCGTTTCTCGTCGTGCTCGCGATTACCGGTACGCTGTATTGCTTCCAGCCGCAGATCGAGCCGCTGCTTTATCCGCACCGGCTCGTGGTCGAGCCGCGCAACGTCGCACGCCTCGACGAAGACGTGTTGCTCGCGAACGCGCGCCGTGCGCTGCCGGCGGGCTCGGTCGCGACGACCGCACGCATCTCGTCGCGAGCGGACCGCAGCGCGGAGTTTATTTTCCGGCTGCCAAACGGCGACCGGCAAAGCGTTTACGTGAATCCCTATGACGGCTCGGTGCTCGGCACACTGAGCGTCGAGCGACGCTTCATGCAGGTCGACCGGATGATTCACCGCAAGCTGCTGCTCGGCAAACCGGGCGAGCTGCTGATGGAACTGGTCGCATGCTGGACGCTCGTGATGATCGGCACGGGTGTCGCATTGTGGTGGCCGCACGCAGGCACCACATTGCGCGCGGCGCTCATGCCGCGCCTTTCGCTGCGCGGGCGGCCGTTGTGGAAAAGCGTGCATGCGGCGCTCGGCATCTGGCTCGCGGTCGGTGCGCTGGCGTTTGTCGTGACCGGCCTGCCGTGGACCGGCTCATGGGGTAAGCAGTTCAAGGCGCTTGCCACGAGTGCCAAACTCGGCTCGCCGCCAGGATCGTGGGGCGGATTGCCGTTGCAGTCGAGGCCGCCCGGCGGCCAGCCCGCGCGGCGTACCGACACTCGCGCGGCCGATGTGGACGAGCATGCGATGCATGCGTCGCCGACGAGCGGCATGGATGCGATGCCCGGCATGACGATGGACGATCTGCCGTTGCCGCAAGTGCCGTGGGCCGCAGGCGCGACGCACGTACCTGAGTCGCACGATGCCGCTGCGGCAGCATTGCCGCTCGATCGCATCGTCGCGCAGATGCGCGGGCTCGGTCTCGCCGATGGCTACGATGTCGCGCTGCCCGCTGCCGCGAACGGCGTCTATACGGTGTCGTACTTTCCGGCCGATCCGAAGCTGGAACGCACGATTTATGTCGACCAGTACAGCGGCAAAGTCCTGAAGGACATCCGCTACGGAGACTATGGCGCGGTGGGCAAGGCGGTGTCGTACGGCACCTCACTGCATATGGGCCGCTATTTCGGCGTGGCGAACCAGATCGTATGTTCGGCGATTTCTCTTGGACTCGCGGCGCTCGCTGCGACGGGCTTCGTGATGTGGTGGAAGCGCCGGCCGGCGGGCAAGCTCGGCGCGCCGGCGCGCGACCGCACGACGGTACCGATGCGCGGCTGGAAACTTGGCCTCGTGGTTCTCGGGATAGTTTTTCCTCTGATGGGCGTCACGCTGATTGCTGTCTGGCTCGCCGACCGTGTGTGGTTAGGCCGTGGATCGCAGTGGATGCTTCCATGAAGCCGTGGACAGGAACAGCTGAACTCTGCCGGGCACCTGGTGTCAGCATGGTCTCCATGGCTTACTTTCGTCGCGACGTAGCGTTCGATATCCGCGCTACGGCACGGCTCATTCAAGTGAACTAAAGTGATATATCGGTAGCCAGGGGAATGTACGTAGCACTTCGCTGCCGTTCCAAAAGTCTTTTTCATTCGGATGAGCAATCGCCATGCAAAAGAAGAATCTGCTTTTAGCGCTAACGGGAACGGCGATGCTTCTCGGCGCGTGCGCATACATTCCTCGCCCCGGTCCGGTCGGTAATCGTGACGTGCCACAGCCGGCCAGACCGGTCGATCTGAGCAGGTATATGGGCCGTTGGTACGAGCAGTTCCGCTATGAGGCCTCGTTTGAAAAAGACATGGACGAAGTCACGGCAGACTATTCGCTTAACGCGGACGGGACGGTCAACGTGGTCAACCGCGGCCGGAAACCCGGCAATTCCGGTGGGTTCAAACAATCGGTCGGAAAAGCGAAAGTTGCGGATCCCGCTACGAATGCGAAACTAAAAGTATCTTTCTTCCGTCCGTTTTACGGAGACTACTGGATACTCGATCACGATGATGACTATGACTGGTCGATCGTGGGCGAGCCGTCGGGGCGTTACCTATGGGTGCTGACCCGAACCGCACACCCTTCCCCGGCAACGCTTGATGATCTGAAGGCACGCGTGAAGGCGCTCGGATACGATTGGTCGCTTGTCAGAGTGACGAGGCAGTAAAGGCGATCATGTGTTCCTGCAATCGTGCTACCCCGACAGATCGAGCCCGCGTGACTCCTTCATATAACGCTTCCAGCGCATGGCGAGAGCGAGTCTTCGTTCACCGTGGCGCTCATCGAGATAATCCGCGCTGATGAGCCGATCTGTCCTGAAGTGGCGAAAATCCTGTCGCAGTTCGCACCAGGCAGCCAGCAGACGCACGGCGTCCGCGTAGCCGATCATGATCGGCCAGATCGTACGCTCGCTGATGCGCTTGCGTTCGTCGCAATAACGGATGCGCATTTTGCGTCCCTCGCGAATCCACTGTCGCACGCGCCCCATGTCGATCGCGTCTGCCGACACAGCGAGTGGCGCCACCGGGCCGATCGTCGGTTCTGCGATAAATGGCCGGAGATGCTCGGGCACCGCCGCGGTGATCTTTGCGACGAGGTCCTTCGCAGCCCGGGAAAGCACAGAGTCGCTGCGCTGTGCCACCCATTGCGCCCCGAGCACCGCGGCCTCCAGTTCCTCGGCGGTCAGCATCAAAGGCGGCATGTCGTAGTGGCGATCGAGCACGTATCCGGTTCCCGCCTCGCCGCGAATAGGCACACGCTGCGCCATCAGATCGGCGATGTCGCGGTAGACGGTACGCATCGACACTTCCAGTTCCGCGGCAATAGTGCGTGCGGTGACCGGGCGTCGCGCGCGCCGCAAAATCTGGATGAGCTGAAACAGCCGGTCGGATCGACGCATGCGTTCGCTGCTGACAGTATGCTGGCAGCAGCACCTTTGTAGGATGTCCATGACGTCGCGCACCATCCGGCGCACGATGCAATCACATGAGGGAGAAAAATGGACTTCGTCTCAACCCGTATTATTACAGACGACATCAAAGGGCTCGTGCGCTTCTATGAAGAACTTGGGCTGACGGCCGCGTGGCTTACCGACGAATTCGCCGAACTCGCGTCGCCGTCCTGCACGTTGGCGATCGGTACCACCCGCACGATGAATCAGTTCTTCGGCGCAGCGGCGACACCGGCGAGCAATCGCTCGGTCATCATCGAATTCCGCGTACAGGATGCCGACGACGAACACAGGAAGTTGCTCGCGATGTCGGCCGATATTGTGCAGCCGCCGACGACCCAGCCTTGGGGCAACCGTTCGCTGCTGTTTCGCGATCCGGACGGCAACCTCATCAACTTCTTCACGCCGATCACGCCTGAAGCGCTCCGCAGATTCGAGAAGCACTGAACACGGCACGCCATGGCTTACTGCTTGGCGTTCTATCAAAAATCCGCGGACACGGACAGACCCATGTGCCGGGCTTCCTTCAGAAAGAAGAGCGCGGCGCACGCTAGCGTGCGTACTTGCATCATTCATACTGCGAGGTGCTGCCTCAAATACGCCGCGGTGCGGCTTTCCTTCACGCGCACAACCTGGGCCGGCGTACCGCTCGCCACGATCTTGCCGCCGGCACCGCCGGCGCCCGGGCCGACGTCGACAACCCAGTCGCTTTGTGCGGCGACCCGCATGTCGTGCTCCACGACGACGACGGTATTGCCGGCATCGACCAGTCCCTGCAGTTGCACCATCAGCCGGTCGACGTCGGCGGGATGCAGGCCCGTGGTGGGTTCGTCGAGGATATACAGCGTGTCGCCGCGTTGCGCGCGTTGCAGTTCCGTGGCGAGCTTGATGCGCTGAGCTTCGCCACCGGACAATTCGGTGGCAGGTTGACCGAGCCGCAGATAGCCGAGGCCGATGTCACGCAGCACGTTCAGTGCGCGCATCACGCTGGCTTCGTCGGCGAAGAAATCGCAGGCCGCATCGACGGTCAAGCCGAGCACCTCCGCGATGTTCTTATCGCGCCATGTGACTTCCAGCGTCTGTGTGTTGTAGCGCGTGCCGCCACAGGTCGAGCACGGCGCATAGACGCTTGGCAGGAACAGAAGTTCGACGCTGACGAAGCCTTCGCCTTCACACGTCGGGCAACGGCCTTGCGCCGCATTGAAGGAGAAGCGGCCCGCGCCATAGCGACGCTTGCGAGCCAGGGGCGTGTCGGCGAACAGCTTGCGCACGTGGTCGAAGAGGCCCGTGTAGGTGGCGAGATTGGAACGCGGCGTGCGGCCGATCGGTTTCTGATCGACGCGCACGAGGCGGCGCAGCGCGTCCATGCCCTCGGCAATGCGGCCGCCGGTCGGCGCGCTCGAGCCCGCGAGCAACGGATCCTGCTCGTCGTCGTCCGGTTTTTCGAAGGCGCGTCCAAGGTGGCTAGCGACCAGTTCCGGCAATGCCTGGCTCACGAGGCTCGATTTGCCCGAGCCCGACACGCCCGTGACGGCAGTCAGACAGCCGAGCGGAAACGCGGCGTCCAGTCCATGCAGATTATTGCGCGTGATGCCGACGAGCCTCAGCCAGCCGGCCGGTTCGCGCGTCGTGCGCGCAACGGGCACGGGCGGCGCGAACAGATGTCGGCGGGTATGTGACGCTTCGACATTCGCGAGGCCAGCCGGCGGTCCGCTATAGACCACATGGCCGCCGGCTTCGCCGGCCGCGGGACCGACATCGACGAGCCAGTCGGCGCGCCGCATCATCTGCAGATCGTGTTCGACGACAAACAGCGAATTTCCCGCGGTCTTCAGGCTCTGCAGCGCGCCGAAGAGCGCTTCACCATCTGCGGGGTGCAGGCCGGCCGATGGCTCGTCGAGCACATACACGACACCGAACAACTGCGACGACAACTGCGTGGCGAGCCGCAAACGCTGCAGTTCGCCGGATGACAGTGTGGGCGTACTGCGCTCCAGCGCGAGGTAGCCGAGGCCCAGATCGACCAGAGTGGTCAGGCGTTCGAGCAACTCGGCTGCAATGCGTTGCGCGGCGACGCGTTTTTCCTCGGACAGGTTCGGCGTACGCCGCACATCGGGCGAGGCTTTATGCGCGGACCCGCCTGCAGCGATCCGTTTATCGACGGCATCGCGCATGGCGCTCCTGCTGAGCACGCTGCCTTTGCCGGCGTCTTTTCCCGAATGAGCGGCATCCGGCTCGGGCCATTTGCCGCGCGCGATCGGTTCGAGCATCTCGGCAAGTCTGGCTAGCGGCAACTGGGCGAACGCGCCGATATCGAGCCCGGCGAATTTCACCGACAGCGCTTCCTTCTTGAGCCGCTTGCCGTGACAGGCTGGACAGACGCTGCCGATCATGAATTGCGACACGCGTTTTTTCATCAGCGCGCTTTGCGTGTTCGCGAACGTGTGCAGCACATAGCGGCGTGCACCGGTAAATGTGCCCTGGTAGCTTGGCTCGTCCTTGCGCTTGAGCGCGGCACGCGTTTCTTTCGGCGTGAGTCCGGCGTAGACGGGCACGGTCGGCTGTTCGTCGGTGAAGAGAATCCAGTCGCGGTCTTTCTTTGGCAGATCGCGCCACGGTTTATCGACGTCGTAGCCAAGGGTCACCAGAATGTCGCGCAGGTTTTGTCCGTGCCACGCGGGAGGCCATGCGGCGATTGCGCGCTCGCGAATGCTCAGCGAATCGTCCGGCACCATCGATGTTTCGGTGACCTCGTACACACGGCCAAGTCCGTGGCAAGTCGGACAGGCGCCTTGCACCGTGTTCGGCGAGAAATCCTCGGCGAACAGCATGGGCTGCTTCGGCGGGTAGTCGCCCGTACGCGAATAAAGCATGCGCACGAGACTCGACAGCGTGGTTACGCTGCCGACCGTCGAGCGCGCGCTCGGCGTGCCGCGCTGCTGCTGTAGCGCAACGGCGGGCGGCAGGCCTTCGATGGCGTCCACTTCGGGCACGCCGACCTGCTCGATCAGACGCCGGGCATACGGCGCGACCGATTCGAAATAGCGCCGCTGCGCTTCGGCGTACAAGGTGCCGAATGCCAGCGACGATTTGCCCGATCCGGACACCCCCGTAAAGACGACCAGCGCATCACGCGGTATCTGCACATCGATATTTTTCAGATTGTGTTCGCGAGCGCCGCGCACCCGCACGAAGCCGGTGAAGGCGGGTTCCCCTGACGGCGGCGCTGCCGGGCGAGCTTTGTTGTGGATGGCGTCCATATCGATGCGGGTCGAATAAGCATGGCCTTGCGTCCAACGCCAATAAGGTTGCACGGAGCATGCCCGGGGTCTTGTGGCGACGTGGCTATGCGTCGAGACAACATCGATTCGTCTGGTAAACGAATTTTCAAATACCTTTCCCAACTTTCTCGTTGCTTCGATCGAGAGCAGATCCAGTCCACGCCGGAAGCAACGAGACCCGTAGCGGCCCTTCAGATTTTGGGAACGAAGCCGTTTACCTGTTACTTGGCACACATGGTTCCGGAAGCGCGTTCAGAAGAACAGACAGGCCGTGACGCTTACACGAATGGGGTTCTGTAATATGAAGCTGTCCTTTGCTCAAAAGCTGTGGCTGCCGCTGATTCTGGGCGTGCTCTGCCTAGCCGGCATATCGGTCTACAACGCTTACGAAACGCGCGACATACGCCTCGCCGAGCGTAAAGACGAACTGATACACGCATCGGAAATCGCGCTCAGCGTGGTCAGGAATTTTGGCGACCAGGCCAACTCCGGCAGCATGCCTGTGGCGGAAGCCCAGCGACATGCGATGGATAGCATCCGCAACATGCGGTACGGCGAAGAGGGCTACTTCGTCGTGCTCAACTCGAACCCGACGATTTTGATGCACCCGATCCAGCCGGCGTCGATCGGCAAGTTTGTCGGTGACGTCAAGGACCGGAACAATGTCTACTTCTACCGGGACATCGTCTCCGCCATCAAGCGCGACGGTAAGGGATTTGTTGGCTTCGAATTTCCTAAACCGGGAGCAACCGAAGCGTCGCCAAAGATCATCTACGCCGCGGCGTACCAGCCCTGGGATTGGATCGTTACCACCGGTCTCTATGTCGACGACATCGACGCGGCGTTCCGTTCGTCGCTGTACCGGAGCCTAGGCATCCTGGTGGTGCTCGCGGGCGCTCTGTCGTCCATTGTCGTGCTGCTCAATCGCGGCATCCTGCGCTCGCTCGGCGGCGAGCCCGCATACGCAGCCGCGATCGCCAACCGGATCGCCGATAACGACCTGACTGCGGCGGTGACGACAGCGCCGGATGACAAGTCGAGCCTCCTGTTCTCGATCAAACGCATGCAGACGCAACTTGCGCAAACGATTGGCACGATCAAGGTGTCGGCCCACTCGATCGCTACCGCGACTCACCAGATCGCGGCGGGAAACCAGGACCTCTCGCAGCGCACCGAGCAACAAGCGGCTTCGCTGCAGCAAACAGCGGCCAGCATGGAACAGCTGACGTCGACCGTCACGCAGAACGCCGACAATGCCCGCCAGGCCAACCAGCTCGCCTCGCAGGCGGTCGCCGTCGCCGAGCAGGGCGGTATGGCGGTGTCACGGGTGGTCGAAACCATGAAGGGCATCAATGAGAGTTCGGACAAGATCGCTGACATCGTCGGCATCATCGAGAGCATCGCGTTCCAGACGAATATTCTCGCTCTGAACGCGGCCGTCGAAGCCGCGCGCGCGGGCGAGCAAGGGCGAGGTTTTGCGGTCGTGGCGTCAGAAGTGCGTTCGCTCGCGCAGCGCTCGTCGAGCGCATCGAAGGAAATAAAGGAATTGATCAATGACTCGGTCGAGCGCGTTCAGGCGGGCGCGGGTTACGTGCGCGAAGCCGGTGCAAAGATGGGCGAAATCACCCACGAAATCCGGCGCGTGACCGACATCATGGCGGAGATCACGGCCGCATCCGAGGAGCAGACCAAGGGGATTGGCCAGGTCAACCAGGCGGTATCGCAAATGGATGAAACCACGCAGCAGAATGCCGCGTTGGTTGAGCAGGCCGCTGCGGCCGCAAGTTCGCTGGAGTCGCAGGCGAGCGATCTGAATTCCGCGGTCTCGATGTTCCGGATGGCCATCTAGCCAATTTAGCGCCAGGCGGGTGCGCGGGGCACCCGTTGGACGTGCTTTTCTACGTTTGCTCGTGACCGCATCTTCCTATGGTTAGGAGATTCGGTCGCGGGCTTTCTCACCAGCGTTGAATTCCTGCCTCTAGCCGCCTGCGCCGACATCATGAAGCAGTGATCGGTCACTTTCGGAAACCGGCCTCCCCTCCCCACAGACGTTCGCGCGTCGGCTTTATCCAGAACCCGCATCAGCTCCTGCTGGCCGGTCGGCCCGTTGACTTGCATCAACGATACGTAGCCTGCATGCGGCTATAAAGACCAGGGGCCCTGCTCGTCGCCACGCGCCTGCCAAACGCATTACCGCTCGTGCCTCGGCGCGGCGGTGCGAATAATCTATCCGCAGCCATGCCATGCATAACGATGCCGCTCCCAGCGAACGCCTGAAGCAGTACGCCTATCGGCTGCGTGCGGCCGTCCTGGCGCTCGCGCTGTCGCTATCGGCTTGCCTGTCGCTCGCGCCACACTACGAACGGCCCGCATTGCCGGTCGCAACCTCGTGGCCTGCCGACGCACCGGACGCGGGTCACACCACCGCCGCCGACGTGACCTGGCGCGACTACTTCCCGGACCCGCAGCTTCAGGCGCTGATCGCGCAGGCGCTCGCGCATAACCGCGACCTGCGCATTGCCGTGCAGCGTGTCGAAGAGGCGCGCGCCGCATACGGCATACGCCGCGCCGATCAATTCCCTACCGTCGACGCGGGCGCGTCCTATGTTCGCTTCCGGACGCCGGGCGGTATCCTGGGCACCCAGCCGATCGACGGCGCAGGCTATAGCGTGAGCCTGACAGAAAGCAACTGGGAACTCGATTTTTGGGGACGCGTGCGCAACCTGAAGGACGCCGCGCTCGAAAACTTTCTGGCTAGCGACGCATCGCAACGCGCCGCTACCCTGACGCTGATCGCGCAGGTCGCCGACAGTTACCTTTTGCTGCGCGAACTCGACGAGCGCATTGCCATCGCGCGCCAGACAATTACGACGCGCACGGAATCCCTGCGCATCTTCCGGCGCCGCTTCGAGGTCGGCGCAACGTCGAGGCTCGACCTGATGCAGTCGCAGATCCTGCTCGAACAAGCGCGCACGCTCGCCGCGCAACTGCAACAGCAGCGCGCCACCGATGCTCACGCGCTCGACGTGCTGGTCGGCGCACCGGCAACCCTGTCGCTGCCATCGGAACTCGACGACCTCAGCGTTCGCGCCGATCTCGGCGCCGGTCTGCCGTCGCAACTGCTCGAGAATCGCCCTGACATCGTCGCGGCCGAACACCAGTTGCGCGCGGCCAATGCGAACATCGGCGCAGCGCGCGCCGCGTTCTTCCCGCGCATCACGCTGACCGGCGCACTCGGCAGCAGCAGTACCGCCCTTCAGGATCTGTTCGCGGCAAATACCGGCACATGGATCTTTCTGCCAAGCGTCTCGATGCCGATCTTCGACGCGGGACGCAACAGCAGCAATCTGCATCTCGAACAGGCACGCCAGAAAGAGGCGGTTGCGCAGTATGAGAAAAGCATCCAGTCCGCGTTTCGCGATGTGGCCGATGCGTTGTCGGCGCGCGAATGGCTCGCCGACCAGGTTCAATCCGCGCGCGCGACACTCGACGCGCAGACCGAACGCGCGAGGCTCGCGCGGCTGCGGTACGACAGCGGCGCCACGCCGTTTCTCGAAGTACTCGACGCGCAGCGCGATCTGCTCGACGCGCAACAAGCGCTCGTGCAGACCCGCAGGGCCCTGCTGTCGAGCCGGGTCGCGCTGTATGCGGCGCTCGGCGGCAATCTGGAACACGCCCCATCGGCCGACCACTCGCCTGCGGTACCGGACCATTCAACATTACGGGGCGCGCCGCAATGAACGTTGCAGCCACAACAAAAAAACTGATCGCCGTCGCGGCGCTGCTGATCGTGGCGGCCTCCGGCTATTTTGCGTGGACGCGGCTGCACGCCGACGGCCCGGGCGACGCATTCGCGAGCGGCAACGGCCGCGTCGAAGCAACCGAAATCGACGTGGCGACGAAGCTGGCCGGCCGGGTCGATGCCATCTATGTGGACGAAGGCGACTTCGTGAAGGCGGGCCAACCACTCGCCAAAATGCAGGTCACCGTGCTCGAGGCACAACTCGACGAAGCGCGCGCGCAGCATCAGCAAGCCATCAACAACGCAGCGAGCGTCGAGGCTCAGGTCGCGCAGCGTGTGAGCGACAAGGCCGCCGCTCAGGCGCTCGTGACGCAGCGCGAAGCCGAACGCGACGCCGCGCAGCGCAAGCTCGCGCGCTCGGAAACGCTATCGCGCGAAGGCGCTTCGTCGATGCAGGAACTCGACGACGACCGCGCCCGGATGCGCAGCACCGAGGCCGCCGTCAACGCCGCCAACGCACAGGTCGCCACTGCGGCGGCCGCGATCGACGCGGCACGCGCGCAGCTTGTTGCCGCGCGTTCGATGGTGGTGGCCGCTCAGGCCACCGTCGCGCGGGTCAATGCCGATATCGTCGACAGCGAACTCACCGCGCCGCGCGACGGCCGCGTGCAGTACCGCGTGGCGGAACCGGGCGAAGTGCTCGCAGCCGGCGGAACGGTCCTCAATATGATCGACCTCTCCGACGTCTACATGACCTTCTTTTTGCCTGAGACGGTAGCCGGCAAGGTCGCGCTCGGTGCCGAAGTGCGGATAGTGCTCGACGCCGCGCCCAACTACGTGATTCCGGCTGCGGTCTCCTTCGTTGCGAGCACCGCGCAGTTCACGCCGAAGACTGTCGAAACCGCGAGCGAGCGTCAGAAGCTGATGTTTCGCGTCAAAGCGCGGATCAGCCGCGAGCTGCTCCTGCAGCATCTGAAACTCGTCAAGACCGGATTGCCGGGCGTCGCATGGGTCCGGCTCGACTCGCGCGTCGCATGGCCGGCAAAACTGTCGATCCGGGTGCCGCAGTGAACGCGACGCTGCCATGCACCGCAAACGGTCTACGCAGCGGCGACGCGAGCGGCGCACCCGTCGTGCGTCTGCACGACGTGACCCTGCGCTATCGCCAGACGCTCGCGCTCGATGGCGTTACGCTCGACATTCCGGCAGGTCGCATGGTGGGTCTGATCGGACCGGACGGCGTGGGCAAGTCGAGCCTGCTCGCGCTGGCCTCGGGCGCCCGCAAGGTGCAGCACGGGACGGTCAAGGCATTGGGCGGCGACATGGCGTCGGCGAGTCACCGCAACCGGGTCTGCCCGCGCATCGCGTACATGCCGCAAGGCCTCGGGAAGAATCTGTACCCCACGCTGTCGGTCGAAGAGAACCTGCAGTTCTTCGCGCGGCTCTTCGGCCACGACGCAGCGGAACGCCGCCGCCGCATCGAGGACCTGACGCACCGCACGGGGCTCGATCCGTTTCTGGCGCGCCCGGCAGGCAAGCTTTCCGGCGGCATGAAACAGAAGCTCGCGCTGTGCTGCGCGCTGATTCACGACCCCGACCTGCTGATTCTCGACGAGCCGACCACGGGTGTCGATCCACTCGCGCGCATGCAGTTTTGGAACCTGATCGCGCGCATTCGCGAAGCGCGGCCCGCGATGAGCGTGATTGTCGCCACCGCCTATATGGACGAAGCACAGCGCTTCGACTGGCTCGTCGCGCTCGACGCCGGCCGCGTGCTCGCGACGAACACGCCCACCGCGCTTCTCGAGCAAACGGGCTGTAAAACGCTCGAAGCAGCGTTCATTGCGCTGCTTCCCGAGGCGAGGCGACGCGGTCACCGCGCCGTGCAGATCGCTCCGCTCGAAGCGGTCGACGAAGCGGACATCGCCATCGAGGCCCACGATCTGACGATGCGTTTCGGCGACTTCGTCGCAGTCGACCACGTGAGCTTTCGCATCCGCAGAGGCGAAATCTTTGGCTTCCTCGGCTCCAATGGTTGCGGCAAGTCGACCACGATGAAAATGCTGACCGGCCTGCTGCCTGCAACCGAAGGCTCCGCCATGCTGTTCGGCCGCGCCGTGGATCCCCAAGACATCGACACACGCAGGCGCGTTGGCTACATGTCACAAGCGTTCTCGCTGTATAGCGAACTCACCGTGCGCCAGAACCTCGTGCTTCACGCGCGCCTTTTCCATGTGAACGAACATGAGATTCCCGCGCGCGTCGACGAAATGGTCAACCGCTTCGGTCTCGCGGACGTGCTCGACGCGCTGCCCATGAATCTCTCGCTCGGTGTCAGGCAACGTTTGTCGCTCGCCGTGGCGATGGTGCACAAGCCCGAAATGCTGATTCTGGACGAACCGACTTCGGGCGTGGATCCAATCGCGCGCGACAGCTTCTGGCAATTGATGATCGACCTCGCCCGCCAGGACCGGGTGACGATCTTCATCTCGACGCACTTCATGAACGAAGCCGAGCGCTGCGATCGCATCTCGCTGATGCATGCCGGCAAGGTGCTCGCCAGCGACGCCCCCGCCGCACTGGTGCGCGCACGCGGCGCCGCGACGCTCGAAGCGGCGTTCGTCGGCTATCTGACCGAAGCCAGCGGCGAGGCCGCGCTCGACACCGCGTCGTCGACGACAGCGATCGCGGCGCCGCGCGAAGGGGCAGTCCGCACGCCCCGCCCCCGCCGCTTCAGCCCGGCGCGAATGTTCACTTATGTGTGGCGCGAAGCGTTGGAACTGCGGCGCGATCCGGTGCGCGCAACGCTGGCGCTGCTGGGTTCGCTCGTGCTGATGTTCGTGATGGGTTTCGGTATCAATATGGACGTCGAGAACCTCAGTTTCGCCATGCTCGACCGCGACCAGACCGAGCTGAGCCGGAACTACGAGCTGAACATCTCGGGCTCGCGCTACTTCATCGAGCAGGCGCCGCTCGCCGGTTATGAAGACCTCGACCGGCGCATGCGCAACGGCGAGCTTTCGCTCGCAATCGAGATACCACCCGACTTCGCACGCGACGTGCAGCGCGGCAGACACGTAGAGATCGGCGTCTGGGTCGACGGTGCAATGCCGCAGCGAGCGGAGACGATTCGCGGTTACGTGCAAGGGATGCACGCCGCCTGGCTTGCCGATCAAGCGCAGTACCGGCTCGGCGTGGCCCCTGCAGCCCGGCTCGACATCGAAACGCGGTTTCGCTACAACCCCGACGTGAAAAGTCTTCCCGCCATGGTGCCCGCCATCATTCCAATGTTGCTGCTGATGTTGCCCGCGATGCTGACTGCACTCGCGGTCGTGCGCGAACGCGAGCTGGGCTCGATCGTGAACCTGTACGTCACGCCGGTCACTCGCGCCGAATTTCTGCTTGGCAAGCAGGTGCCGTATGTGTTGCTTGCGCTCGTCAATTTCCTGCTGATGACCGTGATGGCGAGATTCGCATTCGGCGTTCCGGTGAAGGGCAGCTTCATCACGCTGCTCGCAGCCGTGCTTGTCTTCAGCATCGTGGCGACGGGTCTGGGGCTTCTTGCATCGACGTTCACGCGCAGCCAGATTGCGGCCATTTTTCTGACCATCATCGGCACGATGGTGCCGACGATCCAGTTCGCGGGCCTCATTAATCCGCTCTCTTCGATGGAAGGCAGCGGGCGGTTGATCGGGCGGATTTATCCCGCCACTTATATGTTCACGATCAGCCGCGGCGTGTTCAACAAGGCGCTCGGTTTCGAGGAGCTGCAGTCGCAGTTCTGGCCGCTGCTGATCACGATACCGGTGGTGATGGGCATGGCCATGGCGATGCTACGCAAGCAGGAGACGTGATCGTGCAGCGACTTTCGAACATCTACCGGCTCGGCATCAAGGAACTGTGGAGCCTGCGGCGCGACTCGATCATGCTCGTGTTGATCGTCTACACATTTACCGTCTCGATCTACTCCGCCGCCACGGCGCAGCCCGATACGCTACACAAGGCGCCGATCGCGGTGGTGGACGAAGACGCATCGCCCCTTTCGGCGCGTATCGTCGAGGCGTTCTTCCCGCCGCAGTTCGGAACGCCCGCGCTGATATCGGCATCGGAAGTCGACCGCGGCCTCGATACCGGCACCTATACGTTCGCGCTCGACATTCCGCCGAACTTCCAGCGCGATATCCTCGCGGGCCGCCGCGCCGTCATCCAGCTGAATGTCGACGCGACGCGGATGAGTCAAGCCTTCACCGGAAGCGGGTACGTGCAGCAGATCGTGAGCGGCGAGGTTGATGCATTCGCACGGCGCTATCGTGCCACTGCGACGCTGCCTGTCGATATCGCCATGCACATGCGCTTCAACCCGAATCTCGAACATGTGCGGTTCGGCGCGCTGATGGAAGTGATCAACAGCGTCACGATGCTGTCGATCATTCTCACGGGCGCGGCGTTGATCCGGGAGCGCGAACACGGCACCGTCGAGCATTTGCTCGTCATGCCCGTCACGCCAGTGGAAATCATGCTTTCGAAGGTCTGGTCGATGGGGCTCGTGGTAATGATCGCGGCGGCGTTTTCGCTGACGTTCGTCGTACGCGGCGTGCTGCACGTGCCGGTCGAGGGATCGGTCGCGCTGTTCATGCTGGGCGCCGCGCTGCATCTGTTCGCGACCACGTCGATGGGTATTTTCCTGGCGACGCTCGCACGCAGCATGCCGCAGTTCGGTATGCTGATCGTGCTCGTGCTGTTGCCCATGCAGATGCTCTCGGGCAGCATAACGCCGCGGGAAAGCATGCCGCAAATCGTGCGTGACGTGATGCTCGCGGCGCCCACCACACATTTCGTCGAACTGGGGCAGGCCATCCTTTACCGGGGCGCTGGGATCGACATGGTGTGGAGACCGTTCTGCGCATTGATCGCGATCGGCGCAACGCTGTTTGCGCTGTCCTTGCACAGGTTTCGCAGGACGATTAGCCAGATGGCCTAGCTGGCCCCGGAAGAGATCGCCCGCCTGCTTGTCACCGACCGTGCGCAGCAAGGAACGAGAAGGAGCAGCGCGGCCAATATCCAGAACGCACCGGGCAAGCCGACATGATTGGCGACGAAGCCCACGCCTGCCGGGCCCAGGAGATTTCCGGCATAGCCGGTAGTCGTGATCGCCGCGACGGCAAGCGCAGATGGCATCACGCGCTGCGCGCCCGCCTTGCGAAACAGTACGGGCACCACATTGGAAGCGCCGAGGCCGATCAGCAGGAAACCGGACATTGCAGCGACAGGTATCGTTGCGATCAGCAAGACAACGAAACCGACCGTGGCGACAACGCCGCCCCAGAACATCACCATGCGATCGCCAACGCGTGCCGTTATTGCATCGCCGCACAAACGGCCCACTGTCATCGCTATCGAGAACAGCATATAGCCCATTCCGCCGCGCGCTGCATCGACGAGCCCTTTGCCGGTAATGAGCAACGCGCTCCAGTCGAGCAGCGCACCTTCAACGAGAAACGTGATGGCCGCAAGTGCCGCCAGCAACAGAACGACTCCACGCGGGATGGCAAACAGCGGGGCGTCATTCTGCTGGGTCGTATCGAGCAGCCGCGGTTGCGCGATCACGATTGCGGCGAACATCAGGACAGCACAGGGCACGGTGCTGGCAAGTGTTCCCATCTGCATCGAAAGCAGAAATGTCATCAACGTCGAGCCGAAGAATCCACCGACGCTGAATAGCGCGTGAAAACCCGACATCAACGGGCGCGCTTCCATGCGTTCGACTTCGACTGCGTGGACGTTCATGGCGACATCGAGCGAGCCGAGACACGCGCCGAACGCAAGCAAGGCGAGGGCCAGCGTAAGCGGCGTACTCACCAGCGTCAACAACGGGAGAACTACAGCTAGCCCGATCCCTCCTGCTGCAATGACGGGCTTGCTGCCATATCGCGCGCTGAGCGCACCGGTGAATACCATCGCAATCACCGACCCTAAGCCCAGGCAAAGCAACAGCATGCCAAGCAGCCCGTCACTCGCGCCAAGCCGATCCTTCGCGAATGGCACGAGTGGCGCCCAGCACGCAACACCGAAACCGGCTACAAGGAACGCAAGGCGGGTAGCGAATCGGGCGGCCGGCTGATTCGAATTCATCTCACTCGATATGGACATTGTCGGTTCCCATTGGGCTTTACCGTGTACCTAAAAACCGGCCGGCAATGCAGCCAGGACCTTTGGCCCAGCCTTGGAGAGAAACGCGCGCTCTGCACGAGGCAAATCGTGTTCGACGACGACGCATTCGATCGCCGCCATGGCTGCGACCCGATGAGACGCACGAGCGGAGAATTTATCGGTGGTCGCCAGCACCGCGCTATGCGCGCTTGCCGCGAGGACAGCGCGCTTGAACGTGGCGTCGGCGAGATTGAAGGCACTGATACCGCCTTTTGGCGATATCGCGCACGAGCCGAGGAAGCATCGGTCGATATTCATCTGCTCGACGCTCTGCACCGCGCCGGCATCGACGCACCCTCCGACTGCCGCATCGACTGCGCCTCCTATCATGATGAGTTGCAGATCGCCGCGGTGAAGGACGGCAGCGGCGATATCGATGGAATTGGTGGCGACGCTCAGCTCGCTTTCCTCCGGCAACACCTCGACAAGCGCGAGATTCGTGCTGCCGCTGTCGAGAAACAGAAGTTCGCGTGGCTCGATAAGCCGCACTGCTGCGCGAGCCAACGCCATTTTTCGTTCACGCGCTTCGACCATCCTCGCTGTCATCGGGGCGGTCGCGGGCGTGATGGGCAACGCGCCTCCATAGACCCGGCGGCACAGCCCCTCGGCCGCAAGCGCACGTAGATCCCGGCGAATCGCGTCTTCTGAAATATTGAATTCGACAGCGAGCGTGGCCGCTACGACCGGCTGGCCCTGAGCGAGCCGATGAGCAATTTCGTCTCGCCGTGCAAGGGGAATGTTGTCGTTCATGGGCGCATGTTATCGTGCACAATCCGGAATGTAAACGTGCATCAACGTGCATTCAACGTCGGAGAAAATAGGGAAGGTATGCAGATCGAAATACGCGGCACGGCGGTTGCTCGTCTTCGTCGTTAAGCAAACAGCGTTTGTTTGCGTCGAAATTCAATTCAATTAAGGAGGACGGATCATGAAGAACGCATCCCGCATATTGATCGCTGCCGCTGCCGCACTCGCGCTGTCGGGCGCCGCTTATGCACAATCTGCCGGCGGCGCGGGCGGTGCAGGCGGCGCCGGTTCGTCGAACGGCAGCACGGCTAGCCCGTCGAATCAGATGAACCGCGCGACGAATAGCTACGGCACGCCGGGTTCCGGTAATTCGGATAGCGGTGCAATGACGAGAAAGCCGAACTCGGGCCTGCCGGCCGCTAACAGTGGCGCACCGGCGGATACGCCGGCTCCCGCGACTAACAATACGCTGGCGACACCGAGTGTGAAATCGCCGGCTGCCGGTCAATAACAGGAAGCGTTAAGAAGCCAAACAGGTGGCATAGATACCACCTGTTTGCAAAAGGCCGCTGCCCTTACGGGCAGTGGCCTTTCGTTTGCCTAATCAAACACGCACGTCTCAAGTGCTTGCGCATCAATCACTGAACTCCAGGCTCATCGAGATCCGGGCGCGAATTGCCCGCGTACCGTCTCGGCTCCATTGAAAAGATTTGTCAATTTCAGGCAGGCAGGATGGACGCCGCGCTGTTTGGCGATTAGTTTCTTCCGTGCCGATTGTGCGGACGATGTGATTCACGCCACTTCTGAATATGTCCCATAAAAAGCGGGACATTTCTGCCCTCGGCACACGCAATCTCAGACATGACCTCAATCGAAACCGACGTTGAGAGCGATCGGCTTCGGATTCTCTGAATAAGCCTGACCCATGACAACAAAGCACACGCCGAAGCAATCAGCGCAAGCTCCTCAACCGGCAAAACCTCGACTGCGGCAGCTGCAGTTTGCCTTTCCGTTCCTGCGCAAAGCCGAAGGCAAGGCGCAGAAGGCGTCGCCGTTTACCGACGAGCACGAGATTCACCGTCTGCTGGCCGAACGCGAGCCGTCCGGCTCGTATCCCGTCAGCAGGAGCGGCATGTGGCATGGCGGCATCCACATTACGGAAGCCGGTGCCGGCCGGGCAATGGACCTCGATGCAGGTCTGCGTGCACTTGCCGACGGTCATCTGATCGCCTATCGCGCCAACCGCGCCTACCCGGTCAGCGAGTTTGCCGCGCCGGGCGGCGGCACGGTTCGCGCGCCCTACAGCACCGGCTTTGCGCTGTTGCGCCACTCGATGGAGTTTCCACGCGGCTCGGCGCTGACGTTCTATAGCCTGTACATGCACCTGATGTCCGATGAGGACTATGCGAATTTCCCGGCGCGGGGAAAACCGTCCTACTGGACGAGGCAGTGGCTGGTCACCTCTTTTGCGCGCGACAGACCGGTCATCGGCAGAAACGGACAGGCAGCGGACGCGAGGCAGCTGGGGCTGCGCGTACGCACTGCGCCGACGCCGCACAGCAACGCGATCGGCATCCTGCCGCAGGGCGCCAGCGTCAGTATCGGAAAGAAGGAGAAGGGCTGGGGGCAGCTGAAGGACCTGCACGGCGCGCAGCTGCATCCACCGATTGCGGGAACGTTCGTCTCAGCGTCGGCGGCGATCGGCGGATGGATCTGCATGGGTCAGGAAAACGGCGGCCCGCTGGTTGATGAAGTCTTCCCCGACGCAGCATTCGACCAGGTGGTGATCACCGCGGCTGCGCATTGCCGGCCGGACGATGCGCAAGGCGCGGGCTTCTGCGTGAGGGCGGGCGACCCGATCGGCCACATGGGCCGTTATGACGCGCTGACCGAAGGCGGCGCGAGCGGGACACGGATGGCCCACATCGAAGTGTTCTGCGACGGCAGCATCAGGCCGTTTATCGAGCAGAGCCGCGCCTGGATTTCGCAGCATGGCCCGCACAGGGAGGACTGGAGCGAGCTGGGCCTGCCGGCCGATCCGACCATCCTGCGGATCGGGCCGAACACGGTGCTGAACCAGCGTAACGGCGATACGTTTGCCGAAGGGATGGAGCCGCAGTCGAGGAAAACCGATGTGGTCCAGGTCTACCCGCTGGCCGGGCTCGCCCGGGACAGAAGCCGGCACTACGCGGAACCGGAGCCGGACCCGATCCAGCAGCGCACGGTGAACTGGTGGCTTGTCCAGAGCGCCAATATGCTGGGGCATCCGATCGAGGGCTGGGTACGGGAGTCGAGCCACAAGGGCGGCATGGTCACGCGCGAATTCTCGCGCAAGTGGATCGATTTCCGGTGCATCGAGGACGCTCACGATGCGACCCATACGATCTTTGCGAACTCTGCGCAATGGATCGATTACGCGAGTCATGCCGAGGTGGCCGACACGGCCTCGCGCGCGAAGCTCAGTCCACTGATGCTGAAGGTGTACGACGCGCTGTTCACCCGCGGCGACGGCCGGCAGGCGGCGGTCGAGCTGTGCTCACTGTCGAAGACCGAACGGGGCGGTTATCCGTGGCTCGTGCAGGCTGCGTCGCGGCTGATCGTCAAGCACGGGAGCGAGTGGGCGAACCCGGCCAAATGGACGAAGCTGATTGCGGAACTCGACCAGCGCACGGGCACGAAGCCGCAGCGCGAGGAAGAGCTAAAGCGGATCGGCAAGCTTGCGTGGTGGGATGAGGTGAAGGCTCGGGTGCCGGGCTTTCCGGAACCGGATGTGTTTCATATTCACCCGATTGGCCTGATGCGAATTTCACGTCGCTTTTTCAATTCACACCGGCAATGCTTCAGCATATATTTCCCAATGCATCGGCACATTTGCTTCAGCAAGTCGCTGACGAGTTGAATGCGCACATGAGCGTTTACAAACTCGACGACGCCCTTCGAAGAGTGCATTTCTTTGCTCAGGTAAAACAAGAAACGGGTTCAGCATTGCTACTGCACAGCGAGAGCCTGAACTACGATGCTCAGGCGCTTACCAGCGGGACATTTTCCTATTTTCTGAAGCACCCTAGCGAGGCCGAGCAGTACGGGCGAACGAAAGAACATCCCGCAAACGAAGAGGCCATTGCTAACCGCATATATGCGAGCCGCGATGGCAACGGAGATCCAGAAAGCGGGGACGGCTACCGCTATCGAGGCCGCGGCATGATCCAACTCACACATCGAGGTGGATACCAGCGGTTCACAGAGTGGCATAAAGCCAACAGCAGCGCGTGGCCCACGGATGTGGATATGAACTTCGAAAACGATCCTGACAGTCTTAGCCAAATAAAGTATGCGGTCCGTTCCGCGTGCTTCTTCTGGGTTGACCATGGTCTTTATAGACTCGCAGATAAAGGTGATGATAAAACTACCGTTGACTCCATCAGCAAGGTGATAAACCCTGGATTGTTCTCAGGAAAGCCCAATCATATAAAGATAGAAAGCATTAATGGCAGACAACGCAATTTTTTAGAGATTCACAAATGGGGAGGCCTCGCATGAGAAATCGCTTAAGAAGCGCATGCCTTTTCGCTATCGCGATCGCCTGTTACGGGGGATCTGTCGAAGCCGCCAGTTACCTCGGAGCCACAAGTCTATGTCATCAGGGTGAGACGCAGTATTTTAGCTGCAGACTGCAAGAGTCCCGAAAAATCGTCTCTGTTTGTGCCGCTCATAACATTTCACCCGATCACGGCTATGTACAGTACCGCTTCGGAACACAAAGCAAGATTGAGTACAAATTTCCCGACACACTGACGTCTCCACGCGGAAAGATATCCATTGTCGATGTTTCTCGATTGCCGGATGGATTAGGTAGTCATTTGAAATTCGCGAGTGGAAATTACACGTACATCGTCTCCAATGCGCTCGTTCCCGGAGCAGTCTATGTGACCAAAGAAGGCAGGGTTATCTTTAATCATGTCTGTAAAGGCAGTACCTACCTACCATTTAATGGCGCCGCATGGCAGGGCCTGGAGTATGGCGTAGCTGATTGGACTGACAATTTCGATGAGGGCAGCAAGTAACTGGATCAGCGCCGCGGTGCCCGGTTATCGCGACGCTCGTCCTCTATCCAGCACAACCTCAAGCCCGCGCACACCGATCCCTCAATTGCAGGATCATCGGCGTAAAAATCAGCTGCATCGCAAGCCCCATCTTGCCGCCAGGCACCACAATCACATTCGGCCTCGACATAAACGAATCGTGCAGCATGGTGAGCAAATACGGGAAGTCGATGCCTTTGGGCCGTGCAAAACGGATCACCACGAAACTCTCATCCGGCTGCGGAATCTCCCTTGCCGTAAATGGATTTGACGTATCCACCGTCGGCACGCGTTGAAAGTTCACATGGGTACGTGAAAACTGCGGGCAGATGTAGTTCACATAGTCCGGCATGCGCCGCAGAATCGTATCGACGATCGCCCCATGCGAATAGCCGCGCATGTTCTGATCTCGATGCAGCTTCTGTATCCACTCGAGGTTAATGATCGGCACCACGCCCACGAGCAGATCCGCATGCTGCGCGATATCCACGCTATCCGTCACCACCGCGCCGTGCAGTCCTTCGTAGAACAGCATATCGGTGCCCGAGTCGATGTCTTCCCACGGTGTGAACGTGCCGGATGGCAGTTTGAACTTCGCCGCATCCGTTTCGTCGTGCACATAGCGTCGAAATTTGCCTGAACCCGACTTCCCATAGCTTGCAAACAGTTGCTCGAGTTCTTCGAGCATATTCGCATCGGGCCCGAAGTGGCTGAAGTTATGCACACCGTCGCGCTCGGCCTGCTTCAGCGCGTCGCGCATGCCAAGCCTGTCATAGCGGTGGAACGCATCGCCTTCGACAATCTGCGCATTGATCTTTTCACGCCTGAAAATGTGTTGAAAACTCTTCATGACGGTGGTCGTACCGGCTCCGCTCGATCCGGTCACCGCGATAATCGGGTGCTTGACTGACATACGCGCTCTCCCATTCGCTAATCGGCACGGTAAACATCGTCGATACGCGGGTCCCGTCAATGCACGCTTTATGCCGGCGCTTCAGGCAGAAACAACGACCGCTCCCTGAAGAGCGGCGACGAAAACGGCCGATCGATACCGAGGTCGTGCTCGCGGTGATAGCGGCCAATGCGCGTCACCTCGTTCTTCGAACCGAGTATCACCGGCACGCACTCGTGCAGGTCTTTAGGTACAACGTCGAGAATGCGCTCGCGCCCGGTGATCGCCGCGCCGCCCGCCTGTTCGATCAGAAAGCTCATCGGGTTCGCCTCGTACAGCAGACGCAAACGGCCCTGCGTCGTGCGCGCCGAGCGGAAATCGCGCGGATACATAAACACGCCGCCACGCATCAGAATGCGATGCGCCTCGGCCACCATCGCCGCAATCCACCGCATATTGAAGTCGCGTTCGCGGCAACCGCTCTTGCCGTCCTTGCATTCCTGCACATAGCGACGTATTGGCGGCTCCCAGAAGCGTTCGTTCGACGCATTGATCGCAAACTCACTCGTGTCTTCCGGAATGCGAATGTCCGAATGCGTCAGCACGAAGTTGCCGACGTCCCGCTCGAGCGTGAAGCCATGCGTGCCGTTGCCGATCGACAGCACGAGCATCGTCGCCGGGCCATAGATCGCATAACCGGCTGCCACCTGCTCATGGCCCGGCCTCAGAAACGCGCTACGGTCAGCCGCCTTTGCGTTCCCGTTTGCATGGGCCGCGTCCTGCGGCGGCGCGCGTAACACCGAAAAGATCGAACCCACCGCGCCGTTGATATCGATATTCGACGAACCGTCGAGCGGATCGAAGGCGAGCAGATACTCGCCGCGCGGATAGCCCGGCGGTATCTGATAAACCTGCTCGATCTCTTCGGACACCATGCCCGCAAGTAAACCGTCCCATTCGCAATGTTGCAGAAAGATATCGTTGGTCAGCACGTCGAGCTTCTTCTGCTCTTCGCCGTGCACGTTCGCCGAGCGCGCCGATCCGTAATTGCCGTCGAGCGCGCCGCGCGTAAGCGTCGCGGCAATCGTCTTGATCGATGCCGCGACGTCGATCAGCAACGCCGACAAACCGCTCGTGCGCCGCGGCGGACATTGCCTGTCGAGTGCGTCGATCAGGAACTTCGAGAGTGTCGTTCGTCCGTCTCGCATCTCACGCTCCTCAGCACGCCGTCGCTTTATCGATCGCGGCGCTGTCGGTTGCACTTCCATGTTGCGGGCCGGGCGTGAGCCTGTCGAACACGCGGCTTGCGCGAATGTCGCCCGCTGTAATCAGCGTCAGCGCCGCAGGGTCGGCGGGTTGTGCGCCATCGAGCGCGGCGGCAAACAGGCGATTCGCCTGACGCAGCCGCGCGCGGTCAATCGCATTGCGTACCGAACGTGCATTCGCAAAATTCGGCTGTCTGATGCGGCGGTCCAGATAATCTTCGAACGAACGACGCGAATCGCAATCGAAGCGGTAGTGCATCGTGTCGAGCATGCGCTCGGCAATCGCCAGCAGTTCTTCGGGTCCGTAGTCGGGGAAGGTGATGTGATGCGCGATCCGCGAGCGAAAGCCGGGATTGCTCTGAAAAAACGTGTCCATTCGCGATGCGTAGCCGGCGAGAATCACCACGAGATCGTCGCGCTGGTTCTCCATCGCTTGCAGCAGAATCTCGATCGACTCCTGCCCATAGTCGCGCTCGTTCTCGGGGCGATACAGGTAGTACGCTTCGTCGATAAACAGCACGCCGCCCATCGCGCGCTTCAGTACGTCACGCGTTTTGGGCGCGGTATGGCCAATGTACTGGCCCACCAGGTCGTCGCGCGTGACGGACACCAGATGGTTGCGCCGGATATAGCCAAGCCGGTGCAGCACATCGGCCATGCGCATCGCGACCGTCGTCTTGCCTGTGCCGGGGTTGCCGGAAAAGCACATATGCAGTGTAGGCGCGCCAGTCGCGATGCCGAGCGTCGCGCGCGCGCGTTCGACGAGCAATTGCGCGGCAATCTCGCGAATGCGCGTCTTTACCGGCGCGAGACCGACGAGATCGCGATCGAGTTCGGTCAGCACACCCGCGATGCCCGATTCGCGATATAACGCGAGCAGGTTCACATGCGGTCCGTCGAGCGCCGTTTCGGCGGGGGGATGCGACGAATGTTGCGACAGCGCCTCGCGGCGCGCCGGCAATTCAAGCGTATCGGCAGTCATGGTCGTCTCCGTTTCGATGGAATCCCTACGGGGGCCGCGTGCTGAGCCGGGGCAAATCACCAGCCTCGCGCGGCGTCGGCCTGCGTGCTTTGGCGCGATTCTCTTTGCGCCTCGCTTTGCGCATCGCCGGCGCGACGCCTCAATGCATATCGCTGCACACGTCCCTCGTTTTCCTGGCGCTCGAGCGAGTACGTCGCTTCGTCGTCGGGCCGGTTCACGATAAAGGACAGCCGCATCGTTTCGAAGCCACGCACCGAATCGAACGCATTGACCTTGATGTAGTGCTGCGGATGCGCGTCGCGGCACGCGCTCACTTCCTGCATGACACCCGCCGCATCGCGCAGATCGAACATCGGCAGCCCCCACATCTCCCAGTATGTGTTGCGCGGATGCGGGTTATCGGTGTATTCGACCGAACACGCCCAGCCTTGAGCCAGCGCATAGTCGATTTGCAGGCGGATTTCATCGTCGGTCAGATCGGGTAAAAAAGAAAACGTCCCTTGCGTGATACGCATGGCGGTACCCCTTTTTGCAGAACGCAATGATCGGAACCTTGCGCACTCGTTGCGCGCGCAACGGTCGGTCGGATCAGGCTCAGGCGACGCTTGGCGTCACCGCAAAGTCCGGCGTGTCAGTCGATGCATAGTTAAACGTCACATCGCGCCACGTATCGAGCGCCTGCTTGAGCGGCAGGCAGTGGCGCGCGGCCGCGTCGAGCAACTCCGGCCCTTCGTTCGCGATATCGCGCCCTTCGTTGCGCGCCTTGACCATCGCTTCCAGCGCGACGCGATTTGCGGTAGCGCCGGCCTGGATGCCGGCCGGATGCCCGATCGTGCCGCCGCCGAACTGCAGGATCGCATCGTCGCCAAAGAGGTCGAGCAACTGATGCATCTGGCCCGCGTGTATGCCGCCCGACGCGACGGGCATCACTTTGCGCAAGCCTGCCCACGGCTGATCGAAGAAAATCCCGCGCGACAGGTCGACCGGGTTATGTGCCTCGCGCAGCACGTTGTAGTAGCCCTGCACCGACAACGGGTCGCCTTCGAGCTTACCGACCGCGGTGCCCGCATGCGCGTGATCGACGCCCGCCATCCGCAGCCACTTGGCGATCACGCGAAACGAAATGCCGTGATTGCGCTGACGCGTGTAAGTGCCGTGCCCCGCGCGATGCAAATGCAGAATCATGTCGTTTCTGCGCGCCCACCGCGCCATCGACTGAATCGCGGTCCAGCCGATCACGAGATCGATCATCACGATGCACGACCCGAGTTCTTTAGCGAATTCCGCGCGCTCGTACATGTCTTCCATCGTCGCGGCCGTTACGTTCAGGTAATGACCTTTCACTTCGCCCGTTTCCGCTTGCGCGCGGTTGACCGCTTCCATCGAGAACAGATACCGGTCGCGCCAATGCATAAACGCTTGCGAGTTGATGTTTTCGTCATCCTTGAGGAAATCGAGTCCGCCTTTAAGCCCTTCGTAAACGACACGTCCGTAGTTTTTGCCGGACAGGCCAAGCTTGGGCTTCACGGTTGCGCCAAGCAGGGGGCGCCCGTATTTGTCGAGCCGCTCGCGCTCGACGACGATGCCGGTGGCGGGACCATGAAAAGTTTTCAGATACGCGACCGGAATGCGCATATCTTCAAGCCGCAACGCTTTCAAAGGCTTGAAGCCGAATACATTGCCGATGATCGATGCAGTCAGATTAGCGACCGAACCCTCCTCGAATAGGTCCAGCTCGTAAGCGATATAGGCAAAATATTGCGGCTCGCTGTTGCCGAGGCCCGAGGCCGGCACCGGTTCGACGCGATACGCCTTGGCGCGGTACATGTCGCACGCGGTAAGACGATCGGTCCACACCACGGTCCACGTCGCCGTCGACGACTCGCCGGCCACTGCCGCAGCCGCTTCCTCGGGCTCGACGCCCAGTTGCGGCGTAATGCGGAACAGGGCGATCACGTCCGTCTCTTTCGGCTCGTAATCGGGCTGCCAGTAGCCCATCTCGCGATACTTGAGCACGCCTGCGTCGTAACGCGAGCGCCGCGCCGGCGTATCGGCAGGCGCAATCGCTGCCTCGCTGAAATCGTTCATCGGAGTTCCTCCAGTTATTGGCTTGCTGCGAGCTTGCTGCCATGGAGGTCAATGTAGGCGTGACGCGCAACGAAGTGAATTCACGATTTTCTTGCGCGGCCTTAAGTGATGCGTTAAGACAGGTGACGATGCAACCAGATGCGCTCACAATCAGTGAGGCGGCTGGTGCAACACTTTGCTGCAATATCGCGACAGTAAGGCGTGTAAGCACAAACCCTGGATTGTTTGTAGTTGACTCGCACACAATCTATGCTTGGTGGCACGCACTTTGCGTCGTGACACGGGTCGACGCGGCTAGCGCAGGCAGCAAGCGATGGTCGCCAAGGCAATCGTCTTTTTTCAAGGAGGGAAGATTATGCAGTGGACAACCCCAAGCTACACGGACATGCGTTTTGGCTTCGAAGTCACGATGTACATCGCGACCCGCTAAAAACGCCGAACGTGCGGGGCTTCCTTCGGGCGGTCCCGCACTCCCTGCTCCGGTTCATCCGTATTACCGCACTCGCGTTTATTCCGCTTTTTCAGCGTTTTTTCACTAGCAGAGCGTCGGTGTATCGCGCGTCGCACCACCAGCCTTGTTCGCCATGATTCACGAAACGATCATCACGACCGCGGCACGCGACGGCACCGTACACGTTGCGCCGATGGGCGTGCGCTTTGAACACGGCCTCGCGATCCTCGCACCGTTTCGGCCTTCGGCCACGCTCGACAATATCGTCGCCAGCCAATCTGCAGTGGTCAATTTCACGACCGACGTCAGGATCTTTGCAGGCTGCGTTACCGGCACGCAACGCGAATGGCCGACCGTGAGCGCGAGTCAGGTGCCATCCGTACGACTGGCACAGTCGCTCGCCCATACCGAACTGACACTTGCCGAGACACTCGACGATGCGCAGCGGCCGACGCTGAAAATGCGCTGCGTGCACGCGGAAACGCATGCGCCGTTCGGCGGTTTCAATCGCGCGCAGGCGGCGGTGGTGGAAGGCGCGATTCTTGTAAGCCGTCTGTTCATGCTGCCGGCCGACAAGGTCGATCGCGAGATCGCCTATCTGCAGATTGCGATCGACAAGACCGCCGGGCCGGACGAGCAGACCGCATGGTCCTGGATTCTCGCGGCTATCGAGCGCTATCGAGCGAGCGCCGCATCGAAAACCGGCGGTTCGCCCGATCATGCACCGCACGCCATGCACGAAGCGCGCTGAGACGATGGTTAGATATTGCGGCGCGGCACGTCGAATGCGGCACTGCGTCATGTAGCAAAGATCCGCTGCTACCTTGTTCAGGAAACATTCGCCAATCATTTGCACGCAACGTTTCGGAGACGTCGATGACTGCATTGCTAGCGAGCGTCCGCTCGGCTGAAGAAGCTTTCGATGCCGCGGAAGCGGGAGCCGAACTGATTGATCTGAAGGAACCTCACGGCGGCGCGCTCGGTCGTGTCGCGACCCACAAAATCGCGCGCATCACGCGTGAATTGCGCGCACGCTATCCGGTCAAGCCGATCAGCGCGACGATCGGCGACATGCCGGCCGACGCGTTCGACGCAATCGCAGCACGCGTGATCGAGATCGGCGATGCCGGTGTCGATTACGTGAAGGTCGGCGTCAACGCCGGGCCCCATGCGCATGCGTGTCTTACGCATCTCGCGGGACTGCCGGCGCCGGTGTTGCCAGTGCTGCTGTGCGATGACGGCATCGACCCCGAGCTCGTCGAACATGCGGCAATCCTCGGCTTTGCCGGCGTAATATTCGACACGGCTGCGAAAAATGGCCGTACGCTGTTTGATTGCGTCGATGAGGCGGCGCTCGCCGCCTGCATCGATACGATTCATGCGAAAGGCGCGATGGTCGGACTTGCAGGCTCGCTAGGCTGGCCCCAGCTAGACAAGATTCGCGCGCACTCGCCCGATGTCGCGGGATTTCGTACTGCGCTATGTGAGGGTGGGCGGACGGCGCGGCTCGATCCGCAGCGGGTCGCGCAATGGGCCGATGCGCTACATGGGCATGCGCAGGTTCAGTACGCTTGACGGCGCGCTACTGGCCGGCCCGGTTAATGTTACGCATGCCGACGTTAACCGGAAATTCCTGCTTTACCTGATTTAACCGGACGCGTCCGCGACTGGCTAAGCCGCGGGCGAATTCAACAGCCGCTCGCGCATCAGCCCCACATCCCGCTTGTTGAACAGCTCCACCACATAATTCGCGTCGTTCACATAGTCGACAAACCGCGCATCGAGCACCCCCTCGGAGGCCAGCACTTCGAGCGGCCGCCCCGAATCGACGTCGCACGACTTCACCACCATCAACCGCTCCGCGTTCAACGACGTCGACAGCCACGCAGCCAGGCTATCCGACGTCGTTTCCCAGTTCGACATCGCATTCGGCGTCGCCGTGAGCAGCCCGATCGGCATCCACACCGCGACTTTGCCGTTACGCAACGCGCGGCGGATCATGTCCTCGTTGGTCGCGAGCACGAGTTCCGGCAAAACGCCCTGCATCAACAGCGCGTATTGCGTCATCGCGAGCAGGCACATGTTATGTGCCGCCAGATCGCCGAACTGCCATTCCTTCTGATAGTCGCGGACCCGATCCGCGAAATCGCCGCCCCCAGGCACGATCACGATGCGCCCGCCGCCGACTTCCCAAAGCTGCGTCAGCCAATCGCGCAGCGACGGGTCGTGACTGAGGCTGCCCCCGATTTTCACCACCCACATGTCTTTTCCTCGCTCTGTTCCGACTTTCACCGGCATCCGCGCTTGCCGTCCGCGGCCGGATGGTTACGGCATGTGTCGCTTGTCTCGTTCGACGCTCCCCCTAGACCGCACGCACGGGTTCGGCGCAAGCAGCATGTTTCGAATCGCCGTCACGCCGCGTCTCGCCCATCGCCGTCAGCAACGCAACAGCGACGCTTGGCGCGCAGGTCGCAATCCATTCGTTCGGTTCATGCGAGGGCGTGTGCGTCTGCGCACGCACGTCCGCATCCGGATCCGCTGGTGCGTGCGCCCCGTCGTCCAGATGCGCTTCCGTATGCGCGCTCGAAAGCGTCGCGTCACGGACAAGCTCGCTGAAATCCACATAAGCACGCGCCGTCTCGCATGCAAGCGCAACGACAAGAAATCGCCCGCATCCGGCGCCGACCAGCGGCGCGTCCGCCAGCGCCGGATGCGCCGCGCACACTTGCGCGAGTCCTTCGCCGATCATGCGCAACTGCTCGAGGCGCCACGTCTGCGCGAAGGCGCGCCATTCGTCGACGCTCGCATCGACCGCGTCGCGGCCGATCATCCGCGCGAGCCGCTCGCAACTCGCGTCGATATTTTTGGGACCGTTGTCCGCGCTCGCGTGCTGGTCGTGCGGCGGCCACAGCTCGCCGGTCAAGCGGTAAATGTCTGCGCTCGTCGCGAACCATTCGTTCATCACACCCGTCGTCGCGCCGCGAAATGCAATGCGATGCGCAATACCACACAGCGGCGTGCGCACGACACCTTGATAAACGAGTTCGCCGGTTACAAGCCGCGCCGCGTCGCTCGACCCGCGCGCCGCCACGTGCCCATCGACAATCGGCACGATATCGGTAGTCGTACTGCCGATGTCGATCAGCAATGCGTTCGGCACCTGCGTGGCGACCCACTGTGAAGTAGCGAGCCAGTTTGCCGACGCTACCGCGCGCCACTGCGCGACTGCATCTTCGTCACGCAGCCAGCCGCGCTTGCCCGCAAAAAACCGGGCGTTAGCGCCCAAACGCGCCGCAAGTGTCCGTGCGAGCACGAGCACGCCTTGCTCACGATCCGCAAACAGATCGACCATTTCGCCGGTCATCGTGACCGCGTGATGCGAACGGGGCACGCCCGCAGCGGGCCAGCGCGCAAACACCTCGTCGATCACGCGTTCGAGATGCACGAGTCCCTGCCATAGCGGACACGCCCACTGCGCGACATCGACGAGCGCCCCCGCTGCATCGACAACCGACACTTTCACGTGCGCGCCGCCGACGTCCCAGCCGAACACGGCGCGCGGCGTATCGGTCGCGCCATTGCCGTCGCGCGAGCCGCTCATCGCTGCGTCCTGCCGGCGAAACGCGGCGCAGTGCCGGCCGCGCCGTGCTGCAGCTGTGGCTTTGGCTCTGGCGCGAAAACGCCACGCACACCATGCGCGGCGAACACATCGGCCGCGAGATTGCGTCCGAGACGCGCGGACAAGCCGACATACGCCATCGTCACGCGCGGATTCACCTCGATGACAACCGGTCCACGGCCCGGGTGCCAAACGACGTCGATGCCGACGAACCCGCGCAGCCCCGGCACCAACGCCGCGGTCTTCTGCGCGAGCGTCTCGAGCAAGCGCCCTTCCGGACTATCGCGATCGACCTGATCGATATCGACGCCGTCGAACTCGACGACACGCCCCGCATGTCCCGCCGACGCCGCATCGGCCACACCGATCCGCTGCCGATTGATGCTGATCAGCCGCGCACCATGCGCGCCGCAGATCAGCGACAGGCTCAACGCCTCGCCGTCCACCCATTGCTGCAGCACCGGCCGGTGCCCGTTGGCGACGCGTGCGCAATAGGCGTCGCACGCCTCGGCGAGATTGTCGTAACGATAGGTATCGAGGCCGCCCGCCCCATCGTCGGGTTTGACGACCCATCCGGCCGCTGCGCCGTTCGCACCGCTGCTATGCGCCGCCCAGGCATTGACGTCGAGCGCGCCCGGATCGAGCGCCGGCGTCGCGGCAATCCCGTTCGCCGCAAGCAACGCCGCCGTCGCGCGCTTGCTCGACGCGATACCGATCGCCTCCTTCGTGCACCCAAGCCAGCGGCTCTCGCCTACCGCATCCGCGAGCTTCAACATCAACCCATCGCATTCCGGCGCCACGATCCACGCATAGTCGTGCGCCCGCGCGACCCTCGCGACAAACTCCATCATCGGCTCGCCGGGCGCCGCGCAGTAATGCGACAGCGGACTGCGCGACGCCGCGGCGGCCTCGAATCGCGAACTCGCGAAACTCACTTCGACGTTGTCGAGCGCGCGCGCATCGTGCACGATCGCGTCGCGCATCGCGCGGCCTTCGACGATCAGCGCACTCAGGTCGGCAAGACCGCTTTCGCCCGCGAGTTCGGGGTCGATACCGCCGCCGGTGAGATACTCATAGACAAACAGCCTGATCAAGGGACACTCTCCGATGCGCGTAATACCGGTTCTCGATCTGCTCGACGGACATGCGGTGCGCGCGGTGCGCGGCGACCGCGCGAACTACCGCCCTGTCCAGTCGTCCCTGTGCGCGACGAGCGAACCACTCGCCGTCGCGCGTGCCCTGCTTGCCGCGTGCGGCGCCGACACGCTCTACGTCGCCGACCTCGGCGCAATCGTCGCGCAGCGCGCCGATACGTCGACACTCGCCGCGCTGTGCGAGGGCCTCAATCCGCCGGGCGCATCGGCTTCGACGACCCGGCGCGTAAACATCTGGCTCGACGCAGGCTTCGCCGATTACCCCTCGATGCACGCCCACCTGATGCGCATCGGCGCACCGCGCGGCAACGCACCCGGCGCGCTCGTCCCCGTATTCGGCTCGGAGACGCTTCGTACACCTGACGCGCTGCGCGAGGCCGAACGGTCCGGCTATGAGCCGATCCTGTCGCTCGACCGCCGCGCGGGCCGTTTGCTCCGACCATCCGGCACCACCACGTCGCTGCACGACACGGCCGCCGTGTGGCCCGCACGCGTCATCGTCATGACCCTCGATCGCGTCGGTGCCTACGAAGGCCCCGACCTCGATACGTTCCACACGCTGCGCGAGCGCGCCGGCCGTGAACGCGCGCTGATCGGCGCGGGCGGCATTCGCAATCGCAACGATCTCCATGCCGCCGCGCAAAGCGGCGCACACGCGTGGCTTGTCGGCTCGGCACTGCACGACGGCAAGCTCGCTGCGCCGCCGCACGCTGTCAGGTGAATCGCAAACACAATATCCATGCCAAGCGGCTGCGCGCGCTTACACCGCAATCCAATCGCAAGGAAGGTGCGGCGCGGCTCGCGCGGGTGACACTGTGTTTCAGCGCGACGCACATACTGTGTTGCGTGTGCTGACTTGTAGTTAACCTTCGCATCGCGCCTTTGCTGCCCATCTCGCGGCGCGCGATCGGCATGGAGCTTGCTGTATCGCGCCTCATGCACGAACCAACCTCCCCCGCGCCGACTGCCGGTCAGCCGGCCGCGCCTGCCGCGCGGCCGGCGTCGGCGACATCTGCTGCCGGATCTGTCACGCACGACTGGACCTGCCCGTTCTGCCCGCTGCTGTGCGACGACATCGAGGCCCACGCGGCCCGCGACGCGACGCTTGCCGCGCCCGCCGAAGATTGCCCGCGCCTTGCCGATGCGCTCAAACACTACGGCGCAGCCGACAGCCACAGCACGCCATCGATCGACGGCCAGCCCGTCGCGCTTGAAGACGCGCTTTCGCACGCGGCCGATATCCTCACGCGCGCACAGCGACCGCTGTTTGGCGCATGCGCGACCGACGTTGCGGGCGCACGCGCGCTCTACACGCTCGCCGCCGCGTGTGGCGCGATGCTCGATACGCTGCACGGCGATGCGCTGAGCGCGACGACCCTAGCTTTGCAGGATCGCGGCGCATTCTTCACGACGCTGTCCGAAGTGCGCTCGCACGCAGATCTGCTGATCGTGTTCGGCTGTGTGCCTTCGCAACGCCATCCGCGGTTTTACGAGCGCGCACTGGCCGAAGCCGGCACGCACATCAGAGCGCGCGCGATCTGCTTTGTCGGCTGCGATGTCGATCCGGCGGCGACCCGCGTTGCGCAAGCGACCTGCGAGTCGATCCTGGCCGACGCGTCGCCGCACGATCTGCTTGCACTATGGTCCGCCATCGCGGAAGGCCGCCGCGCAAGCGCGTTTGAAGAACGCCCTGCGCAAACGCGATCGCAATCATCGCAAGCCGCTGAAACCGCACCGACCTCGCAAATCGCGGCGCAACTCGCCACGCTAACCGAACGCATCGCGTCCGCAAGCTATACCGCATTCGTCTATGAACCGGCCGCGCTGCCGCACCCGCACGCGGCGTTGCTGATCGAAGCGCTGCACCGCATCGTCAAGGCGATTAATCGAACGACTCGCGCGGGCGCGCTCGCGTTAGGCGGCGCGGACGGTACGCTGACCATGAACCAGGCCGTCACCTGGCTTTCGGGCTTTCCGCTTCGCACGCGCGTGTCGCGCCCCGATCGGCCTGAAGGCACGCCGCCGCTCGAACACGATCCGTATCGCTATCGAACCGAACGCCTGCTCGAAGCGCGCGAAGTCGACACCTTGCTTTGGGTCACGAGCTTCGCCCCGCACCCGTTGCCCACCGCGCTCGATCCGCAGGTGCCGGCAATCGTGCTCGGTCTACCGGCTCTGGCCGATATGCTTGCGCATGCGGCATCGTCCACACCGCGCCGCGCATCGACCGTGTTTATACCGGTCGCCACACCGGGCATCGATAGCGACGGCCATCTGTTCCGGCTCGACACGTCCGTCGTCACGCCACTGCACGCGGCGCGGCAAGGCACGAATGTGCGCACCGTCGCCGCCATCGCCGCCGACCTCGCCGAGCGCATTGCCGATGCAAACGCGCATGCAGGCGCGCGGAGGCCATCATGAGCCTCGCGCGTTTGACGGGCGGCATCATCTACGATCCGGCCAAAGGGGTGAACGGCGAGCGCCGCGACCTGTACTTTCGCGACGGGCGCATCGTCGACGCTCCCTCAGGCGCGACGGTCGACCACGACTACGACGCGCACGGCATGGTCGTGATGGCCGGCGGTATCGATCTGCATTCGCACATTGGCGGCGGCAAAACGAATCTCTCGCGACTGCTGTTGCCCGAAGACCATCGCGAAGACCGCCCACGCGATGCGGCCTACGAATCGGTCCGCGACGCAAACGGCCGCTATCTGCGCATGCCATCGTGCGGCGTCTGCACGCCGGGCACGCTCGCCACCGGCTACCGATACGCGGAAATGGGCTATACGGCCGCGTTCGAACCGGCGATGATCGCGTCGAACGCGCGCCACGCGCATCTCGAGATGGGCGACACGCCGATCATCGATCACGGCGCGTACGTGATGCTCGGCAACGACGAACTGTTTCTGCAGATGCTCGCCGCCCATCAGGACTTCGAGCGCTTGCGCGACTACGTCGGCTGGACCATGCATGCAAGCCGCGCGCTCGGCGTGAAGGTCGTGAACCCGGGCGGCATCTCGGCGTTCAAGTTCAACCAGCGCGCGCTCGACGTGGATGAAGCGCACGCGCACTACGGCATCACGCCGCGCGACATCCTGCGTACGCTGACCCGTGCGCTAACCGAACTGCGCGTGCCGCATCCATTGCACGTGCACTCGAGCAATCTCGGCGTGCCGGGCAATATCGCCTCGACGATCGCGACGATGGACGCCGCCGACGGCCTGCCGATTCATCTGACCCACATCCAGTTTCACAGCTACGGCACCGAAGGCCCACGCAAATTTTCGTCGGGCGCACGCGCGATTGCAGAAGCCGTGAATGCGCGGCCCAATGTATCGATCGACGTCGGGCAGATCATCTTCGGGCAAACCGTCACCGCGTCCGGCGACACGATGATGCAGTTCAAGAACGCGCCGCTCGCGAACCCGCGCAAATGGATTCTGGGCGACATCGAATGCGATGCCGGTTGCGGCATCGTGCCGTTCCGCTATCGCGAGCAAAGCTATGTGAATGCGCTGCAATGGATCATCGGGCTCGAAATCTTCCTGCTCGTCGACGACCCATGGCGCGTTTCGATGACCACCGATCACCCGAACGGCGCGCCGTTCACGAGCTATCCGCACCTGATCCGCCTGTTGATGGACAAACCGTTTCGCGATGCTCAGCTCGACAAACTGCATCCGGAGGCAAAAGTCGCGAGCGTACTCGCGGAATTGAAGCGCGAATTTTCGCTGTACGAGATTGCGATCATCACGCGCGCGGGTCCGGCGCGGCTGCTCGGCCTTGCTGATCGAGGCCAGCTTGGCGCCGGCGCCGCCGCCGATATCGCCGTCTATCGCGACGATCCCGATCGCGAGCGCATGTTCACATCGCCGGCCTATGTATTCAAGGACGGCGCGCTCGTCGCGCGCGACGGCAATCTCGTGTCGACGCCGACAGGCGGCATTCATTACGTGTCGCCCGAATTCGATCGCGGCATCGCGCAAACGGTGCGCGAATTCAGCGAGGCAAACCTTGTCGGCGGCTTCAGGCATGCGGCGATCAGCGACGACGAAATCTGCGCATGCTGCCGCGGCGGCCGGCTGCTGCCCGTCGAATGCTTCGGGCATGGCGTAACGCGTACAGCGCCGGACGCGACGCCGCCCTCGTCGGCCAGCCGGCCTTAACGCGAACAAGCGAGCAAACGAGCGAGCGAACGATGCAGATCAACGGCACCCTGATCGACGACACGTTTGCGGAAGCCTTCCCGATGAAGGCGACGCGGCTCGTCATCACGGCGCATACGCCCGCGTGGGCACGCGCCGCGGCGCAGTCGCTATCGGGATTCGCGACGTCGGTGATCGACTGCGGCTGCGAAGCCGGCATCGAGCACGAGATCGACGCCGCCGACACGCCCGATGGCCGGCCCGGGATTGGCGTGCTGATGTTCGCGGTGTCGTCTAAGGAACTCGCGAAGCAGATCATGCGGCGCGTCGGCCAATGCGTGCTGACATGCCCGACCACGGCTGTCTATAGCGGCATCGATCCGCAAACGAGCCGTGCGCCTTTGTCGGACCTCGCGCCGCTCGGCGGCGCGCTGCGCTTTTTCGGCGACGGCTGGCAGATCGCCAAGATGCTCGGCAATACGCGTTACTGGCGCGTGCCCGTGATGGACGGCGAATTCGTCGCCGAGGAATCGGCGGTGACGGTCAAAGCGGTCGGCGGCGGCAACCTGCTGCTGCTCGCGCGCGACACCGACCATGCGCTCGCCGCGGCCGAAGCGGCGGTTGCCGCAATGCATCGATTGCCGAATGTGATTACGCCGTTTCCGGGTGGCGTGGTGCGCTCGGGCTCGAAGATCGGGTCCAAATATGCGGGTGCGGTCGCATCGACGAACGATCCGTTCTGCCCCACGCTGGTCGGCGTCGCGAAGCGCACCGAACTCACAGCCGAAGTGGGCTGCGTGCTCGAGATCGTGATCGACGGGCTTACCGATGCCGACGTCGGCGCGGCGATGACAGTGGGCATGGCGGCCGCATCGAAGGCGGGCGGTGTATTGCGCATTTCGGCCGGCAATTACGGCGGCAAGCTCGGGCCGTATCACTTCCATTTGCGCGAACTCGCCGCGTCGATCGGCACACCGCCTGCGAGTGCCGCGGGCAGCGGGAGCGCCCCATGAGCACGACGACGCTGCGCGTGAAACACGCGCCCGGTTTTCGCGTCGACGGTTCGGCACTGCTGCCGGCCGCGCTCGCCGCTCGGTCGTCCGACGAGGTGGCGCGCCTCGTGCTCGCTGCAGGCAATGTGACGTGCACGGCCGGCGACCTGTTCGACGTATCGCGCAGCGATGGCGGCAAAGACGAGCAGGCAACCTTGATCATCGAAGGCGACGCGCCGTGGCTGGACCGCATCGGCGCGCATCTCGCCGAAGGTCAACTGCGCGTGACAGGCGCAACAGGCGACTACGCCGGTCTCCGCATGACGGGCGGCGCATTGCAGATAGGCGGCAACGCCGGATCGTTTGCCGCGTGCGAGATGCGCGGCGGCCTGCTTACGGTAGCCGGCAATGCCGGCGACTTCGCAGCAGCAGCGTTGCCCGGCGACATCGAAGGGATGACCGGCGGCACCGTCGCGATCGCAGGCCATGCGGGCGCACGCCTTGGCGACAGAATGCGGCGCGGCTCCGTTCTGGTCGGCGGCGACGCGGGCGATTTTTCCGCATCGCGTTTAGTCGCCGGAACAATTTGCATAGCCGGTCGCATCGGTGCGCATCATGCGTATGGAATGCGCCGGGGCACGTTGTTGCTTTTGCGCGAGCCCGAGCGGGTGCCGCCAACCTTCGTCGAAGGCGGGCGCGGCTTCGACGTGTTCTGGCAACTGTTCGTGCGCGCCCTGGCCGCGCTGCGCGAACCGCTTGCAGCGACGGGCGCCGCATCGCTGAACGCGGCGCTTGCACCGTTTTTTACGCTCGATTCACGCATGATGCCGCGCCGCCTGTCGGGCGATCTCGCGGTCGACGGACGCGGGGAATTGCTGATCGCACACGCAGCCAGCCAGGGTGCACACTGACGAATGAACTCAGATCCCCGCAGTATGCCCACGCAATCAAGAACAAGCGGTACCGCCGGGAGCGAAATGAACGCAACGCATACGAGCGACGCCACACGCGCGGGCCGCGCCGCGAGCGACCGGTACTCGCGGCCGCTCGTCGCGCTGCACTGGCTGATCGGCATCGCGATCATCGCCATGATCGCGATCGGGCTTTATATGGTCGGCTTGCCGCGCGGTTTGCCTTTCAAGGCCTCGCTGATCAACTTTCACAAATCGCTTGGCTTGACGATTTTCCTGCTTGTGCTGTTACGCATCGTGGTCCGTACGGTCTACGGCAGGCCGCCGCTGCCGCCGATGCGAGCGTGGCAACGCGCCGCCGCGCGCGCAACGCAGGGTCTTTTATACGTTGCAATGGTGGTGATGCCGGTAACGGGCTATCTCGGCTCGTCGTTCAACACATACGGCACGCGTTTCTGGGGCATCTTGCTGCCGAGGTGGGGTTGGGACGACAAGGGCTTGCGCCACTTCTGGTTCACGATCCACGAGTTCAGCGCGTGGATTCTGATCGCGCTGATCGCGGTGCATATCGCCGGCGCGCTCAAGCATCAGCTCATCGACAAAGACGGACTGATGCGGAGAATGCTACTTTAATAGGTATGACGTTTGGACTGGTTGAAAACACAACGGACGGCAGAAAGCGTAATGAAAATCAGGGTTCTCGGTTCATCGGCGGGCGGCGGTTTTCCGCAATGGAACTGCAATTGCGGCAATTGCAGGGGCGTGCGTAACGGTTCGATCGCGGCCAGGCCGCGCACGCAGTCGTCGCTGGCGGTAAGCGTCGATGGCGTGTCGTGGCTGCTTATCAACGCGTCGCCCGATATCCTCGCGCAGCTTGCGGCGAACCCCGAACTGCAGCCCGCGCGTCACGCGCGCGATACGGGTATCGCGGCGGTACTGCTGATGGATGCGCAGATCGACCACGTCACCGGCCTGCTGATGCTGCGCGAAAACAGCGCGCGGCTGCCGATCTACGCAACGGATGCCGTGTGGCAGGACCTGTCGACCGGCTTTCCGGTCGTTTCGATCCTGTCGCATTACTGCGGCGTCGAACGCCGCACGATCGCGCTCGACGACGCGCCGCTCGAAATTCCGGCGTTGCCCGGCGTGCGCATCGAAGCGTTGCCGCTGTCGAGCAAGGCACCGCCCTATTCGCCGCATCGCAACGCACCGGAACGTGGCGACAACATTGGCCTGCTGCTCACGGCCAACGATTCCGGCAAGCGCGCGTTCTATGCGCCGGGTCTCGGCGCGCTCGAGCCGCATGTGCGCGATGCGATGCGTCGCGCTGACCTGCTGCTCGTGGACGGCACGATGTGGACCGACGACGAGATGATTCGCCTCGGCCTGTCGAAGAAAACCGCGGCCGATATGGGCCATCTCGCGCAATCGGGTCCGGGCGGCATGATCGATGTGCTCGATGCGCTCGATCGCCCCGGCGCACGCAAGGTGCTGATCCATATCAACAACACGAACCCGATTCTGGTCGACGACGGGCCCGAGCGGCGCATGCTCGCGCAGCACGGCATCGAAGTCGCCCACGACGGCATGACTTTCGAACTCTGACTCCTGGACTTCCAATGAACAGTACGAGCGCGACACGCGCATCCGAACGATCCGCATCCGATTCCGGCGCCGCATGGGGCCGCGAGGAATTCGAAGCGCAATTGCGTGCGAAAGGCCGTGCGTATCACATCCATCATCCGTTCAACGTGAAGATGAATAGCGGCGGCTGCTCGCGCGAACAGATTCGCGGCTGGGTGGCGAATCGCTTCTACTATCAGATCAATATCCCGCTCAAAGACGCCGCGGTTCTGTCGAATTGCCCGGACCGCGAGACACGGCGCCGCTGGGTCCTGCGCATTCTCGATCACGACGGCTATGGCGACGACGAAGGCGGCATCGAAACGTGGGCGCGTTTAGGCGACGCGGTGGGCCTGTCGCGCGACGAATTGTGGTCGCTCGAGCATGTCGTGCCGGGCGTGCGTTTCGCCGTCGACGCCTATGTGAACTTCGCGCGCCGCGCGCCATGGCAGGAAGCCGTGTGTTCGTCGCTGACCGAGATTTTCGCGCCGCAGATCCATAAAGACCGCTTGTCGACATGGCCGACGCATTACCCGTGGATCGAATCGTCGGGTCTCAATTACTTCCGCTCGCGCATTTCGCTCGCGCAGCGCGACGTCGAACACGGGCTCGCGGTCACGCTCGACCATTTCCGCACGCGCGAGCAGCAGGAGCGCGCGCTCGACATTCTGCAATTCAAGCTCGACATTCTGTGGACCATGCTGGACGCAATCGAAAAGGCCTTCCCGACATGAGCGAAACGAACGAAACACCCTCGGCGTCGAATCCAGGAGCAGCCCTCGACACAGCCGCGCGCCCGAAACTGAACAAGCTGTTTCGCATGCAATGGGAACCGGCTCAGGACGCGCACGTATTGCTCTATCCGGAAGGCATGGTGAAACTGAACCAGAGCGCCGCGGAAATCCTGAAGCGTTGCGACGGCACGCGCGACGTCGCGGCGATTGTCGGCGATCTCGAACGCAGCTTTAACGCGGCCGGCATCGCGCCCGAAGTAGAGGCGTTTATCGCGCATGCCTTTGCCCGCGGATGGCTGGAGCACTCAGCATGACCGATCTTTCAGTTGCAGCGCAGCATTCGCCTGGTCACCCCGCGCGATCCGATATCGCGCCGCCGCTATGGCTGCTCGCGGAATTGACGTACCGCTGCCCGCTGCACTGCGCGTTCTGCTACAACCCGGTGAACTACACCGCGCATCAGAACGAACTCGACACGGAAGAATGGCTGCGCGTGCTGCGCGAAGCGCGCGCGCTCGGCGCCGCGCAACTCGGTTTTTCAGGCGGCGAGCCGCTGATGCGCGACGACCTCGAAGACCTCGTTGCCGAAGCGCGCAAGCTCGGTTTCTATACGAACCTGATCACGTCCGGCGTCGGCCTGACTGAAAAACGCCTCGGCGTACTGAAGGAAAATGGCCTCGACCATATCCAGCTATCGTTTCAGGACTCGACGCAGGAACTCAACGACTTCCTCAGCAGTACGCGCACGTTCGACCTCAAAAACCGCGTCGCACGTTCGATCAAGGCGCACGGCTTTCCGATGGTGCTCAACTGCGTGCTGCACCGCTACAACCTGCCGCACGTCGACAAGATCATCGACATGGCGCTCGCGATGGGCGCCGAATATCTCGAACTCGCGAACACGCAGTATTACGGCTGGGCGCATACGAACCGCGCCCAGCTGATGCCGACCGCCGAGCAATTGCAGGAAGCGGAAGCCGTCGTCGAACGGTACCGGAAGGAGATCGGCAACCGCTGCAAGATCTTCTTTGTCGTGCCTGACTACTATGAAACGCGGCCGAAGCGCTGCATGAACGGCTGGGGTTCGGTGTTCCTCGGCGTTGCGCCGGACGGCGCCGCGCTGCCGTGCCACTCGGCGCGTTCGCTGCCGGGGCTCACATTCCCGAATGTTCGCGATACGTCGATATCCGAAGTCTGGTACGAGAGCGACGCGTTCAATCGCTTTCGCGGCTTCGACTGGATGAAAGAGCCGTGCCGCAGCTGCGAAGAAAAAACCCGCGACCTGGGCGGCTGCCGCTGCCAGGCGTATCTGCTCACGCATGACGCGGCAAACGCGGACCCCGTGTGCGACAAGTCTGCGCATCACGAGTCGGTGGTGCGTGTGGTGCGCGAGGCCGCAGAGCGCGGCGCGACGCTTGCGCCCGACGAGCAGCCGGTCGTTTTCCGCAATGACGCGAATGCCCGGCGGCTGAGCGGCGAGCGTCCGACTTCGCCTCGGCATGCGGCAACCGCGACCGATAAAGGCAACGATCAGGGAGCGCGCAGATGACCACCACCGATATCTCCGTGTTGCTCGTCGACGATCATGCTGTCGTGCGCGAGGGCTATCGACGTCTGCTCGAACTGAGCCCCGACGTACGCGTCGCCGGCGAAGCGGGCGACGCGACGCAGGCGTACCAGCGTTTCTGCGCGCTGCAACCGGATGTGGTGGTGATGGACCTCGCGCTGCCAGGCGCGAGCGGTATCGAGGCGATGCGGCGCATGCTCGCGCGCACGCCCGACGCGCGCGTGCTGATTTTCAGCGTGCATGAAGAAAGCCTGTTCGTGCGCCGCGCACTCGATGCCGGCGCGAGCGGCTATGTGACGAAGGCAAGTGCACCGGACGTGCTCGTCGAAGCGGTGCGCGCAGTCGCGCGCCGCGTGCGCTATCTGAGCACCGACGTGTCGCAAACGCTCGCCATGCGCACGATGTTCAGCGAAGGGCCGCCGGGACGCCAGCTTTCGGCACGCGAATTCGAGGTGCTGCGGCTGCTCGTGCAGGGGTTCACGCTGCCGGTGATTGCGGAACGGCTCGGGCTCAGCCAGAAGACCGTTGCGAATCATCAATCGGCGATTCGCCAGAAGTTCGGTGCGAACAACGGCGTGCAACTCGCGCAGATGGCGAGCCGGCTCGGACTTCAGTTCTCCGATCTGACCGCGCCGGGTGGCGCGGTCGGCTCCACGCTGGGTGCCCCGCTGGGTTCTTCTCTCGGCTCCCGTTTAGGTTCCGCGCTCTGATCGCCGCAAGGCGTACCGTTCGCTTCCGGACCATTGCTTGTCTGAACCGGTAAGCGCACGCACAACATGAATCCATTTCCGGGTTCGCTCGCGAGATGAAACTCGCCGCCGAGCGATTCGACGCGCTCGCGCATGCCGACGAGCCCCAGCCCGGCACGCGGTTGCTTCAAATCGACGCCCGGCCCATCATCGGCAATCGTCACGACGACCTCGCCGTGCCGCTCGCCGTCGGACGGCGTGCGCACGAGATAAATTTCGACGCGCGACTCGCGCGCGAACTTCGACACGTTTGTCAAAGCTTCCTGCACCAGCCGGTATAGCGTGATGTTCAGCGCGTCGGCAAGGCCCGTGAAATCGCCCTCGACGGCCAACGCGAACGACGCGTGCGGCAGACGCTCGCGCCAACCGTCGACGCAATGCTCGAGCGCACTGAGCAAACCTAGCTCGTCGAGGCCGATCGGGCGCAACCGGCGAATCATTCCGCCGATCTGTCGATAGACGAAGCTCGCGCTCTGCATCACCGCAAGCGACGCATGATGAATTTCCGGCTCGCTCGCAGCCGACAGATCGCGGATGCGTGCCGCATCGAGCGTGATCGCATTCAGATACTGGCCGAGTTCGTCGTGCAGCTCGCGCGCGAGATGCCGACGCTCCGTTTCCTGCGCTTCGATCGCCTGGCTCCCAAGCCGCCGGTTCTCGGCGAGCAACCGCTCGGCCTGTTCCTCGAGCACCTTCCGATGCTTCAATTCCTGCTGCGATTCGCGGTAGCGACGCCACGCGAACCACGCGAGCCCCGCCGCCAGCACACATAGCGTGACCGGCAGTTCGTCGAGCTGAAATCGCTCCGCGCTGCGCGTCCAGCGGTACGCGAGCTCACTGACGTCGAATATCGAGCACAACACCGCAGTCACGAGCGTCAGCACGAGCACGCATGCGAAATCGCGCCATGTGGCGGAGCGCGACGAGGACGGCCGTGACACGCCTGAGCGAACCATTTTCACGGGATGCATCGCTGTGTCGGGTGGGATTAGAAACGCATTCTACGCATCGCACACGGGAGTTGCGTATCGGAATCCGCAGGTTCAGGAAGGGTTCCTGAAAGTTTCGGGAAATCCTCCTGTGTGCTTCGGTACGCGGCTATGCGACGCTTGATGCAAGCGAATCGCGCTGCCCACGCCGACGCAATATAGATGCGGGTGCAACCGATCTTCACCACTTGCGCACAAGAAAAGCATAGGGAGACGCTGACAATGAGAACCATGCCACGCAAAAAGCGGTGCGTGCAGACGTTAAAACCCCGAGTTGCGCTGCGGCTCTCCGTTGCTGCCGTGCTGACCGCCCTGGCGACGTCTGCGTGGGCACAGACAGAAAACGCACCTCGCGCGGCCGATCCGGCTGCTAGCGGACAAATTGCGGAGCAGGCCGAGGGGGCGCCCGCCGCGCAAACGGAGCCAGCACCGGATAATGCAGCCGGGAATTCGCCACAGCAGACACCGCAAAACACGCGGGCTTCCGATCAGGACACGGTGCTCCCGAACATCCTCGTGATCGGCACGACGCCGCTCGTCGGCCTCGGTACGCCGATCCAGCTTGTACCGGCCAATGTGCAGACGGTCCGCGGCAGCCAGATCGTCCAGCAGAATTCGCATACGCTAACCGATTACTTCTCGAACAACCTGCAAAGCGTCGACATCAACGATGCGCAAGGCAACCCGTGGCAGGTCGACATCAACTATCGCGGCTTCACCGCGTCGCCGGTGCTCGGCACGCCGCAGGGGCTGTCGGTGTTTCTCGACGGCGTGCGCGTGAACGAGCCGTTCGGCGACGTCGTGAACTGGGATCTGATTCCGCAAGCGGCCATCCAGACCATCCAGGTTATTCCAGGCTCGAATCCGACCTTCGGCCTCAACACGCTCGGCGGTGCGATCGCGGTCACGACGAAGAACGGCCGTTCGAACCCGGGCGGCGAAGCCGAAATCCAGGCCGGTTCGTGGGGCCGCAAGCTCGCGCAGATCCAGCAAGGCGGCGTGATCGGCGATTCGCCGCTCGACTACTACTTCACCGCCAACATCACGAACGACGACGGCTGGGCCGATCACAATTCGAGCCGCTTGCGCCAGGCGTTCGGCAAGCTGCGCTACATGGATTCGTCGACGACGGTCTCGGTTTCGATGGGCGGCGCCGACAACACTCTGAACGGCTCGCAGACCATTCCGCGCTCGTTCCTCAGCAACTGGTCCCAGGCGTACACGTTTCCGGACACGAACGAAAACCAGCTCGGCTATCTGACCATCAACGGCTCGCACTATTTCACGCCCGACATTGAAATAACGGGCAACGCGTACTACCGGCACTACCGCAACGTGAACACGAGCAGCAACGTGAACGACGACTTCGATCCTGAAGACGACGACGAACCGCCGGCAACGAATGCGCAGTCGACGATCGTGACCGACAGCTACGGCGCGAGCGTTCAGATGACATTTCTGCAGAGACTCTTCGGCAAGAACAACCAGTTCACCGTCGGCGCGGCGGCCGATCTCGCGAATACGCACTTTACCCAATCGCAGCAGAACGCGTTCTTCACCGACACGCGCGCGACCATCGGCGACGGTCCATTCGTTCAGCAAACCGATGCGAAAACGCGCAATGAGAACTACGGTATTTACTTTACCAATACGTTTTCGTTCACCGACGAATGGTCGCTGACGCTGGCGGGCCGCTATAACTGGGCTCGCACCAGGATTGGCGACGAGAGCGGCATTCAACCGCTGCTCGACGGCAACCACACGTTCTCGCGCTTCAATCCGGCGGTCGGCATCAACTGGAACCCGACGTCGTCGTTCACCGCATACTTCACCTATAACGAAGGAATGCGCACGCCGACGTCGATCGAACTCGCGTGCGCGGACCCGACGGCGCCTTGCTCGCTGCCTAACGATTTCATCGCGGATCCGTCGCTGAAACCCGTGATCTCGAAGACATTCGAAGTCGGCGCGCGCGGTCGCATCGGCAGCAATACGCAGTGGAGCGCTGCCGCATTCAGCACGACCCTCGACGACGATATCCAGTTCATCAGCAGCGAGGGCGCGTCGAGCACGCTCGGATACTTCCAGAACGTCGGCAAGACGCGCCGGCAAGGCTTCGAACTGGCGGCACGCACGCAATGGGGGCCGCTCGGCGTGAGCGCGAGTTATAGCTACATCAACGCGACTTACCGCTCGACGTGGACCGAGAGCAGTTCGAGCAATTCGAGCGCCGATGCCGACGGCAACATCACGGTGCACTCGGGCGACCGCATCCCCGGCATTCCGGCCAACACGGTAAAAGTGCGATTCGACTATGCGGCGCTGCCGCAATGGAACATCGGGACGAACCTGATTTACCGCAGCAACATCTTCGCGCGCGGCGACGAGAACAACTCGGACGTGAACGGCACGCTTGCCGGTTACTTCCTCATCAATCTCGACACGACGTACAACGTAACGAAGCACTTCCAGGTATTCGGCTCGATCCAGAACCTGCTGAACAAGCGCTATGCGACGTTCGCGGTGCTCGGCCAGAATTTCTTCAACGGGCCGAACCACACTTTCTCGCCGGACGACGTCACGAACGAACAGTTTCTTGGACTTGGCGCGCCGCGCGGGTTCTGGGTGGGGATGCGGTATCAGTGGGATTGACGGACCGGCCCGCCGGACTGCGGATGGAATCGAAACGGGCGGCGCGAGGAAAACGCCGCCCGCGGCGAATCAAACCCCTGCTATTTCGCCTGCTTATTTCGCCTGCTTATTTCGCCTGCTTATCTCGCCTGCTTATCTCGCCGATTCGATCGACCCCGCGCTCGGCGGCGACGTGACGATACCCCACGCGAGCGGCAGATTGCCGATCTGCCCGACGGTCTGATAATTCGACGCATCGAGCACATAAACCGCATTCGAGCGGCCGCACGCAAGCATCAGTTTCGAGCCATCGGGCGTAAAGCTGAAATGCCAGCAGCGCTGCCCGACCGGTACGTCGGCGACATGCTCGTAGGTCTTCGCGTCGAACACCTGCAGCGTCTTGTCGCGCGCCGCCGCAACGAGCAGATGCTTGCCGGTCGGATCGAACGCGACACCATAGGGCCCAAGCTTCGTGTCGACGGTTTTCACAGGTTTGAAGCTCGCCGCATCGAGCACGACGAACTTGCTCGTGTTTTCGAGGGTGACGACATACTGTTTGCCGTCCGGCGACCTCTTGATGCCGCGCGGCCGCGAGCCGGCATCGAGTTTCAGCGTACGCAGCAGTTTGCCAGAGCCGGTCTGGTAGACCGACACCGTATCGTCGCCTTCGTTGGTGACGAGCATCTCGTGCCCGTCCGGAGAGAATTCGACGCCCTCGGTTTCGTGGCCGCTTTTCACGGAACGCAGCACTTTCATCGTCTTCAGATCGACGATGGCGATTTCGGCCGGCGGGCTGTTCGCGTCGTCGTCATCGGCGTGGCCTTTAGCCGCGTCTTTTTCACCTTGTTGTTCCGGCTTCGCGGCCGGCTGACCGGGTTTCGCGCCGCCTTGGCGCGCTTCGGGCGGCGGACCGCTTTCGCCGGGTTCGTAGGTCACATAGGCGTAGCCGCGATGCACGCGCACGAACTCAGGGTTTTTGCCGATCTTCACGCGATCGACCACTTTGCCGGTCGACGTATCGATGGCAATCAGTTCGCCGGTCTTGGCCGCCACGAGAAGACGCTTTCCGTCCGCCGTGAGACTTAGGCCGCGCGGGCCGTCCTTGCCGAGCGAGATGGTCTTTTCGAGCGACATGTTGCCGAGATCGATAATGCCGACACCGTTCGTCTCGCTCGTCACGTAGGCGATCGGCGCCGCGGAGGCGTAAGCGGCGGCCGCGGCAAACGCGGTCACTGCGAACAGCGCGGCATGCGCGCTTTTTGTTGTGCGATGCATTTGAATGTCTCCGACAGTTGTTCTTGGAGCGAGGGCATAGCGGGCCCGATTGACGCGCAGCAGCATGCAGGCGACGGCGCACGCCCTCGACCAGTTTGGGCATTGCAAGGTGTGTTGACAACGAAATGGGGCAGGAATTTTTCCCGAATTCCGCGCGAAAATGGTGTTGCCCCGGCCGCGCCGACGCTTGCTGGCGTCTGCTGCAAAACGGAGAATTGAAAGCGCCGCGTCCTAAGATGAAAGGACCATCGTCCGGACAAGCAGTGCTGGCATTGGCTCCGTGGACCGAGGAATGCCGTTCATCGGGTTGGGCAAGCAGGGGAAAGATGGAGCAAAAGCGTCGTTCTACCGCTCAATGTCCAGATCGGAAAGCATCCTCTCGAAGTTTTCGACCTGACGTTTCTTTTTAGACTGCATCGGCGGCCATCATGCGAGGGCCGTCCAGTTGTTCAGGGCACGTCGACGTCGACACTTCCGACAATGGCTCGCGGACGCGCCAGCGCAGCGATGCGAAGTCCGCAAGCAACGCTGATGCAATCGCAACAGCGCTCATCAGAAACAGACACCGGTAATTGCCGCCGAAGCTGTTAAAGATGGCGGACGACGCGTATCCGGAGAGGGCCTGAGACGCGGCGAACACAGTGGTGGCACGGCTCCAGATGGCGTTCTGTCGGACAGCGTTACCCGGCACGATCTCACGTACCCTCGCCAGCACCGGAGGAATGATTCCGGGTGGAAAGCTGCCGATCATGACAGTGAGCAAACCGATTAGCAGGTAATTGTTGGCCGCCGCAAGCGCAGCCAGTGCAATTGCCTGAACCGATAGAATCAGGCGCAGCGCCCGACGCGCGCCCAAACGGTCGGCGAAGACACCATACAGCGGCGGGCCGATCATTGCTCCCACACCGTAAAGCACCCAGAATCGTGAACCCAGAGCGGCGCCACTTTCAAGGCCGCGCGCGATGAAGTCAACCAGGAAAATCATGGCCGGCACCAGGCCCGCCGCCATGAACGCATACTGCAAGTAAAGGACTCGTATAAAGGCGTTCGGACCGCTCGATAAAGTCGTCGCGGTCTGCCCGGTGGCCGGCACAGCGCGCCTGGGCCAACCGCGCCAACTGGCCGCGGTCAGGATGGCGGACAACGCGGCAAGTCCAATCCATGTCTCGCGTAGACCGAACTTCAGTAGCAACGGGACGATCGTGCCGGATGCTGCTATGCCGCACCCAAGCCCCAGAAACACCGCGCCCGTCGCCAGACCTTTCTGGTCGTCGGGCACATTCGGAAGAACGGTCGCCGCGACCAGCACCATGATGACTCCGCCGGCGATGCCAGACAGCAAGCGCCAAATAAAAAACCAGCTTGTAGAGACGGGGAATGCGCAAGCGAGAAACGCAAGCGTAACCAGAACCTTCATCGCGCGCAGCGCGGTGACGTTGCCAAGCCCGGCAGCCAGCGGCCGGCCCAGTACAGCCCCGACGAGGTAACCCGCCAGATTCGCGGCACCGAGATACACGACATCCGATGCCGCAAACCAGTGCGCCTGAATGAGAACCGGAAGGAGCGGGGTATAAGCAAAACGTGCCAGGCCAATGCCGATCAGACTCGCGCAGAATCCCGCAAAAATAGAAGGCCAGACAGCTTTCGGGTGGCCCGTTGCCGCCGGTAAAATGGGTTTGGACAAAGTCAGCTCCGAACAGTAAATCGCGAGAAAACCTCAGAGTTCGGTCGACGGCCATGAAGCGGCGCTCCGCATCACGATCACACCTTCCCGTGCGCACGGAGATTCGAGGAGTAGATGTTGTCGCACGCAACCGGGGTTGGGCTATTCACATTTTCCACCCACTCTTTGGTAGACATCGTCGCCGCATAGGTCGACTCCATAATGACGCTAATAATGCGATGCATCTCCTCGGCGCTCGCGTAGCCCGCCTTGTTCTTGTACGACAGCGAGCCGGCCGCATCCGGCAAGAATTCGACGACATAGCCCTTGTGCATCGCTTCGCGCATCGTGGCGTCATTGCAGTTCTGCGTCATGTAGCCGATAACGGTCAAAGTATCGATCTTGTGTTCCTTTAGCCAGTCGTCGAAGCCGGCGCCGGAGAATGCGCTTGGCAAGACTTTTGTCACCACGTGATCGTGAGGGCGGTCCGCAACGACAGGATGCAATCTCGCGCCATCGCTATCCTTTGCGAATATCGGTGCGTCAGCCGGCAAGACGTGCTGCACCAGCACGACCGGAACGCCATGTGCGTTGGCGGCGTCAATCGCCTTGCCGATATTCGGCAATGAGGACTCGACAGGCGGATATTCAATGCGGAAGTTACCTGTGACGTACTCATTCTGGACGTCGATGACAATCAACGCGCGGCGCGGTGCTTGCTTTGACATGCTAGTACCTGTGAAAAAGACCATCGCCAGACGACGGTTAGTGAATAAAGACAATTAGGTTTCCTGCAAGCACCTTCATTTCGCCCGACCAGCACGCAGCGCTCGTTGCGTTTATAGCGTGACGACCTGTAGCACCGCTTGAGTCCAGCAAGCTTGGATCGGCGAGGGCTGTGGTGCTGTTCAACAGTCGGCGGCGCTGGGTGTTGACTGGATTCGACATCTCTGGAATTGGCGAAGGCGGTTACGTGACCCTATGGGCTTATCGCTCGTGTGCCGCCCGGCCCGCATTGCAAGTCATTCAGGGGCCGGACGGATCACTGGCTCGACTCAGATAGCCGACAGGTCCGGATGAAGTCCGCGCACCGGGCTTACGGCTTCGAGCAGCGAGGCGAGGTGCAGAACAGTCGACTCCGCCATCCACGGTGCGACGAGTTGCACGCCGACCGGCAGACCTTCGCGGCTCGTGCCGAAACGCAGCGACAGGCCCGGAAGCCCGGTCACATTGAGCGGCGCCGTCGCGGTCATGACGTGCAGCGACGACACCGACTGGCCGTCGATGTTGAACTCCGCAGCGTCGTGTGCGTGCGCCGGTACTGTCGTGACCGGGCAGAGCAACGCGTCGTATTGCTGGAAGTACCCGGCAAAGCCGTCGCGCAACTGTTCCGCTTTCTGCTCCGCGTCGACGAAATCGGCGATCGAGGTGTCCGGCGTGTCGTAGACGCCCTGGACGTGCTTGAAGATCTTGTCTTCGTGTCCGGCCGTTACTTTCCTGAAGGCGGGTTTGGTTTCCATGACCTGAAGCTTCCAGAGCAGCTCGAGCGCGTTGATCTGCTCGAGCACTGGAATGCGCACCGGCTCGACGGTGATGCCCAGGCTCTTCAGCGCTTCGGCCGAGGCGAGCACGGTAGCGGCGACGTCGGGGTCTACGGGCGCGAAGGCATCGATGAGCAGGCCAACCCGAATCGGCCGGCCCGGGCTGGACGCCACGCCGGCATCGAGGCTGGGCGGCGCCGTCGAAAAGCCGTCCGCGCCGTCAGGGCCGGCCAGCAGCGAATAGGCGAGCGCGATGTCGCGAACGCTGCGTGCGATCGGCCCGATGTGCCAGAAGCGGCGCGGTACGCGTGGCCAGATACCGGTCATCGGAATGCGTCCGTGGGTGGCCTTGAGTCCGACCACGCCGGTTAGCGCTGCCGGGCCGCGCACCGAAATGGCGACGTCGGTTGCGAGACCGAGCGGCGACATCAGCGCTGCGACGGCTGCGGATTCGCCGCCACTCGAGCCGCCTGGCGTGCGATCCAGATTCCACGGATTACGCGTGCGTCCCGACAGCAGGTTATCGGTTTCGATCCAGAACGAAAATTCGGGATGGTTGGTTTTCGCCAGCAGGATGCCGCCTGCCTTCTTCATGCGAGCAATGCTCGTGGCGTCGGTGTCGGGCACACGGCCCTTGAAGATGGGCGAGGCACGTTGCGTCGGCACGCCGGCGGTATCGATGGAGTCCTTCGCGGTGAAGGGAACGCCGTGCAGCGGGCCGAGTTCCTGACCGGCCATCACGGCAGCCTCGGCGACGCGCGCGGCTTCGATCGCGCCGTCGGCGAGCGTGACGATGGCGTTGATCTTCGAATCGAACGCATCGATGCGCGCGAGATGCGCTTGCATGACTTCTACCGGCGAGACGTCCTTGTTGCGGATCAGTTCGGCGAGCCGGGTGGCGTCTTGGGAAATAAGTTCGGTGCTCATCAGGCGTGTCCTGAAAGTGTCGGAAAAGTGACCAGCGAAGCCAGTCGTAACCAGCGAAGCCAGTCCTGAAGGCTGTCTAACGTTTGTTAGGGTCCAAGATTAGGCGCTATGCTTCGTTTCGTCAACACCTTTCGAATGGGCCACAATGGATGGCGTCGGCGCGCAAGCGCGACGTTCAAAAAATTGTCGACCTATCCGGCGTAACCGTTCCGGGGCCAGCGCCACGCATTCGAACCGGAATAATCTGCGCAGACACGCGTTCAATGATGCGTGGCGAAACCTTTGACACGCAACGGCGTTTGGCGCCAGCAGGGAGCATGAATTGACCGATGTAGAGCCCGACTGTTTCGATGCGCACATTCGTTGGTATCCCGTCGCCGCTTCGCGTGAAGTCGGCAGGGGGCGCATCGTGCAGTCGATTCTCAATGGTCAGGAACTCGCACTTTGGCGCTCCGCGGACGGTGAAGCGCGCGCATGGGAAAACCGTTGCCCGCACCGCGGCACGCGTCTTTCCTTAGGATATGTCGCCGGTGACACGCTCAGTTGCGCCTACCACGGCTGGCGCTTCGACAAAGACGGCACCTGCACTTACATTCCCGCAAAACCAGATATTTCGCCGCCGCAAAGCGCATGCGCGAAAAGCTATGCTGCGCGCGAGGACAGCGGATTGATCTGGGCGACGCTCGGCGATATGCCGTGGAATGGTATCGGCGATGTGTCGATGCCGAGTGCGTTCTGTCGCAGCTTTGTCGTCTATCGATCGCCTCACTACACGCGCAGGTTTCTGCAGAACCACTTCGCGGCGGTGGGCGTGGACGATGCGATGATGGAACGGCGCGACGGGTCCGGCGCGCGCCACGTGCTTTTCCTTCAACCGATGAGCGGCGAGCGAACCGTCGTTTATCTGTGGATCGACGCCTTGGACGAAACCGGTAGCGCTTTGCACATTGATGCAATGTCGCGTGCAGCGCGCGAGTTCAAAAAACTGCGCACGCAGATCGAAGCCGATATGCCACATGCGCGGGTATGGAGCGGACGATGAGCGATGCGCATCACCGAGCCGCACTCGATACCGCAGTCGTAGGCGAGTGGTTCGTCGTATCGACTACCGCTCGCATCGGCGTGACGCCGCTACGCACCCGTCTGTTGGGCCGGCCGTTAGCGGTGTGGCGCGACCCGTCAACTGGCGAACCTATCGCCGCGCCCGACATCGGCGCGCCACAGCGCTATCGCGCAATCGACCGTTACGGCTACACGTGGGTCTCGCTCGCCGCACCACGACGTGCGCTCTTCACGCTGCCGCAATATGCGCAGCCGGGCCGTCGCTTGATCGATTGCGGCGCCTTCGGCGTGCATACGTCGGCGCCTCGCGTGATCGAAAACTTTCTCGATATGGGGCATTTCCCTTATGTGCACGCAGGCATTCTCGGCGAGGAGCCGCACACTGAAGTAAAAGACTACGCGGTGCACGAGGACGAGAACGGCGAACTCTGGGCCACCGATTGCGCATTCTGGCAGCCCCGCGCGGCCGCGGCCGCAGACACGGGCATGGACGTCGACTACACGTATCGCGTGCCGCAGCCATTCTGTGCGCTGCTCTACAAGACAAGTCCTCGCATGCCTGCGGAGCGCGATGTGATCGCGCTCTTCGTGCAACCACTTAGCGAAGTGGAAAGCCGCGCACATCTTCTGATGCTGCTGTTTGACGACGAGCACGACAACACGGAACTCGTAAGCTTCCAGCACACCATCTTCGGGCAAGACAAACCGATTCTCGAAAACCAGTTGCCGAAGCGGTTGCCGCTCGATGTGCGCGCCGAAGTGTCGACTAGCGCGGATGCGATGTCGATGGCCTACCGGCGATGGCTGAAGACGAAGCGCCTTAGCTATGGCGTGGAAGTCACATCCTCGCGTTGAAGGAGATGGCCTTCATGATCAGGCTTTTTAACTACGAACTCTCGGAACAGTGCTACAAGCTGCGGCTTTTCATGCATTTTCTGCGCGTGGAGTATGAGACTGTAGCCGTCGATTTTTATCCGGGGCGAGAGCATGAAACGGCGCAGCTCGCACAGAACGATGTGTGGGCGCGGTTGCCGGTTCTCGAAGACGGCGTCTCGCGACTGCACGATAGCGAAGCGATCCTCGTATATCTCGCGGGTCGCTACGACGCGAGCGCAGCCTGGTTCCCGGCCCAACCTGCGGCACGCGCGCAAGTCGTCGCATGGTTCCCGATCGCGCGTGACCTCACTCGTACGGCATCGGGCGCGCGGCTACATGACGTGTTCGGGTGCGTGCTCGACGTTAAACGCGCGCGTCACGAAGCGCGTGCGATTTTCAGGCTTGTCGATGATCATCTCGCTGATAGAGAAATCGAAGGGCGGCACTGGCTGGCCGGCGAAGCGCCGACGCTTGCCGATATAGCCTGCTTTCCGTGCATTGCGCTTTCACATGAAGGCGGCATTGCTCGCGATGATTTTCCTGCGATTCGCCGCTGGATAGACCGAATGCGACACCTCGACGGCTTTGTCGCGATGCCCGGTATTCTGGGTCCGCCTCGTTGACGATCATCGTGACGACGGTGACAAAACGATAGAGTCATACGAACTCATTTAAGTGCCGCAGTGCAAAGTCGCGTTGCCGCTGAACGGCTCTGATCGATGGTGGTCAGGCGTGTGTCGATATCAGCCGTTGGTGGATATACGGCAGGGTTGCGCGAAGTACAGCGGATGAGTCACGAAACATCCTTGCACAGCACACAGTCTGAACTGGCATGCATCGCGCGAGGCGTTGCTTCGCTGCGGCAGTCCCGCCCGCCGACGTCGGGCTTATCGATGGACGTATCATATTAACGCCGTGGTTCGTGGTCGACCCGGGACACGAAGGAGTCGGAAATCTCAAATCCGAGGACATCCGCCGCGAGCTCAACCCAGGCCCTGCATTCATGGCTAACGTATTTCTCCTGCGGTCGCACGAGTGCAAGCTCGAAATGGATAGCGGGTTTCACGATGGGTACCGTGACGAAGTGCCCTGCACTGGTCCGCTCGATAACCGACCTGGGCAAGACGGTTATACCCATTCCGGAGGCCACCATTGCCAGCACGAAATCAAGGTGACTGCTCCGTCCAACGATCGAGGGGGCGAATCCTTGCGCCCGACACGCGTCCTCGATCAGCCGGCACAGCTTGAAGTCTTTGGTGAAGGTGACTAACGGCTGGTTTTTCAGCGCAAGTATTCTGACTGCTGAATGAGTGCTTATTTCGTGGCCCGGATTGACGACGAACATCAGTCGATCGGCGGCGAACTGCTGCAGGACAAAGCGTTCCGTGTCGACGGGCAGCATCGCCGCCGCAATATCGATCTCTCCGTCGTCGAGCGCCTGCTCGAGGTGGCTTGAGAAAAACTCCGCAATTTGAAGTTCGATGCCGGGATATTCTCTTCGAAACCGCGTGATTGTGTCGGAAAAGAACGTCGATCCAACCAGAGGCGGCAACCCGAGGCGCAACGCTCCCTTCAGCTCTGACTTCATATCTGTCAGTTCCGATGTTAGCCGACGAGCTTGACGCAGCATCTGGGTAGCGTGCCGATAGACTACGGCGCCTTCGCGAGTGAGTTTGACTGTCTTTGGCTCGCGGGTCAGTAGTCGAACCCCGCATTCCTCTTCGAGCAAGCGCACCGCGCGGCTGATTGCCGGTTGAGTGACGTGCAGAATCTCGGAAGCGCGACTAAAGCCGCCGCAATTGACTACCTCTGCAAAATAGCGCAACGCGCGAATGTCCAAGCGTTACTCCGATAACCATTCGTTATGCGGAAGCAATTGTAGGCGCTTTCTACACGCTAAGTATTAAATTCTTCCCGATCCGCGATCGCTGTCTCCTATAACGAATGCTTATGGCGACGATGACTATAAGTCACTTCATTTTCATGCAGGAGCCGTCGATACTGCCTCGAACCGGTCCAGATCGCATCACTACAGCAGCCACGCTAATCAAGGAGCGCTCAATGATCTTTGTGAGCATCGATTGCAGTAATAGCCTCGAGTTGTCCGGGCGCCGTCGTATGGTTGCATGTGCACGCCGTGCGATGTCGTTCGAGCAGTCCGCTAAACCTCCTCATTGGGCAACTCGCCTATCTGTACAACCCGATGTTGACTACGCTCGAAATCTTGACTCCCGTCTTCGCGTTGATCTTCGCGGGCGCCGTCTGCCGACGGCGCAATCTGCTTGGCGTGACCGCCGCCGCCGAACTAAACCGTTTCGTCGTGTGGCTTGCCATGCCCGCGCTGCTGTTCGACTCGATGGCGCATTCCACGTGGCAACAGCTAGATCAGCCGGGATTCGTGGCAACATTCTCGGTTGCATGCGCCTTGCTGTTTTTAGGCGTGCTGATCGTGCGGCTCGCGCAGGGACGGCATCTAGCCGACGCAAGCGTCGATGCGGTCGCGGCGTCCAATCCGAATACCGGCTATATCGGCTTTCCGCTTGCGTTGATCGTGTTCGGCAATGCGGGACTCACGCCGACGACGATCGCGACGATCATCGTGTCGTGCGTGCTTTTCGCGCTCGCGATCGTGCTGATCGAGATCGGATTGCAGACCGAACGTTCGCCGCACAAGATCGGTTTGAAGGTGCTGCGCTCGCTGGCAAAAAATCCGCTGATTGTTTCGCCGGTCGCTGGCGTACTCGTTTCGAGCGCGCAATGGGCGATGCCGCACAGTATCGAGACATTTCTCAAGCTCCTCGGCGGCGCGGCGAGCCCCTGCGCGCTCATAAGCCTCGGGCTTTTTCTGGCGGAGAAACGGCCAGCGGTCAACGGACGCGGCACCCCGTTCGCATTTACCGCGATCAAGCTGATCGTGCAGCCGGCATGCGCGTGGTGGATGGCGTCACGTGCGTTCGCATTACCGACCGATACGGTAGGCGTCGCCGTGTTGCTTGCGGCCCTGCCTACGGGCACCGGGCCGTACATGCTCGCGGAATTCTATCGGCGTGAAGCGCAAGTGACGTCGCAGACCATTCTCTATTCCACGGTTGCTTCGCTTGTGACGCTTTCACTGCTATTGATGATCATGCAGCGGCACGGGTTCTGATTTCTTTGAGCCATAGTCGGCAACCCGATTGGCAACTGAGCTGGCGAACGAGCCGGCAACATGGATGGCCGGGGCACACGGCCAACCCGCTGGGGCTTAGCGGTAACGTTCCGCTCGATGCGATCGGACCGCAGAAGGCGTGGCGCAGGCGATCCCGTCAGCGTTATGTGATTTAAACATTTGCATTTTTCGAGGAATGGTATGCGAGTTTTCTATGATAAAGACGCGAGCCTCTCGTTGATCAAAGGCAAGCAGGTCACGATCATCGGTTACGGCTCGCAGGGCCATGCGCACGCGCTGAACCTGAAAGAAAGCGGCGTGAAGGTGACCGTCGGTCTTCGCAAGGGCGGCGCTTCGTGGAGCAAGGCTGAGAACGCGGGCCTCGCCGTGAAGGAAGTGGCCGAGGCGGTAAAGGGCGCCGACGTCGTCATGATGCTGCTGCCCGACGAGCAGATCGCCGAGGTGTACAGGAACGAAGTGCACGCCAATGCGAAGCAGGGCGCCGCGCTCGCGTTCGCACACGGCTTCAACGTGCACTACGGCCAGGTGATTCCGCGTGCGGACCTCGACGTGATCATGATCGCGCCGAAGGCGCCGGGTCACACGGTGCGTAGCACGTACACGCAAGGCGGCGGCGTGCCGCACCTCGTCGCGGTTGCGCAGGACAAATCGGGCGCGGCGCGCGATATCGCGCTGTCGTATGCGGCGGCGAACGGCGGCGGCCGTGCCGGCATCATCGAGACGAACTTCCGCGAAGAAACCGAAACCGACCTGTTCGGCGAACAGGCCGTGCTGTGCGGCGGCACGGTCGATCTGATCAAGGCCGGCTTCGAGACGCTGGTCGAGGCCGGTTACGCGCCGGAAATGGCGTACTTCGAGTGCCTGCATGAACTGAAGCTGATCGTCGACCTGATCTACGAAGGCGGCATCGCGAACATGAACTACTCGATCTCGAACAACGCCGAGTACGGCGAGTACGTGACGGGCCCGCGCATCATCACCGACGAAACGAAGAAGGTGATGAAGGACGTGCTGAAAGACATCCAGACGGGCGAATACGCGAAGAGCTTCATCATCGAAAACCGCGCCGGTGCGCCGACGCTGCAATCGCGCCGCCGTCTGACGGCCGAGCACCAGATCGAGCAGGTCGGTGCGAAGCTGCGCGCGATGATGCCGTGGATCGCGAAGAACAAGCTCGTCGATAAAAGCGTGAACTGACGGCGTGCGACTTCTGGAAGTACGCCATCGCCCAACTTCGACTTTGCCGGCTTGGTCGACGGCTTCGGTGGCCGCCAGCGCGGCCGGTTGCAGCACCGTCGCGCAAATATCGTCGTGCATGATCGCATCGCGCACATCGTTGCTGCCGTCGATGCCGACGACGATCACGCCGCTGCGTTTCGCCGCTTTCAGCGCGGCCGACGCGCCCATCGCCATCGTCTCGTTGCCCGCAACTGCGCTTTGTTTGCTATCGCGCTGGCTTGGCAAGATCGTTTATCACCTTGAAGCGCCTCAGCCTTGCTCCAGTTCGCCGATTGCCGCCTGACCATCTCCAGTTCGGGAACTGGTCGATCACGTCGTGATAGCCGTTCGAACGAATCCAGCGCTGATGTCCGCTTCGCGTTCAACGAGTTCGACGAGTTCGACGTAATTGCCCTTCTCACCCAATGCCTTGACGAATGCGACGCCGCTAGGCTGCGCCCCCTTGGGAGTTATTCGACACGATCTGCGAGGAATCGCAGGCGGCCTTTTGGCGGGCTCCCACTAACTGCGAAGCAAATGCCTCGCAGTTATTCGATTCAATACCCCCGCGCGCGGCTGACGATATTGGCAAGCGGTTCGCCGTGCAGCCATCTTGCGAAATTGCCGAACCACAAATCGAGCACACGCTGGTTGTAATCCGGCGCGTCGCATGAGATGTGAGGCGTGACGATCAAACCCGGCACGTCCCATACCTGGCTGTCGTGCGCAAGCGGCTCGGGCTCGAATACGTCGAGCACCGCGCCGCCGCAAGCGCCCGCACGCAGCCGCTCGAACAATGCCGGATAGTCCACGAGTGCCGCGCGCGACAGATTCACGACACACGCGCCCTGTCGCATCGCCGCAAGACGTGTGGCGGAAAGAAGGCCGCGCGTTGCCGGCGTCAACGGCGCGGTGACGACAACGAAGTCCGCTTCGGGAAGCCACCTATCGAGCTCCGACACAGACGCCAGCACATCGGGCATAGCGGTTTCCGACGCCGCCGGCTCCGGTGCGCGACCGCTGCGATTGAGCGCGAGCACGCGCAAACCAAGCGCTCTCGCCGCGCGGCTCGCCGAAAGTCCGAGATCTCCAAGGCCGATCAGAAGCACGGTCTTGCCGCGAATCGGCGCGGTCAGTCGCGCATCCCAGCGATGTTCATGCTGCGCACGCAATACCGCCGGCAGTTGCGCATTCAGCATCAGCAGCGCCATTTGCACGAACTCGCCAACCTTGTCGACATGAATGCCGCTGCTGTTCGTCAATATCAGGTCGTCGCGCAGACCGTCGAGCGGCAACAACTGGTCGACGCCGGCGCCGGTCGTATGAATCCATCGCAAGCGCTGCGCATCGTTGACCGCCGCATGCGGAAAACGCGAGGCGAGCAGAAAATCGACGTCGTCGAGCGGCGTGGCGAACCGCTCGCCGTCCCAGCCGAACGATACGTCGATGTGCCGTGCCAGCTCCGCATGGCGCAGCGACGCCTGCTGCCAGGCCGCGGGGTCCAGATGGAACGCCGACGCCTGCCGGCTCTGGCTTTCGAGGTGCAACCGGAAACGCTTTGTTGCTTCGCGCATCGACATGGCCAGTTATAAAGGCAACGCGACGAGCGTGTCGTAGCGGCACGAATCGGTGACGACCGTGCGTTCCCGCAGCAGCGCGGCCTCGCCTTCCATGCGCACCGCGTCGACATACCGGCCTGCACTGAACACCACCATCGTCCCCTCATAGCCCGTGCGCACGACCATATAGCTGGTCTCGCAACGAATCGTGCCGTCCGCGTCGACGCCGACGATTTCCGTCGGGCCGATCACATGGCGATACACATGCGGCTCGAACACGTTGACCGACTGTATCGAGCTGACGCGATCGAGCAGCATGCCGCGCGTGTTGCAGAACCAGATGCCGAAATCGCGGCCCGCGTCGAAATCGGCGCGGGTCAGAATGCGATACGTGCAATCGTCGGCGAAGAATGTGGGCCAGCGTTCGAGATCGCCATTGTCGATCGCGCTGCAATAGTGCGCATTCAGGCGGCTGATACGCGCCATCGTCTGCGAGCCGACTTCGATGTCGGGAAACCGCGTGGTCGTGCTAGACATGCATCAATTCCCGATAAAATTTCCAGAAGCCGCGCACGGATGTCTCCGTTGCTCGGGTCGCCATCGGCCCGGTGCCCTTGCCGCCCATCTCGATCACTGCGGCATCGTCGAGGTCGCCGCGAATCCCCTTCTCGACGAACGCGCCGATCGTGCCGTCCTCCATCGATACGAACCCGGCCGGACCGACGAGGTTGCTCTGCTTGCGGCGGATCAGCGTCTGCTCCGGCGTGTCTTCCTCGAAACCGAGCACGGTCCAGATCAATTCGCAACGGTCGACCCCGAGCGGCACCACCTGGCGCACGCCGATCGAGTTCATGATCTGATGCAGCACGAAGCCCGGAAAGATGCTCTGGATCGCGTTGGTGATCTGATCCGGGTACTCCATCCACTGGTCGATCAACGACGGGTCTTTCAACCCGAAGTCGTCGCGCATCGCACGGATGATGCCGGAGTCGTATGCCGCGTCGCCGGCGTCGGTAAAGCGTTTGGTAAACGTGATGTGATGACGGCTGTCCTCGTCTTGCAGCGTGCCGCCTTCCGCCGACAGCCGGTTGATCTTGAACGTCGAAAAGAATGCGTGCAGCAGGCTCGGGTGATAGTTGTCGCGGCTATTCTCGACGTACAGCTTCCAGTTGTTGTGCATGACCTGGCTGTAGCGGCCGAGAATCTTCGGTTTGCCGTATAGCGTGCGCTCGATATGCGCGACCATCGTCGGACCGAGATAGTCTTCGAGCGGCGGCGCTTCAACCGAAAACGAACCGAATACGAGTCCGCGGATGCTCGCCACGCGCAACGTGGTCAAGCGGAACTGCGTCTTGTCGAAATCGTCGGGCATGCCGCCCTTGCCTTGCACGCCCTTTTCGAAGGCGACGCTCGTCAGTTCGCCTTCGAAGTTATAGACCCAGTTGTGGTACGGGCAGACGAAATTCGGGCGCTTGCGGTTGCCCTGCGCTTCGTAACACAGCACCGAGCCCTTATGCACGCATTTGTTCACGAGCGCGCGGATGCCGCCGTCCTGATGCCGCACGACGATCACCGACGTATGCCCGACTTTCGTCGTCACGTAATCGCCAGGGTTCGGTATCTCGATGTCGAGGCACAGAAAGCTCCATGTCGGACCGCGAAATACCGCGTCCTGCTCGCGTTCATAGGTGGCCGTATCGGAAAACACACGCAGCGGCACGCGCGTGATGCCTTCCGCAGGCCATACGATCCTGCTCGCCGGCATAGCGACGGTGCTCGTCGTCATTTCATCTTCTCCGCGTCAAGATAGGGTTTCGGGTCGAACAGGTCCGCAGGCAACTCGCCCTTCAAGGTACCCGACGCCTTGAACACGTCGAACGTTCGCTTGAGCGTGGCGATGTCGACGGGCTCAAGCGAGACCGTGTTCATCGTGCTCCAGTGGTCGCCGTAAAAGCGCGCGCCGCTGTCGTTCAGGTTGGCCGCCTTCTTCAGGATCGATACGACCGCATCGGGATTCGCGGCGCCGAACTGCACCGCTTCGCGCATGGCGGCGAGCACCTTCGGCGCGTCGGCCGGATTGCTCTTCAGCCACTCGTCGCGCATCACGGCTACGCCGATGTATGGCGGCGACGAAGACCGGGTCATCTGCTTCCACTGATCGGACAACGTGCCGAGCACGCGAATCCGGGTCGCGCTGTCGGACACCTGAGCGACCGTCGTCGGGCGTATCACCGCGGCGTCGACGTTCTTTTGCAGCAGAAACTGCGCAAGACGAGGCTCGTCGCCGGCTATCAGCCGGTAATCGGCAAGCTTCAGACCGTAGTTACCGTCGAGCACCGCGGTGCCGACACCGGTCGTCCCGCTGCCGAGCGGCGACATGCCGATCTTCTTGCCGCGCAGCTCGCTAAAGTTGCGTATCGGCGAATCGGCAAGCACCACGACTTGCGCGTCGACCAGCTGCGTGGCCGCGACGATGCGCACCGGCACGCCTTGCTGGGCGAGGCTGAATGCACCGGCAAGACTCGCGCCGAACGCGAGATCGATCGCATTGGAGGCTAGCGCCGTCGTGGGCCCGTTCACATCGGGAAAATGCACGAACTTCACCTGCAAGCCCTGCTTCTCGAAGAACTTCTGTGCTTCGAGCACCGCGCCGAAACCAACGCTGATGCCGCTCGTCCAGTAGCCGACGCGCAATTCGGCCGCAACGGCACCGCGCATGGCGCCGAACGCGAAAATGCAGATCATCAGAAGCTGCGAAATAACACGAGATATCTTCATTGTGTCGAACGCGGATGCGGCCGTGCGGCCTATGTGAAACGACCTCGAATCGAGGACCCGAATCGGGCTGCGAGACATTGCGCCCCGCTCGCCTACCTCCCTGTTGCCATCAGCGGCGCGTGCTCGAAATCCTCCTTCATGCTGCGCAATACGCGCTCCATCGTCATGTCGCGAAACCGCTCGACATGCCGCCGTGCGATGCGCGACGCGGTCTTGCCGTCGCCGGCGCCGAGCGCTTCGGCCAGCAGCCGGTGATCGCCGGAAATTTCCGGGCTGTCGTCCTCGTCGCTAAAGCCCAGTGCGACGAGACGCGCCATTTCGTCGAACAGCACGGAGATACTGCGTACCAGACGCTCGTTCCCGGACGCCGATGCGATCTGCAAATGAAATGCGCGATTGCCGTCGAGAAAGAAGCCGATCTGGTTACCGTGATTCTTCGACGCGGTATTGCCGCGCGCCGCCTTGTCGATACGCATCAACGCTTTCGCATCGACGTGCCCGGCCGCAAGCCGCGCGGCTTCCGGTTCGAGGATCAGGCGCAGTGCAAACACTTCCTCGACGTCCTTCAACGTGATCGGCACGACCACATAGCCATGGCGCGGCACCGAACGCACGAGGCCCTCGTGCGTAAGGCGCGCAAGCGCAAGGCGGCAGGTGGACTTGCCGACACCGTATCGATCCATCAACTCCGCTTCGGTCAACATGCTGCCCGGCTGCAACGTGCAGGACAGAATGGCCTGCCTGATGGCGATATACGTGGATTCGCCCAGCAGCATGCTCTCGCCGGCCGCCTTACCCGCTGATACGATCTTTGCTCGCATAGAACCTCGCTTCACTCACCCGTTATGTTTCGCTTGTTAGGCTTACGTGCTTTTGTGAGCACCTCACAGCCTTTCTGAAACCCATTCTAGGAGAGGCAAATTTCGGAGTAAATAGCGGTCAAAATATCTTTAATTCAACCGACGGCGCCCTGCCACCGGCGCACTGTCCGCGCATCGATGCCGAATAGATCGAGTACCCGGCCAAGCGTGTGGTCGATCATCTCTTCGATCGACGCCGGCCGCGCATAAAACGCGGGCACCGGCGGATAAACGATCGCCCCCGCCTCCGTCACTGCCGCAAGACTGCGGATATGTCCGGCATGTAACGGCGTTTCACGCACCATCAGCACAAGCCGTCTGCGCTCCTTCAACATCACGTCGGCCGCGCGCGAGAGCAGCGAGCTCGTGCAGCCGGTCGCGATCTCCGACAGCGTTTTGATCGAGCAGGGTGCAACGATCATCCCGTCGACGCGAAACGAACCGCTCGAAATCGCCGCGCCAATATCGGCGTTCGGGTAATGGACGTCGGCGAGCGCTTTCACGTCCGCGAGCTGGATGTCCATCTCCTGCGCCATCGTCACCTGCGCCGAACGGCTGACGACGAGGTGCGTCTCGACGTCGAGCTCGCGCAACAGTTGCAGCAGCCTCACGCCATAGACCGCACCAGACGCGCCGCTGATGCCGACGACGATGCGCCGGCGGGTACCTAACGGTAGTGAGTTCATATCCATGACGGGTCTCGCGTCTTCGATCGATACGGGGCGCTCACGGCTTTTGCGCGGCGATGATCTTCTTCGCCATCTGATACGGCTCGGTCACGAACACGTCCGCCGGCAGCGTTCCCTTGATCGTGCCGCTTGCCGCGAAGATCTCGTGTTCGCGCTTGAGCGTTTCGATATCGGTCGGCTCGAACGAAATCGTGTTGAGTTCGGCCCAATGTGCGGCATAGATGCGTGCATCGTCGGCCGGCAGATTCGCCACCTTCTGCAGAATCGCGGCGACCTGATCGGGGTGCGCATTGCCCCACGCGATCGCGTTATGAACCGCGACGATGAATTTCGCCACCGTTTGCGGATCGCGTTGAATCAGTTCGCTGCGCGCGGCGCCGACGCCGAGGTACGGCATCGCGTCCGAATGCGTGAGCTTGCGCCACTCGTCGGCAAGCGTGCCGAGCCGTTTCGTTTTGACTTCGGTGAGCTGAGCAACGGTGACCGAACGCAGCGCAGCCGCATCCACTTGCTGCTGCATCAGAAATTGTGCCAGCCGTGCTTCGTTGCCGGGCACGAGGGCGTAATCCGCCGGCGTGAAGCCGTAGTTCGCGCGGAGCACCGCCGCGGTCATCAGCGCGACCGAACTGCCCGCCGGAGACATGCCGACCTTCTTGCCGCGCAAACCGGCCAGCGACGTAACGGAAGACGTTGCGGGCGCAACGAAAGTCACGTCCGCCGGCGCCGTCGCGCCGAAGATTTTGACCGGCACGCCCGTCGCCGCGATACTGAATGCGCTCGTGGCCGGCACGCTGAAACTGATGTCGATCACGTTCGCCGCGAGCCCGCTTGCCGGCGCGTTGATTTCGGCGAAGTGCACGAAGCGCGCGTCGTCGATGCCGGCTTTCTTCAGGAAATCGCCGGTTTCGAGCACCGCGCCGAGGCCGAGGCTCACGCCGCTCGTCCAGTAGCCGATCCGCAACGGTGCGGCGTGTGCGGCCTGGGTTGCAATTGAAGCGAGGCAGAACGCGGCGGCAAATAGCAGTCGCGTCGCGCGCTGGAGAAATTGCGTCATGTCAGCTCTTCCTGGAAGGGCTGCGCCGCCGCCTCGTCGCGGCGACGCAGCCCAGGTTGAAGGTGGAGGGCCGGTCGCCGTGCCTCACCGCGAAGCGGGCGGCACCGCGTCGAACCGCGAACCGCGGATGCATAGCTTGCCTTCCGCGGTTTTCCAGATCTGCCCGCGCTCGTGCAACAGACCCAGCGCACGCGCCAGCGTCTGGAAGTCGTAGCCGGACAGACGTTCGGCAAGCGCGGTGTAGTAAAGCGGCGTTTCGCCGATCGCAGCGAGCGCATCGCGTGCCGCGTCTTCCACTTTGCCCGGCCCGGACACGACGCCCTCGTCGGCTTTGCCCGCGACGTAATCGGCGATTTTCGCGGTATCCGCGTAGGCATACGAAATGCGCTCGTAGCGTTCATGCGGAATGCCTTCGGAAATCGTCGCGTCGATGCCGACTTTCGCGCCGGTCGGCACCTGTCCGGGCGGCATCACCGGCAAGCTCGGATCGAGCGGCTTCGCACGCGCGCCCGGAATCACGATCAGATCGCGGTCGCCCTGTACGCGCGTGGCGATGGCCCATTCAACCTCCTCGCCGTTGAATACGTCGATGTCGTCGTCGACTACCACCACATGCTTGAGGTCCATCACCGATAGTGCCGCGAGCAGCGCATTCTTGCCCTCGCCTGCCTGCTTGCGGATCGAGATCACCGCGTGCCAGAACGCGCGGCCGCCGAGCGTGACGTTGATGTCCTTGACCTGCACGCCCGCCGTGCGCAATGCGCTGCGAATCGCCTGATAACGCGTCGGCGCGGCAAGCCACGTGTTCTCCCACGGCATATGCAGCGAGTAATACATCGCGTCGCGCCGATGCAGAATCGCCTTGATGCGCACATTCGGGTTCCAGTGCAAGCCGCCCATCAACGCGGTGAATTCGCCGAATCGGCCTTCGGGCTGCGTCCATCCGGTCGGCAGGATTTCCGCCTCGATCACCACTTCGGAGTCCGCGATATAAGGCAGATCGACGGTCTCGCACGGTGCGAGTTCGACCGGCGTGCCGCGAATGCCGCCCGCGATCGCCATTTCGTCGACGCCGATCGGCGCACGATAGCCCGCTCCCATGATCTCCATCGGGTGGTTGCCGATCGAAATCGAAATCGGACAGGGCTTGCCCTGCTCGTATGCGCGCTGCGCGAACATGCGCATATTATTCGGCGTCACGATGTCGATGCCGGTCAGCGCCTTCTCCTTCACCATGAAGCGATAGATACCGCTGTTCAGGCCGTATTCGGGGTCGCGTGAAATCACGATGCCTGCGGTGATCATCGGGCCGCCGTCGTAGATCGACGACATCGGAACGGGCAGGCGAAACAGATCGACGTCGTCGCCTTTGAGAATGACCTCCTTCGTCGCGGACGTATCGACATAGACTGGCGCGATCGGATTCTGGATGCCACGCTGCAGCATCTTCTCGATTTCGAAGTAGTTGTCGCAGCCCATCGCCATCATCGCGCGCTTCTGCGTGCGGATGATGCCCGACAGCAGCGGCATGTCGTAACCGATCACGTTATGGAACAGCAGCGCCTTGTCGCTCTGGTCGACGAGTGTGCCAACGTGCCGGATATCGACGGGCTGGCGGATATCGATGAGTTCCTGGCCGGCCCTGAGCCGCTCCAGAAACGCGCGAAAATTCTCTTTCATGCCGGTCTCCTCGATGGGGTGAGTGCGGAATTCCGTTTGGTCATCAGGCGGCTCCGCTTGCGGACAGTTCCGCGTGTGCAGTGTGTTTCAATACCGCGCGATCGATCTTGTTGGTCGACGCAAGCGGCAGCGCGTCGACAAACCAGACCCGGCGCGGATGCTGATAGGCAGGCGCGTGTGCAAGTGCGTATCGCTTCACGTCGTCCTCCGTCAGCGCGACGCCCGCGCGGCGCACAACGAATGCAACGGGTTTGGTGCCCTTGATGTCGTCGTCCACCGGCACGACGCAGGCTTGCGCGATATCGGGGTGCGTTTCGAGCATGCGTTCGACTTCGCCGGGAAAAATGTTCTCGCCGCCCGAAACGAACATGTCGTCGGCGCGGCCGACGAATGTGAAAAAGCCCTGCTCGTCGCGATGAAATACGTCGCCGGTGATATAGAAACCGTCGTCGGTCAGCGGGACCGGCAAGTCTTTGCGGTTGTGATAGCCAAGCATTACCGCCGGGCTTTTGACCGCCAGCACGCCAGTCGCCGCGTCATGTGCAGGCGCTTCGAGCAGCTTGACCCGCACTTCGGGGTGCGGGTAGCCCACCGACAGCGGCGGCGGCTCGAGGCCATCCGGATGCGGACCGAATACGATCGGCCCGCCTTCGGTCGTCCCATACACGTTCGTCACTTTCGCATTGGGGAACACCTCGGCGATCTGCGCGAGCAGGCTTTCGCCGACCGGCGCCGAACCCATCCGGATAAAGCGCACCGACGCGAGATCGGTGCGCGCGAGCAGGTCTGGTTCGCGCAGCATCATCGCGATCATCGGCGGAACCGACGTCAGCCACGTGACGCCATAGCGTTCGATGGCCCTGATGTAGGCGCGTGCCTTGAACTGCGGCAGCAGCACCACTGTGCCGTGGCCGTATAGCGACATCAGCACGAGCGTCAGCGCATTCATGTGATAGAGCGGCGCCGCAACGAGGAATCGATGCGCCTCGGGGGGTTGCGCGGCGGCACGCGTGCGGGCGACCCATAGATGACTGTCGTGCGACAGCATCACGCCTTTGGGCTTGCCGGTGGACCCTGACGTATAGAGAAACATCGCGGGCGTTCCCGGCTCGGGCACGACGGCGTCATAGGCGCCGGGATCGACGAACGATGCAAAGCCGTCGGCGCCGTCCGAATCGAACACCACCGTCGGCAGATCAGCCGGGCAATCGGCCAGCCGCGCCGCATCGCAAAACACCAGTTGCGCGCCGCTGTCGCGTATGACGAACGTCGACAACGCTTGCGGAAACCTGAAGTTGACGGGCGTCGCGACGAGCCCCGCGCGCATGATGCCGAGCAAGGCCGCCACGTACTCCGCGCAATTGGCGGCAAGAATCGCGATGCGCTGTCCGCGTGCGAACCCGCGCCGCTCCAACGCGCGGGCCACGCCGTTGGCCAGCGCGTCGAGTTCGCCGTACGTGATGCGCGTGTCGCGCCAGCCGTCCTCCGTTTCGTCCAGGTCCCCGAGCGCGATCAACGCAAGCTTGTGCGGATCGCGTGCGGCGTCGATCAGGTCGCCGAGATTCTCAGGAGTGTGCATGTTCGACAGTTCCGATAAATTCGATCAAGGTGTTGAATGGGAGCAGCAGCGCGCGAACGGCCGGTGCGCCGTCGCTGGTCGTTGTGTGGACAACTTTCACCATGGCAGGATCGCCGCACGCCATCGATGCCAGCTTTTCGCCCATGGAATGCAGATCCGCGGTTTCGACGACGAGCGCACCGAAATAGCTCGCACGGTCGGCGGCGTGGCACGCAAGCGGCCCGTAGCGGACCCGATATCCGGCTGCGTCGACGAAGTGCAAGCCGAACCCCTGCAGGCTCAATTGCACGCCGGCGCCATCCGCCGTATCCGCCACGCTGCCCTCGCCGGCGATCAGCGCATAGCGTTGCGCTTCGGCGCGCGGCTCCGCACTCACCACGACGAGTTCAGCGAGTCGCGTTGCGTGGTTCGGATGCACCGTCCATTCGTCGCGGAACACCCATTGCGGCGTGAGGTGCTCGCAAAAGTAGACACGTCCCGCGGACAGCTCACCGGGTTCGAGGCGCGTCGTCGCGAACTTCGCCAGTTGCTCGACGCCGTCGATCGCCACCGGCCGCGAGAACGATTGAGGCTCGGTTGCCTTGATGCGCGCGGCGATCAGCCGCGCATGGGTGGAATGCGCGTCATCGGTTCTGAACACGAGCCCGTCGATGCCGAGGCGGCTTTCGAGTATTTCGCGCCGCAACCGCGTCGAACCGGCCGGCAAACCCACCAGTTCGAGGTAGTGATCGCCGAACATCATCAGATGGTTGACCGAGCCGAGCGAGTGATGACCGCGCGGCGTCAGCGCGAAGCCGAGTTCGGTAAAACAGTCCGCGGCGGCGTCGATGTCGAACATCGCGTTGACCACGACGTGATCGAGTATCCGACCGATGGCGCTCGAGGGGCGGGTGTTCATGCGCTGCATCACGTCGCGGTCACGCTTTCGGCGCAGGAGCGGGGGCAGGCGCGGTCGAGTAGACACCGCGGCCGCTCGCGAGCAATACGCCCGTCTGGTCGTATATGGACGCCTCGGCGACCGACACCGAACTGCCGAACTTGATGACCTTGCCGCGCGCGACCAGATCGCCCGGCATCGCCGCACGGTGATAGTCGACACGCAGATCGATCGTCGGCACGCCTCTGCCCGTTTTCGAAACGAGCGCCCAGTCGGCGGTCAGATCGACGAGTGCGGCGAGAATGCCGCCATGCGTATAGCGCCGTTCCGGGTTGACGACCCATTCCTCGCGCCACGTCGCGGCGATTTCGATTTCCCCTTCGCCGACGCTCAACACTCGCAGACCAAGCCATTGATGATAAGGACCGCGCGAGAGCAGCGCCTGGATGTCTTCGGCGCTCAGCTTTGTTGTTTCCGTCATGTTGGTCTCCGCGCTCAAGGGGTAACGACGATCTTGCCGAGCACTTCGCGGTCGCGAATCATGCGCAAGCCCTCGGCGGCCTGTTCGAGCGGCAACACCTTGTCGATCTGCACGGAAATCTGCTTCGTGCGAATCAGTTCCATCAACGCGGACAGGTTGTCGTCATAGAAGCTATTCGAGCCGATCACGCGCAGCTCGAAGCTCCAGATGTAGCGCAAATCCTCTTTCGGATCGTGCCCGGCTGTCGCGCCGCACACGAGCAGGCTGCCGCCGCGCTTGATGCACCGGAGCGACGGCACCCACGTGTCGCCGCCCGTGAAATTGATCACGACGTCCGCGCCGCCTTCATAGTTGCGGCGCTGCGGCTTGCCGTATTTTTCGATGACCCACTTCGAAAAATCGACTTCCTTATAGTTGATCACGTGATCCGCGCCGAGCTCCTTCAGTCGCTCGGCCTTGTCGGCGCTGCCCGCGGCGGCTACCACTTCGGCGCCGAGCATCTTGGCGAGCACGACGCAGCCCGTGCCGACGCCGCCGCTCGCGCCGAGAATCACGACGCGGTCGCCGGCCTTGATCGTCTTGTGTGTCACGATCATGCGATGCGCAGTACCGTATGCGACCGGCAACGACGCGGCCTGCTCGAAGCTCACTTCGTCGGGCATCGCGATCAGTTGATCGGCGGCGACAAGGCAGTACTCGGCCATGCCCCCGTCCAGCATTTCGCCCATCAGGCCTTTCTTCTTGTTGAGCGGATTCACGAGCACTCGCGCACCGACCTGCCAGCCTTCGACGTCGTCGCCGACCTCGACGATTTCGCCCGCCATATCGAGTCCGATCACGACCGGCAGCGGCACCTTGATGCCGGGCATGCCTCTCACGGTAAACACGTCGTGATAGTTGAACGACGACGCACGCACGCGAATGACGACGTGCTGCGCAATCGCCTTCGGCACCGGCTTTTCGCCGACACGCAGCTTGTCGACATCGCCATGCTCATCGAGAATCAATGCTTTCATCATTTCACTCATATGGAATCCTATATATATCCAGCAAGAATAATCAAAGGGGTTTGTGGTGATTCTTGTTAGCGGGTTACACCCGTCGTTTCCAGCGGAAAAGGTAGTTCTCGATCGGCTTCAGAATGCCGTATTCGAGCAGGACCATCAGACAGATCAGGGTGAGCGTCCATGCGAACACCTGGTCGGTCTGAACGAGGTCGGCGGCCTGGCGCAACCGGTAGCCGACGCCGTTTGACGACCCGATCGTCTCGGCGACAAGCGACACTCGCCAGCCGAAACCGAACGCAAGCCGCGCCCCCGAAAAGAAGTAGGGCAGCACAGTCGGGAGATAGATCTTCGCCATCACCTTCGCACGCGACATCTGAAAACTACGGGCCAGCTCGACGTATTCGGCGTTGACGCTTTGCGAGCCCTGCCAGACGTTGGTCAGGATCAGCGGCATTGCTTCCATGAACACCACGAAGATCGTCGTTCCATTCGAGATGCCGAACCAGATCAGCGCGAAGATGGCCCAGATCGCGGCGGAGACCGTGTTGAGCACCGATAGCACCGGTTCGAAATAGTGGCCGAGTGTGCGGTTCGAACCGAGCAGAATGCCGAGCGGCGTGCCCACCAGTGCCGCGAGCACGAAACCCGCCACCACCCGGTACAGCGTGATGCTCAGATCTTCGGTAAACGTGCCGGACGCGACGAGTTCGCGCAGCGCATCCCAGGTCTTGCCGATACCGGGCAGAATGAACGCCGGTACGCGTTGCGCGGCGAGCCACCATAAAACCAGCAACACCGCCACAAGAGACAGACGCTGCAACGCAACGCGCACGAAGTTGCCCATCCGTGCGGATCGAGCCGGCAAAGCGGAAGATGCTACGGGTACCGACGACATTGCATTGTCCTTAGATGAGAGCGCGCACGCGGCGCACGGTTTCAGCCACGTCGGCCGCAAGCGGGTCGCGGGGACGCGCGAGATCGATAGTGAGCACGTCGCGCACTCGTCCCGGGCGCGGCCGCAACACGACGACGCGGTCGGCCAGCACGATCGCTTCTTCGACGTCGTGCGTGACGAACACCACCGTCATCTTCAACTGTTCGCGCACGCGCAGCAGCTCTGCGTGCATTTGCGAGCGCATCTGCGGATCGAGCTTCGAAAACGGCTCATCCATCAGCAGGATGTACGGCCTGACGACGAGGCTGCGCGCCAAAGCGACGCGGCTGCGCATGCCGCCCGACAGTTCGTGCGGATATGCGTTCTCGAAACCCTCGAGGCCCGTCATATGCAGCATCTCGAGCGCACGCTCGCGGCGCACATCTGCATTGAGCGAACCGGCCTCGAGTCCGAACTCCGCGTTGGCGACGATCGTGCGCCACGGCAGCAGCCGGTCCTCCTGAAACATGTAGCTGATCACGCGCGTGTCTTCGGAGCGCTTGCCCGCCACTCCGTCGATCCGCACGTTGCCGCTATCGGCCTTCATGAGCCCGGCGATGATGTTGAGCAGCGTGCTCTTGCCGCACCCGGACGCGCCCACGATAGCCAGCACGGAGCCCACGGGCGCCGCGAGCGAAATGTCGTCGAGCACCGCGAGCTTGCCGAAGCGCTTCGACACATGCGCAAGTTCGACTGCATGACGCACCGGCTCGCTCGCCGCGGCAGCGACGACCCGCATCGGCATCGCGCTCATCGCGTACCTCGCAACGGGACGATCGGTGAGCCCGCGTGGGTGTCTCTGAGACTGGCCATCACTTTCTCCATTGTCATGTCGCGAAACGTCGCGACGTGCCTGTAGGCGATCTGTTCGGCGCGGCGCCCATTGCCGCTTTCGAGCGCATCGATCATCTTCGTGTGGTCGTGGCGAATTTCCGGCTTCGTCTTCTGCACGCCGAAGCCGAGCGCCACGAGCCGCGCCATCTCGTTGAGCAGTCCGCCGAGCGTCTTCACGAGCCGGCTGTTGCCCGACGCTTCCGCAACCGCCATATGAAAGGCTGCGTTTGCGTCCATGAAGATGCCGATGCGATTGCTGATGCCCAGCGAAACATCGTCGTTGCGGCAAGCGCGTTCGAGATCCCTGAGCAGCCCGATATCGGCCCTACCCGCGGCGAGCCGTGCGGAAAGTGGTTCGAGTTGCAGGCGCAGTGCGAATACCTCCTCGACGTCTTTCAGCGTGATGGGCCGCACCACGTAGCCTTGCCGCGGCACCGCTCGCAAAAAACCTTCCTGCACGAGCCGCTGCAGCGCAACCCTGCACGTCGCCTTGCCGATGCCGTAACGCGCCATCAGCGAAGCTTCGGTCAGTGTCGCCGCGGGTTCGATCACGCACGACAGGATGTCATGCCGGATGGCGGAGCATGCGCGCTCGCTAAGCAACTTGGCTTCGTTCGAGCAATCGATCAACTGCACCGGCGACGCAACGGCTGACTCTTCCACGACATCTCTCCTTCGATTCGTGAGCTGCTCACAAGCGTGTTTCTGGGCAGGCGTTGAGTTAACTTAGAACAGCCATAAAAAAATTGCACGCGAAAAAATTGAGTGCTTCTGAGCTGTTCAGATGAGAAAAACAAGGGACATTCGTTCAAGCGCGGGTTCATCTTCTATCGCGACACCCATCGCTACTCTCACGTCACGCACCGTCAGAAAAACTGCACGATGCCCAGCTGGGCGCCTGTTGCGCCCTCACCGCGAGCGGGCGTGTTCGGCGTGATAGGCCCATTGCCGATCAGCGCGTAGGTTGCACCATGCCGGTTGACGAGACGCGCAACGCTCGCATAAACAAGCGTGCGTTTGCTCAGGTTGTAGAACGCTCCGAGACTGACCTCGCCCGCGTTGTTGTGTTGCGCGGTGCTGTCCTGCACATAGCCGAAGCCGGCCGTCACGCGCAATGCAGGCGTAACCAGGTACCCGCCCGAGAGCCAGTACACGCTGTGATACTTACCGGCGACATTCGTGTTGAGATTCGCGCCAAGGTTGTTACCGCGATAAAAGCCGAAGTAGCCGGTCAGGTTGCCAAATTGATAGCTGCCGCCGGCAAAGGTCGTTTTCGTGAGAACTTCGCCGTTTGCGCCGTTCTGCTCGGCGTGACTCACACCAAGATAAACGGGGCCGTGCGTGTAGTCGATCGCCCCCACGTAGGCGTTCAATGCGTCGTGCGGCGATGTCTGCCCACCGAGGCTAACGCCTCCCGAAAACGTAAAACCCGCCACGTTTGGCGACCAGTACGTGATCATGTTGTCGTACCGGAACGTGAACGACGATGCGTTGTGCAGCAAGGAGCCGTACGTCCCGCCGTTGAATGCATCGAACCGGCTGTGCATGATCAGTAGAGCGGAGTTTTGCCGTCCGAAGCGCACTTCGCCGTAACGGCTCGCGAGACCTACCCACGCGTTACGGCTGAACGCCAGCGTCGAATCCGTGGCCGCGCCGTTGTTGGTCAGAATGCCGTTCTCGAGGTCGAATGTCGCACGCAGGCCGCCTCCGAGATTTTCGCTGCCTTTTAGACCGACGCGGCTTGCGTAGAGACCACCGCTCTGTTCCGCGGTCTGGGCGCCTTTTCCGCCCGCGTTGGTATAACCGACAAACGTATCAAGAATTCCGTATAGCGTGACCTCTGCGCATGCCGGTTTGGATGCAACGGCCGCAAGCACTAGAACAACCGCTGAGCAGCTTTGAATCGACTTAAGCATTTTTCTCAACCCGGTTATATATCGTTTAACTTTGGATGCCTAATCGTATTGAACAGATCCACATCCACTTTTCCCCGGTAACTCTCCCGATGAAACCGGTACCGAACACCATTCTTCGCAACCCACTGTGGGCTGCTCACCAACATCAGGTAGGTCGTTCGTTTCAGGGAATTTAGAACGACAAAAAAATCTGACACAAGAACAATTTCAAAATTTTTAAGTCGTGAAATGCTCACGAACAGCCGAAAAACAGGGATAAAAACCGGCTGCGGGAGAAGTTCGCGCCATTTCATCTGCGCGATAAACGGACGTCGCCGTTACAGCGTCGAAACTGTCGACCCGCGCGAGGAGCGCGTCGTTATGACTGTTCTTTTGAAGAGACCAGGATCTGCCGAGCGACTCGGTCGGCAAGAGAGACGCATGGACGGCACGACTGGATCGCCGCCCATGGATTTGAGTGCGCGCAGGTCAACGCAATGAAACAGGCCGCTCCAGGAGCGTCACTGAACGAAACGCCGCAACTCCACGGTCGACGGCTTTTCAAAGATGTCTTCCGGGGTGCCGCTTTCCCATACACGCCCTTGGTGCATGAACACGACGCGATCGCTGACCGCCTTTGCGAAGCGCATTTCGTGCGTGACCATGATGAGCGTCATGTTTTCGCGCGCGAGACTTTCGACCACGCTCAATACCTCGCCGACCAGCTCCGGGTCGAGTGCCGAGGTAATCTCGTCGCACAACAGCACGGCCGGCTTCATTGCGAGGGCGCGCGCGATTGCGACGCGCTGTTGCTGACCGCCTGACAGCTGATCGGGATAAGCGTCGAACTTGTCCGCGAGACCGACCCGTTCGAGCATGGTCTCCGCAATCGCATACGCCTTTTCCCGGTGCGTCTTCTTCACTACCGTCTGCGCAAGCGCGACATTCTGGCCCACGGAAAGATGCGGAAACAGGTTGTATTGCTGGAACACCATGCCGACTTTCATCCGCAGAGCGCGCAAATCCGCGTGACGCGCGTCGATGTGCTCGCCGTCTATCTCGATCGAACCGGCGTCGATGCTCTCGAGCCCGTTCAGCGTGCGCAGGAACGTGCTCTTGCCCGAGCCGCTACGCCCGATGATCGTCACCACCTGCCCGCGCTCTACCGCGAAGTCGATGCCTTTCAGGACCTGATTCGCGCCGAAGTTCTTTTCGACGCCTTTGGCTTCAACGAGCAGCGGCATGCCATCTCCTTTGCAGCGCACGCGCGGACAGCGTGAGCGGATAACAGAGCACGAAATAGATGACGGCGACCAGGCCGTACACGAGAAACGGCCTGAACGTCGCATTCGAAATCGCGGTGCCGGCCTTTGTGAGCTCCGTGAAGCCGATGATCGACACGAGTGCGGTGTCTTTGACTGCCTGCACGCCGAACCCGACCGTCGGCCCGATCGCGATGCGCGCAGCCTGCGGCAGGATCACATGGCGAAGCTGTTCGAAATAATTCATCGCCAGGCTCGCCGAGGCTTCCCATTGCCCTTTCGGAATCGCTTCGACGCAGCCGCGCCAGATCTCGGCGAGGTAGGCGCTCGTGAAAAACGTCAGGCCAAGCGTCGCGGCCACCCACGGTTCGACGTTGATGCCCGCAAGCGGCAGGCCGAAGAACACCACGAAAAGCTGCATCAGCAGCGGCGTGCCCTGAAAGATCTCGATGTAGATGCGCACGATGCCGCGCAGCCATGGCGAACCCGACACGCGCATAACCAGCAGCGCGACGCCGACGATTCCGCCTGCAATGAACGACACCAGCGACAGTACGATCGTCCAGCGCGCCGCGAGCAGCAGATTCTCCAGAATCTGCCAGAACGTGAATTCGATCATCGTGCTGCTCTCCGCGAGAACAGGCGCTGGCCGGCCGCGTTCAAGGCGAACCGCAGTACGAGCGCAAGGCCGAGATAAGCGAGCGTGATCACGAAATACGTTTCGAATGCACGGAAATTGCGCGACTGAATATAGCTTGCCGCGTACGTGAGGTCCGCAACCGAGATCTGCGAGACCACAGCGGAGCCGAGCATTGTGATGACGATCTGGCTCACGAGCGCGGGAAACACCTTCGCAAAGGCCTGCGGCAGCACGACGTGGCGAAACGTCTGCGCCGGCGACATCGCCAGTGCCGCAGCGGCCTCGAGATGGCCGCGCGGCACGGCGGCCACGCCCGCGCGCACGATCTCGACGGAGTACGCTCCGAGGTTGAGCGTCATCGCAAGCACGGCGGCCGCATATTCGCCGATATGAATGCCGAGCGCAGGCAAGCCGAAGAATAGAAAAAACAACTGGATCAGAAACGGCGTGTTGCGGATCGCTTCGACGTAAACGCCGACGAGGCCGCGTAACCACGCGAGCCCGGGCGCGCGCGTATCGCATGCGGCGGCGCCGCCCACGCCGACGGCAAGCCCGAGCGAAGTGGCGAGCGCAGTAAGCGCGAGCGTGACGGCTGCGCCGCTTGCGAACATGCCGGCATAAGCGTCGAGGTCGCTGAATTCAAGCTGATAGCTCATGAGAACCGTGTTCCGTTCGACAACGTGAATCGCTGCGCCGGTGAGGCGCGCACCCGCATGGCATAGGCGCGTGGCGACTCAAGTTGCCGCCACGCCTGTGCCCGCGCAAAAACGATCAATCGCTGTCTAGAGGCCCGCGGGCAGCGGCTGGCCGAGCCACTTCTTCGACAGGCCTTCGAGCGTGCCGTCTTGCCTCGCATGCGCGATGGCGTCGTCGACCTTGGCGAGCAGCGCCGGTTCGTTCTTGTTCAGGCCAACGAAACACGGCGAGTTCTTGATGATGAATTTCATCTCCGGGCGGCGAGGCGGATTCTTAGCCAGAATGGCGGCGGCTACCACGTTCCCCGCCGCGATCAGGTCGACCTGCCCCGAAAGAAACGCCTGGATCGTCGCGTTGTTGTCTTCGAAGCGGTGAATATTGGCTTTCGGCGCCATTTGCGTAAGCGCGATTTCCTCCAGCGCGCCGCGCGTCGCGCCCACTGTCAGATTCGGCGTCAGATCTGCGGCGCTCGTCACCTTGATGTTCGCAGGCCCGAACACGCCCTGGAAGTACGGTGCGTAGGCCGTCGAAAAATCGATGACCTTTTCGCGCTCGGGCGTCTTGCCGAGCGACGAAATCACCAGGTCGACCTTGTTGGTCTGCAAATACGGAATGCGGTTCGCGCTGTTCACCGGAACGAGTTGCAGCTTCACCTTGAGCGCCTTCGCGATCAGCGCGGCGGTATCGATGTCGTATCCGCGCGGCTGCATATCAGGACCGATCGAGCCGAACGGCGGGTAGTCTTCCGGCACCGCCACGCGCAGCACCCCGCTTTGCATGATGGTATTGAGCGCATCGGCGTGCGCGGGTGTGGCGTTCAACAGAAGCGGCGTGACGGAGACGGCGATCGAAATCGCTGCAAGCCAGGTGCGGCGGATGCGGTTCATTGTTCTGAATTCCATTGAGGGTTCTGGACGGCTGGCAGGCTTCAGCAATAAGCGCGCCAATCGCAATGAAATTCAGGCGCCCGCTTACAGACGCGGATGCAGCGGCGATCCGATCATGTCAAATGACCCACATCATCGCAGCTTGTGTCGCCTGGAACGTCTCGCTGCGCACCAGCTTCGCGCATGCACCAATAGGGCGCAGGCTCGGGATCAGTCACACCTCTCACCGCGCAGTGCGAACCCGATCAGGCCGCCGGCCAGAGCGTCGTCGACGTCGTCAATGAATCTCCTTCATGGCCGGCGCTCGTTTCACGGTCCGTCCTGCGCGAGCTGCGCGCAAATGGCCCCGATCATCAACTGGGTCGAGCGCGCTCCCGGATCGATGTGACCGCGCGCACGCTCGCCGAGAAAGGATGCGCGCCCCCTGGTTGCGAGCATGTCGCGCGTCGCGAGCATGCTCGCTTCGGCGACCTGCGGCAATGCGTCGAGCACGGCCTCAGGCGGCGCATCGCTGTCGGCAAGTTCCGCAAGACGCGACGCCACGGGAATCAGCACGTCCATCATCGTCTTGCTGCCGATGCCCGCCTTGCCGCGCTGCGCGACGGCGTCCACGCCCGCCGCAAAGATGCGCGCGATGTGGTCCACACCCGGAGCGCCCGTAACGTCGCCCGACGCTTTCGCCATTCCGTGCACGAGCGAAAAGAATAGTGGCCCGGACGATCCACCGACGGTCGACAGCAGTTTCGACGCGGCAAGATCCAACGCGGGCGCAAACGCTTTGGCCTCGATATCGGCCCGCATCGCAAGCAGCGCATCGACGCCGCGTAACAGGTTGAAGATATGGTCGCCATCGCCGATCTGCTGGTCGAGCGCTGCGATTTCATCGGTGTGCTTTTTCAACGTAGCATGCGCAGCCTCGATGCACGCCATGACCGTTCTGCCGTTCATGCCGGACTCCTCCTGCCGTCGAAGAGGAAATATTAGCAGGCTGTGCAGCGGCAGCGAGTTACTGCCATTCGCCCCGGCCCGAAGTTGCGTCTGGTAAGCGTTGTCGCCTCGATTTGGCCACGCCGCATAAGCGACGCACGGAGAGCCGATTCACGCAGCCTTCCAGCCACGGCTGGAACGTGACGGCATGGCGGTTAAGCAACCAGGACCGTAGCGCCTGTCAGCACGATCCGTCCGGTCCGGGCAGACGACGCGCCGAAGTGTGCACCAGCCGCGCTGCGACTTCCCGCGCAGTCTCGTCGCCGCAGTCTCGGCTGACGACGCATAGCGCGTCGGCAAGCGCGTCGTCGGCATCGCGATCCACGTCCGGCTCGTCAATCGGCCTTTCTATCGCACCAGCATGGGCGGCATTCTCATCAACAGCGCTTTTGCAGCAAAGTCCGGCGGACTCCAGCACACCGCGGCCGCCACCGACTGCCTGAACCGCCACGGTCTGCCTGTAAGCACGACGCAACCATGCAAGCAAACGCTCATCCCGGCCCGCCGCCTCCGCCTCTCCGCCAAGCACAAAGACCGCATGAATGCTGCCGCCATAGCGTGTTTCGATCGAGTCCGACCAGATCAGCGCGCCGGACGAAGATCGGATTGCACCACCGTTGGCGGACAGGAATAACAGTTCGTACGTGTCGTCAATGCGATCACCTGTGTCGCAAAACCGATTGGCGACGTCGAAGGTTTCGACCACACGCCCAAGGTACATCAGCGAAAAGCCGCTCAGCAAAACGAGGGCGATGCGCCGCGGGCGCGGCGCGATTGCCGTGCCCGCGGCGGGCGTTCGATGCATCGCTTGACCAACTATACCGACTGCGTACTCCATTTCATGCTCCTCTGCCGCAAGCAGGCCCGCTTCGAAGTACATCATCGTAAATTCCCGCAGCGGCCAGTCGATACATACGGCCGATTGCTCTCCGCTATTGGCGGATCCAAACAAACTCGCTTACGCCGCTCGCATTCGGTGCCGCGCATCGCTGCAAGCAAGCGCCTTTACGACACGGGGCCTCTCATGCTTCCGCTAAAGTAATTGAACGCGCCACTATAGTCGTTGCGCGTGATGGTCTCTTCACCCACCTTCTGCAGAACCGCTTGACCGTTTCTGACTAGAACGAAGCGTGGCCGCCCGGGCGTCCACGGGAACACAGCTTCATTGAAACCTGCATGCAACGGCAACACCCAGCGATTCGGTCCGCACGTCACCTGCAGACTCGCGTCCTGAGCGACGAACGCTGTGACATGGATATAGGACGTCAATCGCCCCGTGCTGCGCGGCGGAAACGCCGCGCGGCTGGAGATTGCATCGATCAGGTTAGTCTGCAGATCGACTGGATGCAGCCGGTAGAAATAAAATATCTCGTCACGTTCGATGGCCGGTTTAATGCCCGATTTGAACCAATCGATGAAATAGCGGCTCGCATCGAGATAGCCGGTATGGTTCAACAGAATGCCAAACCGCTTGTTGTACACGAGCGCGCTGGACGTCGAGCCGATGGGTGCGACGTAAGTGGACTCGGCCCAGTCGTTCCACGTCACGATCTGCACCCAGTCCACGTCGGCGTCGATCGCTGCTTGCCATTCGTCCGCCATGCCATTGAAACCATTCGTTTCGAACGCGCGATAGTTGGTGCCGGACGCAAGGCCCCGGTAATAAGGCGTGACGGGCGCCATAAACGCCTTCCTTTCGCGCTTGAGCGTATAGGAGAGCAGCCTGATCGAGCGAGCCAGCGAGTCCGGCAATGCCGCCGCGCCGAAAAAGAAATAACCGTCAGCAGACGCGGCCCGCTTCGAGATCTCCGCTGCCTGCTCCGGCCCGATCACCGCTTCTCCCCTGCCCGGCGAGAAATGCGGTATGAACCACGCGCCGAGCTGACACGCCTGACGGATCAGTGCGTCGCATCGTCCCGGATCCCTGCCGCCGAGTCCGTATGCAGACAACACGGGTCTGCCGTCCTGCATCAGTTGCGCATCCAGACCGCGTGTGGTCGCGACGATATCGTCGAGTTCGTTCTGCGCGTTCCCATCGATGGAGACGAAGAGCTTGAAGCGGCCTGAAAAACCTCTGGCCGCCTCGTATAGAAGCAGGGCGCGCTGTTTGTACTGCGGCTCGCTCGCGTGCCAACCACCGCAATTGAGCGCGAATCCGTCGATCCCGTGCGCGATGGCATCGCGTATCTCCGCGGCGTAGTCCCCGAGCACCGCATGCGGGCCGCCCCTCGGCCACGCCACCATGTAATGCGCGAACACGTATTTCCGCGACACGGGCGCCGCCGGCTGCCCCGCTACCGCTGCCGCGAGCGCATGCCCGCCCGGTAGCGCGGCCCACGAAGCCGCAGCCGCCGCTTCAAGCAATCTCCGTCGTTTCATCGTTCACGCCAGTCTGAAGTCGGGATTCAGGCCGAAACCGCGATGGGTTTCGTGCTTAGGCGCGCGGACAGGCCGAGCACGAGTGCTCCGCCGAGCACCGGCCCCAGCGTCGCGCCGATCAGTCCGAGCCCATAGGACAGCATAGTGACGAGCAGCAGCGACGCTCCGGCCTCGAGTGAGGACAGCCTGACAAACGACCGCTGATCGATCGAGAAAACATGCAGCGAATAGATTCTGCAAACGAAGATCACGCCGGCACCGAGAAACGCGGCGAACATGAAGGCGAATTGACGAATCGGTTCGCCTAACGAAGCCGTGGGGAACAGGTGAACACGCAGCGCGACCCAACTGGTCGACGCGACCAGTGCAACACCGCCAACGGCTGCCAATGCGAACAGCGCGCGCCGCACCCTCCGTAACGACGACATCGCACCACCAAGCTTGCTCGCAACGACCAGGGCGAACGCCTGACCGCTATTGAACGCGAGATTGTGGACACTCTTGACACCGCGGTACAGTGCGGCGGCCGACGGCCCCAGCACCAATGTGACAAGCATGATGTCCGCATGCTTGGCGCCGGAAAAGACCGCATTCGAATACCAGCTTCCCAGGATCTCCTTGCGATGTTCCTTGAGGAAAGCAAGGTAGCCGAATGTCCACGGATTGAATCTTCCGGCGCCGGCCGGCGAAGCGTCGAAGTCCCCCACGTACGTATTGCCGGAAACAACGGTAACAAGATAAGTCAGCAGCAGCATCGCGCCGTATCCCGCTTCCACCAGCAGCAGCAGGTCGGGAAGCATCGGCTGAAGACCGGGTCTCGCGACGATCAGCCACACTACCGCGACACGGCTAAACGCCGACACGGTCGACACTGCGCACACGACCGCACTGCGTCCGTAAAGCCGCAGCACGCCGAGTGAAAAGTGCGAGAGCCCGAAGCATGCCGGCGCGATCAGAAGGCTGCATGCGAAACGCGGTTCGGCAACGAGGCCCCTTTGCGCGATGAAATGCGTAATCGACGCAAAGACGATCGTCGAACCCACCGCACTCGCGACATCGAGAAAGATGAGCGTCGAGACTTTTGACCGGACACGATCGATCGTGAAGATACGCGGGGAACCGAAATTGAAAAGGTCGATGGCAATATAGAAAAACGCGAGCAGCGCGTACGATCGTCCAAGCCAATCCGGGTCCAGGTGACGCAAGGCCAATGCGACGGCCACAAAATTGCCGAGCGCGGGAAGCGCGGAGGCCAGCACCACGTAAAGGAAGTCCTTCTTCACGTGACACTCCTTGCCTTGAGCTCCGCGCAGTAGGTCAGATAGTGCGACTGTAACGTCGAAAACTGGAACCTTCGCGCGATCGAGCGGTGCCGTTGCGCCTCGCTTCTACGGAGCGCCGGATTTCTCACGATACGTTCGATGCGATCGCACAGGCCCGCGACGTCACCGGGCGTGACGAGCTCTTTGACTTCGAGCACCTCGGCAATGCCGCCGACCTGAGTCGCGATAACCGGCACGCCGAGTGCCATCGCTTCGAGCATGGCGCGCGGCATACCCTCCTGAAAGGACGGCAACACAAAAAGCGAATGCCGCGCGACCGCCGCTCGCACTTCCTCGCCGCCCATCGATCCCGCGAAATGCACGGCGCCGTCAACGCCGGCCTGCTTCGCTTCCCTGACGAATTTCTCGCGCAGCGAGCCGTCTCCGATCAAGGTCGCATGCACATTGAGCCCACGCGCGCGAAGCCGCGCTATCGCGTGAATCAGCACCGTATGGCCTTTGCTTTCGTTGTGCATCATCGCCACGTTGACGATCCCGAAGCTGTCTTGCGGATGGTTCGCCGGGGCGGCCTCCTGATCGAACATCGAATCGGGAAGATAGACGTCGCTGAAGCCGAAGACGCCTCGTATGTCATGTGCCGGATACTCGAGTTGCAGCGTGTAGGCCGTGACGTACCGAACGGTCTCGGCGTGCGTCGCGGCATATCGCGTTGCCCAGCAATGCACCGCGCGCGCGATCCGCCGCAGCGGGTGCCGCGATGCCGCATCGCTGAAATAATCAGCCGGATCGGCCACGATTTCGGTCGAAAAACGTTTGCCGCGCCACCGGCAAACAAGCATCGCCAGTAGCGCGATGTTCCCCGGAAAGCGAATCAGCAGGACGTCGGCGTCCGCGACAGTCCGGCTGACGCGCGCGATGAGACGCGGAATGCCGGCCAGCAGCGCAGCGACACCCCGATGGGCGCCGAGATCGAGGAACGATGTGCGCTCGCCGGTCACGCGCGTGCCGATCGCCCTTGCTACCGGGAACGAGCGCGCGGCGATACGCACCTCGTCGAAACTCTGCGTAAAACGGGCTGCGAATTTCTCGAAGCCCATGTGCGGGCTATAAACTTCGGTCCCGACTCGCGAGAAGTTTCCGTCCATCAGCAGCGTGATCGAAGTGTCGCGTTTCATTCTTGATGTACTCCAGCAATTCGTCGTAGCGGTTCGCCGATGCCGTGTTCAAACGATGCCAGAACAGATGCGGCACGGTTCGCAACTGCTCGACCAGCGTCGCTATCGCAGCCGGATCGAAGTCACTGGCATGAAAGACGTATTCGTCGAGGCCCAGATCGCGATACGCGGCGACGCCCTTTCGCTCGTAAGACAGATGGATGCTCGGCACGCCGGCCAGCACGCTTTCCAGACTTCCGTGCAGGCGCACCGAAACGACGATCGCGTCGCGCTGTTGCAGGGCCTCGCGCAATGACGTGCGGCATTCGATACCGAAAACACGGCGGTAGAACTCGTCGTCGCTATTGCCTCGTCCGGAACTCTGCAAAACGAACTCCGCGTCCGGAATCAGCTCCGCGAGGCGCTTGACGTTTCGCAGATAAGCGTCCGAGTAAGGCTTGCCGCTCAGGTCGCGAAACACGAAATACACCTTCTGCCGGTCTATTGCGGGTTGAACCACCGTCAACTGCACCCGCCTTGCGATCTCGAGCACCACGAGGTCCCCGATCCTGATACCGCGCCAGTGCTGCAGTTCCAGATTACTCTTGTCGTCGCGCAGAAATATCGTTCCGACGCAACGTCGGATCAACCGCTTCAGAACGAAGCCGGGCAGGCCATTGAATGGTCCAACGCTTTGCGGCAAATAAATGGTCCGGCTTCCCGCACTGATTGCGGCACAAAGAATTTGCGTGCCATGCGCGATCAGTGCCTTCCATCCTTCAGCAGGATTTCCGGAGCGAAGATATCCGCCGCCGACGCCGAAAAATATCGCAGGACGTCGCGAGACCACTCGAACGGCAGTCCTCAGAACAAACTCCGCAAGCGAAATCAGCTCGACATCAGGATCGTCGAGGTAGTTCGCGAAGGCCGCCTTGTCGAGACACACCACCGTCACGCGCTGGTGTATTCCGGCCGCGCGGATGGCCTCGAGGCTCAACTTCACGAGCAATCCGTCGCCGCTGTTGCGCGGGCTATAGGCGTGCAGCAGAAACACGTCATGCGCTCTCATAGCAGCTCATCATCGATCTGAAAAAGCGATCGGCGCGAAACGCGTGATCGAATACATGGCGCGCATTGGCGCCCATCCGACGGCATTCTTCAAGCGACAAAGCGTTGAGCTGCCCGGCCAGGCATTCGCTGGTCAACTCGCGCAACATCAGGCCGTTGTAGCCATGAATCACCTGCTCCGGCAACGAACCTTCATTGGAGACAACGAGCACCTTCCCCGCACGCATCGCCTCGATCGGAACGAGCGCCATGCCCTCCCAACGCGAGGGCACCACGATCACGTCCATCTGCTTCATCGCCCGGCTGGTCTCCTCCGGACCCACCCAACCGTGGTATGTGACACACGGGTCGTCGGCACGCAGATTCACGCCTCCCCGAACCGCCGTGCCGAATATGTGCACGTGCAAGCCGTCCTTCAGACGCGGTATGGCGCCAAGAAGAATGTCGAATCCCTTTTGATAGTCGAGCCTGCCGAAATAGCCGACCTGAATCGACAGGCCGGCATCCTGCGTTACCGCCTGCCCGGTGCCACGCTCGACAACCGCGTCGGCCGAAATGCCGGTGTACACGAGATCGATTTTTTCTAGCGGGATGCGGTAGCGTCGGGCAGCGCGCACTTCGTCGAACGACATGCAAAGAATCCTCGTGCATCGCTTCGACAGCGCTCGCTCGACCGATGCGAAGAGGTGCCGGATCGCCGCCGGCGTGTCCCGCTTCATGAAGGACCACGCGTGCGGCGTGTAAAGCACGCGTTTCGGGTCTCGATATCGGCTCAGGCGCACGTAAAGGCCCGGATAGGTGCTGTGGCAGTGAATCACGTCCGCGTCGATGTCGTCGATCAGTTGCTTCAGCTTCCGGGCGACGACCGGAAACAGCAGTGGATTGCGGCTGGATCGATAGTGAACCACCGCCACGTCAGCGATTCCCACCTGAACCTGCGTGAGATTCATCGGATCGCAGAGCAGCACGACCTCGTGCCCGAGGTTTCGCTGCTCGATCATCAATGCACGTACGTAGCTGGCAATTCCGCCAATCCAGGTCTCGACTACATGAACGATTTTCATGTCACGCCCCGCTTTGGATATTTGCGCCGTACAGTGCGTCAGCACCGCACGGGTCCGCTTCTTTTCACAACCTGCGATGTGCTTCCGCTAAACCCCTCGCACACTTCAAACAGCCGCAACAACCGGCCTCGCTCACTCGGCGGCTCTGGCCCGCTCGTAGCGATACGCGATATACCGGTATGAGCCGTACTTCGAGCGATAGCCGAAAGCGCGCGCATCGACGGCGTTGAAGATCACGCCCTTTAGCGACGCGTTTGCACGTTCGAGCTGTTTCGCGCTTTCGGTCAGCTCGCCGATCACCGTCTTCTGGAATCGGGCCACGAGGAACGTGGTTCCCATGCTTCCCGCAAGAATGCTGGCGTCCGCCACTGCGAGGACCGGTGGCGCGTCGATGACAACGAGGTCGTACATGTCGCCGACACGATCGAGCAGTCGAACCATGCCCTTGCTCATCAGCAGTTCCGACGGGTTCGGCGGGATGCTGCCGGTGGTGACAAGGTCGAGCCCTGGCGACACGCCGCGATTGATCACGTCGTCGAACGATGCCTGGTTAGAGAGAATGTTCGACAGCCCGCGGCCCCGGGCGATACCGAAGTACTTGTGCAGGTGACCGCGCCGCATGTCCGCATCGATCAGCAGCACTCGCTTGTCGGAGCCACCGATGATCGCCGCCAGGTTCGACGCGACAAACGACTTGCCGACACTTGGTCCAGGCCCCGTCAGAAGCAGGCGGTTGTTGCGCGCCTCCAGCATCGCGAACGTCAGGGCGGTTCGCAAGCTGCGCAGACTCTCGATGGATGGGTCCGCCCGATCCCGGCTTGCTAGCAGAGAGAGACCGCGGCCGTGCGAACGCAGTGCATCGTCGAGAAATCGCTGTTGCTGCGAGTACGGAATGGCGCCGTAGACGCTGAGTCTCGCGTAGCGTTCGATGTCCTGAGCATCGGTCACGCCGCCGTACAGGTGTTCGCGGCCGAATGCGCCGCAAACCCCGAGCATCCATCCGCCCATGAGCGACAAGGCGATGACGAGCGGCTTTTTCGGTTGCACGGGCTCTTCGGGCACACGCGCATGATCGACGAGACGCACGCTTCCGACCTTGCCGGCCGACACGAGCCTCAGCTGTTGCAGGTTGCTGAGCGCACCGAGGTAGATATCGGTATCGACCTGCACGTCTCGCAGCAACGCGACCGTTCCCTGCTCCAGATCCGGCAGAAGCTTCATGCGACCGTCGACGCCTTTGAGCCGTTGCTGCATGTCGTCGATTTGCCGGTCGATCGCTCGCACGGACGGATAATCGGGCGAAAAGGTGCTGGTCAGTTCAGAACGTTTTTGTTGTAGCGTCAGCAGCGTGGTCTGCCATGCGACGGTCTCCTGCAGCAGGCTCTGCGCCTCGAGGCCCAGGTCGTAGGTGCCGTGCCGGTTCCGGTAATCGTTGTAGCGCTTTTCGGCCTTCTCCAGATCGCTTTTAAGGTTCGGCAACAAACCTTCGAGGAAAGCGGCGGACTTGTCCGCTTCCGCTGATTTGCGCTTGATGTTTTGCGCGACATAAGCGAATCCGATCGAATTGAGGATTCTCGCCGTCTTTTCCGGGTTACTGCCGCGCAGCGACGCCACGATGATGTCGCTCTGTTTGCCCTTTTGTTCGACCGTCAATTGCTTCTGCAGGTCAGCTAAAGTCTTGAGCTCCGAATTCCGGATCAGAGTGAATGCAGCGCCGGGCTCGCCGTTGACCGACGAGATCCGCAGGCGAATCTGTCCGACGCTCTGATCGGAGACCACCATGCGACCGATCGTGCCTTCGATCGGCGTGTCCAGATCCGATTCGGTCAGGCGGAATCGGCCGCCATCGAGCAGCGTGAGCTTGAATCGCTCGCCCTGGAGATCATCTGGTACGTCGAACGTATCGACCTTGATCGACTCGACGCCCCAGCAAAATCCGCCGAAACCTAATAGACCCGGCGTCGACAGATGTTTCGAATGCCTGGCGATCAGCCAGCCGAACAACGGGAAATAGCGCGGGGCGGCCTCGATATAAAGCTTGAGATCCTGTACGGCCTGGTCGACAACTGCGCGCGACTGCAGAATTTCGATTTCGCCCTCAGCCTGCGTCTTCACGTCGAACAGCGACGACACGTCGTTGAGCAGAGAGCCTGCGCTGGTGGGGTTGTCCTCTTCCACCTGAACCATGATGTTGGCTTCATAGCGCGGCCGGGCGAGAAACGCATAGGCGGTCCCGAGGATCAGCACGATCAGGCAGATCGCGGCAACGGTCCGCCGCCTGCCGATCAGGACATCCATATACCGGACGAAGTCGGTATCGCCTTCGCCGAGGTCGACCGTCGTGTTGTCGATTTTATTGCTCATCGTTTTTGACATCCGTCTAAGCGAGCGCCTTGATACGCGAAGTCCATGCATCGACGCCGCGAACGATCAAACCAAACGAATCGTGAAACCGGTCGATCGGTTTCCGATAGGGGTCGGGCACGTCGAAATCTTCGGCTTCGCCCAGACGGAATACTTTTCCATGAGAGGTCGGATACCGGCGAACCAGTTCGCGCGTATGGGCCGCTTCCATCGTCAGGATCAGCTCGGCCTCGTTGACGAGCGCCATGTTGACCCGGCGTGCACGATGCGGCGTGATATCGAGTCCGCGCTCCGCGGACACGCGGACCGCGTCGGGATCGGCTGCATATCCCTCGAGCGCATCGAGACCTGCCGATGCAACCGCGATTCCGCCAAGCCGGCCGCGCAATACATACTCGGCCATCGGGCTGCGGCAGATGTTGCCCACGCAGACCACAAGAATCCTGTTCATCATTTCCCGACGATCACCCCGGTGAGTCCCGCGTTCACCGCGGGCAATAACAGATTCAGCACGCGGCTGAAGCGGACAAGGCCGTTTCCATCGACGTATACGACGTCGTGAGGCGCGAGCGGAAACTGATCCGCGAGAACCATCGCGACCGGCGATTTCGCATCGAGGTGAAAGACCTGCGGACGCGTCGTCGTTGCGTCGCGGATCACGTACACCTGGGCCGGGTCCGCCGATGCACTGTTGAAACTGCCGGCCTGCGACAGCGCGTCGCTCAGCGTGAGCTTTCCGTCGCGCATCGGCACCGCGGTGGACGGCTTCGTCACTTCGCCCATCACGTACACGCCGCTGTCGTCGCGCGCCTTCACGCGCAAAAGGTCCCCGTTATGCAAGACGATCTGCGCCGGGTTGAATCCGCTCTCGAACATCGACGTCATATCGATCCGATACGACTTGCCGTTGCGCACCAGCAGCAGGCGGCTCTGATCGGCTGTGGCCGCGAATCCGCCGGCCCTGCCAATCGCGTCGTAAAGCGTCATCGGAACGTCGTTCAAAGGCTGCACGCCAGGCGTTCGAACCTCACCTTCGATAAAGACCTGCTTCGCACGAAACGACGCAATACGAACCGTGATCTGCGGCTTTTCGAAGGGCTTGACCAATGCCGCTCGCAGCTTTTCCTGGATCTGCGCCGGCGTCAGTCCGGCTACGTGCAAGGTGCCCGCAAACGGAAACTGAAGGTTGCCATCCTGGTCCACGACAAAGCCCGGGACCGGGTCCGCTGTGCGGGTCGTAGTCTGGCCTGGCGCGCCTTGCGCAATCGCGAGTTCGGGATGGTCCCAAACGGTGATCTGCAGCACGTCGGCAGGCCCGACCAGATACGGCGCCGGCACGGTAGACAGATCGCGCGCAGCGCGTTCGCCGTCCTCGACCTTGAGCGCACGCTGTTGTGCGATCAGCGCAGTGTCGATGTTCACGATCGGCACCGGAGCGGTTTGCGCTACCCCTTCTGCATCGTGAGCAACGTCGATGGACGCAGGCTGGGTCATCTTCTGACCGGGCGCCACCGCACACGACGCCAGCACGACGGAAAGCGCGCATATCGGACCCATGAACAGCAACCTGCATAGGCCACCGCCGATGACATCCTTTGCAATCTGATCGCCCGTCTCTCGCATCGCATTCCTTTTCGCATCGCGTCATTCACGCCAACTTGCGTCCCTTGCTTTCGAGGCGAATCATATTCGCGGCAATCGCCGTCCAATTCCGTTCCGTCCGATCAGGACAAAAGGTTGGCGGAATTGGCAAAGGTGGTTCATCCGCTATCTCGACCTGCCTGCATCCGCACTTGCGAGATCGATGTCGGAAAAAAAAGCCCTTCATGACGCAACGTCATGAAGGGCGAAACATTTGGCCTGCCAAGGACGGGGGAAAGATGGCGGCCAAAGTCGGGAAACGATTATTCGTGTGTCAGCAACGCCATCGCATGCCGCGCTCTTTTCGCCCGTCTGGCATGCGAAACCAATGGAATGACGACGTTTTCGGCCACCGTATGCAACGCCGCCTGTTCGCTGCATCCGTCGAGCAACATCCATAGGCCAGATCGATGCGCAGGCAAACGACGCACGTCGCCAAAGAAAAGCGCAAGGTGCGTCGTCAGACTGCCGATCGACCGCTGCATCGCCCGATCGGCGCCGACGCAGTTCCAGCAAAACGGTCCGCACGACGCGGACGTCGATCTGACGAGATGGATCATCATGTCGAACCCCTCGCCGTCACGATGCAGTGCGATTTCCCACGAGTCTTTACCTCCGGAACGGGGAAGGTCCTGAAGCCAGCCCTCGACCTCGAAGTCGTAGAAGCCCCACAGACGAAGCCCTATGCGCATGGGATTCCGGCTCGAGTCCATCGTGTCTCCGATGCCACCTGAACCGGCTGCTAGTCGATCGTCGCGACGACGCTTTCGCGTTCGTCGAGATAGGCGCGAAAATCGCCCGCGAGCTCCGGGTGACGCAGCGCGAACTCGACGGTCGCCTTCAGGTAACCAAGCTTGCTGCCGCAATCGAAACGCGTGCCGTGATACTTGTACGCGAGCACCTGTTCGTCGTTGAGCAGCGACTGGATCGCGTCGGTCAGCTGCAGTTCGCCCCCGGCGCCCGGCTTCAGCGCACGGATATGTTCGAAGATGCGCGGCTTGAGCACATAGCGGCCGACCACGCCGAGATTCGACGGCGCGACGTCCGGCGCCGGCTTCTCCACGATGCCCGACATCTTGATGATCGCGTCTTCCCATTCCTTGCCGTCGACAATGCCGTACGACTTCGTCTCGTCGCGCGGAATCTCTTCGACGCCGATAACCGAGCTGTGATAGTGGTCGAACACCTCGATCATCTGCTGCATGACGGGCGGCGTGCCGTACAGCAGGTCGTCCGCGAGAATCACCGCGAACGGGTTGTCGCCCACGAGCTTCTCGGCGCACAGCACCGCGTGCCCGAGACCGAGTGCTTCGGGCTGGCGCACGTAGAAGCAGTCGACGTGGCTCGGCTTGATGCTGCGCACGAGCTCGAGCAGCTTCGCCTTGCCGCGCGCTTCGAGTTCCGCTTCGATCTCGTACGACTTGTCGAAGTGGTCTTCGATCGCGCGCTTGCTGCGGCCCGTGACGAAGATCATCTCCGTGATGCCCGCTGCCATCGCTTCTTCCACTGCGTACTGGATCAGCGGCTTGTCGACGATCGGCAGCATTTCCTTCGGGCTTGCCTTGGTGGCCGGGAGAAACCGTGTGCCGAGGCCTGCTACCGGAAAGACCGCTTTGGTAACGTTGAGCATGAGTAATCCATTGCATCCTGTGAATTCGTCGTCCCGTTCCGTACACGATGGCCGGGGCTATCGTCAGCTTCCGCACGACTGGCGCGAAGAGTAGATGAAGCATGGTGAGGCCGCCGCGGCCTGGCCGAAGCGCACCACGTTTTGGCATTTTTGGTAACGTGACCTTTCGCGGCGGATTAAAAATAGTCAGGAAAACGATTCAACGTTCACCCCACGCTCTGGGCCAGCCCGCTGCAAATAGATTGGTTCGGAGCCGACAACGTCTGGTCGAAAAGCGCCGCAAAGCCGTGTTTTGACTTCGCATGCGTAATATCCGGCTGCGCCGTGCGTTAAGGCCACGTCGAAAATCGCTCAACAAGAACCTCTTCGGGCTCACAGATGTTGCTTTCCGTTCAGATATTGCGGGCGATCGCGGCCGTGCTGGTCGTGGTATGTCATGCGGTTCACAAACAGGGTCAACTGTCCGGCGACGGCAGCATATGGGAGTTCGGCGGATCAGGCGTGGACCTGTTCTTCATCATCTCCGGGTTCATCATGTGCCACGTTACCGCGGGCAGACGGACCACGGCTCGCGAGTTTCTTTCGGCGAGATTTCTGCGGATCGTTCCTCTCTACTGGACACTCACACTGGTCGCGCTGGCGGCCTATGTCGCCAATCCGGCGCTCGTCAACAGTAGTGGCGGCGTGACCGACGTGTTCGGTTCATTCGTGCTCGTTCCGACCGGCGCCAAGTTTCTGATCCAGACCGGGTGGACGCTCAGCTACGAATTCTGGTTCTACATCGTGTTCGCCGCTTCACTGCGCTTTGCGCTTCGCGGCAGACTGTTCTTCGTCAGTGCCGTCATGCTTGCGCTGGTCGTGTTGGGCATTGTCGCCCGACCCGCCGATTTCACGGCCCGGTTTCTGACCGATCCGTTGCTGCTCGAGTTCGTCATGGGGATCGGCGCCTACCTGTATCTTCGTAGCACCTTTTGCCGCCCGCTCTGCAATCTGCTTCTTCTGACGGTGGGACTGCTTGCCCTGGTTGGCTTGAGTGCGTTCGATCCACACGTGAATCGCGTGCTGATCTACGGCATACCGTTCATGCTGATCTTCTGCGCGGTCGTCGGCGGCGAATCGGCGATCCGGTCCATTTCGCGCAGCGTCATCGTGCGAGCGTGCTGCGCGCTCGGCGATGCGTCGTATTCGCTGTATCTTTCGCATCCGTTCGCTCTCGCTGCTGCGGGATTCGCGATCCGCCATTTCGGCATCCAGCGTGATGCCGCCGTGTCGGTCGCCTCGCTTTGTCTGGTTGCATCGATCGCGGGCTATGCATGCTATTCGGTTGTGGAGGTCAATCTCAACCGGCATGCAAAAGCCGCGCTGCGACGACTGAGGCGCGTCGCCCAGCCAGTGGATCAACACTTGTAGCAGCCGCTCCAGGCCCAGCCTATGACCATCGTCCAACGCATTGTCGCGCGGCGGCAGGGCGCTCACCCGCTGACAGCAACGCTTGCCACCGGCGTGCTATGCGCAGTCGCGTTCTTCGTCCTTTATACCGAGCGCGCTCATGCACTGACGATCGTATTGAACGCGATGCTGATCGTCGCAATCCTGGCGATCAGGCCACGCAATCAAACGGTTCGCTGGTTCCGGTTTTTTCTCTTTTTCTTTTTCGGCATCTTTCCGCTCTGGCAATTGCTGGCCGGCGACGAGATTTACCTGAAGCTATATCCGCAAGACAGCGCGCCCGTCATCGTTTGGTATCTGCTTTGCATTTTCGGCATCACGCTAGTCAAACTCGTGCTCGACGCAAAGAGCCGTGCGCTCGTCGAACGTCCGGTAAATACCAACCGCACCGCGCAAGCAGGCATTCCTGCCTACCTGTTTGCGGCGCTGTCGCTATGCGCACTGGCATTCATCTATGTGAAACTCGGGGGATATTCACGCATCGCCCAGTTGTACGACACCCGTCTCGAAAGCAACGGCACCGAATATGACCCGTTCCGAGGACTCGGTGTCATCCAGGCATTTGCGAACACGTCTCCGCTGTGGGTGTTCGTCTGCCTGACCGTACGCCGGCGCCGGAACAGGCTTTTGACACTACTCGCTTTCGTGCAGCTCGGCGTTCTGGGGTGGCTTTCCGCCGGTATTGCAGGCAGCCGCCAAGGCATCGTTTTCGTGCTCGTCTTCGCGCTGTTTCTCTATCATGGCTTCGTTCAGCCAATCAGCGCCGCAAAGGCGCGCCTGTTCGGGCTTGGTGTTTTGCTGGCGGGCATTCTGCTCATACCACTGAAGCTAGGCCTTGGTTATTCCGAGCTTGGAAAATTGCCCGAACGTTTCGCGGAGCAACGCGATCTGGAGCTGAGCATGGGGCCCCTGAGTTCGTTTCTGTTCCGCGATCTGTCGCGCTTCGACGTGCAAACGGTCGCAATCAACGAGATCAGCAAACCGGCCTATAGGCTTGCGATGGGTCGAAGTTTCGTCGGCGCACTTGCGTCGATCATTCCCACCGCTGTCTGGCAAGACAAGCCCGACACATTCGCCGAGGAAAAGACCGATATCGTAAAAGCGGTCGAACGCGGCACGCTCGAAAAAACGACACTGCTGTTCGGAATGCCCGGCGAGTTTCTGGTGAACTTCGGCTTCGCAGGGTTTGTGTTGTCGTTCCTGATTCCGGCCTGGCTGCTGGTCATTGTCAACGCGGTCGCCAACGCCTCGAGGCGTTGGACCGCGCTTGCCGCCGTCTTGTGGCCGATGCCGTTCCTTTATTTCCTGTTCGACTCGAACGTGCTTGTTTATTACATGATTCGCTGGGTGCTTCTGTTCGGTATCCCAATTGGCTTTGCGCTGAGGTGGCCGCATGCTGGACAACGCCACGCGAGCCGAACACCACGCGGTGCCCCGTGAGCGTGCCTTCGTGACGACGCGTTTCGTGCGATGACTTGACCGCACCTGCACCGCACCTGCGCAGCATCATGCGCGACTGTAATCGAGTTGTGACACGATTTCCGCCACCGTCAACTGCGGCAACTGTTTCGCGAGCAGCGTTGCGCAAAGCTTCCCTTTTGCCGCAGCTCCAGGCGAGCATGAAAAAGGCCCGCCGGCGGGGGGCACGGCGGGCAAGAATCCCGAAGAAGACGCGCTCGCGGCCGTCCGCTTCGAGTGACCAGGCGCCATTCTAGTGATCGCGATTCCCATGTACATCTGTTTGGCGGACAACGGCAACATATTGTCCAAATGAACAATATCGCGACCCGACTAGCGGCATGCGGGTATGCCGATCGGCATCGACCTTATGCGCGTTATTTCAATAGAGAAGGTGAGTAAAGGAACTGATGCACTCGAGATTTATTTTTTTCGCGCAATCGTTTGCGCGACTGCGTTTTACTTGAATCAATATCGTCGCAGTAGAGTTCGAAACAACTTCATGCCCTTGTATCTGCTTCAGGGTGCGACATTTTTTTGACTCATCACTCCCAGCAGAATATCGATACACATCGAATCCACAATGCATGGAAGTTCGGTGTACATATTGCCTACTGTGTCTCAAGCAGCCAATGTCTTGACCTAATCGGCCATGCAATAACGGCGATAGAACCGTTTGTATAGGATGCGTCGACACAAATAAACACAGAGCGCACCAAAGAGCTCTGGGAGTCGTGATCACTCGGGGAAAACAAATGGAGTTGAATCGGACCGTGCCACATGCTTTGCGGCAAAACATCTCGAAGCTCAACGTAGACCGAACCACGCGCATCGACATTGCCCTTTTTAACGGCTTTGCGTTGCCGGGGATCGCCGCAATCATCGAAGTTTTCCAGAAAGCCAACGCGCTCGTGTCGCCGAGACCGATCGGCCGCTCGCGTTACGACGTTTCTCTATGGTCGGCAGCCGGCGGCCGCATTGCCAGTTCGTCTTCCGTCTTTGTCTGGACCGAGAGCGTCGAGAGTTACCGCGACACCAATGACGTGCATATGCTGTTCGTCGCCGGTGGCACGGGCGCGCAGCAGGCATGCCGGGACGAGCGGCTGCGCGATTGGCTGCGCCGCAGGCATCCGTCCAGCGAAATCGTTCATTCGATTCAGGAAGGCCAGCAGCTCCTCGAGGCGGCGGGCTTCACGAGTCGCGACCAGCCGCTATTCGAAGCAGGACATGAATGGCGCGACGTCTATCCGCGAAGACCGTTTGGCGAGCCGCCGGGGGCCGTCGATACTGCGTTGAGAATCGTGAAGCAAGATCTCGGCGCGGAGCTCGCCCAACTTGTTTCCGAATCGGTCGTACCCGATCACAAGACGCCGTTCGCCTCGCCGATCACCGGTAGAGCGGTGCCGCAGATAAGCGAGAAGATCATGGAATCCGCGCGCTGGCTCGAAGCAAATGTCGACCAGCCGATCTCGATCGACGACGCCGCTCAGGTTGCAGCGATGAGCGAGCGGAACTTCCTGCGACGCTTCAAGAGCGAAATGGGCATCACGCCTTCCGATTACCTGCTGCGCGCGCGTCTGAACATGAGCTGCCGATTGCTCGTGGAATCGCGTCTTCCGGTAGACAAGATCGCGCGCCGCTGCGGCATCGGCAGCGGCGGCCAGTTGGCCAAGCTATTCAGGAAATATCTTTCCACTACGCCGACCGACTACCGGATGGGCCGGGAAGCATCGAGGACCTCCAGCTGAGCGCCGGCCGCGCGCTCGTCCCGGCGAGCGCCATGGCCTCTCCACTAGGCACCGGGCCGCCGATGATTGGCCCGGTAGGCGGTCGGCGTCTTGCCGAGGTGTTTGCGGAACAGCTTCGCGAGCCGCCCTCCGCTGCCGATGCCGCAGCGGCGCGCGATACTGCCGACCGGCAAAGTTGTCTCCGCAAGCATCCGGCACGACATGTCGAGCCTCACGTAAAGCAGATAATCCGACGGCGTCACGCCGAGCTCCGCCTTGAATCGCCGCAGGAAATTGCGCTCGCTCATCTGCGCCATGCGAGCCGCTTCGTCGACGCCCACCTGCAGATGGCCGTTCGCTTCGAGCCAGCGTGCCGACGACTGGATCTTCTCGCTCACGTTGTTCGTCTCGTTGCGGCGGATAATCTCGGCAAACGGGTTGGGAACGAACTGCGCGAGCAGTGTGCTCATTCTGGGCGGCGAGCCGGTGTAAGGCGCGAATCCGGCTGCATCGAGAAGCAGGTGCCCCTCGTCGACCGGAAATACATAGCCCGTCAGCGCGCACGCGCGACGCAACCACGCGAGCAGAACGTCGTCGCGCAACGCATGACTGACGCCCGGGCCGCCGGCGACGAAAAGCGCATGCAGATCATCGAGCTGACGCCCGGTCTCGATGCTTTCGGTCCAGACGAGCACGGCGGATGAACTGGCGATACGCCCTCCGAGGCTCGATAGCAGGTGGACTCTGTAGCAGTCCGGAGTGTGCCGGCCGCGCTCGCTCAGGTCGTTCGCACGCTCGAACGATTCCACGATCCGCGCAATTTCCGGCAGTGAAAAGCCGTCGAATACTGCAATGCCTATAGTTTTCAATTTGTCGTGCCGGGTAGGCTGCATCCGCGCTCTTGCCGCGTCTCCTTAATCAACCCCGTATGCGCCGCGCCGCGCGATAAAGCGCATCGCAACAAGACATTGTGTCCGCCTTGCAACAACAATGTTACGAAAGGCAAAGCCGGCCATCGACACGGTGGCGGATTGACGCCAGGTCTTGACGGTTTGGGTCCAGATCATTCGGTCCGCTTTGACATTGACCGAATCCGACATGCTTTTGGCGCCCGCCTGCAATCTGGATCGTTAGACTATTAAGGATGCCTATATCGGTATGACCGAGCTTTCGTGTCGTTGCCGATGCTACAAATGCCCACCTTTTCACACGCTGCCTCCATGTCGAACGACGAAGACCTGCTGGATGAGATCAGCGACTGGAATCGCACTTATCTCCGCCTTGCGCAGCGGCTGATTCTCGAAGACCGACGCAACGGCACGAGCATATTCGGCTTCTCGGACGAGATGACGACGTTGATCGGCGAACTGACGCCATCCCAGATCGATGCGCTCGCGACATCGGTGGAACTGGTTTGCCAGCTGCATACGGGGCCGGCCTCGATCTTCGCGAGCATCCTGCATTGAAAGTCGCTCGGCTGAGGAGCGCACGACGCTCCCGGCCGCCTATCGTCGCAGCGCCTCGCGGCCCCGCTTCCGAGCCATCAGGCGCTGCATTGCCCGGTGTCGCCAGTCAATACGCGTTACGGTGAATGAAGCCTTTGACTACGGTCGCGGCCACGATTCGCATATCCAGCACCAGCGACCAGTTGCACAGGTAGTAGAGGTCGTATTCGACGCGGCGTTGCATTTTTTCGATCCGGTCGGTTTCGCCGCGATATCCGTTCACCTGCGCCCAGCCTGTGATACCCGGTTTGATCCGGTAGCGGTGGATATATCGGTCGATCAGCTTGCCGTAAAGCTCGTCGTGTTCGATCGCGTGTGGCCGCGGACCTACCACGGACATCTCGCCGCGCAGCACATTGATGAACTGCGGCAACTCGTCGAGACTGGTACGGCGCAGGAATGCGCCGACCCGAGTAATGCGCGGATCCGAGCGCGTCGCCTGCTGCACGACACCCTGCGTCTGTTGATGAACCCGCATCGAGCGGAATTTGTAGATGCGAAATACGCGGCCGTCCGCGCCTTTGCGTTTTTGCCGGAAGAACACGGGGCCCGGGGACGAACACTTGACGGCCACCGCGATCGCTGCAAAGAGCGGCGCCAGCGCAAGCAGCACACCGCATGCGAACACGCGATCGAATAGCGCTTTCTGAGCGAGTGCGGCTGGCGAAAGCGGCGACGCAGCGAGGTTGATGGCCGGCGAGCCGGCTAGTTCGACGAGTCCGCCCTCGAACAACGTCATGCCGCGCACGTCCGGGACGAGACGGATATTAATCAGCTCGTCGCGGAAGGTGTCGAGAAAGCGCAGGATCGTTGCCTGCTCGGAGAGCGGCAGTGCGAGCCATAATTCCTGGATGCCGGCCTTCCGTACATAGTCGACGAATGCGTCAAACTCGGCGAAGACGCGCAACCCCGGCGGCGTACCATGCGCGCGTCCTCGCGAGTCGAACACCGCCGCAGATCGAAAGCCACTGCCCGGCACGGCATCGATCCTGCGCAGCACGTCCTGGCAATGCGCGTTTTCACCGACCAGCGCCACAAGGCGCTGGTTGAGGCCCGCATGACGCAGCCGGCTCAATATCGTATACGCGACCATACGTGTGCCGGCGAGCGCGGCGGCGCCGGCCACGGTCCAGCACCCGAACCACTGGCGCGACACATCGCTTGCATAGTGAAGCGAGAAGATCAGCAGGACGCAGCAAGCCTGTACGCATGTCCATGCGAGCAGAACACGCTTTACAAGCTGTATCGTTGGGCGCCCGCGCCACGATCGATACACGCCGAACGCCGGCATCAACGCTAGCGCGCACGCAATCGAAAACGCGACAAACAGTGCATCGAGCGTCCCTTGCGTGAGAAGGCTGCCGAAGCGCGACTGTGCCGTCAGCTCGGCGATCCCTGCAATCGTCGCGACATCGGCAAGCCTCGCGACGACGCCATTCAGGTCGTTGCGTACCGTTACGCCGCGCTGGAGAATATCGGCCTGCATGGCGCGCTCCTAAGTCCGCACGTGCGCGCTGCTCGAGCGCCGCGCCATCCGCGCGTTGATGTGATTGCAAGTAAAGGCGCACGCGCGCCTTCTTCTGATGGGCCGGATGACCACGCCGTGGACCGCGGCGGCCGGATCCGCGCTAAGCCGACTCACTTCGATACTCCTCGTGACCGTTGCGTCATGCGAATTGACCGGATCGAATCATACTAAGCACGCTTCTTGTCGAAATTGACATGACCGAAAAAAACCATATGTTGGCGGCATGATCCCCGGATGAAATGTATTTCGCTATCCGATGTATCTCAGGAACCCTACGGCTTGTCCTGCGCGGCGGTGTCCTGTTGCGAGCGCGCAGCCGCACGATACTCGCTCGCGGACACGGACAGGCGCCGCCGGAACAGTTTCGCCAGCGCCATGCCGCTGCTGAAGCCGCAACGCCTCGCCACCTTGTCGATCGGCAGTGCAGTGGAGATCAGCAACCTGCACGCGAGCTCGAAACGGGCCTTGAGCAGATAGTCGGACGGAGTCATGCCTATCACCTGCGTGAAGTGCCGCAGCAGGGTCCGCTTACTCATCAGCGCGAATTGGGAAATGTCTGCGACCGTAATCGGTCTGCTGCAGTTCTGTTCGATCCACTCTGCCGCTTCACGCATCTTGTCGCGCCGCATGTCTTCGCTTGGCTCACCGGGAAACGCGAACAGCCGGCGACTCGAATCCGGTATGACTCGCTCACCCACTTCCTGGGCTCGTGGCATTCCAAGGTCGCGACTCACAATCGACAACGCACTGAAGAGCGCGCCACCGGGATCGTAGATGTCATGCAGTTGCGCGGCGACATCCGTATGCCCGGTTGCGCGATGGCCCTGCCGGAATAGCGAGCTAAGCCCGCCTGTTACGTCCGCAGGCGGCACACCCGCCGCCTCGATGAGCGAGCGCCCGTCGGCAACGCCGATGACGAGCGAACCTTTGCGATGCGCTTCCCGGATCGAGCCGAGCAGGCGCGCGTCGCACGTTGCGGCGCTTACGCCGTCTCCCCCGGCGACGAATGCGATGTCTACCGGCGATGATCCGAGGACCTCGCTCCACACTTTCATCCTCGCCGTTCCCCTGACGAGGCCGCCGCTTACGGACAGCACCCGGACCAGATAACGGCGCTCGTTCATGCCGTTGAGTCGGTTCGCGTAATGAAATATCTGATCGATGAGGGCAACGTCCAGCGACGAGAATCCTGGAAAGACCAGAACTGCAATATGCAGCTCCTCGTCGATCCGTTTTCGTCGTCCGAACGCGTGTTTCTGATGCGGACTGCGATGTCCAGCCGATCGCTCAGAAGTCGTGTCGTTCATTTGTAGACTGGCTTGTGCTCGAACTCCGATACGAGCCCGGAGTCTAGCGAGCCGCAGTCTCGACCCACGAGTTCATGGCTGAACTGCACCATGTTTTGGCCGTCGCAGGAACGCTCGCTTCACTTCGGGGTTCGACCGCTTTGGGCGATATCTTTTCCGCCAGCAACGACGACACTACGGCAGGGCGGCCTCGCCGCGTGCCATGCCGCCAACAGCATCGCCGCATGGTCGCCTGCGGTGGGTCTGGTCCGATCTGTACAGGATTTCATCTATGCATCTGTATCGGTACTGTACTGGTTTAGGTCGATAGACTAACGTCGAAACTAACAAGTCACTTTCGTCCCTTGCAACCGGAGACTGCCCATGTCCGTCGAGCTGCTGAGCGCGTTGCCTGCCGGCATTCTGTTCGCGCTCGTCACGAGCATCACGCCCGGCCCCAATAACACGATGCTGCTGGCCTCCGGCGTGAACTTCGGTTTCAGACGCACCGTGCCGCACATTTTCGGTATTAGCGCGGGCGTCGTCGTGTTGATGCTGTCGGTTGGCTTCGGCCTCGGCGCGGTTTTTCAACGGTTTCCACTGCTTTACACGGTGCTCGAAACCGCGAGCGTCGTGTATCTGCTGTATCTCGCATGGAAAATCGGCACGTCTGGCGAAATGCGCGTGCGCGAAGGCGAGCGCCGCCCGATGCGCTTTTACGAAGCGCTGATTTTCCAATGGATCAATCCGAAGGCGTGGATGATGGTGCTAACCGCCGCCACGACGATTCATCTAAGCACCGACTTCGATGTCAACGCATCGATCATGGCGGCCGTGTTCTATGTGATCGGCTTGCCTTGCATCTGCCTGTGGGCGGCTTTCGGCACCGCGGTGCGGCGCTTGCTAGCGAAACCGGGCTGGCTGCGCGCGTTCAACGTCGCGATGGCGGCGCTGCTCGTCGCGTCGCTCTATCCGATTGCGCTGCGCTTTTTCGCGTAAGCAACCCGGCTGGTGCAAGCGCGGCAATTTCGTGTCCGGGCGCACTCGCGCGCGGCGAACCATGGTTCGTTCGCGCGCATCGGCGTGAATGAATGGGTGCATACGCGATTCAGGCGTGCTAGTGTTGCCTCTGCGTACTCGCGTCCGAGGCTTCGGCTTCTGGAGCTTCGTTAGCGACACTTCGCGCTTCCCCGTATTGCATTCGTGTTTGGCAAGCCATGCTAGGTCTACGACATCATCCTTCGCCGCACGACACCGTCACGGTGTTGCTCCGGCGCCTGAGCCGCCAGCATCATCTCGCGGAAAATCAGGGGCTTTTTCTCGCGCGCATTGCAGACCGTGAAGCACCGCCCGCGTCGGACGTTTCCGACCGCGTGCGGGCTGCGCGCGCCACCGTTGAACTGGTCGACCGTCTCGATGAGCAGTCGCGGCTCAACGAATCCGACAAGGAAATTTTAAAGTTCTGGCTGCTTGCGCATACCGCACTCGAGCTACGTGAAATCATGCATGCGTTCGGAGTAGTAGGGCGCGATGAGGCCACGAAGATCACCGCGGCGGCACTGCTCTTGCCGAACTACCTGGTCGAACTCGCGTATTCGGAGAGCAGCAACTTGCAGCGCGCGGGTCTGCTCGCCGCGCGCTCCACGTCCGGTACGCTTTTCGAAGTCGTTCAGCTCAGTGAAAGGCTCGTCTCTCGCGTGCAGCAGTAAGAAGCGGGCTATCGAGTTGAACACGGCATGAGGTTTTGCGATTCCGTGCCCCGGCAACGGCGCTGCCATTGCCGGCGTTTCAATTCTTTTTCGCGTCATCCGTTTTTCATTCGTTACGTTCGGTTCGCCCTCTCTGTGTTCTTGCACACGTTGGAATAAGGCCCTGCCGGCGGACGTCTCAATTGCTGTCGATCACGAAAGAGAGACTGGCAATGAAGTACGTGTTGGCCGTTTATGATGGCTCCGAGGTTTCGTATGGCGGCGTTCTGTTGGCCGCCGAGGTTGCGTCGCGCAACGGCGTCAGGCTGCATGTGCTCTCGGTCGTGCCGCTTCCCAAAATAGGACTCGACATCGCAACGGACAGCGCCATCGCGGCGAGCGTCGATTCCCGTCAGTATTTGCTCGAATCGCTGAAGGCCGACTTCGCGGCGCGCGGACAGGCCGTTCATCTGGCGCTAAAGATCGGCAATCCGGTCGACGAGATCGTTCAATACGCGACCGAGTACAACGTCGGGCAGATTGTGATCGGCTGCGCATTCAAGTCGCTGTTCGAGCGCTGGACCACACGCGCGATTCTGCATCGGCTCGTGCGCCTTGCACCTTGCCCTGTCACGCTTGTCAAAGATAGGGCTACGCCGCGCGGCAGGCGTCCCGCATTTATATCGTAGGGCCGTGGACAGGCGGGTGGTATTCACGCAAGGTCGCAGACCCACCCGCGACATCCAACATCTTGCATGCCTACTTTTATGTAGCTGCTTTGATCGCACTGCATCCAGGTTTGCACGCGTTGCTACTCGACGCATCGTGTCGCGCACGTCGACGACATGCATGGGCACCGATGCGGTGTTCTGGCGATGGCACAATTTCGATTCTCGGCACCGGTGTGCCACACATGTTCATGCGCAACTCTCGCATTGCGCGCATGCCTGGGTTGCCCTGGCATTTTCGCGCTCCCTCATCTTTCCGGATTAAAGACAGTACATTCCCGGAATATCTGATCTGATGACGTGTCCTGACTAGGCGGACCACGTTCGACAGCATCTCAAACGTGTTGCGGCGTATTCGCGCATCTGCCTCTATCCAACGGAAGACGGCAGCTCAATAAGAAGTCTTTATTTACCCGTTTAGCCGGAAAAGGACAAATGGACACTACCTATTCGAAGATTTGCTCGGCGGCCGTTATTACGTTAGCAATGTTTAGCGTCGCTCATGCGGACGAGACGGTCAAGATCGGCGACGTCGCTCCGACAACAGGACAGATTGCGCATCTCGGAAAAGACATTGAAAACGGCGTGCGCCTCGCAATCGAGGAAAGCAACGCAAAGGGACTTACGATCAACGGCCAGAAGGTTACGCTGGTGCTCGACGCGCAAGACGACGCAGCCGACCCGCGTACCGCGACGCAGGTCGCGCAGAAGCTCGTCGATGACAAGGTGATCGGCGTGATAGGCCATCTGAACTCGGGTACGTCGATTCCGGCTTCGAAAATCTATAGCGACGCGGGCATCGTGCAGATCTCGCCTGCCGCGTCGAATCCGAGTTATACGCTACAGGGCTTCAAGACAACGTATCGCGTCGTGGCGACCGACGCGCAGCAAGGTCCAGCGCTCGCAAACTATGCGGCGAAGAGCCTGAAGGTGAAGCGCGTTGCGATCGTCGACGATTCGACCGCTTACGGCCAAGGCCTAGCCAACGAGTTCGAGAAGACTGCGAAGTCTCTGGGCCTCGACGTGCTGTCGCACGATGCGACGAACGACAAGGCCGTCGATTTCCGCGCGATTCTGACGAAGATCAAGGGTGAGAATGCAGACGCGATCATGTACGGCGGCATGGATGCGACGGCCGGCCCGTTCGCGAAGCAGGCGAAGCAGCTCGGCGTGCGCGCGAAGGTGCTGGCAGGCGACGGCGCGTGCAGCGAAAAGCTCGCTGACCTGGCCGGCGATGCGACCGGCAATATCGTGTGCTCGGACATCGGCATGGCGCTTCAGAAAATGCCAGGCGGCAAGGAATTCGAGGCGAAGTACCAGAAGCGCTTTGGTCAGCCGGTCCAGATTTACGCGCCGTTCGCGTATGACGCAACGAACATCCTTATCGATGCGATGAAGCGCGCGAACTCGACCGATCCTGGGAAAATCCTCGCCGCGATGCCGAACACCGACTACAAGGGTGTGATCGGCGAGACGGCGTTCGACTCGAAGGGCGACCTCAAGCACGGCGTCATTTCGCTATACGACTACAAGGGCGGGAAGCGAACGCTGATCACCTCGGTGCAGATGTAACGATCCAGGCGCGAGCGCGGCGCGCTGCGGCTCGCTGCGTCGCAGCGCGCCGCATCCGATTCGCCTCAGTGATGCGCACGTGCCGCTCTTGTGTGTGCCCCCTTCGTCGCGGCAGCCGAGCGGGCAGACGCGCCCTTCGTCGCCGCGCCCTTCTTCGCGGCAGCGGAACGACTCGCGGCGGACCGTCGGCTAGCAGCAGCCTTCGTCTGCTTCGACATCGCGGCACTCGACGCGTCGCGGCCGCTCTCGCGCTTGAGCACAGACGTCGTCACGCGCGAGCGCTTGGTCTTCGATTCCGTGCTTGCGCTACGTTTCGCCGTGGATTTCTTACCTGCGGCCGAGTCTTTCTCCGCTTTCTTGCGCGTCGCCTCGCTCGTCTTGCCGGCTTTCGGGGGCTTCAATGCCACGCCGGCGCGCCGCGCCTTTGACAAGCCGATCGCAACCGCCTGCTTCGCCGAACGCACGCCGTGCTTGCCTTCGCGGACGTGATCGACCTCTTCCTTCACGAATTCGCCGGCCTGCGTGCTCGGCGCTTTGCCCGCGCGCTTATCGGCTTTAGCGCGGCTCAGAGTTTTTTTCTCAGGCATGACAGTCCTCCACTATGGCTGTAGGCTCCAGCATTCGAGCAACCTGTGTGCCTCGCCGGGCACGTGTCGGCAAGTGGACGCCCGTTCACCATGCGCGGCATGCGAAACCCGGATGCGCGAAGCGCGCCGACGGCGTATGGTTATGGCAAGCGCCGACATTCGTCTGCGGCACACGTGGAGATCCGTGATGAAGATACCGCCAGTCAGGGCAGGCGCCCATATCGAAGGGATTCACTGGGTCGCGGAATACGCGGAAGACGTGCACGAGATTCGCGTGTTCCGCGAGGGACAGGAAGTCGACGTGCATGACGCGCCGTCGACGCTATTCGGCGACGAGGAAAGCGCGGGCTCGAAGAGTTGCGCGGATCATCGCGCGGCGGAGGCGGCGGTGCTGGCGTATTTGCGCAGGTTTGTGGCGGAGCACGACGCCGAAGAGTGATCGGGCCTTTGCGTTTTTCCTTTGAGCGCTCAAGCGTTCTACCGCTTGAGGCCTGTGGTCCACGCACGTCGTATTACCGCAAGGTCCGGTACAGATGTTCGACGCCGTTGGCCGCAGCATGCGGCGCTGTCCATTTTTACGCCACGCGCGCGGCCGCTGCACCGGTTAGTGCGTCCGCGCCGGTCGCGAGTTTCGTACCGTCCTTGAGCGGCACGCCGGTCAGCTTCTGCAGCTTCGCGAATTCGATGTCGGAAAAGATCTCGCGCACGACGAGCCCATCGCCGGTCACGTCGATCACCGCGAGATCCGTATAGATACGGTCGACACAGTTGACGCCCGTCACCGGATACGAGCACTGTTCGACGATCTTGCTCTCGCCCTGCTTCGTCAGATGCTCCATCATGACGAACACCTGCTTCGCGCCGATTGCAAGATCCATCGCGCCGCCAACCGCCGGAATCGCATCGGATGCGCCCGTGTGCCAGTTTGCGAGGTCGCCGTTCACCGATACCTGGAACGCGCCGAGTACGCAGTAGTCCAGATGACCGCCGCGCATCATCGCAAATGAATCGGAGTGGTGAAAAAACGCGCCGCCGGTCAACAGCGTGACATGCTGCTTGCCCGCGTTGATCAGTTCGTCGTCTTCATCGCCCGGTGCGGGCGCGGGTCCCATGCCGAGCAGGCCGTTCTCACTATGCAGGAAAATTTCCTTGTCGACCGCAAGATGATTCGCGACAAGCGTCGGTACGCCGATGCCAAGATTCACATAGGCGCCTTCTGGAATATCGCGCGCGACGCGTTTTGCCATTTCATCGCGAGTCAGTCGGTTCATTTTCTGGTCTCCTCGTCAGGCCGCCGCAGCGGAGGACGAAATGCGATGCGCCGCCTGCGGCACCTCGATTACGCGTTGCACGAATATGCCCGGCGTGACGATTTCTTCCGGATCGAGCGCGCCAAGCGGCACGACTTCCGACACCTGCACAATCGCGGTCTTCGCGGCGCTCGCCATGATCGGGCCGAAATTGCGCGCGGTCTTCCGGTAGATCAGATTGCCCCAGCGATCGCCCTTGTAGGCCTTGATCAGCGCGAAATCGGCATGCAAAGGCATTTCCAGCACGTAAGGTTTGCCGTCGATCACGCGCGTTTCCTTGCCCTTCGCGAGTTCCGTGCCGTAGCCGGTCGGCGTGAAAAAGCCGCCGATGCCTGCGCCCGCTGCACGAATACGCTCGGCCAGATTGCCCTGCGGCACGAGTTCCAGCTCGATTTCGCCGGCGCGGTAGAGCGCGTCGAACACATACGAATCGGTCTGCCGCGGGAACGAGCAGACAATTTTGCGCACGCGCCCTGCCTTCAGCAGCGCGGCCAGTCCGGTATCGCCATTGCCGGCATTGTTGTTGACGATCGTCAACTCGCGCGCGCCTTGCGCAATCAGCGCGTCGATCAGTTCCGCCGGCATGCCCGCCGTACCGAAGCCGCCGATCATGACGGTCGCGCCATCGTGCACATCGGCAATGGCCGACTGAAGAGAATCGAAAATCTTGTTGATCATCACGGTTCCTGTTGCGAATGGCTTTCGGTGCGATTTGATCGCGCCGATCGGATCGCAATTTGTTCGCTATAAGAACATCGATTCGTTTAGCGAACGCTCGAAGGGCATTATCCGAGCCGGCACGATCGGTTGTCAAGGCCGGGGTTTCCGTGCACGTGAGGCACGTCGAGAGCGCCAGTCAAGTCGGCGCGCGTTCAGGAAAAATCCATTAGCTATTCGAAAGACCGTGCTGCTTTATTCATTCATTGCACGTGTCGTATAACGATATGACGACGCGCCGAACCATTCGGCATAAATAAAGCAAGCGGATGTACATATCGGCGGGCAAACCAACCGCTACTTCGCATTGAGCCGCCGACATTCCGACAAGCTGGCTGCTAAAGGCCGCTGTTTTTGATATAAATGATGGTCAGCCGCATTTTCGCTGCCTCGCTGGCCAGCCCACATATCGGATTGCTTACTATCCTGCAAACAACGTAAGAAGGCTGTCTAACGAGCGTGTGAGTCAGATTATCCGGAATAGATTATGACGTACTCGTGTGCCGACTTTACTGCCGACGTGATGCAGTGCCTCGTCCACTCCGAAGCCATTCGCGCGACCGACATCCCTGACGACGATCCCGCCAGGTCGGCCGACATGGCAGTCGAAGCGATTGTTTCGATGCATCGCGCGAGCCTCTCGTCGCGCTTCGTGCGCGAACTGCTGGACGAAGTCGATTCGCTCGATGCCGTAGCCAGCCGATACGGCATCCGCGCATTGACGTTTCTCTTCTATCTGCAGTCGGCCATTCTCAATGAGAGCTACATCGCGGTCCAGGACGACGGCGACGCGCAAGCGATCGCGCTCGTATCGCATTTGCCGTCGGCCGAGGAATGGCTCAAGCACATTCGCATGAATCCGGCTCACGCGTGAAGGTCGATCCGCGCGTGCTGTCGCGTTAACGTCGCGCGGCCGGCTGGGCACTCGTCTGACATCTCTTCCCTGCAGCCGACATAGCGCGTAAAGCGCATGAATGCGCGAACGATCATTTCCTTAATCAGCGCGTAACGCAACCGACTCTTCGCCAGTCGTTTCCCCGAATTCTCGCCGCCAGCAGTAATCCCTGTGATCTGGTGCAACGCAGGATGCCGCCCGCATCAGCAACGCGTGGCCTTCGATACAATCAGGTAAATTCGTGCCGGTATGCCGGTATCGGCTGGCACGAAATCTTCGATTACTCAAAGTGCCGATCACCGTGATCGTCGACGACATCACAGGGCGCACGCGTTCCCGCGATCCGGACAATCGATAACAGCATGGGACTGGAGGAAAAATGACGACAAACAAAGAGAAGCTGGCATCCGCCACGCCGAAGAAAAGCGCGGAAGCCTCCCGCCCGACTCGCGAAGAAGCCGAAGACGCCGTGCGCGTGCTGTTGCGCTGGGCCGGAGACGACCCGCAGCGCGAAGGTCTGATCGATACGCCGGCGCGCGTGATACGTGCATACGAAGAATTCTTCGCAGGTTATGAAATCGATCCGCGCGAGATCCTCGCGCGCACGTTCTCCGAAGTGGACGGATACGATGAAATGATCGTCCTCAAGGACATTCGCTTTGAAAGCTATTGCGAGCATCACATGGTGCCGATCATCGGCCGTGCGCATGTTGCTTATCTGCCCGAGCATCGCGTGGTCGGCATTTCGAAGCTCGCACGTCTTGTCGATGCGTTCGCAAAGCGTCTGCAGATTCAGGAAAAGATGACCGTGCAGATTGCCGACACGCTGAACGAGATCCTGCAGCCGAAAGGCGTCGGCGTGATTCTCGAGGCCTCGCACCAATGCATGTCGACGCGCGGCGTGCACAAGGCCGGCGCTGAAATGGTGACATCGCGGATGCTTGGTACTTTCCGTACCGACCCTTCGACGCGACGTGAGTTTCTGTCGATAGTCAGCAGCCCGTCGTCGGTGCTCGTTGCGAATACGTAGGGCATTGCGGCCGCCCGGCGCACGCGGCCTTGCGGTCGTCGGCCGTCACGCTGCTTGATCGCGCAGCCGCGTCTGCGCCTCGAGCGCTAGCGCGCGCTGTCGTCGTTGCCGCGATCGCGGTTGCGCTCGCCTTCGCGCACCTTGCCCTGCGATACGCTGCTGCCCGGCGGCACACTGTGTGTCAGCCACACGTTGCCGCCGATCACCGAGCCCTTTCCTATCGTCACGCGCCCGAGAATCGTTGCGCCCGCGTAGATCACAACATCGTCTTCGACGATCGGATGCCGCGCATTGCCCTTGATCAGCGCGCCGTCGATGTCTGCCGCGAAGCTCTTCGCGCCGAGCGTCACAGCCTGATAAACGCGCACGTGCTTGCCGATGATCGCGGTTTCGCCAATCACGACGCCCGTGCCGTGATCGATAAAGAAACTCGAATCGATCTGCGCGCCCGGGTGGATGTCGATCCCGGTGGCCGAGTGCGCGATCTCATTGATGAAACGCGCCAGCAGCGGCACACCGAGGCGATGCAGCGCATGAGCGAGACGGTGGTGCGTCATTGCCCACACGCCCGGATAACAGAGCAGGATTTCGGTGATGTGCTGCGCCGCCGGGTCGCCGGTGTAGGCCGCCTGAATGTCGCTCACGAGCAGCGCGCGAATTGCCGGCAACTGCGTGCCGAATTCGCGTGCGACTTCGAAGGCGCGCACACCGAGATTCGCATCCGGCGTTTCAGCGTGTTCTGGAAGAAAGCGCAGTGCGCGGCGAATCTGTTCGGCAAGCAGGCGCAATGTGCTTTCGAGTGTGTGCCCGACGTAATAGTCGACGCTTTCATCGGTCAGATCGGGCGCACCCCAATGCGTTGGAAACAGCGCTGCGCGCAGGCCGGCGAGGATATCGATCACCGCCTGACGCGACGGCAGTTCGCGAATGCCGCGCGGATGACGCGTGCGATGCAGCTGTTCGCGCGACGCGCGCAAATCGGCAACGATCTGTTCGAGACCCCACTGGTTCGGCGAAACGTTTGACATGGCAAGGACGGCCGCCGTGCGGGGGGCACGGCAGGAAGTGAATTGTCCCCAGAGATTACCGCGTTTTTTGCGGACCCGCGCAGCGCGGCTTCGCCCGTGCCGAAACACACGCCTTCTGGCACAGGAGGCTAATGATTCAAATGCATCGATGGGGGGAAATCGAATGTGAGGTGGAACGTGGTATCAACCGCAGCATGAAATAGGCGATCAAGCGAGTGATCAGGCGCGCAATGCATGAGGCCGCGGTGGCCGCGCGGCCCTTTGCGTCAGATCGTCAAACTGCTTGCGTCGATCCAGCGCACAGCCCAGTCGCGCGCATGCGCGATTGCAGTGGCTTCATCGGTGAAGCGGAGTTCGGAGGGAAAGAACCGGTTGGCGACCAGCTCGCCATCGCTCGATCGGGATACGACGACATACGCCTGCCAGGTTCCGTCGCCGGCGCGCGCCGGCGAGCAGTTCAACAAATAGCCACGATGAGTGAATGCAGCATCGACATGCATGAGTCATCAGCTCCTGACTGCCTCAATGACGGTTCGAGAAAGTGCATTACCGTACTACCCACGTCGGCCATTACTGTGGCGCCGTAAAGCTTAGGATTATTACTAACCGCCAACGCCTGGTCGAAAGTCGATGATACTCTGTAGAAAATTCGCGTCCATTAAAAAAACACAAAAAAATGCCGAGCGCGCTTAGTGGACACTTTAGTCGTCTTGCTGCCATACCGGCGTGATCACCGCCATCGTCGACATCGCTTCGATCGTGCGCACTGCGCGCTTGCACCGGTCCGCGCGCGTGTTCGCGCGCTTCTTCGTTCCTCATGCTTCGCCCGGAACGGGATTTGCTGGCTCTACATTGAAGCCGATTCGTAAGGAGGAACGCAGATGAACCCGACTCAAGGCGACAAGCCCGATCCATCGCAACATCCCGAGCAGGCGCGAGATCATTCGCAGACGAACTCACCTGAACGGTCGACGCTGAGCATGGAAATGCACAACGATCGCACCCATGACAGCACTGTCGACACCGATGGCAAGAACCGCGAAGCCGCACGCCTCGCGGGATATGGCAAGATCGGACCGGACGAAGTGACGACGAGCAACGCGACGCTCGACAATCATGTGCCCGAAGCGGACGATGGCCTCGCAGGTTTCGATAGCCGGCCCGGCGGCAGCGGCGTGCTGCTTGCAGTGGAGCCCGGTTATACGGTGGTCGAGAAGGGCATGATGATGCCCGACGACACCGGTCATCCGGACGAAAAAGCGCGTGCGCAAACAGACCCGGAATTTCGCGGTCGTGTCCACTATGCCCTCAATCATCGACGGCCCGGGCGAGTGATCGAGTTCAAACGCAACAAGTAGCGAGGATAATCTGTATTGCGTTTGCCGCTTTTTTTTCGTCGGGCGATTTAACGTATTGCGACAGAATCGGTCTGGCTTGCCTTCCGCTTCTAGTGAATCTCAGGCTCGCCGTTGGGCACCGCGCCGCCGCGCTGCAGGAAATCGAAGTCGCAGCCCTTGTCGGCCTGCATCACATGAATCTGGTGCATCGCGCCGTAGCCTCGCGTGAAACGCGGTGCCGGCGCGACCCACTGCGCCTTGCGGCTCGCGAGTTCCGCGTCGCTGATCAGCACGTTGAGCCTGCGTTGCGGCACGTCGAGTTCGATCAGATCGCCGTCGCGCACGAGCGCGAGCGGGCCGCCGATAAACGATTCCGGCGCAACGTGCAGCACGCATGCGCCGTAGCTCGTTCCGCTCATGCGCGCATCCGAGATGCGCACCATGTCGCGCACGCCCTGCTTCAGCAGCTTCTGCGGGATCGGCAGCTGGCCCCATTCGGGCATGCCCGGCGCGCCGACCGGACCCGCGTGCTGAAGCACGATCACACAGCGCTCGTCGATATCGAGCGCGTCGCTATCGATGCGCGCGGCCATGTCGTTGTAGTCCTTGAACACGACGGCCCGCCCCGTATGCACGTGCAGCTTCGGATCAGCGGCGCCGGGCTTGATCACCGCGCCGTCGGGCGCGAGATTGCCGCGCAGCACGGCGAGGCCCGTGTCGCGCATCAGCGGCGCCGCACGGCGGCGGATCACTTCGTCATTGAAGATCTCCGCATCGCCGATGTTTTCGCCGAGCGTCCTGCCGTTCACGGTGCGCTGCGTGCCGTCGATCAGCTCGCCCAGCTCCTTCAGCATCGCGCGCAGGCCGCCCGCGTAATAGAAGTCTTCCATCAGGTACTGGCCCGTCGGCCGGATATTCGCGAGCACCGGCGTGCGGCGCGCGACGTCGTCGTAGCGCTCGAGCGTGAGATCGACGCCGGCACGCCGCGCGAGCGCGATCATATGCACGATCGCGTTGGTCGAGCCCGACAGCGCAAGGCAGGTCGTCACCGCGTTATCGACCGAGCGCGCCGTGACGATGTCCGACGGCTTCAGGTCTTCCCAGACCATGTCGACGATGCGCATGCCCGTTTTCGCGGCCAACACCGCGTGGCGCGAATCGGGCGCCGGAATCGATGCGAAGCCCGGCAGCGTGAAGCCGAGCGCTTCGGCTGCGCTCGTCATCGTCGACGCGGTGCCCATCGTCATGCAGTGGCCCGGCGAGCGCGCGATGCCGCCTTCCACGCCGCGCCAGTCGTCTTCGGTGATCTTGCCGGCGCGCAGATCGGCCCAGTACTTCCAGGTATCGGAGCCGGAGCCGAGCGTGCGGCCGTTCCAGTTGCCGTTCAGCATCGGGCCCGCGGGCAGAAAAATGGCCGGCAGATCCATCGAGATCGCACCCATCAGCAATGCGGGCGTGGTCTTGTCGCAGCCGCCCATCAGCACGACGCCATCGGCCGGATACGAGCGCAGCGTCTCCTCGACTTCCATCGCGAGGAAATTGCGGTAGAGCATGGTCGTCGGCTTCTGGAACGGCTCGGAAAGCGTCTGCACCGGCAGTTCGACCGGAAAGCCGCCGGCCTGCCAGATGCCGCGCTTCACTTCCTCGACGCGCTGCCTGAAGTGCGTATGGCACGGGTTGATCTCGCTCCACGTATTGAGGATCGCGATGACCGGCTTGCCCGCATACTCTTCGCGGCCGTAGCCCATCTGCGCCGTGCGCGAGCGATGGCCGAACGAACGCAGGTCATTTACGCCATACCAGCGATGGCTGCGCAGTTCTTCTGGTGTCTTCCTCTTTGCCACACGTGCTCCTGATTGGTTAGGCATCCGTCGCAGTCTTTTAGCCGCCTTTGACGCCCTGCGTATTGACATACAACGCGTAAAGCCCGTGGCTCGCGGCCATGAAAAGCCGGTTGCGATGTCGGCCACCGAAACAAACGTTCGCGCAACGCTCGGGTAACGCGATATGGCCGAGCGCTTCGCCCTGCGGCGAGAACACGCGCACGCCGTCGAGTTCGTCCGTGCCCATGCCCCAGCCGCACCAAAGATTGCCGTTGATATCGACACGGAAACCATCAGGCGTACCGGCCGGCCCTGCATCGATAAGTATGCGGTTATTCGCGAGCGAGCGGCCGTTCTGAACGACATCGAAAGCGCGAATCGTGCGTGGCTCGCCGCGCGATTCGACGATGTAGAGCACCGATTCGTCGGGCGAGAATGCAAGGCCGTTCGGACCGGTCACGTCGTCGTTGACGAGTGTGACTTCACCGGACTGTCCATCGACGCGATACACGCGCTGCGGCATTTCGGGATCCTGCTTTTCGCCTTCATAGAAGCTGTCGATGCCGAAACTCGGATCGGTGAACCAGATCGAGCCGTCCGATTTGACGACGACATCGTTCGGCGAATTGAAGCGCTTTCCTTCGTAGCGATCTGCAAGCACCGTGATCGAACCGTCGTATTCGGTGCGTGTTACGCGGCGCGTCAGGTGCTCGCAGGTCACGAGCCGACCTTCGCGATCGCGTGTATTGCCGTTCGCGTTGTTCGACGGACGGCGGAACGGCGTCACTGCGCCGGTCTCTTCGTCCCAGCGCAAAATTCGATTGTTCGGGATGTCGCTCCACAGCAGATAACGCCCGTCGCCGAACCACACAGGTCCTTCGGACCAGCGCGCACCTTGAAACAGGCACTCGACCGATGCGGATGCGAGCCGCAAGGCGGAAAAACGTGGATCGAGAATACGAACGGCGGGATCGGGATAGCGGCGGGTGTTGTCGGTCATCGCGGGGTCGGTCGTCGTGGACGCTGCGGCGCGCGATGAGGCGGGTATGTTGCGCGTTGCGCGTCGTGGGGTTCTGGTACAGGTTCGAACGTTGACGTGCCGGGCCTTCCTTGGCCCGGCACGTTCGCTACTTCTACGTGTCGCGTCGCGCCGTATTACGCCAGCGCAGGCTTGCCGTTCAGAATGCGCAGCAGCTTCAGCGGGTTCTCGTCGTGCAACGCCTCGGGCAACAGCGCGGCAGGCAGATCCTGATAGCAGACCGGGCGCAGGAAGCGTTCGATCGCCATCGCGCCGACCGACGTCGCGCGCGAATCGGACGTCGCCGGATACGGCCCGCCGTGCACCATCGCGTGGCACACTTCGACGCCCGTCGGATAGCCGTTCGCGAGAATGCGGCCCGCCTTGCGCTCGAGCGTCGGCAGCAGGCGCCGCGCGAGCTCGTAGTCTTCCGGCTCGATCTGCAGCGTCGCGGTCAACTGGCCTTCGATGTATTCGGCCACCTTGATCATTTCGTCGATGTCGCTACACGTGACGATAAGCGACGTCGGTCCGAAGATTTCGTCTTCGAGCTGCGCGGTCGCGAGAAACTGCATCGCGTTCGTCTGGAACAGCACGGGCAGCGCTGAACACGTCGCATCGGTTTGCTGTCCTTGCGCAATGCTTTGCACGCCATTCAGTTCGCGGCGCTGCGAAACGCCATCTTTATAGGCGTTTGCGATGCCGGGAGTCAGCATGCTTTGCGCACCCTTCTGCGCGAGTGCCTTGGCGGCGGCATCGATGAAAATCTGTTTGTTCGGGCCTTCGAGCAACAGCACGATACCCGGGTTCGTACAGAACTGGCCGACGCCGAGCGTTACCGAATCGACGAAGCCGTTTGCAATTGCCTCAGCACGCTTTGCCAGTGCGCCCGGCAACACGAAGAACGGGTTGACGCTGCTCATCTCGGCGAACACCGGAATCGGCTCGCGACGTTTCGAAGCAATATTCACGAGCGCGACGCCGCCCCGGCGCGAGCCGGTGAAGCCGACCGACTTGATCGATGGATGCGCGACGAGCGCTTCGCCGATCTCATTGCCTGCGCCGACGAGCAGTGAAAACACGCCTTCGGGCAAGCCACTGCCGGCCACGGCTTTCTGGATCGCGCGGCCCACGAGTTCCGACGTGCCGAGGTGCGCCGGATGCGCCTTCACGACGACCGGACAGCCGGCCGCGAGTGCCGACGCCGTGTCGCCGCCCGCAACCGAGAATGCGAGCGGGAAGTTGCTCGCGCCGAACACTGCAACGGGTCCAACGGGAATTTTCTGTGCACGCAGATCGGAGCGCGGCAGTGGCTTGCGCTCCGGCATCGCGGGATCGATCGTCGCCGAGAGCCAGCGGCCCTCGCGCACGAGCGATGCAAAGAGGCGCAACTGGCCGACCGTGCGCGCGCGTTCGCCTTCGAGGCGCGCTCTCGGCAGCGCCGATTCAGCTTGTGCGCGTTCGATCAGCGTGTCGCCGAGCTCGACGATGTTGTCCGCGATCGCTTCGAGAAGGCGCGCGCGTTTTTCGAGCGGCGCCTGACGATACGGATCGAACGCAAGCGCGGCCAGTTCGCAGGCACGGTCCACTTCCACCGTACCGCCTGCGCCGAACTCAGGCTCGATCTCGATGTTGCGGGCCGGGTCAAACGCGCGCAGCGTGCCTTTGGTACCGCGCACCGCGGACCCGCCGATCAGCATGTCTCCGGTAATCTGCATGTTGCAACTCCTGTCGTGTGCCGCGCAGCGCTCACTGAAGTTGTTGTGCGCGGCTCAAAACCAAATAGTGGGTATGCGCCTTCAGTTGCTCGCGGAAGAAACCGCGAGATGGCGTTCGAATGCGAGCAGTGCCTGCGTCGCAGCATCGATCTTCGCATGATGTTCGATCGGCGTCGAACTGAGCAGCGGAAGAATCGGCCCCATGTCCGCGATTTTCGACATCGTCACCGCGTCATGCAGCACGCGGATCAGCGAGATTTCATCGCGCAGGGTTTCGAGCGGCATGAACGCGTCATAGAGGCGCCGCGCTTCGCGATCGCGATTCGACTTCACCGCGTTTAGCAGCGCCGTCACCGCATGCGGTGCGATGCAACCCGAACCCGTGGTCCATGCGGCGAGTCCGAATTCCTGCACATGCACGAGCGCTGGCCGCTCGCCCATGCCCGAAATCACACGCACGCGATCCACCTGCTCGAGTAGTCTGCGCAAATATGGATCGTGCGCCGGATTGCGCCGCACGATCGCGTACTTGATCGCAATCAGCGTGCCCCGATTCACGAGACGCGCGAGTGCGTCGACGTCGACATAGTCCTCGCTCTTGATGTACAGCGTGAGCGGTATGCCCGCAACGTCGGCAATACGCGCAAGCCCTGCTTCGACGCCTGCCGACGTGGTAAAGCCCGAGAACGGCAACACCATCGCCGTACGGTACGAGGTTTGCGCGAGAATGCGCGCCTCGTCCAGCATCTTGCCGTAGTCCGCGCCGAGCGCCGGGATCACGCGCGTGTGCGGCCCGGCGCTTGCCGCAAGCATATCGAGCAGATCCCGATATTCGCTAACGGCGACGTGATAAAAATTCGCATTGCCGCCGTAAAGCACCGTGCGCACACCGCCTGATTCGATATGGCGAATCAGCTTGGCGTTCTCTACGGCGTCGAGACTGAAATCGGCACGGCGCGCAAGTGGCGGCACCGCCATCACGCTTGCAGAGAACTCAAGCTCGTGAATCGGGGCAACGTTCATGGCGGCTCGCGTCGGAAATGCGCTGGAACCACGGTACATCTGACCCCCGATGTTGTCAAACAACTTTGCAACATGTACGCATATCAGGGACAATGCGTATTCGTCGGCGCAACCAATGGTTCATACTGGTAGCGAAGTGGTCTGCAAACATCCGAAGAAAGGTCGGTAGCTCGGCTACGGGTGTCGGCACTGCCGCACGGATATAACCTTATTATTGGAATCGCTTTCGGATGTCCATTAGAGCGCTATCGCCCGCAGTTTAGGCTGCGATTGCCGAAACTGTTTCGATAAAACGCCATATAAGGCGACCATTTTCGTCAATTCCGAATGCTACGTCTGATTTTTACGTAAGGTTTGGAATCAATTATTTCGGCTATCGCGCTTTTTCAGTAAAAGAAGAATAATGATGCTAAATTGATACAGTACAGAAACAGTGGTCATCGCGCGCGCGGCTGGAGCCCGCGGCATGGCTCGCCGCGCCCTGAGAGAACTGCCTTGTCGCTACCTTATTTTGAGCAGTTGTCGCCGATGCTCAACGCAACCGACGACAGCACGTGGTTCGCCGAACTTGCCCGCCTCGCCGAAGGATGGGGGTTCAACCGCGTGCTGGTCGCGATCGTGCCGCGTCCAAGTATCCGGATGGAGAATTCCTTCCTGCGCAGCACGTACGCACCCGCATGGCGTCAGTTTTACGACGCGCACGGCTTTGCGCACATCGACCCCACTGTCACGCACTGCGTGACGAAGTCATCGCCGCTGATCTGGTCACCTGACCTGTTCTCGACAAACCCGCAGCAGTCGATGTATGAGGAAGCACGCCTGCATGGCCTGCGCGCGGGCGTGACATTACCGATTCACGGCCCGCAGCAGGAAAAAGGAATGATCTGCTTCGTGAACGACAGCAACCCGACGAGCGAATTCTGGCGCCACATCGACGTGGTGTTGCCAAATCTCGTTTTGCTGCGCGATCTTGTGATCGATACGAGCCAGCCGTACCTGAATAACCACGCGCAGGCGCTGTTACCGAAACTGACGCCTCGGGAGCGCGAATGCCTGCAATGGACGGCGCGCGGCAAGTCTACGTGGGAAATTTCGCACATCCTCGGATGTTCGGAAGCCGTGGTGAACTTCCATCTGAAGAATATCCGTGCGAAATTCGGCGTGAACTCGCGGCGCGCCGCGGCCGTCATTGCGACGCAACTCGGCCTTATTGATCCAGGTTGATCAGTTCCCGCGCCTCACCGGACATTACCCGGCCGGCTTTGCCAAGATCGCCGTCGGTGACCGTTTTCGAAAAATAAAGACCAAGCAGAATCGACACCGGCGCGGGAATTTCCGCACCCGACTCAAAACGGCTGCCCCGCGATTGCGTAACCCCGAAACGAGCCCAAAACTGCCGTTGGCTCTCCTTTCTCTTTTTCCGATAAGCGATGATTAAAACACGGTCGACAGCAGACGAAACATCCGTCGTCCGGTTTTGCACGGCGGCTTGCCAATGATTTTCCAGCAGTTCCATGGTAATCCCCATTGGGTTGGGCAATGTTCATCTCAATTTTGATGACGCGGAGACTACCCGGACACCTATCCAGGTGGATAGGTGCAAATATCTATCCAGAATGCATAAGTTTTTCTGCGTACGGGAACGGACCCGGGCGAGGAGAACATCATGCATGCAGCGATTCGAATTGGTACCCCGAAAGAGTTCGACAACACTGACCTCCACGAGATGTACCGTCTGAGAGCCCGCGTGTTTCACGGGCGTATGGGATGGGACATTCCGATCATCGCGGGGATGGAGGTCGACGGCTACGACGCCCTGGGACCGCATTACATGCTGATTCAGGACTCGACACGCCGCGTACGCGGCTGTTGGCGCCTGATGCCAACCGAAGGCCCGAACATGCTGCGAGATACGTTCCCGCAGCTTCTGCACGGCAATGCTGCGCCGCTCGGACGGCACATCTGGGAACTGAGCCGCTTCGCGATCGAGGCCGGCGACGACCAGGAGCAAAGCTTCGGCTTTGCCGATGTGACGATGCACGCGATCAAGGAACTCGTCACGTTTGCCGACAAGATGGGCATTACGCGTTACGTGACCGTGACGACCACGCCGATCGAGCGCCTGCTGCGCAGAACGGGCATCGAGATCGGCCGGCTCGGCGCGCCGGTGCAGATCGGCGTGGAGCGCGCGGTAGCGCTCGATATCGCGGTCAGCGAGCAAACGCGCAATGCGCTGTTCGGCCAGATGGCGGTTGCGGCATAGCGGCTAACGGCTAGCCGCTCGCGACGACGAGGGTCACCAAGCGCACAGGCGTGTTCACGCCTGCTGCGACGACTCAACACGCGCCTACGGTTGCGCTTCGGCCCGCACTGATGCGCGCGCTGCGGCTACCCCGCACGATGTGCTTCGCCCGCTCGCCCATGCGAGTTGCAGCGGCTATCGACTATCGGCCACGTCCCCGGAAGGTGATGTGTGCAATCTTGCGCACGAGCAGCGCCGCTGCCAACGCCGCGCAACCGGTCAGCACGACGCCGATATGAATCGATTGCACGAGCACGTGCCGCGCTGCCTCGAGCAACGCGGGCCCTTCGAGCCCCGCGCGTTTTAGTTGCACGAGCAACGAGTCGCGCAAGCTTTCGTCGACGAGAACGCGCGGATCGCCGAGCGTCGGGCGCCACTTCGCGGCGACCGGCTCGCCGAGCACGCGCAAAGTGTCGTCAATACCCGACACATAACGGCGATTGATGATCGTTGCGACGATGCTCGTCCCGAGCATGCCGCCGACCATCCGCGTCGACTGCAGCAGCGCGGTCGTGATGCCGAAGCGCTCGCGACCCGCGATTTCCTGGCCGAACACGTTCAGATTGTTGAGGATAAAGCCGAGTCCGACGCCGACGGCCGCCATCGAAAGCTCGAGATACAGATGCGGCGTCACAGGCGTCGCGACCGAGAGCCCGATCGATGCCGCGACGAGCAGCCCGAAGCCGATCGAAAGAATCATGGTCGGCCGCGACATGTGAATGACGACGCGCGTGTTGATCATGCTGCCGATCGCAATGCACGCGGCGATCGGCGTCGCGAGCAGACCGGCCTGTTGCGGCGACAGCCCGAAACCGCCTTGCAGCAGCAGCGGCGCGAAAAAGATCAGCGAGAACATCACGAAGCCGGACAACACCGACAGCGTGAACAGCGTGACGAGCTGCGCATCCTTGAACAGATCGAGCGGGATGATCGGGTGCGTTGCGCGGCGCTCGCAGGCCAGCAGCAGCGCCGCGCCGATCGCGACGATGCCGGCAAGCGCCACGTTGGCGCCCGTCAACCCGTCTTTCGGCACGGCCTCGATAAACGTCTGAAGACCGCCGAGCACGAGTGCGACGAGCAGCGCGCCACCCCAGTCGATGCGCACTTCGCCCACGTGTTCGCGCTTGTAATACGGCAAATGCGCCCAGATGAAATAGAGCGCGAGCGCGCCGACCGGCAGATTGACGAGAAATGTCGAACGCCAGCCGAGATGCTGGCTCATCCAGCCGCCCAGCGACGGACCGGCCGCCGTACCGATACCGTACGCCGCCGCCATCACGACCTGCCAGCGCACGCGCTCGCGCGGATCGGGGAACAGATCGGGAATCGACGCGAATGCGGTACCGACCATCATCCCGCCGCCGACGCCTTGCAGCCCGCGCGCCAGGACGAGAAACGGCATGCTTGTCGCGACGCCGCACAACAGCGAAGCGACCGTGAACACGATCACCGCGGCGATCACGAAGCGCTTGCGGCCGAAATAGTCGCCGAGCCGGCCGAACACCGGCACCGTGACGACCGACGCGAGCAGATACGCGCTGGCAATCCATGCGTAGTACTCGAAGCCGCGCAGTTCGGAGACGATCGATGGCAACGCAGTACTGACCACCGTTTGGTCGAGCGCGACCAGCATATTGACGAGGCCGATGCCGAGCATGGCCAGCAAAGCATCGCGAAAGGGCAGGACGACAGACTTCGGTTGGGGAGAATTCACTTCGGCACGACGCGGTCAAGCGCGCAAAAAGGCACGACAAAAACGGCCTGAAAGGTGGAAAAGGAGGTCAGCACACCGCGGCGGCTTCACGAACCGAACATGCGATCGCGCGCGTTCATCAGATGCATGCGCATTGCCTCGCCGGCAGCCCTCGCGTCGTGCGCGCGAATCGCTTCGAGTACCGCGCGATGCTCGGCCTGCACGAGCCTTTGCCGCTCGAGTGTTTTCACGAGAGAAAGGTTGCGCGACAGGTTCATGCTGAAAGCGATCTGTTCTTCGATGAACGACATCATCGTGATGAAGAACTGGTTCTTCGACGCGCGTGCGACCGCAAGATGAAATGCGTAGTCGTCCTTCGCGCCGATCCCCTGCGTTTCGATCACGCGCTCGAGCTCGTTCCACGCATGCTCGATTGCGGCAATGTCTCCGTCGTCGGCCATTTGCGCGGCAAGCGAGGCAGCGCCCGCTTCGGTCACGATGCGAAAGTCGTAGCAGCGGCGAATATCGGAAAGCGATTCGAGCGGCGCGAAACGGCGCACATCCGGATCGGGGCGCCGGGCAACCGTCGTGCCCGAACCATGCCGCGTGACGATGATCCCGTCCGCACGCAAGCGCGCTAGCGCCTCGCGCACGGTGGGCCGGGAGGTCTCGAAGCGTTCGGCAAGCGCGTGCTCGGTCGGCAGCCGCTCGCCCTCCTTGTATTCGCCCTCGAGAATGCGGTTGAGGATGTCGCCGTATATCTTGTCTGGTAGGCCCGTCGATTTTCGCTCGTTGATCATCTATGGCAGGCGGCTTGTCATCATGGAGCATAATTGTAAGGCAACTCGCGCGAACCACACGATAAAAAAGAATACCGCCGGCATGCAGGACCGGTCCGAATCGTAAGCGCCACACGGCTCAGGAAGCACTGCCGGCGGCCGCGACGGATACCGAAACTTGCTAAGCATTTGATTGACATCATGCGAATTCGCACACTCGCGCTTCCAATCAATTAAGCTTTCCTGGCAATAGACGCACCATCGACACCTTTACTGCGCGGAGCTTCCATGTACAAACGCATCCTTGTAGCAGTCGACGGCAGTAAGACCTCGCGCGGCGCATTCGAAGCTGCGGTTCATCTCGCCGCGTCGTTCGGCGCGACATTGCGCGCTTACTACGTCGTCGAGAACACGCCCATGTATTTCGAAGCGCCCGGATACGATCCGGGCATTCTGCAGAAGCAGTTCGTCCAGCAGGGCAAGGAACTGACCGTCGAACTCACGCAGGCGATGCAGGCGCGCAATGTCAGCGGCGACGTGACGGTGGGCGAGGCATCGCCGAACGACGATGTGCCGACGCTCGTGCTGAAGGCCGCAGCCGACTACCACGCGGACCTGCTCGTGATGGGCACGCACGGGCGCCGCGGCATGCAGCGGCTGATCCTCGGCAGCGTTGCGGAGCGCTGCGTGCGTCAATCCACGCTGCCGGTGCTGCTGGTGCCAGCCGCGGCGGGCCATGAAAACGCGGCGTAAAGACACAACCGGACACGCGCGGCATCCCGCGCAACGGGGGGAGCGTCATTTTGACGCGAAGTCGCGCGCATACGCAGTGGGACAATGGGGCACTCTTTCCTTACAGCGCCCTTCGCCATGCTGACACCCGCCACTACTCCGATTGCCGCGCAGCCGCTCACGCGCGTCCACGCTGCAGGCTCCGTGGGCCCGTCGGCCCCCGCCATCCCGGCGGCCCGCCACGTCGCGCGCTGCTCCACATGCGCGATGCGCCATCTGTGCATGCCGCAAGGCATGTCGGCAGAAGAACTGCCGAAGCTCGAAGCGCTGATCTGCAAGGCGCGCGCGGTGCGCCGCGGCGATCCGCTGTATCGAGCCGGCGCTCCCTTCGAGAACCTGTATGCGGTGCGCTCCGGTTCGCTCAAGACGACCATGGCGCACCGCGACGGCCGCGAACAGGTGACGGGTCTGCGTCTTGCTGGCGAATCGCTTGGACTCGATGGCGTCAGCAGCGACACGCATGCGTGCAGCGCGATCGCCCTCGAGGACAGTTCCGTGTGCATCGTTCCATATGCGGCCCTCAAGCGCCTGTGCCGCGAAAGCGGCGCGTTGCAGGAACGGCTGCACAAGCTGATGGGCGAGCAGATCGTGCGCGAGGCGAGCCAGATGCTCACGCTCGGCTCGTTGAACGCCGACGAGCGCGTTGCGGCGTTTCTGCTCGATGTGTCGGAGCGCAATGCGCAGCGCGGCTATTCGTCGGCCGAATTCAATCTGCGCATGACGCGTGAAGACATGGGCAGTTACCTCGGCATGACGCTCGAAACGGTCAGCCGCACGTTGTCGAAATTCCAGAAGCGCGGTCTGATCGACGCGCGCGGCAAATTCATTCGTATTGTCGATCTGGAAGGACTGCGTGACCTGTAACCGTTAAATCGCTCGTCGCCGGGACTTTGCCCACGCGCTTCACATGAAAAGTGAATACGCGTTACAGTCTTAAACCCGTCCCCTTCGCAAGGAGACCCGGCGAAATGAATCGCGATCTTCGTTTGCAACACCCGCTTGTTCAACGTCTGCACGACGCCCGTAGCGTGACGGATGCGTTGTTCGCCGTCGTCAAACCCGAACATCTGTACGAAAGACCGATCCGCGAACGTCACCGCATCGTCTTTTATATCGGCCATCTCGAGGCGTTCGACCACAACCTGTTCGCAGGCCGCCTGTTCCCGCTGCCCGTGTTCGATACCGACCTCGACAAACTGTTCGCGTTCGGCATCGATCCGGTCGACGGTGGTTTCCCGACCGATCAACCGTCCGACTGGCCGTCGCTCGACGTCGTGCGCGATTACGCGCAGCGTGCGCGTGCGCAAATCGATCATGCGCTTGCGAAATTCGACTTCGACGCAGACGACGTCTCGACGAATTCGCCTGCGCAACTGATGCAGGTCGCGATCGAGCACCGGCTCATGCACGCGGAAACGCTCGCGTACATGCTGCATCAGTTGCCGCTCGAGCAGAAGCTCGCGCCGGCACGCGCATCGCAATCGGCCACTGCCGGCAAGGTTGCGCACGCAACGACGATGGTTCACGTGCCTGCGGGCCGCGCCACGCTCGGCATGTCGCGCGAGAGCGGCCAATTCGGCTGGGACAATGAATACGGCGAACAGCACGTCGATGTCGACGCGTTTGACATCGACCGCTACATGGTGACGAACGGCGAATTCCTGCAGTTTGTCGATGCCGGCGGCTACGGCACTCGCGCGTACTGGTCCGACAAGGATTGGGCGTGGAAAGAAGCGGAGCACATCGAGCATCCGGTGGGCTGGACGCGCGATAAAAGCGGCTGGACTTTGCGCACGATGTTCGACGAAGTGCCGTTGCCGATCGATTGGCCTGTCTATGTGAGCCACGCGGAAGCCAGCGCGTATGCTCGATGGACGGGCAAGGCACTGCCGACCGAAGCGCAATGGCAGCGCGCAATCGAAGGCACGCCACAGGCCGACGCGCTGCCCGGCAACTTCGATTTCCGCAGCTGGGATCCGCAGCCAGTACACGCGCATCCCGGGAACGTGAGCAGGTTCGGCGTCGAAGGCATGTTCGGCAACGGATGGGAATGGACGCAGTCGCTATTCGAACCGCTGCCCGGCTTCGAAGCGTTTCCGTTCTATCTCGGCTACTCGGCGAACTTCTTCGACGGCCAGCACTATGTAATCAAGGGCGGCTCGCCGCGCACCGCGCAATGCATGCTGCGGCCGACGTTTCGCAACTGGTTTCAGCCGCGCTATCAGTATGTCTATGCTGGCTTCAGGTGCGTGAAGAACTAACCAGTCAAGCCCGATGTTCTTCCGGGCCAATCCGCGGGTGCGGTCATTCAGCACCGCGCCCGTCGTCCCCAAACCACGCCTGAGCCGCGCTCAGATCTGCTGCTGGCCACCGTCGACGAACAGCTCGGCACCGTTCACGAAGCTCGCGTCGTCCGATGCGAGAAACAAGGCTGCGCTTGCGATTTCCTCCGGCTTACCAAGGCGCGCCAGCGGAATCTGACTAGCAAGGTAGTCGGCGAGGCCTTGCTGTTGTGCCGCGTCGGGGCCCGCAAGTTCGAGCAGACCAGGCGTGCGCGTCGCGCCCGGACTAATCGTGTTCACGCGGATCTGTCGATCCTTGAGGTCAAGAATCCAACTGCGCACGAACGCGCGTACCGCGGCCTTCGAAGCCGAATACACGCTGAACGCGGCGGTGCCGGCGCTCCCGGCCGTCGAGCCCGTGAGAATCACCGATGCGCCTTCGGCGAGCAGCGGAAGCGCCTTCTGCACGGTGAACAGCACACCTTTCACGTTGCGGTCAAACGTGTCGTCGTAGTGTTCCTCCGTGATGCTGCCGAGCGGCAGCATCGAACCGCCACCGGCATTGGCGAACAGCACGTCAAGTCCGCCCCGTTCTTCCTTGATTTGGGCATACAGCGCATCGAGCTCATTGAGTTTCGCCGAGTCGACGCGTACGCCCGTCGCGTTGCCGCCCGCGTCCCGGATGCCCTTGACTGCGGCATCAAGCTCGGCCTGACGGCGGCCAGTGATGTACACGTGCGCGCCTTCTGCCGCGAAACGCTGAGCGGTCGCGAGACCGATGCCGCTGGTCGCGCCGGTGACAAGTGCGGTCTTGCCGTCGAGTGTGCGTGCCATGGTGTTGCTCCTTCGATCAATAGTTGGATGCCTTGATTGGGTCGCGGCGTCTCGTGTTGCTTGCTGCGATGAAAGGAGAATATCGACGCACCCGTCAGTTCGAAATAGAATTAATCGAAATCCAACGTTGCAAATTTGCAAAGATGAGGCTTTATGCCGAAGCTGCCCGACTTCGAAGGACTGGCCATGTTTGCCAAGGTGGCGGAGGAAGGATCGTTTGCGGCTGCGGCGCGAACGATGGGGGTGTCCGTAGCGACGGTGTCGCGCGGCGTCGCCCGTCTCGAAGACCGGCTAGGCGCGCGCCTCTTCAATCGCACGTCGCGACAGCTTGCGCTCACGGAGTTCGGCCGGACGATCTGCGAAAAGGCCGGCGAAATCTATCGTCAGGCGGAAGAAGCGGAGAGCGTCGCCCGCGAGATGTCGCTACAGCCGCGCGGCACGGTACGCCTCGCCGTACCGATGTCGTTCGGCCTGCGCTGGGTCGCGCCGCTGCTGCCAGCCTTCTTTCGCGCGTATCCCGAGGTGTCGATCGATCTGCATCTGTCAGACGTTTCGGTCGATCTGGTCGCCGATGGTTTCGACGCGGCGCTGCGTATTGCGGCGCTGCCGGATTCTTCGCTGGTGGCGAGGCGGCTATGCGCGGTGACGCAATACGTCGTGGCGTCGCCCGCGTATCTGAAGCGCGAGGGACGGCCTATGCATCCGCGTGAACTGGTGGATCGCCCTTGTCTGTCGTATGCATATCGTGCGCGCAGCGATCTATGGCACTTCACGAACGACGCAGGCGAGGTCGAGCCGGTCATGCCGACCGGGCCGCTACGCGTGACGAACTCCGATGCGTTGTTGCCCACACTGCTCGACGGCCTTGCGATCGCGGAACTGCCGGAATTCATTGCCGGGGAATATCTCGCCGATGGCCGCCTCGAAGCGATTCTCACCGATTGGTCTCTGACAAAGGGCGGGCTCTATTTCGTCACGCCGTCGGCACGCGCGCGGCCCGCGAAGGTCAGCGCGCTGTCCGATTACTTCGCCCTGCACCTCTCCGAGCCGTCGTGGCGATGGCCTAAATGAGCGACGGTCCTGGGTCGTTGCATGTGCGATCGTCGAGCCGGATGGGCGCTGCGCACATTTCGTACCGAGACGCAGTGGCACGGAACTTGCAATTGGTGAACCCGCATAGATCAAGAGTCGAAAATATGCCCGAAACCAACCGCATAGTCGCACCGCTGCCTGCGCGAATATCCACCGGCGTAGCCGGGCTGGATGACATACTCGATGGCGGCCTTATCGAAAACCGCGTCTACCTCGTCGAAGGCGTACCCGGTGCCGGAAAAACTACGCTGGGTCTGCATTTCTTACTGGAAGGATTGAGGCGCGGAGAGACGGGCCTCTACATCACCCTGTCCGAAACCGCAGCGGAGCTGCAGACGGTGGCGGCCTCCCATCACTGGTCGCTGGAGGGCCTGCATATCCACGAGCTGGTCAGCGAGGACGGGCTCTCGTCGGAGGCCCGGCAGTCCATATTGCATCCGTCCGAAGTCGAACTCGGCGAGACCGTCGAGGAAGTCAAACGCAAAGTGCTCGATCTGCATCCTCGGCGGCTGGTGTTCGACAGCCTCTCGGAATTGCGGCTGCTGGCCCAGGATGCCTTGAAATATCGACGCCAAGTACTCGCGTTGAAGCAGTTCTTCTCGACCCAAGGTTGCACAGTATGGCTACTGGACGATAAAACCTCGCAGCTCGGCGACCTGCAGTTGCACAGCATTACCCACGGCGTGATCGAACTCGACCAGAGAGTGCAGGAGTATGGAGTCGAGCAGCGCCGTCTGCGCGTCGTCAAGATGCGTGGCGTCAAGTTCGCGGGCGGACATCACGATTTCAAACTGGACACCGGCGGCATCACGATTTATCCGCGGCTTGTCGCGGCTCAGCACCGTCGCGAATTTGGGACCTACCCTCAGACGACCGGCGTGCCCGAACTGGATGCCCTGCTCGGCGGCGGCCTGGCGCCGGGAACCAGCACGTTGCTGGTCGGCCCTTCCGGCGCGGGCAAGACCACGACGGCGGTGCGGTGCGCGCTCGGCGCGCTCGAGCGTGGGGAGTGTGTCAAATACATGCTGTTCGATGAAACGCTTGGCACTCTGATGTCGCGGTCGAGGCAGTTGAACATGCCACTCGACGCATACATCGAGAGCGGCAAATTGCTGCTGCAGCAGATCGATCCGGCCGAAATGTCGCCCGGTCAGTTTATCTCGCTGGTGCGCGAGGCCATCGAGCAGGCGGGCGCCACAATGGTCGTCATCGACAGCCTGAATGCCTACATGCAGGCGATGCCGGGGCATCGCTATCTGCTGTTGCAGATGCACGAGTTGTTGAGTTATTTGAACCAGCAGGGCATCACGACGCTGATGGTGCTCGGTCAACATGGGCTGATTGGCAACGTTGCATCGGATATCGACCTCAGCTATCTAAGCGATGCGATGCTGGTCTTCAGGTTCTTCGAGAGCGCGGGCGAGGTGCTGTCAGCGCTGTCGGTTCTGAAGAGCCGCACCAGTTCGCATGAACGCACGATCCGCGAGTTCCGTATCGATTCCGGCGGCCTGCGCGTCGGGCCGCCATTGAAAGACTTCGAGGGCGTGCTTGCCGGATTGCCGTCCTATCGCGGCGGCGAGCCGCTGCTCGGTGCGCGGCCGAACGACTGAGGAAGAGTGCTTGGAAGAGCGGATTCTCATCATCGCACCCCAGGGCCGCGACGCCGAAGTCGTCGCGCGCGTGCTGTCGGATCATGGAATGCACTGCGTTGTCTGCGTCGATGTCGCACATCTGGTCGCACTGATGCATGAAGGCGCTGCGTGCGCGTTGATTGCCGACGAATCACTCGACATACAGGCGCTGAGTTCGCTGGGTGCGTGGCTCGACTCCGAACCGCCGTGGTCGGACTTCCCTTTCGTGTTGCTCACCGGTAACGGCAAGAAGGGCATGCTGACGTCGGAAGCGCGCCGTCTGGAAGCGTTGGGCAACGTCGTCCTTATCGAACGCCCCGTGAGCCGCGGAGCGCTGGTAAGCGCCGCGCGCAGTGCGCTAAGAGCGAGACGCAGACAGTACCAGGCGCGCGCGATGATCGCGGAACGCGTGGCGGCGAATGCGCAGTTGGTGGTCGCGGCCCGTCAGAAAGACGAGTTCCTTGCGATGCTTGCGCACGAGTTGCGCAACCCGCTCGCGCCCATTCGCAATGCAGCGGAAACGATCCGGACCGTCGATGCGTCGCTGCCACCGCGGGTACAGTGGGCGCGCGAAATTATCGAACGGCAAAGCCGCCATCTGGCAAATCTGCTCGAAGATCTGCTGGATGTATCGAGAATCACGACCGGCAAAATCACGTTGAAGCGCGCGACCGTTGAACTCGCGCCTATCCTGACTGCATCGGTCGAAGTAGCGATACATTCCATCGAAGCGCGCCGGCACACGCTGCGCATGGATTTGCCGGACAAGCCAGTTTATCTGGATGCAGACCCGACGCGCATGGCGCAGGTTTTCGGCAATCTGCTCGACAACGCGGCGAAGTACACGCCGGACGGCGGGATTATCGAAATCGGCGTCAAGATCGACGGGAGCAAGGTCGTCATATCGGTCAGCGATAACGGTACGGGCATTTCGCCGGAAGAACTACGCGATGTCTTCGAATTGTTCTCGCAATCGAACCGGGCACTCGATCGCGCACAGGGCGGCCTCGGAATCGGGCTTTCGGTGGTCCGATCGCTTGTCGGTATGCATGGCGGAAGCGTTGCCGCATTCAGCGACGGGCTCGGGCACGGCACACGCCTGTCGGTCACCTTGCCGGTCGTGCACGCCACACCGGACACCATGCATACGCCGTCGCGGGCGCAACGCGAGGCGCACGATCGCCTGAACATACTGGTTGTGGACGACAACGTCGACGCAGCGAGCTCGCTGTCCCTTCTTCTCGAAATCGAAGGCCACCAGCTACGCACAGCGTTCGACGGACCTCAGGCGCTGCGCGAATGCGCGCGCGATCTGCCTGACATTGTGTTGCTGGACATTGGACTGCCCGGCATGGACGGTTATGAGGTTGCGCGCCGGATCAGGGCGATGCCCGCGATGGCTCACGCCGTGCTGATCGCCGTCACGGGATATGGTCAGGTCGATGATGTGATGCGTTCCAGGGCCGCTGGCTTCGACCATCACCTTGTCAAGCCAATCGAGCCCGAAAGCCTGATGACGCTGTTCAACAGCCGGCACGCGCATCGAGCCGATACGCGGGAAGCCCGTACCTCTGACGACGTCGAACGGGGCCTTCGCGGTTGAGCTTGCCGGCGACGCTCGCGTTGCCCGTGTCACGAATCCCACGCGCACGACTCTCGCGTGCATCCGCTCTAAAAACGCTGCTGCATTCCGACCATCACGCCGACCTGATTTTTTCCCATCCCGACGGAACCTCCTGCAGATACCGGGACGGCCGAAAACTGGCTATTCAACATGTATCCGGCGGACGAATATACGGATGTCCGCTTGGACAAGAAACAGGTTACGCGGCCAACGAGCAGAGTCGCATCCGAATGCGTGCGCAATATGTACCGTACTGCCTCTGCTTCGATCGCTAGCGTGTGCATCAGCAGATAGCTAGCGCCTGCGAAGAAAAGGTCCGATTGAGTGTGGTTTGCGCTGGACGTGTTCCGTCTGATCCAACCCGCACCAAACTTCAGATCCCCATATTTCGCATAGCCATCCAGAATGGTTCGTGTATCCGTATCGGAAGTGCTGGACAACGGAGCTGAGGCTCCAGGACCGCCGCGCATGACGTCATAGGATGCTGCAAGTCCAAAGTTCTCCGAGGTGTATGCGAGCATCGCGGTCCACTGTCGGCATGCGACAAGGTCGCCAGGAATCTGCCCTCCACAATTCGTTGCCGATGGGCCCGCAGGGCCAGCGGCGTCGCGACCGAAACTATACGTTCCGCCGACGGAAAACCCGCGCCATTTCCCCATGTACCCGATCGCGTTGTCGCTGCGTGCGTTCGGCAAATACGTGTCGAAGACGGCCAGAGAGTGATTTGCCGGCCCTATGATGTCCGCGTCGCTGAGCGCGTATAACGTCATGTTCATCTGCCTGCCCAGCGTCAGGCTTCCATATTTGCTCTCCAGACCTACATTGGCCGCGCGACCAAAAATTCTTCCGCCATAGCCTAACGATCCGTTGTTTACTGCAAACCCGTTCTCAAGCACAAAGAACGCCTTGTATCCACCACCAAGTTCCTCCACGCCTTTGAGTCCAAAGCGCGATGGCAACTTGCCCGACAGACCAGGCATTCCAATGACCGATCCGCCCGACGATGTAGCGTGGTTGTAGTACTGGACGCCAGTATCGACAATTCCATACAAGATAACGTTACCCTGGGCGAATGCGCTTCCTGCCGTCATGACATAAAGCGACATAAGGCCCAACCTCCACCTTTCTTTCATCGACGTCTCCAATTTATATAGTAATGCGTATTTATTTTTATAAATTTTTATTATTTATCCATTGCCCGGTCACTATCACTGCGCGCCGGAACAACGCGTTTTAATTTTCTTCATTCATTTATCTTCGAATTGCCACGTATCCGCATTGCTATTAAAGGTCCAGTACAAGCAGTCTTGATCTGGAGCGCGAGACGCAGACAGCCATGCAGTCTCCCTTTGCCTGCTCCTGAGCAGTGAGGAAACAGTCGTGGTGCTCGGGTACGCCGTCCAGCACTCTGGTCACACAGGTTCCGCAAACGCCCTGTTCGCACGAGGTCTCCGTGTCGATACCCTCTTCGCGCAATACATCGACGATCGTCCTGTTCTCTGGAATCGTCACGGTCCTTCCCGACCGGGCAAGCTTTACTTCAAACGAAGTTTGCGTGCTCTGTTCAGTCGCTTTCGTGTTAACGAAATACTCGAGATGAATATGGTCTTCGCGCCACTTGCAACGCGTGGCGACCAGATGGACTGTGTCCATGAACGGCTTGGGCCCACACATGTACAGGTGACTGCCTTCGCAACCATCCTTGAGTGCCTGGCTGAGCACACTGTCGACCTCGTGACGCTCCAGCCCGAAGAGGAGCCGGCAGGATTCTCGAAGCGATGCATCCTGGAGTTCGTCCATGAACGCCGCATGGTCAGGCGAACGCGCGAAATAAAAAAGCTTGAACTTCCGCCGCTTTTCCCTGAGCGCGCGCGCCATGCTGATGATCGGCGTGATGCCTATACCGGCCGCTACGAGATAGGTCATGTCCGCCTGTTCTGCCATCGCGAAGTGATTGCGCGGCACCGAAATGCGGAGCTCGCTTCCGGCCGCAAGCGATTCATGAACAAACTTCGATCCGCCGCGCGATTCGGGCTCCAGCTTGACCGCTACCTCGTAACAATTTGAGTTGCCTTGCGGACCGCACAGCGAGTATTGCCTGATCAGCCCTTCGCCGAGATGCAGATCGATATGAGAGCCGGGATCCCATGCGGGGAGGTTTGCGCCATCGAGAGACTCCAACCTCAGCAAGCGAATGTTTTGGGCAATGGTATCGGCGACAGCGATGCGAACAGCGATGGAATTCATGGCAAGAAGAGTTCTCGATAAGTCTAACCACACGATCGGCGCCATAGACGAAGGACAACGGGCCCCGTCTGGCGTGACTGCACGCGCGCCGGGTCTTTTTTCCTTCTCCGACAGAGACCGGATCGCATGCATGCCCATACGACGCAACAACGCGTTTCAAACCAGGCGGGCGCTATTGCGGCCGGAACAGATCCGAACGCTTTGTGAAACGGTTGCAATACTCTTCCTTGGACTCGCCGCTTGAAATCTCTCCAGTCACGACCACCATGTCGCGGAAGTCGTTATCGGCATCGGCGCGAACGATGCCGCGAGGATCGCCCCCTTCCGCAACGACCTGCGCCGCTTCGTCGAGCATCCGGCGCGCGCGCACGATAGCGATGTCGGAGGACGACAAGTGCTCATGCGCCTGTTGGTGTATGGTTCCCTGCGACTGCGTGATAGCGATGTCGTGGACGGAAAAGCATTCCCCAAGACCCAGATAAGCCTTCCCCTTCATCGATTCGCGATCCTGAGAATACAGATCGTCCCATTTGCGTCGCATGCGGTCGCCTTCTTCTTTTTCGGCTTCGTATTGGGCCTCGAGCGCTTCCTTATCCAGCTTCCCGCTTCGATGGAAAATGAACTCCCAGCGCCAATGATGCTGGTCGTCGATTGGCACATCCCAAAGCATGGTCAGGCCGCCTTCACCGAGGTATCCCTCGAAGCCGCCGACTGCGCAGGCGTTGGGCATAACAAAATTGGTGATCCGGATGGACGAGCGGTCTGATCCGTCCACTTTGCGAAGCGTGTACAGCCTGACACCGAACCGCGTGTCTTCGACGGCCAGTTCCGGACGGGACTGATTCGAAAACACACCCCATCGCGCCTTCATGACGTCGTTCGACAGTTCGAGCTGGTGCAGGTAGGACGTATGGACGGGATCGATATTGCCTTCGCTCGCCTGAAGCCAGTTGCAGTCGCCGAACCATCGAGTCGTGTAGCAATGCCGGGCGCCGCCTGCGAGAGCGGGGTAATTGGGGAAGAGCGGCGCCTCGCCAGGACCCATATATACCCAGAAGGCACCCGCCGCCTCACGAAGCGGATACGACTTCATGCGAATACGGTCCTTCGCGGTTGCCGAGACTTCCGCTGGCTGACTCAAGCAACGCCCTTCGACGTCGAACAGCCAGCCGTGATACGGACAACGGATTCCCCCGTCCTCGACGCGGCCGAGCGCGAGGTCAGTGCATCGATGTGCGCATTTGCGATCGATGAGACCGACCCTGCCCGTGTCGTCACGAAACAGCACGAGGTCTTCGCCCAGAATACGGATCGGTTGAGGCGCGCCTCCCGGCGGCAGCGAATCGACCAGCGCCACCGGCTGCCAGTAGCGCCGCATCAGCTCGCCGGCGGGTGTGCCGGGGCCCGTCTCCGTCAGGTACTGGTAGCGGTCGGCGCCGCGCGAATTTGGCTTGAACACCACGGGTTTCGTGGGAGCGTTCATGGAGTCTCCTGTAATCAAAATTTGCTGCGAACCCCCCGCAGTCAGTCATTCGCGGTGATTCGCGACCAATCCGGGGACGAAAGTCTCGATCGTTTAATGAGCGGCCCCTTTGAGAGTTACTTTATGTTAATATCTCTTAACGGGGAATGATTTAACTGGCATATCTGTTATGCATGTGACAAGCGATCTGATTTATGGAAATCAAGCAGTTGCAAAACTTTTCGCGAATCGCCGAGATTGGAAATCTCACCCGCGCCGCAAGCGTGCTCGGAGTGACGCAGGCCGCGCTCAGCCGACAGATAGCGCAACTCGAGGCTGAACTCGCGACCGAGCTGTTCCGGCGAAATGGCCGCGGACTTGTACTGACAGACGCGGGAAGACGTTTGCTCGATCAGGTGCCGATGGTGCTTCGTCAGATTTCCATTGCCGAGCGGGCGGCAAAAGGCGCTAGTGGTCCCGTCCAGGGCACGCTCGCACTGGGCCTCGCGCCCTCTCTTGCCAGAACGGTCGTCGTTCCGTTGATCGGGGCATTTCGTGAACGGTTGCCGGAAGTGACGCTACGGACGGTAGATGGCACATCGGCAAATCTTGGAGAGCTTGTCGGTGCCGGAAAACTCGACTGCTCCGTTATCTACACCCCGATATCGAACACCACGGTGGAGCTTCGGCCTCTCGCCAGCGAAAATCTTTATCTGGTCTCGGGTCCCCAGGCCGCCCGCGAGGGCTGCGTACCGCCTCGTTCAGTCGGGCTGGAAAAGCTGTCTGAGCTGCCTCTGGTCATCTCCGGAAAGACCAACGTTGTGCACGGGGTGCTGGCGGCCGCTCTCGCTGAACGCGGATTGACTGCCCAGGTGGTCCACGAAATCGAGAATCTCACCGCGATACTCGATATGGTCCGCCACGGTTACGGCTACTCCGTCATTCCGCTCAGCGGCGTACAGCCCTGCATTGGAGATCCGGATTTGCGTTTGCATCGCATCCGCAGCCCTCGCCTTGAATGTGGCCTGTCTATAGCGACGCCTGCGCGTACCGGCAATGACTCGCTGATCGCTGAAAGCACGTCGCTTTTACGGGAGGTAGTGCTAAAAGAACTCCAGAAATACGAAGTCGAAGTTGAAAAGGCCATAGACTCACAAGCGGATGTTCCCGCAACCGGCCAGACAGGCACGAAGTCGCGACGCGCCCGACATCGGTAACCGCGTTTGCGTGCGCGTGGCACGCTCTCCAAATATTCGCCGGTTCACACTCACGACGCGAAAACACCCCACGCGCGGTCCGTGAAGAAGCGCACCATCGGAGAACCGGGTCTATGCGCCGTCCTTGCCGCCTTTTGGGATTGCCTCGACGTCGTCTAGTAACGACAGCCGCACGGCTTGGACGCTTTTCGCGCCTGTCGGTATCGATGAGCCTCGTGCAAAGGCCCTTAAGCGCCCTCCAGCACGAGCATGCCATATGCGGTATTCGATGCCGGCACATGATAGAAGCGATGAATACGACGGACTTCGGGATCCAGCGCCCCGCGCATAACGAGCCACATGATGATCTCGAGTCCCTCCGAGCCTGCCTCCCGCAAAAGCTCCGTGTGAGTGATCCTGCAAAGCGATTGCGGATCGTCCTCCATCCTGTCGAGCCACATCCGGTCGTATTCCGCGTTGATCAGGCCTGCGCGCTCGCCTTGCAACTGATGCGACATGCCACCCGTTCCGCAAATGACCACCTTAAGATCGCGCTCGTACGAATCAATCGCTCGCCGCAGTGCCTGACCGAGCCTGAAGCAACGTAATGCGGTGGGTTGAGGATATTGAATCACATTGACGCACAGTGGGATGACCCTGCACGGCCAGCTTCGCGGCTGGCCGAACATCAGCGAGAGCGGCACGGTCAATCCATGGTCGACCGTCATCTCGCCGACCATTGCGATGTCGAACTCTTCTTTCAGAACCAGTGATTCCACCAGGTGCCATGCGAACTCGGGCTCGCCCTGACAGACAGGCACGGGTCTCGGACCATAACCCTCGTCGTGCGGTGCGAACTGCGCGCCCATGCCAATCGCAAAGGTCGGAGTCATATCCAGCCCGAACCGGGACGCATGGTCGTTGTACACCACGATTGCCACGTCAGGCTTCACGTCTTCGATCCATTTCCGCGCTGGCTGCACGCCTTCGAAAAGGGGATGCCAGTATGAATCGTGAATCTTGCCGTGATCGATCGCAGCACCGATGGATGGCACATGCGATGTCGCGACGCCACCGACTATCCTAGCCATGCCGTTGCTCCTTTACGCTGCGGTTTCCGGAGATTGGCCGCCCGCCGGAAGCCATCATGGCGCGAAATTGCTCCACACTCATGGGGCTGGCGGACATCGCTGCGCCCACATGCTGCATCGTCAGCCCATCGCATATGGCCAGCTTGAACGTGTAGTAAATGTTGCCCCCCAGCCGCAACATATCCAGCCAGTCGCGGGAAACTATCGCGCGGCGTTGTGCCGTGCTCAAACTAAACCTGGAAAGATAGGTTTCGGGGTCGTGCCGAAACGCCTCCCGATTGGCAGCCAGGTCCAATGACTTGCAAAACGCGTTGAGCGCAAAGCCCATCTGGCATCGTCTTCCGTCGAATACGTAGGTTCCCGGAATATCGTCGTAGTCGCGCTCGCGCAGCATTTGCATCACTCTCTCCAATATAAGCGTGCGGGGTTGTCGACGAGCAGCTTGCGCTGAAGCGCACGTGTCGGCGCGATCTGCGCGATGAAGTCGACAAGCACGCCGTCGTCCGGCATGTGATCCCTGACATTGGGGTGTGGCCAGTCCGTTCCCCACAACACCCGATCCGGGAAGGTCTCAACGATACGTCTTGCGAACGGGACTACGTCTCGATAGGGCCTGGCCTCGCCTGCAACCGCGGGAGGTCCGGACGCGCTCAGGCGGTCCGGACAGCTCACCTTTGACCAGACATTCTCGTGTTCGCGCATGAAACGCACAAACAGTTCGAACTGCTCCCCATCCACATTCTTCGTGACATCCGGGCGTCCCATATGGTCGACTACCACGATGGTCGGCAAACCACTAAAGAAGTCCCACAGATCCGGAAGATCGGCAGACTCGAAATAGACGACGATATGCCAGCCCAGTCCGGCTACCCGGCCGGCAATGTCCAGTAACTCGTCCCTGGGCGTGAAATCCACCAGCCGTCGGACGAAGTTGAACCTCACGCCTCTGACACCCGCTTCATGTAAATCATGTAATTCGCCATCCGAAATATCAGGTCGAATCGAGGCGACACCGCGCGCTCGTCCGCCCGAGCTCCGGCACGCATCGACCAAGGCACGATTGTCGGTTCCGTGACATGTGGCCTGGACAATGACATTGCGGCTAAAGCCCAACCGATCGCGCAACGCAAACAGCTGCTCCTTGCTAGCGTCGCACGGCGTGTACTTGCGCTCCGCAGCAAAAGGAAAAATGTCAGCCGGACCAAAAACATGGCAATGGGCATCGACTGCACCCTCAGGAAGCAGGAAGACCGGCCGGGAGGGCTCGGAGCACCAGTCCAGCCAACCCGGACTCTTCTGAAATTTCATTCAATGTTCTCCGGACGCGATCTTTTAATGAATAACGAGCCGGCTGCTTCGAAGAATTCGATGCACGCTGGAGCCGCCCCGCCAACGATGCATCCATTCCGCCGGGGGGCGGCATCCGGAACGAGTAAGCCGGGCGTGCGAGATTCCACCTCGCATGGTCGGTCATGTAATGCACCCTTGCCTGTCTCCCCCATGCGCTGGCCATCACGACAACCGCATTATTTTTTATATTCTGATATCAAACAATGTTATTTCGTGTATATTAGCTATGTGCGTTTTGCATTCCCGGAGGAGGCCATGGAACTGCGCCAGCTGGAATATTTCGTGCGTGTTGCCGAATCGGGCAGCTTCACGCGCGCAGCAAACTTCCTCTCCATTGCCCAGCCCGTACTGAGCCGGCAAGTGCGTGCTCTCGAACTGGAATTTCGGCAGGTGCTTCTCGAACGCAATGGGCGCGGCGTTACGCTGACGGAACCGGGCAGACGGCTGCTCGAACACAGCCGGAGCGTTCTGGCTCAGGTAGAACGCGTTCAGTCAGACATGGAGGAAGGGCGCGGACAGGCAACGGGCAGACTTGTGATTGCGCTGCCGCCTAGCGTCAGTTTGAAGCTGGCTGTGCCTCTGGTTCGGCGATTTCGCGAACGCTTTCCAGGAGCGACACTTTGCATCCTCGAGGGCCTTTCGGCCTACACGCTCGAATGGCTCGCCATCGGGCGTGCCGACTGTGCAGTGGTCTACACGAACGCAACTTCGCCATCCATTGAGCTTTCGCCGGTTCTTGACGAGCAGTTGTACCTCGTTTCAAGCTGCCCGACCCCGCCCTCGCCCGGAGACAAGCTGACCGGTGAGCCGGTCAGCCTCGCCGAGGTGGCCCAGCATCAGCTTGTCATGCCGAGTCGCCCGCATTCGATCCGCTTGCTGCTGGAGGGGGCGATGGCTCAGCTCTCGTTAAAGCCGCGTATCGCACTGGAAATCGAGAGCATTCCCGCGATTCTGAACCTCGTGCATGATGCGCACCTTCATGCGGTTCTGTCTCTGAAGGCAGTCCACACCGACGACCAGCAACAGCCGTTTTATTTGCGCCCGATCGTTGACCCACCGCTTCAGACCACGTTATGGATTGCGACATCAGCTCAGCGTCCCACCTGGCCTTTGCTCGAACAGACCATTCCGCTGCTTCGCCAGACGCTGCGCGATGTATGGAATCAGCGCCGATGACGCGTCATCAGTCCGACGCGATGCCAGAAAGCGGCAAGCAAACCCGGTCAGTTGCTTTCGGCCCCGCTTTTTGCAGGACACAGTTCTCCGATCTTTTTCGGCGCGGCCTGGACGCGCCACCATGCGAGCATGCATGCGATCGCGAGGCACGCCACGAAAATCGCAAAGCCGATGCGCAACGACCTTGCCCAGTCGCCTGTCAGATGCTGGACGATGCCGAGTCCGGCTACGCCCGCAAGCGCGCCGATCTGCCTGTTCGCATTCAGCACAGCGGCGCCGATATTGGCATTGCGTTGACCCGCCTCATGCATGACGGTAGCCGTCATGGCCGGCACCGCAAAACCGACTCCGAGGTTGACCAGCGCGATGGGCACGATCAACCAGCCAAGTGGTAGCCCTGTACCGAGCAGCGCGACGGCAAGCGACGCGATGGCCGCCAGTCCGATACCGCCGAGGAGCAGCTTTCGGCTACCGAGACGTGCGGACAAGTGCCCCGAACAGAAATTGGCGATGGCAAACACCGCCATGACAGGGAGCATGCGGACGCCGGCACCGAGCGCGCTCTCGCCGTCGACTTTCTGTATAAACAGGCTCAACACGAATATCTCGCCGAACACCACGACGTTCATGCACGCACCGATCCCGTTGAGCGCCCAGAACGTGCCGTTGCGAGCGAGGCCTGCCGGAATGACCGGGGTCGACGAACGTCGTTCGCGGATGACGGCGAGCAGCAGCACGAGCGGGACCAGCAAGGCTGCGCCAATGATCGCCGGACTGGACCAGCCGAATCCGGGCCCTTCGATCAGCACGAAGCTCAGTGCCGCAAGCGCGATCATGACGAGCACATGGCTAGGCATGTCGAGCGCGTGCGACTTGCGGCGCGACGCATTCAGGAACGCAAATGCCAACGCAATGCCGACCAGTCCGACCGGCAGGTTCAGATAGAAAATGCTGCGCCAGCCGTAGCGATGCACGAGCACACCGCCGACGAGCGGTCCCGACGCGAATGCAACGCTGACGATCGCGCTCCATATCCCGACGATCTTTGCGCGAACATGGCGGTCCTCGAACGACTCGGTCAGCAGGCTCAGCGAACTCGGGACGAACAGCGCGGCGGCCATCCCTTGAACGAGGCGCGCGGCAATGAGCACGGCGACGGATCCGGCTGCGCCGCACAGCGCCGACGCGCAGATGAAGAGCACGAGACCGAGCATGTAGACGCGTCGCGCGCCAACCCGGTCTGCCAGCGCACCGCCAAGCAGAAGCAGCGCGGCGAAGGTCAGCGTATAGCTGTCGACGACCCAGACGAGAGAGGCAAGCCGTACCGAGAAGTCACGCTGGATATCGGAGAGCGCGACATTGACGACAGTGACGTCAAGCATCGCCATGATGAAACCGCACGAGACGGTGAGCAGAATCGACAGCTGTCTGGAGCGTGAAGGAAGCGGGGACATGTAGGGGGCAGGTAAATCGGGGACGCCCTGCACGCATACGATGCGAAAGCCGCATGAAGGCCACAGGCGTGGCACGTATGATAGGGCATCTGCCGCAGGCTTGCTGCGGAGCGCTTCGACTTGCGGGCGATTGGCTTTAACGGCGAGCGTATTTTTCCTGTCGTGCTGTGCCGTAGGTTCGCTGCTTCAGCCCTTCAATCGACCGGTGCGAGCCGAACGTGGTTTGCATCCGCGTCGAGTATCGTTCTGACGTCCCGCTTCGGTGACGTACCGAACAGGCGGCTATATTCGCGGCTGAACTGCGTCGCGCTTTCGTAGCCGACCCGGTGAGCTGCCGTGCCGGCATCGATGCGCTGGTTGATCATCAGACGACGGGCCTCGTGCAAGCGCAAGCGTTTCTGGTACTGCAGCGGGCTCATGGCGGTCAGCGTGCGGAAATGCTGATGAAGCGTCGACTCGGCCATACCGACCGAGTCCGCCAGATCCTTGATGCGAAGAGGATGCGTATAGTTCTGCCGAATCCAGCGCACCGCTCTCGCGACGCGGTTGCTTTGCGTGTTGAGATCCACCGCCTGGCGCAGCCGGGTACCCGCTCCACTGGTCAGCACCCGGTAGAGCAATTCCCGCTGCAGCGGGCGCGCGAGAATCGGCACATCCTCGGGCGTATCGAGCAGTTCGACCAGCCGCAAAGTCGCGTTCGCGAGCGGCGGCGTGACCGGCCCGAGCGCCATTCCGGTTTCGGATGACGCCGCGCGCAAGCCGTGCTCATCGACTTCCGCGATCAGTTCGCTCGCCAGCTCGAGATCGATATTGAGCTTGACCGAATAGTACGGTGTGCTTGGGGACGCATTGAGCACCTGTACGATGGTCGGAAGCCCGATCGCGGTAAGCAGGAAGTGACTTTCGTCATAGACGTACGTCTCGTCTGCCAGCACGACGCGCTTCGAACCGCTGGCAATCAACGCGAACGAAGGCTCATACAGATACGATGAAGGTTCCGACGGCCGGCTGGTGCCATGTATGGTCAGCCCGGACACCGGCGTTTCGCTCTCGCGCCTGTCGCCGAGATGCCGCGCGATGATGCTCGCCAATCGCCCGCGAATGTCTGCGCACGGATCTACCTGCCGCGCCAGCGTATGAATAGAAGCCATCTGCCGATCTTCCCGTTGTCTCGTCGCCTGCCGGATCGCATCACGAGCATGGGGCTGCCGTTGCGTCGTTTCCTTCCGACGGTCCACGCGATTGCCGGATCCTCTGGCGGGTTGCTCCAGTATAGGATGCCGTCCGCCCGTTCGGTCGCGAATCCTTGCCCAATCCGATACAAGATTTGCTCATTACTTCAGCCTGCGAGCACATATCGCATCGGGCAAGAACGACGATGTATCGGGCTACCGCCGGCCAACGCTGCCGTACTAGATTCTTCTCGATGGTGCAGACCGTTTGACGGAGAAAAACATATGAGCAGCTGGTTGATCACCGGAGCCAATCGCGGCTTCGGGCTCGAAATTGCGCGAGCAGCGCTGGAAGCGGGCGACCGCGTTGTCGCGACCGCACGCAAGCCTGAATCGATTCACGCGGCGCTTGGCCGTTTCGGCAACCGTCTTGCGGTCGTGCCGCTCGACGTAACGGACAACGAGGCCATATCCGCAGCAGTCGACGCCGCGCTCGAGCGCTTCGGCCGCATCGACGTGCTGGTGAACAACGCCGGCTATGGTCAGCTCGGACCGTTCGAACTGGTGTCGCCGGAAGCGATCGCGCGCCAGTTTTCTACCAACCTCTTCGGCGCGTTCGCGCTCACGCGGGCAGTCTTGCCGGCGATGCGATCGCAGCGCTCGGGACACATCGTCAATATCTCGTCGATTTCGGGTATCAAAGGCTTCGACGGATCGTCGATCTACTGCGCGTCGAAGTTCGCGCTCGAAGGCTGGTCCGAGTCGCTCGCCGGCGAACTGGCGCCCTTCGGCATCCGTACGACGCTCGTCGAACCCGGCCGGTTTCGCACCGACTTTCTCGATGCAAGTTCCGTCAGCCACGGCAACTTCGCGATCGACGACTATGCCGACTATGCCGCCCGACGCAAAGCCGAACTCGATGCCGCCAATCATCGTCAGGCGGGCGACCCGGTTCGGCTTGGCCGCGCGATTGTCGAGCTGACGCGCGCCGCGCATCCGCCCGTGCGGTTCGCCGCTGGGCGGGAAGCGTATGACGTGCTGCTCGAGCGCGCCGGGCAACTGGAGGCGCAAGCGCACGCGTGGGCCGACCTGTCGTTATCGCTCGATATCGACGAACGGGACCCGCTCGGCAACGCGACCCGATATGCCTGATCCGGCACTGGACCCATCGCGACGCCGCTTCCTCGCGGCAGTGCCGTGCCTGATCGTCGGCACCGCGCTGCCATTTCGCCGCGGCTTCGCGCGCGAAACTGCGACGACGCCCGATACGTTCGTACCGAATGCATTCGTGCGCATCGGCGCAGACGACGTCGTGACGGTGATCAGCAAGCACATCGAATTCGGCCAGGGCGCGCACACCGGCATGGCGACGCTCGTCGCCGAAGAGCTCGATGCGGACTGGTCGACGATCCGTGTCGAAACCGCGCCGGCGGACCGGGCGATCTACGGACACCTTCTGTACAAGTGGCAAGGCACCGGCGGTTCGAGTGCGATTGCCGAGGCACACGAGCAGATGCGCCGCATGGGCGCGATGGCGCGCTCGATGCTGGTGCAAGCTGCGGCAAAGCAATGGCGAGTCCCCGCCGACGAAATTCGCACCGGCAACGGTGTGCTGACCCATCCGGCAAAGGCACGCCGCGCACGATACGGTGAATTCGCCGCACTCGCTTCGCGCATGCCGCCGCCCGACCCCGCCGCGCTCGTCCTGAAGCGGGCCGCCGAATTCCGTCTGATTGGCAAAGCCTCGTCGATGCCGCGCGTCGATTCACGCGCGAAATGCAGCGGCATTGCGCACTTTGCGATCGACGTCCGCGAGCCCGATATGCTGACCGTGACGATCCGCAAGGCGCCCCGCTTCGGCAGCAAGGTAAAGTCGTTTGATGCCACGCGCGCGCGCGCAATTCCGGGCGTTGTCGACGTGCGGCAGGTCGATACGGGCGTGGCGGTCTACGCGAACAGCACATGGGCGGCAATCCGCGGCCGTGAGCAACTGGACGTGCAGTGGGACGAAAGCGGCGCGCAGTCGCGCGACTGTGCGGCGATTCTCGAGCATTTCCGCCGCGTCTGCGTGCAACGGGGCGCGGTCGCCGCGCAACGCGGTGACGTGAGCCGCGCGTTTGCGCACGCCGACAAGGTCGTCGAGGCCGAATACACCTTCCCATATGTCGCCCACGCGCCGATGGAGCCGCTATGCGGCTATCTGTTCTGGGACGGCAGCCGCGTCAGGGCCCGCTACGGCTGCCAGATGACGACATTCGACCAGCAGCAGCTCGCGCGGCTATTTAACCTGCCGCCCGAGCGCATCGAGATCGAGACGACCTATGCGGGCGGCAGCTTCGGCCGACGCATCGACCTTGGCAACGAGGTGCTTGGCCCCGACTTCGCAGCCGACATGGCCGCCGCCGCAAAGGGCATCGGACCAGGACGCGGCGTCAAGCTCGTATCGACGCGCGAGGACGATATCCGCGGCGGCTGGTATCGCCCGATGATCCTGCACCGCATGAAGGCCGCGATCGTGAACGGCCGCATCCGTGCGTGGCACAACACGATCGTCGGTCACTCGTTCGGCGTCGATAGCGTGCTCAATTCGAAAATGCCGGGCGGCGCCGACGCGCTGATGGTCGAAGGTGCGGCGAACATGCTCTACGACGTTCCCGACTTTCTCTGCGACGCCCACATCGTGCACGATCGCATACCGACGTCGTCGCTGCGTTCGGTGGCGAGCACGCACACCGCCTTCGCCGTCGAACGCTTTATCGATGAAATCCTCGACAGCCTGGGCGAGGACGCGGTACAGGGACGGCTCGCACTGCTTCGCCATGCGCCGAGGGAAGCCGCCGTACTCGAGGCGGTGGCCCGCGCCGCGAACTGGCGCGGCGGACGCAGCAGCGAGGGCCGGGCGATGGGTGTCGCCGTGGGCCGCGCGTTTCACACCAGCGTCGCGCAGATCGCCGACGTATCGATCGGCCCCGGTGATGTGCCGCGCGTGCATAAGGTGTGGTGCGCAGTCGACTGCGGCATGGCGGTCAATCCGGACGTGATCCGCGCGCAAATCGAAGGCGGCACCGGCTACGGTCTCGGCGTTGCGCTGTTCGGTCAGATCGCACTGCGCGACGGCCGCGTTGTGCAGTCGAACTTCCACGACTACCGCGTGCTGCGCCACGACGAGATGCCGGAAGTCGAGGTGATCATCATGCCGTCGCAAGAACGGCCAACCGGGGTCGGCGAATTAGGCGTGCCGATGATCGCTCCCGCGGTGGCAAATGCGCTTGCCCACCTCGGACGCCCCCGCTCCGCGCTTCAGCTCCCGCTCGGCATCGCACCGCCAGCGCCCGTCTCCTCATGAAAGGCACTGCCATGAAACCCGACGACGCAGAAGTACAGACGTTCACGTTCAGCGTCAACCGGATGCCGGTCCGCTTTACCGGAGACCCGCATATGCCGTTGCTGTGGTTGCTGCGCGACGAGCTCGGCCTCGTCGGCACGAAGTTCGGTTGCGGCATGGCGATGTGCGGCGCGTGCACCGTTCATCTCAACGATACGGCGGTGCGCTCGTGCATGCTGCCGCTCGCGCGCGCGGCGGGAAAGTCGGTGACGACGATCGAAGGCGTCGCCCGTACGCCGGTCGGCGACGCCGTGCAACGGGCGTGGGTGCAACTGGACGTCGCGCAATGCGGATATTGCCAGTCGGGGCAGATCATGAGCGCGAGCGCGCTGCTGCGCGAAAATTCCGCGCCTACCGACGCGGACATCGACGCCGCGATGAGCGGCAATATCTGCCGGTGTGCGACATATCGAAGGATCAAGGCAGCGATCCACCTTGCCGCGCAAACGCTGCGCGACGCGCGCCCAGGCAAATGAGCCGCCGCTTGCACAAGCTCATCGGCGGCGTGTTCGCAGCCGCTGCGCTCGGCTTCGCGTATGTCGCCGCATACGTCGCCGCATACCCGCCGCGCGCGCCGGCAAGCGAACCCGTTGCTCCGGTATCAGGCGCGCCGGCAACCATACGCGAACCGATCGCGCGCGGAGAATATCTCGCCCGCGCGGCCAATTGCCTGACCTGCCACTCCGCGCCCGGGCGCACGCCGCTCGCGGGCGGCGCCCCCTTCGGGCTTCCGTTCGGCACGCTGTACTCGACGAACATCACGCCGGACAAAGAGACGGGTATCGGCAACTGGTCCGACGACGACTTCGTTCGCGCGGTGCGCGAGGGCGTATCGCCGCACCACACGCTTTATCCCGCGATGCCGTACACCTCGTATGCAGCGCTCAGCCGGGACGACGTTCTCGCGATCAAGGCCTACCTGTTCAGCCAGCCGCCGGTGCGCGAACCGAACACGCCCAACACCCTCGCCTTCCCGTTCAACCAGCGCTGGACACTGCCGCTATGGAAACTCATGTTCTTCCGCAAGGCGCGCATGCCGGCCGCCGATACGGCCAGCGTCGAAGTCAGGCGCGGTGCTTATCTCGTCACCGCGCTCGGTCATTGCGGCGAATGCCATACACCGCGCAATGCCGGTTACGGATTGGAAAATGCACGCGCGCTGAGCGGCGAGACGATGCAGGGATGGCTAGCCGGGAACATTACGCCAGATCCGCAAACGGGTGTCGGCCGCTGGACCGACGCGCAGCTCGCCGACTATCTGTCGACGGGGCACGCGCCGGGTCGAAGTTCGGCCTCGGGGCCGATGGCCGAGGTCGTCGAAAACAGCTTGCAGTATCTGAGCGCGGCAGACATTCACGCGGTTGTCGCCTACCTGCGCAGCGTCGCCCCCGTGCAGACCGATAGCCGCGCGGCGGTCGAACTGGCTCCGAAGGGCGCGACAAACTCGTCCAGTCTCCTCCCGGCGCGCGGCACCGACGTGCGCGGCAATCTCGGCGCGAAACTTTTCGCCGCCGACTGCTCCGGCTGCCATGCGTGGAACGGCAGCGGCCGGCAGTCGCCCTATGCGTCCCTGACCGGCAGCTCGGCCGTCAACGACCTGCACGGCACGCGCATTCGCGTTGACGCAGAAAGTGCCGCCATGCCCGGCTTTGCCGACCGGTACTCCGATATCGAGATCGTGGCGATCTCCCGTTTCGTGCTCGAACATTTTGGCAACAAACACGGCACGGTCAGCGTCGATCAGGTTCGACGCCAACGGGGCGGTTAGCGAACGGGGCGTGCGGTGCCGGGCCGGCTCGCGGACCCGGCGGGAACAGGCGTGCGCCGCGGCGTTCACTCGCGCCCCATCCTCCCGCGCCGGCCCGGGCGCGACTTGCCGTCGTCCAGCGACACGTCCGTCGTCAGCGATACCGCAACACAAGCCACACATCCCGAGATCGAAACGAACAGGCCCACCCACGACAGTCCTCCGCGCGCGAGCAACAGTTCCGCGAGGTACGGCGTAAACGACGCGCCAAGCACGCCGCCGAGGTTATACGTTGCAGATGCGCCCGAGTACCGCACGTCGACCGGAAACAGTCCCGACAGCACCGCGCCCATCGGACCGAACGTCATGCCCATCGTGCCGAACGCGACGAGCAGAAACAGCAGCGCACGCGCAGCCGTGCCCGCACCGAGCAGCGGCGCGACGCTCAGGCCGCACGCAATGCACAGCACCGAGCCGGCGAATAGCACGCGCCGGCTGCCGAAGCGTTGCGCCAGCGCGGCGGAAAGCACCGTCATCGCGGCCGCCGCGAAGATCGCAATGCACAGCAGCTCGACGAATTGCGTGCGCGGAATGTGACCGACCCGCACGCCGTAGTCGAGCGCGAACACCGAAGCGATCGAAAAGCACGCGTAGCTCGGCACGATCGCAAGCGAGCCGACGATCAACTGCCTGCCATGCCGCGAGACCAGCTCGGCGAACGGGATGTCCCGTTGCGCGCCAAGCATGCTCAGACGCGTGAACGCGGGCGTCTCGGCAAGTTTCAGACGCACATAAAGGCCGAGGACGAGCAGAAGCGCACTCGCGACAAAAGGAATGCGCCAGCCCCAGTCGTGAAATTGCGCGTCGGTCATGACGCTGAAAAGCAGAAAGAACATGCCATTGGCCAGCAGAAACCCGATGGACGGGCCAAGTTGAGGAAACATACCGAACCATATGCGCCGGTGGCGCGGTGCGAATTCGGTTGCGACGAGCGCCGCGCCGCCCCACTCGCCTCCAATACCGAGCCCTTGCCTGAAGCGCGCAAGGCACAACAGCAGCGGCGCAGCGGCGCCGGCCGTGCGGTATCCCGGCAGCACGCCGATTGCGATCGTCGACACGCCCATCGTCAGAAGCGTCGCGGTAAGCGTCGACTTGCGTCCGATCCGGTCGCCGAAATGACCGAATAGCACGGCGCCCAACGGCCGCGCAAAGAACGCAAGCGCAAACGTCGACGCCGCGGCCAGCGATTGCGCGGACGAGGCACTCGACGGAAAGAACAGCTGACCGAAAACGAGTGCCGTTGCAGTGCCGTAAATGAAAAAGTCGTAGTACTCGATCGCGGTACCGACCACGCTTGCAATGAAAATGTTCAACATGACGGCGATTTCCCATGGTGGCGTTCATTGGACACATCGGGCCGGCTGGCCTCGTCCCTTCGGGCTCGCGTCGCGCGAGCCGGGCAGTCGCGGGCTGCCGTCAGCCGACGCCGCCCGGCATGGCGGACACTTCACCGCGCCACAAGCGGCACTGCTGGCGCACCACTTCCTCGAGCGACTGGCTTTCGCTGTGGATATCGCGCATCCAGCTCACCGTGCCCGATCGCTGCAGTCGTTCCTTCAGATAGGCGAACGCAGCCTCCGCGCCCAACGACTTCGCGTGCGGCGCAAGCACTTCCAGCATCGCCAGAATTTCATCGCGAATCGAGCTGCGACGGCCCGTTCGCACGTCTATCGCGACCCCGTCGAGGCCATGCCTGCACGCAGAAAAGCGATTCACCCGATAGATCTCGTAGTTCGACTCCGATAACGGCAGCGCTTCTCCGTTGAGGAAAAGCGCTGCAAGACACTGGATATAGGCGCCGATCGCGGCGGCCAGCTCGATAGTGAGCGGCGTGTCCATCACGCGCACCTCGATCGTGCCGTAGCCGGGGCTCGGGCGAATATCCCAGTAGAAGTCCTTCAACGTCGCGGCCATACCCGTCGCCCGCATGCGCTCCATGTACTCGCAGAACGCCGGCCAGGTAAGAATGAACGGTGCATGTCCGGAGAGCGGGAATGGCGCAACGTTATTCAGTCGCGAACACGCGTAGCCGGTATCGTGTCCTTGCGAGAACGGCGAACACGCGGCCAGCGCGATGAAGTGATGCACGTACCACGACAGCGAATGGAGCAAACGCAACGCGGTATCGCCGTCCGGGCAACCCACGTGCACGTGCTGCCCGAAGATCGTGAATTGCCGGTACAGATAGCCGTACACGCCCATCAGATGCTCGGAGCGCGGGCTGCCGTTCGAGCGCTCGTCGAACCAGTAGTGAAACGGATTCGTTCCGCCGCCGCAGACTGCGATACCGAGGAAATCGGCCGCATCGACGAGCGCATCCCGCAGCTGCGTCAGTTGCTCCAGCGCCTGCGCGTGGCCGATGCAGACGCCAGTACACAGTTCGATCATGCTCTGCCCGGTTTCGGGTTTGATCGCGCCGACTGTCTGTAGCCCTTCCGTTTGCCGCAACAGATCCCGTGCCTGCGGACATAGTCCGAAATCGTGGGTACTGACGACCTGTACTTCGAGTTCGATACCGATAGTCAGCGGCGTCGACGAAATGAAGTCTTCTGTCATGTCACTTTGCATCAGGAATGCCGCGCGCCGATGTCGCGGCGAGGTTGAGCGACTGCGAACCACGCAAGCAGCGATTTGCGCCCGGGACGCGACACGAAGCCGGCTGAGGCAAAGCGCACGACGAGTCACCCGGGGCGCGCTGCGAACCGCACGGGCGGCCTTCCGCTGCAGGGTCAACGCATGGAATAGGCCTCGCGAACCGCTTGCGCGGCACCGCCGACATCGACCGCGAATCGTTGCTCGTCGAGCGCCGAACCGTACGCCACGACGTTCGCGAGCACCGCCTCGAAAGCCGCGCGCACGCCGGTATGGTTCAAGCGGACGATATTCGCGCCGGTGTCGCCGAAGCCCCGTGTGAGCTCCACTCCTTTGTCCGCTGCGTGTGCGAGCATGGCGGCCACGTCGACCCCTTCTGGCACAGGCGCTGCCGTTATCAGCGCGGAGGCCGCGTCGTCGCGCGCCACAGGCGGCACGACGCCGAGCGCACGAAGGCCCATCCGGGTCGCGCGCGTTGCTCGCGCATGGCGCGCGATAAGCGCGTCGATCCCTTGCGCGTCGACGCGATCGAATGCCGCTTCGAGCGCCCAGAACTCGAGCGTCGCCGGCGTGCCCGGCAACGCGCCGCGGCCGCGTTCGAGCCAGTTGCGCTTGAGGTCCCACAATGACAGGATGGACGGCGCCTCATCCGGTGTTTGAACAACGCGTCGCCACGCGCGCTGGCTCACCGCGACGAACGACACGCCGGCTGGACCGGAGAGCGCCTTTTGCGCGCTGGCCACTGCGATGTCGATACCCCATGCGTCGAATTCGAGCGCATGCCCACCCACCGATGCGACAGCATCGACGACGCAAAACGCATCGTGCGACCTCGCGAGCGCGGCGATCTGAGGCAGCGGATTCAACACACCGTTCGACGATTCCGCGTGCACGCAGGCCACGACGTCGACCGAAGGCAGCGCTTCGACGCAGGCAACGACAGCGTCGATATCCACAGGTTGCCCTGGCCCGGCCTTCACGTCGCGGACCTTCATGCCGCCGCGCCTCAACCACGTACCGAACCACACACCGTACGGGCTGGTTACGATGTTGACCGCGGTCGTGCCGGGTCGCGCGATACTTGCCGCTGCGGTTTGCAGCGCGAGCATCGCGTCCGACTGGATAAACACGAGATCGGCCGTCGTACCCAGCAGGCGCTTCGCGCGGTCGGCCAGCGGCGCAAACCGTTCGGCCGGATAACGCGGCGGATCGAGCAGAAAGTGAGGGGCGAAACGTGTCGTCATAAAACCTCTCGTTGCAAGGTCAGCGCATCGAGCGGCTCGCACGGGTCGGCAACTTCGGTGGCGCCGCGCTGCGCACTCGAACGCGCCGCCGGCACAGGCGCTGTCTGCAATAGCGACCCTATCTACCGGCGATACCGAACCCATCGATTGAACTTTCTCTAGCCTTTGACATATCTCGCACGATTATTCGTTCAACGAATTCAAAAAATCAGCTTTTCAGGCTGACTTCTTATCCGATTCTACCGACGCCGCTTTTTAATTTGCATTAAATCCGGCCTCGAATAATCAAGAATCCCGACTTGAATGGGCAAGCACCGATCGCATCGGCGAAGACCTTATCGACAGGCGTCCGGACCTTCGTGCAACGTGCCGACTCTTCCGGATTCTCCGTTCTGCATATATCCGTACCCGCAATATGACGACGACGTCAAACAGCCGATCAATCAAGCAGTCGCCATGCATCCGCATCACCCATGAATTCCTCAATTCAATCGGCTGCCAACTGGAGATACAGATGAAAACGCCAACTCCTGCTTCAGCATCACGGGTTCGCACGGGCACGCATGCGCGCCATATCGCGTTCGACGCAAATCATTCGATCCCGCGCTGCACATTGACGTGCGTCGTGGCGCTTGCATTGCTCGCCGGCACAGCTCAGGCCCGCGCCGTTCCAACCGACATCAGCGGCACGTACAGTTGCGTCGGACACGACGAAAATCTCGGCGATTTCCGGGAAACGCACGAATTCCGGCGCAACGATCATCACGGCGCACATACGCTCGGCTTCAGCGAAGCGGCTTATGTCGATAACCAGCTTGCGTATTCCGGCGAAGCGATCGTCGACGGAAACACCATCGCACTCAACTTCGCATCGACGTCCGACAAGAACGATCACGGCGTGCTGATCGGCAAGATCGTCTCCAAGGCGCCGCTTCGCTTCGAAGGCGAATATTTCGAATCGCAGTTCAGGAGCGGCGATAGCGGCACGGCCAGGTGCACACGGACCGGAAACTGAGGCGAATTCACCCGCACAGCCCGATGCAAACGCTGCCCTCTGCGCCGGGCTATCCTGGCTAGCGCGTCTCGAAACGCCAGATAGTCACTTCGTAAAACGATTCTCCAGGCTTCAGCAGCGTGTCCGGAAACGACGGATGGTGCGGCGAATCCGGAAAGTGCTCGGGCTCGAGCGCAAACCCATCCGTCTGCCGGTACAGTACGCCGCCCTTGCCCGGCACGCGCCCATGCAGCGCGTTCCCCGTATAGAACTGCAGACCCGGCTGGGTCGTATCGATCTCGAGCACGCGGCCCGATTGCGGGTCGTATGCACGCGCCGCGAACCCGGGCTCTCGCCGGCCGCCATTGTCCAGCACATAGTTGACGTCGTAACCACCGCCGTTCGCGAGCTGCTGCGATGCAGACCGAAGCCGCGCGCCTATCGCGACCGGCTCGCGCAAATCCAGCACGGTCCCGGCCACGCTCGCTATCTCACCCGTTGGAATGAGTTGCGCGTCCGTCGGCGTATAGCGCGACGCAGCGATCTCCACTGTTTGCGGCTCGACGCTGCCGCTGCCTTGCCCGTCGAGATTGAAGTACGTATGGTTTGTCAGATTCACGACCGTATCGCGATCCGTTTTCGCGCGATACTCGATGCGTACCTCGTTGCGATCGGTCAGCGTATAGCTCACGTCGACGGTCAGCGTGCCGGGAAACCCGTTTTCGCCGTCCGCGCTCACATACTCGAGCGTCACGCTTGCGCTATGTCTGTCATTGCGTACGTCCTTTGCAACCCACACCCTGGTATCGAAGCCGTGTGGACCGCCATGCACTGTATTCGCGCCCTCGTTCGCGCGCAGACGATACTCCCGCCCGTCGATCCGCAGACGATCGCCGCGAAGCCGGTTTGCGTAGCGGCCCACCAAAGCGCCGAAGTACAGCTTGTCGTTGCGCCGCTCGTAGTCGGCCAGCGAATCGAAGCCGAGCACGATGTCCTGCAAATGCCCATTGCGATCGGGCACATCCAGCGTGGTCACGATGCCGCCGTATGTGATCACCTTCAGCACGACACCCGCGCGATTCACAAACGTGTACTGGTCGACGGCCTGACCGCTTGCGGTCTTCCCGTAAGCGGACGAGGTCACCGTCACGTGACCCGGCCCTGCCGCGCTGGCGGCGTGTGCAGCCCACGTCAACACAAGGGCGCCCAGCGCCAACCGATGTGATCGAGCCATCATTCACCCTTTGTCCACAGCGAAGTCATGGGGATGCGCCGAGCTCGCGAGATCGCATCCGCTGTTGCGCGCGCTCGCATCGTCACCCTACTGAGCGACGTTCAGCACTGTGAGTGCGTGGTCGGCATTGAGCGTCGTATTGACCGCACTGCCGGGCGCCGCGGACACGTAGTCCATGTTCGATACGATCAACTGGTCGCCGAGCAGCAGCAACGCACACGGCATATCGAGCTTGCCCGACGTGCTGTCGGCGTCGCCGTTCTTCTGCAGGGTCGTGACCTTGCCATCCATATCGACCGCATGCACCGCGTTGCCGAGAAAATCGGCAACGTATAGCCGCCGATGGCGTGCGTCGAACGCCATACCGTCGGTCGACAGCAGGTTGGGATCGCGAGCGAACAGTGTCGGTTTGCCCGCCGGCCGTCCATCCGCATCGAGGCTGATCCGGAAAATCGTCCCTTCTTCATTGACACCTATGTAAAGGTTGCCGGCATCGTCAAACACGATGCCGTCCGCACCGGTTTTCGCTTTACCGTTCGATACGAACGTAGCGATCAGGTGCGGATCCTGCGCGCCCTCGCGCGCCGGATCCGGTTTTATCCGCACGGGGCCGTGCTGCAGTTCATCAAGCGTGAACATGAACACGCCGCTTACCGTGTTGCTCGTGCCCGAGCCAGGCCGGATGCCCGCATCGGTCACATAGAGCCGATCGCGATACCACGCGAGATCGTTCGTGCCGATGCCGCCTTCGACGACGATCTCGTTTTGCACCGGTTTGCCGTCGCGCACCACAATACGGCCGATGCGGCTATTCGCGCCGCTTCCGTACGGCGTTTGCCGGTCCACGTAGTACAGGTTGCCGTCCGGTCCGAATGCGACGCCCATCGGCGCGACTTTGCCCGTGGCGGGACTAAGGTCTTGCGCCCGAAACCGATACCAGTCGTGGACGGTCTTGTGCACCGGATCGACGATCGCGAGGCGCGCAGGCGCCTCGTCTGCCGCGCGGCCCTGCTTGCGCAAGGTGAGGTTGTTGTAGTTCGGCACCGCGAGGATGATGCGGCCATCGGGCATGCGCGCCATGCTGTCCGATGTGTTGTAGGTGCGAGGCAACTTGATAAAAGGCTGGCCGGCATCCGCAGACGACGCACTTTGCGCCGCCTGTGCCGTGTTGCTGGCCGGTACCGCGTAGGTGCTGGCGGCAATGAACAACGCGAATGAAGATCGAATGAATAACCGCATGATTCGTGAACTCGCTGGTCGACAAGGAAGATAGCCGCGATGGGCCGCACGGCCCATCGCACGAAACGCCGGTCAGGCAGGCGTGGCGGCGGACTGTTCGATCAGTCCGGAAGACTTCAATTCCTGCCAGAACCCGGCCGGCACTTTCGCCTGCATCGAGTTGTAGTCTTCGAGGATCTGCTGGTGGCTGCTTGCACCCACGACCAGTGCCACTGCAACATCGGCCGCCGACGAGAACTGCAGCGCGGCCGTTCGCAAGTCGACGCCGTGCTTCGCGGCGACCGCGCGCAGACGCTCGCGCTTCTCAATGAATGCGGGCGGAATCTTGTAGTTGTCGGGGCCGTAGTTGTAACGCGGGCTGCCCGAAATAAATCCCGCGTTCAATGACGAACCGATGACGAGCGCGACATTGTGTTCACGCACAGCGGGGAAGAGCTGCTTCACCGCATTCGAGTGATCGATCAGCGAATACTGCGATGCGCAGAGACAGACGTCCGGGTCCGCAACCTGCAGCGCGCGCAGAATGGGTTCCGGCCGGTTCACGCCGATGCCCCATGCCTTGATGATGCCTTCTTCGCGCATTCGCGACAGAGCAGGGAACGCCCCGCGCTGCGCGATTGCGAACTGCTCTTCCCACGACGTAGGGAAATACGGAAAGTCCGGCGAGATGTCGTGAACGAAAGCCACGTCGATGCTATCGACGCCAAGCCGCTGCAGACTGTCTTCAATCGAACGCCGTACGCCGTCGGCCGAATAGTCGTAGACGACATCGTTGGGCGAGTCCGACAGCGGAAACAACTTTTGATGCTGGTTATGCTTCGATGCTTTCAGCAGTTTTCCGACCTTCGTCGACAACACATATTCGTTGCGATTCTTGTTGTGAAGGAAATGACCGAACCGCCGCTCGGCGAGGCCAAGTCCATACCATGGCGCCATATCGAAGTAGCGCACGCCCACATTCCACGCAGCCTCGATCGTTGCTTGCGCGTCGTCATCGGTCACCTTGTTGAATTCATTGCCAAGCGGTACGCCACCGAGACCGAAACGGAACTCGGGCCGAAAGATCTGGCGCGCACGGTTGCTCTGGTTCATCGACGTCTCTCCTTTGGAATTGCCACCCGGTGTGGCGGATGCTGCGCTTGCAAGCGACGGGGCGACAAGCACGCCTGCCGCGGCCGTGGCTTTCACTAGAAATGCTCTGCGTTGATGGTCTGCCAGCTCAGGCATTGGGTCACTCCTTTGCATTGGATGGGTTGACGATATTCATTCGGATATCCGCGCTTTAAGCGCGCAACGTTGGCATGTTCCGATCGCGACACTCGCTAACGATGTGTCCTGCATGCGACGATGGTCCCAATTGCACGCGTCGTGCCCAGGACATTCGATGACAACACTCGAATCCGGCAAAGAAGAATTTGAACGATCGATATGCAAACGTGAACGATGGCGCATTCAACCCGACAGATCCTCGCGATAGAATCGCTCTGGCGGGAGATATATTCGGGCTCTGGAATAAATCGCGATCCACCGTATCAGGCAATATCCATGTCACTGCTAAGGACTGCGCATGACGGCGCGATAACCCGTTCTCCGTCAATGCGAAGCAAAGGTGTTCCCGTACGAAGCAAATATAGCGATCCACTTGCTTTTAAATTCCCTCATTGCGATAGTCTCGCCCGTTAAAGTTCGAATTACGTATTACTTTTCTGAACATGGAATTCGATCCGCTTTCCGATTTTCTCCAGTTGGTGGAGGCAAGACTCACTGTATCGGGTGGCTTCTCCGCAGGCGGCGCGTGGGCCATTCGATTTCCGAAGCCGGACCATTTGAAGTTCTTCGCGCTCACAAAAGGCAATTGCTGGCTCCATATGGACGGCGATGCAACGCCGCTCGAAGTGCGGGAAGGTGACGTCTTCCTGATTTCAGAGCCACGCTCTTTTATGCTCTGCAACGATCTGCACGCGACGCCGATCGACGCGCGCACCGCATTTTCGGGTAGCCCGGACAACCGGACTGCAGTAATAGGCAATGGCGAGGATTGCACGCAGGTGGGTGGACACGTGCGCGTCGATCAGACGTGCAGCGATCTGATCGGCCGGGTGCTGCCGCCGTTGATTCACATTCGGGCGAATTCCAGATACGCGGCGAAGCTTCGCTGGCTGCTCGAGCAGATCGTGCAGGAGCGCACCGACGCGCGGCTTGGCGCCACACTGATCTCCAACCAGCTCGCACTATTGCTGTTCGTCCAGACGCTGCGCACGTGGCTCGAAGCTGCCGACCCGGCTCCATGCGGATGGCTGCGTGCGGCGAACGACAAGCGCCTTGTCGGAGCGATCGCCCTGATGCATCGCTCTCCCGGCAGACAATGGCAGTTGCATGAGCTCGCTAAGGCGGCCGGAATGTCGAGAACCGGTTTTGCGACCCACTTCAAAGCGGTCTCCGGTGTGCCGGTGCTTGCCTATCTGACGCAATGGCGAATGCTGCTTGCACAGCATGCGCTGCGAAACAGCGATGCGACGTTGTCTACGCTGGCCGGGCAACTCGGTTATGGCTCGGAGAGCGCATTCAGCAACGCGTTCAAACGCGTGATCGGGGTGTCGCCCGCGCATTACCGCAGTTCCACCCGCTAAATGCGGCTCGGTCGCTGTCCCGAGTTGGCACCGCGCGCAGGTTCGAACTGCGAGACGCCGTGCGGCATTGATGGCCGGCCGCTTCCAATGTAATTCGTCTTATCGTTTTATTTGCTTTTGCCGTAATCGGCGACGCGCCAGTGTAATTGCGATTATTTTCATGTCGCTTGAAAAAATCACACAGTGCCCGTCCGTTAATTCGACTCCCTGCAGACGAACCATGTTGACTAACGCCTCAATCAGTATGGTTCGAGCCTATTTAAAGACATTCGCGCTAGCCGCCGTCATCATCCAGGTCTCGCTCGTGATCCCGATGATTTTTATCTTTCACTTTTCCGGGTCTAACTTTGAGACCGCTTCATTCCGGATTTGTGCGGCTTTGGCATTGGCATCGATGGTTATTATTGCCCGATTGGCTGCGTGGATTGCCTTTTGGTCCAGCATAAGGCGCGGTTGCGTCGAGCCTTGCCGTCGTGCGCGCTACGTGCGCGTGCGCGAGGACTTCTCGTTTCGTTGGCTCGCACTACTGCATCTGCGATACACACGGAGAAGTGCGGTACCCTGGATAGAAGAACCGACGCCGGCCCGCTTGCCCCTCTTGCCGGATCGGAGCGGCCGGACCGCATACACAGAATCCGACCGTCCACGGTTGGAGGAGCCGTGACTGCATGTATGTCGGAACCGTCATCACCGCGACTCGCGCGCGTGCGCGACCAGTTCGCAGCGGTCGCCGCTCGCCGGCCGCTCGACCCGCACCCGGACGACATTTGGTACGTGGGCTGACAGCTCGCGATGAATAAACGCACACAGATTTTCGAGCGTGGCCGGACCGAGGCCCGGTACTTCGTCGAGAAACCGATGGTCGAGCTGATCGCGCACGACGCGGATCTGTTCATTCAACATGCCAAGATCGACGAGCATCGCCGAATCGGCTTGCGGCGTGCCGCGCACGGCCACTTGAGCGTGGTAAGTGTGGCCATGAATTCTGCGGCTGCCTTCTGCGTCTATTTCGCGATCGAGCGTATGTGCCGCGTCGAAGAAGAACTTCTGGCTGAGTTCGTAGGACGTTGTCGCTTCCATATTTCGATCTGTAACAGTAGAGGGACTGAATTCATCGGAATGCAAGGCATATCGCACAGCGCCGGGCCGACAACGCCAGCTTCGCAAAACTCCATCGTCAACGGCGCGCGCGTACCGCAGCCGGCGAACATCACGCGAAGCAATCGAGAGGGCGCTACTTCCAACCGGCCAGCGCCCGAATCTGCTCAGCTACGTGAAAGAGCGCAACCTGGTCGCGAACCTGGCCGATGAAGATGCCGATAAGCAGCGCGAGCATCAATACCGCGAGCCCGCCTTTCACAGGCTGCCCGAACGCGTTCAGGTCGAGCTTTTGCGCAGTCTTGCTCGTGAGGTTGAGTCCGAGATCCACGAGCAGCAACAGCAGCAGAGCGGGAGACGCGAGTTTCGCCACGGTTTCCATGAGCGAATCGGTCTGATGCAGCACGAACGTCTCCAGCATCGCCGCCGGCACCGGCGCCATGCTGTCGATCGGCCACCAGCGATACGACTGAAACAGCGCGCCGAGCAGGAACGTCATACCTCCGAGCGTCCAGAACGCGACAATCGCGCACTGGCTCATCAAGGTCGACATCAGCGAAGTCTGCTGGCCCTGACTCGGATTGGTCATCTGAACGTGGTTGTACCCGGTCAGATCGTCGACATAGGTGCCGACCGCTTCCGCCACCCAGAACACCGGAGAGGCGACGAACGCCATCACGAGGCCGATCACCGCCTCCTTGCCGCCAAGCAGAACGAGGCGCCAGCCGTGCAACTCCGGCATCATCGCCTGTTGGCCGAAAGCGACATATGCCCCCCAAAGCATCACGATCGCGTTGCGCGTGGTTCCCTGCAACACGTGGTCGGCGGTGGGCGGAAAGATGATCATGATCACCAGCAGTCGCACGCCGCATAGCGCAACGAGCGTGAAAAAGTGCATCAGCATGCCACCGAGTTCGGGCACACCGCTCGCAAAGACATTCATCGCACAACTCCCGTGCCGGCCCGGCGCACATCGCGTCGCCGTGCGGCAAGGCGGCGCGCGACAAGACCCTCCTCGGCATCCTCGTCCTGGGCGTCGTCGGCGCGTGTCTGCGCCTCTACTTCCGACGCCGCAACGTGCTTTCTGCAAATGTCGATACGCGCGTCGTTGCGCAGAATGGCGTGGCGAGTCCGCGCCGCTTGCGCGTCGATCTGCGCGAGCTCGTCGCGCATGCGGGCGAGCGTCTGCAATTGCGCGTCGCACTGCGCGACTGCACCGGCACGCTGGTCCTGCCAGCCGAGCAGTTCGTCGATCCGCACCAGCCGGCGGCCGTCGAGCAGTGCGTCGATACGCGATTCGTGACGCGCCAGTTCGCGGCGCGCCTGCGCGACTGCATCCTGCTGATCGGCCAGTTGCTGGTGCGCCTCCTGCAAGCGCGCTTGCTGCGCGCTCAGCGTTTCGCGCAACCGTTTGTCCACGCGCTCGAGCCGGCGGGTCACCAGCGCGAATGCGCGAGTGCGGGGATCCTTCATGACAGGCGTCTCCTTAGTCGAGAGTGACGCGCGCAACACATCGAATCGCTACGCGCATAGTTGCTGCAGGGCGGCCAGCGTCGCGCGCCGCGCGCTGAATTCATCGGTGCCCTGACCAAGAAACGCGCGGATCGACTCGATCTTGCGGACTGCTTCATCCGCGAGCGGATCGCCGCCCTCCCGATACTCGCCCAACTGCAGCAGCGTCTCGACTTCGCGGTGCTTCGCAATTAGCCGGCGCAGATGACCCGCCGCCGCGCGATGCTGAGCTTCGGTCACCTGAGGCATCACGCGCGACAAGCTCGCGCTGACGTCGATCGCCGGATACTGATTGCGCGCTGCGATCTCCCGCGACAGGATCATATGTCCGTCCAGAATGCCGCGCACCTCTTCGGCAATCGGATCGCTCGCCGATTCGTCTTCGGCCAGCACCGTATAGAGCGCGGTAATGGAACCGTGCTCGGACAACCCCGCTCGCTCGAGCAGCCGTGGCAACTCCGCGAAAATCGACGGCGGAAAGCCGCGTCGCGCCGGCGGCTCGCCGGCTGCGAGTCCGATCTCGCGCTGCGCGCGCGCGAAACGGGTCAGCGAATCCATCATCAGCAGCACGCGCTTGCCCGCGTCCCGGAAGTATTCGGCAATCGCAGTGGCCGCGTAGGCAGCCTTCACACGTTCGATCGAGGAGCGGTCAGAGGTCGCGCACACGACGATCGAGCGCGCCATCCCTTCCGGCCCCAAGATCTGTTCGACGAATTCGCGCACTTCGCGGCCGCGTTCGCCGATCAGCGCGATCACGTTCAGATCGCATGCGGTGCCACGCGCGAACATGCCCATCAACGTACTCTTTCCCACACCGGCCGGCGCGAAGATGCCCATGCGCTGCCCTTCGCCGAGGGTCAGCATGGCATCCACCGCGCGCACGCCCGTGTCGAGCGAGCGCTCGAGCAGCGGCCGACTCATCGCGTTAGGCGGGTCCGCGTGGATCGGCCGGCGCTCGTCGGTCTCGATCGGCCCGCGGCCGTCGAGGGGCGCGCCGACGCTGTCGATCACGCGTCCGTACAACGGCGTGCCCACCGGCACGGTAAGCGGCTTGCGCAAAGCGATGACCTGTGTTTCGCGCGAAAGCTCGGCCAGCCGCCCGAATGGCGACAGCAGCGCGGTATCGCGCGCGAAGCCGACCACTTCCGCAACCTGCAGCAGCGTTCCCCGCGCAGTACGCAGTTCACAAAGCTCGCCGAGCCGCACGTCGATGCCGCCGACGCGAATCAGCGTACCGATCGCCTCGAGCACCTTGCCGCGCATCGACAGGGCCGGCTCGTCGCCGAGCTCCGCCTCGATCGAATCGGCGAGCACATTGAGGCTTTCGAGCGCGAACGCATCGTGCGCCTGCCGTTCCGGCACATGGATCGAAGTCATGCGGGTTCCTGCTCGGCGACCGGCAACGGCGACGCCGACTCAACGGGCGCTTCCTGCGCTTCCTGCGCTTCCTGCGCTTCCTGCGCTTCCTGCGCTTCCTGCGCTTCCTGCGCTTCCTGCGCTTGCTGACCCGCGCTTACCCGACGCAATGCGCGCGCGACCGCCCTTCGCACCGCGTCGATCTGCACGTCGAGGCTCGCATCGATCGAGCCGATATCCGTGTCGCAGATGCACGCTCCGACTTCGAGCGAAGGGTCGCCGATCACGGTGACGGGCACCGGGCGCCCACGTTCGCGCCAGTCCGCCGCGACCCGGGCGAATTCTTGCGCCGCGGCTTCGCGCTGGTCGGGATTGACGCGAATGCGCAAATGGCTGTCGTCGTCGATGATGCGGTCGACCGCGTCCGACGCACGCGCGAACAGCGCAGCGGGCTGCTCGTTGACGACGATCCTCTCCACGGCCGCAACGACCAGCGCGGCGATGCGCTCGCGCAGCGACGCCTGGATCTCGCGGCGCTGCGCGAGCAATTGAGCGGTCTGCCCGTACCACTGCGCGAGCGCCTCACGGCGTCCGGCGTCGTAACCGCGCTCGCGCCCGGTATCGAACTCCCGCTGCGCGTCGGCCCTGAGCGCGGCCGCCTCGTCGGCAGCCGCGGCGGCAATCCGCGCCGCTTCGCGGTGCGCAGCCGCCAGAATGTCGTCCCGCTGCCGCCGCAGCGCCTCGTAGCCGTCGTCGAGTTCGACGAGCTGCGCCAGCGTCTCGCGCCGTACGATCTCGCCGGTCACGCCGACGCCGTGCAATGCGTGGCCGGCCGCCGGTTCGTCCTGTGTCTGTCTTAACCAGATCACCATACGTGCTCCTGAAAGAATTCGGGAAGACGGTCGATCACGCGGACCCCGTCCTCCTCGTAGCTCGCCGCGGCGTACGCGAGCAGCCAGTTCGGCACCGCCGCTGCTTCATCCCACACGAAGCGCAACAGATCGAGCGGCACACCGTGCCCCGGGCGCGTAAAAAGACAATAGCCCTCCCACGCAAGCGACATATCGTCGAGTTCATCGAGCGGCGCCATCCCGTAGTCGCGCATCAGCCGGTCGATAGCCGGCGAATTCGGTGTTTCGATCAGCCAGCGCAGCGCGGCGGATGCATTGCGGCCGAGCCAAACCGACACCCGGTCGCGGCTCTCGCGGTCTACCCAGTAGCGCAACTCCGCGCGGCGAAAATGCAGCGCGCGCAAGCGCAGCGCGCACAGCGCGTCGTCCACCGGCAACGCAGCAAGCGCGCCCGCCCTGCCGCGAAACGCCGCGAGCGGCGGCGGTGCACAGCCTGCCGCACGCAGCCACGCATCCGCCGCACGCGCCCGCAGCGCACGCTTGCCCGGCGAGTCCGCGTTGGGCAAAGCGGCAAGCGCCCTCCCGCGCCAGCCGGGATGCATCCAGTCGAACAGCGCGAGACGATTGCGCTGGTATTGCATCAGCATGCCGGCGAGACGGGCCGCGACGCTGCCGTGCCGTTCGATGTCGGTCATCTGCCGGTCCCTTCGAAAAGTGGCGCGTGGTCGCCCACGTCAAGGCGCCGTATCGGCGGACTCGCGGCGCTTGAATAACCCGCCCGGCAAGGCCGGCGGCGCCCCCGCGCCGGGCTCGGCCGCCGCGGCTTCACCGCGTGCTGCGCGCCGCCCGCGCACCGCCAGCAGCCCGAGCGCCCCCACCGCGAAAACGCCGCCCGCTAGCGCCGTCAGCGAGACGTGGCTGCCGGGCCGCGCCGTGTCCGCCGTTTCGAGCGGATCGGCCGGGACCGACGTCACGCTGACTTCGTCGTAGGTCAGGCCTTCCACGCTATGCACGACGAGGTTCTTGATCTGCGGTGTGAGCGTCGCGAGGTTCGCGTCAGGCCGGTATTTGATGAACACCGACGCCGACGACGGCTTCACGCGGCTCGACAGTGGATCGTTGTCCGGCAGCACGATGTGCACGCGCGCTACCACCACGCCGTCGATCTTCGACAACGTGTCGGACAGCTCCTGCGACACGCCATAGATGAAACGCACGCGTTCTTCGACCGGCGTCGACACCAGACCGTCCTTCTTGAAGAGGGCACCGAGATCGTCGTAGCGCCGCGCTGGCAGGCCGCGCTCGCGCAGCACGTCCATCGCCCGCACGAGCTGGTTCTCGTCGACCTTCGCGCTCCACGTCTTGCCGCCGTCGGCGCTGACCTTGTGCGCATCGATGCCGGCCTGCAGCAGCGCGGCTACGATCTCGTTACAGTCGCGCTCGGTCAGATTGCCGTACAGCTCCTTGTCGCAGCCGGCAAGCGCGAGCACCAGCGCGAGCGCCGCGAGGCGCGCCGCGTGCCGTGTGCGCCGGGTTGTTGACTGGGCAGGCTTGCTCATGTCACTGGTTCTTCATCAAGGTTTCAATGGCGTCCTTCGACGACGTGACGACACTCATCTTGGTCTGCATGTCGACCTGCAGGCTGGCGGCCTCGATCTGCAGTTGCATCGCGGCCGCAGTGATCTCGCCCATCGACATCGAATCGACGTTGTTCATCATGTAAAGCATGTCGTTCGACACGTACTGGAAGGCGGCATCCTCGCCGCGCGCCAGTTCCGCGACCATCGTTCCCGAGGTATCCGCGGACGGCGCGGCAGGTCCCATTACACTGTGCTGCATCAACGCCTCGAAGCTGCCGGCAAGATGCGGCGGCACAGCAGCGGCCGGGCCGCCGCTGACTTCGATGCCGGCGAGCGCCGGCTGTTGCGCGAGCGCTGCCTGCAGCGCCAGCACGGACAGAGGCTGATCCATGGCTATCTCCCTTGCGGCCGCGCTCAGAGGCGCAAGTATTGACCGTCGAGCGGCACGAGGCTGCCGTTCCCGCCGCCACCCGCATCCGCCGACTCCTCACGCAAGCGCCGCAGCGAATCCGGTTCGACGAATTCGCCCGATGTCATCGCCAATTCGCCGGCCTGCTCGACATCGTTGCGCGCCATCACCGCATGCACGAGCATGCGCGCCTCCGGCGTAATCGCTTCTTCGTCGAGCAGCTGGCTCGCCAGAATGCGCCAGTCCGCATTGCCGCTCGAACTCAGGCAGTAAATCATCATCGCCTTGCTGCCCGGCATGCATAGCGATTGCCCAGCGAGCGCGCCGAACACGTCCGCCGCTTCGCGCCAGTTGCCGCGCACCACATGCACGAAGCCGTCGAACAGGCTCAGTTCCGCCAGATTCGGGCGCAGCGTACGCATTGCCTCGAGCAGATGCTCGACGTCGCCGATATCGACACGCGTGGTAGGAAACTGGTCGACGACCGACATCCGTACAAGCTCGATCAGCGCACCGAACAGTTCCGGGCTGCAGTCCATATATTCGCGTTTCTGGTTCATTTTGTGATCCTGATAAGAGGGAGTTTCGCGGATTGATCGCGGGGTCAAGCACGGCAGCGGCCGATGAACGCACGGTAGCAAACGGCCCGTCCGGCCGCGGTCCAGCGAGGCGAAGCGACTGGAAAGCACGCGAAGCAGAGGTGATCGGCGCCGTCGCGCTCGGTGCGCAGACGCGCTTCGCACGAACCAGCGGCCCTTCGCGCGGCAAGCGCGCCCGCGCGCCGCTCGCGTCTATCGTGCAGCCCATTCGCCACTGGCCAGCGCGTCGCCGCCCTCGCACAAATGAGCAACAAGACCGAAAAACCCACCGCGAAAAAGCTCAAGGACGCTCGCGATAAAGGTTCGGTATACAGAAGTACTGACCTGATCTCGGCCGCCACGCTGCTGGCCATGATCATCGCGTTCCATGCGTGCGGTTCGTGGCTGCTCGACTCGCTGCGCGCGGCACTCGGCATCGCACTCGATTTCCCCACGACCGACCGCTCCACCCAGGCCCTCACGTCTGCGCTGTTTCATCTGTTCGGGTTGTGCGCGCTCGTGTGCGTATCGCTCGCGGCGGTCGGCCTCCTCGCGGCCGCGCTTGCCTCGTTCGCGCAGGTCGGTCTGAAGGTGTCGATGCATCCGGTGATGCCGAAGCTGAGCTCGGTCAGCCCGGCGAGCGGCATGAAGCGCATCTTCTCGAAGAAGTCTTTGATCGATCTGCTGAAGATGATCGTCAAGGCGGCTTTGCTGATCGTGGTGCTGTGGAAAACCATCATCGGCCTGTTCCCGCTCGTCACGCAGGCACTGTACGAACCGCTGCCGCAGCTTTCCACGCTGTTATGGAGTGCGCTGCTCAGGATGCTGTCGGTCGCATTCGTGCTGTATCTGGTGGTCGGCGCGGCCGACTGGAAACTGCAGCACGTCATGTTTCTTCACTCGCAGCGCATGACGAAGGACGAAGTGAAGCGTGAGCGCAAGAACCAGGACGGCGATCCGAAAATGAAACACGAACGCCGGCAGCGCGCCCGCGAACTGATCCGCGGCGACCCGCGACCTGCCGCCGTGGCACGCGCGAACGTGATGGTGGTGAACCCCACTCACTACGCCGTCGCGCTGCGCTACGCGCCCGGCGAACATCCGTTGCCGGTCGTGGTGGCAAGCGGCGTCGACGCGGACGCCGCCGCCTTGCGCCGGCTTGCGCACGAACACGACGTGCCGATCGTCGCGAACCCGCCGGTGGCGCGCGCGCTGTATCGGATCGGCGTCAATGACGCGATTCCCGAAGAGCTGTTCGAAGTAGTCGCCGCGATCCTGCGCTGGGTCGAGTCGGTGGGCATGGCGCGCGGCGCCGCCGCGAACCCGGCCCCACCTCCCGCTTCACCTTTCCATGAACCTTCCTGACCTTGCTACGGAGCCTGCCATGCTCAAGTCGCTCAAACTGCCCGCCAGCGGCGAAATCGGCATTGCGCTACTGATCGTCGCGATCATCTCGCTGATGATCCTGCCACTGCCGCCCGACATCATCGACGTGCTGCTGTCGGTCAACATCTGCCTCAGCGTCACGCTGTTGATGGTGACCCTGTACGTGCCGTCGATCACATCGCTGTCGTCGTTTCCGTCGGCACTGCTGTTCACGACGCTATACCGGCTTTCGCTGAACATCGCGTCGGCCAAGTCGATCCTGCTGCACGCCGACGCCGGCCGCATCATCGACAGCTTCGGCGAACTGGTGGTGGGCGGTAATCTGGTGGTCGGCCTTGTCGTGTTCGTGATCATCACGACCGTGCAATTCATCGTGATCGCGAAAGGCTCCGAACGCGTCGCCGAGGTCGGCGCGCGGTTCACGCTGGACGCATTGCCCGGTAAACAGATGAGCATCGACGCGGACCTGCGCGCGAACATCCTCACGCCCGACGAAGCGCGCCGCAAACGTGCGCGGCTCGCGGTCGAGAGCCAGTTGTACGGCGGCATGGACGGCGCGATGAAATTCGTGAAGGGCGATGCGATAGCCGGCCTCGTCATCACGCTCGTCAACATGGTGGCCGGCATCGCGGTCGGCATGGCCTATCACGCGATGACGGCCGGCGACGCCGCGAACCGCTTCTCGATCCTGTCGATCGGCGACGCGATGGTGTCGCAGATTCCCTCGCTGCTGATTTCCGTGGCGGCCGGCGTCATGATCACGCGCGTGTCGGACGAAACCGCTGAAGGCGGCGGCCGCTCGCTCGGCGAAGAATTGCTTCGCCAGATGGGCGGCAACGCGAACGCGCTGTGGTTCGCGAGCGTGCTGCTGCTCGGCTTCGCAGCGGTGCCGGGCTTCCCTTGGCCGCTCTTCGTGCTGCTGTCCGCGACGCTCGCGTTCGCTGGATACCGGCTGCACAACAAGAACGCACGCAAGGAAGACACGGGTGCAAAGGTAGCATCGTTGCAGCGCGCGGGCGCGAAAGGCGACGCGCCGGCCATCCTGAAACGCGCGCCGCAATTCACCAGCGCGCTCGGCGTGCGGCTCTCCCCGAATCTTGTCGGGCAGCTCTCGCCCACTGCGCTCGACAACGCGTTCGAAGCGCAGCGCTCCCGGCTTCAGGATGAAATCGGCCTGCCGTTTCCGGGTATTACGATGTGGTCGAGCGACGATCTGCCGACCAACACTTACGAGATTCTGCTGCACGACGTGCCTTGCGCCCATGTACAAGTGCCGGCGGGCAAGGTCATGCTGCCCGATGCGGGAGGCGACGCCGCGCTGGCCGCGAGTTGCGAAGCAGCGGGGCCAGCCGGCGGCCTGCCGCAAAGCTACTGGATCGGCGAACGTCAGGCGCCGGCCGACGCCACCATCTGGCGCATCGAGCAGGTGATCGCAAACCAGACCGTCGGCATGCTGCGCATGCGCGCGCATCTGTTCGTCGGCATTCAGGAAACGCAGTGGGTGCTCGATCAGCTCGGCGCGGATTATCCGGGGCTCGTTGCGGAAGTGCAGAAGGCGCTGCCGCTGCAGCGCATTGCCGACGTATTGCGCCGTCTTCTCGAGGAACAGGTGTCGATCCGCAACGCGCGAGGAATCATGGAAAGCCTCGTCGTCTGGGGTCCGAAGGAAAAAGACATGTTGATGCTCGCCGAGTACGTGCGCGGCGATCTGTCCCGCTACATCGCATACCGGGCCAGCGGTGGGGCGCCGACCCTCGATGCAGTGCTGTTCGGCAACGACGTCGAACAGCACATCCGCCAGTCGATCAAACAGACGCCCACGGGCAATTTCCTCGCCTTGCAGCCGGACCAGATCCGCCAGTTGTGCGATGCGATTCAGTCGTACGCGGGCGATACGCCGCGCTCCGCCGTCGCCCTGGTCACATCGATGGACATTCGCCGTTACGTCCGGCGCATGATCGAAGCGCGCCTCGGCTGGCTGCCCGTGTACTCGTATCAGGAGTTGTCCGATCACATTGAACTGCGTCCGCTCGGACGGGTGACGCTGTAAGCGGGCGTCGTCATGAACGGTCCGACGATCAGTCCGCGCATCATTCCCGCCGCGCCCGCCGACGTCGACGAAGCCGGCCATCGGCAGGCTCCGCTCGCGCCGTCGCGCAAAGGTATCGACTATGCGGCGCTCGTGCGGCGCGCGCGGCTGCGTGGCGAACGGCGCATGAGCGGCACACTGTACAACGCACGCGAAGCGGCGGACGAAGCTTGCTCCGGCAACGCCGCCGCGCTCGCGTCGGCCGAGCCCGACCCGAACGACGACGATTCGCACGACAACGCGGATGCGCTGCCCGATGCAGAGACGCTCACCCGTGTGCGCGAACGGCGTCTGAACGAACTGGCCGCGCCATTCATCGCGGCACTCGCGCAACAACAGGCGCGCGTCGCGCAATTGATGCATTTTCTCGCCGCTCGCGTTGCCGATTTCTGCGCCGATCCCGCCGTGATCGAAAGCGGTAACTGGTCGATCCGCATTCGCCTCGATGCGTCGTTGCTGCCCGACTGCACACTGCATCTGACTCTTTCGCGTTTCGACCTCACGCTTCGTTTCGATACGCGGACCGCCGAGATCAGCCAGCTAATCTCCCGACACGAAGTCGTCCTGAGGAATCGTCTCGTTTTGCTGCTCGATGAATTGAACACACCGCGCGATGTATCGATCGCGTCAGACTGAACCAAAGCGACATCGTATTGCCGATGTCACGGCAAGCAGCACACAGGACGCGGATAACCGATTCCAAAACATAATGAACCAGCCACACGCCACTACCGATACGCCAATACCCGTCAAACGATTCGCCGACTGGGCCCAGCTGCTGCCCGCTATCGAGCCCACGACCGCTCGCCTGTCGAGACTGCTGTGCGACGCACGCCTCGAAGCCCGTCTCGCCCAGCAATTCGGCGTGACCGACTGGCGCGTCGGACAGGAAGTGCCCACGTCCTGGCAGACGTCGGGTTGGATCGACGTGCAGCGCGGTCGTGCGATTGCAAGCTTCGGCGTCGAGCTCGCGTTCTATCCGGCGCTCGCCAGCGCCGCAGCGGAACCGGATGCGTCGAGCGATGCAGGCCTCGCCGCATCGTTACGGCACGCCGTCGCAGCGATTTTGCTCGAGCCGCTATTCGACGTTCTGGGCAAGCTTGGTCTCGACGATGTGAAGGTCACCGGCCTGCGCTGCGCCGGACCCGCACGCGACGGTCTCACGCTGCGCTTCGTGCGCGACGGGCGGCGTTTCGAATGTGCGCTCGGTCCTGTCGATCTTGCCTGGCTGGAACCGCTCGAAGCGCACCTCGCCACGCAGCGCGTGCCCTATGCGCGCTGTGTCAGCGAAATCGGCGTGCCGGCATGGCTGTGTGTCGGTGAAAAAGTACTCAATGTTGGAGCGCTCAACCAGCTGCGTCCCGGCGACGTGATCGTGCGCGGCGCACGTGCGGCGCTGCGCTCCCTGCTTGCCACGCCGCAACGGGCGGACGACGCGGAACTGTTCTGGGGTGTGCCGGGCGCGCGTCAACTCAGTACGCGCGTGACGCTCGAAGGCAACCGACTTGTTATCAACACGGACCCACAAATGACCCATGATCTTTCTCGCGCCGATGCGGCGCTCAGCGGCACCGATACCCAGGGTGCCACATCGATCGACGAACTCGATTTACCCGTGCGCTTCGAAATCGAGACCGTGACCCTGCCGCTCGTGCAATTGTCCGCGTTACGCGCAGGCTATGTGCTCGAACTGCCCGGCACGCTGCACGACGCGCGTGTGCGGCTCGTGTCGTATGGACAGGTGATCGGCACCGGCGAACTCGTGACGGTCGGCGAACACCTCGGTGTTCGAATCGTCCAGATGTCGAACGGCCATGACCCAGTTTAGCGATTTCACCGGACTGCTGATCGCCGTGCTGGCGATCAGCCTCGTGCCGTTCGTCGCGATGGTCGTCACGTCCTACGCGAAGATCGTCGTCGTGCTCGGACTGTTGCGCAATGCGCTTGGTGTGCAGCAGGTGCCGCCGAACATGGTGCTCAACGGCATCGCGATTCTCGTGTCGTTGTACGTGATGGCGCCAGTCGGCATGAGCGCGATGCAAACGCTAAGCCACGAACAGGTGGCACCCGAACCGTCTCAGGCGATGATCCAGGCGTTCGGCGCGGCGCGTGAACCGTTCCGCGAGTTTCTGAAGAAGCATGCGCGCGAACGCGAGAAGCTGTTCTTCCTGCGTTCCGCGCATGTGATCTGGCCGCAGCAAATGGCCAACCAGTTGCACGAGGACGACCTGATCGTGCTCGCGCCGGCTTTCACGCTTTCGGAGCTCGGCGATGCATTCAAGATCGGCTTTCTGCTGTACATCGCGTTTATCGTCGTCGACCTGGTGATCGCCAACGTGCTGCTCGCGATGGGCATGAACCAGATCCAGCCGACCAACGTCGCGATTCCGTTCAAGCTGCTGCTGTTCGTTGCGATGAGCGGCTGGTCGACACTGATTCACGGACTCATTCTGACCTACCGCTAAGGTAATTGCGATGAACACCGAAGACCTGATCGGACTCACGACGCAAGGGCTGCTGCTATGCCTGTACGTGTCGTTGCCCGTCATCATCGTATCCGCGCTGTCGGGGCTGCTGATCTCGTTCGTGCAGGCGGTCACGTCGCTGCAGGATCAGTCGATCTCGCATTGCGTCAAGCTGGTCGCGGTGCTGGCCACGCTCGCATTGACCGGCGCATGGGGCGGCTCGGCCATCCTGCGCTTCGCGACGCAACTGCTCACGACCGCGGTACCGTCATGAGCATCGAACGCTTGTCGTCTCCGCATACCGCTTCAGTCGACCCGAACCAGCATGCCGACTCCACCGACGCGCAACGTACGCAACAACAGCAGACCCAAATCCGGCATAAGGCGCGCCAATACCGGCACGTGAAGATCAGGCACAGCACCGCAACCGCCGAAACGCAAGGCACAGCGAAGGCCAATCAGTTGCCGGGCAGGACTGCGAGCGCGGGTGTCCTGCATGCGCGGGTCACCGCGCGTCACGGCGACGGCGGTCGCGAAGGGAGCCACAACGGCCGGCAACAACATCAGCAGAGCGGTCAGCAACGACAGGGTGGCCAGGGCCAGCATCAGCAGGACGACCAGCGGCGTCGGCAACAACAGCAGCAACGTCAGCAGCAAGGCCCGCGCCGCGAACCGCCGGGCGCACGCGCCGATTCGCAACGCGGTGCCCAACCACAGCCGGTGCCAACGGACCATACACTCGAATCCGACGAGCGGCGCTTGCCCGCGCCGGGTTCGCCCGATCGTGACGACGGCCGCTTTGCGCCGGCGGTGTGCGTCAGGTCAGCCAGCGCGGAGTCCGCACCGCGCACCGAATTGCAGGACCTCGGCGCCAAGCTTCGCGAGCAACCGCTTCTGCACGGCACATCGCTGCATGCCGCCGCAGCCGAGCAGTGTTTCGCAATCGGAGAACGCCTGCGCCGCGGCGATACGGCGCAGCCGATACGTGAAACGCTTGCCGTCATGCTGGACCTACTGCGCGCACGCAGCGGCGGCGGCAACGGCGCCCCGCTTTTCGGCGACGTTCTGCGCTATGTCCGGCAGACGCTGATCGATACGCAGACCCGGTTACGTCGCACACCCATCGTCGTGCCGTGCAGCGACACAGAGGCCACTTTCAATGCGTTGCTGCCTCTGGTGGAGCTGGTCAATCGCCGTGCGCTGACAGCGCCGCTCGCCGAGCGTGCGGAACGCCATCTGGAAGCAGCGCTTCGGGCCTCACATAATGGCTTCGCCCGACACTCCGCCGGCAAAACACAGCCCTTCTAGACTGGCCTCGCTGCCGTATGAGCCGTCGACATTTACTTTGCATGATTGATTAATCGGAAACCACTGGAATGAAAATCCTGCGCATCCTGACGGGCACGCATGCGGGCATCCAGGCGAGGCTCACGCCGGGCCGCTACCGGATCGGCAAGGCAGACGATACCGATATCTGCATCACGGACTGGGACGACGAAGAAGTCGCCGTCGAACTGGACGAAACAGGCGTAATCCGCGCGTCGCGGCTCGACGGATCGCACGGCAGCGCCGACGATATGCGCGCACCGGCTGCGGGAGACGATCCGTCAGTCGTGCTGATTCCGGACTTCGTACCGTTTCCGTTCGGCACCACTGTTCTGTGCTTCGGCACCGAAGACGCGCAGTGGCCACCCGACATCCAGTTGCTCGCGAGCATGTACGGCGCATCGGGAACCGCACGCGCGCCCGCCGCGGACAGCACCGGCGCCGTGTCTGCGCGCCCGGGTGCGCAAGTCGGCCGCACCCGCCGCGTGCTGCGCGCCCTCTGCGCAAGCGCGATGGCCGCGGCGCTGCTCACGCTGGCCGGCACGCTCGTGTACGGGCGCGTCGGCCGCCCGTCGCAGCCCGCACCGGCCGCGCACGGCAGCGCGGAACTTGCGCGGCAGCTCGACGGCGCGCTGCATGCGGCGCAGCTCGCCGACCTGCATGCGCAGCTCCGTGGCGACACGATCGCGGTCGAGGGCATGGTGGCGAACGCCGCAGAAGACGTCGCCGCACGCGCGATCTTCCTGCGCATGGGCAGTGCGGTCGCGCGGCAATACGACGTCGCACAGACCGACGTCGCGAATATCGAAGACTCCCTCGGCATGGACGGCTTGCACGTCGCGTATTCGGGCGGCGGCGTTTTCACGGTAAGCGGCGTCGTGCCGTCGCTCACGCAGTTCCGCGAAGGACTGAACCGGCTGCGCGCGGATCTCGACAGCAATGTAAAACGTATCGACGTCGACGTGACCGAGGCGCCGACGACGCTCGCGATGACCGTCTATACCGCGATGCTCGCCGTCGGCGACACGCGATATGTGCAAACGCAGGACGGCGTCAAACATCTGTTTCCGGCGGCCATGCGGGAAGCCGGCGACACCGGCCACGCCCTGCGCGAATCCGTCGTCCCGCTCAATGCGCATGCGCATTGAGCGCTGCTTCGCCCGTTAGACGCATTACGCACTTTCAACCTTTGACAGGAGAAACACCATGCATGAAGACCTCGAAGCCGTTCGCGACGATCTGAAACAGCTGCAGCAGGTGCTCGATTCGCCGGCCGCGCCCGCGCGCGTGGCGCGCATCGTCGCCGCGTTCGATGCGTGTGCGCAGCGCGTCAGCGACGCGACCTGCGTGACCGAGGACGCCATCGACCGCGCCGCGCTGCAGAAGCTCTATCGCGGTCTCGTCGCCGCCCGCAACATCGTGCACCGTCTGCACGAACTGCCGGGCGCCGGTGAAGTCGCTCTGCACTGAACCGTGCACGGGGAGGCAGCAAGCGGTAGATGACAAGCCGTAGATGGCAAGCGGTGACATCGGTTCAGCAGTACGCGAGTAGTAAGCAGGGTGGTACGCCGGCGTCATGCGGGCGATGGTGCGGAAGGCTGAACAATGCCGAACCGCGATACGAGTTGTCTTTTATCTCAACAGGAAGGAGTTCAAGCATGTCTTTCGGACCTATGGCAGGCGCCGCGACCGGCTCAGCGTCGGACATCGCCAGCGCGATGATTCCGGCGATGATCCAGATGGCGATGATGCAGGTGATGATGTCGCTCGTCATGTCGGTGCTCAACATCGCGAAGACCGGCGCAGACGACGTCGAACAGGCAGCCAAGAAAGGCTGACGGCGGTCGAGGCCCGGGTGTCCGCGCGGCGCGGCGCCTTCGGCCGGTTTGGCAGGCCAGCGAAAACCGGGGACGTGTCCTGGTTTTCGCTCTTTATCGCATTCGGATCGAACATGAGCATCGAACGATTCGCCGAGATCGTGCGCGACGTGTGCGCGGTGGTCGGCCTCCCCGACCCGGACCATGTGTTGCAGACACGCACCGTCGAAGTGGAAGGCTTCGACGTACGGCTCGATCATTTCGAGAACGACCCGCAGGCGATGTACGTGAATTTCCATTACGGCACGGTCACCGCCGGCCGCACGCTGGCGATATTCCGGCTCATGCTCGAGGCCAACCTGCTGATCTACGCACAGGATCAGGCGCAACTCGGACTCGACGGCGACACCGGCGGCATCGTGCTGATTCTCCGCTTGCCGCTCACGCCGGATGTCGATGGAGTCGTGGTCGCCGACCTGTTCGCGCACTATGCGGAACACGGCCGCTACTGGCGCAACAACATCATCGAATCCGGCGACGAGATGTTCGCCGGCATCATCGCCGGCGACTATTTCTGGCTGCGCGCCTAGCCCGCCTCGTACGCAGCCGCTCACCGGCTATCGACGATATGCGGCACCAGCATCACGAGTTGGGTTCGCGCGTCACTCGCCTCGCTCGAAGTCCCGACCATCACGACCCCTTGCAGCGGCGCGAGCACCATGCGCACCACCTGCACGTTCGCGCGCGAGCGCCATTCGGCCGCGAGGGCCACGCTGCGAACGCCAGTGCCGTCGTCACGGCGGACCACGCACGGCAAGACCCTGAGCGCGAAGCCATCGGCTGGCGCGGCGTCGCCGTGCGCTCCGGCAGCGGAAGCGGCCTCGCTCGCGACATCGAGCGGCTGGCCCGCGCGCACTTCGAGGTCGGCGGTGGCACCATCGGCGCTCAGCAGCGTCTGCTCGACCGTTATATGCGCACGTCGCAGCGCCCGCAGCGCATGGATTCGCGCGCGCAGCGCACCGCCCGAGTCGCCGATGCGCACATGTGCACTGCCGGCTGCCGCATTCTGGTCAGGGATCAGCACGCCCAGCGCCAGTGCCGGCACCGCCGTTGAATCGACCTCGGCAACCAGCGCATCCACGGCAACCGGTTCGGCCCGCACGTCGAGCGCCGCAACGGTGCGTGCATCCATGTCGAGCCGTTCCGCGCGGTCGCGAATCAGAACGGAGTTGGTGCGGGCGTCCGCGGTTATCACCGGCAGTGGCGTTTCATATTCGACGAGACCGGCCGCGGCAGCGTCCGGCGGCGCGAGCTGCCGCCGCGCGCGCGACGCGACGCCTTCGATCACGCCGCGCCGGCCGTTGTCGAACGAGCTGCGGTCGGCGGCCGTGGCATTGCGCAGCGCGATCACCCGCACGGCGGTACGCACCTGCGCACGCGCGCTGCTATCGAGCCGCCGCGCGGCATGCGCGACAAAGGTGACAAACATCGGCGGCCCGGCCACGGCAACGACGCCAGCACCCTCGCCATCGACCAGCGGGAAGCGGTCCGCGGCCGTGCCGTCGCGCGCCAGCAATTCGTGCAGTGCGACGCGCGGCGCATAGTTGAGCCGCAGCAACAGCGTGCGCCGCGCGCTCGCCGGATCGACGTGCAGCACGCTGCCGTCGAAATACCAGTCGAGATCGTATGAGTGGGCAAGCATCTCGAGAAAACGCTGCGGCGGGAGATCGAAGCGCCCTTCGACACGGCCGTTAGTCGAACCGGCAGGACTCGACGCACCGGCCGCATCGGCCTCGCCTACGCGATCGAAGGCGCCGGTCGAAATGGGCACCCGCGTGGCGGCCGACAGATCGGCCAGCACGTCGATCACACTCGCGCCGCTTGTCGAATACTGAAAGCGCGCGATCGCCCACGGAATGCTGGCCTGCGCCGCGCGCGTCTGCCGCGCGGCTACCGCTGCCGGTACCGCCCGCGTTGCGGCGACGGCCGGGGCGACGTCGATCGCCGCGTACGCCGCGTAAAGCAGGCAGAGCGCATAAACGGGCACCGAGCCTCCGGGGAGCCGCACCGTTGCCGCGTGCCGGCCCATCGCGAACAGACGCGCCCATCCCGGCATGCTCGCGCTACACCGGCACGGCAGAGGGATTGCGGTTCGTGCGCGACGCGTCGACGTTCACGCCGCCGTCGTCGCTCATATTGAGCCGGTAGCCCTTCGCGTACACCGACTGGATCGTCCATTCGACGCCGATCGCCTTCAGATTCGCGCGCAACCGGCTCACGTACATGTCGACCGAGCGGCTCGTCGCGCCGCCGTCCCAGCCCCAGACAACCGAATGCAGGTCCTGGCGTTGGACGACCGTGCCGCGATGCGACGCAAGGTGCCACAACAGATCGAACTCCTTCGTACCGAGCGTGTGCATCAGATCGCCGCCCGAGATGCTGAGGTTCGCGCGATCGAGCAGGTAGCGCCCGACGATCATCTGCCGGCTGTCGCTCGCCGTGTTGTTGAAACGCCGCAGCAACGCGCGAATGCGCGCGAGCAGCACCATCCTGTCGAACGGCTTCACGAGAAAATCGTCGGCACCGGTGTCAAGAATGCGAACGATGTCCTCTTCGTCCGAATGGACCGTCTGGAAAATCACGGGCACCGTCGAGCTCGAGCGGGCGCGCACCCACGTGAGCAGCCTGTCACCCGGTATACCGGGTAAATCCCAGTCCAGGATCATCAGGTCCGCCCAGTGGTTGGACAGATGGTTCCGGGCGTCGAGGCCATTGTCGAACGCATCGACGTGATAGCCCTCCGCCTTGAGCCACGACACCAGCAGCGATTGCTGGATCACATCATCTTCAGCGAGAACGATTCGAATCTGCTTGCGCACCATGATTGTCTCGCGGCCAAAGGCCGCTGATCGATTGCTTAGCGCCTTGCACCGGTGAACTCAGTTCGCATCCGGGCGCTCGAGCGTCGCGAACCCACCGTGGCCGGGCGTTGCGCCTGGCATCGCGTGTTTGCGCCGGCTGGTCAGGCACGGCAGCCGCATGACGAAGTCGGTCCCGGTATCGGCATTGGCTTGTGCGTGCAGCGTGCCGCCGTGCATCTGCACGACGCGCGCTGTGAGCTTGAGGCCGAGGCCGAATGCACCGGACGATTGGCCTGCAAGCGCATCGAAGTCGTGCATCACACGGCGCGCGGCGAGCCCCGGCAACCCTCCCGCCGCGTCGCTTACCGTGATAACGGCGTAACCGTCCACGACCTTTAGCAAAACTGTCACAGGATCACCCGGTGCGGACGCGCGAATGGCGTTGTCGACAAGATTCTGCAACGCCCGCGCGACGAACACGCGCACGCCGGACATCCAGACGGCATCGCCTTCTGCCAGCCACAAACGCAGCGCCACACCGCGATATACGGCCGCAACATCGAGCTGCGGAATCAGGCTGCGGATCGTCGCGCATAGGTCGAAGCGTACGAGATCGTGCGGCCGCAAGCCGCTTTCCATCGACGTCAACACGAATTTATCGCCGATGGACAATGCGTAACGCGCCAGTTCGGCGATGCGCTGCATGCCACCGCATGCTTCAAATGCCCGCGGATCCGATTCGTGAAGCTGCGTGAGCGCGACGATTGAATTTTGCGGCGAACGCAGGTCGTGGGACATGAACCGCAGGGACTCCATCCGCTCGCCGAGCGCACGACGCATGCTCGTGATGTCGACCAGCGCGTACGCGGCGGCAATCGGCTCGCTATCCTCGACGGCGTGGCGCGTCAGCCAGAGCCATGTCGCACCCGCCTGAAATTCGATCTCCTGCCTGTGCTCGCCACCTTTCGCGTCGAAGTCCGTTACGCCGTACGTGCGCATCAGCTCGGCAAACGGCGCACCGCTACGGATCGTCCGTTGCAGCAGGCGGGTTGCCGCCGCCGTGACGAACAGCACACGCTGCTCGCGGTCGACCGCGATCGTGCCCCACGGCTGGCTGTCGAACAGCGCATCGAGCGCGGCGGCCGGCAACGCGAGCGGTTCAGTCATGGCGGCTTCCGGCAAGCGCCGACGATCCGCGCCGTGCCGCGCACACGGCCATCGCGCGTGCACTGCAGCGCCGCGAACGCGGATGCGCGTGCCGGAACATCGGTTCGTGCAGGCGCGCACGCACGCGGCACAAATCGACGTTAATCGCAGCAGAGCCGCATCGCGTCGCGCGCTGTGCGCAGTCGCATGGGCCAGGTCGGCGCGGTCCAGCGCCGACGTGTCCAGTTCCCGGGAGCAGTGAATGCAATTTGGCCTCTTTATTACGATGCCCGCCCCTGAACCGCGTCCCGCTGCCGAGCTGTACCGCCGCGCGCTCGACATGGCACGCGCCGCGGATACGCTGAACTTCAGCCATCTGTGGGTGGCGGAGCATCACTTCACGAATTACGCGCACACGTCGCGTCCCCTGTTGCTGCTGTCGCATATCGTCGCGCACACGCGGCGGCTGCGCGTCGGGCCCGCGATCGTGCCACTGCCGCTGCATCATCCGCTGACGGTCGCCGAAGAACTCGCGACGCTCGATGTGCTGAGCGGCGGGCGCGTCGAAATCGGCATCGGCAAGGGCTACCAGAGCTACCAGTACGCGCGTTTCCAGATCGATAAAGGCGACACTATCGAGCGCGACAACGAAGCGCTCGACGTGCTGCTTGCCGCCTTGCGCGAACCCGTGTTCCGGTACGAGGGCGAGCATTTCCAGATTCCGGAGACTCACCTCGTGCCCCAGCCCGTACAGCGCGCGATGCCGCTGTGGATGGTCGTCAATTCGAGTCGCCGCGAGTCGGTCGAGCAGGCAGTGTGGCGCCGCGCAAACATGTTCACGGGCGTGCTCGAGCCGATCTCGACGCTGACCAATATGCGTGACGCATGGCCCGACCTCGCGACGGCGATGGCGCCGCTGCGCATCGGTACGCAGCGGCCGGTCTACGTCGCGCAGAGTCACGCGGAAGCGGAGGAAGCGGCAGAACAGGCACTGTGGAACGGCCGCGCGACCTGGCGTTTGCGCCACGACCAGGGCGCGGTGATCGACGGCATCGTGCCGGCCGGTGCCTTGCCTCATGAACCGACCATCGCCGCGCTGCGCGACGACCACACGGTGATCGGCACGGTCGACGAATGCGTGCACCAGTTGCGCAGGATTCGCGACGGGCTCTGCTGCGATTACTTCAGCGCGAGCTTCTGGTTCGGCGCGCTGGCGCACCCGCGCGTGATGGCGTCGATGCAACGCTTCGCACGCGATGTGATCCCTGCCCTGCAGACTGCCGCGCACAGCGCCGCAGCATGACGACGAAGCAATGCCGTATTCCAGCCGCGGACGCACCCGGAATACGGCGAGCGCGATGCCGCGCGGTCGGCCACGCGCATCGCTCATAGGTCGATGATATGCGGCGTCAGAAGAAAGAGCCGCTCCATGTGGCTGTCCTCGTTATCGGTCGACTTGAACAGATTGCCGAGTAGCGGAATCTTCGAGAGCAACGGTACGCCGGTGAGATTGTGCGTGATGTTGGCGGCCTTGTAGCCCGCCACCAGCAGCGCCTCGCCATCGTTGACGAATGCCGACGTATTGATGTTGCTGCTCGAAATCACCGGAATGTTGTCGACGGTCTGGCCGCTTAGCTGGCCGTCCTGAATCGCGACGTCGAGTTTGATCTGCGTGCGCCCGTTCTCGTCGACCACCATCGGCAGCACGCGCAGCGACACGCCGGTCGACACGCTGTACAGGTCGGCCGACGTGTAGCCGCTCACACGCACGAAAAACTGCGTGTCGTTGCTCATATCGGCTTCAACGTTGTCGAGCGTCGCCACCTTCGGACTCGCTTCGATCTTCGCCTTGTTGTGCTGCTCCAGCGCATTCACGTTGGCCAGCAGATAACGCCCGGCGTTGCCGAGCACCGTGGTGAGCGCGGCGCCGGCGGGCGAAGCGGCTGCGGTCACGCCGCCCGGCAACGTCGTATTGCCGAAGGTTGGCGCGAGCGTGCCGTTGTATACGTTCTGCGTGCCGGCGCCATTTCCGGTTTGCAGGTCGACATGGCTGTTGTGGGCGGTCCAGTTCACGCCAAGCTGTGCGAGCGAGTCGGTATCGACCTCGAAGATATGCGCTTCGATCTCGATCAGACGCGGCTTCACGTCAAGGCGTGCAATCAGTTCCGGATACTGGTCCATGCGGTCCGGCGTGTCGCGAATCAACACCGAGTTCGTGCGCTGGTCCGGCTGGATGACCGGCAGCATGTCGTTGTCCTGCTGCGCGCCGGCGGGCGAACCCGGTATGCCGGCCTGGCCGAGTGCGCCCGAAAGTTGCGGCGACGCGCGACCAGTCAGACCGCTGAAGAGGCTCGAGCTTTGCGGATTGCCCGCCTGCGGCGCCGCATAGGCGCCGCCGCCCGAGCCGCCTTGCGCGCCGGGCGGCAGCGGCGGCATCGGCGCGCCGCCCAGCGCGCTACCCGACACATCGTTCACGCCCCGCGCGTGCTGCACGTTCGCCACGCTGGTTGCGCCTGGCGCCGCGCCATACGTCGACGCGCCCGCCTGATTCGGGTGATACATGCTGTTGAGCACGGTCGCGACGCCGGGCAACGTCGCCGACGTGCCTTCGATATTTACCGTGCGGTCCATGGCCCACGCGTGATGCAGCGCAAACACGCGGACCACGGTGCCCGCGCGATGCGACGTATTGGCATCGAGACGCGCGGCAATATCGGATACCAGTTGCACATAGTTCGGCGGGCCGTTGACGATCGCCGCACCTTGCGCATCGTCGTAGGTGATGCGAAAGCGCGGATCGGCGACATGCATCGCCGCAAGCGTGTCGCGCAGTTCCCCGGCGCTAGCATGATCGAGCTTCACGAGCGAACTCTTCATCTCTTCGGGCAGCACGATATCGAGCACTTGCCCGTCGTAATACCAGACGAAGCCGAACGACGACGCGAGCGTGTCGAGGAAGCGCTGCGGCGGCATGTGGAACTTGCCCGTCACGCTGCCCGCCACGTCCTTCGAGATGTTCGCCGGAATATTCTGGCTCGCGGAAAAATCGCGCAGCACGTCCTTGATATCCTTCGCGTCGGCGGAGTAGTCGATCTGCGTGGTCCGCCAGCGTACCGGCGCCGCGGGTACGGTGACGCAGCCAAGCGCCAGGGCGGCAAGCAGAACAGCTTTGACGAATCGTTTCATGATCGGCTTCAGGTTCAGGTTTCAGATGAGCGATGCGGCGCACCGCGTGGTCTTCAGCTAGTAGTAGGTGTTCACGGTCCAGCCTGCCGCAACCGGCGTATTCGGAATGGTCTGGCCTTGCGCACCGCAGAACGAACTGGTCCACGGCGTCGAGATCAGGTTGTAGGTCGCCCAGTTGGTCGTGACCTGCACCTGATAGCTGCCGGCGGGCGCCGCCTGCGTGATCGTGTTGTTGATGCCGCCGGAGTCGTCGGTCAGCTTCGGGCTCTGCGCTTCGACATGTCCGATCTGCTGTCCCGCGGCGGTAAAAATATCGATGTCTTGCGACATCTGCGCCTGGGCGCCGGAGCGCGTACTGCACAGCCCGTCGTTCATGTGAGCCCACGACGTCACCGACACGATGCCGGGCTTGGTGAGTTGCACCGTCAGCTCGCGCGTGTACGAGTAGGTGCCGTTCGACACGTTGTGTGAAAACGGCGCCGCGTCGTAATTGTTCGACGGTGGTGCCGCACAGCCGGCGTAGTCGGTCGCATTCGGCGTCGTCATCATCATCTGGCATTCGGTCATGTTGCTGCCGGGCGTGATTTCCGACTGCGTCTGCCAGATGCCGTTCTGGCACGACAGCACGCGGCCGGTGCCGTCCGTGGTAACCGGCGTCGTGTCGACCGCGTTCGGCGCGCACGAATTGCCCTGCGCCTGCCGATTGCCGAGATTCAGGTTGCCTGCCTCGTCCACCGCCAACGCTTGCCACGCGGTGCCGTTGAACGTATAAGCGCGCCCGGTGTTGGTGGTCATCGCGACATCGCCGAGCCGCGGGTGCGGCACCTTTGCGGTATCGCCGAGATCCGACGCCGATGCGACCGGATCGCGCCAGTGCAGCGACGCCTGCGGCTGCCACTGACCGCCGCTGCAGGTCAGCAGGTTACTGCTTGCGTCGGCCGCGAGCGAACCCGCGGCCGCCGTGCATGGGCTGAAGTCGGTTTGCTGCGCGAGCACGATCGGCACCTGCATCGTGTTGGCAGTCGGATTGCCGGGCACGCTCACGCGGTACAGAAAGTCCGTGTTTTGGCCCTGGCTATTGTCCGGGAAAATTTCGCTGACCAGATGGCCGACGCCCGTCTTGACTCCCGAGCACGACACGTTCGCCGGATTCGGCGCGGCGAAGCGCCATGCGCCATAGGCGCCGAGCGCCGCGCCGCCGGTATTCTGCGCGGCCGGTATCGAACCGCCGCCGGGCCCGGCGTTCGCCGCGATGTAGCCAAGCTGCGCATCGGGAATGGTTCTCCCGCCTTCGGTCACGAGCAGCCCTTGCAGTCCGCCGTTGCTGGTCGCATAGACGAACAGACACGGTGTCTGCCCGTACGCGTTTTCGTTTTGCACGCCGTCGGGCAGATACGTCGACAACTGATAAGGCGCACCTTGCAGCTTCACCGTCACCGGCTTCGTCGTGGTCGCGGCCGCGCCAAGCGCGGTGGCATTTTGCTGGATCAGTTGCGCTGCGGCCTGTGCAAGCCGCGACTGATACTGCGCAGCCTGCTGCCCGCGCGCGTCTTCCAACGACGTATTGACCATCATCGCAATGCCCGCAAACGCGAGCGAAGCGATCGCCAGCGCCGCCAGTAGTTCGACGATCGTAAAGCCGCGTTGGCCCGTAGTACGCGTTTTCATGCGCGTTTCGGTGCGCGATTTCATGATTGGCTGCGCTCCGCTCTCAATAGGCCTGCGCCATCCATACCGGCACGCCGTTCGGCACGGCGCTGGCCAGCGCCGTGGGAAGCGGCACCGCCGGGTTGCCCGGCGACATCACCGCGCCGTTGAGCGAGACGCCCGCGAATGCCGAGCCGCCCGCCAGTGTTTCGATCCCCGCAATCGCCGGTGCGGCGCTCGCCGAGCTCGCATAGACCACAACGAGACTGCCGGGGGTCGAGGCATTCGGCGACACGTAGTTCCGCCAGAGCGGGTCCACGGCGTTTGGCGCAAGCAGCGCTTGCAGCGTTTGCGCGGGCACGCTGCCCTCGAATTCCGGATGGCTGCGCGCATACGCGATCAGCGCCGCGCGGTACGCGCTCATGCTCTGCGCGAGCGTAAAGGTCGCCGCAGCAGGCGTGGCCTGCAGATAGCCGGCGTCGATCAGCTCATACAGGCCGCCAAGCGCGCTGCACGCCACGACGATCCAGATCGCGATCACGTTGCCGTTCCCCTGCACTCGCCACGCGCGTTCGCCTCGCGCATCGATGGCCGACGCATCGTGTCCCCGTGCGGATGCATCACGTCGAGGTCCAGACGATCGTGTTGGTCGTCTCCGAATTGCAATCGGTCGCCGCGGTATCGGGCGGCACCGGTAAGGTGGTCTCGTTGTTATTGTTGATATTGATCGACACCCAACTGCCCCCCGCGGTGACCGCGTTCACACATACGCTGCGCGGCACGTTCTCATACGTGATCGTGAACGTCGGACCGGTGCCCTGCACGGTCACCGCGCCGTTCCACGTGTTGGTGACGGTATTCGTCGCGGCGGACGGCGTGAGCGTCGACGGAAACACGCCTGCGCTCGCGAGCACGCTGTTGCCGAGATTGCCGTAGCCGCCCGCCTGCCCCATGTAGAGCTTCTTCACGCCGGTCTGAATCGCGCTGACCTGCTCGTTTACCGCGTTGGTGTTCGCGCTGCTGAATGCGCCGTTGAGGAGCGCGATCGCGCCGATCACGACGATCGCCGCCACGCCCAGATACGCGATCGCCTCGAGCAGCGAGGCGCCGCGCTGTGCGGCGCGCGGGCCGCGCAACGCCCGCCTGGTTTTCATACGGATTACCGAGTGAGTCGCCTGTTTCATGTCATCCCCGCATCGTTAAAATGAGACCCTGAGTTCAGTGCAGCGACCGTGTCATCGCCGCGATTTCCTGCTGAATGCCGAAAAAACCGGTAATCAGCACGCCCATGAGCAGCGCAAGCAGGACGATCGCCGCGCCGTTCAACACCCGCATTTGCGCGGCAACCCGTTCGACGCCCGCTTCCATCCATTCGTCCGCGAGCGTCTTCAGGGCTTCCGCGAATCCCTTGTATTCGGCATACACGCACAGATCGTCGACGATCTCGCGCGACGGAAAGCGATGGCCCGTGTTGCGCATCGCTTCGCCGACGTTGAGGCCAGACTTCACGCCGAACAGCATGTCTTCGATACGCTCGCGCAGCCAGGGGCGCGCATTTGCCGACAGGCGTGCCAGCGATTTTTCGACGGTGAAGCCGGCCGCCTGCATCGATGCGAATGCCGTCAGGAAACTGACGCCGACCACCAGCCGGTAAATCGAATACGGCGGAAAGAGGTCGAGCGAATTGCGCAGCCGCCCGGACCAGCGCGGCATCGAGTACGCGAGCAGCGCGCCGCACAGCACGCCGATCAGCACGCAATATCCCATCCAGCCCTGCGCGAAGCGCGACAGCAGATACAGCAGATGGGCGGTGCCATGCCAGCGCTGCGGGCTGACGATGACCGCGAACTGGGGAATCACACGGGCACCGAACAGATAGAGGTAGGCAAGCGTCATGGTGAGCAACGCGAACGGGTACGCGAGGCCGCCCGTGATCGCCTGGCGAATGCGGCGGCCCGACACGACGATCACGTTCAGCGAGCGCAGCGCCGTTTCGATACGGCCCGACTGCTCGCCCGCCATGACGATCATCTGCTCGGCCTGTGGCACCCAGCCTTCCATGCCTTCGGCGAGCGTGCCGCCGTTCTGCACAACCTGGCGCCACTCGCCGAGCATGATCGCGGCCGGCTCGTTCGGCCTGCGGCCTTCGCGCGATGCGCGCAGTTCGAGTTCTTCGAGCACCTTCAACAGCGGCAGCCCGTTGGACAGCATCTTTTCGATCTTGCGATAGATGCGCAGTCGCGCGTCGGGCCCGGCCTGCAGGCGCGCCCACCTGCGGTTCAGATCAAGACGCATGGCCGCCCCCGATGCGCACCGGACGCAGCCGCGCCGGCTCGCCGCGCGCGACGAGCCGGCCGACCACGCGCTCCGCCATGCGCGGATCGACGAGCCCCGCGGCAACCTTCGCGAGGGCGTGCTCGACGATGGTCTGACCGCCCAACTGGTCGAGCCAGTAAGCGGTCGCGGAAGCCTTGTCGCCATCGCGCAGCAATGCGAAAAACTCGGCGTCGGTGCGCACCACCTCGGCGACCACGGTGCGGGCGATCGTTCCGCGACCCATGCAATGCGGGCAGCCGGCGCCCTGCGCGCAGACCGCCTCGTACTCGCCGCCGACCGTTTGCCGCAGCCGCGCGGCAAGGTCGCTGTCGCGCGCAGCGCCCGAATCGGCGAAACGCACCTTGCAATGCGGACACAGTAGCTTGACGAGCCGCTGGCTGATGAGCCCCGTGACGACGGATTCGTCGGTCACCATGCGCAGCGGCAAGCCGAGGTCGATCAGGCGGTCGACGATCGCAAGCGCGCCATTCGCATGGACGGTGGTCCATACCTGGTGTCCGGTCATCGATGCGCGTAGCGCGCCTTGCGCCGATGCCCGATCACGCACTTCGCCGATCATGATCGTGTCCGGGTCCAGACGCATCGCGTTCGCGATCGCCGCCGCGAATGCAAGCGAGCGCGCTTCTTCGGTCGACGCATTGACCACCGGCGTCTGCACGGCGCCCACGATTGGATACTCGACCGGATCCTCGACCGTAATGACGTGCAGGCTGCCGTTGGACTCGCCGAGCTGGCCGAGCAGCACGCGCTGCAACGTGGTCGACTTGCCGGAACCGGTCGGGCCGCTGATGATGTTCATGCCATGCGGGAGGTGTCGCAGCTCGCCGATCTGCCGCGACTGCGCACCCGTAAAACCGAGCCGATCGAGTTCGGTCGATTCGCCCGCATCGTTGTACAGCAGACGCAACACCATCACATTGCCGATGCTGGTCGGCGCGGTCGCGATCCGCACGCCGAACAGCTGCGCGGGGAGCTTATCGCGATCGCCGATGCTCGCGTCCTGGCGCTCGCTTGGCTTGTATGTGTTATCCGATACGCTCGCCATGGCCGAATAGAGCGTCGCCAGCAGTCGCGCACCGTGCTCGCGGGTCTGCTCGCTCACGCGTACCAGTTCGTTGTGAATCCGAAACAGAATCTCGGTGCTGAAGCGCTTCACGCGAATATGAATGTCCGACGCGCGCTCGCGACATGCCTGCGCGATCAGTTCCTTCGCCAGCACCTGCATCGCGGTGTGATCGAGACGCTCGGCGGTACCGTCGCGCCGCATCCCCTCATACGCGCGGCGCACTTCGTCGAGACCGACCGCATAAGCGCGGTACGCGAAGTTCAATCGCTCGAGCCGGGCGCGGTAGGACAGCACGTATGGGTTCATCTCATGCCCCTCGGCGATCAGCAACCGGCCGTCGTCAAGCAGGCATAGCAGCTTGCGCTCCTCCGCGCTCGCGGCCAGCGGGCCATCGTCGGAAAGCGGACACGCGCCACGCGCATGGGGAGCCGGCGCTGTTTCGACGGCATTCATCGAGGGCTTCAGCAAAATGGCTGTACTCATCGAATCACTCCCTCGGCATTGCCGGAAAGCCGGAGGGCAAACCGGGCACGCCGGCGGCCGGCGCCGGGCCGTAAGGAACGGCACCGCGCGACAGAACCGGCATCAGGTGCAGCGTGCGGCCGCTGTTCGAGCGCGCGAGCACCTCATTCGCCGCCACCGACACGATGCGCACACCGTTGGGCAATTGATCACCCGCGGCCACGTCGAACTGTTGACCGTCGACCGTCTGCAGCGTCGCCGAGAGGCGGCGACCCAGCCCCTCGATCGCGACCACACGCAATGCGCCGCGGCCGCTGTCGATGTCATCCGCGCCGCCGCCGCCGAGCCGCGACAGCGCCGCCGTGCGTTCAGCCACCTGCGCCTGCGCGTCGAGCTTCTTGAGCTGCGCTTTGAGCAGCAGCGTCTGCTCCTGCAGATGCATGAGTTCGTCCGCCGCATTCGACGTCGTCGAGCCAGACGGTTCGCTTTGTTGCGTGTCGCGCGAGGCGCCTTGCCCGGTGGCGGCATGGCCTGCCGCGCTCCACGCGAGGCAGCCCGCAAACGCCGCGAGCCGCACGCGAAAAAGCAGATCAGTTTGCATAGACGACTCCTTGCGCGGACCATGTGCCCGCCTGATAGGTCAACTTGTCGAGCCGCACGCCGGGCTCATCCAGATACTGCGCGAGCGCAACCGGCGGCATGGCGCCGAGGCTCGCCTGCAGCCGCCACGCGTGCCACGTCCGCACCGGCGGTGTGGGCCGCCCCAGTTGCGAAAGTGTGCCGGCCGGTGCACTCTCGGGCAGCGGCGCAAGCGTGAGCGGCATATCGAGCAACTGGAACCGCGACAGCAGTCGCGCGTTGACGCCGGTGTGTGCGAGCAGCGTGTCGTCGACACCCGCACCCATCGGCGCTGGCTGCGACAGCGAGGCGTGCTCGCCCGCGCTGTCGAGCAGCGCTCGCGGCTCGCGCGAGAGCAGCAGCGCGACGGTTGAACCGTTGCGCGACCAGACGTACTCGACGCGCCCCGGCTGGCAGATGAAATGCTCGAGTTCCCAACCGCCGGGCGCCAGTTGCGTGAAATGCTCGATACACGCGCGTGCGAAGCGCGACGGAGTCGGCAACGTGGCCCATGGATGCACTTCGGCTTCCCGACGCGTCGCCGCCTCCTGCGCGAGCCGCGCGCGCGCCGCATCGAACAGGCGCGCACGCTCGCCTTCGAAAACGTGACGGCGATGCGCAAGCCACCCATACGCGACGAGCGACGCGCCGGCGAGCACACCGGCCACGAGCACGAGCCTGCGCCACGAGATCCGGTGCGAGACCGGGCGCAGCCGTGCCCAGCGTGGCACCGGCGCGCGTTGGCCGCGGCGCCGGCCGAGCAGTTCCTCGATCCGGCGTGGATAGAAGTTGTGGAACCCCATCCCTTCTATTTCGCTGTCGCCGATGACGACGTTCCAGCCGCCCAGCGCATAGTCCGAATTGAGCCGTTCGAACACCTCGTCGCTATCACCGATCCAGTCGCCGTTCGGCAGGAACGAGCCGTCGCGCACGGCGAAGTATGCCCAGCGGCCATCGGGCAGCCTGAATGCGCCGAGCCAGTTCGGCGCGCTTTGCTGCCGGCCCTCGTAGAACGCGCCTTCCATCGCGACCGTCTTCGACACGATCACGCCGAGCGAAGGCACACCCGCCTGCGCGCCTTCGCGCGTATTGGCGAAGCCCGCGGCGGCCACGCCGCGGTCGATGCGCAACACCATCAGCTCGAAGTTCAGCTTCTTTGCGAGTTCGATGCCTTCCTTGCGCAGCTCATGGCGGCGCGACAGCGACTGCCAGAACAGTCCGCAAACGAAGCGCTGCCGGTCGATCTGAATGATTTGGGTGGCCATGGCACGTTTCCGTTGACGGGTGCCGCCGCTCACGCGCCGTTCATCATGATCGGCGTGATCAGGATCACGATCACTTCGCGCTGGCGCGTGCCGTCATAGCCACCGCCGAAGAAGTAATGGGTCGGCTTGCCGACGCCCTGCTGCGCGAGGTTGTCGTTGGTACCCTCGTAGCCGCTTAGCACCAGCGTCTCGCCGGACTTCATCGACACGCGTTGCAGGAAGTTCCGCGTATCCACGTCGGGCGTCTGGATCTGCTGACCGCCGCTCGTCACGGTCTGCAGGTCGACCAGCGACGAGATGTTCGTGTAGAACTGCAGCAGCACCGTGCCGTTGTCGAGCAGATGCGGCAGCAAGGTCATGTTGAAGCCGGTCGTGATGGTGCCCGGCACGAGCGATGTCTGCGAGCCGACATTCGCCGTGTTGGTGGTCGACACCGATGCGAGGTAGCCCTGCTGCGTTGCTACCTGCACCGGCACCGGCTGGTTGTTGAGCGTGGTGATCGACGCCGAGGTCTTGCGGCGCACCGTGCCCTGACTCGAGAGCGCGCTGATCATCGCCTGGGTGCCGGCCGCGCGGCTCGACGGCGTGATCACCTGGGCCGCGAACGACACCGGATTGGTCGCGGTGGTCGGAAACGTGTTGGTCACGGTAAACGCGGTGCCCAGCGCCTGATACACCGCGTTCCAGTTGATTCCATAGCTATCCTGAGCAGACTGCGTGACCGATAGCACCGTGACGTTGATCAGCACCTGCTTCGACAGCGTCGCGTTCTCCTCGTCCATATACGATGCGACGCGATCGAGCACGTCGGGCGTGTCGGTGACGGTAATCGAGCCGGTTGCCGGCGACGACACCACACTACCGTACGGCGAGAGCATTGCCTGAATCGACGCGCGCAAGCTGTTGAACACCGACAGCTGCGAGTTCACGACCGTATTCGCGGTGTTGTTCGACGTCACGCTCGGCGTGCCGCCGCCGCCCGCGCCGCCGGCCATGATGCCCGCGCCGCCGCCGGAGGACGACCCATAGCCGTTCGACGACGCGCTCGATCCGTCGCTGGTGGAACCGCTCATCACGTTCGCGTTGATCGTCGCGTCGCCCGGAATCGCGCTGACCTGGAACGTGCGCGTATCGGTGAAGAAGAAGACGATCGCGCCGTCCGCGAATTTCCACGACACGCCGAAACGGGTCGCAGCCGCATCGAGCAACCCTCGCAGATCGCCGTTGCGGTACGCGATGTGCGTCGGTTGCGCGACGCCGGCCGACGCGGCGGCACCGCGTCCGCTGCCTTCGGCGGTCAGCCCCGGCAGCGTCGGCAGCGGCGGCGGTGCCGCGCCGATCACCGGCACGGTTGGCGCCACCGCCGCGGGCGTGCGCGAACCGGCCAGCGCATTCGGTGCGACGCGCGTCGGAACATGCGTGAGGCGCGCGATGTGCTCGGCGAACTCCTGCAGCGACGCGACGTCGCGATCGAACGTGGCCGGCTGCGAGAATACGCCGGGCAGCGTGCGTTCGTGCGCGAGCCGGATCGGATTGCCCGATAGCCACAAACCGTGATTGACAATCACGCCGTCAGACGATTGCGCAAGGCTCGCCTGACCGTCGCGGGTCGAAGCAAGTGCGCTCTGCGTCGCGTTCCGATCGTGCGAGACGGCATCCGAGATCCGTTGCGAAAGGCCCGTGCAGCCCGCGAGAAAAATCGCGGCGAGCGCGAGCGGCAAAATCGTGTTGCGCATCACGCTGCCCCCTTGGCGACGATTCGAAGAACTTTGTTGCCTTGATAAAGAATGGCCTGCACCGGCGCATTCGAATGAGCGAGCGCGCTCACCACCTGCTGCAGCGCCTCGTCGAATGTGCCGTGCACCGTGGCGGCCGCGTCGATGCTGAAGTCGGTTGGCGCTTCCCAGACAAGCTGCCAGCCCGCGTCCTGCGCCCAGCGCGTCAGCGCCGCGCGTACCGTGCGATCGGACGGCTCGATGCGCCACGTTTGCTGTACGGGCGGCGGCGCAGGAGCCACCGCCGATATCGGTGCGAGCGCGGGGTCCGCCACTTCCGTCGGGGCCGGCGTGCGGTCCGCTTGCGTCGCTTGTGCGACTTGCGTCGGGCCCGGAGCGACTTGCGTCGAGGCGATCCCCGATGGTTTGGGGGACGCACCTGTTATGCCCGCTGCAGCGGCGTGCGCTGCGTTACGTGCCGCGGCGTGCGCTGCCACCGCCTGAGACGCGGCGAAGACAGGCGATGCGGGCGTCATCATGCGGGATTGCGCGGTCTGCGCCGTTTGCGGGGCCTGTATCGTCGCAGGTGCGGGCACGGCGACCGTTGCAGGCGCAAGCATCGGCGGCACGTTCTGCGCGGCGGTTTGCGCGGGAGCCTGCCCGGGTATGCGTGCGGCGTTCGGCGCGATGTCCTCGGACATCGTTTGCGCGGCCGGCCGTGCATCGAACGGCTGCCGGTAACGGATCGTCACCAGCTGAAAATCGCCATCCACTTGCGCAACCAGTTCAGGGTGCCCGGCGAGCGCATCGCGCAGCGTCTGCACGAGCGGCTTGCCTTGCTGCCAGGTAACCGGCGTAGCAGCCCATGCGCCTGCATTCGGCAAATTGATGCTGAAGTCAGCCGGCAAGATCAGCCGCAGCGCGGTGCGCAACGGCACGTTCGCACCGCTCGTTGCCACGCGCGTGCCTTCATGCAAATCGCCTTCGACCGTGACCTGGCCGCTGTTCTGCGCGGCCGGCGCGCCGTCCGCGCGGGCGTGCACCGGCCATCCGCCCGCCAGTGCAGTCAGCATCGCCATCCATGCAATGACCGTACGCATCTGTCGTCTAACCCCGTAATAATGGTTGACGGCACAACTACATGCCGTCCAGTACCGTCGCTATGCGCCGCCGTGTGTTCCCGTCGCCACGCTGGACATCCGGCCCGCGGGCTGACACGATTGCTGTTGTCTTTCCACCGAGCCGCCACGATGACCCACCATCCCAGCGAACTGCGCGACCTGACCCGCGAAATCCTCGATCTCGTCGACGGGAGCCGCGTCTTTACCGACATTCACATCGAGCAGGACCGCCCGATCATGATCAAGACCCCGCGCGGCTGGATCGAAGCCGAAGGCGGCCCGGTCCTGCTCGACGAGATGTCCCCGCTGCTCGCGTCGATCGACGAGCAGTGGGACGAACGCCTCGCGCACGGTGCGCTCGACCGGCCATATGTGCTGACGCGCTGCCGGCTCCGCTGCCACGTATTCCGCACATCCGGCGGCCGCAAGACGGTAATCTCGATCCGCCGCCTGCCGCTCAATCCGCTGCCGCTCGACAAGCTCGGACTGCCCGCCTACATCCGCACGATGCTCGAGAGCAGCAAGGGCATCGTGTTCGTCACCGGCCCGACGGGCTCCGGCAAGACCACCACCATCGCGTCGCTGCTCGATCACATCAACCGCACGCGCAGTTGCCACATCGTTACCATCGAGCAGCCGATCGAATACGGGCTCGAAAGCCACCAGTCGATCATTTCGCAACGCGAGGTGCCGACCGACACGCCGAGTTTTTCGACAGGCATGCGCGAAGTGCTCAGGCAGCGGCCCGACGTGATCATGGTCGGCGAGATCCGCGATCTCGAAACCGCCGAGGCGGTGCTGCAGGCCGGCGAATCCGGCCACCTCGTGTTCGCGACGATGCACACCAGCAGCGCGCTCAACACGCTCACACGCCTGCTGTCCTTCTTCCCCGCCGAACAGCGTGAACGGCATGCCAGTTCGCTTGCCAATTCGCTGATCGGGGTGATCTGCCAGAGTCTCGTGCCGAGCGAAGACGGCAATCAGCTCGTACTCGCAAGCGAACTGCTGTTCAATCACAACCAGCAGGTCAGCGCACTGCTCGTCGATCCGGCGAAAATCCATTTCCTCGCGGAATTCATTCGCCGCAAGGAAGACAACATGTCGCGCTCGCTCAACGAACACCTCGCGCAGCTCGTCGCCAAAGAAGTGATCTCCGGACGCGATGCGTTGCGCTCCACTTACCACCGCATCGAACTGCATGAATTGCTGGCGTCGTCCACGAATCGCTGAACCGTATCTCCTTCTCACCGCTTTCAACCCGTCGTCATTTATGTCTTAACCGTCTGACCATTCTTACCCGCTGAAACGCCGCCGCCCGCGATCTTTGACAATCTGTTACGGTTCGGCGCGATCGTTGCATGTGCTACAGACGTGACGAAACACAGGGTCCGAATTTCTCCGAAACCCTGCCCAGATTGAAAGCGAACGAGTCGTTAAGCGCGCTTACCCGATGGATCGATTTCGACAGCCGATCCGTCTTCGCGATTCTTCAATCGCGCCCAACCGATCGTGTCGAAGATGATCTCGCGCTCCGCGTACATGTCCGTGCTTGCCTTGAGCCGCACGCCGGCCACCGACTGACCGAAGCCCTCCTGGTCTACATAGGGGGCGTAGGTAATGCCCGATGCCTTGCTGAATGCTTTGGGATCCCCGATAAGCTGCTCCTGTGTCGATTCGAGTTCGGCCTTGAAGCGGGCCATTTGCGGCGGCACCAGCGCGCCGATGCCGCGATATTCGTCGAGCCGCTGCGCGTGTTCCTCCCGCAACCGCGCGCGTGCATAGTTGATGTGGTTCTGTGCGCGGATGCCCTTGACGAGTTCGATGTGCGCGTCGAGTTCCTTGCTGCCCTCCGCAAGATCGCCGCCGTGCAGATGGCTGAACATCTCGCTGTACTCTTCGCGATGATGGTTGAGGTAGCGCTCGTACGACTGGACGTCCGGAAACTCCGCGTCGGAAAAACAGAAGCGCGGCACCAGCTTGTCCTTGTGATAGACGAAACGCACCTTGGCGTTCGCACCGATTTCGTCGAACAGGATCGAGGCCGACGCGGCGTCGGTCGGCGGCACGCCCGCCGAACCGACGAACGCATTGATGCCCGAGGTCGCGCCGCCGCGCATCCGGGTGTAGGACCCTTCGCGATGGTTGACGACACGCACCGCGCCGGTCTCATCGGTCTGCTCGTAACGTGCGCGCCAGACCTTTTCGATGCCGCTGCTCGCGCTCGCGCCGAAGCGTGCGCCGTTTTCGCCCGCGGTCGTCAGCGAGCCGCCCACGGATGCCGACATGTCCGAGCGATGTGTCGTCGTGACCTGTTGCGTGAGTCCGAGCGAAAGACCGGACGACATGCCCTTGTCCGCCAGCGTCTTCAGCATCTCGTCGCCTATATCTTCATCGAGTGTCCCGGCCCTTTTGCGCTCCATCAGTTCAAGCGAGCGTTTGCGAATGGTCGGCTGCAGCTCGGCCATCTCGTCGCGAACCTCCTTGTCGAAGTGCGCAAAGCGCGGCGGCGTGGCGTCGAGCTCGACCGAGTCCGGATTCACGCGGCGCATCGAGCGAATCATGATGCCGTCGAACGACGAATAGTCGTGCGCGTAAAAGCCGATATCGAGGCCGCCCGCAATTCGCGCCAGCGACGTGTGGTCCTCCGGTCCGAAGTTGCGTCCGCCCTGCAGACCGCCGCCGCCGCCGTTCGTGTAGCGCGTTTCGTGGCCGAACGACCACTCGCCGCCGTGCGTCGCGACACCATAGCGCACGACGTCCGCCGAGAAGACCTCGGTGCTCAGATTGCCGCGGACGAGCACAGGCTGGTGCGCGGCCTTCTGCGCATCCGCGTAGACCTGGTGCGCGATGTTGTACGCAAAGCCGCGCGACGAGAGGCCTTCTGTCCGGCTTCTCGAATAGCGGACGTTGTTGCCGAACTGAGCCGAACTGAAGAAGTCGCGCACCAGTTTGATCGCATCCTCGGGGCTGGAGCTGGCCGGCCGCGCACTTTTCGCGTCGATGACGCGCGCCGCTTGCGCGAACACCTGCTCGAGCGGCGGCAGTTCCGCTTGCAGCTGGTTCGCATCGGTCTCGACGCCGGATGCGCTGCGATGCCGCTCGCGCACCTGCTCGTCCGTCACCGCGTATTCGTTCGCCAGATGTGCAAGGTCCGCGATGCCGATGCGCGTGTCTGCGAGTTCGCGCAGCGCGCTTCGCGCGAGGTCCGCGCTGCTGCGCGCTTCGGTGCTGCCCGGCGCCGCCGCCTGCTCGTTCCCCTCGCCGGTGAGCACCGGCCTGTTTCGCGCGGCACGCAGGCAATACGAGTCGAGTGCCGTGCGAGGCACGCTATCCATCTGTTTCGTGTCGAACCCGCGGCCGTTGACGACGTCGTTGAGCTCGAAGCGGTTAGTGCGCTTTTGCGCGGGCGTCCACGCATCGAGCGCAACGAGCTGTGCGATCAGCTTCGCCTTGTCGTCGGGTGACTGCGCGGCGTGAATACGCGCCGCGGTCTGCTCGCGCAGCAGATCCACAAGCGTCTCGACGGCCGGCGAGTCCGCGAGCGCCCGCACGTCCGCCCCTTCCTCTTTCAGGGTCCGCAGGTCCGCGCCGCCGAGGCCCATGCGTGCCGCGCGCAGCGGTGAAGTGGCGAGCGCGTCGTCTTCGCAGCCGTAGGCTTCCGCGAGGTCCGCGAGCCGCGCTTTGACGGTTGCCAGCGGCGAGCCGGGCCCATCGTCGCGAAAGCCGTTTTGCCACGCGAACACATCGGCCTTCTGCTGTGGCGTCATGGCTTCCTCGCCGTGCGCGAGCAACTGATGAAAAGCCGACTGCGTGCGTCGCGCAAACGTGGTTGCGGTGTTGCCGCCGCCGGCTTCGTCGGCTTCGCCGCCCGCTGCTCTGCGGTTGGCCAATGCGCTTGCCTGCAGCATGCCCTGTAGCGCATCCAGCTTCCGTTCATCGAGCTTGTGGCCCAGCAAACCGAGCATTTCCGGAAACTGATTGCTTTGGGCGGCACGTTGCAGCGCGTGATATGCGAGCTCAACGTGTGGGTCGTTGTCGGGCTTGCCGCGCGCGACGCGAGCGGACATCTTGTCGAGCATGTCGGGCGCTTGCAACAGCCGCAGCGCGCCGATTTCATGTGCGGCCGGCGGCGCCACCTTATGCGGCTCGGTCGCGCTCTGGAACGCAAAGGACAATGCCAGTGCCGACAGATGACGATCCTTGCCCGCCATGCGGTCGAGTTCCTTCAACAACTGCGGCGACGGACGAACCACACCCTGTCCGATGCTCGGGTCCGACCAGAAGTTGCTCAATGCGTGAGGGCCGCCATTGTTCAGATGCCCGAGCAGCGTGGTCGGCTGCGCGCCGCTATGCTCGAACGAAGCGCCGATCACCGAACGATGCACGTGCGCGAGCGATTGATCGACCGCTTCCGGCTTCGCTGACAACAACCCGGTCGCTTTCTGATACAGATTGGCCGGCGCAAGCGATTGCATTAGGCTCGTCAGTCGCGACGGCGGCTCGCTGTCGGCGCCCTGCAACTTCGACTGCAGCGCGGCGAAGCGCTGCATCGGATCCGTGTCGCCTTGACGCGCGCCGGTCCTCACGTGCATCTGCGTATCGAGCCGCCTGCCGCTGCTGATCTGCGGCGGAATGCGAGACAGCACGCCGCCATGAGGCTGCGGAGTATGCGCGCTCTCCAGTACAGAAACTTTGCCGTGCTTGTCCACTTCTTCGAGTTCGAATTCCTGCGCCGGTCCGCTGCGCGACGGACCGGGCGCCGATAGCGCATCCATCTGTTCTCTCCGGTGAGCCGGCGATGCAGGACACCTGTCCTCATCGCCGGCAGGTCAGTGTTTACGCGGTCACGGGCGCCGCAACGGCGCTCTTGCGCACCATCCGTGCAACGGCCACTGCACGTTCGAGCATCAGACGCAGACCGCCGACAATCTCGGCGTCGGGCAGCGTCGGCGGAAAGCTCCACATCAGCGCGACAAAGTCGTCCAATACGCCGAAGCGCATCGCCTCGCCGTCGATACCCCACAGCGCAGCCTCGGACAGCATGCTGATCCATGCATCCGGTGTCATCCGGGAAGCATCGCCCACGTGACAGAACGCCGCGATGCGTTGCGCTCCGACTGGCGCGATATTCAACGCGACGAGATTGTCCACAACGAGCGCGAGGCCGGCATCCGCGCTATTGCCCAACACGGCGTTGAATTCGCGGGCAATGAGTTCCATCGCATGGCGCGACGGCGAAACGACTGCTTTTTCAGGTGTATTAAGGGTCATGATATTTTCCGTCAATGTGTTCCGGTTGAGATCGGGAGGCCGGCGTGCGCGCGCCTGTGCGCGCATGCCGGCCTCTTGCCGCGTTATGCGGCTTCGGCTTCCTCGAGTGCGCTCACCCGTACGCGCAGCACATTCGCCGCGTCGTCGACGTTGCGCGTCGTTGTCGGCACCGGCACACGCGACTTCTCGATCAGCGAATACGCAAGCGACGCGAGCGTATCGACGAACGTGACGTTTGGCCACCGCGCTTCGCGCATCTCTTTCGGCAGCGCGATCGGGAACTCCGTGCAGCCAAGCACGATGACCGGGTAGCGGTTCATATCGCCGTGCATCCGTTGATACTTCGCAATCAGCGAATCAACGACGAGCGCTGCATCATCGGAACCCTCCTGGATCTTGTTCTGCTTGATGCCGTCGTAGATGCTTCTCATCGCGACCTCTTGGGTCTCACGATCCGGCGTGATCCATTCGAGCTTTTTGTCGTGATCCTGGTACAGCCTGCTCGCGATCGTGCCGTCGGTCGCCATCAAGGCGATATGCTTCTCGTTCGGCCGCTGACGCTTGATTTCATCAAGCGCTGCGTCCGCGATATGCAGCAACTGGATGTTGTGCCCCTGCGTCGCGATATGGTCGACAAGGTCCGGGTGAAACCTGTGAGCCGTATTGCAGGTGATCACCGCGTGCGTGACCCCGGCTTCCGCCATCAGATCGAGACTCTTCTTCATTTCCGGGCGTGGATCGACGGCGTCCTGCATGGACTCGTGGCCCGCCTGCTTCTTGATGAACGACGTGCGATCGGCGATATGGGTGGCCTGATGCACGAGCACCGGCCGCGTGTCGCCCAACTCGACCAGCTCGCCCATGAATTGCGCGCCGGCAAGCGCGCCCTGGCCGCCCATGACACCCGCTTTCGGCGTATAACGCTCGAGCGCTTCGAGGCGATCCGCGACCGGACGCGTGAACGGCGTAACGACCTGCTTCAGGCTCAGCGAACCGAGACATCCGCTCAGGCAGCCTTCCGAATCGGACTCTGAGTCCGAGCCGTCGTTGCCGCGCGCGCGTTTCGCCTGCTCGAGCGCCTTCCCCGCAGCCGCCGCGTTGCTGTCGATAACCGGGATCATCGTGCCGTCCGCACGCCGGACGTGGCTTTCGCCGAATGCGTCCGACAGGCCCGGATAGCCGAGCACGATGGCGTCGATGTCGTTACGTTTCGCCATTTCGGTCACGGCATTGCGCAACGCCTCGCGTCCGGCCCGAATCTGATCCTTGCCGGCATCCGGCCGCTCGGCCTCGAGCAGCGCGTCGTGCGAGCCTGGATGCGCGTGAAAGGCCTTATTGCCCTGTGCGCGCGATTGATACACATTCGTCTGGAACGTGCGCGGCGACACGATCAGCCCGACATTGCGTGCGCCCGGATTGTCCTGATCGAGCTTCTCGAGCGCGCTCGTCGGCAGATCGATCAACTCCATGTTCGGTGCGAACTTGGCAAGGTGCTGCCGTAACACGCCCACATCCGCATGCGCGGCCGTATCCGTGACGATCGCGATCCCGGCGCCGGTGCCGTGCAGCACGTCGATGCCTCGTCTGATGCCGGCCGTCGCAGCTTCGCCCCGTTCCCCGGCGGGCAGGTCGTTCGCCTGCACCAGGACAGCGTCCGCATGCTGCTGGTCGGTAACATTACCGGCCTGCCTGACCAGTTCGCTTGCGAAACGATGGCCGGCTTTCGGATCGGTACTAAGCACACCGATGCGCCGCTGATACTCGTTCGGTTTCGGCGCGGCGCTGGGCATCGCTCGCGAAGCGAGCGGAAGCGTGTGAGTCATTCGGCTCGACTGTGGAACGGGTTGCTCCGTGACCGTCGAACCGGGCTGTTGAGGCTCGGTTAAATCATGAGCGGCGTTGTGAGTGCCGACGTTTTGCACATCCATAGTGACCTCCGTGAAAACGCCAAGGTAAATCTGTCGGATTTCTTACCTTTTCGTTTGCACGAAGCGCCTGAGCGAGACGCGAAGCCCACGAACCGCTCGCCGGTCGTTCAGACCGGCCCGATCCTCAACCCTATGATTCGGGATACCAACCACCTTCCGGCCATCTCGCATATGCGCAGGCACGCCGACGCATCGGCGAACTAGCGAGCGATCGCGTCGGCGCCGACCAGCGGAAATACCCGATCCGGACTTGCGGCACCGCGCGCATACGCAACGCAGCACTTCGCGAGAATGTCCGTCGGATCCGCAAGCCATGCGGTGCGGCCGCTCTCCGACACATGTTCTCCCTGCGCAAGCAACAGCGGCAGCTCGGTGCAGCCGAGCACGATCACTTCGACGCCGCGGTCGATCAATGCATCGACTGCCGCGCGCACGTCGTTGACACACTCCCCTTCCGTCAACCCGGCCTTGACGCCGCGCGGACCGTAGATCGCGTTCATTACGCGGGCCTGCAGCGCCGGACCCGGCACCACCTGGGTCAGCCCGCAGGCCTCGAACGCTTTCTGATAGACGCCGCTCGCGATCGTGCCGCTAGTCGCGAGCAGACCCACCTCGCGCAGCGCGGGAAACGAACTGCGCAAGTATTCGACGGTTACCGTCAGCATATTCGCGATCGGCACGCTCAGATACGGTTGAATGCGCTCGACGTAGGCGTGCGCCGTATTGCAGGGAATTGCGATAATGTCCGCATCGCCCGCTTCGAGCTTCTTGCATGTCGCATAGAGCGAGACCGTCGGATCGGGCCCGTCGCCGATCAGATTCTCGGTGCGATCCGGAATCTGCGGATTCTGCTCGACCAGCAGCTTGATATGGTCCTGGTCGCGCGAAGCAGGGGTGTTGCGCACGATCTTGTGCATGAAATCCACCGTGGCCGCCGGTCCGACGCCGCCCACCACGCCAACCTTGAAGACACGTGCACGGCTGTCGTAGTGACCGTTCGCCGCATAGTGCGCATAGACCTGGTTCGAATCCAGGAGCGGAACGCCGAGCGTGCCGAGCTGATCGGCGACGAGCGGGATCTCGGTGAGTCCGGGCAGGATCAGTTCGGCACCCTGGGCAATCAGATCGGCGCACGCGGCGCGTAACAACTCGATCGGTCTGCCGCTCAGATTGCCCGCCTTGATGCCGTCGGCTCCATAAACCGCGCCCGTCACATCGTCCATCGCAGCCGCCTGCCGCACGCGCGGATGCAGCACGTCGAATTCGGGCGGCGTGAAATACCTCTCGAACAGCCGCACATCACGCAAATAGTCGGAGGTCAGTACACCGATTCGCCGTACCAACGGATAGCGTCGCCTGACGTGCCCGCGCAGTCCGTCGAGCATGTCGACGATCTGCAGCGACGCATTTTCCTGCAACTGATCGATAAAACTGTGACTGAGAAAGCACGGCAGCACCGCAGTCGTAATGCCGCGCTTCTCGAAGTTGCGAATCATGTCGAAGATGTATAGCTTGCGTTCGGTCGTCGCGGCGCGCGAGCCGCCTGCATTCGGAAACGGGTGCTGCTCGAACACCACATCGAAATGCTCGGCGTCGCTGCGTGCGGGCGTTGCCTTGACAAGTTTGAAAAAGATGTCGGCCCCGGCGAGCGGCCCGAGGCCGCCGATGATGCCGAACGAGCGCCGGGCAGAATCCGTCGTCGATACTTTCATGGTGCGGGTTCCGGAGGGTTCAGGCCTCGCCTTGCAACTGCTCGAACTGCGCGCCCTCGCTCGCCCGCGCGCCGGCACGCCGTGCCTCCCACTTCGCGATCACCGCGGTCGCCACGCTGTTGCCGATCACGTTCGTCATCGTGCGACCCATGTCCAGAATCTGGTCCACCGCCAGCACCAGCACGACGCCCTCGGCCGGCAGATGGAAGAGCGGCGCAACCGCGGCCACCACGACCACCGAGCCGCGCGGCACGCTTGCCATGCCCTTGCTGCTCAGCATCAGCACGAGCAGCATCAGTATCTGCTGCGACAGCGGCATGTCCATGCCGAACGCCTGCGCGATAAAGATCGCCGCGAACGACTGGTACATCATCGAGCCGTCGAGATTGAAGGCATAGCCGAGCGGCAACGTGAAGCCCGCGACCTTCTTGCTGACGCCAAAGCGCTCCAGCTGTTCGAGCAGACGCGGATAAGCGGCTTCGCTACTCGCCGTCGAGAAGGCCAGCATCGCGGGCTCGCGCACACACTTCAGTAGCGTGAACACGCGCCGGCCCAGGAACGCATAGCCGAGACCGATCAGCACGGCCCACAACAGCACGAGGCCGACATAGAACGAACCGATCAGCTTGCCGTAGGTAAACAGCACGTCGAGGCCGCGCAAGGTGACGGCCGACGCGATCGCGCCGAACACGCCGATGGGCGCCGCGCGCATGACATAGCCGGTTAGCCGCAGCATCACCGAGACCAGCCCGTCGACCGCGTGCACGATCGCCTGCACGCGCGGGTCGCGCTTGAGCGCGCTCAGGCCCACGCCGAAGAACACGGAGAAGACGAGAATCTGCAAGATGTCGTTGCGCGCCATCGCGTCGAGCAGGCTCGTCGGGAACGCGTGTTCGACCACGTCCTTGAAGTTGAGTCCGGCCGTGTTCAGGCCGGTACTGACGTCCGTGCCGCTCGCACTCATGTGCAGCGCAGCGCCCGGCTGCAGCGTATTGGCAAGTACGAGCCCGAGCGCAAGCGAGAACAGCGACGCGACGACGAACCATCCGATGGTGCGCAAACCGATGCGTCCCACCTCATCGCCGCTGTCCATGCCCGCCAGTCCCGCGACAAGCGTGGCAAACACGAGCGGCGCGATGATCATCTTGATGAGGCGCAGAAAAATATCGGTGATGATGGTGAAGTATCCGGCGATCGTCCTGGCCGACGCGGCGTCGGCGGCGCCGACATGACAGGCATAGCCCACGATCACCCCTAGCACCATGCCCGCGGCGATCTGCAGTGTGAGACGGCTTTTCATCATTGTCCTCTTCTATCCGGTTGTTGCGGGCGCAAGCGCCCCGTGCACGATCGGTTACCGGATCGCGCATCGATGGTCTCCTCCTCGGTGTCATAGCCATGACACCGGAAGACAGTACGGATACTAGAGGCGAACAAAATTCGCGGGATGCGGTGCTTGCATCGAGCTATGCGGCGCTCGCATAACCATGCGAAGTCAGTTCGCGGCGGCGATGTGATGCCACAGGTCGGCCAGCAACGGCGCGGTGTTGCCGCGGTCGCGATAGACGCGCAGTTCGAGATCGAGCATCCAGCGGCGCTCGCCGGCGGGCTCGAGCACGCCGTCCTCGAGCTCGCTTTCGATCAGGCTCTTCGGTAGCCATGCGATACCCGCCCCGTTCAGCACCATCTGCTTGAGCACGTCCGCCATGTCGGACTCGAAAAGCGGCTGCAACGCCGCGCTCGTGCCGGCATGACGCAACAGTAGTGCGTGACAGCGGCCGAAATAGGTCGACGCGCTGTAAGCGATCAGGGGCACCGGACGCTCCGCCGTGCCGGGCAGCCGCATATCGGACCCCGTGCGGCCGCTCGCGCGCCGTACCGGCATGAATACGTCGTGTCCCACGGTCCGATATTCGTAGCGCGCGGGATCGAGATGCAGTGGCAGTTCCGGGTGCTCGTACGCGAGCATGAGTTCGCAGTTGCCGTTGACGAGCATCACGATCGAATCGTGAACGTTGGTCGGAACCACGCGCACGCGCAGGTCCTTGAAGCGATCCTGCAGCGAATCGAGCCACGCGGGCACGAAACCGACGGCGATCGTATGTCCGGCGGCAATTTGCAGGCCGGTTCCGGGCATGCGCTGGTCCATCCGGATGATGGAGCGCGTGTCGAACAGCTTGCGCAGGATGTCGTCGGCCGCCTCCTTGAAGAGGCGGCCTGCCGGCGTAAGCGTCAACGGGTAGCTGCCGCGATCGATCAGATCGGCGCCGACCCACTGCTCGAGCGCCTGGATGCGCCGGCTGAATCCCGATTGCGTAACGTTGCGCATGTCCGCAGCGCGCGAAAAGCTCTGATATTGCGCGAGGGCAACGAAGTCCTCGATCCACTTCACTTCCATGTTCGCTCCGGCATCCGATGCGATCGCCCATGCCCTCTCTTCACGGCCGCGCGCATCGTCCACGCCGGAAAGCACGGCAAGATTATCCTGAAAAAAAAGCGGGTGTCATGCGGCCGTGCAGCGTGCGATTCGTGTGGGACGCAGTGTCTTCGTAGCGGCAAGGGACCTGTTTTCGCACCCCGATAGATTGGGCGACGTGCGCGCCTGCGGGCCGCCGCGGTCACGCACGACTGTCTTTCAACCAACCGTGAGGACGCAATGTCTATCGACATTCCAACCAGCATGCCCGGCATGAGCGACATGATGAACAACATCGCCGACTACAGTAACAAGCTCGGCGACGAGGCGCAGAAATACATCGACAAGTACACCACGCAGGTGATGACGTATATGCAGAACTCGATGACGCCCGGAGAGAACAACCCGCAGTACCAGTCCGCGCTCGATGCGTGGAAGAGCAAGAATCCGGACGCCGCCGCGCAGTTCGACAAGAACGCGAACGACCCGAAAAAGAAGAAGGATGTGATCAACAACTTGCAGATGGCTATCAATCGCGGCGAAATCACGAAGCAGCAGGCCTCGCAACTGTTGACCCAAGGACCGGCTGCGCACGAGTACGACTTCACGTCGAAAGGGCATACGGGCACGTCGGCCGGCGCTTATGCGATCGCGAACCAGACGGGGGGCGCGCTCGATGGCGACTCGTCCGATCCGAAGAAGGCCGGTCGCGAGTACGACGCGGCACAGGTGTTTTCCCTCGGCGGCCTGTTGCCGAATCCGGTGAGCACGCTGCTCGACCCGACGGTCAGCCACTCGTTCGGCAGTGTGATGGGGTCCGGGCTCAATCTGCTGAACCCGGGCGGCTCGATTCTGCACAACCTCATGTAGCAACGGTCGCGGCTCGCGACTTGCGCGCGAGCCGCGCGGCCGTGCCGTGGCGGGAATCGCAACGGGCGCGGCGTGCCTTCAATGATCGACGAACGCGTCGACGGACGCGCGCAGCGCCCGGCCCATGTCGTCGAAACGTTGCCGCTGCACGGCGGCGAATCGCTCGTACGCGCCGCGTAGACGCTCGCGATCGCCGGCGCACGATGCGAGGCGCGCCAGCGCCCGTGCGCCGAAATGCGGATCGTCGCAACTGAAATTCCAGCCGCTCACGCCCGCTTCGTCGAACAACTGCTCGATGCGCTCATCCATCGACACGCCGACAGCCGGCACGCCGTGCGCGATGGCCAGCACCGCCGCATGAAAGCGCGTGGTCACCACACAGCGCGCATGACCGACCGTGGCGGCCACCGCATCGAGCGTCTCGCGCCCGCGTGCGACGATGCGCACCGGAAACGGCAGCAGTGCGGCGATTTCGTCGCAAGCCGCCAGATCGAGGCGCTCCATCGCGACCAGCACAGGCTCGATGCCTTGCGCGCGCAACCCGGCCGCCAACATGGCAAAGCTGGCCTTATAGGCGGAAAAGCGCCGCGCACGCTCGTCGTCCCACGTATGAAACGTAAGCGGCCCGTGACGCAACGGCGACTGGACGTCGCTGCCGTCGAGCCGATACGCCCGGCGCACATCGGTCTGCACGGGCCACCAGTACGGGTTGTTGGGACAGAGCGCCGCATAGGGGGCTTCGCGCGCTGCCGGTTGCGTGGCGCGGAACCCCCATGCACTGTCGGCCCCCATGCGCGTGTCGATGCCGAGCGCCGCCAGTTGGCGCGCAGCGCCCGCGCTGCGGCAGAACACGGCGGCGCGCGCGGCGTTCACCGCCGCGAAGCGCGCGAGCCGCGGCGTCATCGCGCCCGCATCGACGCCGTATGCGCAGGCGAGCGCACCGTGTGCGTCGGCAAACGCCACGCCGCCGATCAACATGCCGGCGAGCGCATCGGAAAACTTGGACGTGTACGTCGAGCCCTCCACATTGAGCACCACGTCGAAGCGCCGCAGCGCGGCATCGAGCGCGTCCGGCACATACAGCGACTCGGGCTGCAGCCGTTCGACCGACGCGAGTACCGGATGATCGATCAGATCGCCGCAGCCGAATAGCGCAATGTCGAGCGTGCGCCCGGCGAAAAGGCGCCGCATCTGCCGGATGATTTCGATCGCGCGCAGATCCGCACCCGTGTTGCCGGCGCCGACGTAGCCGAGCAGCAGCATGCGCAGCGGCTCGCCGCGCCGTCGCGTCGCGCGCACGCGAGCGGTGGTGCGCGTGATGTCGATCAGCTGCTGCAGATCGTCGAGAAACACGCTGTCGGGCTCGGCCGCGCCGAGAAAGCGCAGTTGACGCGCCATTCGATGATTGAAATTGCAGCTCATGAACTCAGTACACCTCGTGACGTAGCGAAGACGGCAGCCCGCAACGCAAGGGCCACCTGGCGCATGCCGGTCACCCCTGACGACGGCTCGACGCGCACCTCCAGCACGGTGACGCCGGCGCGCGTACACGCCGCATCGAGTGCCGCTCGCAGTTCCTCGCGGTTGGATGCACGCGCGTGCCACAAGCCGAACGCCGACGCCATGCGCGAGGTGTCGAAGGCATAAGGATTGCGAATCGCGGTTTCGTAGCCGCGCAACCGGGCAAGCGGCAGAAAGTCGAAGATTGCGCCACCGCCGTTGTCGAGCACGCACACGCATGCTGGCGTCGTGATGCGCTGCGCGGTGGCAAGCGCTGGCAAATCGTGCAGGAATGCCTGATCGCCGAGCACGAGCATGCCGGCGTCTGCGCGGGCGCGCGCCTCGCCGAGGAAGGTGCTGAGCGTACCGTCGATCCCCCAGACGCCGCGATTCGCATAGACGGCCTGCCGATTCGACCGCGTGTCGTACAACAGATCGGCGTGCCGGATCGACATCGAATTGCCGAGATGTAGAAACGCGAAGCCGTCGTGCGCGTAGAGTTCGCGCATCGCCGGCAGCTCGCCCCAGTCGAGTCCTTCCACCGCCTCGCGGCGCACCGCCGCGGCTTCGCTTGCCGCCGCCTGCCATTCGCGACGCCATCGTTCGTCGCCGTCCGCAAGCGCGGCCGCGAGTTCGCGCAACTCGGCGCGTACAGGCCCGATGAGCGGCTCGAAGCGCGGATGCAGATAGTCGCGTTCGCGGCGCGCCGCGGACACCTTGATCGTCGGGCACGGGTGCGCTTCGAGGTAGTCCTGCACCACGGGCATCACCGGCGCGAGGCCGAAGCGGATCAGCAGCTCGGGGGGCTCGCGCGTCACCGCGCGCCGCAACGCAAGCGCGTCGTGGCCATTGAGCACGTGCTCGAACCCGCTGCCGCGCAAGCCGCTGCCGGTGTCAGCCAGAACCGGTAAACCAGACTCGCGAACGAACTCCGTGAGCCACGCGAGCGGCACGTCGCAGTCGGGCCCGGCCACCACCAGCGCGCGCATCCCCGGACGCAGACCGAGCCGGGCCGCAAGTGCGCCGATGTTGTTGCCCTCTCGCGGTGGCGGCGCAGGCGGCGCCTCCGCATGGCCGGCTTCATGCAGCACATCGGCTGGCACCGGATGCGGTTCGGTCGCATCATAGCGGCCCGCAAGCGGGATATTCACGTGCACCGGGCCGGGACGCACGCCGTGCGCTTCGGCCAGCACCGCGGCCACGTCGCGCCGCAGCGCGGCGAGCGCGGCACGGTCCGCGACCGGATCGTGCAGATCGACATTCGCACGAACGAACGCACGGCACGCGCCGAGGTGATCGATCATCTGGCCGAAGCCGCTGTTGCGCAACGCGCGCGGACGATCGCAGGTCAACAGCAGGAGCGGCAACCCGCACTCGTCGGCTTCGGTCAGCGCCGGCACCGCGTTCGCCACCGCGGAACCCGATGTCGTGACCATCAGCACCGGTTCGCCCGTGGCCTTCATCATGCCGACCGCGGCGTACGCGGCGCTGCGCTCGTCAGCAAAGACAAGCGTATCGGCAAAGCGCGGATCGCCGTGCACGGCCATCACCATCGCCGACGAGCGCCCGCCAGGGCACAGCACCGCGCGCCGCACGCCCGTGCCGGCGAGCACATCGAGAATGCAGCGGAGCCACAGTTCGTTCAGGTTGCGCACCGCCGGCGGGCCGGCGGTGAATTTTGCGGGACCGTCAAGAGCGGCCGGGTTCGCCGCACCGCGGGATAGCGGCGCCGTTACAGGCGCGTTTGCGCCACTCACGCGTTCGAGCATTGCGCCTCCTCGGCAAGCTTGCGCTCCATGATGCGGCGCGCGCGAATTGCGCCGCCGTCGATCGGCAGCAACACGGGCTGCCGCTCCCAGAAGCCGCTGTCTCCCAGCGCTGCCTGCTGCGCCTCGAGCATCGGCAGATCTTCATTGCGAAACGGCGTAACGAGCCCGGCGAGCGCATAGTCGACGAGCGTGCGCGCAGCCGGACCGAGCGTCTTCGGCAGACCGAACGCAAAAAAATAGTGCGTGCTAGCGGAGGTCTCGGGCGTCAGCAGATGAGCCGAACGCGACTCGCGCCCATACGTCACGCCCGTTGGCGCCACGCGAATGTCAATCGCCATGAGCCCGGGCGGGTCCCAGCGCACTTCGAACCGACGGTCGACGCACATGCCGTCCGGCACGCCGAATGCGCGTGCGATGAACGACGGCAGTTGCTCCGCCTCGGTACGCCGGTGCGATCTGACCGTCTCGCCAGACTCGCTGAAGCGGCCCGGATCGCCCGCAATCGCCGGGCTGCCGAGCGTGTCCGGATGCAAATACTGAAAATGGCTGAGGTCCAGCAGATTGTCGGCGCTCAACTGATAGTGCGCGTGCGTCAGCAGATAGCCAGTGCTCACCTCGTTGTGCTCGGGATCGACGAACGAAAAATCCGGCAGCGCGGCGGGCGCGCCCTCGGCGCGCGCCGGCTCGCCCATCCAGATCCATATCGCTCCATAACGCTCGAGCACCGGATAGCTGCGTACGCGCGCAGCCTCCGGAATACGGCCGTCGCCGTGCGGATTCAACGTGCAGCGGCCGGTCCCGTCGAAGCGCAGACCATGATAGGCGCAGCCGACCGTGCCATCGCGCACATCGCCCTTATGCAGCGGCGCGAAGCGATGGGGACAGCGGTCCGCGAGCGCATGCGCGCGGCCTTGCGGATCGCGAAACAGCACGACTGGCTCCTCGAGCAGCGTGCGCGCGAAAGGTCGATCCGCGACCACTTCAGCGCTCCACGCTGCGACATACCAAGCATTCCTGATAAACATCGTCGGTTTCCTGTTCGGCGATATCGTGAATTGCGCGCATGCTGTGTTGCCGCTGTCGCGTCAGCGCGACAGCGGCAACACGCCCCAGCGCTCCAGCGTCGACTTGATCGAGCGTACGTAGGCATCGCGTTGCCTCGGCGTTTCCGAGTGATACGCGCCGATCGCATCCCACGTGTTGCCGTACTTGATCATCTTTTTCTTTAGGTGCCACGCGGCGACATAAACGTTCACACATTCGTCGTGAAGCGCCAACACGCCGATACCGAAACGGGCCAGCTCGCGTAGATGTACCGAATTGATCTGCAATTCGCCGATGTCGACAGAGCCGTTTGCGTTTCGATGCTCGGCTGCAGGATTGCCACGCGACTCCACCCAGGCAATCGCGCGCAGTATCGTCGCGCTCACACCCTGGTACGACGCCGCACTATCGAAGCAATCCGCGAACGCGGGGCGGCTCAGGAAAACAAGCGCGCATACAAGCACCGCGTGCAACGTGATTCGTGCACTGCCGCGAGGCGGCTGACGATGCGCATAACAGCAGCGTCTGCGATTCATCTTCAGTCCTTTGATCGTTGAAAGTTGCGGGGCCGCATCGCGCACTGACGATCCGTGCGGGCCGGCGGGCGTCGCGATGAAAATTAGCGATCCGCAACGAGGCTGTCCATCGGAATCCAGACCGGCTACGCTTGCCGCTTCGCGTCGCCGCCAGGCGCTTCGGACCGTTCGGCGAGGCAGGCGCCGCCGCCGCATGCCGGTTCGCGTCGTGTCGCGCGGCTTCGCACGCGGCACGCCGCCCACCCACGTCACTCGCCTATAACCGCGTCATCGGCACCCGTGCGCGCCATTCGAAGGCCACCGCAAATGCCATGACCTCTTTTCAGCGAGAAACACGTGTTGACAGAAGCCACCTCGAACACAACGGCTCCAGTGTCGGGCGTCGATATTCCGGAAGATCTAACGCCCGAGCACGGCAAGCAGCTTGCGCGGCCCGGCAGCACGCGCCTCGAATCAAAGACGATGCAAGTCGGCGCAACGCTTGCCCCTCTGATGCGCGACACCGGGAACGATGCGCATACGCCGGTCGGGCAACAGCGTCGTCCGAGCATCCGCGTATCGCGATTGCCATCGCGAACGAGATCGAACGACGTGCGTTCGCCGTCGCCGCTCGATTCGCGTTCGCCTTCGCCGTTCGATATACGTTCGCGTTCGCCACTCATCGCTCCGTCGCCGCGCAGGCCTGCGGATCCCGCCATCGTCAGGCAACTGGACAGCAGAGCACACAGTCCCATTATCGACCGCTCGATCAGCCCGGCCATCGATAAACCAGTCAACCCACCGCTGGGGGCGAGCGCATTCACGGTGCACAACACTCGCGCCGAAGATTCGATCGAAAGAAAGGGATCCCTTCCATCGCAAGCGAACAAGGTCGACGACGCCCACGTCGAGGGTCATGAGGCGGACGAGATCAGTGAAACCCACATTAAAGATCACGATTCGATGCCACCGGCTTATTCGCCACCGCCTCAGCCCGGGCGCTATGCGGCGCCGCCTGGGCCACCGCCACACATGCAGCAGCTCGAATCGCCACCGCCCTATTCGCCAGCCGACGTCGCGCCGCCGCCCTATCTCTCGCCCGAGCGGTATCAACTGCTGCAGGACGTCGAGAGGATGACGAAAGGCATGGGGATGCTCGGCAAATTCATGGTTAATGTCGTCGGCAGCATTCTGCAGTTTGCGCAGCACTGCAGCGACATGCTCTACCAGCTCACGAGGCATTAGACGCTCGCGTCATGAGCCACACCACTTCGCCAGGTAACGCCGAAAGTAACAGAACGTCAAAAATTGCTGAGCCCGCCCGCACTGAATGCAACGATGCTGCCAACGAACGATGCAACCTAAACGTCGTTTCCCATCACGAACATTCCTGCAGGAGCGCTCCATGTCGTCCACCTTGTACTTCGCGGTTACGTCGGCTCTCTCATCGGCGCACGCCGCTGCGTCGTTCAGCACGAAGATGCTCGCCGGCCAGTTTCACGACGCGGCTGCCGTCGCCGCCGCGCGCGTCGATCACGAACGGCCCGACGATGCGCCGAGCCAGGCGGAACTGCAGGCATACGCCGATGTGCAGCTCGTGCTCGGCCGCTATGAGGATGCCGAGGAAACGTACCGGTTGGCGCAAAAAGCCATGCGCGGCGAACGCAGCGCGATCCGCGCCGCGCTGTGTCGCAATGCGGGCTGGCAGGCGCTATTCCAGAACCATCTCGGCACCGCTCTGATGTGCTTCAAGCGCATCGCCGACGATGACGAGGCAAGCAACGAGCAACGCCTCGAAAGCCTCGTCGGCGCCGCGCTCGTGCTGTTCCATCTAGGCCGCCTCGACGGCGTGCGCAAGCGTCTCGAAGCAATGTCCGCGCTCGCCGCGCTCGCGCCGGACTTCCGCTGGCGCAGGCTCGTCGACACGCTGCGCCACGATCTGCTCGTGCAGTACCGGCTGCGCTCGACCGAACCGCTTGCCGATCACATCTACTGGCAATCGGTCATCGCCGAATTCATGCCGGCGCACGTCGGCGATGGAATGCCTACACTGGCGGACGACAGCACCCCCGCCATCGCGGTGCTCACGCGGCGAATCGACTACCTGCATCACTTGCAGGCCCTCGCACGGGGCAGCCACGCAGCGCTCGGCCAGATCGACGCGCATTTGCGCTGGAGCCAGAGCGCGGGACTCGACGACTATCACCGCAGTCTGCGTCTCGAAGTCGCTCTCGGCGCGCTCGCGGGCAAAGCGCCGCATGTCGCCGAAACGATGCTGCATATGTTTCGCGACTCCCCTATGCAAGGCGTACAGCACGCGCGCTGGTATCTCGAGTACCTGTATTGCCAGGCGAAGGTTCGACAGCAGCAAGGGCGTCTTGGCGACCACGCGCAGTGGTACGGCCGCTACGCGCTGATGTCGATCAGGCATGTGCGCGCCGACAGCGTCGCGCTGCCTGCCACGCCGGCCGAACAGACACAGCCCGCGCCCGACGACATCAGCGCGCGGCTGCCCGGCAAATATCGTCGTGCGTATCGCTACCTTGTCGACAATCTCGAACGCGCGGACCTGTCCGTGCGCGACGTCGCGACGCATATCGGCGTCACCGATCGAGCCTTGCAGGCCGCATTCAAGGCACACCTCGGCGTGTCGCCGAGCGAGCTGATCCGCAACAAGCGGATGGAGCATATCCGCGAGGAACTGATGGTCAGCGACTCTCATTCGGCCAGCGTGTTGCAGATCGCCAACCGCTGGGGCGTGCAGCATCGCTCGACGCTACTCAACGGGTATCGGAAGATGTTCAAGGAAGCGCCGTCCGAGACGCTCTCGCGATGAAAGAGGCACGTCGATGAACACCTTTTGTCCACCGGCCACCATCGAAACCGACGACATCAGGCTGCGGCCTTTCACCGACGCCGATGCGGATGCGCTCTTCGAAACGTTGCTTGGCGATCCGGCCGTCACCGAGTGGCTGCCGTTTCCGACCCACCGTCATGTCGACGACACGCGACTTTTCATCCGCAGTTGCCAGCTGGGCTGGAACAGCAGAACCTGTTTTACATGGGCGATGGAGGATCTGCAAAGCGGACGCCTCGTCGCCGCGGTCGAACTGCAACCGGCGCCGCCGCGCGCGGAGATCGGCGTGATTACGAGCCGGCGCGAAGGCCACCGCCGGCGCCGCGCCGGTCTTGCCGCGCTGCTGAGGCTGATCGGCTGGCTGCTTGCACAGCCGCAGCTTTGTCGCATCCATGCGTATTGCGCACCCGAAGGCGCCGCAGCCAGTACGATGACGCGCCTCGGTTTTACGCTCGAGGGCCGGCTTGCGAACTGGGAGCCGCGGCCCAACCGGCATCTGCCCGCAGGCGACGCGCTGCTTTTCGCGATTACGCGTGCGCCGCATGAGCCAGCGCCGGTCATTTCACACCGGGTCGTCGCGAGAAAGGCGCCGCGTCCGGCACTCGACCCTGTCGCCGCGGCATAACGCCGAGGTGGAGGTCAGCGTCCCGGTCTCCTCGGGTCGAAAAGAACATGATTCGCGTGATTGACGCGCGCTTCGCGCATCGATTCACGCCACGCGCCACGCCCGCCCTACACTTCAGACGCGGGTCATCGCGCTTCCGCCGCGCGCTTCGAGCGTTCACCCATGCTGCACGACCTTGATAAATCCAGCCTCGGCGAACATGTCGACGATGTTTTGCCGAGCTTCGATCAAATGCCGGACAAACCGCATATGCTGGCGTATGCACCGGTATATACGTCGGCCACTCCGGCGATCGCCCAGCACAGTCCGCTATGCGGGCTGCAGCAGTTGAACGGCGGCCGGCGAGCGCCCGACTACAGCCGTTTTGTCACGCGGGAACAACAGGACGCGATCAGCACCGGTTCGCATGACGAACTTAACGCGGCCAACAAGTCCGCGCTTGCCGAAGCGATTCGCCGTAGCCGGCAGGATCACGCCTTTCGCACGCTCGCGTGCGACGACGACGCGACCGCCGTGCAGGACGAACCATCAAGGCCGGCAGGCACTCGCGCGCACTTCCAGCTCGAGGCCACCGATCAGCGGCCACTGCTGGAAAAATCGGTCGAGTGCGAGCCGCCGGAAGTAGAGCGCAGCCGCCGCGATTCAGAACTAAGCGGGCAGTCGGATAACAACCAGGCGTTCCGCCGCCATCTCGAACGCAACGGATTGGAGAGCATTCCTAATTCCGGTTCCGGCAACAATTGCGCAATCTATTCGCTCGTTCAGCAGTTGAGGCCTCATTTGCAGGGTAAGGCACTGGACGACGAAGTCGGCGAGATTCGCGCAAGATACGACGACGCGGTCGACGAAGTGCGCCGCAGCCAGCCGAACCGCCCGAATGAGCGCGGCAAGATGCTGTTTTTCGATACAGGTAGCAACAGCAGCGCATCGACGCTTCTAGATCTCATCAACGAGCGCTATGACGTGAATGTCAAGGTCGGAGTGGTACAGGCAGGTCTCGGCGATGCCGATGTTGTACGACTGGGAACAGTCCGCGGGTCGAGCACGGCGAACCGGGACTATACCCATCGGCTCGTGGTATGGGATCAGCTCGGTCACTACGAGGCCGTGACCGCGCACGATCCCACTCATTTGACAACGCCGCCGTCGCTGATGCGCGCCTGAAGCGCTCTAGTGGTGTGCGTAAATCGTCCGGTCGAGATACTTGATCTGGCCGTCCTGCTCCGCATGCACCAGATCCTGGTAAACCTGTGCCCGTGTCTCCCCGCTCGATGCATACGGTTGCCAATTGCCTGACTGATTCGGGGCCGGCGGAGTCGCTTGTGCAGTCTGGCTCGTCGTAAGAGTCTCGCTTGCGGATGAAGTCTGCGCGTGCGCGCACACTGGCAATAAGGCGCTCGCGGTCATACACACGCCGATCCACGCTTTAAGACATGCGTTCATTGTGAAGTCTCCTATCCGAACCCACAACAGTCTTTTCGAAGGGCTCCCGCACAAGCAGGTTGAGCAGGAGTGCGTGTGAACAAGCATAGCGAAGCGAGGATTGCTCTACGCAAGCGGAATCATGAAGAGAAATTTAAGGTTGTCTATTGTGCTCGGGAAAAGAATCCGGACGGGAGCGCACTCCGGCACCATCCACCGCGCCAGCGTCTAAAGCTTCCCCATCCTCCGGTCCTCGGTCAGCTTTAGCAGCGGCGTTGACTTATACAGGTTCTCGGGTTGGACCCGCTCCCAAAGGCTTCCTTTCCCGTGCGCTTTTCCCAGCTGATCTTCGCGCCTTAGCCACTGTTCAACGCTTCTGATCCGATTCGGATGGATTTCGTCCAGCAATGCATAGTCTCGCTGAACAACACCGTGTTTCCAGATGTTCCAGAAGCCGGTGAAATTGTCCCTGAAACTCATGGTGCTTTTGTCGCTGATATCGGCGTTGTACCCGGCAGGCAATGCAGCTGCCATTCCGAGCGCACCGCTCCAGTATGTGTCCAGGTCAGTATCGATGTACCGCGCCGGATGTCCCGTCACCTTCTCGAACGCCGCAGCAAGGTCTCGATATTTGATATGCTCGACAGCGACTTCGAGATTCATCCCATTCGCGCGCTCAGCGTTATCGAAGAGCCACCGCGCGTAGTATCCACAATCATCGAGGGCGACGTGCGGCACGGACCCATTGCCGAGCGGGACTTTCCAGACCACCACGCCATCTTCTACAGAGGGCGTCATCGGTGTCATTGCCGAGATCACCATCTCCATGTATGGCCCCGTGGTAAGCAAAGCCGCGCCCATTCTGTCCTTGTTCGCCTCGTTTTGAGCCAGGATCCATTCACCTATGCGACCCTTACCGTCATAGTGGCCGGCGCGGAATCGCGAATCGTAACCCGACTTCTTGAGCGCGTAGTCAAGATTGCCGTAAACGAAAAAACGGATGCCTTCTTCTATAGCGATCTCGTAGCTACGGATAGCCCAGTAAACCTCGGTCTTTTCACCGGTATTGAAGCCGTCGAGATTGATGTATGCCCCATCGCAACCACGGAATCCTTCCCGCAGGACGCCGTCGTCCGCGAACGTTCCCTCGAAAATGGACACGTCGCCAAGTCCAGTGAGCGCTTTTGCGCGACGCGAATGAGGATCGCGGCTGAGCGCTCGGACAGAGTACTTTCCGTCGCCGACCAGCGCGTTGATTACCGGCAAGCCTTGAGCGCCAGTGCCGCCAACAACGAAGATCCTGGAGGTAGTGTAGGAGGTCATCGATACTCCATAGATGCGATCAAAAGAATTGCCGGACATTCATCGTCCAACACCACATAGCATGTCAATCTTATAATAAGAGTTACAAAGGAACAACCACACCATTCGTCGATCAGTACGTCAATCAACCGCATCGCGCCAGCTCTTATAATGAGAGTTGTGCGACCATTAAGGTTGTTAAGGTTAACGAGGGGTAGTGACCATGCGCTCGAAGGGTTTCGATGGAATGGTGTGTTCAATCGCCGGGGTGATGGCGGCGATCGGCGATCGTTGGGGTTTACTGATCCTGCGCGACCTCGTCTTCGGCCTCAGCCGGTATGACGACTTTCGCCAATCATCCGGGGTGACCAACGCCACGCTCAGCGACCGACTTAAACACCTGGAGGCAAATGGCCTTGTCGAACGCCGGCTCTACCAGACGAACCCGGAAAGGCACGAGTACTTCCTGACCGACAAGGGCAGGCAAATCGCCCCGGTCATGCTGATGCTTTCCCAGATTGGAGACCGCTGGCAGGTCTCGGGCGCTTCAGCGCCGCCGCTAAAGTTCGTGAATCTGAAAACGGGCGCCGACGTGGGATGGTGTTTCATCGATCAGAAAACAGGCGAGCGGCTCGGCGCCCAGGATCTGGGTATCAAGGAAGGACCCGGCGCGGACGATCTCGTACGCTGGCGGTTGTCACATGCGGCGCGACGTCGCGAGCAACGAGTAGTCGAACATGGGTTGTCCCGCGAACCGGCACGCCGTCCGATCGGGCAACGAAAGTCACGCTCACGGTAGCGCCCCGTTCATTTTCCGTCGTAGACCGGTTTGCGACCTTCAATCTCGGCTCTGCGACCTTCCAGAAAATCGTGTGTCTGGAAGAATGCGCGATATTGCGTAGAGAGCTTGAACAAGGCTTCCTGTTCGGAAGGATCGATTGCAAGGCGAGCCGATGCCAAAGAAGTCTTGATGCCAAGTGGTGCGCAATCAGCAATTTTGTTGGCCATCTGAATCGCCGTGTCTAACGCAGCCTTTGCGTCGGGCACGATCACCTGCACCTCTCCCATACGATGTGCTTCTTCAGCGCTCCAATGGTCGCCGGTCAGGATATAGCGCATGGCGTTCGCCCATCCCGACTCGCGAACGAACCGAACTGTAGAGCCTCCTCCGGGAAAACGTCCATGTGTATTCTCATCCTGTGCGAAGCGGGTGTCGGCCGAAGCAATCCGGATATCGGCGACGAGGAACAGTTCATGACCCATGTTCCAGGTGTCACCGTGGACAGCGACAACGAGAGGTTTTGTAAGGCGCGGCCCCGGCGTTGTCGCGAGCGGGTTGATGGCGTCCGCCTGCGATATCGGAGGTTTTCCGCCTAGCGATCGGAAACCGTCAACATCGATACCTCTCGAGAAATTCTCACCGTGTCCGAACAGAACTGCAGCACGCAATGAAGGATCGCGGTCGTAGTTATAGTAGGCTTGGGCCAGCTCTTTGAATGTGTCGGGATCGACGCGATTCTGGAAGTCGGGACGATTAATGCCAAGGAGGACGATTGAACCACGGCGCTCGACGGTTACCTTTTCGCCGGAACCTGGCGGTGTGTCCTTAAGAGCGGTCAATGAAACGTCAGATTGCGGGAGCTCCTCGGCGCGCGTGGGAATCGCGAGCACCGCAAGTGCGGATGTCCCTCCCAGCGCTACCGCCGTCTTCAGGAAACCCCGTCGAGCGGCGTTGTTCATGTCAGTCATTTGATTTCATCTCCGGCGGTTCGGATACCGCAAAGTAATCGGGACATCGGCTCCATAAATCAGGGTCACAGAATTTCGTCTGATCGACGAATTGAAGCGGGCGAAATCATGTCGCTGGAACGGGGGCGTTTTAACAATTGGCGCAGCGACAAGGCATGTAGTACGAAAGAACCCGGAACGATGAAAGCGGGAATAATGGCGTAGGGGTACGCTCCGATTCCTAAATTTGGATGTTCGAAGCTTAGATGTTGAAGTGGCCCCGGCGACGTCAGCGCACCTAAAAGGATCGCAAGGACCAGGTCGCCCAAACCAAACGCGTTCCAAAGCAAGGTCGCGCGCGTACTGCCTGGCCGCCTGCTTGCGATCGCCGTCGCGATAGGCAATGCCATCAGCCCCGTTATAACGTCGCCGATTCCGGCGGGCCAGGCGAAAACGCCTGGCATTGTCCCTGCCATCCATCCCAGGAAAAACACCGCACCGACAACCCGGTAGGATTGAATGCCGATCAACCAGGCAGCGGGCGTAACATCGAGCAGCTTGCTTACATGAACTGAGTGCCCAAGCACTGCAATAGCGATTGCAGTCGGGAAAATGACGAGCAGCGGCAGTAGAGGAATCCGAACTGTGCCTGGCAGAAGAAGCCCCATTGAGGCGATTACCCAAGCTGCGCCAAGCCACAGCGTGAGCGGGATTGCGATGGCCATCCAGGTCGTCAGTCGCTGTGATGCTGTGAGAGAGGTGCGTGCAAGCGCTTTCCATGCTCCGCCGAGCAGCAACAGCGGTACAACGGCACAAACGGCGATTACCGATAACCACCAACGTTGAAGTTCTGGCACAGCGATAACTACAGCAAACCAGAGGCTGGCCACCGTCACGCTGACAGCAAGCGCAAGCACACGGTTACCGGAATAGCCGGTCTGGCTCCGCTCCATGGGGCTCTCCAATTGAAATCAGAAACGTCTAGCGTCCACCCATAGCTCCATACCACGTCGATCCATATGCAGTCGATCGTTTCGCGGTCGCCGCGTGGGGCACGCATCGGTAGTGCATGGAGGCAATATACTCTTATTATAAGAGTTACTGCAAGCGAGAAAGGGGTTGGCCTCAGGAAACCTGTGCAACGTGGCGTGACTGACATACCGCTTTCGCAAACCTTCGCGGCTGATGACAGTAGCGGGAGGTACTACGATGTTCCGATACTGCTGCTTTATCTCGCGCAAGCAGTAAAGGTCTATGCATAACCTTCAAATCGCGGTGTTGACGGTTAACGGTTGGAAATGAAAGTTCGCTCTACCGCGGAACGGACCGCGCGGCGCTTGAGCCGGCCTGCAACGATGTCGCTGCAGAGCAGGTTTCCGGTTGAGTCCGTTACATTGCGTCGATCGAGGCCCGCGCGTGCGCGACCGGTACGCAGCAGTCGCCGCTCACCGGCCGCCCGACCCGCACCCGGGCGACACTCGGTACGTGAGCTGATCGACCCCGCCCCGCCGGATCGCCGTGCGGCATTCCCGGTGCCGTTCACGACTGAATCGCAAAGAACGGTTGCGTGCCTGACGAGAAATCATCGCTACCCTGAATGCCAAAAGTAATGCGCTTGCCGTAGATGAAGGGCATACCCAGATCCAGTTCGCCCGCTCCAAACAATCCGAGGTTCTGGCCGATGCCTTCATGCGCTGCGTTCAAGCCATTACCGAGTTCGGACTCCGTGTTGAACAGCGTGAACGAAACACCAAGCGTGGCGCCGCTCTCGCTTTGCAGCGACGCCGAAAGCGTTGCAGGAGCAGTCGGACAGAACCAGGGCAGGCTCGAAAAGCTCGACGGACACTGCCCAATCGACGGGTCCACGATAAAGTACGCGCTCGAACCCGAGTCGACGAAGCCCGGCATCGGCAGGCCGTTGAAACTCGCGGTCACCTCGCCGAACACGGTGGTGGTCATCTGCTGCGCGGTCGACGGCAAGATGTTGTTGCCCTGCGTGTTGATCCCGAAGGTCATCGTGCCGGAAACCGTGCTCTGGCCGCCTTCGCCGACTGCGGGAAAGTTCAGCGTCACACCGTTGTTATCGGTTACAAACTGTATGACCGGATTGGGTAACTGTTCCGCGAGCGACACCGCAACTCCGGTGCAATTCGCGCCCGCGCAATCGTAGTAGATCGATGCGGCCGGAGACTGGCACGAGGTCTGGCAATCGTGACGGATCACGTTCAGGCCAATCAGACCGTTGCCGCCGAACGATGCAGCGCCTTTCGCAGCCATATCGGGGCCCGCGCTCGAACAATCGGCGGGAACCGAGGCAAACGAGTCGTCAACGATCTGAATCGGCAACGACGGCGCCGTTTCGCCGGCAATCTTCAGGTCGACCTTCGAAATCGGCCCCCATGCAACCCCGGCAGCGAACTCGGCGCATTCGGCCATCGTATTGCCTTGCGCCGAGTCCTTTGCGTCGGCAAGGCCTAGCGAAGCCGGCACCGCCGAACGCAGAAGACGCAAACCCACGGAAGCCGTATCGACCAGAACATGGTCGATCGTGGCGCAATTGCCTGTGCCTGGCGCACAGATGGTCAGGGTGACGTACGGCGCGTTCACAAATCCGAATTTGCTGTCCACCGTCACGTTGACCGAATTGGCGGCCAGATTCTGGCTGGAAATCTGGCTCACCGCGCCACCCGCACCGCCACCGCCGCCGCCGCAACCCGCGAGCGCCAGACCGAAGGCGAGAACTGCAATCAGCTTTTTCATGTCGGCCCCGATTATTGAAGTTCGGAAAGGGAAACGCCGGCCGGAATTTCGCGCGGAAGATATGCGGAGCCACTGAATCGGCCGGGATGCCCCATCGACTGCACGACCAGATCCTGCGAACTGAGGCTTCGTTGGCTCAAACCACCCACATGGATTACGTCAGCGCTCGAAGGCCTCAGATAGCGTTCCGAATAGGCGCCGAGGATGTCCGCATAATCCGGCGTGCGCGGACCATTCCAGATAAGCGCGAATACCTTCTGGCTGGACGTCGCGACGAATTCGCGCACAACGGTGCCCGAATTTAGTGTGACGACGTTCACGCTATACAGTGCATTTGCGGAAGAGGTTGCGGCGTCGCCCTGCAAGGACATCGCTGCCTTCGCCACCCGGGCCGCTCCCATGACACTGGAGGCCACGCGAGGATCGGCGCCGGTCAACGGAAAGTCACCCAATGCTGCCGTTGCCGTATTTGCGGTGAAGCCGATACAGACCGCTACGGCCATTTCAACGAATCCTGTTTTTAACGCCTTCTGTTGAGCTTCCATGGCCTTTCTCAAATTGGTTCGGATTGTTACGCGCTAAATACAACGCGAATAGTTCGTATAACAACCGGACCATGCTTTAAAAGTGCCAGTAGATTGAATGTTATTCAAATTTGAAATTTTGCCCAATCATTCGATATCCGTCATTTTTGAATTGCAGGTAAAAGAGATTTAAGTTCGCATACAGTCAAAATTTTTTTGAATAAAGTCTTACAATAACGTCGTTCAACAGCCGACACTCCGATAACCTCAAACCTGATCAAATGCATCGGCATATGCGCGTTGTAAAGACAACGGATTCAGCCGGCATTTCCGGATGTCGATCGATAGCGGGCGGCTTCACCGAAAAGCACGCAAACGAGCCACGCTCGGCGAGCTTACGTCTTCTTTTTAACTTTTCGTCAATACGCTTTTCAGGCAGAATTTCTGCCGCTCGAATCTGACCTTCGAATCACACCCGTCACGCCCTATCGACATGCCATTCATTACCATCGCAGAACAGCAGTTGCACTATCGGATTCAAGGCAGCGGTTTTCCGGTACTGCTCGGACACAGTTACTTGTGGGACTCGGCGATGTGGCAGCCGCAAATCGAAGCGCTGTCGCAACAGTACCGAGTCATCGTGCCCGATCTGTGGGGCCATGGCCAATCGGGACCGATGCCGGAAAGCACGCGCAGCTTCGGCGATCTCGCCGCGCAGGCAAGCGAGCTGCTGGACGCGCTTCATATCAGCCAGTGCGCGGTCATCGGCTTGTCGGTCGGTGGAATGTGGGGATCCGAACTTGCGTTGCGTGAACCGAAGCGCGTGAAGGCGCTAGTCATCATGGACTCGGACCGCGGCGCCGAGCCCGCGGCGACGCTTGCGCAATACTCTCAGATCATCAGCACGATCGAATCGCTCGGGCACATACCCGCGCCGATCATCGACGCGGTCGCGCCGTTGTTCTTCCATCGTGGCGCGCCGCCCGACGGCGACCTCATCGTCTCGTTCAAGCGTTCGCTCGCGGCGTTCTCGGCAGACCAGATCCGGCAGTCGATCGCGCCGCTCGGGCGGCTTACCTTCGGCCGCCCCGACGAAGTCGCGCGCCTGTCCGCGCTCGACGCTGCGACCACACTGGTGATGTGCGGCGAACTCGATATTCCGCGGCCGCCGTCGGAGGCGATCCGCATGGCCGAGGCAATCGGTTGCCGCCATGTGCTGGTTCCCGGCGCCGGCCATATCTCTTGTCTCGAGAACCCGTCGTTCGTCAATCGCGAGCTTCTTGCGTGGCTCGAGCAGCACGTTGGAACGGACGGAAACGCGTAAGCGTAGCGGCAGGCCGGACTGCGTCGTCACGTCGTGCCTTGCCGGCGTCACGGCGGCCGCCGTAAAAGGTCGCCACGCGGATTACGTCCTGCTGTTGTCCGCTATACCCGCTATGAGCCATTTTCCGTCGCCCTGACAGACGAGATTAACGACGTCGGTGCCCCAATGGTGCAGTGCGCCGTTCAGAAAAAACTTGTAAGACGCCCAGATAACCGCAATGTCATGGTCGATCAATATCACCGGATCGTAAATCTGTTCGTCTGCATCGCCTTCCAGAAACGGCCTTTCGATTAGCGCTCGCAAGGAATAGTGAAGCACGCGTCCCGCGCGAATTATCGTTGCCCCGCCCTCTGGCATGACCTGAGCCATCATCGCGTCCCGGTCGCGTCTGCGTATGCCCTCCAGCAAGGCCTCGAGCGGCATCAGAACCTGCTGCTCCTGTTCGGTCAAATGAGTTGCCATGAGTGCATTTGGGAGGGAAGGACTCACCGCGCACGCGACGCGCGCCGCAGCATTTGTTCAAAGGCATGCGCGATCCGTCGAATTTGAGGCGCCTTGTAAGGGAAGTGTTGCGGGTCGTCCATATCATGCACGATCATTCCGGTCGCGATCTCGAAAATCAACAGGCGGCCGTCCTGCGTCTCGGCGCAATCGAAGCCCATGTATTCAAGACCAGTCAATTCCGCGATTTGCCGCAACGCGTCGCGATGGTGCACCACGAATTCAGTATCGAAACGCGCCATCGTGCGCGCTTCCTCTTCGCGTCGATTCGCGTCGGCCAACATCTCCTCGTACGGGTAATGAACCATCCAGTGTTTTGAAATGCCCATGTGGCACATGAACGGTTCTCCGTCGATCATGACAATCCGGTATTTGCGAAACAGCCCATCGGCGCTGCTGTAGTCGATAAACGGCGCCAAATAAAACTCTTCGTGCGCCGACCTCTCCAGATAGCAGCCGAGCTCCTCTTCATTGGATACCCTTTCCAGTCCTTTGCCGGCGTGCGACCCTAGCGGCCGGATGATGAACGGGTAGTCCCTCTTTAGCCATTCGCGCAAGTCGAGCGCGCCCGAAATGGCCTGACCGATCTGCTCGCGCGAGAGGCGTATGGTGCAAGCCATGCAGACACCAGGCACCGCACCCAGCGTGGCATATGCGACATCGCGCAACCAGTAAATCCAATCGTTACGCTTACCGAACCGCGCGAGCTACGGCTATGGTTTTAGCCGTAACCGGAGCAAATGGCACTCGAACCGGTTAGACCAGGAAACGCGATCGTGCTATCGAGTTGGAAAATACGTGTCAAACTGCCGGCTCAACTCGCCCATATTCTCCGGATTGAAACTGCCGTCGGTCTGCTGCGCATGGACCGTACGAAAATACCGGTCCTGGCCGGCTGGAAGGCTCCAGTCGAGCATCCGCGCGTCACCTGGTCCGATATTCCTGAAGCCGTGAACGGTATTCCGGGGCAGAAATACAAGGGTTCCGGGTCCCGCGCGGTGCGTCTGTCCCGCGACGAACAATTCATATTCACCTTCGAGAACAAAGAAACATTCGTCCTGGCCGGCGTGAAAATGAGGGGGCGGTCCTTCGCCCGGCTTATGCGTGGCAAGAATGATAGACGTCGCGTTCTCACTTTCCTGACCGCTCAGGAGTACGTTCATATGCAACCCAAAAGGGTGAATGATTTCCCCTTCATCGGGATGCACGATCTTGGCGTTCGTCATTTTGATTTGTCCATTTCACCGGTGGTAATTGCACGCACGCCTTCCTGCGCGTTCGGATAAAGACCGCCGAAATTGCACTTTCAATAGCATTGTTGAAGAATCAATATCCTAAGAACCACATGGGCACGCTAGTGATTCAACTCCTGCATGGTATTTTAGAAATGAACGTCAAAAAAGCGGCTTATCGGCAACCCATCGTTTCCTCTCCGAGAACACCATGCAGGATGTGAACGACTATTTTTACTTCGCCAAGGTGGTGCAGCATCGTGGCTTCTCATCAGCCGCACGTGCGCTTCGCGTGACGAAGTCCGCTCTAAGCAAGCGGGTCGCGCGACTTGAAGAACGGCTTCAGGCGCGGCTCATTGAGCGGTCGAGCCGAGGCTTCCGTGTGACCGCTGTCGGTCTCGAGGTCTACGAGCAATGCGAGGCCATCGTGGCAGGCGTGGAGGGCGCTGACGCGATCGCCCGGAAGGCAAACGCTGCGCCTCGTGGCGCGGTGAGATTCGCGTGCCCGCCAGGGATGGTGTTCGCAGCAGTTTCATCCATCGTTCCGGACTTTCTGGAAGCCTACCCGGACATCCAACTCTCGATGGTGGTGTCCAATCGCAGTGTGGATCTCATTGGCGACGGTTTTGACGTGGCTTTGCGTATACGCGACAAACTCGATAGCGATGCGAACTATGTTGTGAAAAGGATCGGGCTGAGCAGACGAGTTCTGGTGGCCAGTCCCAGATATGCGGAAAAAACAACGATGCCAGCGTCGGCTGCCGACCTGGCACGATGTTCCATCCTGTCGCTGGGGGAAGATATTCGAAGCGAGAAATGGAATCTCGTATGCGGGACCAAAGAAGAGATAATCGAGGTTTCTCCGAAGCTGGCGACAAGCGAATTTTCTGTCCTTCTAAATAGCGCCATTGCGGGCGCTGGCATAGCACTCCTCCCTTTGGCGATCTGCAATAACGCGCTCGCGGACGGCCGCCTGATTCGGGTTCTACCCGAGTGGCATTCACATGACAGCATCGTTCACCTTGTGTTCACAACGCGACGTGGCCTTCTTCCGGCCACGCGGGCTTTTATGGATTACCTGGCAGCACGGCTGGCACCTCTTTTCAAGGAATCCGTTCAGGAGGTCTTCCGGCAATGAGCAACCGCGTTTGCGCGATCACGATTGTGGCGAACGTCATGACTGCGCAGAACACAGTACTCGCGAGCGCACCGATCTGCATTGAAGCAGAAATGTTATAGGCGTCGATCTGAACAATCCCCCGACTCGACGCAATCGCCCGCTCACATCTGCAGCACCACACGGCCCCGCGTCCCTCCCGCAACGGCCCGATAAGCGGCCTTCGCATCGACGAGCGGGAACGACTGCGCGATCAGCGGCGGCTCGAATTTGCCTTGTTCGAAACCTTCTACGAGTGCCTTTAGCAGCGTTGCCGATTCGGCCACGCCGAGCTTCGCGCTGTCGACCCCGAACAGTTGCGTCTCGTTGTGATAGAAGTCGATCAGATCGAATTCGACGCGCCGTTTGCCCGTTGCACTGATCTCGACCACGCGTCCTCGCCGTTTCGCGAGACCCAGCGCCAGTTCAAACGTCACACCGCCAACCGCATCGAATACGACATCGACGCCGCCCGCCGCAAGCATCTTCACACGTTGAGCCGCGTCATCGCCAATCTGGACATATTCGTCAATCAAACGGCCGGCCGGCGAGTTCGGGTCCGGCTCATGGCGATCCACAGCAATCACGCGTGCGCCGCGTGTCTTCGCGATCTGTGTGACGGCGCCGCCCACGCCGCCCGATGCGCCGATCACCGCGATCGTCTCGCCGGCCTCGAGCTTCGCGTATTCCACCACGCCAAGCCACGCGACGACGAAATTCACGCCGATCGACGCTGCCTGTTCATGGCTCAGATTCACCGGCTTGCGCGCAAGCGACGCCACCGGCACACGAATGTACTCGGCATGCGTGCCATCGCGTGTAAAGCCGATGTCGCCGCCCGTGCCCCACACTTCGGCGCCGATCCATTCGGCCGGCCCCTCGACCACCACACCGCTGAAATCGCGGCCCGGCACGCGCGGCGGCACCGTGTGAGAAAAATGTCCGGACACGTTCTTGACGTCGCTCGGATTGATCGATGCAGCCTTTACACGCACGACCGCGTTGCCGGCGTCCGCACGCGGCATTGCAAGTTCGAGATACTCGAGCACGTCCGGCTCGCCAAACGATTTGAACTGAATAGCTTTCACGCTCGCTCCTTGATCGGTGAATGCTGCTTTGCGTGTTCTTCCGTGTCCGGTTGCCAGCAGCGACACGACGAAGTCTAGGACCGCGGGCGCCGCGCGTCAGGACAACGTTTTTCGAGTTTCGGACAGGCGGCGAGGCATGGCTCACGCGTCCGGTACCGCGCGCCCGGCACCATCGGCTGTCGGGCCGGCCAGGGTCTGGTTCGACGCAAATTCGCTCGGCGAGACGCCGAGCTCACGTCTAAACATGTCGCTGAAGCTGCTCAAGCGATAGCCGAGCGCATGCGCGACCGAACTGATCGACTGCCCCTCCGCAAGCCGCGATAATGCAATCGCAAGCTGAACCTGGCGCCGCCACTCGGCAAAGCCAAGCCCCAATGCGCGCGAGAACAACCGGGCCAACGTTCTCACGCTTGCGCCGACCGATCCCGCATGCTGTTCAAAACTGATTTCCACAGACGGATTCTCGATAACGGCGCGACAAAGCATGTCCAACCTGCGGTCCGACGCATCGGGTAGCGGGATACGAAGCGAATAGCGGCCCGCATGCGCGAGTTCGAGCGCGACGAGTCGATACGCGAGATCGGCATAATGGGTGTCGCGCTCCGATTCATGTTCCGCAAGCATCGTGATCAGTTCGCGCAGCAGCCCGTTCACTTCGAACACGTCGGGCACTTTGCTCAGATGTTGCACGTCGGCTTCGCGCAGATAAATATTGCGCATATCGACGGCGCTCATCATCCGGATCGAATGCGTGGACTCAGGTGGCAGCCACACCGCGCGCTGCGGCGGCACGACGAGCGCTTCCTGCCCGACTTCGACCCACATCACGCCGGAGACCGCATACAGCACCTGCGCCCACGAGTGCGAATGCGGGTCAATCCGCGTTCCACGCGGATAATGCCTCGCCAACGACTTTCCAGGGCCTGCATCATTGGAGAGGTCGGGAGGAAGAGCTTTCGGCATGATGGGTCCGTGGCCGTCGTTTAGCTTAAGCGTCTATGCTAAGCGCTTCGTCTGCTTTCCGTATGATCGGATCGGGTCAAGCTGGTGGCCACGGTGTGTAGAATCGCTGTTCATTCGTCACGTCGAGGTCGCGCGCCGAGGTAGCGTGTTGTGGTCCCGCGTTGTGGTCCCGCGTTGTAGTCCCGCGTTGTAGTCCAATCGGCATCGGAGTTCCGAGCATATGAAACCGAGCAGCGAAAATCTGTCCAGCGGGATTGGCGTATTTGCCGCCGTCGTCGATGCGGGAACGTTCGCGGCCGCATCCGAATTGCTCGAGATGTCGCCGCCAGGCGTAAGCCGCGCGATAGCCCGCCTCGAAAAGAGGCTGAAAATACGGCTCTTCAATCGCACGACGCGCTCCGTTTCTCTGACCGATGAAGGCCGCCGCTTTTACGAGCAGGTCATGCCGCACCTGCGCGGAATGGAGGAAGCCGCGTCGGCAGCAGCGGGAAACGCCGTATCCGTTCGAGGCAAGCTGCGCATCAATCTCGACCCCGTCATTTCCCGCAGCGTTCTCGGGCCGCCACTCGAAGCATTCATGGACGCACACCCTGATCTCGAACTCGAGTTCATTGCGCGCGACCACCTCGGCGATCTGATCGCCGATGGCTTCGACCTCGCATTGCGATTCGGCGAACCGCGCAGCTCGAGCCTCGTCGCGCGCAAGCTACTTGAAACACCGGTCGTCACAGTCGCGGCGCCCGCGTACCTTGAGCGACACGGACGTCCCGCAAATCCACAAGCGTTGAGCGAGCAAACCCACCGGTGCCTCGAGTTTCGCAACCCGGAGACCGGCAGGCCCTACGCCTGGGAATTTCACCGCAAGCGCAAACAACTCGTCGTGCCGACGAACGGACGCCTCACCGTCAACGAACCGAGCGCGTTGCTCAGCGCATGCGTGGCCGGCTTCGGCATCGCCCAGATGCTGCTGCTCGTCGCAGAGCCGCTGATTCGCGAAGGCAAGCTGATCAATCTCTTTCCGGACTGGTCGGACGAGCGCTTTCCGCTTTATGCCTATCATCCGTCGAGACATCACGTGCCCGCGAAGACACGCGCCTTCCTCGACTTCGTTGTCGCACTAACCTCGCACTGACGTCGCACCCTTGAATATGCGGCTTCGCGGGCAGTTCTATAAACGTTGCATCACAAGTGACCAACCGCACATTCCCATGCATTGAAGAACGACTGCTTTGCATTACCATTTCGCTAATGTGCATCTCTCAGGAGAGCGAACATGGCCAATCCGCAGATCGAATGCATTCGCGAACTGCTGGCTTCAGCGCCGCGCCCTACCGGTCTTGCCGAACGGCGCACACGTCTGCTCTCGCTCGTCAGCCGCTACGCGACGCCAGCTGACGCGCATGTCGAAGCCGAGAACGCCGATGGCGTTCCGGCCGAATGGACGTCGACACCTGCTGCCGACCCCACGCGAGTCATCCTGTTCCTGCACGGCGGCGCCTATATCTCAGGCGGCATCGCCACGCATCGGCATCTGGTCGCGGAGATCGGGCGCGTGACGCGCGCCCGTACGCTTGCGCCCGATTACCGGCTCGCTCCCGAGCATCCGTTCCCCGCCGCACTCGAAGATGCGTTGACCGCATACGGCTTTCTGCTCTCGCGAGGATATATGCCGCAGAACATCGCACTGGCCGGCGAAAGTGCCGGCGGTGGACTTGCGCTCGCGATACTGATCTCGCTGCGGCAAATGGGTGTGCCGCTCCCGTCATGCGCGTGGTTGAGTTCGCCGTGGACCGATCTGGAAATGACTGGAGATTCGATGGAATCGAAGGCAGATGTGGACCCGCTGATACAGAAACCGTATCTGCTCGAAGCGGCCGCGTCCTATCTGAACGGAGCGGACGCACGTATGCCGCTCGCGTCACCGTTGTATGGAGACCTGAGCGGCCTTCCCCCGTTGCTGATTCACGTCGGCACCGCGGAAACGCTGCTCGACGATTCCGTGCGGCTCGCACGCCACGCGGCGCAAGCCGATGTGCGCGTGGTGCTCGATATCTGGCCCGACATGATTCACGCATGGAGTCTGTTTTATCAACAGCTCGATGCGGGGCGCCAGTCGCTCGCAACGATGGGGGCGTTTGTTCAGCAGATGTTCGAGGCCAGACAGTCGTAGCATAGCGGCGTAACGGCGTCGCTGCGTTGCAATCACTCCGCGCGAAATTATCGCAACACAGGATCTATCTCGCGCTCACTCAAACCGAATCGCGCCATGCTTTTCCGATGCTCGGCAGAACCGAGGTGAACGCGCAACTGCCTGTTCACCGCATCGACTAAAGCGCGATTTTCCTTTCGGAATGAAAACGCTCCGACCGGCGCGCTTTTACCGTCGCCCAAGGTCGACTCATGGTCGACCGATTCGACCCGCGTAAGACCGATATGTTCGGCGACGATCCGGTTGCCGAGCGCGGTGCTGGCATATGCAACGATTTCACCTGACTCCACCGCTGCAACAGCCTGCGCCTGCTGTTCGAAAAGTAGAATCTGCACATCACGTACACCTTTGGCTTGCGCGGACCCGTGCTGGACCTGCCCGGCTATCACGCCGAGCCGGGCGTCGGGGCGTTGGGCGATGGACTCGTAGCTATACAATGCCTTGGGATTGCTGCTACGCACGAGAAATCCATCGCCGATCGCCCATACCGGTATGCTGAACTCCACTTTCGCGATGCGCTCGGACGTAACGAACAGCGGAACATTCATATCCCAACGCCCACTCTGAACACCGGGCAGCAGTTCGGCAAACGTTGTCAGCCGATGTTCGACATGTGTGACACCTATCGCTCGCAAAACCGAGTCCGCCAGCTCGATATCGGCACCTGTCGCCGACTGATCCGGGTTGGTCCAGCCAAACGGCGGCTCCTCGATATAGGCAAGAACGACCTTCACCGCACACCTCCCCGAATAGATGTTACCTGTCAGATAGCACTACCTGAGCTTGAGCGCAGCGTGCAGTGCAAGCGCGCACACGCTCCCCGCACTTTTGCGCGGACTATTTCGACCTGCTCGCGTGTTATCAGGAATAGGCAACGAGCGGCCGTACGCCGCTCAGTCTTTGCCGCTCAATCTGCGCGGACCGACCGATCCCGAACTTCCCTTCAAGCAAGAGGAGCTACCCGATGCAACAAAGCCCAGCCAACCCGTCTGCTTACCTCTCCAACCCGCTGCAAAAGCCTGAAGGCGTGACGCTCGGAATCGGCGTCACATCGCCGTCCCCCGAATTGGTGCAAATGTTCGCGCGTGCCGGTTTCGACTATGTGCTGATCGACATGGAACATGGCCCGATCTCGATCGAGACCGCTTACAGAATGGTCACCGCGACGATCGGCACCCCGGCCGAAGCGTGGATTCGCGTCACGCACAACGACGCCGCGCAGATCAAGCTCGCGCTCGACAGCGGCGCCAAAGCCATTGTCGTGCCGATGATCACCTGTCTCAAGGACGCTGAAGATGCCGTGTCCTACGCCAAATATCCGCCGCAGGGCATCCGCGGCTGGGGCCCGTTCCGCACGCAATACCAATGGCAAACCAATATGCTCGACTACGCGAAGCGCGCGAATGCCGAAACGCACGTCTATGTGCTGATCGAGCATCCAGGCGCGGTGCGCGACCTCGACGCGATTCTAGACCTCGAAGGCGTGGCCGGCGCCATTCCCGCGCCGTTCGATCTCTCCGTGAATATGGGTTATAGCGACGGCCCGAACCATCCCGAAGTGCGGAAAACAATCGAAGAAGTGATGCGCAAGATCAAGGCGAAACGCCCGCGCCTGACTTCATTCGCGATCACGCCCGAGCAGGCGGCCGAAGCAATACGTCTCGGCGTGAACGATCTGTTTCTCGGCTTCGATCCGATGTACATCCAGGCATCGGTACAATTGTTCATGGGCACGCTCGCAAAACTGCGCAGCGAAGCCTGAATCCGGCGGCGACCCGCGCGCCGCGCCCGGGTCGCCGTACCAGGCATAATCATGCGCGCGCCAACCTTATTAAAACAGAACCGATCCGCGCCCATGAACCCGAATCTCCCGACGGCAGTCGGCATCAAACTTCTGCACACGCCTGGGCCTACACACGTACCGGACCTCGTGCGCAACGCGATGAGCGCCCAGCCATTCGATCTGAATGATCCGCGCCTCGCTGCCGTTATCGAAAATTGCGAGCGCGGGCTGCAACGGCTGCTCGGCACGAAGCACGCGGACGTCATGATGTACACCGCGAACGGTCACGGCGCGTGGGAAGCCGCGATCGTCAATCTGCTGCCGCCCGGCAGCAAGGTGCTCGTCGCCGGCAGCGGACATTTCAGCGAAACCTGGGCACAGACCGCGGAAGGCTGCGGCGCGCATGCGATCCGCACCGAGGCGCGAGCCGGCTCGCCGATCGATCCGGGCCTCGTCGAAGCCGCATTGCGCGCGGACAAATCGCACGAAATCGTCGCGGTCTTCGCCGTGCAGACCGATACGTCGACGGGCGTGACGAGCGACATCCGCGCAGTGCGGCAGGCAATCGACCGCGCGCAGCATCCGGCGCTACTCGTCGTCGACGTCGTCGCATCGCTTGCCGCGACACCGTTCGAGATGGACGCGTGGGGCGTCGACGTCGCGATCGGCGCCTCGCAAAAGGCATTGATGCTGCCGCCGGGCATGTCCTTTACCGCCGTCGACGAAAAAGCGCTGAACGTCGCACGCGATAATCCGACGCCGCGCGTGTACTGGAACTGGAATTTGCGCAAGAGCCCGCTCGGCTACCGCAAATTTTGCGGCACGCCTCCCGAAAGCCACCTGATGGGCCTCGAGGTGTCGCTGCAGCTGATCGAACGCGAAGGGTACGACGCGGTGTTTGCGCGACATCTGCGCATCTCGCGCGCGGTCCATGCTGCCGTCGAACGATGGGGCGAGCACGGCGCGCTGTGGCTGATGACGAAGGATCCGGCCGCGCGCTCCGCGTCGATCACCGCGATCGGCGTGCGCGAAGGCATCGACCCGGCCGAGATCTATACGATCGCGCGCGAGCGCTTTCAGGTCGCGCTCGCAGGCGGCCTCGGACCGCACAGCGGCAAGGTGTTTCGCATCGGGCATCTCGGCGACGTCAACGAGGCGATGATTCTCGGCTGCCTCGCCGGCGTCGAAGCAACGCTGCGCCTGATGGACGTGCCGATCGGCGATGGCGCGCTCGAAAGCGCGGTCGCGGTGCTGAACGCGCATATGCATCCGGTGCGGTGACGCGCGTGAATTCCGACGACCTCGAACTGTTCGCGCGCGTCGCCAGAACCGGCAGCATCTCCCGCGCGGCGATGGAGCTCGGTGCGAACCAGTCGACCGTGAGTCGCCGCATCGGCATGCTCGAAGCGGAGCTCGGCGTGCGGCTCTTTCGGCGCAGCGGCCGCGGCGTCTGGCTGACCGAACACGGCGAACAGCTGCTCGGCTACGCAACGGCGCTCGAACGCACGCTGCACGAAGCGCGCGATGCGATGCGCAGCACCATCGGCCTCGGTCCCGCAAGCCTGTGCATCGCCGCCCAGCCGACCATCGCACGCATCATGTTCGGCAGCCTCGGCCACACGCTCAAGGCGCGCTATCCGAACACGCGCATCCGGTTTATCGAAGGTCTCGCGAGTCATATTCTCGGTTGGCTTGCCGACGGCGAGGTCGATCTTGCGATCATGTATGTGCCCGAGTATCCGGGCTCGACGCAGTTCGATCCGCTGATGTCCGAGCAGGTCTGCCTCGTCACGCCGCCCGATTTCGCGCACCCCGAAGGGCCGGTCGACGTGCACGTTCTCGCGAAGGTGCCGCTGATCCTGCCGAGCACGCATCACGGCTTGCGCGTGATGGTCGAAACGGTCGCGGCGAAGCATGGCTTCAAACCAAACATTGCGCTCGAATGCGATGGCTCGATTTCGATCACCAAGCGGCTCGTGCTCGCGCATTGCGGGTGCACGGTGTTGCCTTCGGCCTCCGTCATCGAGGAAGTCGCGGCCAAACGGCTCAACTGCTATCCGCTGCAAAACCCGGTGATCAGGCGTGATGTCGCGCTCGCGTGGCCACAGAATCGCGTCATACCAGATGGGCTGTGGGACGTCGCGCATATGATTCGCGCGCAGGCCGCGGAGCTCGTCGAAAGCGGCGCGTGGCCGGGCGCCGCGCTGCATGAAGGCGCCGGCATGCAGCAGGCGCGCTGGTCCAGAGCAAGTTAATCGGCGAGCGTTAGCTTCGCGCTCGCCATCGCGTGCAGGTATTTCAGCAGCGCCTCGATATCGGCATCCGGGATCACCGAAGGCCCGAAGCCGATCATGCGCTGCTCGGGCCATGTCCGCACCTTGTGCGGATCGCGAATCAGCGCGCGCAGGCCTGCGTCCTTGAAGTATTGCGTGACGTTCATCGGCTGGCCGAGATCCGGGCCGACACTGCCGGCGCCGCCGCCGTTCATCTTGTGACACGCAATGCATTGCACGACGAATACGTCGTGGCCGCGCCTGACGCCGGCATCGCCCGCAAACCTCGCCGGCACCGCAAGCTGCGGCCAGCGATGATCGGGACTTTCGACGAGTGAAATGCGCGCCACTTTATACGGCCATTGCTCGCGGCTCACGCCCGAACGCTCCGGGAATTGCCAGATCAGATAGAACGGCCCTGCAGACGCGGTTTCCTTCGGCAGCGCGGGCCACGGGTGCGCCGGGTCTTCGACCGCAAGCCATGCGATAGCGCCGTTTTTCGCACCGCGTTGAACGAGTGTCAGCGGAATCTCGCTGACGAAACCGTCGGTGGCCTGCACCTCTACCGTATCGAAGTGCGCCTCGGGATGATTGCCGAGCAACGCCAGCAGCGGCACCGCGCGATATTCGACCTTGTGCCGATAGATATCGCCGCTTGCGGTACCGGTCAGGTTCACGCTTTTGATGTCCGGTCTTGCGAGCAAGTCGCTAGCGGTAAAGCTGCGTTCGCCGTCGCTGCTCTTCACCACTAGCGCAGGCGCATCGGCAAAGGCCTGAATGCCGGCACCGAGACTGGCGCAACACAACGCGAATGCAGCCGCGATCGTCACTATCTTCTTCATGGCGTCATGCCTGGCTAACCGCGAGCACCGGATCAAGCTCGACGCGCTCACCGGTCGCCGCAGACCGCACGATCGCTTCGCATACGGCAACGACATGGTACGCATCGTCGAGTGGCACGGGAAACGGCGCGTAACCCTTCACGGCATCGGCGAACGCTTCGAGCTCCATGCGCTCGATATCGACCGGCGCGTAGTCGAACACCTGCGCAGGCGCATCATTGCGCCGCGTCACCTCGAGCCGCGCGATGCCGCGCAATTCCGCGTGTGCCGCGGAACCGAACGCGTGCAGGCGCCAGATCATCGGCGTCGCGAGCATTGTCGACAGCGAGGCGCTCGCGCCCGAAGCGAACTCGAGCAGCACTGCCGTCACGTCGTCGATTTCGGAGATCATCCGGCTCGACGATACCGCTACTACGCTTTGCACGGGCCCGAGCATTTCGATCATCGAGTCGATCATATGGATGCCGAGGCCCGTCAGGCCGCCGCACGGCACTTCCGCTGGATCGAGACGCCACGATCCAGCGGGATAAAAGCCGATCGCGTTAGCCGAATAGTTCGCTTCGACGTGCAGCAATGTGCCGAGATCGCCTGAACGCGCGCGCGCCATCAGATCGCGAACGGCAGGCAAAAAGCGGCGATTCATGCCGACCGCGAGTACGATGCCAGCCGCCTGCGCCGCTTCGATGCATCGCGCAGCCGACACGCGATCGAGCGTGAACGGTTTTTCGCAAAGCACATGTTTTCCGGCGGCCACGGCGGCAAGCACCTGCTGCGCGTGCTGCCTATGCGGCGTCGCGAGCACGACCGCGTCGATCGCGGGATTCGAGATCACGTCGTCATAGTGACTCGTCAGCGGAATGCCGTGCGTATCGGCGAATTCCTGCGCCCGCCCGACGCGTCGCGTCACACCGGCCACGAATTGAATCTTGCCGCTTCCCTGCAGCGACAGCGCGAGGCGTTGTCCCCATCTGCCCATGCCTACGATCGCCGCGCGAACCGTCATTCGCGCCTCCCGGCAATCCCGTTGGCTTTCCGATTGTTCAGCGTGGGCATCGATGGATCCTCTTGCGTTCGCGTGCGGACGAAGACGCCCCGTCCGGCCTTCTTTCAAACGCTTGGCGCCGAAGTTTATTCCGAGGCACCCGAACGCGGGGGAGAGCACACGATGTCGATGCAGCGGCTCACTGAAGCTTGCTGCGTCCTTCATTACAGTCGCGAACCGCGCTCACGATCGCTTCCTCGCTGCCGGAGAACGCATCGACGACAGCGTAGATGCGGCCCGCGTGATCGCCCGCCATAGCCGTACCGACGCGGCCATCCCACACCTGGTCGCGCAGCGACATGTCCGACGACGCTTCGATAGAGGCCGTACGCTCTTCGTGCCAAAGCGCTGCGCCGCCGGCGAGCGCGAGCACGATTGCAGCGGCTGTACCGCCCGCGAGCAAACGCTGAACAAAGGTCTTGCCCTTCTGCCGCAAATCCGGACTGACTTGATCGATCCACATTTCCCGACTCCATTGCAACGCAATTGACTGACAGGCGCTGCTGCGCCCGTGGCCATGCATCCGCAAAAAACGGGCGAAGCGTTGCCGGTTTGAAGCGAAGCGTTGCGCGGCGGGTGTTTGCGCCCAAGTGCGGGAAATCTCCAGACGTGTCGCCGGCCGCAAAACGTTTTGTCAGCGACAACACTTCGGCACGCGGTGTTGGCACACGCCATACACGGCAAAACGTCCAGGCCCGCTCGCCAGCCCCTATGCGGCTTTCCATTTTCGCCGGATATTGCAGTGCGGAGTCGGACCATGCATCTGCGACAAGGCGCAAGGCGGCGACCTGATTCAATCGAGCCTTGAAGCGTTCACATGCGCGTAAAGCACAAAAGCCAAAGCGCGTGCTTAAACTCGTGCTTAAACTCGTGCTTAAGCTCGCGTTGAGCCCGGACACCGAACGCGATCGAACCCGCATCGAGGAGGGTGCCGCATGACCTTCGGCAGATATGCAGCAGCGGCGGCAGCCGCAAGCGCCGCTGCGCTCGCCGTTTGGGCGGGCCTCGCACACGCGCAAACCGCCACGCACGACGATGCCCTGGCGCTGCCTAAGGAACGCTCGATCGGCCACATCGAGCCCGTCCACGAGTTCTATGGTGCAATGCCGTCCGGTGTCGCGAAAGCGCCGAACGGGCGCCTGTTCGTCAACTATCCGCGCTGGGGCGACGACGTGCCGTTCACGGTCGGCGAGATCGTAGACGGGCACGTGGTGCCGTATCCGAATGCGCGGATCAACCGGCCGGACCCGATGCATCCGGGAACGACGCTGCTTAGCGTACAGAACATCGTTGCCGACTATCGCAACCGTCTGTGGATACTCGATACGGCCGCGCCGAAATTCGCGCCGCCCGTGCAAGGCGGCGCGAAACTCGTCGCCGTCGATCTCGCGACGGACAAAGTGGTGAAGACCATCGTCTTCGAGCCGAACGTGTTGCTGCCGATGTCGTATATCGACGATGTACGCTTCGATTTCCGCTACGGCAAGGAAGGCGTCGCGTATCTGTCCGATTCTTCGCCGGCGGGTCCGGGCGGCATTATCGTCGTCGATCTCGCGAGCGGCGACGCATGGCGGACCCTGGAAGCGCATCCGGCCACGCAGGGCGACCCGGCATTCATCCCCGTTGTCGAAGGCATCGAAATGACCGAGGACGGTCCCGGCGGCAAGCCGGCACCGGCGCATTTCGCAGCGGACGGACTCGCGTTGTCGGCGGACGGCAACATTCTCTACTTCTCGCCTCTGTCGAGCCGGCACCTGTATTCGGTGGCGACGCAGTTTCTGCGCGACCGCCATGCCGATGACGGCGAAGTCGAAGCGAGCGTGCGCGACCTCGGAGAAAAAGGCGCATCGGACGGGCTCGCGTCCGACGCCGACGGCGCGGTCTATGCGGGCGATTACGAGCGCAACAGCATCCGCAAGATGCTGCCCGACGGCACATGGGTCACGATTGCGCACGACCCGCGCATTCTGTGGCCCGATGCGTTGTCGATCGGCACGGACGGTTATCTGTATTTCACGGCGAATCAGCTCAACCGCCAGGCGCAGTTCAATCATGGCCGCGATCTGCGCAAGAAGCCCTATACGCTATTTCGCATCAGGATCAATGCACAGCCTTTGGAACTGAAGCCGCAGGCTTCGACGCCATAGCGCCTTCACTCTTCCTCAACGGCCTTATCGCCTTCGAGCGAACCTAACGGATTCTCATGGCGAATCCGTATCGGATTGTGTGTACCTTTTTGCCATCTCCCGCGACGTCTTTCGATACATCGCTTCGCTCCGTCGCGCAAGCGAACCTCGCATCGCCCAGATCCCGTATTTCCTCACCATTCAATGCCGTCCATCAGCGTGCGCCCATCTGTTTTGGCCTTAAAAGCCTTTCATTCATTCAACAACTTCAAGTCCACGCGTTCAATTCGTTTCCCAGGAATAAAGCTTCTTTTGATGCTGTTTTGTGTGTGCTGCGCATTGCATAGGCTTGCTATGCAATGCGCAGCGATGGTGCCGCCCCCTCGTATCGGTGCACATGATCAGGCATGCGTGTCATTGCGCCGTGAAAAGCCCTTTCGTTCCCAGAACAACCTTAACAGGAGCTCCCCATGATGACTCGCAAAACCCTTCTCGCTCTCGCGCTCGCAGCATCGGTCGCTGTCGTCGTCGCCGCATGTGGCGGCGACGACAATTCGCCGCCGCCCGCGCAAACTTTCAACGAAACGCTGCTCGATTCCGATGGCAGCGTCGTCGCGACCAAGGCAGACCCAGACCTGCAGAACGGCTGGGGGGTCGCCTTCAACCCCACGGCGACGATGTGGGTCTCCGATAACAACACTCAAAAATCTTCACTGTTCGACGGCAACGGCAACATCCAGTCGCTCGTCGTCTCGATTCCGGACGGCACGAACGGCCCGGCCAGTCCGACGGGCATCATCTTCAACCCGACGACCGACTTCATGATCAGCGCCAACGGCGGCGCGCTCAATAAGGCGGTGTTCATCTGGGCGACGTTCGCGGGCACGATCGCCGCGTGGTCGCCCAATGTGCTGCCGACTGAAGCCGTGACCGCGTTCGACGACGGCGCGGGCGGCGCGAACTATAAAGGGATCACGATGGTGAACGTGAACGGCGAGAACCGGCTTTACGCGACGGACTTCCATGGCGCGAAGGTCGATATGTTCGACGCGCAGTTCCACAAGATCCAGCCCGCCGGCCAGTTCGTCGACCCCAACATGCCGGCTGGCTTCGCGCCGTTCGGCATCCAGCACCTCGGCAATAGCGTGTTCGTCACCTACGCGCAACAGAACGCGGCGAAGGCGGCTCAGGTCACGGGCGACGGTCTTGGCGTGCTTGACGAATTCGATCTGAGCGGCAACTTCGTCCGCCGTATCGTCAGCAACGGCGGCGTGCTCAATGCGCCGTGGGGCATGGTGCTCGCGCCGTCGAACTTCGGCCCGCTGTCGAACATGATGCTGGTCGGCAACTTCGGCTCGGGATTCATCGAAGTGTTCAATCCGACGACCGGCCAGGATATGGGCAAGCTCATGCTCGGCAATGGTCAGCCGTTCGTACAATCGGGCTTGTGGGGCATGAGCTTCGGCAACAATGTCGATAATCAGCCGAGCAATACGCTGTTCTTTGCCGCGGGTCCGAGTAAGACAACGGGCGTATTCGGCCGCATCGACGTGTCGAACCCGTAACTGTCGTTCCACGATGCTGCCGCGTTCACGCTCGATTCAATACATCAACTCGTGAATGAGTCGTTCGCGCGCAGCATCGCATGTGGACTTCTGTTCGCTCCTGGCGCCGCCCGCACGCGCATAATGGCGCTTTCGCACCCGCGAACTCAAGGAGACCGCTGTCATGGCGCACGGCGAGCATACCTACGACGTCACGGTGGAATGGATCGGCAATAAGGGATCCGGCACATCGGGCTATCGCGACTACAGCCGCGATCACACGATTCGCTCGGGCAGCAAACCCGACATTCCGGGTTCGTCGGATCCCGCCTTCCTCGGCGACGCGGCGCGCTGGAGTCCCGAAGACCTCGTCGTCGCCGCGGCCTCGGCGTGCCACAAACTCTGGTATCTGCATTTGTGCGCCGAAGCGGGCATTACGGTGCTCGCTTATGTCGACGATGCGCACGGAACGATGCTCGATAGTCCGCAACGCGGAAGCTTCACGGAAATCGTTCTGCGCCCGCGCGTGACGATACGTGAGGGCGACGATCGCTCGCGCGCCGAACATCTGCATCATGCCGCACACGAGAAATGCTACGTGGCGAACTCGGTCAATTTCCCGATTCTGTGCGAGCCGTCGATCGAGTTCGCGTCGACCTGACTGGTCAGTGCGAGCCGTCGTGGTCGTGGTTGTGGCCGTGGCCGTGATCATGACCGTCGTCGTCATCGTTGCCGTCGGTCACGAAGCTGCACATGTTGTTGTGCCCATGCCGGTTCGAGTCGTCGAAATGGCCGCGTCCCGCAAGCTGCTGCGGCACATAGTCGGGCAGATCGCTCTTATCGAGCGCAAACACGAAGAACTGGTTCGGGTTCGGCTCGCCGTCCGGATGCAGGCTATCCGTCACGGTACCGAGAAAGTCGTTGTCGTTCGCAATCAGGAACGTGTGCTTGTGCTCGCCATGCACGGTGATATCCGGACCGAACGTCAGGCTCTCGAGCTTCGCGGGAATTTCCGTTGCAGCGAAGCCGTGCTTCGTCAGCACGTCGACCACATCGAGAAACAGCGTCTTTTGCAGCGCGAGCGCCTTGAGGCCATCCTCGCCGCTTGCCTGGCTGACGTCCTGCGCGCCGTTCAGATCGACGCGAAACACCTTCTTGAATACCGCCGCGGAATCGTCGCCGAGACCGTGGCCGTCGCGTTCGTCCATCAGCAGCACGTGATCGTTCACGGCGACGACATCGCTGATGGTCGGGAATTTCGGCTTCTTGTCGGTGCCGATGTTCGTCAGCGGATACGCATATTGCTGCGTTTTGCCGGTGCGCAAATCGATTTTCAGAATGCGCGTGAATCCGCCATCGGTGCCGCCGTCCTGTAACAGCGGGCTTTGCATCGCGCCAAACAGCGTCTTGCCGTCCGGCGAGATCGCGAGTCCCTCCATGCCCTTGTTCGCCACGCGGCCCGACGTGTTGTCCGCGATCTCCGTGTCGCCGACCGGGCTCAACGTCGATACGGCAAACGTATCCGGCACCTTGATCACGTCGATGCGGCGCCCCGTTCTGCGATCGAACCGATAGATGTACGGACCGTACTCGTCTGAAATGAAGATGCTCTGCCCGTCGTTCGCGACGCGGATGCTTTCCGGGTCGAGCCGCGCATCGAGCGGATCCGTCGACAGATGGGTCGGATCGAAGTTGTCCGAGCGGCCCGTGAAGTAGTTCGTGTGATCGGTCTTGTTGAGCTTCGGTGCGCCGTTCGGCACGTTTTCTGCCGCGCCGTTGCCGTACACGAGGTGATCCGACGTATGGAGCAGCGTGGTGTCGATCAGCTTCGGCGTCGCGACGAACGGCAGGCTGGAACCTGCCGGCGCATGCGAGAGCGTGAGGTTTATCGTCTGAAAGCGATTGATGTACGACGCGGTGTCGTCGATCGCCGGGTTGAACGGTATCGCGTTGGGGCCGCGGTCGGGCACGGCGATGAACGTATTGCAGCCGGCAAAGCTCATGGCGGAACCGATACCACCCAACAGATTTCCCGGCGCGCCGTTTTCGAGCGGCGCCGAGGTTTCGCGCGAGAGGTCGCCGATAGTGCCGCCAAGTTGCCCTGTCGCGATCAGATCGACGCCGGCGTGCGCCGTCGATGCCGCAAACAATGAAGCGATAAGCGTCAACGCCAACGGGCTGAATTTCGACATCGAGTATCTCCTTCGAGGTGCATTGCCAGAAGATGCGGCACCGCGCGCGCAGCGCCGCGAGAATGGAAGACCTTTGCGGATTGCCGACGAAATACTCGGTAATTTTCGTGTCACGCAGGTGACATTGCAGCCCGGAAACGCGCGCATGGCGTGCGTTTCGGGATGGACCGGCGTGTTTCTTCGTCGATCGGGACGGGCATTCGTCCCGATCGACGAACGGCGAGGACAGGCGGCTAAACCGGGAACGAAGTGGTCGAGAGGATTTCGCGCAAAGCGATGAACGAACGTATCTGCCGCACGCCCGGCAGATAGAGCAGCTTCTGTGCGTGCAGCTTGTTGAAACTGTCGTTGTCGCGTGTGCGGATCAGCATGAAATAGTCGAATTCACCGGTTACGACGTGGCATTCCATGCAGCCCGGTACTTTTTGCGCAAGGCGCTCGAATTCTTCGAATGACTCCGGCGTCGACCGGTCGAGTACGACGCCGATCACGACCAGCATGCCGGCATCGAGCCGCTTGGGGTCGAGCAGCGCGACCGTCGAACGGATATAGCCAGCGTTCTTCAGGCGTTCGACACGGCGCAGGCAGGCGGGCGCGCTCAGATTCACCCTGGCGGCGAGCGCGACATTCGAGATCGATGCATCGCGCTGCAGCTGCCGCAGAATCGCGCGGTCGACGCGGTCGATGGCCATGCTTTCCGGTTCGCTTGCCGCGCGCGTTGAAGGTCTTTTCATTGCGTAGAACCGCCCGAATACGAAATTTGATTAAACAGAACTGCCGTAGTGTGTTTCAAAACTACGCATTGGCGATTATTTTTGCAAGCTCATTTTCGAGGCGATTTCATAGCATGTAGACCTTCATCCCTGAAAGAACGAAGGAGCCCGGCATCATGAACCTGCGACATTTTCCGCGTTACCCGCTGACCTTTGGCCCGACGCCCATCGTTCCGCTGAAACGGCTCAGCGCGCATCTGGGCGGCAAGGTCGAGCTCTATGCGAAGCGCGAAGACTGCAACAGCGGCCTCGCCTTCGGCGGCAACAAGACGCGCAAGCTCGAGTACCTGATTCCCGAGGCGCTGGAACAGGGCTGCGACACGCTCGTGTCGATTGGCGGCATCCAGTCGAACCAGACGCGCCAGGTCGCGGCGGTCGCCGCGCATCTGGGCCTCAAATGCGTGCTCGTGCAGGAGAACTGGGTCGACTATTCGGATGCGGTGTATGACCGCGTGGGCAACATCCAGATGTCGCGCATCATGGGCGCGGACGTGCGGCTCGTCGCGGACGGATTCGATATCGGCATTCGCAAGAGTTGGGAAGACGCGATGGAAAGCGTGCGCGCAGCGGGCGGCAAACCGTTTCCGATCCCGGCCGGCTGCTCCGAGCACCCGCTTGGCGGGCTCGGGTTCGTCGGCTTCGCGGAGGAGGTGCGTCAGCAGGAGCAGGCGCTTGGTTTCAGATTCGACTACGTCGTGGTCTGCTCGGTGACGGGCAGCACGCAAGCGGGCATGGTGGTCGGCTTCGCGGCCGATGGCCGCGCGCGCAAGGTGATCGGTATCGATGCATCGGCGACACCTGAAAAAACGCACGCGCAAATCACGCGCATCGCGAGGCATACGGCGGAGATCGTCGGACTCGAACAGCGCCTTGACGAAAGCGACGTGATTCTCGACACGCGATTCGCCGGGCCCGCATACGGGCTGCCGAACGAAGGAACGCTCGAAGCGATTCGCCTGTGCGCGCGAATGGAAGGCATGCTCACCGATCCCGTCTATGAAGGCAAATCGATGGACGGGATGATCCAGATGGTGCGCAACAACGAATTCCCCGCCGGTTCGAAGGTGCTGTACGCGCATCTTGGCGGCGTGCCCGCGTTAAACGCCTATAGCTTTCTGTTCCGCAACGGGTGAGCAGCAAATACCGATCTCTTCATATTCTCAAGGCCGGCTGACAAGGCGCATTCGACAAAACACGGGCGCAAACCGAGCGCAAAAGCAGACGTCAAAGCCGGCCTCATATTCCCGTTTTCCAGGACCTGACCGAACGCTGTCCATCGCACGTTCGCCGCATAAACCAACGTATTCCCCGCGCATACACCGTTCGTCCGGACCGGGACGTTTGTATAGCTATCCTGCCGTTATCGCGTGCGCTATCGTCAACGCTGTTCCCGGCATTCGCACGCGCCGGCACAACTCACCGCAGCCGATCCTTCCGCGTCCCGCGCTGCGCAGGTCCGCGCATACTCGCGCGTACTCAACGGTCACTTCATCCAGTCTTCACACCTTGCAGCTGGTTTTCATCGAAAGGAGCAAAGCGATGAGTAACGTCCGCACGGAATCCGACAGCATGGGAGAAGTTGCGGTCCCCGCCGACAAGCTCTGGGGCGCGCAAACGCAGCGCTCGCTCGAGCACTTTCGCATCGGCCACGATCTGATTCCGCGAGAAATGATCACCGCCTACGCGACGCTCAAGAAAGCGGCTGCCAATGCGAATCTCGCCGGCAAGCGTCTCGACCCCGCGGCGCACAAACTGATCACCCAGGCATGCGACGAAATTCTCGCGGGCCAGCATCACGACATGTTTCCGCTGCATGTCTGGATGACCGGCAGCGGCACACAGTTCAATATGAACGTCAACGAGGTGATCTCGAATCGCTGCTGTCAGCTTGCGGGGACGCCGCTCGCGAGCAAGCATCCTGTGCATCCGAACGATCATGTGAATATGTCGCAGTCGTCGAACGACTCGTTTCCGTCGGCGATGTACATTGCGGCCGCCGTCAATACGACACAGCGGCTGATTCCCGCCGTCCGTGAACTGCTCGACGCGATCGGCGCCAAGGCCGCCGAATGGATGGACATCGTGAAGATCGGCCGCACGCATATGCAGGACGCGACGCCGCTTACGCTCGGGCAGGAATGGTCCGGCTATGCCGGCATGCTCGAAGATAACCTCGTGCGACTCGACGCCGCTTTGCATGGCGTCTACCGTCTTGCGCTCGGCGGCACCGCGGTCGGCACCGGGATCAATGCGGCGCCCGGTTTTGCGGAGGCGGCCGCCGCGGAAATCGCGAAGCTCACGCAATTGCCGTTCGTCAGCGCCCCGAACAAATTTACCGTGCAAGGCGCGCACGACGCGCTGATACACCTGTCCGGCGCATTCCGAACGCTTGCTGCGTCGCTCTACAAGATCGCCAACGACATCCGCCTGCTGTCGTGCGGCCCGCGCGCGGGCTTCGCCGAACTGCTGATTCCGGAAAACGAGCCGGGCTCGTCGATCATGCCGGGCAAAGTCAATCCGACCCAGGCCGAAGCCTTGACGATGATCGCCGTGCAAGTCATGGCGAACGATGTCGCGGTCGGTTTCGGCGGCGCCGGCGGCTACCTCGAGATGAACGTCTACAAGCCGCTCATGATCTCCAATATCGCGCAGTCGATCACGCTGCTTACCGACGGATGCACGAATTTCCGGCGCTTTCTCGTCGAAGGCACGCGGCCGAATGTGAAGAAGATCGACGAATATGTCGAACGGTCGTTGATGCTCGTCACAGCGCTCGCGCCCGTGATCGGCTATGACAAGGCATCGAAGATCGCGCACCACGCGATGGAGCACGATCAGACGCTCAAGCAGGCCGCGCTCGAACTCGGCTTCGTCAGCGAAGAAGAATTCGATCGCGTGGTCGATGCCCGCAAGATGGTCAAGCCGTATGTCGCCACTGAACAGTGAGGAGCCTTCGATGAACCCGCAAAGCACGCTTACCGGTTTCGAGCTTCTACGCTCGCCGCATCTGAACAAGGGCATGGCATTCACCGAAGCCGAGCGGCGTGCCTATCACCTCGAAGGGCTATTGCCGCCGTGCGTCCGCACGCTGGAACTGCAGGTCGCACGCGTGCATTCGGAACTGGCGCACCTCGATAGCGACCTGCAGAAGTACCTGTATCTCTCAGACCTGCAATTGCGCAACGAAACAGCGTTCTACGCGACGATCATGTCGGACCCGTCGCGCTTCATGCCGATCGTCTACACGCCGACCGTCGGTGAGGCGTGCCAGAAGTTCGATCACGTCTATCGTGGCGCACGCGGCATGTTTCTGCCAATCTCCGCGCGTGGCCGCGTGAAGGAGCTATTGCAGAACTGGCCTGAAGACGACGTGCGCTTTATCGTCGTGACCGACGGCGAGCGCATTCTCGGCCTCGGCGATCTCGGTGTAGGCGGCATGGGCATTCCGATGGGCAAGCTCGCGCTTTACACCGCTTGTGCAGGCGTGCCGCCGCAGTTCTGCATGCCGGTCGTGCTCGACGTCGGCACCAACAACCATGAACTGCTCGAAGATCCGCTCTATCTGGGCCTGCGCCACGAGCGCGTGCGCGGCGACGCCTACTACGCATTCGTCAATGAATTCGTCGAAGCCGTCGAAGCACTGTTTCCGAAATGCTGCATCCAGTGGGAAGACTTCGCGAACTTCAACGCGGTACCGCTGCTCAGTCGCTACAAGGACAAGCTCTGCACGTACAACGACGATATCCAGGGCACGGCCGCCGTCGCATTGGCGGGCATTTTCGGCGCACTGCGAATTTCCGGCCAGAAGCTCGCCGAGCAGCGCTTTCTGTTCCTCGGCGGCGGCTCGGCGGCAACCGGCATCGCCGAATTGATCAGCGAAGCGATGACGCTGGAAGGGCTCACGATCGATCAGGCGCGCGCGCGCCATGCATTGTTCGACGTACACGGGCTGATCGAAAAATCGCGCAGCGATCTGGCGGACTTCCAGAAGCCGTTCGCCGTCGACCATGCGCCGCTCGACTCGTTCGTCGACGCGGTCAAGGCATTGAAGCCCACGGGCATTATCGGCGTGAGCACGATGCCGAAGCTTTTCAACCAGCAGGTGATCGAAGCGATGGCCGAAATCAACGAGCGGCCGATCATCTTTCCGTACTCGAACCCGACCTCGCGCTCCGAATGCACCGCCGAAGAAGCGTACGGCTGGTCGAACGGCAAAGCGATCTTCGCAAGCGGCAGCCCGTTTGCGCCGGTCACGCTGCACGACGGCCGCACGTTCGTGCCGGGGCAAGGCAACAACGTCTACATTTTTCCGGCAATGGGCATGGCCGTGTATGCGACGGAAGCGAAGCGCGTCACAGAGGAGATGTTCATCGTCGCGGCAAGGGCCGTTGCCGAACAGGTCACCGACGACAGCCTCGACACGGGGCTCATCTATCCGCCGCAAGCGAAAATTCTCGACGCGTCCTTGCACGTGGCTGCACGCGTCGCGGAACATATCTTCGATAAAGACCTCGCACGCGTGCCGCGCCCCGATGACATCGAAGCCTATATCAGGGAACGCGCGTACAAACCGGTGTATCCGACGTAAAGCGAAGCACGCTGACGCGCCGCCACGCGCGGCGAGTCAGCCCGCCTTATCGACCGGCAACGTGAACCGGAACACCGCGCCACGCGGCTCGTTCGCGCTAGCCGACAGCGTGCCCCCATGCACCTCGATAATCGACCGGCAGATCGCGAGGCCCATTCCCATGCCGCTCGCCTTCGTCGAATAGAACGTCTCGAACAGGCGGTCGACACGCGCCGGATCGAGCCCTTGCCCCGAATCGCGCACTTCGACATGAATCGAGCCCGTGCTTGCGCTCGCGCTGTTCGCGTCGCGCACGTGCCGCGTGCAGATCGACAGATGGCGCACGCCGTCGGCCATGCCGCTCATCGACTCGATTGCATTGACGATCAGATTGAGCAACACCTGCTGTAATTGCACGCGGTCGCCGAAAATTGCCGGCAAGCCAGGCGCGAGTTCGATGCGTACATATACGTCGTTCTTCAGGGTCTCGGCGCGCACGAGTTCGAGCACGTCGCGAATCGCATCGTTGATGCTCAGGCGGTCTTTCTGCGGCGGCGCCTTCTTGATCAGCGCGCGGATGCGGCCGATCACGTCGGCCGCGCGATGGCCCTCCTTGACGATGCGCTGGGTCGCCTCGCGCACCTCCGTGAGGTTCGGCGGTTGCCGGTTGAGCCAGCGCAGCGCGGCTTCCGCATTCGCAACGGTCGCGGCAATCGGCTGGTTCACCTCATGCGCGATCGACGCGGTCAGTTGCCCGATCGTCGCGACGCGGTTCACATGGGCGAGCTCCGTCTGCATGATTCGCAGGGCTTCTTCGGCGCGCTTGGTTTCGGTCAGATCGAGCACGAACGAGACGCCCTGGTTGCGCGTTTCGTCGAATGTCGTCGACCCGACGAGCACCGGCACGCGCGTGCCGTCCTTGCGGAAGTACTCTTTTTCGTAGGGCTGCACGCTGCCGGTCGTTTTCAGCTCGGGCGTCCACTTGCTGTCGTGATGCCTGTGCCATTCGGGCGGCGTCAGTTCGTTCCAGCGCAAGCGGCCCGCGGCGAGGTCTTCGCGGTCGTAGCCGACGATGCGCAGGAACGCATCGTTCGCCGCGTGGATCGGCCCGTCGAGTTCCCAGAACGAAACGCCGATGATGTTCGCGTCGACGATGCGCCGGATCCTCGCTTCGCGCTCGGCGAGATCGCGATAAAGGCGCGTATTTTCGAGCGCGATCGCGGCCTGCGACGCAACGAGGCGCAGCACGGCGATACGCGTCGGCGTGAACACGCGCGCGGCGAGGTGGTTCTCGAGATACAGCATGCCGGCCGTTTTGCTCTGGTTGACGAGCGGCACGCACAGCATCGAGCGCGCCGCGCGCCGGCGAACGTACGGATCAGCGGCAAATGCCGGATCGGCCGCTGCGTCGTCGAGAATCAACGCTTCCTGCGTGCGCAGCACCTTCTGCACGATCGCTTCAGGCAATGCATCGGCATTGAGAGGCTCGTCGCATCGCTCGACCGTGATCGCGTCCCCACCGGTGACCGCTTCCGCCGCGATCCGCTGCTCGCCGCGATCGAGCAGGATCAGAACGCCCCGCACCGCGCCCGCATGCTCGATCGCGGTCCGCATCAACGTGTCGATCAGCTTGTCGAGCACGATCTCGCCCGATACCGCCTGCGACACGCGCAGCACGGTCGCGAGATCGAGATGTTCGACCGGTGCGCGAATCGTGCTGATCGGTCCCGGTATCGATGTATCGGCGGCAAGGTGCGGATAGCGCTGGTCGAGTTGCCGAACCTTGCCGTCGGCGCCCCAAACCAGATAACAGCGCCGCGCGTTCCGTAAATATGCTTCGGCCACCGAGGGCAGGCCGCGCGCGTGGCAGAACCGTGCCGCGCGTTCGTACGCCAGCGCTTCGTTGTGGATAAACCCGCCCTCGCGGGCGAGCCGGATCGCCTGTTCGTAGAGCTGCAACGCCTCCATATCGCGGCCATCGACGCGCGCCATTTCGGCGCCCACCAGCGCAACGCGATCGGCGAACGTCGCCGGGCAATTCGATGCCCACACGGCAAGCTGCTCGTAGTGTCCGGCGATGGCTTCGCGAAGCCGGCTACGTTCGATGGATGTCACCGCGTCGCAATGCGCCGCGCGTGCAAGTGCGCCATAAAAATGAAATTCGGCGCATTCGAACTGCGTCGGTGTGGTCCACAGGAACGGCAGCGCTTTCGCCACCGCGGCGATCGCGCCCGCGTCGTCGCCGAAATAGACGCCCGCATGCAATTTTCGAATCCAGTAGTACGAGGCCGCAATCGCCAATTGCGGCGTATCGTTCAGACGCTGCTCGAAACTGCGTGCATCGAACCCTGCGTCGAACTCTGCCGCTTCCGACGCTGCCACGCCGCGCAACGTCCGCGTCAGCAGCAGTTGCCCGATCAGGACGTCGTTGATCAGGCCAAAGCGCATCTTGCGCGCGAATTCGAGCCCGAGCAGCGCTTCGCGCTCGATGTCGGCCAGCGCATCGCCGGCGGCGATCCGGTTCGTGCTGATGTCGGCGCACGCATAGCATGCGTACGACAGGTCGCCCGCCTCGAGCGCAGCTTCGAATGCGCGCCGCAGAAGCGCTCGCGAGACCGGCAGCGGCTCCATCCAGTGCGAAATATGCACGGCGAACACGAGGTACACGCGCGCCCTGAAGCGATCGAGTCCGCGCGTCTCGACGAGTTCGAGCCCGAGGCGGCCGTAGCGATAGGCTGCTTCGTATTCGCCGAGATACGAGCCGAGCACGCCACCGATCCATGTGTATGCGAGCGACGAACCGTCGCTATTACCGTGCTCGAGACTCAGCACGGCCATCTCGCTGACGACGAGTCGAAACAGATTCGGATCGCTGAACAAGGCCGGCGATGTCAGAACGGTCAGCACATCCATCGTCGCCGAGCGCTCCGGGTCTTTCATCAGCGGCAGGTCGAGCAGTAAATCGCTCGGGCTTGCCTGCAGCCGGTGCCACAGACGTCGATAGGTGTCGAACACGACATCGGCCGCCGGATGCGGCGACCAGTCGCCGCCCACCTTGCGCAGATACGCGAGGCCCACTTCGACCGCTCCATCGCTCTGATCGAGGGTGGTATAGAGATTGATGCGCACGCACGTCACGGCGGCGAGGTCGATCGTCGTCTGCGTACGCGTCGACAGCATCGCGAGGTGCGAGTCCGCAGCCGTCATTTCGCCGATCAGGTATTCGCATTCGGCGGCGCACAGTTCAAGGTTAAACGTGAGCCGATAGCACTGTTCCCATTCGTTTTGCGCCAGCAGCGCGCGGCCGGCACGGCAATAGCGCAGCGCCGCTTCGTACGCGCTGGCTGCTTTCGCGCGCCTCGTCGCCAGCAGGTTCAGCTGCGCAACCTGCTCGCGCTCGTCCTGAGTGACGATCTGTGCGGCGCCGAGATCGAACTGGTTCACGATTTCGAAGATGTTGTCTTCGAGTTCGTCCGCAGGCGTCACCGCCGCGAGCGCGCGGCCGATCCGGAGATGCGCGCCGGCGCGCTCGTGCTCGGGAATCAGCACGTAAGCGGCCTCGTGGATGCGGTCGTGCAGGAACGTATACGTGCCGTTCGTACGCAGCACGAGGCCCGCGAGCACTGCGCCCCATAGCGCGGCATGCGTCGTTTCCTCGGCCGCGCCGTAGACGACGGCAAGCGTGTGGGCTCGCACCACGTTGCCGAGGCACGCGAGCTGGCCGAGCGCCTGCTGCGTGTCGCGCGGTAGGCGGCCGAGCTTGGCCGCCATCAGGTCCGCGACGTTGTCGGTAAATCCCATCATGCGAATGCGCGGCAGGTCCCATGTCCACGCGCCCGCTTCGCGATCGAAGGCGAGCAGCGCCTGTTCGGCGAGCGCGAGCAGAAACTGGATCGTGAAGAACGGATTGCCGCCGGTCTTCTCGAACACGAGCTCGGCCAATGGCTGCACATGTGCCGCGTCGCCACGCAGCGCATCGGCAAGCAGCCGGCCGACGTCGTCGAGACCGAGCGGCGCGAGCACGATCTCGCTGGCCCGTCCGCCGCCGCCGTTGTCGCGCAGCCGCGTCAACGTGCGCGCGAGCGGATGGGCGGCACCGACTTCGTTGTCGCGGTACGCGCCGACCAGCAGCAGATGCCGCACGTCCGGATGCGTGATCAGATGTTCGATGAGATCGAGCGTGGCCGCGTCGAGCCATTGCAGGTCGTCGACGAACAGCGTCAGCGGATGATCGGCGCTCGCGAATACACTGAGGAATCGCCGGAACACCATCTGGAAGCGCGCTTGCTGGTCCTGCGGCGGCACGTCGGGCAGCGGCGGCGGCTCGCCGGTCACGAGCGCGAGCTGCGGCACGAGCTTCACCATGAGCTGGCCATTCGGGCCGAGCGCGTCCTGCAGCGCAGCGCGCCAGTGCGCCAACTCTTCGTCGCTCTTGCCGAGGATCTGCGAAACGAGACACTGGAACGCCTGCGCGAGCGTCGCATACGGGACGTTGCGCTTGTACTGGTCGTATTTGCCCCATGCATATAGACCTCGCGGCGGCACAAGCGCCTTATGCAGTTCGCTGACCACCGAAGACTTGCCGACGCCCGAATACCCGGACACGAGCACGAGGCGCGGCATGCCGTCCGCGACGACGCGCTCGAACGCATCGAGCAAGGTCGCGATTTCGCGTTCCCTGCCGTATAGCTTTTCGGGGATCAGCAGCCGGTCGGGAATGTCGCGCTCGCCGGGCGCAAATGGGTCGATCCTGCCCTGCGCCTGCCAGGCGGCAAGCGCGCGGCGCAAATCGTGCTCGAGGCCCGCCGCCGACTGATAGCGCTCTTCGACGGTCTTCGCGAGCAGCTTCATCACGATGCGCGACAGCTGCGGCGGCACGTGCTCGACCCGCTCGTCCGGCGCGACCGGCTTGCGTGCGATATGGCAATGCACCCACTCCATCGGTTCGGATGCCGTGAACGGCAGCACGCCCGTCTGCATCTGATAGAACGTGACGCCGAGCGAATACAGGTCGCTGCGCGCATCGATCGAGCGGTTCATGCGGCCGGTCTGCTCGGGCGCCATGTACGCGAGCGTGCCGGCGATGGTCTCGGGCGGCGCGGGCGACTGCCGCTCGCGCGGCAGCAAGGTCGCGAGGCCAAAACCGGTCAGCCGCACCGTGCCCGCGGTTTCGTCGACGAGAATGTGCGCGGGCTTCAGGTCTTTGTGCACGAGGCCGCTCTGATGCAATTCGCCGACCGCCGCAGCCATGCGGATCGCGAGCTGCAGGAAGCGTTCGGTGCCGAACGGCTCGCCGAGCAGACGTTCGAGCGGCGCGCCGCCCGGATCCTCGCAGATCAGCACCGTCTGATCGCCTTGCCGCACGAGTTCGAGCGGCCGTACCGCCCATGCGCTGTGCAGCTGGTCTTTCAGGCCGTATTCGTGCGAGACGCGATCGACGCTGGCAGCCGTCGGCGGTTCGCCGGCGGGCCGCACGGTGAGCACGGATGTCTGCGTGCCGTCGGGATTGGTGCGCGTCGTTCGGCAAAACGCGCGTTCGCCGTCGTTCGCCAGGACTTCGAAGCTGCTGTCCGCCACTGCAACGACCCCATCGTTCAGGTTCGACTGCGGTCTTCCGCTATCGCGGAGGATGTGCCGCAGTTTCGCGTGTTCGCGGGTTGCCGCGCTGCGGGAAGAATGTGGATGACCGCCATTGCCGGGTCAGAGCACAGAAGCCTAGTCTGCCACAGATGGCGAATTCATGAGGTGAGGCAGTTCGGGGAACGATGCTTCGGTAGCCTTCAGGAAATCGACGAACGCGCGCAACGGCGACGGTAGATGTCGCCGGCCCGGATAGTACAGAAACGGGCCGGAAAAACGCTGCCACCACGGTTCAAGGATCGGTTCCAGCGCGCCGCTGTCCAGATGCGCACGCAGCATGCCTTCATAGAGATGGACGACGCCGAGTCCCGCCAGCGCGGCGTCGACCGCGAGTTCCACCGCGGCGGCGGGGCGCACCACGAGCGGGCCCGACGGGTCGACGCGAACCACTTCGCCGTCGCGCTCGAAATCCCAGGTCGGCATTGCGCCGCCAGCGAATTGACCGCGCAGACACGCGTGCGAGAGCAACTCGCGCGGGTGCGCCGGGCGGCCGTGCGCGTCTAGGTACGCGGGCGCCGCGGCGGTCGCGCTCGCGTGGCTGCTGTATCGGTCGCCGAATATTCTGCTGATTCCGGGGACGTCGTCGGTCGCGCATCTGCGCGAGAACATCGCGGCAGCGCAGATCGAATTGACGGATCAGGCGCTGGCGCAACTTGATGCGATTGGTGCGAAGAGCCATGAGCCGTGAGCGGCCTTGCGGCGCCTGTTCGACGGCCACGATCGAACGCGCCGCCGCGAGCGCCGACGACAGCGCGAACAGCACGCCTTGGCCGCTGCGTGGATCGAACATCGCGGCAGCGCCGCCGACGAGTCGGTACGCCGCGCCGGCGGCCGGACGAACGAGCCGCCAGCTGACGCCGAAGCACTGCGCTGCGCCCCGACGCATCGACGAGCCAGCGCGCGCGACGGCAGGTGGTCGCAGTCTCCACAGCGACGCCGTCGGTCGTGCCGTATCAGAAGTTCGCGTGCACGTTGACGAACGCGCTCAACGACTCGCCCACGAACGCGCCCGCCGCATTCGCGGCGACGTAATAGCGCCGGTCGAACAGGTTGTGCACGTTCAGATCGATACCCCAGCGCGGCGCCTCGTAGCCGAGAGCCGCGTTCGCGATCACATACGACGGAATCGAATTGGCGTTGGTGATGTCGCTGTATGTCTTTGCGACGTAGTTCACGCCCGCGCCCACATGAAAACCGGGCACGCCCGCAATCGAGAAATCGTAGGTCGACCAAAGGTTGCCGATATAAGCGGGCGCACCTTGTGGACGATTGCCGACGGACGAAATGCCCTGCGGGTTATCGGTGATTTCGGGATCTTGCGCGGTGAAGTTCGCGATGACGTGCCAATGGCTTGTCAGCGCCGCGTCGATCGACGCCTCCGCGCCGCGCGTTTTCTGGCTGTCGAACACGACGGATTCGACGCCGTTGATCGTCGTCAGTGCCGCGACGTTGTCGCGCTTCACGTCGAAGAGCGCAGTGTTCAGAATGAGGCGCTCGTTGAGAAGCGAGAACTTTACGCCGACCTCATACTGCAGCGCCGATTCCGGTGCTCCGATGCCGTTCTGCGTATTCTCCGAGTTGAAATTCGCGAAGTGGCTCTTCGAAATGCCGAAGTACGGCGTCATCCACGGCAGCAGCTTGTACAGTGCGCCGATGTTCCAGCTGACCGGTGCATCGTTGCGCGAGTCCGTTACGCCGGCGAGCAACGGCTGGCCGTTCGTGCCGAAGCGCCCCGGCACCGAGATATTCGGTGTCAGCGAGGTATCCCACCAGTCCTTGCGAACGCCCGCGCGCACCTTGAACTTGTCGGTCACGTCGATCTGATCGGTCGCATAGACGCTGTAGTAGTTCGCGACCAGACGGTCGTTATCGCACGAGTGCTTCGCGTCGCACAGGAACGCCAGCTGATCGGCGCTGGTTTCTGGCGGCACCGGGTTGAACGCGTCGGGAATGTTCGGCAGGTCCGCAGTCGTGCGTTCGGTATCGATTAGCTGATGCTGATATTCGAAGCCCGTCAGCAGCGTATGACCGACGCTGCCGGTGCCGAACTTCCACACCGGCTCGAGCTGATAGTCGAAGCTGTTGTCGCTGTCGTCCTGCTGCCGCAACTGACGGCCGATCACTTCTCCATTGCTGATCTTCGTGCTGGTGCTGTCGCCATTCGTCAGCGCGTCGAGCGAGCGGTGCAGATACGAGAAGCGGTTGTTGATCGTCAGGAAGTCGTTCACTTCCCATTTATCGGTCAGTGCAGGGCGCACATAGGTTTGCCGCGCGGTCGCAAACGGCGTCGAAAATTTCGCGTTGCGCGAGACGCTCGAGAGCGGCGAGCCGTTGAAATAGATAATCCCGTACGAATCGGGTGTCTCGTGGATATCGCGCAAGTCGAGCGAAAATTCCAGCGTGTGCTTGCCCAGTTGCCATTGCAGATCGGGCCTGACCTCATAGTCGCGGCTCGCGAGGTCGCGAAAGCCGTCGGTGCGCGAGAACGTGGCGTCGACGCGGTAGTTGAGCCCTGCAATGCCGGTCGGCCCGGTGATGTAATCGCTATTCGTCAGGGTTCCGTACGAACCGGTCTGCACGCTCGCGCCGTAGTGGAGATCGGGCGATGGCGTGTAGTGCACGATATTGATCGTGCCTCCCGGAGGCCCGCTGCCGAAAAGCGCGGAACCCGGACCCTCGATAATCTCAACCTGCTTCACGCCGTTCAGCGAGTGCGAGATGCCGCTCAGCTCGTCGCCATCGGAGAAGCCGTCTTCGTACACCTGGGCGTTGAGGCCGCGAATCAGGAAGTGATCGTAATAGCCCTTCGAATCCTGCCCGCCATAATTGACGCCGCTCGCGTTCGTGATCGCATCGCGCAGCATCGTCCCGCCTTGCTCATTGACGAGTTGGCGCGGAATGACCTGAACGCTTGCTGGCAAATCTTCGAGCTTCGTGCCCGTTTTGGTCGCATCCACGCGGTGCCGCGGATCGTTGACGCGATCGGTTTCGACGAGCGGACCATAGCCGGTCGGCGCGCTGCCTTGCACGTGGATCGCGGGCAAGGTTGCTTCGGGCAGCGCGGCGGTAGACGCGCCTGACGATGAGCTTTGCGCTATGCCCGTCGGGACTGCCGGTTGTGCTGGCGGTTCTGCTGGCAATGGCTGTTGTTGTGCCTGCGACTGCGCCCATCCGGATTGCGCGATTGCGATGCCCATGCATAGCGCGGCAAGCCGAATATCGGTTTTCCTGCGCAAACGCGCACGAACCCTGCGCGCCGTCTGGCGAGCCCTTCTGACATTCATGAATCGATCCCCTTTCAAACGCACTTCAGTGATGTGCCGCTTCGCTACGCGTGTCGCATGACCGCCGGATGCGGGCAATACATGCGATGCGTGCGAAGGGCATGCAGCAGCCGCACGCGGCAACGCGCGAGGCCGAAAAAAGCACGAAAGTGGGGACCTGCTCGATTGAAGGCGGTCGCTACATTGGCGATCGTTAGAAACGACGACGGCGCGCGAAACACGCGCGTCGAGGAGTGAACGTGACTTTGATCGGGTTTATTCCGGCGCGTCGAAATATTTTCGACGCACGTGTCGATAATGCTTACGAACCGCAAGATTCGCTGCTGGAATGAGCGAATCGGACCATTGCGAAGCAGTGGGTCGGGAACGCGACGAGTACATGTTCGCGAAACAGCAATGGATCTTTACGACAGACAGGTGAGATCCTGAAAAAGCTCACCTTCATGTTTTGGTTCTCCGATCTTGTTTCACAAAGCATTTTGCTGGCGGACAGTCTCGCGGCGTAGCTGGTATTTGCGGTGCTGTGCCTCGAAGCGGCGTATCGCAAAGGTGAGGCTTTTCGGGAGCGACGTCTCTGTTCGCCGCACTTTGTCCAAAATGCCAGTAAGGTTACGCCTACAACACGCGGGAGAAGCAGTGAACCGACCGGTTCACATCAGGTTCATTTGGGCAGGAACGAGCTTCGCGATCGCTTCGCGCACATGTCGCAATTTTCAAATCACGGATTCTGATCATGGAACGCACCTTCCTTCCGTTCGAATCGCCGATGCTCAGGCAAGTCGCGGCACCGGTAACCGCCTTCGGCACCGATGAACTTCGCGCGCTCGTCGCCGATATGTTCGACACGATGCGCAGCGGCCGCGGCGTCGGACTTGCCGCCCCGCAGATCGGTATCAGCCAGCGCATCGTCGTGCTCGAGTTTCCCGGTGGCGAACGCGCGCCCGGCGAGGCGCCGGTGCCGCCAACCGCACTCATCAATCCGGTCATCACATCGGGCGACGGCGCGGTCGAAGACATAGAAGGCTGCTTCAGCGTGCCGGGCAAGCGCGGTTACGTCACGCGCCACTCGCGTATTTCGTATCTCGCGTACGACGTCGACGGCAATGAGATCGGCGGCGAAGCGCGCGGCTTTCATGCGCGGATCATCCAGCACGAGATCGATCATCTGAACGGCGTGCTGTATGTCGATATCGCGAACCGGACCGAACCTTGGGACAGGACGACAACGCAGATCAGAGATGACTCCGATCAAGCAAGGTGAGGCCGTCAAAGCGACGCGCTTCACTTGAGCTGCTTCCCGAAAATACTCACCTTTGCGACAGTCGGGCCTCGCCGGGGGCGAGCCGTACTGATGCATTCGCATCCAAATCAGGATGCGGGTCTAAATACCATTTCGGCAATCAAGCCTATAAGGCAACAGCAACAGGACGCGTTCAGCAGTTACCTTCCCTGGCTTGCCCCGGCTGGCAGAAAGCGTTGCCCGGCCCGCCTTGCGGCGGCACGGCCACGTCCGGTTCGTCCGGGCACGTACACTGCACGCCCGGCCCAGCATGCCCGAGGCAATCGGCAAAGCGACGATGATCTTCTTCATGCGCGCACACGGGATCGTTGCCAGTTGTCTTCCGTGGCACGCACGCGAATATTGTCGCGCCTCCGCTCGCTAGAATTTCACGCGCATCTGAAACCCGATCGTGAATGGCAAGTCTTCCGAAGGAATCGGCGGGATCACGATAAAGTTCATCCCAACGCGCTTGTACGCGGTCATCACGATCGGCGCGGCGACCGGCCCGATCGAGTGGTTGTGTCCGAGGCCCCAGTCGTTGTAGTTGTAGCCGGAGATAATGCCGCCCATCACCGCGAGCCTGACGAAACCCCAATGCGCGAACTCGGGCGCCCAAACGCCGCCGCCGTAGTAGGAAGGCCGGCGCAGCGAGTTGCGAAAACCGCCTGCCGTCAGCGCCCACTGGCTATTCAGCCAGCATTCGACGCCAAGACCCGGATTGAATTGCTCGAGGTGTGTGTCGGGGTCCGGGTCGATGTGATACGACGCGAACATGGCGTCGACCCAAACGCCGCCGCCGCACCATTCGGCATAAGCCGATGATGCCGCCAGTCCGACTGCGAGCGCCGCCATGGCGCGGCACGCGCTTTTCCTCGTTTTCCTGATTTGCCGAAAGCGCATGTCGTCTCCGCCGGCGGCCCGATGCCGGTGACGTCAGAACTGCGGTCTCTATCGATAGGCGTCTCCGGCGCCCACTGTAACCCACAATCGGCGGCAATCCGACGAACGATATTCGGCGAGCAAATAACAAAACGGTGAACGTCCGGCAGGAACGTTCACCGTCAACACTGCGTAACGAGCAGGTTTGATCCGCAATAATCAGAGGCCGAGATCGGACAAGCCAGGATGATCGTCGGGACGGCGGCCGAGCGGCCAGCGGAACAGGCGGTCGGTTTCGCGGATCGGCATTTCGTTGATGCTTGCGTGACGATGCGCCATCAGGCCGTTCTCGTCGAATTCCCAGTTCTCGTTGCCGTATGCGCGGAACCAGTTGTTCGAGTCGTCGTGAAACTCGTAGGCGAAGCGCACCGCGATACGGTTGCCGCCGAATGCCCACAACTCCTTGATCAATCGATAATCGAGCTCACGCTTCCATTTACGGCGCAGCAATTCGACGATCGCCGGACGGCCCGTCGCGAATTCCACGCGATTGCGCCATACGCTTTGCGGCGTATAGGCAAGCGATACCCGTTCCGGGTCGCGCGTGTTCCATCCGTCTTCTGCGGCGCGCACTTTCTGAATGGCCGTTTCGCGCGTGAAGGGCGGAACGGGCGGGCGGGTTTCGATCTCTGCCATGATGACCTCCTAAGGTCGCTTAAGTCGGGTTACGGTCTCTTGCGGTGGATGGCTGCCCGTCCGATCGCGGACGGGTGGGGCGTTGGGAATGCGAGTGGGTGTGGGGTGCGTTGTGGACGTTGCGAGCCTCGTAGGCATCGAGCACATGTTCGGCGGCGCCGCGCGCATCGATTGCCGCGTCCGGGTCTCCGCTGACGAGCGCAACGCCGATCGCGCCGTCGATCAGAATCAGCAACTGATGCGAAAGCTTCGCGGCGCGCCGTGCATCGGCGCCGATCGACGCGACGAATTCATCGCACTGCGTGCGCACGAATGCGAGCAGACGCTCCTTGTGCTCGCGCGCGACGACGCGAATCGGATCGTCGGGCGAGGCGATTTCACCGGCGGCATTCAAAAATGCGCAACCGTGAAAGTTTTTGGACACGAACCATTCGCGCAGCACATCGAACATGCCAAGCAGACGCGCACGCGGCCGCTTTCCATGGCGCAGCGTGCCTTCGATAAACCATTTCATCCAGCGTTCGTCGCGCCGCTCGAGCGCAGCTGCAACGAGCGCGTCCTTCGATTCGAAATGCGTGTAGAAGCTTTTGCGCGCGGTGCCCGACTGCTTGACGATCGCATCGACGCCGGTCGCATGAATTCCGCCCGCGTAAATCAGCGCCTCGGCCGCTTCGAGCAGCCGGTCGCGTGCCGAACTGGAAGCCAAAGCGGATGCTGATGAGGTGTCGGTCGAGGTAGCCATGCGGCGAATGGTAGAACGATCATTCTACCTCGTCAAGTGTTCTTTTTCGGACGATGCATGCAGTCGGGTTGGCGGCCGGGCGACCGCTCGCGCCGGTAGCTTGCTAAAAGCTGTCCGTGCGCTATCGTTCGGGGTGCGTGTCGAATCGAACGGAGAGAAAAAACATGAAGAAATCCGCTGTCCGCGCTACCGCCGTCGTGCGCGCGCTTTTCCTCGTCGTAGCCACGACATCCGCGATGAGCGCGTGCACGCCGCTCGAGGTGGTCACGCACACCGTCAGCACCGCCGAGTCGCGCGTCCCGGCCGGCACGTACAAGCTCGACCCGAGTCATTGGAGCGTCACGTTCGATGTCGATCACTTCAAGTATTCGCGCTTCGTGATGCGCTTCGACCGCGTTACCGGTCAGCTCGACTGGCGTGCAGGCGGCATGGCGAGCAGCTCGACGGCCATCACGATCGATGCCGCGAGCATCGACACGAACGTACCCCAGCTCGACAAGATGGTGAAAGGCGATGAAATGCTCGATGTCGCACGCTATCCGGACATCCGCTTCGTCAGCACGGGTTTCGAGCGCACGGGCGAAACGAGCGGCAAGCTGACCGGCGACCTGACGATTCGCGGCACGACGCAGCCGGTCACGCTCGATGTGAAGTTCAACGGCTACGGCGTCGACCCGCTGACAAAGCTCGACACGATGGGTTTTTCGGCGGAAGGCAGCTTCAGCCGCTCGAAGTTCGGGCTGTCGACATGGTTTCCGGCCGTCGGCGATGAAGTGCGCGTGCGGATTCAGGCCGAATTCGACAAGCCGCCGTCGGGCTCGGCGGGTTGAATCGATACGCGCGGATGGGCGGCGCGATCGCGTCGCCCGGCTCGACAGGTACGATCGAAGTTACACGGTCCAGTCCAGAATGACCTTGCCGCTTTCGCCCGACAGCATGGTCGCGAACGCGCGCTCGTAGTCGTCGACGGCAAAGCGGTGCGTGAGGATCGGCGACAGATCGAGCCCGCTTTGCAGCATGGCGACCATCTTGTACCAGGTCTCGAACATCTCGCGGCCATAGATGCCCTTGATTTCGAGCCCCTTGAAAATGACCTGATTCCAGTCGATCGACGTTTGCGCGGGCGGAATGCCGAGCAGTGCGATCTTGCCGCCATGGTTCATCGCTTCGAGCATGCTCGTAAACGCGCTCGGCACACCCGACATTTCGAGGCCGACATCGAAGCCTTCGGTCATATGCAGGTCCGCCATCACATCGCGCAGTGTTTCGCGCGACACGTTCACCGCGCGCGTCGCGCCCATTTTGCGCGCCAACTCGAGCCGGTAGTCATTGACATCGGTGATGACGACGTTGCGCGCGCCGACGTGTTTCGCAATCGCCACCGCCATAATACCGATCGGCCCGGCGCCGGTAATCAGCACATCCTCGCCGACGAGATTGAACGACAGCGCCGTATGCGTCGCATTGCCAAACGGATCGAAGATCGCGGCGAGATCGTCGGAAATCTCAGGTGGAATCTTGAACGCGTTGAACGCGGGAATCACCAGATATTCGGCGAATGCGCCCTCGCGATTCACGCCGACGCCCACTGTATTGCGGCACAGATGGCGGCGCCCCGCGCGGCAATTGCGGCAAAAACCACATGTGATGTGACCTTCGCCGGACACGCGGTCGCCGATCGCAAAGCCCCGTACTTCCTGGCCCATCTCGACAATCTCGCCGACGTATTCGTGACCGACGTGCATCGGCACGGGAATCGTCTTTTGCGCCCAGTCGTCCCACTTCCAGATATGGATGTCGGTGCCGCAAATCGCAGTGCGCGCGATGCGGATCATCACATCGTTATGACCGACTTCGGGTTTTTTGACGCGGGTCAGCGTGAGACCGGGCGCGCGTTCGAGTTTTGCCAAGGCTTTCATGGTGATTCCTGCGAGACGAGTGTTCCGACGATGCGAAGGTGCGGCGGTGTCGTTTCAGATCACACCGAGCGAACGGCCGACGCGTGCGAACGCATCGACCGCGCGATCGATCTGTTCAGAGGTATGCGCCGCACTCATCTGTGTGCGAATGCGCGCGCGGCCGCGCGGCACGACAGGAAAGGAAAATCCGATCACGTAGACGCCTTCGGCGAGCAACGCATCGGCCATCTTCGATGCGAGCTGCGCATCGCCCAACATCACAGGGATGATCGGATGTTCGCCGGGTACGAGCGTGAAGCCGAGCGCAGTCATCGCGCGGCGAAAATGCGCGCCGTTTGCACGAACGCGTTCGCGCAACTGCGCGCCTTCGTCGCTATCGAGCAATTCGAGCACTTTCAGCGAGGCGGCGGCGATGCTCGGCGTCAATGTGTTCGAGAACAGATACGGACGCGAGCGCTGCCGCAATAGATCGACAATCTCCTTGCGCGCTGCGACGTAACCGCCGGAAGCACCGCCTAGCGCCTTGCCGAGCGTGCCCGTGACGATGTCGACGCGCGACAGCACACCGCAATGTTCGGGCGTGCCGCGGCCGTGCTCGCCGATGAAACCGACCGCGTGCGAATCGTCGACCATGACGAGCGCACCGTAGCGGTCCGCGAGATCGCAGATGCCGGCAAGATTCGCGATGATGCCGTCCATCGAGAACACGCCGTCGGTTGCGATGAGTTTGAAGCGCGCGCCCGCCGCATCGGCCTCCTGCAATTTTGCTTCGAGATCGGCGAGATCGTTGTTCTTGTAGCGATAGCGCTTCGCCTTCGCGAGCCGCACGCCATCGATGATGCTTGCATGATTGAGTTCGTCGCTGATAATTGCGTCGTTTTCGTCGAGCAGCGTTTCGAACAGACCGCCATTCGCATCGAAACAGCTCGAATACAGGATGCAATCGTCAGTCTGCAGAAACGCGGACAGCGCGCGTTCGAGTTCCTTGTGCACGGTCTGCGTTCCGCAGATGAAACGCACCGACGCCATGCCGAAGCCGTCGCGCTCAAGTCCAACCTTCGCGGCCGCGATGAGGCGCGGATCGTCGGCGAGGCCCAGATAATTGTTGGCGCAGAAATTCAGCACGCTGGCGCCGCCTTCGAGCTTGATGTCGGCGGCCTGCGGGCTCGCGATCACACGTTCCGTCTTGTAGAAGCCGTCGGCGCGAATCTGATCGAGCGTGCCTCGCAAATGGGAAAGGAAAGCATCGCGCATGAATCAGCTCCTGTTCGAGTGAGCGGCCCGCGAGGTCTGGATGTGCTTCGACGCGCAGCGGCCTGTTATAGTCGACTATCAGCTTTACCGGAAAAATTCGATTTTTCGAATTTAAGTTCGATATGTCGAACAACTCTAAACGATGGGTCAGTAAATGGCAAGCTCGGAATCCCCGCGTCGGTCGCGTACCTCGCGCCGTGCAGCAACGTCGGCGGCTGCAACTCTGGTGAACACGTCCCCGGTAGCGGCCGTAGCTGCGCCGCCGCGTGTCGGTGAACAGATCCAGCGGCTGCGCGGCGAACGCAAGATGACGCTCGACGATCTGTCGCGCGCGGCGGGCGTGTCGAAATCGATGCTGTCCGAAATCGAGCGCGACAAGGCGAATCCGACCATCGCCGTCGCATGGCGTCTGACGAACGCGCTCGGCGTGAGCCTCGATTCGTTGTTCGCGCCGCCGAAAGCGCCGGAGGCCATTGCGGTATCCGGCCCGCACGAGATCCCAACCTTGAGCGGACACGATGCGAAATACCAGTTGCGTGTGTGGGGACCCATCGAGCTCGCCGGCAAGTTCGAGTGGTACGAGCTTACGCTTGCCGCAGGCGGCGCGCTCGTATCGAACGCACACGAACCGGGAACGCGCGAGCATTTGACCGTGCTGCACGGCACGATCGACGTCGAAGCGGCAGGCGCGACGAGGCGGCTCAAAACGGCGGACACTGCTCGCTATGTGGCCGACGAGCCGCACGCGATTCGCAACGCCGGCAAAAACGAAGCGAAGGCACTGCTGGTCGTGATTCACGGCTGACGCGTTGACTGCGGTGCGCGCACGCCAGCGGCAATGCCGGTGCTTATCGCATGGCGATTCGTACGCCCGCTTTTTTCGTATGCCCGCCTTTTCGCAGAGGTTGCAACGAGTACTGTATATTTGTACAGTATATCCCCGTCCTATCGACTGCGACCGGAGCCGACATGAACCGCTCGTCCCCCGATCCTGATGCCGCATTAGCCGCGCTGCGCTACCGGAATGCGGCGCGCGACCTCGAGCACATCGTCCGGCATATCGCGTCGCGCTATATCGCGCAGCAGGTTCCGCTCACGTGGCGCCTGCTCCATGCCATCGAGGCGGAAGCGCTGGCCGACCTAGGCTTCGCCAGCCGGCACGACGCGCTGATGCTGGGCCTGTTTCAGCGGCCTACGGCGTTGCCTTATCCGGAAACGGACGACCCCGTCGATTTCGGCGCATCGAATGCATTGCCTGCGGTATTCGCATTCGCGGTTGCTGCGTATGAAGAAGCGCAACGGGAAGCGGCACGGCTGGCGGCAGCCACGCAGCCCGCAAGCAGAAGCAAACGCCGGGCGCGAGCGTGGGGCGGGTAGCGATGTGAACCGCACTCGAACGCCAATGCCGGCCGCATCGGGTGACCTGTTCGATCGCGAACGGGAAGACTGGCTGCGCGACCCCGCGGTCGCGTTCGACGCGTGGCTTGCAAGCCAGCAATTCCGCGCCTCGTCGGCACAGGTCTATCGGGCGCAGTGGGGCCTGTTTCTCGAATGGCTACAAGCGCGGCGCAAAACACTGGCGACTGTCGACCGCAGTTCGATCGCCGATTTCGTCGCGGGCCTGTCGATCCGCAAGCCGCAGCGTGCGCGGTATCTGCGGCTGATCGAACGCGTGCTCGATCACGTGCGCTCCATCGAAGCGGCGTCGACGAATCCGGCACGCTTCATCGCGCAAGATGGCGAAGCGGGCTGGCGTAACGCGCGCGACAACGAACCGACCGGTTTTCTTTCTCCGGCCGAGCGCGCAACGCTCGTCGCCCATCTTTCATCGCCGGTGACCGGCGTGTCCGGTGCCGAACGCTGGCGCGCATATCGCGATCGCGCGCTCGTCGCGGTTTTTCTCGGCGGTGGACTGAAGACCAGCGAAGCCATTGCTCTGACAATGCGCAATATCGACATCGGTACTGCGTGGCTCACCATCGACGGCGACAATCCGTTGCTGTCGCGTCGCACACGGCTTGCGCCGTTTGCCGTCGCGGTGCTTGGCGCATGGCTCGAGGTGCGTGCGGCCGTGGGTCTCGCAGGCGTGCTCGCATTTCCGGCGTCGTCGTCGGGACGGCCGATGCACAAGGCAACGGCGTTGCGCGCAATCGATGCGCTGATCGGCACCGCGGGCATTGCGGCTTCGCGTGAAGCGCGCGCGAGCCCGCAGACGTTGCGCAATACATTTGCTGCCGATCTTTTCGATAGCGGGGTCGACCCGGAACTCGTCGGCCAGTGGCTCGGTTTCGCGCAGCCGGTTTCCGCGCATCGGCTACATCGTGCCTGGAAAACCTGGGTATCCGAACAAACAGGCGGCCAGTTCGATCAAGGTGAGCCCGGAACCAGCGATGCGTGAACCGGTGATGCGCGTTTGCGCGAGCGCTCACCGATGTGCGAATGTCCCGTAAAGACTCACCTCGGGCGATCCCGCAAAAGCTCACCTTTGCAGAAAAGCCTTGCACGACCTGGGCTTACATAGACGTCGAAACGGCTCCCTCGGAAAGAAAGCGCGCGACCGCTTCAAGCCGTGACGCCCCTGTTCCCGACGAATGTTCGCATTCCGGGCAAGACAATTCGTAGTGGTGATCGACATGCGACAGCTCCGGCTCACCTGCTTCGCATTTCGGACAATGCGCCGGCAACACGACGTGTCCGTCGATCGCCGTGCCGATCGACGCAAGTTCATCGGCACTCAAACGGCCTGCGCTCGCAAGCGCAAACATCAGACGCGCGATCGAAGGATCGATGCCTTGTTGCGCACGCAGCGCCGCGACCTGTCGCGTCATCACATCGAGTTCGTCGGACTGTTCGCGCAATTGCGCATCGAGTCGGTCGCCTCTCGCTTTGGCCGCCGCAAGTTGCTGGATGAAATCGAATTCCTTGCGGCTCGCCTCGCGCACGCCGGATTGATAAGTCGCCGCCATACTGCGCAGCGAATCCAGTTCGACGAGCATCGGCTTCACGCGGCGCTCCGCTTCAGATACGGCGTCCTTGATCTGCTGCGCGTAATGCTCGGTGCTTTCGCGCATTTCCTGGTGAAGTGCGTCGATTCGTTCGCGCAATGCCGCACTCGTCGACTGCTCGGCTTCGAGGCGTTTTTGCAGTGTCTCGTTTTCCGCATCGAGCCGGCGTACCGACGCCTGCAGGCTTTCCTGATGCGCGCTGCCGTGCGTCGACGCGGCAGCCAGTTGCGCCTCGAGCGCGCGCACGCGCTCCCATGCGGCATCCGCGCGAGCCTCGCTGCGCGCAATCGCCTGCTCGGCTGCTTCGTGCCGGATCTTGCCGTCGTGCATTTCCTGATGCGCGGCCGCAATCGATGCCTGCATTTCCGCGCGCTCTTCGTCGAGCGATGCGCGCGCTTCGACGAGTGCTTCCTGGTACAGTGTGCCGAGCAGCTCGCCGGCGCGCTCTTCGAGCGTCTTCGGAATCGCGCCAGCTCCGATGCGTACGCGCGACGCCTGGCGAATACGTTCCCAGAAGCCGTCGATGTCCTTCGGGATGTCGCTGGCGCTGCCGGTTTGGGTCAATTCCCGGACAGCAGCCATCGAAGGTCGGATGCCAAGATCGAAAAAGAGCCGTTTGCATGCATGCAAGGAAAGCTCCTGGCGCCGAGCACCGGTCTGCCGCATCGACTCCAGCTCCCGCTGGATCGCCTCGCGTTCGTCATCGAGGTTCATGTATGCCTCGTCGCAGATTAGATTCGATGAATCATAACAAATTACGTAATGTTTGCTACGTTTCTATCCGTACTAAGATCGTTAATCTGGTGGAAGGCTTGCATACCACAATGCGAGCGCGTTTACCGACGATTCTGCACGGTCATCCGTGAAACAAAGCGAAGAATAGCCCATAAGTATCTGTAGCTAAAAGATTTTCTTTGTTTCTGGCATTTCGACCCTATGTTTCACGACGCGAAATGAGACGTGCAGGGTGTTGACCTTGCAGTTTCTCTCCGCGACTCGCGGTTATTCGCTTGAGAGACATAAAAGTAAACACCCTTGAACCTTGGTTAAAAACGTTAACGCCACGGCAAACCCTTATCAGGTAAGGATCTGCGGCTAGTCAGGTGAAGTTTTACGGGATTCGTGGTGAGCCGGCACGGGATTGTGCAGTGATGGGATTCGGGGCGCCTGGTGAGCAAGTGCAGGACAGTTCGTGAGCGGGTTCGGGAGACGCCCGGAAAAACGGCATCCTTCAAAGGTGAGCGTTTTCGGGGAATAAGCGCGTGCAGGCCCTGTTCTGCCGGAATGGTGGCCCCTTGCTTGCGATCACGCGAGGGTGAGTCGCTGCGGGAGGGCTTCCGGCGTCGCTTTTTGGTGTTTTTTTGCCGCTATCAATGCGATCGGTGAGAGCGAACGGGAGCGCAGAGCCTTGTCAGGTGAGGTTTTTCGGGGCGTCGAGCGCTTTCCCGGGCGGTCTTCGGCATCTGTGGCCTCCAAAGGTGAGCATTTTCGGGAGATTCGGGCAGGGTTTTCGTCTGCAACGGGCAATGGGAGATGAAGAGTCTGTCAAAGGTGAGGGAATCCGGGAGCGCGAACCGTCATCGGTCGACGGGCCGGAAATGTCATGCGTCGGTCAAAGGTGAGGTTTTGCGGGATGCCTCGGAGTCGCTAAATGCGCTTAAGGTGAGTAAATGCGGGATCCGATTAGCGGTTGTTCACCGCAAAGGTACAGCAGAAGGCGATCGCGACGAGCGCGTTTGCCCCATTCCGCGATCGAGAGGTGAGCGTTTTCGGGTGGCGTCCGAAGATGCGGCCGATTGGCTGGGCCACGGGTGCGCGCGCTAAAGGTGAGGAATTTCGGGAGAGGTTTGCCAGTCATGGTCCGCTTTATATGTACATCGTAAGTACCAGAATCGATTGGGGATTTTCCGGAGAGCAGCGATAGGTGAGGGTTTGCGGGAGATCACGCTGCAGCTCGGCAGACATCGCGGAAGCTGCGTCCGAAGCGCGTTGAGGTGAGGTTTTTCGGGACCCCGGAACACTGCCGGCGCTGCCTATAAATCGTGAAGGTCCGATTTCTGCGGCTCTCAAGGTGCTTCAGGTGAGAGTTTTCGGGAGTGGTGGTGCTGCGTGGGCTTCCGGGGTGCCGCGATGCGGGCAGTGAACTGGTGCGCGGGATTCCCATCCGTGAGCAGCAGATGGCCCTGATGGGCGACTGTCTGACGCTCCGGCACATGCGAAGCTAGCCGAAGGCCGCCGACATTCGCAAGCCTGTGTCTTTGCATCGAGATTTTGCGTCGCATAATTACGACGCTCGTTGCGGTGAGCCGATACGGGAGATGAAGGACGCCGCAAGCGACAGCCTCGTCGCGAGCGACTTTTACAGATGCCGCGACAAGCAACGAATGCCGGAATGCCCCGGAATTTCGGAAGGTGAGTGTTTTCGGGAATGCGGCGAGGTGAGTCGCGGCTCGTAAACCGGCTTCACCAGGAAATGGTGAGGCACACCCTATAGACGCGCATCACCCCAGTCGGTATCCTTGCGCAAAATCCTTTCCGACCCGACGCATGGCCACGAAGCGCGCGAAGAAAACCGATGTGGTGAGCCCCAGTTCCGCCGAACTGCGCAAGGCAGTCGAGGCCATCGCGATTCAGCCGAAAAGCGGCAAGATCACCCTCCTGACCCGCAAGCTGTTCAACGTGCTGCTGGCCGTCGCGCAGCAGGCGGACGAATCCGGCGACACTTATCGCGCGCTCCTGTCCGATATCGTTGCCAACTCCGCATTCGATTCCAACGACACCGCGCTCGTCAAGGAACACTTGCGCCGGATGGTGTCGGTCCAGGTCGAATGGAGCACCGGCACGTCGAGCCAGAAGCCCGGCCGCAAATGGGGCATCTCGACGCTGATTGCCGATGCCGAAATTCTCGAAGATCCGGCCACGCGGCGCGTGTGGGTGGAATTCTCGTTTGCACCGAAGATCAAGAAGAAGCTGCTCGACCCGGTACAGTACGCGCGTCTGAGCCTGCAGTTCCAGAGCCAGCTGCGCAGCAGCGCGGGCCTCGCGCTGTACGAGATCTGCGTACGCTATCTGACCAATCCGAGCCATCTGACGATGCGCGAGTCGTGGGAATGGTGGCGGCCCATTCTGTCGGGCACGCCGGACACCGAGGCCGGTGACGAGGCGAAGCGCGAATACAAGTACTTCAAGCGCGACTACCTGCGGCCGGCCATCGCCGAGGTCAACGCCGTTACCAACATCTTCGTCGAGTTGATCGAGCATCGCGAAGGCCGGCGCGTTGCCGAGATCCAGTTCCGCGTGACGGAGCGCAAGCAGCCGATGCTGGCGCTCGACGAGCATCCGAACGTGTTCGACAGCACGCTCGTCGACCGGATGGTGAAGATCGGCATCCCGCTCAAGGAAGCGCAAACGCTCTACGCCGACAGCGAAGAAAACCGGATTCGCGCGGCGCTGCAGATGACCGAGCAGCGGATGCGCAGCACGACGCTGCCGCCGGTGCGCAGCGCGCCGGCGCTCTTCAAGGACGCGCTGAAGAAGGGCTATGCGCCGCCGGTCGAAGCGTTGCCGCCGGCCAGTGGCGGCAAGGCGTCCGGCGCGGTTCCCGCGGACGATCTGAAGGCCCGGCTGCTGAGCGAATATGCAGCGTATCGGCGCAAGGAAGCGCAGGCGCTCTATGAGGAACAGGGCGACGCCGAGCAGCAGGTGGCGCGCCAGTCGTTCGAAGAAGACGAACTGCCCGAGCTTGGCACCCATATGCGCGACGACTGGCGCCGCCGTGGCCTCGATTCGAAGCTCGCCGAGACTGCGTTTTTCGATTGGCTCGCACGGAAAACCTGGGGCGAGCCGACCGATGGCGATCTGCTCGCCTTCACGTTGAGCCAATCGCGCGCCGCTTGAGGCTGCTTATCCGACTGGCCCGATCGATTGCACGCGGTTAGTGTGCGTTGCGTGGGTAACACGCGCGCGACCGGTGGCGTGAGGAGCGGCGCGTGCGTTCTGCTCCCGCGCGATATGGCTGCGCTTTGTCGCATCGCACATGATCCGCACGAAGCCTCACCTCGGCGCGCCACGATGTCTTCGACGTTTTATTTTTTCTGCAACATTCGCTCGATCTGTTGAAGGATGTCGTCACGTTTTTCGCGCGACAGCCCTCGCAGACGCAGCTCAATGCGATCGTCCCCATAAGACTTCAGATCGCCAACCGACACACCATCGAACTTGATCTCGAGCCGCTGCGCGTAGCGCTGACGTCCTGCAGGCTTGGCGCTTTCCTGCGCGCTCGCCCTGCCCTTCACGATATCGGCGACTTGGCGAGTGCTGAGGTCGTCGGCCAGGATCTTGTTGATGAGGCGCAGCGTGGCGTCCGTGCCGCGCGCCGAGTGATAACGGCCCACCTGATAACCCATATTCGAGCCAAACCGATCCGGTCTTGCGACCATTTCCTGCATCACGACTTCGGGCAACTTTGCGATCGACAAGGCGACAGCGACCGTCGATTCATCGAGTCCCAGATGCTCGGCCAATTCCTTCTGACTTTGGAAGTGCTTGTCGTCGAGAAATCGCTTCCAGACGACTGCGTTGTCGAACACAGTCTGTGAATCGCGCTGAACGTTGAGGTCGTAACCGAGTTTGTAGCTCTGGATACCGATCGGCAGATCGATGACGATCGCTTTCACGGTTTCCTTATTGGCTTCCTTTAGCGCGCGCACACGGCGACCGCCGTCGCTAACGAAGTAAGTGCCGGGATTGTCGTAGTCTGGAATGACGTGGATGGCCTGCTGCTGGCCTTGCTTTGCGAGATTGACGGCAAGCTCTGCGATCGACGATTTCAGGTAGAAGTGCCGCGGGTTGAACGGGCTCGCCTTGATCACTTTAAGCGTCAGTTCGATGACTTGTCCCGGACGATAGCCATGTTCGGCGCGCCACGCTCGGTACTGCGGCGATTCGTGGATCGATTCCGTTGATTCGACTTCATTCGATGCAGGCTGAGATATCGATTGACTCGAACGGCCGACGACGTCATCCGTTTTGCGGGTGGGACTCTGCACGAGGCCGTCGATCGCGTTGAGACGATCGAGTGCCGTGCGCTTTTCGCTGCTGGTTGTATCCGGGCGCGCTTGAAAGCCTTTGGCGAATTGGGAGGGTTTCATTCAGGGACCTTTATGCGCATAAATTCAGGGAAGCAGGGCACCAATCTCTTCGGCGACGGCGCGGATCTCCACGCTCGCGAGTCTGGCGCCACGATCGTTCATCTGCAGCACCGTCTGGCCGAGGGCCATGGCCTGCTTGTACGCCTCACGGGTAGGAATCTGGGTTTTGAGTAGCGGAAAACCCAGCTCTTCCAACGCGCGCTTGAGTTCGCGCGTCAGCATGCGTTTCTCTTCAGTCTTGTTTAGCAGGAAGACCGCTCGCAGGTCTTCGTTCATGACCTGCGCTTGCTGGATCAGTTTGACGAGCCCAACGCTCGACCAATAGTCGGCCGGCGAAGACGATGTGGGAATGACGGCGACCGTCGCGGCCAGCAATACAACGCCGGAGACTTTCTCGGTGATCGACGGCGGACAGTCGACGACGATGACATCGTAGTCACCGACGAACTTCTTGATCTCGCGATGGATCTGGCCACCGGCTTCCGAGAGATTGACGACAGGAAACGGAATGCCGGCTTCTCCATCCGACGACGCGCTTGCCCAGTGAACCAAAGTGTTTTGCCCATCCGCGTCGACGACGAGAACCCGCTTTCCCTTTTCATGGAAAGCGGCGCCGAGATGCATCGCGATCGTGCTCTTTCCGACACCGCCCTTTTGTTGTGTGACTGCGATGATTTCAGCTGCCAAGCTTCACCTCCCCGTATTGGACGCTGCTGAATTCTACCTTGATGTATTTTTGTTTCAATGCATTTTGTCGTGACAGTGCGACAGATTAGCGATTCGGCCTGGGTTTATGCGCATAAAGGCGGCGCGTCTTCACTGGATGAGGTGGATGTCGAGCGCTAAGCGGCTTAAGCGGTCACGTGTTTCGCTCAAAGAGCGGGGATGAGCGCGCAAGCAGAGCGCGGCTTTATGCGCATAAAGCAGGTGTCGGCGCAGACCGCATGATGCGCGGCCTTGCAATGGAGGGCGACGATCGATGATCGGAACGTCACAAGGCTCGCCGCCCTCGGAGCAAAGCACAGCCCGTTCGGAATTGGCCGGAGTGGCGCTCTTCGCTGGCGTTTCGCAAGCCCGCTAAAATTCCAGGACCCCGCTTCGGCCTGCTATTCAATACAGCCCATCGCAACCATGGAGCCACCACGATGATCACGATCTATCACAATCCTCGTTGCTCGAAATCGCGAGGCGCATGCGAACTCATCGATACGTCGTTCAACGCAGCAAACGAGCCGGTCATGATCGTCGAGTACCTGCGCGAGCCATTGACGGTCGCGCAGTTGAAGGAATTGAACCGAATGCTTGGCTGCCCGGTACGCGACATGGTGCGCAGTACCGAGCCTGAGTACAAAGACCTGAACTTGGGCGCTGACGATATCGACGACACTCAACTTTATGAAGCGCTCGTCAAACACCCGATCCTGCTTCAACGCCCGATCATCGTGCGCAACGGCAAAGCCGTGATCGGCCGGCCGCCCGAAAACGTCAAAGCGCTATTCGACGAGTAAATTGAACAGCGCGTAGAAGATTTCGACTTGGGGTAGATATTCCAGCAAATACCGACGTCAGCGAATTCAGCCTTTCGCTACCTGCAAAACCGCGTCCTTCGTCACGATCTGCTGAGGAATGATGCGAAGCTGCGCAAATGCATCGGCAATGCGTTGTTGCTCCGCGAGCACGGATGCGTCGATTGGACGATACACGTGCGCGTAGTGTCGAAGGCCGCTCTCGATGACGCTCGCGTCGAGTCCCTGGATCGGTGCAAGCTGCGCGGCTGCCTCGGCGTTGTGGCCGCGTACCCATTTGCCTTCTTTGCCGACTTCGTCGACCACTGCCGCAATGACGTCGGCGTTTTCCTGTGCGAACGGACGCGCGCTCAGAAAGAACTGGTGATGACTGACGATGCCTGCGCCGTCGGTCAGCAAGCGCGCATTGGTCTGCCGCTTCGCGGCCTCGAGGAACGGATCCCAGATCGCCCACGCGTCGACCGCGCCGCGTTCGAATGCCGAGCGCGCATCGGCGGGCGGCAGAAACGCCGGCTGGATCTCCGCGTACTGCACACCGGCCTTCTGCAGCGCGGCGACGAGGAACCAATGTACGTCCGAGCCTTTGTTGAACGCGACTTTTTTGCCCTTCAGATCGGCGACCGATTTTATCGGCGCGTCGCGATGTACGAGGATGCCTTCCGCGTGCGGCGTCGGGATTTCATAAGCGGTGTAGACGAAGTTCGCACCGGCAGCCTGCGCGATGACCGGCGGTGCCTCGCCGACATAACCGAAGTCGATCGAACCGACATTGAGGCCTTCGAGCAATTGGGGTCCCGCCGGGAATTCAGTCCATTTGACGGTGATGCCAAGCGGTGCAAAGCGCTTCTCGAGCGTGCCGTGCGCTTTGAGCAGGACGAGCGTGCTTGCCGCCTTTTGATAGCCAATGCGGATGGAGGTGGCGGCGCGTGCAGCGGCGATGGAGGGCAGGGCCGCTGCGGCCATCGCGGCGCCGGCTCCGGCGAGAAATGCGCGGCGCGTCAGGGAAGGATGACGAATCATGATTTGGGATCGGGAATCGACCTGGCGAAAGACGGACGCAACATGGACCGGTTGCGTCAACGATAAGTCGCTCGCCGGCGATCGCGAACCGATAAATTCGCATAAGCAAATCACGTTGGACCTAACGCGCATCGCTGCCGTGAAAAGTGTCATGCGTGTCAAACATGCCGAGTTCGTCATCGCGTCAAACAGGCATGCGTGTCAATCAAGCTGCACTCACATCGGAGACACGCGCCGCGTCCGTCTATTGCTCGCGCGGGCCGGCATCATCGACGTCGTCGATTCCGCTCATCGCTCGCGAGGCCGCACGCAGCAGTCCGATGTGTCTGCGGAAGTTGCGGCACCCGCTGCAAGTCGGCAGATGCGCGCCGACGGCGAGCCGTTCGCGCAGCTCGAGGTTGCGCTCGAGCGCGTCCGAAAGCAGCCGCGTGATGTCTTTACACTTCCCCATCGACGTCCCCGCTGGAAAAGCCCTTTTCGGTCAGGCATGCGCGCAGCCGTAAGCGCGCACGGTAGATGAGCACGCTGCAATGGTTCGCCGACAATTGCAGTTCACTGCAAATCTGATTGGTTTCGAGGTCGAGGAATTCGCGCATCATGAACACGCGCCCGATCTGTTCGGGCAAGTGATCGAGGCACATCTCGAACAGCGTCCAGAACTGTTGCTGACGCAGCGCCCGTTCGGGCGTCGGCCACGAGCGAGGCTGCGCTTCGCGCGACCAGTGCCCGTTTTCCTTGAAAAGTTCGCGATCGAGCAAGGCTTCGCCATCGAGTTCGTCGTCGAGCGCCGACAGATTGATCGTGCGCTGCCGCGCGCGCAGGATATCTACGAGCTTGTGACGCAGAATGCCGAAAACCCACGTTTTGTGTTCGGATTGACCGGCAAACCGGTCGGCCTGCGTCCACGCCGCAGCCAGGGCTTCCTGCACCGCGTCTTCGGCCGCTGCCGCATCGCGCAACTGAAGCCGCGCAAAACGCAACAGGTCGCGGCGAAGCCGGTCGAGATAGGCCGGATCGTCGAACGCCTGTTCGGCGATCAGGGTCCTCATGCCCGCCCCCGCACGTCGCTGCGAGACGAACAGCGAGAACCTGACTCTGCGTAGAGGATGAAGCGCCGTTGCCGACGCCGATTGTAAGGACAGTTCGTATTCATCAGTGGGAGAAAAGGCGCCTTAGCGGACTCGGCGCACATTTTCCCTCACTTGCCGCCTGGACGGATTTAAATCCGGCTACAAGGCCTCGTCAAGAACTCTTCCCGCCGCCATCGATTCCGCTGCCGGTTCGCCACACCTTCTTGCCCTCTTCGGACAACTCGCCGCAGCTGTGCTCCGCATCGGCCTGCGTGTTCTCGACGGCCATCTCGCCGCCCGGTTGTTCCTGCGCCTTTTGACGTTGCCCTTTGCGAGCAGCCATTGCTTCGTCGTGCGATTTACCTGAAGTAACGCGTGTCATGCTGTTATCCCTCCGTAAGAAACTGCACCCGCGACCGATGAACTCGCTACGTAAAGTGTGCGCGGCGCGAGACATGCGGCCGCTCCAAAGGCCCGAGCAAGCGTGCCGTAACAGGATCACAGCGCGCCGTAATTGGAATGCATCGTCGCAGGTAGTTTTTGCCACGCGCCCGCTAGCCGATCGCAAGCTTGAGTCACAAGGAGAAGGGTCGATTTATCCACAAGGTTTTCCCCGAAATCTGTGGATAACAGACGTGGTACCGGACTTGTCCACAGACCCGAAGCGTATTCGCGAATGCCGCTATGATTACAAAGCCGTACCTTTAACTGACGTAACTCTATGGGAACGACACTATGGCTTACCAGATTGCAGTCATCGTAGGCAGCCTTCGCCGCGAATCTTTCAACCGGCAACTTGCCCATGCGCTGATTTCCCTCGCGCCGGCCGAATTCAAATTTGAATTTGTCGAGATCGGCAACCTGCCGCTGTACAACCAGGAGTACGACGCGGACTTCCCCGAGCCGGCGCGTCAGTTCAAACGGCAGATCGAGTCCGCCGACGGGTTGCTGTTCGTGACACCCGAGTACAACCGTTCGATTCCCGGCGTGCTGAAAAACGCGCTCGACTGGGGCTCGCGTCCGTGGGGTCACAGTTCCTGGGGCGGCAAGCCGGGTGCGGTGTGCGGAACGTCGCCGGGTGCGATGGGCAGCGCGCTCGCGCAACAGCATTTGCGCAACGTGCTCGCGTATCTCGACGTGCCGACGATGGGCCAACCCGAAATCTTCGTGAAGCACGATCCGTCGCGTATCGATGCGAACGGCGCCATCATTAACGACGGCACGCGCGAATTTCTGCAGAACTTCGTCGACACCTTCGTTGCCTGGGTAAAGAAGCACCAGGTCTAAAAGCACCACATCTAATCGCTGAAGCGCCGCACGTCCGACGTCCGCCTGCGTGTCGACTCGTGCATCCAGCCGCACGTCGATCGGCGCGTCGACCCGGTTTCGCTGGAAGCGGCGCGGAATGCACGGCGCCGCTGTTCTGCCGATCATCGTTACGCTCGCCTGTCGTCAATGATGATGGTGACCGGTCACGCGCTCCCATCCATGCCGAACCGCTGCCTTGAAGCGATCCCAGCTTCCCTCGGGCGCCGCGCGTTCCCAGTCGTGACGCGCTTCGAGTTCGACGTCGTCGTCCCACGGTCGATCCTGATAGCGTGCGTCGCGTCCCATCGTCGCGCCGTATCGGTAAGCCGGCACGTATTCGTCGTAACGCGGGCCCTCGCGTGCGCCGAATTGCTCGTCGTAGTGCAGGCGGAAATCCTCTTCGTACTCGAGAAACTCGTCGGGAATCGGTGCACCGAGGTCGCCATCGCCGGCGCGGCGGACTGCCTGCTGGTTTGCGGCGGACCTGGTCGCAGCTGTCGGTGGCGAATAGTCGTCGCCGCGCAGCTGCTGGCGCGCGTCATGTTCATTCGTCATGCCGGCCGTGCCACCCAAGCCGGCCCCCGCCGACGGGAACTCGGACCCGGCGCCGGTCTGTGCATCGCCGCGAACGTTTGGAGTATTGCGAGGTTCCGGCGCGCGAGGGGTCATATTCACTGGCTCGCTGACGGATTCCGCCGCCTGGCGCTGCCATAAGCCTTCGCCAGGCAGAGGTGTCGCCCGGCTAATGTCCGCGGGATCCGACTGATATTGCGCGGCGCCACGCACGGTTCTCGCCGGATACGCAGACTCGTCGCCCGCACTCGACGGAGCCTCGCCAGAGGTTCGCGAAAACTCATCACGCGGGGGCGCAAATTGCTCTTGCGACGATGGCGCAAGCGGCGTGGCCGGCACGTCACGCACCTGCTCACGCAGTCGCGCTTCGCGCATTGCCGCTTCGTCGAGTTCGCGACGACCGGTATCGGCCAGATCGGGCCGCAGCACCGCGCCCGATCCGGGCAGGCCGCCGGCCGCGATCGCCGTCCGCGCGGCTTCGTCATCGAGCGGCGTATCGTGCGGTGGCGCGTCGATGTGCTCGTAGCGACGCTCTTCTTCCATCGCGCGCAACGCCTCATTCGGCGGCTGCGCAGCGGTGGGTGTCGCCCCCGGTGTGCCGAGACCGAGCTCGTCGAGCATCGAATGTTCGCGCCGCACTTGTGCGGCCTGCCCGGCACCGCGCGGCGGCTGATCGATACGCGCGCGCTCGCTGACGTCGTGCGCGCCAAGGCGCATCAACAGGTTGTGCGCCAGTTCCGTGTGCGCGTCGGAAGCCGCATCGACGGCCACGAGCACCGCCCCGCGCCGCACGGCATCCGAGTAGCGTTCGGCTATCGGTTCGTCGAGACTCGAACCGGACGTCGAAAAAAGGCTCGAAAAAAAGCGCTCGATATTCGCGAGCACGCCCGGCGATTCATCGGCGATCGCATCGGACGCCGTTTCGGGGTTCGCCCGTAACTCGACCTCGTTATAAGCGAAGCCCGATTGCACGAGTGCGTTGCGCGCACCGTCTGCTTCCGCGTAAGTGTTGAACAGGCCGATAACCGTCTGTCGCATGGCTGCCTCCCGGATGATTCGCTCAGGCCGGCGGCGCAACAGCTTACGGCCGTCGCTCGCCAGCCGGCGTTAACGGGAAGGTGCGCAACGATCGTGCCGGGATTTCCTGCGGCGCAAAGCCCGCGCAAAGCGCAAGCAGACCGTTTCTGCCACGCGCGCGCAGCGCCCTTTTTACAAACGGCCCGGTAACCTCAGCAGCCCGCGCTTAATGGGTCGGATGTGCATTCGACGACGGCAGATCCTGCTGCAGCGTCTGCAGAAACTGATCGAGCAGCGCGATATCGAATGGCTTCGGCAACACATGCGCGTCGACGTGCCGGGCGCGCTCGAGTTCTTCCGCGTAGCCGGTTACAAGCACGACCGGCAGCTTCGTTTCGAAGTGCTGGATCGCTTCCGCGAGATCGATACCGTTGAGCTTGCCGGGCATATGGATGTCCGAGATTACAAGATCGAACGGCAGCGGCTCGCCGCTTTTCGCCTGCTTTGCGCGCGCATCGTCGAGCAGGCGCAGCGCCGTATCCGCATTGAATACGCAGGTGACCTCATGACCCATCATCTGCAGCAGCGCTTCGGTGCCCGCTGCCACTTCGTCGTTGTCTTCGACGAGCAGGATGCGCAGCCCTTGCGGCGTGTCGTTTTCCGCGACGATCGGCTCGACCGGCGCTTCCGGCTGAACCGCCTCGCCGGTCGTACGCGGCAGATAGAGCCGCACCGAGGTGCCCGCGCCGGTCGCGCTGTCGATCGCTGCCAGGCCGCCCGAGCGTTCGCAGAAGGCAAACACCTGCGGCAGGCCGAGGCCCGTGCCCATGCCTTTCGGCTTGGTCGTGAAAAGCGGCTCGAAGGCACGGGCGAGCACGTCGGCCGGCATGCCGACGCCGGTGTCTTCGAGCGAGAGCTGGACGAAGTTGCCAGTCAGCGGAAAGCCGTCCTCGTGACGGAACGTGATGTTCTTCGCACGCACGGTGAAGCGCCCGCCGTTCGGCATCGCATCGCGCGCATTGACCGCAATGTTGATCAATGCAAGTTCGAGTTCCGCGACATCGACGCGAATCGGCCAGACGCCGATGCCGATGTCCATCACGAGCGACACCTTTGCCCCGAGCGAGGCGCGCAACAGCTCGCGGCAGCCGGGCAGCCAGCGTTCGATCGCGAGTGTTTCGTTGCGCAACGGTTGCTTGCGCGCCACGCCGAGCAACTGGCGCGTGAGCGACTGGCCGCTTTTCAACGCACGCTCGACGGCCGACAGTTCGCGGTCGAATGCGGCCGCTTTCCGTTTGCGCAAGATCTGGACGTTCGCCGAGATGATCATCAGCAGATTGTTGAAATCGTGCGCGACGCTGCCGACCAGATTGCCGAGCGCTTCCATCTTGCGCGACTGCCGGTACGCGGATTCGATCGAGCGGCGCATCGACGCTTCGGCCTGCCAGTGCTCCCATGCTTCCTCTTCGGCGGCGAGTCGCCTCAAGGACAGCCAGATCACGCACCACAGCACCACCGACGGCACGAACATCGCAAGGATCAGCACGCTCAGATGCCGGTACCACGCGGCCCAGATCGCCGAAGTGCGATAGCCGCACGCAACGTACACCGGATAGGAACCGACGCGCCGGAACGCGACGATCTGCGTATCGCCGTACAGCATCGAATGCACGCGCACGACACCCGCGCGGCGGCCTTCGGCAAGCGCTTCGGTGAACGGCGACTTCTGCGGCTCGGCGTCCGCCCTGCGGCTCGGCGGATAGTGCGCGAGCACCGCACCGTCCGTGCGCGTCAGGCCCATTGTCATCGGCGAGCCGCTGCCGCCCAGCAGGTCGCGATAGAAGTCGCTGAAGTATCCGGTACGCAGCGCGACCGAGACGATGCCCGCAAACGCATCGTCGCCGTTACGGCGTGCGACCCCGGTATTGAATACGACTTCGCCATCCGCCGCGGAGCCGGACATGACCTTCGACACATGCTCGATCACGCTGCCGTTGCGAATGCCGACGAAATCGTCGCGCCCGGCAATCGATAAGGGCGGCGCGGGATAGAAGCGGCTGCTCGCGAGCAGCGTGCCGTCGCTGCTGAAAATCGACATCGATGCGACCTGAGGATAACCGCCGCCGATCGAATCGAGCTTGTCGTGGATCTGCGCTTCGCGCGCGCGAATGCCGGCGTCGTCGAGACCCTGCACGAGATCGACGACGCGCGCATCGAGCGCTTCGTTCATGTCGAATACCTTGAGCGCATGCTCTTCGGCAACGCGCACGGTGCGCAGCGTCACATCGGTCGCTTCCGCCTCGCGAGCCCGGAAGTCGTTGAACGCCATGACCGCGACGAACACACATGGAAGAATGATGGCCGCGACCAGTAGCGCGATCAACGTCATGCGCCGGACCGCGAAATTGTGTTCGGGCACGGCCGGAAACACGGTCTCTTCGGACCGGTCGCCGGCGTCACGATTTTCTTCAGCCGATTCGCGCCGATCAGAAGTCATCTTGGACACCGCGGCAAAAGTCGGAAAGGGCAGGCATGACTTCCACCATCATACGGCGGCTGACGGTGACCGCGATTCGAATTCCCTCAGATAGGCCGAAGTCTCCGCGAAACAGTGACAAATCCGGAAGCGCAAACGTACACAAAAGTATAAACCGCGACATTTGATTAGTTAGTGGTTAAAACGTCCCCGGAAGACCTGTCACTTGAGTGACTTTTGTTCGATGTACCGCAATTTGGCGAGTTGCCTTTTCCCCAGTTTGCTTTGAAAATTGCGCCCCAGATAATGCATGCGCCCGCCATGTCCGGACGCAACTGCGCGAGGGCGCCCCGACATCCCAGTCAAACGAGACGGAAGGGTAGTTCGCGATATTCAGCGAGCGGGGCAGCACGGCATGCATCAGGCCCGTTGCCGCGCAAAATCTGCCACGGGGTGGGGTTCAAAAATGCCGGCCATTATCGTCTTTCGACGCGCACGCGACTATCTGCGTGCCTGTCGATCACAACGCGGCGCGGCGTCGCACTCCTTTGCCCTTTTTCGTACCGCGTGCGCCTGAGGCGGGCGCAGCATTCCGCCTGCACGCAGTAAATCCTGCCGGTTGCTAAAGAACCGCCGACAGCCGCCGATAATACGCACGAGACAATTCCGTTTACCGATTCTGCCGCCATGCCCTTGCCCATCGTGATCGCCGACGATTCGCTGCTTGCCCGGAAGGTGCTCACGAAAGCACTGCCCGCGGACTGGGACGTCGAGATCGCCTACGCATCGAACGGGCGCGAAGCACTCGCACTGTACCGCGCCGGCAAAGCCACGGTGATGTTTCTTGACCTGACGATGCCCGACATGACGGGCTATCAGGTACTGGAAGCGCTGCAGCACGAAGATCTGAACACATTCGTGATAGTCGTGTCCGCGGACGTCCAGCCGATGGCGCAGGAACGCGTACGCGCGCTCGGCGCAATCGCGTTCATTGCGAAGCCCGTGACCCCCGAGGCGGTCCTTCCCATCCTCAAGGAGTACGGGTTGTATGCCTGAGCCAGTTCTCAACGAAGACCAGCGCGACGCGTTGCAGGAGGTGGCGAATCTCGCGATGGGACAGGCCGCGAAACGCCTCGCGCTGCTGCTCGATGCGTTCATCGAGCTGTCGGTGCCGCGGGTGCGCGTCGTCAACGTGTGCGAAGCCGCGCAGGCGCTGCGCGACATGACCGGCATCAGCGAGACCGTCGCCGCGGTGCGCCAGGGGTTCCGCTCGGATATCAAGGGCGAAGCGCTCGTGATCTGCAAGAGCGGCAACGTCGAACAGTTGTGCGCGCTCGTCAGCGACCCCTATGCGAAATCCGCCTATGAGGCGACCAGCCAGGAAGAGCTGATCTTCGATATCGCGAACCTGCTGACCGGCGCGTGCGTCTCGTGCATCTTCGAGCAGCTCGGTCGCGCGCCGGTGTTCTCGGCGCCGGGCATGCTCGGTCTCACGATGTCCCTCGACGACGTATTCCAGCCGAACATCCTCGCATGGAGCGTCGCGCTGCTCGTCGAAGTGAACTTCTCGCTCGAGGATCAGAGCTTTCGCGCGCATCTCGTCATGCTGATGGCCGAAGACTCCATCCTGCATATCAATCACGCACTCGATGTACTGTTGTCCAGCCTATGAATGTCTCGACGGCCTCGCTGAGCGACCTGGTAGTGGAACGCGTCGGATTCGGCATTTTCGTGCTCGACCGGCAAATGAACGTACTGATGTGGAACCGCTTCATGCACGACCACAGCGGCCTGTCGGCCGAACAGGTGGTCGGCAAATCGATTTTCGCGAACTTTCCGGAATTGCCGCGCGTCTGGCTCACGCGCAAGCTCGAGAGTGTGTTCCAGCTCGGCAGCTTCGCGTTCAGTTCATGGGAGCAGCGGCCGTATCTGTTCAAGTTCGACCACGACCGGCCGATCACGGGCGGCGTCGACTATATGCAGCAGGACTGCACGTTCATGCCGCTGATGCGCGATCGCGAGGTCGAAGCCGTGTGTGTAACGGTCTCCGATGTGACGCACGTGAGCATCATGCAACGCGAACGCGAGGAAGCGGTGGCGAAGCTGCAGGAATACGCGGACCGCGACGGGCTGACCGGCATCGCGAACCGACGCTATTTCGAAGTGCGGCTGCGTGATGAATACACGCGCTGGCAGCGCTATGGCGGCGATCTGTCGATCCTGCTGTTCGATCTCGATCACTTCAAGAAGATCAACGACCAGTTCGGGCACGTGGCCGGCGATTCCGTGCTGCGCGAGATGGCGCAGCGCGTGGCCGGCGTCGTGCGGGCGCAGGATACGTTCGGGCGGTTCGGAGGAGAGGAATTCGCGCTGCTGTTGCCGTGCACGCCGCTCGAGGATGCGATGCTCGTCGCCGAGAAAATCCGCAATACGATCGGCGACACGCCGGTCGACGTACACGGCGTCAGCGTGCCGGTCACGGCGAGCGTCGGTGGCGCGTCGGCGCGAGCCGGTGTCCCGGCTTACGAAGCGCTGATCAACGAAGCCGATGCGGCCCTTTACACTGCTAAACGGCAGGGCCGTAACCGGTCGATCGCTTTTATCTGACGTTTCGGCCGTTCGCACGGCCGACCGCGCAGTAGTTCGACCACCAGCCGGCTTGGCAAGCCTTACATGGCCATGTCCTCGCCGGGCGCACCGCCCGCCGGGCCGGGTTTAGCGACGGCTTTCGATGGCTGGTATACTTTCGCCCGTTCCGGCATCCCGGCCGGCATATTTCAAATGTGATTTCGCGCGTGTCCGCGCGCGCGGGCGGCTTACCCTGCGGGTAGGCATGACTTCTTGATCGCCCCATTAATCGGGCGCCTCAGCGGAGATTGTCTTGGCCGTTTCCAATCCAGTCGTGGACGACACACAAACCGACGCCGCTGCCGCTTCCTCCGGCAGTTCGTTTTATCTCGCCATGCGCATCCTGCCGGCTGCGCAGCGCGATGCGATGTACCAGATTTACGCGTTCTGCCGCGCCGTCGACGATATCGCCGACGGCGGCCAGCCGCGCGCCGAACGCGCTGCCGCGCTCGAGCGCTGGCGCGCCGACATCGACGCGTGCTATGCAGGCGCGCCGCGCGAATCGCTGCGCGAACTGACGCGGCACATCCATACGTTCCATCTGCAGCGCGAAGACTTTCACGCGATGATCGACGGCATGGCGATGGACGCGGAGGCCGACATCTGCGCGCCCGACGAGGCGACGCTCGACCTCTACTGCGACCGCGTCGCCAGCGCCGCGGGGCGGCTATCGGTGAGAATCTTCGGGATGGAAGAGCAGCCCGGCCGCGATCTCGCCCATCATCTCGGCCGCGCGCTGCAGCTGACGAATATCCTGCGCGACATCGACGAAGATGCCGAATTGAACCGCTGCTATCTGCCGCGCGAACTGCTTGCCCGTGAGGGCATCGCGGCGACGAGCCCCGCCGCCATCGCCGACGATCCTTCCCTGCCGCGCGTGTGCGCGACGATCGCGGAACGCGCCGAGCGGCACTTCATCGCGTCGAATGCGATCATGGACAAGTGCCCGCGTACGCATGTGCGCGCGCCGCGCATCATGTCGGGTGTCTATCATTGCCTGCTCGAGCGCACCGTCGAGCGCGGTTTCGATATCCCGCGCACCAAGGTCCGCAAGCCGCGCGCGCGGTTGCTGTGGATTCTCGCGCGGTACGCCTTCTTCTGATGCGCAAGCTGGTCCACGTGATCGGCGCAGGCCTTGCGGGCCTCGCCGCCGCAGTGCAATTGCAGCGCCGCGGTGCGCAGGTCGCGCTATATGAAGCAGCGGAGCAGGCAGGCGGGCGCTGCCGCTCGTACTATGACCGTACGCTCGGTGCGACCGTCGACAGCGGCAATCACGTGGTGGTGTCGGGCAACCATGCCACCTTGAACTATGTGCGCGCGATCGGCGCCGGCGACGAACTGGTCGGGCCGACGCAGCCGGAGCTGAATTTCATCGATGTCGCGACGCGCATGCGCTGGACCGTGCGGCCGTCGCCGGGGCGCGTGCCGTTCTGGATGCTCGACCCGGCCGCGCGCGTGCCGCACACGCATGCAGGCGACTATCTGACGCTCGTGCCGCTGTTGTTCGCGAAGCCGGGCCGCACGCTCGCGCAGACAATGCGTTGCAACGGTGTGCTGTGGGACAGAATGCTGGGGCCGCTGTTGACGGTGATGATGAACGTCGATCCGCGCGACGGCACGGCCGAACTCGCCGCCACCGCGGTGCGCGAAACCCTCGCGACCGGTGGCGACGCCTATCGGCCGCTCGTGGCGCGCCGCGGCCTCAGCAGCGCGTTCGTCGATCCTGCGCTGCGCCTGCTCCAGCACGGCGGCGCGACGATCCGGCTCGGTGCACGGCTCGACGCGATCGAATTCGCCGACGGCCGCGTGACAGCGTTGCAAGTGGCCGGCGAGCGCATCGTGCTCGAAGACGGCGAAGCCGCGGTGCTCGCCGTGCCGCCTCCCGTCGCGCAAGCGCTGGTGCCGGATATTCAGGCGCCGCAGCGCTTTTCGCCGATGGTGACCGCGCACTTCGCGATCGAGCCGCCGGAAGGCCAACCGCCCACGGCCGCGCTGATCAACGGCAATGCGCATTGGCTGGCGGCCGCCGACGGGCGTCTATCGGCCACGGCCCACGGCGCCGAGCGACTTGCGGGCATGCCGCGCGATGCGCTCGCGCAAACGCTGTGGACCGACGTTGCGCAGGCAACCGGCCTGCCGGCGCAGCCGATGCCGATATGGCAGATTTGCGTCGAACCGCACGCCACATTCGCGGCGGTGCCTGACGAGGAAATGCGCCGCCCGTCGGCGCGTACGCGCTGGAACAACCTGATGCTTGCGGGCGACTGGACGGCTACCGGTCTGCCCGCAACGATAGAAGGAGCGATCCGTTCGGGCCAGAAGGCCGCGGATCTGCTCCTGAACGAACCGATGGGACGCTGATGAACGATTTATCCGTCGCCCAGCAGTTGGGCGAAGCAAACCCCGCAGCCGATCGCGCACAAGACGCGACGGCTGCCGCTGACGTGGGTGCTCAGGGTGCTGCCCAGGTTGCTGCTCAGCCCGGCGCAGACGCAACCGCGCAAGCTGCCGCAGCGGTGCCGGACGCCGCGCTCGACACGGCCATCGAGCGCGCCACCGAGGCGATTCTTGCCGCGCAACGCGACGACGGCCACTGGGTCTACGAGCTCGAAGCCGACGCGACGATTCCGGCCGAATATGTGCTGCTCGTTCACTACCTCGGCGAAACCGCGAATCTCGAACTCGAACAGAAAATCGGCCGTTACCTGCGTCGCATCCAGCTGCCGGACGGCGGCTGGCCCCTTTTCACCGATGGCGCGATGGACGTCAGCGCAACCGTCAAGGCGTACTTCGCGCTGAAAATGATCGGCGACGCCGAAGATGCCGGGCATATGCGCCGGGCGCGCGAAGCCGTGCTCTCGCATGGCGGCGCCGAAGCGGTCAACGTATTCACGCGCGTGCTGCTCGCGCTGTTCGGCGTGATTTCGTGGCGTGCGGTGCCCGTGATGCCGGTCGAGATGATGCTGCTGCCGCAGTGGTTCCCGTTCCATCTGTCGAAGGTGTCGTACTGGGCCCGCACCGTGATCGTGCCGCTGCTCGTGCTGGCCGCGAAGCGTCCCGTTGCGCGCAACCCGCGCGGCGTGCGTATCGACGAGCTGTTCATCGGCGCGCCGGTCAATACGGGAATGCTGCCGCGCGCGGCACACCAGAGCAAAGGCTGGTTCCGCTTCTTCCGCTCGATCGACGCGGTGCTGCGCGTCACCGGGGGCCTTTTTCCGAAGAAGACGCGCGAGCGCGCGATCGCGGCGGCCCTCGCGTTCGTCGATGAGCGCCTGAACGGCGAAGACGGCCTCGGCGCGATTTTCCCGGCGATGGCGAACTCCGTCATGATGTACGACGTGCTTGGCTATCCGGCCGATCACCCGAATCGCGCGATTGCACGACGCTCGGTCGACAAGCTGCTCGCCATCCACGAAGACGAAGCGTATTGCCAGCCGTGCCTGTCCCCGGTGTGGGACACGTCGCTCGCTGCGCACGCGCTGCTGGAAACCGGCGATGCGCGCGCCGCGGCGGCCGCCGCGCGCGGCCTCGACTGGCTTGTGCCGCTGCAGGTGCTCGACGTGCGCGGCGACTGGATTTCGCGCCGGCCCAACGTGCGCCCCGGCGGCTGGGCGTTCCAGTACGCGAATGCGCATTACCCGGATGTCGATGACACCGCCGTGGTCGTGGCGGCCATGCATCGCGTTGCCGTGGACACGCAAACCCAGGCCTACGACGCTGCGATCGCGCGGGCGCGCGAGTGGGTGGTCGGCATGCAGAGCAGCGACGGCGGCTGGGGCGCGTTCGAGCCCGAGAACACGCACTACCACCTGAACAGCATCCCGTTCTCCGATCACGGCGCGCTGCTTGATCCGCCGACTGCGGACGTGTCGGGCCGCTGCCTGTCGATGCTCGCGCAAATGGGCGATTTGCCGGCGACGAGCGACGCCGCGCGCCGCGCTTACGACTATCTGCTCAAGGAGCAGGAAGCCGACGGCAGCTGGTATGGCCGCTGGGGCATGAACTACATCTACGGCACGTGGAGCGTGCTCGGTTCGCTGAACGCCGTCGGCATGCCGTTCGACCATCCGGCCATGAAGCGTGCGGCGCAATGGCTCGTCTCGATCCAGAACGCCGACGGGGGCTGGGGCGAGGACGGCACGAGCTACAAGCTCGAATACCGCGGCTACGAGCGCGCGACGAGTACCGCGTCGCAGACCGCGTGGGCGGTGCTCGCGCTGATTGCCGCCGGCGAGATCGGGCATCCGGCGGTGGCGCGCGGCATCGACTATCTCGTACGCGAGCAGCGCGACCACGGGCTGTGGGATGAAACGCGCTTCACTGCGACGGGCTTTCCGCGCGTGTTCTATCTGCGCTATCACGGCTATCGCAAGTTCTTCCCGTTGTGGGCGCTTGCGCGCTATCGGCAGATGACGCGGGCCGGCGAAACGCGCGTCAAGGTCGGATTGTGAGCGCGAAGGCGCCCGTCACAGCCGGTGGTGCCGCCGAACCTGAGGCGGCTTCGTTGCCCGTTATCGCGGTCGCCGGGATGGCGTTCGAAGCGCGCATCGCGCGCGGCGACGGCGTCGACGCCGTATTCGCGGCGCGCGCCGATCTGCTCGAGCGTGCATTGACCGCGGCTGTCGCGCGCGGTTGCGCCGGCATTATCAGCTTTGGTACGGCGGGCGGACTCGCGCCCGATCTCGAGCCCGGCGCGTTGATCGTCGCAGACGGTGTCGATGGACCGCTGGGGCCGGTCGAGACCGACAACGTGTGGTCCGAGCGAATCGCCGCCGCGCTTGCGGCAACGCCGCTCGCCGCGAAATTGCGGCGTGGCTGGCTCGCGGGCGTCGCCGCGCCGCTGACCGGCGCAGCCGACAAGGCGGCGCGTCATCGCGCCACCGGCGCTTTGGCGGTCGATATGGAATCGCATCTGGCGGGCGCGATTGCCCACGCGCACCGATTGCCGTTCGCGGTGTGCCGCGCGGTGGTCGACCCGGCGTGGCGCACGTTGCCGCCCGCTGCGACCGCCGGCTTGCGCGACGACGGCAGCACCGCTATCGCGCCGATCCTGCGCGAGCTGATCAAACAGCCGTCGCAGATTCGCCCTCTGATGCAGCTTGCCGCGGACGCGCGCGCCGCGCGCGCGACCTTGGTCGATGCGCGTCGCGCGCTGGATCAGGCCGGCGCGCTGCGGTTTTCGCCGCGAGTCGCGTAACGCGCAGGCAGGCTGCGCCGTGCCCGCTTACTTCGGAGCAGCGTTGCTCGACGGCGCGCTCTCGCCGGGATCGCTGTAGTTCGGCACCGCGGGGGCGCCGCTCTTGTCGCCCGAGGTCCCCGTTCCTTTTCCTTGCGGCGAAGACGACGAATCGCCCGGATCGCTATAGTTCGGCACGGCCGGACCGCCATCGTTGCCGCCGCCCGCGGGCGCGTTGCCTGGGTCCGTGTACATCGGCACGCCCGCCGGCGCGGAACTCGAACCGGCTGCTCCCGACGCAGGCTCGGCCGGTGCGGCACCGGATTCCTCATCGCCGTAATCCGGCAGCGCCTGCTCCGGCGCACCCGTGCCGCGCAGCAACGCGCGCCGCTGCTGCGTGTACGCGTCGCGCACAAACGAATATTTGTCGAGTGCCGCCTGTTGCAGCAGACTTGTCGCGCCGAGCAGGTCGGAACGCACGCTCAGGAATTGCACGCCGTACAAGACCGTGCGCGGTTCCCAATCGAGGTAGTGGATCGGGTTGAAACGGAAATCGACGGCGAAGCCGACGCTGTCGCGGAATGAGCTCGGCCCAAACAGTGGCAGCACCAGGTACGGGCCCGACGGCATACCCCAGCGTCCGAGCGTGAGGCCGAAATCCTGCTTATGTTTCGGTAGACCGGCAGGCGTCGCGAAGTCGAGCAGGCCGCCGACGCCGAACACCGTGTTCATCGTGAAGCGCATCAATGTCTCGACCGCTTCGGTGATATGCAACTGCAGCATGCTGTTGGCGAAGTTGTCGAGGTCGCCGATATTCGAGAAGAAGTTACTGATGGCCTGACGCAGCGGCTGCGGCGTGACCTTCTGATAGCCCTTCGCAAGCGGCACGGCGACAGCGGTGTCAACCTTGTCGTTGACGTTGAAGATCACACGGTTCATCGGCTCCAGCGGGTCGCCGGGCGTACGGTTCGGGCCCGTCGCGCATCCGCTCATCAGGCCGGTGGCAAGCATCGCCAGTACGGCGGTTCGCATCTTCATGCATCAATCCTTTGTTTTTTTCTCGTCGTTACGCGGCGCACCCGCGGTTTGCCCATCAGTACCGGTTGAAATACCACAGCGCCGATCAACGTGCAGAAGAGCGACAGCGCGAGCAGTTTGCCCATGCTCGACGTGCCGGGATGGTGTGACAGCCAGAGGCTCCCGAACGCCGTTGCGGTGGTCGCCGCACTGAAGATCACCGCGTGCGTGAGACTCGACTGCAGCAGGCCGGTTTCGCCGCGGCGCCACGCCATCACGAAGTAGATCTTGAATGCGACGCCGACGCCGAGCATCAGCGGTAGCGCGATGATATTCGCAAAGTTCAATGGCATGCGGAACACCACGCAAAGCTCAAGCGTGACAACGGCCGACACCAGTAGCGGAATCAGGGTTCGCAGCACATCGCTGAAGCGCCGCAAGGCAATCCATAGCAACGTGGTGATCGCAACCAGCGCCCAGCAGGCTGCCTGCACGAACGACAGGATGATGACGTTCGCCGAGTGAAGGATCGAGATCGGGCCGCCGATGGTGGCGGGTTCGGCGGTTTTCACCGCCTTCGCGAACGCGCGCAGCATGACGTCGTCGCCGGGGTCGGTGCCGGGCGGCACCTTCGGCGAGATTTCGACGAGGGCCTGGCCGCTTTTGGAGACCCAGTCGCTCACGATGTCGCGCGGCAGCGTGGCTTCGGTGATCGGCGACGGCTGCAACAGGTTCGTCAGCTGCTTGAGCGCGATGCGCAGCGGCTCCGAAATCGCCGTTTCGGCGCGCTCGCGCGTGGCGGCGTTCGCGGCCGCGAGTTTCGTCAACGTTTCCGACAGATGCTTCGCCTCGGCAGCGCCCGGGCCCGGGTGATCTTCGGCGGCGAGCGAAAGCTGGTTCGCCACGCGCTTTATCGCATCGACGCGCACGGCGTCGGTGGCGGGCGGCGCCGGCGTTTGCGTGAGCGCCGGCAGCAGTTGCTGGGCGGCGGCCGAGATCAGCGCCAGCTTTTGGGGCTGATCGGGTGGAATGAAGGTGGACAGCGTCGTCGTGCGGCCGACCTCGGGCAGCTTCGACAGGCTGGCGGCAATCCGGTCCGCGCCGGCGAGATTCGGCGCGAGCGCATGCACGTTGTTCACGCCGGCTTCCGGCGCGTCGTTCAGCGACAGCAGCGTCGCCATCGATTCGGTGTGCGGATCCTTCAGATGCAACGGATTGAAGTCGAACCGCAGATGCGCGAGCAGCGGCAAGGCGCCGATGATCACGGCGAGCGTGATGATGAGCACGGGCTTGCGGTTGCGGTCGAGAAAGTCGTCGACGGGCGCAAGCCGGGTGAAGCCGGGCGAGCCCGCTTCACCGGGCGGATTGAACACCTTCAGCAGTGCCGGCAGCAAGGTCATGTTCGTGAAATACGCGACGAACATGCCGACACCTGCAATTTTTCCCAACTCCGATACGCCGCGATACGCGGTCGGCAAAAACGAAAAGAAACTCTCGGCGACGGCCACGGCCGCGAGCGTCAGCGGCACGCCGATGCTGTACGCGGTATTGACGAGCGCGGCCGCAAGGCGGTTGTCCCGATGGCGCTCTTCACGATACTTGACGCCGTACTGCACCCCGAAGTCGACCCCGAGCCCGACGAACAGCACCATGAAGGCGACCGAAATCATGTTCAGCGCGCCGACCATCATGAGACCGAGCGCGGCTGTGATCGCAAGGCCGACGAACAGCGTGATCAGCACCGCGACGATCATGCGGCCCGAACGCAAGGCGAGCCACAGAATGAACAGCACGACGAGCAATGTGCCGATGCCGTTGACTGCGGCACCGTCCTTGACCGACGCGAACTCTTCGTCGGCGAGCGGTTGCTTGCCGGTCAGGCGTACCTGCGCGCCGTATTTGGCCTCGAGGTTCAGCGACGCGGCGATCTTGCGGATCTGATTCGACGCGTGCGCGCCTGCCTGCAGCGCGCCGTAATTCACCACCGGCAACACGGTGATGAATGCGCGCGCGGGCTGTTTCGCTTCATCCTTGTCGACGAGCCCGCGCCATGACATGACCGCGAACTGGCCGGCGAGCACCTTATCGAGCGTGTTCGCGCTTTCCGATAGCAGGTGGCTCATGTCGCCGAGCTTGACCTGGCCGATCGTAAGCGGCAGCTGGAGGCTCGTGTTGAGCGTATTCGCGAGACCCGTCAGGCCCGGGTCCTGCGCGAGCGAGTTGATGAGCGGCTTGGCCTTGACGAGTTGCGATGTGGTCGATTCGACATCGCTCAACGACGGAAACAGCAAACCGTTGTGCTCGAAGAAGGGTCCGCCGGCCGGCTCGGTGACGCGGACGAATTCATTCGGTTCTTTTTGCAGCGCGGCAGTCAGTTCGTCCGCGGCGGCGCCCGCAAACTCGGGCGCCGCCGCCTCGACCACGACGAGAATCGTATCGCCGCGTTCGGGGAAGGCCTGATCGATCGCATTGTCGAGCGCGGCCCACTTCTCGTCGTTTTCGACGAGCCGGCTCACGTCCGTGTTGATCTTGAAGTTATGGGCGACGTAGAAGCCGCTCGCAATGGCGAGCGCGAGCGACACGCCGATCACCTGCAACGGGCGGCGCACGGAAAAGACAGCAAGGCGGACGATGGATGACTTCAGCATGTAGGCGCAGAGCCCCTGTCATTAAATGGCATTTTCTTCAAGAGCGCACAAGTATACCGACGCAACCCGGCTGTAGGCGGATCGAAGGGCGGCAGGCCGTGTCAAAGGCATGTGACAAAGCCGTTATACTGGCCCCTCGTCCGTTGCCTCCATGAGCCGGCGCCCATTGTCCAACGTACCGAACCGTATATGAAACGTTACCTGACTGTTTTTCTGGCAGCCGCCTTCGTGTCCACCGCGGCTATTGCACAAACCGCGCCTGAGGCCGTCGTCAAGAGCGCGGTGCAAGGCACAGTCGAGGCAATGAAGGCCGATCCCCAGGCACGCGGTGGGGACATGCGCAAGATCACCGGCGTGGTCGAATCGCATTTCGTGCCGGCCACGAACTTCCAGCGTACGACGCGTATCGCGGTTGGCAAGGTGTGGTCCACCGCCACGCCCGACCAGCAGAAACAGCTATATGAGCAATTCCAGTTGCTGCTGGTGCGAACTTACGCATCGTCTTTGTCGCAATTGCGCGCTCAGGACGTGAAGTTCCAGTTTCAGCCGGCCAACATCCAGGCCGGCGGCAACGACGCTGTCGTGACCTCGCATGTGCTCAGCAACGGCGGCGACGACCAGATCGACTACCGGCTCGAAAAGACCGCTGGCGGCTGGAAGATCTACGACATCAACATGCTCGGCGCGTGGCTCATCCAGGTTTACCAGCGGCAGTTCCAGGAGCAACTGACGAAAGGCGGCGTCGACGGTCTGATCAAATTTCTGACCGAGCACAACGCACGCAACGCTTCCTGAACTATGCACCCGGGCCGGGCGCTGCATCACGCGAATGCGCGTGTGCCGCGCCCGGCGCGCGTTTCGGCTCGGCGCACGGCTATTTTTTGCTGCGGTGCTCGACGGCGAATTTGATCAATTCCGCCTGGCCGTCAATATCGAGCTTGCGTTTCAGATTCAGCCGATGCGTTTCGACGGTACGCACCGACAGGCCGTTGCGCTGCGCAATCTGCTTGCTCGACAAACCCTCTGCCAATGCGTCCAGAATGTCCCGCTCGCGAGGCGTGAGGCGCGCAAGCGGCGTAAGCGCGGCCGATGCCTCGATCATCCTCACACCGAGTCCTGCGCTGAAGAACGTTTGTCCGTCGAGCACCGCACTGATCGCGCGAATGATCTCAGTGGCCGGCGAGTCCTTCAGCACGTAGCCGCTCGCACCGGCCCGCACGGCTTGCGTGACGTATTCGACGTTGTCGTGCATCGACAGCATCAGCACGCGAATGTCCGGAAAGCGTTCGTGAAAGACCGCCGCGAGCGTGATGCCGTTCATCCCGTTCATGCCGACGTCCATCAGCACGAGGTCCGGCTGATGCGCGGCCGCCAGTGCGATCGCTTCATCGGCGTTGCCGGCTTCCCCGATGACGGCGAAACCCAGCACCGCTTCGAGCCGCACTCGCAGGCCGTCGCGCACGAGCGGGTGGTCGTCGACAAGGAGCAGGCGCGTGGCGGCCGGCGACGTGTCGTTCATGGTCGGTTCTCCTGCGCGATGCGCGTGCCGGTGGGCGATGCGTCGTCGGCCGAGGCGTATGCCGATGCCTTATTGTTGCCGTGTGCGGGTACGGGCACCGTTGCCCGTACGACGCTGCGCCCCGGCTGAGACACGAGCGACAGCGCCCCACCCAGCGCTTCGAGTCGCTCCCGCATGTTGCGCAAGCCCACGCCCGCGTTCGGGTCGGCCTGGACGCGATCGATGTCGAAGCCGCGACCGTTGTCTTCGATCGTCAGCACGACCGTGTGCTCCGATATGTCGAGCGCGAGCGCCGCTTCGGATGCGTGTGCGTGCCCCACGATATTCGTTAGCGCCTCCTGCGCAATACGAAAGAGCGCGGTGTTCATGGCGTCCGGCAAGAGCATGCCGTGTGCCTGACCCGTCTGCGCGAATGCGATCGCGACGCCGGATTCGGCGCCCAGTTCGCGCGTCAATTGTTCGAGCGCGGCGGCGAGCCCAAGGTCATCGAGCATGGACGGCCGCAGCGCGTGCGAAATACGCCGCACTTCGCGCAACGTATCGCCGAGTCGCGCGAGACCCGTGGACAGCGCGGCCTCCGCAGCCGGCAACCGCGCGTCGCTATGCTCGAAGCGCGCGAGCGCCGATTCGAGCAGCAGCTTGACCGACACCATCATCTGGCTGATGCCGTCGTGCAGCTCGCGCGACAGCCGGGCACGCTCGTTTTCCTGCGACGCGACGACCTGCTGCGCGAGACGCCTGAGCTTCGCGTCGGCGCTGCGATACTCGCTTACGTTCAGCACCAGCGCGCATAGCGTAATGACAGCGAGTCCGGCGAGCGCGATGCCGCCGATCCACATCATCGTGCGCTCGATATTCGAGGATGCGCGCTGGTCGATGTGCGCGAGCGTCGTATCAACGTCGTCGAGGTAAATGCCGGTGCCGACCATCCAGTTCCAGCGTTCGAGCGGCACGACGTAGCCGAGCTTCGGAGCGAGCTTGCCCGTGGACGGACGATGCCACACGTAGCGCACGTAGCCGCCGCCTCGCGATGCCGCGGCGATCAGTTGCTGGATGGTGAGCGACCCGGCCGGATCGCGCAGCGTCCATAGATCGCGCCCGACCAGATCCGGTTCGCGCGGATGCATCAGCGAACGGCCATGCATGTCATAAACAAAAAAGTAGCCATCCTGACCAAAATCGAGTTTTTCCAAGGTGGCCAGCGCGCGGCTGCGTAACATCGCATCGTCGCGGGCGTTCTCGCCAGCCGCTTCGTAAAGCGGCGCGATTGCGCTCATCGCGAGGTCGACGTAGTGGCGCAGCTCGATTTCCTTGCTCGCGAGATACGCAGCCTGCGTGGTGGCGTGCTGGGCTCGCGCGAGCGCCGTGGCCTGATGGCGCACGCCGATTCCGATGCCGACGATCGCAAGCAGGAACGGCACGATCGCGAGCAGGAATATCTTCGCTTTAAGGTTCATCGCTGAAAAGTCCGCCGGATGGCATACGTAATAGTACGTAGCGAGCTTACGTAGTTGTGCGCTTGTGACGCCAACGACGAAAGCGAATACTACACGGCCAGCGCTTGGCGAACATACGATGCCGCATCGGCTAATTGTCGTCAGGCATTGGATTCGTATAACTAAACAGGAGACTCCATGAATCGGACTTCCGGATTCCTGGTTTGGACTGCGGTTGCGCTGTTCGGCGCATTCGCGTTCGGCACCATCGCGCTCGCGCATGGCGAGCGCGTCAGCGCGTTGTGGATAGTAATCGCCGCAGTCTGCGTATATCTGATTGCGTACCGCTTCTATAGCCGCTTTATCGCAAACAAGGTTTTACAGCTCGACGGCGAACGCATCACGCCCGCGGTGCGGCACAACGACGGGCTCGACTACGTGCCGACCAATAAGTACGTGCTGTTCGGCCATCATTTCGCGGCGATCGCCGGTGCGGGTCCGCTCGTCGGCCCTGTGCTCGCCGCGCAAATGGGCTATATGCCGGGCATGCTGTGGATTCTCGCCGGCGTCGTGTTTGCCGGCGCGGTGCAGGATTTCATCGTGCTCTTCATCTCGTCGCGCCGCGACGGCCGTTCGCTCGGCGATCTGGTGAAGATGGAGCTCGGCACCGTGCCCGGCGTGATCGCGCTGTTCGGCGCGTTCCTGATCATGGTCATCATCCTCGCGGTGCTCGCGCTGATCGTCGTGAAGGCGTTGACGAATTCGCCGTGGGGCACGTTCACGGTAGCCGCGACCATTCCGATCGCGCTGTTCATGGGTGTCTATACGCGCTTTATCCGGCCCGGCCGCATCGGCGAAGTGTCGATCATCGGCTTTGTGCTGCTGATGGCGTCGATCGTATTCGGTCAACAGGTACACGACTCCCCGGCGCTTGCTGCATGGTTCACGTTCAGCGGCACGCAACTCACGTGGATTCTGATCGGTTACGGCTTCGTCGCGTCGGTGCTGCCGGTCTGGCTGCTGCTGGCGCCGCGCGACTATCTGTCGACGTTCCTGAAAATCGGTACGATTGTCGGTCTCGCGATCGGCATTCTGATCGTCGCGCCCGAACTGAAGATGCCCGCGCTCACGAAGTTCGTCGACGGCACAGGCCCGGTCTGGTCCGGCAGCCTGTTCCCGTTCCTGTTCATTACGATCGCATGCGGCGCGGTGTCGGGCTTCCATTCACTGATCTCGTCGGGCACGACGCCGAAGCTGCTCGACAACGAACGCAACGCGCGATTCATCGGCTATGGCGCGATGCTGATGGAGTCGTTCGTCGCGATCATGGCGCTCGTGGCTGCTTCGGTGATCGAACCGGGCATCTACTTCGCGATGAACGCGCCGGCGGCAGTGCTCGGCACGACGCCCGAAGCGGTCGCGCAGACGGTATCGCAATGGGGCTTCATGCTCACGCCGGAAATGCTCACTGAAACCGCGAAGGCGGTCGGCGAAACGACCATCGTCGCGCGCGCAGGCGGCGCCCCGACGCTCGCGGTCGGCATGGCGCACATTCTGCATCAGGTGATCGGCGGCGAGGCGATGATGGCCTTCTGGTACCACTTCGCCATTCTGTTCGAGGCGCTCTTCATTCTGACCGCAGTCGACGCGGGCACCCGTGCGGGCCGCTTCATGCTGCAGGATCTGCTCGGTACGTTCCATCCGGCGTTGAAACGCACCGAATCGCTGCCTGCCAACCTGATCGCAACGGCCTTGTGTGTGGCCGCGTGGGGCTACTTCCTGTATCAGGGCGTTGTCGATCCGCTCGGTGGCATCAACACGTTGTGGCCGCTCTTCGGCATTTCGAACCAGATGCTGGCCGGTATTGCACTTGTACTCGGCACTGTCGTACTGTTCAAGATGAAGCGCGAGCGCTATGCGTGGGTCACGCTCGTGCCGACCGCCTGGCTGCTCGTTTGCACGCTGACTGCCGGTTGGCAGAAGATTTTCGATGCAAATCCGAAGATCGGCTTCCTCGCGCACGCAGCGAAGCTCAGCGCCGCAGCCGATGAAGGGAAGATCGTCGCACCCGCGAAGTCGCTCGCACAAATGCAACGCGTGATATTCAACGACTATATCGACGCAGCGCTCGCAGGTCTCTTCATTCTGGTCGTGGTGAGCATCACGGTATATGGCGTGCGTGCTGTGTTGCGTGCGCGGCGTGCAAACCATCCCACCGCGCGGGAAACGCCGTTCGAAGCGATGCCCGCGGCGCCGCAAGCGGGCGGCGCGAACTGAACGGAGCCGCCGCCATGTTCTCGAATCTTCGCAACGACATGAGGTCTGCAGGCCGCTATCTGGGCGAGACGCTGCGCCTGATGGTGGGGCTGCCGGACTACGACACCTACGTTGCACACATGCGCGCGACGCATCCCGACCGGCCCGTTATGACCTACGATGAGTTTTTCCGCGAGCGTCAAAGCGCGCGGTATGGAGGTGGTGCGGGAAAGTGCTGCTGAACCTGAGAGCTTGAGAGACTGACAACTCAAAAGAAAAAGCGCAACGGCCTATACCGTTGCGCTTTATTCGTTGTGTCGGTCTTGAATCGTCGGTCTTTAAAACTTCAGACCGGGCAATCAGTTCATCGCGGCAGCTGTCTCGACCTTCTTGCCCTTGCCCGTGCGCTTGATCTCTTCGAGCTTGATCTCCACGTGGCGCGAGAATACATATTCAGCCGGACGCTGCTTGTCGAGCGGAATATCCTTGGCGAATGCGCCGGTCGTCTTCGGGCCGTTCCTGCTGACCTTCAGCGCCTTCAGCGGATGCGTAACCGTATCCATCACGGCCGTCGCTTCGAATCCGCTGTGGACCATGCAGTCCGCGCACTTCTCGTAGTTGCCCGTGCCGTACTTGTCCCAGTCGGTGGATTCCATCAACTCCTTGAAGGTCTTTGCATAGCCTTCGCCGACCAGATAGCACGGACGTTGCCAGCCGAACACGGTGCGCGCCGGGTTGCCCCACGGCGTGCATTTGTACGTTTGGTTGCCCGCGAGGAAGTCGAGGAACATGGCCGACTGGCTGAACGACCAGTTCTTGCCGTTGTTGCCGCGCTTGAAGATTTCGCGGAACAGGTGCTTGGTCTTTTCGCGGTTGAGGAAGTGCTGTTGATCCGGCGCGCGCTCATACGCGTAACCGGGCGACACCGTAATGCCATCCACGCCGAGCGGCTTCAACGTATCGAAGAACGCGGCGACGCGGTCCGGCTTCGCATCGTTGAACAGCGTGCAATTGATGTTGACGCGGAAGCCACGGCGCTTCGCTTCGCGGATCGCGGCGACGGCCTTCTCGTAGACGCCTTCCTGCGACACCGAGTGGTCGTGCATGTCCTTGTCGCCATCGAGGTGCACGGACCAGACGAAATACGGATTCGGCTCGTAATCGTCCATCTTCTTTTCCATCAGCAGCGCGTTCGTGCAGAGATAGACGAACTTCTTGCGCGCCATGATGCCTTTCACGATCTGCGGCATTTCCCTGTGCAGCAGCGGCTCGCCGCCCGCGATCGAGACGACGGGCGCGCCGCACTCGTCGACGGCTTCGAGGCATTCGGCCAACGACAGCCGCTGGTTCAGGATCGGATCCGGATAATCGATCTTGCCGCAGCCATTGCAGGCGAGGTTGCAGCGGAACAGCGGTTCGAGCATCAGTGCGAGCGGATAGCGCTTATTCCCCGACAGGTGCTGGCGCATGATGTAGGCGCCGACCCGAACTTTCTGTAGCAGCGGAATAGACAAGACGGTTCTCCTTAAACTTCGCGTGCAGCGAGTGGTTGCGTCAGTTTTGACGGCAACTTGAATTCAACTTTCTCTTCACGGCCCGCCATCGTCGAAACGTCGACGGGGCCCAATGCGCGCAGCGCATCGATGACGTTTTCCACCATTTCTTCCGGCGCCGATGCGCCGGCGGTGATGCCGACGGTTAGCGCATTCGCGAACCATTCGGCCTTGACTTCCGAACCGTCTGCGACGAGGTAGCTCGGCACGCCGCTTTCGCTGCCGATTTCGCGCAGCCGGTTTGAGTTCGAGCTATTCGTTGCGCCGACGACCAATAGCACGTCGACCTGCGTGCTCAACTCTCGGACTGCGGCCTGCCGGTTTTGCGTCGCGTAGCAGATGTCGCGCGTGTCCGGGCCGACGATGTCCGGGAAGCGGTTCAACAGTGCGTCGATAATGCCACGGGTGTCGTCGACCGACAGCGTAGTCTGCGTGACGTACGCCAGAGGCGTATCGAGGGGCAGATTGAGCTTTGCGACTTCGGCTTCGCTTTGAACGAGCAGCACCTTACCCGGAATTTGCCCGATCGTGCCCTCGACTTCCGGGTGCCCCGCGTGGCCAATGAGGATCAGCGTGCGGCCGGCCGCGACGTACTGGCGGCCTTGAACGTGCACCTTCGTGACGAGAGGGCAGGTCGCATCGAGCACGTCGAGGCCGCGTTGTTCCGCATCGCGCTCGACGCTTTGCGCGACGCCATGCGCGCTGAAAATGGCAACCGCGCCCTCGGGCACTTCATCGAGTTCTTCGACGAAGCGAGCGCCCTTTCTGCGCAGGTTATCGACCACGTGCCTGTTGTGGACGATTTCATGGCGCACATACACGGGCGCGCCGTGTTGCTGCAACGCGCGATCGACGATTTCGATCGCGCGTACAACGCCCGCACAAAAGCCGCGGGGTTGAGCAAGGATGACTCGCATAAGCTGGCGAACTCCGACTGACGCGGGTTTGCGACGATATCGGTAAAAATGACTCGTTCGCCGCGTCCATAATATTGTTGATGTCTTAAACGGACAAAAAGCAGTTGTTTGAAGACCAAACGCGCATTCTAACGCTAACCGGGCCGGTTTGCCTTTGGGCCGTTTCGGGCGAATCGCGTCAGATGGCAAAAATGACTCAATGCGCGGCCGGCACGTAACCTTTAAACTAGGGGCCCGCGGCGATGTTGCAGTGACTGCCGCTTGCTGAATGTGGAATCTAGAGGCTCGCGGTATGGAAGTCCACCATTACGATTACTACGCTGTTGCAAACGCGCCGCACCGGACGGCCGCGAGCGCACTGACCGACGGCCGGCGTGTGCGCGCCGCGCTCGGCGCCCGGTCATCGGTCAAATTGACAGTCGTCTCGCAGCGCCGCAACGGAGCCGCCGCATGAGCGCGGTGGTGCTGTTTGTCCTCAGCTGTCTTTCCCTTTTGATCTGGTGCGTGCTGCTGTTCGCGCGCGGCGGTTTCTGGCGCGCGCGCCCGGCGCCGCCGCTCGCCACCGACGGCCGCGACGCGTGGCCATCGGTCGTCGCCGTCATACCGGCGCGCAATGAAGCCGACGCGATCGGCGAGGCCGTCGCGTCGCTGCTCGAGCAGGACTATGCGGGTGCGTTCCACGTCGTCGTGGTCGACGATCACAGCACCGACGGCACCGCGGACGCCGCGCGCGCCGCCGCCATGCAGCTGCAATGCCCCGACCGTCTGACGGTGATGCTCGCGAAACCGCTGCCCGCGGGCTGGTCGGGCAAGGTGTGGGCGCAATCGCAGGGCATCGAAACCGTCAGGTCGCTGGGCCTGGCGCCCGAGTACCTGCTGCTTACCGATGCGGATATCGGCCATCCGGCCGATGCCGTCACGCAACTCGTCGCGCGGGCCGACACGGAAAAGCGCGACCTCGTGTCGCTGATGGTCCGTTTGCGCTGCGATTCGTTCTATGAAAAGGCACTGATACCCGCATTCGTGTTCTTCTTTGCGAAGCTGTACCCGTTCGCATGGGTCGGCAATCCGCGCAATCGCACGGCCGGTGCGGCCGGCGGCTGCATGCTCGTGCGCCGCAGCGCGCTCGAGGAAGCGGGCGGCATCGAATCGATCCGCAGCACCCTGATCGACGATTGCACGCTCGCCGCGCTGATCAAGCATCGCGGCGAAGGCCGCCATTCGATCCGGCTCGATCTTGCCGCGCGCAGCGTGTCGCTGCGCCCCTATAACAACTGGCAAGAGATCTGGAACATGATTGCGCGCACGGCCTTCACGCAGCTGCGCTATTCCGCGTGGCTGCTCGTGGGTACGGTGTTCGGCATGGTGGTCATCTATCTGGTGCCGCCGGTTGTCGCGCTGACGCTCGGTCCGCTGGGCTGGCCCGCATGGATCGCATGGGCCGCGATGTGCTGCGCCTACGCGCCGATGCTGCGCTTTTACGGCCGCTCGCCGCTGTGGGCGCCGTTCCTGCCGCTCGTCGCTCTTTTTTATGTGAGTGCAACGATTGGGTCAGCGGTGCGATATTGGCGCGGCACGGGCGGGCAGTGGAAGGCCCGCGTCCAGGCGCCGGTGCAGGAACGCTAAACACGGGACACACACGATGATTGCATCGACCAGGTTACTTCGCCCGCTTTGCATGCTCGCGCTGTTGCCTGGTCTGATGCAAATCGCATTTGCTCGCTCTGGCAGCGACAGTGGCGACGTAGCCGGTACCGACTTACCGATTCAGGCTCAGGTTCAGACTCAGGCCGAAGCACGGGCGGCGCGGAGCGACGCATCGCCCGCGGGTATCCGCGAAGCTCGCCCCGCCGGCGACCGCGTCTCCGACTACCTCGCGCAAAAATTCGGCGTCGCGAAAGAAAAGGCGGTGCAGATATCGAATGCGGTCCGGGTCGCATCGGAGAAGTACGCTCTGCCGCCTGCGCTGCTGCTCGCGATCATCTCGATCGAATCGCGTTTCAAAGAGAAAGCGAAGGGCCGCAACGGCGCGACTGGCCTGATGCAGGTCGTGCCGAGCGCGCACCGTCCGCTGCTGAGGAACGTGAAGGATTTGACGGAACCGGACACCAATATCGAGGTAGGTTCGGCGATTCTCTATGGCTATATGAAGTCCGCCGGGGGCGATCTGAACGTGGCGCTGAAGAGCTATGGCGGATCGAAGGCTTATGCCGAGATGGTCGGTCTTCGCGCGAAGACCTTCGCGCCGGTGTTCGAACCGCCGGCGCAGGCGGGCGCGGGTGAGGTGTGGCAAGCGGTGCGAGCAGGCGAATGCGACGCGCGCTGGACTGACTTCTGCGTTCGCCCAGTGGTTTGGCCGGGCACGACCGCGGATCTTACGGAAGACGCCGATCCCGCGTCGCCGCAGCCGATGCGTCTGCCGGGCGTGCTTCTGCCGCTGCTGCGCTGACTGACCGCGCGGTAAAGCGGCAAACGCGCGCGCCCCGACGCCGTGTGGCCCCGCCGCTCACGCTTGTGTGAGCATCATGTACAACTGGATGACCGTATCCGGCGAAAAAGTGAACGGCACCCAACCATGGCCTGTGTGCCGCATGACGAGCAGGCGGTCGCCATTCGACTGCTTCTGAACCGCCATCACCGGATTTTTCGTCGAAACGAAACGCCAGCCGGGCGGCAGATTCGCCGGCGCTTCGGGCTGCATCGACGCGCGCGCATTCGACAATTCCTCGATAAGCTGGCCTACCTGCAGTGGATGCAACCGCACGGAGCGATCGCCGATCGTCATTACGATTTCGTTCTGGTTCGGCCGGTCGATATGCAGTGTGGGCTTGTTGTCCGATGCGGGCGATTCGGCCTGTACGGCGTCTTGCGCGGCGGGTCCGGCAGGCTCGGCAGGCTCGGAGGGCGAAGACGCGGTAGCCGAAGCCGCGACCGCTGATGCAGCAGCGGCCTCAATGAGATCATCGACGCTCGCTTCGAGCGCGCCGATCTGTTCCTGAAGGTTCATACGACGGTTCTCTGAGAAGACCCGCGATTTTACCTTTCAGAACGCGCTTTTACCCTCGGCCGCGGCGCTCGACGTTGTAACAAAATGCAGCACGTCCGCGCGTCACTTCGTCAGATACCCCGCATCGCGAAACCAGTCGAGCGCGTCTTTCAACCCTTCGCGATATGGGCGCGCGCGATAGCCGAGCTCGCGCTCCGCTTTCGCCGACGTGAAGTACATCTTGTTCTTCGACATCTTCAGCGCGTCGACCGTGACGAAAGGCTCGCGCTTCGTGATCCTGGCGACGGCTTCGGCGCCCATCGCAAGCGGATAAAGCGGCCAGCGCGGCAGGGCGAGGGTGGGCGGCTTGCGGTTGGTCAGGGATGCAATATCGGCGAGCATGGTCTGCAGCGGCAGGTTCTCGCCGCCGAGAATGTAGCGTTCGCCGATCTGGCCGCGCTCGAGCGCGAGAAAATGACCGGCTGCGACGTCGTCGACATGCACGAGGTTCAGGCCCGTATCGACGAAGGCCGGCATCTTGCCGAGCGCCGCTTCGACGATCACGCGGCCGGTCGGCGTCGGCTTCACGTCGCGCGGGCCGATCGGCGTCGAAGGATTGACGATGACGGCGGGCAAGCCGTCGTTGGCGACCATGCGCTCGACCGCGCGCTCCGCCAGCACCTTGCTGCGCTTGTAGACGCCGATCGCCTGTTGCGGCGTCATGCCCGCGGTTTCGTCGACCGACTGGCCGGAATCGGTCACCTTCAGCGTCGCCACGCTGCTCGTATAGACGATGCGCTCGACGCCTTCTTTCAGCGCCGCGCACATCGTGGCCTCGGTGCCTTCGAGGTTCGCGCGTTCGATCTCGCTCGGGTCGGGCGCCCAGAGCCGATAGTCGGCCGCGACATGCAGCAGATAGCGCACGCCGCGCAGCGCGGCGCGCATCGACGCTTCGTCGCGCATATCGCCGACGGCGACCTGCGCGTCGAGCTCCTCGATGTTGCGGCGCGGACTCGTGGCTCGCACGAGCACGCGCACCGCGAAGCCCTTCTGTTGCGCGATGCGCGCCACCGCCGAGCCGACAAAGCCCGACGCGCCCGTCACGAGCACGAGATCGCGATTCTGATCACTCATTCCTGTGTGGTTTCCCTTGGCCAAGTGGTCGGATTGTACGTGGGCGCGAAAGCCGTGTGGCGCTTCGTAGAACTTCGCCGCGATCGCGACGGGTTCGTGTCGTGCTCGTGCCGCGCTCGTGTCGCGCTTATCCCGGCGCTCGTGTTTCATTCGTGCACTGCCTGGCGCTTTCATTGCAGCCCGGAACTGGGCATTTCCGTTGCGACGCGACTAGAATGCCGGCTTGAAGGACTGGCTTGAAAGACTATCAGGAGATGAGAGCATGACCGGCACGGATCTCGATTCGCGGATCGAAACGTACTACGTGCGCGTCAAGGGTATCGTGCAGGGCGTCGGCTTTCGCCTTGCGACCGTGCGCGAGGCCCACGCGCTCGGTGTCAGAGGCTGGGTCGCGAATCTTGACGACGGCTCCGTTGAAGCCATGCTGCAAGGACCCGCGAACCAGGTGGACCGGATGCTCACGTGGCTGCGGCACGGACCGCCCGCAGCGCGCGTGACTGAGGTGACCGGCGAAGAGCGCCTGACCGATAAGCGCTACGAGCGTTTCGAGCAACACTGAGACAGCAAGGTGGTCGCGGTAGCGCGCACGCGCCGGCGAGCGATGCCGCGTAATCGCGCAAGCTCGCCGCCATGTCTGCTCCGCGCCACGCGCCTTATCGCGCAACCAGCAGGCTTTCCGCAAACCCCCAGTCGCGTTCGACCCATTGCTGCTCGCATGCGAAGCCCGCATCGTCAGCGATCGCGCCGATCTCGGTTGCGCGGTACTTGTGGCTGCTTTCGGTCCAGATCGTTTCGCCGGCTTCGAGCGTCACATTCAGTTGCGCTGCGCGAATCTGCGCGGTGACGCGATGCTTCGCGCGCAGATGCATTTCGACGCTGCGCGCATCCGGGTTGAAACGCGCGACATGCTCGAATGCATCGAGGTCGAACGTGCCGCCCAGTTCGCGGTTGATGCGCGCAAGCAGATTCAGATTGAACGCCGCGGTCACGCCGATCGGATCGTCATAGGCTGCGATCAGCGTGGGCACGGGCTTTTCGAGGTCGGTGCCGAGCAGCAGCGCGTCGCCGGGCATCAGCATGCCGCGGATGTCGCGCAGAAACCGCGTGGCCGCGAGCCGGCCGAAGTTGCCGATCGTGCTGCCGAGAAACAGCACGAGCAGCGGCTCGTCGCGCGCGCGCCGCTTGCTGACTTCCGCGAGCCCGGCCAGGTAATCGCGCTCGTAGCCGACGATCGACAGGCGCTCGAGATCGCCGAGTTCGCGGCGACATAATTGCAAAGCGGTGCGCGAAATTTCAATCGGCGAATAGGTGGTCGACGTCGTCGGCCGTTTCTTGCACAAGGCTTCCAGAATGCGCCGGGTCTTGCGGCCGCTGCCGCTGCCGAGTTCGGCGACGATCGCATTGTGCGGCACATGCGCGACGATATCGGGCGCATGCCGGGCGAGCAGGCGCTCCTCGGCGCGCGTGACGCCATATTCGGGCAGTGCCGTGATGACTTCGAAGAGCGCGGAGCCCACTTCGTCGTACAGATACATCGACGGCAGCTCCTTCTGTGGCGCATGGGTCAGGCCGGCTCGCACGGCAGAGGCGAATTCGGGGGAGACGTCGTGCGATAGGGCAGGCTGGGACATGTTCGCTCCATGTTGTAGTTTCCGGCGGCGGCTGGCGATGCTGCCGGTGGTTTCGCGTTGCGTGCACGGTCGGTTCGACGAACTTCGCACACGAAGGACGGACACACCCGCTGGATTGAACGCGCAATTAAAAGGACATTGCGTTCGTTATCCGCGGCATTTAAGACGCGTTTCAAGCAAGAATCGCGCTTACCGGTTACGGCGATGTGACCCGAAGGGAAACAGACGATGAACGGACGAGAAAGGCATGAGGCTACGTTGTACTCCAATGTGAGAAATCGTGCACGTACCCATTCGTATGTCGGATGCCTCCCGTTGGATACGCGAGGCGTCTAGAATGCGGGCTTTGACCTGGAATGCGAGATCTTCACGCAATGAGCGCGTATCAACCCGGGCGCGGTATCGCGCTTTCGGCCAGCGCATCCGCGCTCTTCGCCTTGATGTCGGTCTACGTGAAGCTGCTCGCGCCGTTGAGCGGCCTCGATATCTTCGCGTGGCGTGTGTTGTGGACCGCGCCTGGCGCGCTGACGCTCGTCGCATTGCGTTCTCGTTTGCCGCAGATGCGCGTGCTCTTCCGGCGCGCGATGACCGAGCGCTGGATCGCGCTCGCGCTAGGTATAAGCGCCGCGCTGCTCGGTATTCAGCTATGGGTATTTATGTGGGCGCCGTTGCATGGACGCCTGCTCGAAGTTTCACTCGGCTATTTTCTGTTGCCGCTGACCATGGTGCTGACCGGGCGCTTCTACTATCACGAACGGCTCGATCCGCTGCAATGGGCGGCGGTCGCGTGTGCTGCGGCCGGCGTTGCACACGAGCTGTGGGCGACCGGCGCATTTGCGTGGCCCACCGTACTCGTCGCGCTTGGCTATCCGCCTTATTTCGTACTCCGCCGCAAAATCAATGCAGACTCGCTGACCGCCTTCGCCGTTGAAATGGCAATGCTCGTCCCTGTGGCGGGCGTGATGGTCGCGACCGGTGGCTCGCTGCAGCTGCTGTCCGGCCGCATCGACATGTGGGTGCTCTGGCTGCCGGGCCTCGGCGTGTTGAGCACCGTCGCGCTTGCTTCGTATCTGAAGGCAAGCCGCCTGTTGCCGATGGCGCTATTCGGCATTCTCGGCTACGTCGAGCCGGTGCTGCTCGTGCTCGTATCGGTGACGCTGCTTGGCGAGCATCTTTTGTCCACGCAGCTCGCGACGTATATACCGATCTGGTTTGCGGTCGCATTGACTGCGTGGCATAGCGCGCGTTTGATCCGGTCGCAGGCGCGCTAGCGCGTGCGCGGTCGTGAGGCGCGTTCAGGTGCAAGTCAGGCTTGGGGAGCGGGTGGCACGATAGGGTTATAGCCGCCCAGATTCGCAAGCGGATGCGCCGTTTGCGACTGCAATAGCGCGGAGACTTTCTCCACCGGCGTTTTGTTGAACGAGCCCGCGGCCGCATTCATCGCCATGCTGGCGATCAGCAGAAACGGCGTGATGATCGGCCCGACCACCGGAATATAAGGTGTCACCATCGTGACCGCGTTGGTGGTCGACGCAGCGAGGCTCAGGTCGTCCGCTCGCGTGAGCGTCCCCTGTTTGGCTCTTTCGATGTAATCGGACACCTTGACGCCATATTCGACCAACGCTGGAACGACGAGCCCCGCGCTAGCGTACGCCATAAGCTTGACGCCGCCGGGAATGGGCCATTTTTTGCCCCCGAGTTCGTTGGCACGATTGAGCTCGACGTTGAAGGCGAATTTCTGGAAGGAGTTTTTCGCCTGGTCGGCGCTTTCGCGCAACTCGGCGGCCAGCGCATTCAATCGCGCCCTGCCGGTATCGATTTGCGGCAGTCCGCTGGTGTTCAACGGACCATAAGCCTGAGCGACCCGCTCGGCCGACGCAACGATGCTGTCCGCCGAACGCCTGATCCCGCTCTGGATTTCCGAGTCGGCCACGGGCGGGACGGTGCGAACCATCGCTTCGCCTTGTGCGGCACCCGACGTCGTGCCCGCGTTCGACGGCGATGCATTGCCAGCGGGCTCCAGCTTGGCAAGCTCGGTGTGCGCGGGCGTGTAGGTTTGCAGCTCACCGGTTTTCGGGTCGATCCTTTGCGCGCTTTCGATGGAGCCGTCGGGCTTGTATTCGTAACTGATTCCACGAGCAGTTTCGTCGCGGGATTGTGGAAACAGCGTTTGAGCGCGTTTTCCCGGCAGCTTCGCCTCGCGGTTATCCGCTTTGTACTGGCTCGCGGATACGAGCGCCGCGTCGACATACAAGCCGACCGACGAATCGATGGTTCCCTGCGCGAACGCCGCTCCGGCGGCCACGTAGTCGGACGTCGGATCTTCGCCCCTCGCCACTTTGTTGGCGGCGGATTCGAGGTACATCGCGCCGCGCGTCAAGCCCGATGCGATCGATATGCCGCGCGTTGCAAATTGCAGCGTTGCCGGCAAGGGCGCATTGAACGGCATCATCGGCTTCTGAACCCGGGACAGTGTCGGCAATTTGTCCTTGACGAACTGCGAGTTGTTAAAGCGAACGTAGCCGTATTCTCCGGCTCTGACGAGGCCGGCAACCGATCCGCCGTATTTCGTGAAGTCCTTTTCGGCCTGTTTTTGCGCGTTCGTCTGTTGGGTGGTAAAGACGAGTCCGTTTTGCTCCGGATAGCGGACCGCGCCTGAGCGCTCGTACGAGTACTGAAGTTTGAGGTGCGTGCCGGGCGGTGTCAGCGGCGGCGGCACGATGGAGTCCGGATGAATCGCGGCAGCCGGATCTCCCCTGTCGCCTTCAGGCACGGTGATCGACGTGACGCCGAGATCTTTTGTGCCGATCAGTATGTCTTTGCCCGAGCGCGTGTCGTAAAACGACAGTTTCCCGGCATAGTCATGAGGACTGCCGCCAGGGTGGGCCTCCGAAACAAAGACGGCCTCGCTGGTTTCAGGTGTCGCGAGCCGGCTGTGATTGACCGTCGCCGCCATCAACGAAGCAGCCAGATGGCTTTGATCGTTGCTATCGGATATCGCGCTATCGAGGTTGGCGCGGCGTTCGCGCAGCAAATCGACGACGGCGCTCTTTTGCGCTGCGTCATCGGGGTTGCGCCTGGCGATGACGGCGGACCGGTTCTGGTCCAGCCAATCGTCGAAGCTCTTGACGCGTGCGTCAATGATGCCTTTCTTTTGCGCCGCGTCCTGTTCGAGCAGCAGATAAGTCTCCGATGTCTTGTTCATCTGCCTGACGATCGATTCGGAATCGATCTTGCCGACATTGTTGCTCCGCCACGCGCGCAAATCGAGCACCAGCTGTTCCCACGCCTTATTCAGGTGGTCGTCGATCTTTTGCTTCGCATTCTGTGTCGCCTGACGACAGAGCGCGCGCGCATCGGTCGCCGATACGATCCAGTTGGCGCGGCCGGCATGGGCGTCCTGTGCGATGCGGTTGGTCGCATCGAGCATCATCGCGCCGGACATATACGGCGGCATATCGGCCAGATGTTTCCGGTTGGCCTCGCGCCACGATTTTTCCGCGTCTTCATTTGCCTGTTGTGCGCGTGCGAGCGACTGTCTGGCAGCTTCGTACTTTGTATAGTCGGCGGGCCAAGGGATGCCCGAGAACGGGTCCGCGCGGCTGGTCATCTGATGCTGGGCATCATCGAGTCCGCTTTGTGCAGTGCGTACGTTCTGCGCGGAGGTCTCGAGCACACCGCGATCGCTGCTGAGATCGTGTTCGATCGAACCGCGGATGTAATCGCTCGATTCGTTCCAGGCGCCGATTTGCGCGGTGGTCAACATCCGGTTCAGGTTAGCAATCAGCCGGTCATCGTCCGCACGGCTCGCGGGGGCCCGTGCACGACTCTCGGGCTGTTTGCGGTGAAGCGTGCCGGTTCTGGGCGGCACGCCTGTCTGCCTGGAAGCGCTCGAACGTTCGCGGCTTGCAGGAGCGTGTGATGGCGATTTTGGCTTGTCGCTTGCTCGCGGCGACGATGTATCGGCGAAAGCAGTGGCTGTCTGATCTGATGCACGGTCTGCGCTGTTGGCAATTTGCTGCTGAGCTGAAGCAGCCGCGTCCTTCGCGGTGTCGCCGTCGGCTCGCATGCGCGGGTCGATAGAAGGTGGATTGACCAGCATGATGTCGTCTCCTTTGCATTTGTGATCGGACTTACTGGATCATTAGGCCAAAGGCGCGCATCACGATGGTGTTGCGGGAGTACGCTGAATAGAGCTTTCGCCCGCCGGCGCGGGCGAAATGCGTCGCGACACGACGCCGTTCAAAACGGGTTATCGACCACGCCCGGCTTCGCGTCCGGCTCGTCCTTGATGCGTTCGGGCAAATCCGCTTGCGCCTGCAATGCGGCGACCGCGCTATCGACTGCCTGCTTGAGCGCAAGCGCGGCCTTGAGTCCGCGCTTATCCTTCGTGAGCGCTAGCGTGCCGCTGATCAGCACGCGGGTTGTGCCATTCGTAATGGTCAACGCATCGCCCTCAATGCCGAGCACGTCGACGTCGTTTGAATACGCGTTAAACACCTTTGAGTCCTCCTGGCCGTTCGTCCTTCGCACTCTCGGGAATACCGGGAAAGCGGATGCCGCTGGCCGCTTCGAGTTCATGCACGGTTTTGAGGTTGTAGCGGTTGGTCGCAATGTTGTCCACGACCACCGCGAATGCAAGCCGCTTCGACGGCACGTAGATCACCTTGAACAATTGGGTCGGCACGAATACGCGCGTCGCGCCGATCGTCTGCAACTGCTGGCCGACGAACATCGGGCCCGTGACGACGTAGGTGTCATCGTATTTCAGCGCGAGCTTGCGCACGGCGCTTTCGACGCGCGACCACAAGCGCTCATTGTTCTCGCGATTCTGCGGGACGATGTTCGCGAGCGAAAAAGATTGCGCCATGCCTGCCTCGTTCCAGCGATTGCCGGCCGGGCTCATATGGCCGCGGTCGAACCCGCTGCGCCTGTAATCGGCGAGCGTCGCACCTTCGCCGGCAGGAAGGCGCGCATCTTCGAAGAAGCGATTCGTGCGCGTCATATTTCTGGCTGCCTCGATATGATCGCGCGTCAGATGTTCGGCGGACCACAAGGGCCCGTGCGTGATGCCGGAATGCAGCACCGCAAAATCCGCATAGCAGAGCATGCGTGTTTTCGGCGCCATTTTCGGATTGGTTAGCACGGGCCATTGGCCGTTTGGCGTGAAATCGGTGCAGGACGGCGCCGCCGTCGCATGAGCCGCGACAGCGGCTAGCAGGCAGAGAAACCACTTCTTCATAGATTGCAGAGGGATGAAAGGCAGGACGGAAAAAGGATGGGCGGAAACGGCGAGGCGCAAGTATAGCGTCGCGCGGCGCGAGCGACGATGCGATTGCACTGCAGCAACGCACTTCGAACGCGTGAAGAAGCAAGAGGAAGAGGGCGCTACGGAACTACACGGGGTGGCTGCCGTTGCGGCGCCTCGCGATTCATCGATTTGCGGTGGCCATTCGCTACGAATGGCCAGTTGCGCAGCGCGGGCCGATGCACGCGCGCGCCAAGGGCGCCGGTCAGCGCCCGAAGATGCTGTTTTCCGCTTTTACCGGCTGGCGATCGACTGCTTGCAGGCGCCAGAAGCCGTTCATCGGCGAATGCGTGCGTTCGGACTGCCATGCTGCAACGCCTTGCGAAGAACTGACACGCTGTCTGCGGTCGACATGCAATCCCTCGAGCGTGCACAACGGCGCTTCTGCGCTCGGCGCGCATAACGCAGTGACACCGTCGCTATCGCGCATTTCTCCCCACGGGGGGAGATGCACGCCTTCGTGTGCTTCTCTGGACCAGCGGCGCTGTTCGGTGTCCAGCCACAGCACTGCGTAGTCATGATTCACGGTTGGATCCGGACCGTTGATAAGGATGGTCAGCCGCATTTCCAATCCCCCGCATAGACGCTTGTCCGCTACAACAGTCTATGTCGGACGAAAAGTTATGCAACCCAAACCACTATCGGCGAGATTGAAAATGACAATTGGGAACGCATGGGTGAGCTTCTAGATTTAATGCACGGCTCAGGCGCGCGCGTCCAGCCGCCGTCGCTCGCGACGATGCCCGCTTCCCCAACGCGCGATTCCCACACTACAAAAGATGGATGGAGGCTCAGATGACACAACTGAAGGGATCCAGAACAGAAGACAACCTCAAGGCTGCATTCGCCGGCGAATCGCAAGCCAATCGCCGCTACCTGTATTTCGCCGCCAAGGCGGACGTCGAGGGCCAGAACGACGTCGCAGCGTTGTTCCGTTCGACCGCGGAAGGGGAGACGGGTCATGCGCATGGCCACCTCGAATATCTCGAGGCGTCGGGCGATCCGGCCACCGGTTTGCCGTTCGGCTCGTCGCGCCTGAATCTCGAGGCCGCAATCGCCGGCGAAACGCATGAATATACGGACATGTACCCCGGCATGGCGAAAACGGCGCGTGACGAAGGCTTCGACGAAATCGCGAACTGGTTTGAGACGCTGGCCAAAGCGGAACGCAGCCACGCCAACCGTTATTCGAAAGCGCTCGAGTCGCTGGTGGACTGACGAGGCCGCAGCCGGCGGTGTGAATTGATGCCCGACGCCGTTACGCTGAACGGCACGCCCCACGCATTGCGCGAGAAACCGCGGCGTACGTCCGCGGTTCTCGCGCCGCTTCGCGTGCCAATCTTCTCCACGAAACGGCTCCTGGCATAAACAAGAACGATGAAAAGGAGACTGACGTCATGCCCCACAAGGAAGGCAGTCTCGAAGCACCGACCCGGCACGCGCTCGACTGGCGCTCCGACACTTTCTATGATCAGAACGCAATCGACGAGGAATTGACGCGCGTCTTCGATATCTGCGCCGGCTGTCGCCGTTGCGTATCGTTGTGCGGTGCATTCCCCACGCTGTTCGATCTCGTCGACGAGACCGACACCGGCGAAGCGCACGACGTCGACAAGGCGCATTTCGGCAAGGTGGTGGACCAGTGCTATCTGTGCGATCTCTGCTACATGACGAAATGCCCGTACGTGCCACCGCATCCGTGGAACGTCGATTTCCCGCATCTGATGCTGCGCGCCAAGGCCGCGAGCTATAAGCGCGGCGAGGTCAAAACACGCGACAGGTTTTTGTCGAATACCGATGCGCTAGGCCATTTCGCCGGCATCCCGGTCGTGACCCAAACCGTCAACGCCGTCAACCATACGGCCGCCGCGCGCGGATTGATGGAGAAGGCGCTAGGCGTCGACAGGAATGCGTGGTTGCCGTCGTTCGCCTCGCGTAAATTCCGCAGTGCAGCGAAGCGATCGCGAGATATACCGGTTCGGGATGGCGAACGAACGCCCGGCAAGGTGGCGATCTATGCAACGTGCTATGTGAATTTCAACGAGCCGGGCATCGGTCACGATTTGCTAGCGGTACTCGCGCATAACGAGATTCCGTATGAGCTTGTAAGCAGCGAGTCATGCTGTGGAATGCCTTTGCTCGAACAGGGCGACCTCGACGGCGTGGCACGGAAGAAGGAGAAAAACCTGCCGATCCTCGCCAGATACGCGCGTGACGGTTACGCGCTGATCGGTTCGATTCCGAGTTGCGTGATGATGTACAAACACGAGCTGCCGCTGATGTTCCCAGGCGACGAAGACGTGCGCGCGGTCAGCGAAGCGTTCTGGGACCCGTTCGAGTACTTTGTGTCACGGCATCGCGACGGTCTGCTGAAGACCGATTTCAATACGCCGCTCGGCAAGGTCTCGTATCACGTGCCTTGTCACGCGCGCGTGCAGAACATCGGCCGCAAGACATCCGAAACATTGGCGCTCGTGCCGGACACGCAGGTGACGGTGGTCGAGCGTTGCTCCGGACACGCAGGCACGTTCGGCGTGAAAAAGGAGTTCCACGAGACGGCGATGAAAATCGGCACGCCGGTCTTCAAGGCAATGGCACAGCCGCAGCCCGACTACATTTCGTCCGACTGCCAGCTGGCGGGCCACCATATCGAACAGGGGTTCGACGAAACCGGTTTGCCAAAGGCGCAACTCGCGCATCCGCTGACGCTGCTGCGCAAAGCCTACGGTTTATGAGCCTTCTCACATCGCAAGGACATCCGATGACGATCGCAAGGAACTCCCTGTTGTCGCTCGAGAACTATTCGAAGTCGCGCACGGCAATGCGCAGCCGCGTAATCGAGCACAAGAAACACCGCACCGTGAAGCTCGGCAACCACCTGACCTTTCTGTTCGAAGACGAGCTTACGATTCGCTATCAGATTCAGGAGATGCTGCACATCGAGAAGATTTTCGACGAAGACGGCATTCAGGGCGAACTCGAAGCATACTTGCCGCTCGTACCCGACGGCAGCAATCTGAAAGCGACGATCCAGATCGAGTACGAGAACGAGGTCGAGCGGCGGGCGGCATTGGCGCGGCTCATCGGTATCGAAGATCGTGTTTTCGTTCAGGTGGAAGGCGACGCGCCCGTCTATGCCATCGCCGACGAAGATCTCGATCGAGAGAACGACGAGAAGACATCGGCCGTGCACTTTGCCCGTTTCGAGCTGACATCGGCGATGAAGGCGCGCTTGCGCGACGGCGCGGCGTTGCTGATCGGATGCGATCATCCGCACTATCCGGTTCCGGTGCAGACGATTGAAGCGAGCGTGCGTGCGTCACTGCTGAACGACCTCAGTTGATCGTCGCAGCATCGATCTACCTCAGCGTTGCGTCCGCCGCGCCCGAAGCAAAGATCCGATGCACACGCTCAAAGCGCCTTGCGATAGACCACAAAGCCAGAACGTTCGGCGATGCGATCGTAGAGCTGCATCGCCGTCGCATTGGTCTCGTGCGTGATCCAGTAGACGCGTTCCGCACGCGCGGCGCGCGCCTCTTCATACACGCGTTCGATCAGCGCGCGGCCGATGCCTTTGCCGCGTTCCGCTTCATCGGTGAACAGATCCTGCAGGTAGCACGTCGGCCCGGCCATGGTCGTGTTGCGGTGATACAGGTAGTGCACGAGGCCCACAAGCTTGCCGTTGCGTTCCGCGACGAGCGCATGCATCGGCTCATAGCCGTCGAAAAACCGCGTCCACGTCAGTTGTGTGATTTCGCGCGGCACCGCCGTCGCACCGACGCGGCCGTAGAAACGGTTGTAGCCGTCCCATAGCGGCAGCCATGCATCGAAATCGTCGGGTGTGACAGGTCGAACCAGAGGTCGGTCCGAAACGGTGCCGCTCATCGCAGATCGCAACGCAGGCCTTAGCGCGACGAGGGCTGGCGCAGCGTCTCCCGTACTCTCTTCGCGGCGAGCAGCGGCATGTAATCGAGAATGCGACCGTCGGCCTGGTATTGCGCCAATGTGTCGGAGTAAAGCTTCGAGACGGTTTCAGGCGGGGTGTTCGTTTCAGCGGCGATTGCCTTGACGACTTCTTCGGCGTCAAGCTGTGGCTGGGCCATGAATCTCTCCGGTTGTAACGGTCAGAAAAAAGGCAAAACACGGGAATAGCATTACACGTCGCTAAACGTCTCGATACCAATTGAATCGAACTATCAATCGCGCGTCTTTCGTTCGAACAAAGCGGGCCGCGGGCCGCCGCAAAACTGCACTCTCACTGCATATATTCGCCACGCGGGAGAATCGGGATGGGTCCCGGTGACGCAGTGCGGAAAAATGAAAGCAGCGCGACAGCCAATCGATAAACGTCGAGCCGCGCGTTCGTGTACGATCGCACTCCGAATTCTTCACAACAAACCGGAGACCGAAGTGATCCGATCGATCGCGACGCGGGCAACCCTGCTCGCAGTCCTCTCGCTAGCCGCTCACGCTTTCGCTGCGACGCCGTCCGACGCCCATGCTGCGATTCCCGAACGTGCCGCGGATTTCGTCGCACACGACTTTCATTTCTCGGACGGCACGATCCTGCCCGAGGTCCGCATCCATTACGTGACGCTCGGCGCGCCGCAGCGCGATGCGCGCGGCGACGTCACCAACGCGGTGCTTCTGATGCATGGCACCACGGGCACGAGCAACGCGTATCTGACACCGCTGATGCGCAAAGAGCTCTTCGCGCCCGGCGAGCCGCTCGACGCAAGCCGTTACTTCATCGTGATCCCCGACGGCCTCGGCCGCGGCGGTTCGACGAAGCCCAGCGACGGCATGCGGATGAATTTCCCGCATTACGGTTACGGCGACGTCGTCGAGGCGAACCATCAACTGCTCGTCGACGGGCTGAAGATCAAGCATTTGCGGCTCGTGCTCGGCACGTCGATGGGCGGCATGCAGACGTGGATGTGGGGCGAGCGCTATCCGGGCATGGCCGACGCGCTGATGCCGATCGCCAGCCAGCCGATCGCGATGGCGGGCCGCAACTGGCTGTGGCGGCAGATGATCGTCGGCGCGATTCGCAACGATCCCGCCTGGCAGGGCGGCGCATATACGGCCGAGCCGACGCAATGGACGCGCGTCATGCCGATCTTCACGCTGATGACGAACAACCCCGCGCGTATGCAGACCGAAGCGCCGGACCGCGCCTCGGCGACGAAGATGTACGACACGCTTGTCGCGAATGCCGGGAAAACCGATGCGAACGACGTGCTGTACTGGTTCGAATCGTCGTGGGACTACAACCCTGCGCCCGATCTGTCGAAAATCCGCGGACGCCTGTTCGCCGTCAATTTCGCGGACGACCTGATCAATGCGACGGACCTCGGCGTCATGCAGAAGCTGATCGGCGAAGTGCCGGGCGGCCGCTTCGTCGAAATGCCTGAAACCGCGCATTCGTATGGGCATCAGACGCTCGCGCATCCGGACGTATGGAAGCCGTACCTCGTGCAGTTGATGAGCGGCAACTGACGCGTCCGTCTTGAGCGTCAGGCAGGGTACGAAGCGGCACATAAAAGCGAGAAATGAAAACGGCACATGAAGCGGGCGCCATGGCGTAACCCTGCGCCCGCCTTTCGCCGCCATGGCGAAATGCGATAATCGCCGTTTCACCGCCGCGGAATCCAGCCGGAACCGAGCCGGAACCCGCAAGCCCGCGAAGCCCCACGCCGGAGAATCCTCTTGAGCCGCATCGACAACCCCACACGAGACCAGGAAGCCGGCTCCGCCGATTCCACGCAAGACATCACGCGCATCGACGACACGCGCATCGGCGCGGTGCGACCGCTTATTTCTCCGGCGCTGCTGCTCGATGAACTGCCGATCCCCGCTGCGGTGCAAGCGCTCGTCGAAAAAAGCCGCATGGAAGTGGCAAACGTGCTGCACGGTCGCGACGACCGGCCGGTGATCATCGTCGGCCCGTGCTCGATTCACGACCACGATCAGGCGATCGACTATGCGCATCTGTTGAAGGCGAAGGCGCACGCATTGCGCGATGATCTGCTGATCGTCATGCGCGTGTACTTCGAGAAGCCTCGCACGACGGTCGGCTGGAAGGGTTACATCAACGATCCGCGCCTCGACGGCAGTTTCCGCATCAACGAAGGCCTGCGCCGCGCGCGCGAACTGTTGATCGACATCGGCAATCTCGGTTTGCCGACCGCGACCGAATTTCTCGACCTGCTGAGCCCGCAATACATCGCGGACCTGATCGCGTGGGGTGCGATCGGCGCGCGCACGACCGAGAGTCAAACCCATCGGCAGCTTGCTTCGGGCATGAGCTGCCCGATCGGCTTCAAGAACGGCACCGACGGCGGCGTGCAGATCGCGGCCGATGCGATCGTCGCCGCCCGCGCAAGCCATGCGTTTATGGGCATGACGAAGATGGGCATGGCCGCGATCTTCGAAACGCGCGGTAATGACGACGCACACGTCATCCTGCGCGGCGGCAAAAAAGGGCCGAACTACGACGCCGCCGGCGTGGAAGAGGCATGCGCGGCATTGCGCAAGCTCGGCTTGCGCGAACAGGTGATGATCGACTGCTCGCATGCGAATTCGGGCAAATCGCACGAGCGGCAAGCGGAAGTCGCGAAAGATATCGGGCAACAGCTGTCGGGGGGCGATCGCCGCATCATCGGCGTCATGATCGAAAGCCATCTCGAAGCCGGCCGTCAGGACCTCAAGCCGGGTGTGCCGCTTGCTCGCGGCGTGTCGATCACCGACGCATGCCTGAGTTGGGCGCAAACCGAACCGGTGCTCGACGAACTCGCGCAGGCCGTGCGTACGCGGCGCCAACGCGGCTAGCCGCCGCATGCCGGACTGCATGCCGGCCACGCTCAGCGCGATCGGCAAAGTGCGCCGGTTCGAGGCAACATGCGCCGGATCGAGGCAACATGGAGTCGAGGCGCCAATCAACGCGCCGCCCTTTCTCATACGTTGCACGAGGGAACATGAGCACCGTTACCGCATATGCGAAGACCGCCCCGACCCGCGCGGAAGTCGATGCGCTTACCGGCGTAACCGTCGTCGAATTCGGCACCGACTGGTGCGGCTACTGCAAGGGCGCGCAGCCCATCGTCGAAAAAGCGTTTGCACAGCATCCGGGTACGCGTCATCTGAAGATCGAAGACGGGCCGGGGCGCCCGCTCGGCCGTTCGTTTCGCGTAAAGCTGTGGCCGACACTTGTTTTCATGCGCGACGGTGCTGAAATCGGGCGCGTCGTGAGGCCCGGCGACCTCGCCGAACTCGAGGAAGCATTCGCGGCTCTGAAGGCATGAGCGGCGCGCGCGGCCCGATGCAGGCACGCCGGCCGCGCATTGCATAAGCATCGCATCCAATCCCGGCGCTAATGATGCAATAGCGACTCCCGCGCGGGGCAAGCGCGCCCAAGGAGTCCGCGTCATGTTCATGCATCCCGCAGGCGGCCGGGCACGGCCAACCGAGTGGCGGCCGGCAGACCACGTCACGCCGAACGTCGAGGTCGACCGCCTGGTTCGCGCCGATCATCGCGGCGCCGACGCTCGCGCGACGCCGCGAGCGAGCGAAACCCGATCGGCCGGAAAGGGCGACGCGACGCGCACGGCGCCGAGCGTGAAACGCGGCGCCGTGCTCGGCCGTTGCTTGCCCGGTTCGCGGTTTCGCGAGTGCCGCGGTGGAGAAGCGCTCCACACCGGATCGGTGGGTCACGAGCGTTTCGACCAGTACGACTTCCGGCGCTTGCGGACCCCCGAGCATCGCGGCGCCTGCGATGGCGCCGTGTGGGAAGCACTACGGCGCATCGACAGGAGCGATGCCCGTCAGCCGCTTACGCTGCAATCGGCGGTTCGCCAGATGAGCGTCGAGGCGAAGCGGGGCGGCCTCGCCGCGGCTGACATGTTCGACCGCGTCATTGATCTCCAGGCGAGTCCCGCGACATTGGCTTTACGTCGTCACACGCAAGCTCCCGTCGTATATTCGGATCCGCATGGCGAGCGGGGCGAACGGGTGGACGGCATGTTAGGCGCAGCGCGTGGGCATCTGCGCAATTCAGGCGACCTGGCCGTATTGCGCGTCGGATTGACCGTGCGCGGGTCGAACGAAGGGCGCACAGGGCACACGCTCGCGATTCAACGACAGCAGCACGATCGTTACACGATCTTCGACCCGAATAACGGCGCGTTCGTGTACCCGACCTGGCGCGCCGCCGACCACGCGCTGCGCGGATATCTCGACGACGCTTTCGGCGAAGCGGGGCGCATCGTCGTGCCCGATAGCCTCGAATTCTTCTCCGCGTCGCGGAGCCCCTCGCAGGGCGCTTCCGCGCAGGCGGTCGAGGCTGTCGTTGCGCCGGCCGATGCGTGGGCCGATGCGTCGCAACCGGGACCGTCTTCTCAATCGCACAGCAGCGCTGCGACCTTGCGCGCTTACGCGGACACTGCGGACGCGTCCAATCACCTGTCGGACGACGGGCTTTCCGCGGCGGCAGGGCAGCGGCGCGTGATGGCTGGCATGTGCAGCGGGCTCGTGGTTCGCGCGATGGAGAACGTCGCGCGTGGCCGCGCGCCGGATTTGCTGTCGGCAGTCGAAGATATACGGGTACAGCTAGGCAATGCCGCGAGCCGGCAATCGACGATTCGCGACATCGCCGAACTTCAGGAGCAGAACCAGTACGCAGTCGTGGCGGAGATAACGGACCGGCTCCGGCATGCGGGGGCGACCGGCATTCGTTCGGGCGCCGCGCTCGTCGACGATCTACGACGGCAGTTCGCCACCGCGTACTATCGCGATCACGCCGTGCGCGGCTCCCGGAATGACTTTGCCGAAATCGGACTGACGTTCCGGTCCGTCGATAGCGACGATCCGAACGCAAGCGAAAGCGACGACGCGCAAGGCCATTCGATCGTCGTGCAGCGGCTGCGGCCATCGGCCGACTTCGAGCGCGACGGGTACGCCGTTTACGATCCCGGTGTCGGCGTATTCCGATACGCGGACTTCGCGCGGATGTCGTCGGCGTTGCGAAGCCTGTTTGACAATGGTTATCCGGAATCGGGCGGCATCGAGCGTGCAGACACCACGTGGTTCGCCGACAGCCGGCGCGAGCATCAGGTCTTGCCTGTCTTGCCTATGCCGTCCACGTCGCGGGAGTCACCAGCGGCCGACATGCGCCTCGGCAGCGTCGAACGCATGCTCGATATTGGCGGCAGCCCTGCAATGACGCCGCCTCACGCGACGCTGCCGCCGCCGCCCGACGTGAACACGGGGCCGACGTCGCTTGCCGGTTCCGGTCACGACGAGCTGAAGCGCTCGCCGGAACGGCCGCCGGCCGAGCGCCGGCCGTATGCGCTGTTTCGCCCATCGACGCTGAGCCCAGAAGTGCTGATGGCGCGCGGCGGTTTCGACATGGAACAGACGAAGCTGCGCGACGTCGATCTCGATCTTCACGACGCCGACCTGGCGGCACGGCCGGCCGTCACCGACAGCGCGGGCTATCTGGCGACTTTTCGCAACGAACGTGTCGCACTCGGCCGTCTGCAAGCTCATGCACAAAACGGCTTCGTGTACTTCGTCGCACCGACGCCGAACATGATCGACGTCGGCGCGACACTCGGATCGCACGCGCGTGATCTGCAATCCGGCGAAATCGCGGCGATGGGGCGCATCGACTACGAGCAGATTCGCGGCTGGCGTGCCGTGACAGGCGGCATTGCCGGAGAATTTATCAAGAATCCGAAATATCGCTGGGATGTTTACGATCGGACGGGCACGGCAGGCGCACAGCCGCAGCTTGCCCGTATGCCGATTACCGGCGACGCGTGGCACACCGCGCCTCACCGCTCGTTCGTCTCGACGGGCGAGAACGGTGCAGCGGTATTCCACTGCGATCCGAATGTCGAGCACGCGGCGTTTTACGACAATGCGTGGCAGAAAGTACGCAATCTGCAGATGCGCCAGGCGATGGGAGTCGATTACCGCGGGCCGCTGACGATTCAAGCATATGGCGGGGACGCATCGAGAACCCATGTCTTCATCGACGGGTATGGCCAGGTGGCTGCCGATACCGCCTACAGCCGCTATGCAAGGCACGCGGGCAACCGCAGCTCGTTTGCGATCGGCGACGACGGGCGCTTTCATCTGGCGAACGACCATGGCGCGGTGCTGCGCGTCGGCAACGACGGATACGTCTATCTGGGCAGAATTCCCGAGGACCCCGCATCGCTGAACGGTGTATTCGCTTATGACGGACGCCATCTCGTGCATCGCGAGGACGACAAGTATCTGACAGTCGGCAAGACGGCGTTTACGCCGTTTGTTACCCGTTGGGACGCCGGTTGGCGTTCGGACTGGCGTCTCGAACGCCCCGACGGACAGCGCGCCGCACCGCCGTCGACAAACTTGCATACGTTCGACGCAAGGGCGGCGGGCAGCCGGCAACAATTATTCCGGTTCGAGGAAGATCCGGATACCGCTCTGCCCGAAACCGCAACGCATTTCGTCACGCGTGTACCAGTCAACCGGTTTTACGGCGACTTCGCTGATTACGCCTCGCATATGACGGCCGGCGACGCCCGCGACGTGGCGCGTTGGCTCGATTCTCAGAACGCCGCATGGCTCTTTCGGGATGGGTACTACGCGGTGCCGGATCGAACCGGCGGTTTGCAGGTGCGGACCGTGGGAGGGAGCACCGTACAGCGCATTTCCGGCACGTCCGCCGCAGGCAAGGACGATGGCGCAGGCGGGCCGTCCCGGCGCTTGCCCGACCGTGCCGGCCGCGCCTACCGGATAAGCGACGATGCATGGCAAAGGGTGCAGGAGGGCGAAGCGCGCCGTGAATTTCTACGCACAGCCCTGAGGGGCGTTTATTTCATGAAGTGAGCGGTGCGTCAGTGTCCGCCGTACCGTCATGTCGCACCCCGATACGACGCGGCGTCCTTGCCCGCATGTTGCAATACGACGGTCAACATGGCCGCGTCGCGACGCTGCAAGGAGCACATCATGTTCTCATCTGCTCTCGCCGGTAGCTCGGTGCAACCGCCGGCCACGCCGCCGGTCCCGCGAGTCGACGAGCCGGCGGCAGACGACAGCCGCCCTGAGCCGTCGACGCCCACGCCCCGAGGGCCCGTGCTGAGCCGATGCGCACAGATGAGAGAGTTTCGCGAATGTCGCGGCGGCGATGCGTTGAAGTCGAAATCGTATTCGTACCGCACGTTCGACCAGTATCGCTATCGAAGCGAGGACAACATCGACTACAGGCCGGCGTGCGAAGGCTGGGTGCGCGAGGTGATGCGCCGCATCGATCAGGGCGGCCGGGCCGCCCCGCCGAGCCTCTATGCGGTTGTTCAACAGATTCGCGAAGACGCGACAAGACGCGCGGACGGAACGGCGGCCCAAATGTTTGGCCGCGTCGGCGCATATCAACGGCGCGCATCGTCGCTTGCGCTGGGGAACTTTCAGTTGCGACTGACCGAACGGATCACGCCGGGTTCCGAGCGCGATGCGACGATCAACAGCGCGCTAAACCACCTGGGCAGCGAGCTGCGCGAGCGCGAATTGGCGTTTGTGCGGCTTGCGCTGTATCGCGCGCCGGCTGCCGGCGCGCCGGTTTCAACACAGAGGCCGCGTGAGATAAATGGACACGCACTGCTCGTGCAGCGCCGCGATCGCGGCGAATATGCGATCTTCGACCCGAACAACGGCGCGTTTTTGTATCAGAACCAGCGATCGATGCGGGAGGCGCTCGAGGCATACCTGAACACCGCATTCAGGGATCCTGGCAATGCCTTCGAGGCCGAGCCACAGAGCATCGAGTTCTACAGTCAGTCGGCGTTGCCGCAAGGAGGGCTGCTGCTGCCGCATATGACGAGCGGGCCGTCGCTACCGGCATCCGCGCTGTCGCGCGAGGAGTCCCGCTTGCGCCGTCTGCTCGCCTCCACCGCGCAGGAATCGAACGAACTGTCGGGCGCGGCGCTTGCCGCTGCAGCCGGCGACGCACGCGCCGTCGAAACCGCGTCGCAAGGCGTTGCGTACCTTGCGCTGAGGAACGTCGCGCAGGGCCGCGCGCCGACGCTGATTCAGGCGACCGACGATATCTGGCGCGGACTTTCGGATGAGACGCGCCGGTCCCGCTCGATCGACGAAATCAGCGCCCTGCAGCAGCAGAACAGACAGGGACTGCTGACGGATTTGCCGCATCGGAGCCGGCGACCCGGCGCCTTGCATATCAACGTCGCACCGCGTCTGATTGACGATCTGAGGCATCGCTTTAGCGAACTGCGCGATGTCGAGGACACGCGCGTGCCATATCGCAACGACGTCGCGGAACTGCGTCTGACCTTCGGAACGCCGCCCGCGGCGGGCGGCGCAACGGGCGGCGCCGCGCCTGCCGGCCGCGACGCGGCAGACGCCTATTCGATCGTTATTCAGCGGCATGGCGCATCCGGCGATTTCCATCGCGACCGCTACGAACTCCACGAGCCCCGCAGCGGCGTGTTCCGATATGCGGATTTCAATGCGATGTCCGAAGCATTGGCGAGCGCGATCAATGACGGGTATGCGGACTCGGGCGGCGTGACGCACGTCGATACGGTGTATTTCGGTCATTACGACGACGATCAGGCGGCACCGCAAGGACAGGCTGAACAGGGCGCACCGTGGCAGCACGAATCGCTGGCTGCGAATATCACGCTCGGCGGCATCGAGCCGCTGCTCGGAATCAACGGAAACCCGTCCCAGACGCCGCCGTTCCCGTCGCCCATTGCGCCGCCCGATTTCGGTCTCGACGACTCGCCGGACACGCAGCGGCCGCACGTCGATCTGAAACGCTCGACCGATTACGCACGGGATCCCAAGCCATACGCGCTGTTCCGGCCTTCGACCGTCGCGCCGGCGGAACTCGAGGCGCGCGGCGGCTTTTCATCGGAGCAGATCGCGATGCGCAACGTGAACCTCGATCTGCACAACTTCGATACCGCATCGAACCTGAAGCTGCTCGATAGCGCCGGCTATCTCGCCACGTTCCGCCGCGAGCGCGCGGCGGTCGCAAAGCTGCCGGACGCCAGCGGCTATATCTATTTCGTGGCGCCGACGCCGAACATGATCGACGTCAATATGAGCCTCGGCTCGTATGTGCGCAGGCCGGAAAACTTCGAGGTCGCGGCGATGGGCCGGATCGACTATGCGCAGATTCGCGGGTGGCGCGCCGTCAGTCATGGCGTGGCCGGTGCGTTCGTGGCTAACCCGAAATACCGATGGGACGTTTATAACCAGACGCGCACGGCCGGCGCGCAACCGCAGCTGTCGCGGCTGCCGCTCGACAGCGGCGTATGGAATCAGTCGGGTTATCGCGCGTTCGTAACGAGAGATAGCCGCGGAGTCGCAATCGGATTCAAACAGGATCTGAACCGGATGCACGCGCAGTTTTACGACAACGCGTGGGAAAAGGTGCGCCGCATTCAGGCGCGGCAGGCGGCGGCCCTCGATTATCGTGGACCGCTGACGATCGACGCATACGGCGGTAACGATACGCAAGGCGTACGCCTTTATATCGACGCGGAGGGCGTGCCGCAGGTGGCCGGCACGCGGACTCCGGCGAGCCGCCATGAGTTCACGATGGGCGACGACGGCCGCTTCCATCTGGCGAGCGATTACAGCAAGGTGTTGCGGGTCGGGAACGATGGAAACGTGTATCTCGGCGCACTGCCGTCAAATCCGAACAGCACCAACGGTGTATTCAACTATGCGAATTCGCAGCTCGTGCATCTGGAAGACGGCAAGTATCTGACGGTCGGCGTAATGGCATATCAACCGTTCGTGACGGACGCCAGTGCCGGGCTGCGGTCGCAATGGGCGCTCAGGAGGCCCGATGGCGCACGCGCCACGCCGCCGCAGATCAACGAATACACGTTTCGAAGACTCACGGGCGGGCAGCATCGTCTCTATCTGTTCGAGACAGATCCGGATTCGGCGCTGCCCGAGACGGCGACACATTTCGTGACGAAGGTGCCGGGCAACAGGTACGAAGGCAATTTCCTGAACTATGCCGACTGGATACCTTACGCAGACGTGCGCGACACATCCAGGTGGCTGTTGGAGAACAATGCCGCCTGGCTGTTTCCCGACGGCTATTACCTGATGTCGACGGCGCCGGGCCGGCTCACGGCGCACACGCTCGATGGTGTCGAGCACTGGCGGGCCGAATACGATCCCCGGTCCGGCACGGTGAGGTTCGGCCAGAGGACGCTTTCTTCGAGCTACCGGATCAGCGAGGACGCGATGGACAGGGTCCGCCAGAAAGAAGCGCGTCGCCAGAAGCTATCGACCTTGCTGAACTAGTCGCGTTGCCCGGGCGCGCAGGCGTCGCGGAACAGGCCGGTCGCCGCGCACGATGAGCGGGCCCGGACGCTTTGCCGTACGATCGTTCCGCCCGATACGTTCGACGGAGTTGAACATGTTGACCGACGAAGAATTGACGCTGCTCGAAGCGATCCGCGAGAGCGGCAGCCTGTCGCGGGCGGCGGCGCGCCTCGGCAAGGCGCCATCCACCGTCTCGCATGCGGCGCGCCAGCTCGAGACGCGCTTCGATGCGCTGCTGTTCGATCGCCGCCGCTATCGCCTGCAATTGACGCCAGCAGGCCATCTGCTCGCCGAAGAGGCGGCCCGGCTCATGCACGATGTCGCGCGAATGACGCAGCGCGTGCGCCAGGTGGCGAGCGGCTGGGAAGATCGCCTGTGGATAGTCAGCGACGAACTGATGGAATTCGACACGCTGATGCCGCTGATCCACGCATTCGATGCACTGCAATCGGGCGTGAAGCTGCGCCTGACGCATGAGGTGCTGAGCGGCACATGGGAGGCGTTGCGCGACGGTCGCGCCGACCTGATTGTTGGCGCAACCAACGAACCGCCGGCTATTGCGGGCCTGCGCTGGTTCGAACTCGGCGTTGTCGAATGGGTGTTCGCGGTGTCGCCGCGCCATCCGCTCGCTTCGGCCAAAGAGCCGCTCAAGCGTGACCAGATCTCGAAACAGCGTGCGATTGCGGTGGCGGATTCGTCACGCGCGAGCGGCCGCGCATATGGCGTCGTCGGCGGGCAGGCGTCGCTCGCGGTGCCGACCATGCGCGCGAAGATTCTCGCGCAGCGTGACGGCCTCGGGGTCGGCTGGGTGCCGCGGCAGCGCGTTGCGTCGTTATTGAAGCGAGGCGAGCTGATCGAAAAGGAGACGGCCGACCCGCGCGAGCCGAATGTGCTATACGTCGCGTGGCGCGGTGACCATGACGGCCGCGCCCTGCAATGGTGGATCGACCAGCTGCGCCAGCCGCGCCTTGCGAAACGCCTCGTACAGGGCATCGACGCTTTCGTTCGATGAAATTTCGATGTCCCTTGCAATGAACTGAAACACATTCGGACGCCAATACACTTCGACGTACAGGAAAACCCGGAATAAAACGGATAGTCTGTGCGTTAAGCAGTCAAGCGAACTGACCGCACGTTTGCGCGTCGCTTGTGCGTCCATTTCGAATAGCTTTCGTCGCCAACCCTATTTCCCGAAAAAATACCAATGACGACCCGAATCGAGTCCCGGCACGGACCCACGGCGCTTGCTCGCGCCGGCGAGCCGACCCAATACACGCGCATCGCAATGGTGCTGCACTGGGTGATCGCGCTGTTGATCATCTGCAATGTCGTGCTGGGCTTGAGCGCCGATTCGCTGCCCGACGATTGGGTGCGACCGGTCATCGATACGCATAAGTCGATCGGCATCACGGTGCTTGGTCTCGCGCTGTTACGCATTTTGTGGCGCGTCTCGCATAAGCCGCCGCCGTTGCCGAACGAGTTTCCGGCGTGGGAACGGATGGCCGCGCATGTTGCGCATTTCCTGCTGTATCTGCTGATGATCGGTTTGCCGCTTTCCGGCTGGGCGCACGATTCCGCATGGAAGGACGCGGCGACGCATCCGATGCAGTATTTCCACCTTTTCGAATGGCCGCGGATCGGCTTCATCATGAATATCGATCCTGCCGTCAAGGAACGGCTCCATCTCCACGACAAGCTCGGCACGGTGCACGCATGGTTCGGCTACGCGCTTTATGCGTTGCTCGCGATGCACGTCGGCGGTGCGTTGAAGCATCAGTGGCTGGATCGGCATTCGGTCATCAAACGGATGGTGCCTTGATGTGTGCAGACGTCGTAATCGAACCGCAGGCGCCGCAAGCGCAGGCCGAGCGCACTGCCAGTACGACTAAGCATTCGCTCGAAGACGCGCTTGCTGCAGTGTCGCCACGCATCACGCCGCAGCCGGCGACCTGGGCGGGCCGGCTGATTCACGGCGGCGTTACGGCGCTGTGGGTGCTGCTGTTTGCGCGCGCGTTCTTTCTGCATGGCGTGGTGGCTTGGGCAACCGGCATTGCGTACGTGGTTTACGACACGCTGCTGCTGTTCTTCGTCACGATAAAGTCGTGGCCGCTCGCGCAGCGCATGATGTCGTCGAACGCGGCAACCGGGCTATCGGAGGCGGGTGCGCGGTGCTTGCCCGCGATGGGTGTCATCGTTGCGTCGCATAACGAGGCGGCCGTGCTGCCCGTGACGCTTGCCGCATTGCTCGAACAGGTCGACGGGCCTGCGCAGATCATCATTGCCGACGATGGTTCTTCCGACGGCACCGAAACATTGCTGACCACGCGCTACGGTCTCGCAACACCCGAGCTCGGCGAACTGAGCGCGCCGAGCAGGCGTTATCCGAATCTGTACTGGCTGCGTCTGCCGCACGGCGGCAAGGCGCGCGCGCTGAACGCCGCGATCGATCGGATGACGACCGAAACGGTGATGACCGTCGACGCGGACACGCTGCTCGCACCCGACGCGACACGCGCAATGCGCGCGGCATTCGCGGCGAGCGGGACGCTCGTGGCGGCGACCGGCATTCTGGTGCCGATCTGCAGCAAGTCGGTTGGCGGTCGCCTGTTCCAGTGGTTCCAGACGTACGAGTACATGCGCAACTTCATCTCGCGTTTTGCATGGATGCGCGCGGATAGCCTGCTGCTCGTGTCGGGCGCCTTCGCGTCGTTCCGGCGCGAGGCGCTGGTCGCGGTCGGCGGCTTCGACGGACAGTGCCTCGTCGAAGACTACGAGCTGATCCATCGGCTGCGCCGCTATTCGGTGGACCGCGGGCTCGACTGGGACGTCCGCGTGGTCGGCGACGCGCACGCGCAGACCGACGCGCCCGATACGCTCGCGAGCTTCCTGCGGCAACGGCGCCGCTGGTTCGCCGGCTTCCTCGAAACGCAATACTGGAATCGCGACATGACCGGCAATCGTCGCTACGGCACGCTCGGCATGCTCATGCTGCCGGTCAAGGCATTCGATACGATGCAGCCGGTCTACGGGCTGACGGCGTTCGCGCTGCTGCTCGCGTTCCTGTTCGGCGGCCACGGCGCGATTGTCGTTTCGATCTTCAGCGTGATCTTCCTGAAGACCGCGCTCGATCTCGCGTTCTATATCTGGAGCATCCACCTGTATCGACGCTGGACCGGGCTGCGCGCCGGATCGAGTCTGTGGTCGGCGACGGCCGCGGCGATCGCCGAGCCGTTCACGTTCCAACTGCTGCGGCACACCGGGGCCGTGCTCGGCTGGTTTCATTTCCTGCGCGGCAGCAAGTCCTGGGGCAAGCAACACCGCTCGGGGCTGATTGCGCCGGGCGGCAACGACGGACAGTCATGAAGTCATGACGGGCATGCACGGGCCGTACGCATAGAGGCTGTAAGGGCCCACCTCTTTTTCGACATTGATCATTAATCGGCAAGGGCCGCGGTGCGCGATGCACCGCGGCCCTTTCTTGTTTGTGGCTTCGCGTCATACGCAGATTCCCTGCCCCCATCACGACCGTGCCGGCTCGCGCCGGCGTTCATTTTCTCGAATTGTCAAAAAGCACCCCGACTTCCGGTAGACTGAGCAGCTAACTCAGTAATTCAATAGAAAGCTCGAGAACTTCGCTTTTTAAGTATTCGAAGGCTCGGTCGCTAGAGGAGGGCGGCATACATGCACGCAGTCAGTCCTGTGGAAAGCAGCACAGCCGAAATACCTGCGGGAGCACCGGTGCGCGATTTGCGTCGCGTTCACATCAACCCGGACCACTGGTATCCGCTTGCATGGTCGCATGAAGTGAAGCGCGGCAAGGCGCATGGCGTGCGCTTCGCCGGCGAGCCGATCGTGCTCGTGCGCACCGAGTCGGGCAGCGTGTTCGCACTCGAAGACCGCTGCGCGCACCGTCAGGTGCCGCTGCACGGCGGCGTGGTCGATGGCGAAGCGATCCGCTGCTGTTACCACGGCTGGACCTACGACTGCACAGGCCGCTGCATCGACGTTCCGTATCTGGGTCGCGAACGGCTGCCGAACGGCGTGCGCGCGTATCCGTGCCGGGAAGTCGAAGGGCTTGTTTTCGTGTTCCCGGGCAAAGCCGAACTAGCCGGATCGACGCCGCTGCCGCCGCTCGGTTCGGTCGCGAACCGGCAGTACAAGACGCGTCGCTTCGGACGTGAAGTAGCATGCCATTACTCGTTCATGCACGAAAACCTGATGGACATGAACCATCAGTTCCTGCACCGTCGGCAGATGGGCAAGATGCGCGCGCGCTCGCTCGGACGTCGCCGCGGCGACGACTGGGTCGAGGTCGACTACACGTTCTCGCGCGAAGCAGGCCAGCAGCCAATCGGCGAAGCACTGGTGTTCGGGCAAAGCCGTCAAGGCGCGAAGAAACATAAGGACGTGATGACGATCCGCACGCAGTATCCCTACCAGACGTTGCAGATCCGCACGTCGGAAGGAACGCTCGTGATGGACCTGTGGATCATCTACGTGCCGCTCGACGCCGAGCAGCGCACGAATCGCACGTTCGGTTTGCTCTCCGTAAAGCGGCCCAAGCTCGGATTCCTGCTCGATATGGCGTGGCCGCTACTCGTCTGGTTCACCGAGCGCATCTTCGCCGAAGACCGCTGGATCGTCGAACGCGAACAGGAAGCGCATGACGCGCAGGGCGCGGACTGGAACCATGAGGTGTTCCCGGTCATCAACGAACTGCGCGATCTGCTGCGCCAATGCGGTGCTCCGCCGATGCGCCGCATCGTGCCGATCGAACCCGTCGAAACGGAACCCGCCGCGGCGCAGTCTTGCGCGAGTTGAGCGCCGCGCATTGTCACTGCGCACGGCCGCGTTGCGTTATGCTGCCTTCAGGGCGTTCGCGTCCGATGCGCGGATGTCCGCGCTGTCGTTCGAGGAGGCCGCGCCATGTCCGAGGCAACCGAAGGGAACGCGACGGTTCCCGACCTTGAAATTCTTTCGACCCGTACCTTCGACGCGCCGCGTCAGCGCGTTTTCAGCGCATGGACAGACCCCGTGCGCCTCGCCCGTTGGTGGGGACCAAAGGGCTTCCGGAACACCTTCCACGAATTCGAACTGAAGGCCGGCGGAAACTGGCGCTTCGTGATGCACGGACCGGATGGCGTCGACTATAAAAACCACAGCGTATTTGTCGAGATCAGCGAACCGGATCGGATCGTATTCGATCACGTTTCCGGGCCGCATTTCACGGTGATTGTGTCGTTCGACGAAGCCGGGGATAAGACCACGCTGACTTACCGGATGGTGTTCGATACGGCGGCGGTGCGCGATCAGGTGAAAACGTTTGCGCTGAAGGCGAACAAGGAGAGCTTCGACCGGCTTGCGGCCGAGCTGAAACGTGGGGCGGGGCGCTAGTCGTAATGAAAAAAGCTCCCGCGTTGCGTGTGCACGGGAGCTTTCGCCGGCAGTCTGGTTAGCGACCCGGATCGGGCCGCATCCCCATGCGATCAGAAGCGGTGACGCAAGCCCACGGTCGCAGCCGCCTGATTCTGCGACGACGACAACTGGCTCGCACTGCCCGAGTAAATCGACGCGGCGCCCACCTGATCACCCGTTGCGCGCTGGTAGACGACTTGCGCATAGACGTCGGTGCGCTTCGACAGCGCATAGTCGGTCTGCACACCGACCTGATGCAGATGGCCGACGTTGGTTTTGACACCCGAGACGTTGTAATCGCCGTCCGTGTATGTATAAGCGATGCCGGCGCTCAGAGCAGGCGTGAAGTTGTACTTCGCATTGACTTCGTAGTTGTTCACGTGCGCTGACGAACCTTCCGACATATCGAAGTTGTCCATACGCGACTGCGTCCAGGCCACGCCGACCTGAGCAGGACCAAACGCATAGCTCACACCGACGCCGAATTCACGCTGGCGGAAGCCGCCGGTTGCCGCGTAGATCGCGCTCATGTCCGGATCAGTCGTTGCGCCGTTCGACGTCGCGCCCGGGTTGTTCTGCTGCGAGTAAGCGGCGGCGACACGCAGACCTTCGTACTGGTATGCGGCTCCGAAGCTGTATTCGCGGTTGTTCGCGAAACTGCTCTGATTCGAAAAGCCGTAGGTGCCACCGAACGTGAAGCCGCCATAGTTCGCGCTGGTGTACTTGATCGAGTTGTTGACGGGGAAGCCGCCGTTCGTGTTCAGGTTGTCGTTGTTGAACGGATGCGCGAAATACGTGCCGCCCCAGCTGCCGGTTGCGGTGAGCGGCGCGACGTAGTCCTGCATCGCATCCCACTGGCGGCCGAGCGTGACGGTGCCGTAGTCGCTCGACAGACCGACGTACGCCTGACGGTTGAACAGCGAGCCATCGTTCGCGAGCCTGCCGTTGTTGATGTCGAAGCCGCTTTCGAGGTTGAAGATCGCCTTCAGACCGCCGCCCAGATCTTCAGATCCGCGCAGGCCCCAACGGCTTTGATCGATACCGCTGCCGATGGCTGCGCGCCCGCTGCCGTCGACATTGTTGGTATAGGTGAAGCCCGCGTCGATCAGGCCATACAGCGTGACGCTGCTTTGCGCGTGAGCGAGCGGAACGAATGAGGCGGCGACGGCCGCAACGATCAGGGTCTTTTTCATCTGAGCTTCCTTCCTTCGGTGTTCTGTGGATCACGCGTCGGCGCCGGAAGCCCGGCACGCAACGCGTGCAGCCGGTCCACGACAAGGCCGGTCCATTCCCTGTCTGGGGAACGCCACGCAGTATAGGTAGGCTCCCTAATCATTCTTTCTCGAACAATTGGCAATTAATTTTTGCTGATTAGGAAATAAATCGATGAATGAACAGTAGGGACTTGTTTTTAATCGGCTTGTTCATCTCAAATAAAGACCGGTTTATTTTCGAGATTGAATGAGGCGTTGTTTGATGGCAACGTCAGATCGATAGGAGTCAGTGTTTAATCGAATTTATCTCGAAAAATTAACGAGTTAACAACACTTTTATCTATGAATTTGTCTTGGTGAATTCGATTGTGAATTAAGGATTGGGTAGGAAATGTCCTATCCCGTTTGGCTAATTGAAATGTCAAAAATAATCGTCAATCATATGAACCGTTAAAGATCGAATTGACATTCCTTCCCATTCGTACGGATTTTCGTCATTCGGCTCCAAGGCTTCCTGCATTATCGTTTGCACGCGTTTGCAGGATCCGGTATCCGCTTGCTAGACTGCCGTCGCTAGCCGCAAGCAGGCCGGCGCGTGCGCGACGGCAACCGTTGCAATGACGTTTTCATCGGAGGTTCCATGGCTTATATGCTGCTCATCGTCGAGCCGGTCGATCAGCGCGAAGAACGCGGGGAAATCGCCGGACGCGAGGTCTTTGCCGAAATGGTGCGGTATCGCGACTCGCTGAAAGAGCGCGGCGTACTGATTTCGGGCGAATCGCTCACCACCGCGAAAAAGGGCAAGCGCCTGCAAGTACAGGACGGCAAGGCGCGCGTTGTCGACGGGCCGTTCGCCGAGGTGAAAGAAATGATCGGCGGGTTCTTTCTGCTGGACTGCGAAACGCAGGATGAAGCTCTCGCGCTTGCTGCCGAATGCCCGGCCGCTCGGTGGTGCACGATCGAAGTGCGCAAGCTGGGGCCTTGTTTCCAGTAGCGTCAAGGCACGGGGCATGGTGCTTCGTCGCTCAGGCCGGTTGCGCCGTCGAATCGAGGGTTTTCCCTGGCGTGTCCGTCGCGTTTCGCGTGTCGATCTGGTCATTGCTGCTTCGTCGTGCAGGCAAGGAGTCGCTGAACAATCGGGTTTGCGCGGCTCTTTGTTCTGCCAGCCCGACGCGACAAACAAGGAGAAACGGCGATGCGATTCATGATCATGGTGAAGGCTAACGCGGACAGCGAAGCCGGCAGGATGCCGGATGAAGAACTGATCTCCGCCATGGCGACTTATCACGAGGAACTCGCGAAGTCGGGCGTACTGCTCGACGCGAGCGGCCTGCAGCCCACATCGAAGGGTTGGCGCATCCGCTACGACAACGGCCGGCGCACGGTCATTGACGGCCCGTTCGCCGAGACGAAGGAACTGCTCGCCGGCTACACGCTGATCCAGGTGCGTTCGCGCGAAGAAGCAATGGAGTGGGCGCGGCGCTTTCCGGCACCGTTCGGGGAGCACGCGGCGGGTGAGATCGAAGTGCGCCAACTTTTCGGGCTCGACGATTTCGAACCGAGCCCGTCGATGGACCGTTTCCGCAAACTCGAAGGCACGAACCACTGAAGTCGCTCAAATTCGACGAAGCCACTCAAGCGAGGTGCACGATGCACAAGCAGATTTACCTGAATATCGCGGTCGACGATCTCGAGCGCTCCAAATCCTTTTTCGCGAGCCTCGGCTTCACGTTCGAGCCGAAATTCACCGACCAGAACGCCGCCTGCATGATCGTCGGCGAAAACATCTTCACGATGCTGCTGACGAAGCCGTTCTTCGGCAACTTCACGACGAAGCCGCTCGCCGATGCTTCGAAGAGCACCGAAGCGTTGATCTGCCTGTCGTGCGAGAGCCGCGCCGAAGTCGACGGTCTGGTTGCAAAAGCGCTCGCAGCGGGCGGTTCGGTGCCGCGCAAGCCGCAAGACTACGGCTTTATGTACAGCCACGGCTTTGAAGACCTGGACGGCCACATCTGGGAGCTTGCCTACATGGACCCGAATGTGCCGATGCCGGACCAGGCGGCAGCGCCGGCTGCGCCGGACGCTCGTTGAGGCCGGCCGTGTCGTCGGCCGCGACGCATCGTGCGATCGAGGCGGTGTGGCGGATCGAATCCGCGAAGGTTATTGCGCACGTCGCGCGCATCGTGCGCGACGTCGGCGTCGCCGAAGAACTGGCGCAGGATGCGCTCGTCGCCGCGCTCGAGCACTGGCCCAAGGCAGGGGTGCCCGACAACCCGGGAGCGTGGCTGATGGCAACCGCAAAAAACCGCGCGCTCGACCGCTGGCGCCAGGAGGCGCTGCACGCGAGGAAGCGCGAAGAAATCGGCCACGACCTCGACGCGCTCGAGGCGCATCTCGTGCCCGATTTCGTCGATGCGCTCGATGCCGCGCGCGCGGACGACATCGGCGACGATCTGCTGCGGCTCATGTTCACCGCGTGCCACCCCGTGCTGTCGACCGATGCACGCGTCGCGTTGACGCTCCGGCTCCTTGGCGGCCTCACCACCGACGAAATCGCGCGCGCGTTTCTCGTGCCTGAACCCACCATCGCACAGCGCATCGTGCGTGCGAAGCGCACGTTGTCTGCCGCGAAGGTGCCGTTCGAAGTGCCGCAGGCCGATGCGCGCGCCGCGCGGCTCGCGTCGGTGCTCGAAGTGATCTACCTGATTTTCAACGAAGGCTATGCGGCAACGGCCGGCGACGACTGGACGCGTCCCGCGCTTTGCGAGGAAGCGCTGCGGCTCGGGCGCGTACTCGTCGGACTCGTGCCCGACGAAGGCGAGGCATATGGTCTCGCCGCGCTAATGGAGATTCAGGCGTCGCGTCTTCGCGCGCGCGTCGATGCGCAAGGCAAGCCGGTGCTGCTGCCCGACCAGGACCGCAGCCGCTGGGACCCGTTGCTGATCCGCCGTGGCCTCGCCGCGCTCGAGCGGGCCGAATCGCTCGGCGGCGGCAGCGGCATCTATACATTGCAGGCCGCGCTGGCGGCGTGCCATGCGCGTGCGCATACGGCCGACGAGACCGACTGGGAACGCATCGTTGCGCTCTACGACGCGCTCTCGCAAGTCGCGCCGTCGCCGGTTGTCGAGTTGAATCGTGCAGTGGCGGTCGGCATGGCATTCGGTCCGGCCGCCGGACTCGAGATCGTCGATGCGCTTGGTGACGATCCGCTGCTCGCGCATTACCACTGGCTTCCGAGCGTACGCGGCGACCTGCTTGCCAGGCTTGGCCGGCGCGAAGAAGCGCGCGCCGAATTCGAACGCGCGGCGGCGATGACGCGCAACGCATGCGAGCGCGACCTGCTCCTCGAGCGCGCGCAGCAAATGAGTAGCGGCTCGCACTGACACGGCGACCTGCACTCACGCTGCAATACCCGACCGTTCTCGACGCAATCGCAATAACGGTCGACACGCGGCTCAAACCGATTTCCGCCTGAACGACGCGGCAACGGAACGCAAACGCATGGATGAAACGTGCGGAAGCACCGGCAGGCCGCGCTAGCACGAGCCGCGGCCTGTCACCTCCCCTACCGTTTCTCTTCGCGCCCTCGCTGCCCGTCACATTCCCGCTCGCTATGCGCATCACGGCGCCGTTGATTCGGCGCGTCGTCCTGATGGGCATTGTCCGGCCGATCCTCGACAAACGGCGAATCGGTGTCGGTGCCGCCCGAGCGCAGTGCGCCGCGCGCGGCCTCGGCGAGCTGTTCGTAATGCTTGCGAAACCGCGTCAAATCCTTTTCATCGAGCTCTTCGAGATCGAGCAGCGCGTTATGCGCGCCGGATACCGCGCGTATCAATTCGTCGAGCTTGATTTGCATTGCCGCAGTGTCGCGGTTCTGTGTGTTCTGGATCAGGAACACCATCAGAAACGTGACGATCGTCGTCGACGTATTGATGACGAGTTGCCACGTGTCACTAAAGTGAAACAATGGCCCGCTCGCCCCCCATACGACGACGAGCATCACGGCGATGACGAACGTGACGGGCCGGCCCGCCATCGTCGAGAGCGCGGTCGAAAATCGGGAGAACCAGTTCCTGGTCACGACACACCTCTTATCGGCAACATGAATCGGGAAAGCCGATTGGCTAACCCCATCGACGACACACGCTTTGCACATTGCGTGCCAGTTCGGGTATTGCGGCGCAGCATCGCCGCGCCGCGCGGCTATCGACAAATTTCCGCTTGCTCATGTCGATCCGACGGTGGCCTACTCGTCGTCGTGATGAAGCCACGGTGTCCGGTGACGCTTCGCCACCCTATTCATTTGTCGATAGACAGGAGCTACGACTATGTCCAAGCCAGCCACGAGAACCATCCCCGAAGGCATGCATTCGCTGACCCCGCATATCGTCTGCGCCGGCGCGGCCGACGCGATCGAGTTCTACAAGCAAGCGTTCAACGCGGTCGAGCAGGTCCGCATGCCTGGGCCCGGCGGCAAGGTGATGCACGCATCGCTGAGAATCGGCGATTCGACACTGATGATCGCCGACGAAATGCCCGAGTGCGGCGGCGGTCTTGGCCCGAAGGCGTTGAAGGGCTCGCCCGTTACGATTCACCTCTACGTCGACAATGCCGATGCAACCATTGCGCAGGCAGAGAAGGCCGGTGCGAAGGTCACGATGCCCGCTGCCGACATGTTCTGGGGCGACCGCTACGGGCAGCTTGAAGATCCGTTTGGGCATCGCTGGTCGGTCGCAACGCACAAGGTCGATCTGTCGCATGAGGAAATGCAGGCGGCGATGCAGGAGATGATGAAGTCGCGTCAGTGACAGGCCACACGCCGGCGCTAAATTTGACAGCGGCGCGCGATGTGAGCGCCGCCAACCCAGGCAGGCAAAGGAGTGTCAATGGACAAGATCGCCACGTGTCTCTGGTTCGACGGTCAGGCGGAAGAAGCGGCGAAGTTTTACGTGTCGGTATTCGGTAACAGCCGGATCGTCGAGACGTCGTACTACAACGATGCGATTCCAGGCAAGGCAGGCGAAGTGCTGACGGTAACGTTCGAACTCGAAGGGCGAGAGTTCGTAGGCCTCAATGGCGGCCCGCAGTACACGTTCTCGCCGGCCATCTCGATGTTCGTCAAGTGCGAAACGCAGGCCGAGGTCGACACGCTGTGGGACAGGCTCGTCGAAGGCGGCGCGCCGGTGCAATGCGGCTGGCTGACCGATCGCTATGGGGTCTCTTGGCAAATCGTGCCGACCGTCATGCTCAGAATCCTGCAGGACAAAGACCGCGAAAAAACGAAGCGCGCCATGCAAGCGATGATGAGCATGGTGAAGCTCGACATCGCGGCGCTGGAAAAAGCGTACGCGGGCTAGCGCCTGCCTGGCCGCTATCCGGCCGCTCTCAACAACGCACCTAATACAAATGAGGCGGCCATCACTGCCCAATCGTGGCACTACGACGTCGCCCCGAGCGCAACGGATATAAACCATGGTTTATATGCAGCGCGAAAAATCCCCGGCATAATCAGCGAACCGATTCTCAGGTGTTTGCATCTCGCGAGGTTGCACCTTCAGCGTGCAAGGACCCGGCATTTTCGCGCCGGCACGTGCCGCAGTTTTTTCGTAAAGATCGGCGGCATATGACCGCCCGATGAAACTCCCGCAACTTGAAGCATCGCATCGCCCGCGCATCGGCTTGTGGGCGAGCGGGCAGTGCGCCCGCTCTTTATCTGCCGGCGCGCGTTCCTCCTCAGTAGTTTTTTCACCAGCACGGAGCTTTACGATGAATACGGTCACGACCAAAGACGGCGCCCACATCTTCTACAAGGATTGGGGCAGCGGGCAGCCGATAGTCTTCTCGCATGGCTGGCCGCTCGATGCCGACGCGTGGGATCCGCAATTGCTGTTTTTCGTGCAACAGGGCTTTCGCGTCATTGCGCATGACCGCCGTGGTCATGGTCGCTCGTCGCAAACCGCGAACGGCAACGATATGGATACCTATGCGGACGATCTCGCCGCCGTCATCGAACATCTCGACCTGAAAGATGCCGTGCTCGTTGGTCACTCGACGGGAGGCGGCGAAGTCGCGCATTACATCGGCCGTCATGGCACGAAGCGTGTCGCGAAGGCGGTGCTGATCGGTGCGGTGCCGCCGCTGATGCTGAAAACCGAGAAAAATCCGGGCGGCCTGCCAAAGGATGTGTTCGACGGCATTCGCAAAGGCGTCGCGGATAACCGTTCGCAGTTCTATAAGGACCTCGCGCTGCCGTTCTTCGGCTACAACCGTCCCGGTGCGAAAGTCTCGCAAGGCACGATCGACGAGTTCTGGCGCCAAGGCATGAGCGGCGGCATTGTCGGTCACTACGCGTGCATCCGGGAGTTCTCGGAAGTCGACTACACGGCGGATCTGCAGAAGATCGACGTGCCGACGCTGATCCTGCACGGCGACGACGACCAGATCGTGCCGATCGACGCAGCCGGCCGCATGTCGGCGAAGATCGTGAAGAACGCGACGCTGAAAGTGTATCCGGGCGCGCCGCACGGCATGTGCGTGACGCAGGCCGACAAGGTGAACGCCGATCTGCTCGAGTTCATCAAAGGCTAAGCCGCAGCGTGGCCGCAACGCGGTGTTTGTGAAACGAGGCGCGAGTAGCGCCTCGCGAAGGCCGTTGAAACGCGCTTCAGCGTGAAGCCGTGACGTGCGCGGCGCCGCGTTGCGCCTCGATCAGTTCCGCAAGTTTGCGTCGTTGCACGCCGCCCGCATCGAAGTTCTCCGGCTCGAGCCATGTATCGAACGCCGTGCGAATCGCGGGCCATTCGCTATCGATAATCGAAAACCACGCCGTATCGCGATTGCGCCCGTGAACGACGATGGCCTGGCGGAAAATTCCCTCGAACGTGAAGCCGAAGCGCAGTGCCGCACTGCGCGACGGCGCATTGAGCGAATCGCACTTCCATTCGAAGCGGCGATAGCCGAGCGTGTCGAACGCGTAGCGCATCAGCAGATAAATCGCCTCGGTCGCGGCGCGGGTTTTCTGCAGCAGCCGCGAGAACGTGACGAAGCCGACTTCGATCACGCCATTGGACGCATCGATGCGCATCAACGCGAGCGTGCCGACCGCCTTGCCCTTGGCGGTATCGATGACCGTATAGTGAAACGGGTCAGCCGTGGCGGCGATGCGCGTGAGGTGCGCGCGGAATGCGTCGAACGACTCGAACGGTCCCGCGCTTAGATAGGTCCAGTCGCGTGCATCGGGCGCCTGCCCATATGCGTCGTACAGTTCGTTCGCATGCCGCTCGACATCGAGGCGCTCGAGCCGGCAATAGCGGCCCGTCAACGCCGTGCCGTCGGGCTTCGGCACGCCTTCCCAGTTCGTGACGGGTAAGCCGATCGGCTGACCGAATTCATTGGTTCTCTGCTGCACTCTGTTCTCCTCGACGGCGCCGGCCGTGCAGCCGGCGCTTTCGTGATGTGATGTCGAGACAGAAGTATGCCTGCAACGCGAGCTCGCGCGAAATGCTTAAAGCTGGATCATTCCGCCATCGATGACGATCTCGGTGCCGACAATAAAACCCGACTCCGGCGACGCCAGATGCAGCACCGTCGACGCGATTTCGCTCGAATCGCCGAAGCGGCCAAGCGGGATCTGATTGCGCAGTTGCTCCCTCGTGTCGTCATCGAAACCGAGCTTCGCATGAAGCGGCGTCGTGACCGGGCCCGGGCTGACCACATTGACGCGTGCGCCACGCGGCAACAACTCGGCCGATAGCGTCTTTGCCAGCGAGATCAACGCGGCCTTGCTCGCCGCATAAACCGACGACAACGGCATGCCGATGTGCGCATTGATCGACGCATTGAGCACGATCGACGCGCCCTTGTTGAGCAGCGGCGTCAGTGCCTGAATCTGGAAGTACGGACCTTTGACGTTGATGTCGAACGACTCGTCCCACATCGATTCCGCCACGTCGGCAAACGCAGCGAACTTCGCGACGCCGGCATTGATGAACACCGCGTCGAGCCGCACGTCCTCGTTGGCAAGACGCTGCGCAAGTTCGCGCGCGCCGGCCGCCGAGCCCGCGTCGTTGCGGATCGCGAGTGCGGTTTCGCCGAGCGTCAGCGCCGCCGCTGCAAGCGAAGCGTCATCGCGACCGGTGATGATCACACGTGCGCCTTCGGCGGCGAAAGCCTGCGCAGTGACGAGACCCATTCCGCTGTTGCCGCCGGTCACGAGTACGGTTTTTCCTTCAAAGCGATTCATGATGTTCTCCTATGAACATGCGTTCGGTGTGAAGGGAATTGTGGTCTTTGAGACGTCAAATGCCGTACGAACAAGTTGTCGATCATGTTCGAAAAAATCGCATATGTTTGCGGGCACAGCATTTCGCCCCGAACGCGCCCGAGCGTCGGCCAGGATCTTCCTTCAGCCCGTGAGCCCATCGCAAACGCGACCCGTTCCGCACGTACAATGCATACTGGCGGCAGTGGTGTAGCACCCGTGATGACCGACGAACCGAAAGAGGGACGACATGGAAATTGATCCGACCGAGTGGTTTCCGTTAGACGAATACAAGCCGGTACGTGAGGGATGGTACGAAGTGCAGCTGGTGAGCGGCGAAACCGCGTTTGCGCGCTATGCGGAGGACGAGTGGACTGAAAAGCCGCTGCTCGTATTTACGCACTGGCGCGGCTTGAGCAAAGACCCCGCGACGAGCGGTGGTGATACTGAAAGCATCGGCGCCGAAGTGGCGGCGGCCGAGGGCGTGCGGGCGGTCTGGAACGCATTCTTTCCGGGGGCCGGCGGCGATGCGCACAAGCCGCTCGAATCGTCGCACGACGAGCAGCCCACCAACGGGCCACATTGACCGGCGCAGTGCGCGCCGCACCGCTGTACCGCGCCGGCAGGCGCGGTACAGCGGGCCCGGAGCCTTGATTGGAGCTAATCCCGCGGAATCCCCGCGGATCCGCCGCTGCGCCGCGCGGCCGTGTCAAACCCGATCCGTCGCGGCGCGGTGTTTGTTTTGTTCTTGCGCTTGCGCTTCCTGCGACGGTGCCGTGCGCAGCGCGAATGCGCCGAGCGCCGCGGCCAGCGCGGCGAAGATCGCCCCGCACAGAAACGCGACGTGATAGCCGTCCGTGAGTGCCGTGTGCATGTCCTGCGTCGCGCCAAGCTCGCCCGTTTGCGCGGCCGCGAGGCTGGCGAGTACCGCCAGACCGAGCGCGCCGCCCATCATGAACGACGTGTTGACGATACCGGACGCAAGTCCGGTATCGCTCGGCTCGACGTCGTTCATCGCGGCGAGCAGCACGGGGTTGAAGGCAACGCCCGCGCCGATGCCGAGCAGCACCATGCCGGGCAGCACGTCGGCCACGAACTGGCCGGCGACCGGCGCGCGCGCAAACAGCAAAAGCCCGATCGCGGCGAGCAGCAGACCCACGCCGATCGGCCGGCGAATACCAAAGCGCATCACGATGCGTGCGGAAAGTCCAAGCGAAAAGACCGCCATGATCAGATTCGCGGGCAAAAACGCAAGTCCGACCTGAAATGGCGCAAAACCGAGCACGCGCTGCATGTAGAGCGCCGAGATGAAAAACCACGCGAACATCGCCGCGGCCCACAACACGCCGATCGCATTGGCGATCGACACGTTGCGCATCCGGAACAGCGCGAGCGGCATCAGCGGATGCTGCACACGCGTTTCGATCGCGAGGAACAGGGCAAGCAGCGCGACCGCAATGCCGATGAAGCCGAGCGTCTGCGCGGACGTCCAGCCCGCTTCGTTGCCGTTGACGATCGCGTAGACGGCGAGCATCAACGACGCCGTCACCGTGATCGCACCTGCAACGTCGAGCCGCTCGCCGTGCGCATGGCCGCGGCCTGCGGGCAGCAATGTGACGCACAACGCATACACGGCGATGCCGATTGGCAGGTTGACGAGAAAGATCCAGTGCCAGCTCAGCAGATTCGTCAGCAGGCCGCCGAGCAGCACGCCGATGCTGCCGCCGCCCGCGCAGACGAAGCCGTACACGCCCATTGCTTTCGCGCGCTCGTCGGGCTCGGTAAACAGGTTCATGATCAGCGATAGCGACACGGCGGAGACGACTGCGCCGCCGAGACCCTGCACCGCGCGCGCACAGACGAGCATCACCTGCGAATTGGCGAGCCCGCAGGCGAGCGACGCCAGCGTGAACAGCGTGATGCCGGCGAGAAACAGCTTGCGGTGCCCGTAGAGATCGCCGAGACGGCCGCCGAGCAGTAAAAAGCCGCCGAACGTCAGCATGTATGCATTGACGACCCACACGAGCGACGTTTCCGAGAAGCCGAGATCGGCTGCAATCGAGGGCAAGGCGACATTGACGATCGTCGTGTCGAGCACGATCATCAGCACGCCGAGGCAAAGCACGACGAGTGCCAGCCAGCGCGTGCGGCCTTCGATATTGTGGGTCATGAGACGGTCTCCATTCGTTATGCGTAATTCTTCGTGCAATGGAAAACCGACAGTCTATTACCGGGTATGTGTCGTCTTCAACCGGCGCGCAAACGGTTTCGGACCACTACTTCACCGCACCGAGCGCAAGCCCTTTGACGAGATAGCGCTGGAGCCACGCGAACACCACCGAAACCGGCAGCGTCGCACACAAGGTGGCGGCCATGACGAGTTGCCATTCGACCGTGTACTTGCCCGCCACCATATCGGTGACCTGCACGGTCAGCGTCTTGTTCTCAGGCGAGCGGATCAGCGTATACACCACCGCGAACTCGTTCCACGCATTGATGAACGTGAAAATCGCCGTCACCACGATAGCCGGCACCGCGAGCGGCAGAAACACCTTGAATACCGCGCGCGTCCGGCTGCAGCCTTCGAGCCACGCCGATTCTTCGAGGTCGCGCGGCACCGTCTGGAAATACGACGACAGCATCCACACGGCAAACGCGATATTGAACGCCGCATATGACACGATGACGCCGATTTTCGAATCGACGAGATTGCCGTCGCCGTACGGAATCATCGCCGCGAGCCGGAACAGACCGACCACCAGCAGAATGGGCGACAGCATTTGCGTGACGAGCAGGAACTGCCGGTACACGCTGCGACCGCTAAACGGAAAGCGCGCGAGCGCATAAGCGGCGGGCAGGCTGACCGCGAGCGCGAGCAGCGTCGACAGGCAGCTGATGACCGCGCTATTGCGCAGCGCGACGCCGAAATTCGCGGCATCCCACATATCGACAAAGTTCTGCCAGTGCCAGTGCATCGGCAACCACCGCGCGGGATAGACGAATACTTCCGGCGCGGGCTTCAGCGCGGTGAAAAACATGACCGCGAACGGAAACAGCACGACCACGACGAGCGGCGACAGCGCGAGCCAGCACCATAGCGAGCGTTTCATTTTCGTGTTCATGCTGTGTCTCCTTCTTTCTGCGGCTGCATGCGCAGATACGCGATCGAAAACACGAACAGCATCACGAGCATGATCAGCGACACCGCGGCCGCCTGACCCGGCCGGCCGAGCCGGAAGCCGAGTTCGTAAAGATAGGTGACGAGAATATGCGTGCCGTTGTCGGGGCCGCCTTGCGTCATCACCCAGATGATCGGGAACGAGTTGAACACGTAGATCACGTTCAGCAGGATCGCCATGTTGATGAACGGCCGCAGCAACGGCAGCGTCAGCTGGCGGAATTGCTGCCAGGCGCTTGCACCGTCGATGCGCGCGGCTTCGTAAATATCGCCGGGCACCGAAGACAGGCCGCCGAGCAGGATCGTCACCGTAAACGGAATGGATACGAGAATGCCGACGGCGATTTCCACCGGAAACGCGAGCTCAGGCGTCGCGAGCCAGTGAATCGGGCCGCCGATCAAACCAAGGCGCTGCAGCGTGACGTTGACCATGCCGTAATCGTCGTTGAAGGCCCAGCGCCAGACCACGGCGGTCATCGTCAGCGACACGGACCACGGCAGCATCACGATCGTGCGCGCGACGCCGCGGCCGTAAAAATCCTGGTTCAGGATCAGCGCGACGGGCACCGAAAGCAGCACCGTGCCGCCGACCACGCATGCGGTCCACACGAGCGTGCGGCGCGTTGCGTCGAGAAACACGGGGTCGGTGAACACGGCATAGAAATTCTGCAGCCCGTTGAAATCGCGAATCGCGCCGAAGCGCGACACCTCGTGCATCGACTGATACACGATGTTGAAAATCGGGTAGCTGATGATGAACAGCGCGAGGATCAGGCTGGGCGCGATCAGCAGCCATGGCGTGGTCATGCGCGGCGAAACGGACCCTGAAGCGCGCAGCGCGGCGGGTGCGGAAGCGGAGGCGGGGCGGCTCATGCGTGCTCGTGTTCGTTCAGAAAAGCGCCGGCCGCGAGGCCGGGTGCGGCGTGACCTGCGCCGCCGGCGGGCGGCGGCGCGGGCTTGAGGATGTCGACGCCGCGCGCGTCGGGTAGAGCGTGACGCGGCATCATGGCGGGCAGGCGTGCTGGTCCCGCGCTATTGGCCCAACGACTTATTTGCTTCGTTTGCCGCCTGCTTCAGCGCATCGGCCGGCTTCTCCTTGCCGAGATACACGGCTTGCATCGCGTTCGTCACGGCCTTCGCGGTGTCTTCCCAGCCCGTGATGGTCGGCGCGAAGTGCGCGGTCGGCAGCAGGGCGATGAACGCCTTCGTGTCCGGATCGGCGAATGCCGGGTCGGCCGCTTCAGCCTTCGTCGTCGGCAGGAAGCCTTCGGTGCTCGTGAACTCGACGCGCGGCTCCTTCGTGAACAGATAGTCGAGGAATTTCCACGCGCTCTTCTTCACCTTCGAGTTCTTGAACATCACGATCGAATCGGTCACGGCGTAGGTCGCTTCCTTGGTCCCGACCGGCAGCGGATCGATACCGTACTTGAGATTCGGCGCTTCCTTCCTGATCTGCTTCGCGAGGAACGGCGCGGAAATCACCATCGCGACGCGGCCCTGCTTGAAGAGGTTCTGCACATCTTCGCGGCTATAGCCGGTCACGCCCGGTTGCGTGAGGCCTTCGTCGATCATGGTCTTGTAGAGCGTCGCGGCCTTGATGCCGGCCGGCGAATCGAACGCGGCCTTGCCCTTGCTCACGACGTCGCCGCCGTTGGTCCACAGTGCGTAGTAATAGTAGACGTCCGTTTCGATTTCCTTGCCTTGCAGGCCGAAACCGGCAATGCCCTTCGCCTTCAGCTTCTTCGACGCGTCGATCACGTCGTTCCACGTTTTCGGGCCATTCGGGTAGCCGACGCTCGCGAGCAGGTCCTTGTTGTAGTACAGCGCGCGTGCCGAAGCGGCGATCGGCAGACCATACGTCTTGCCGTCGATCTGACCCGGCGCCAGGAACGGACCGATGAAGCGGTTCTTGAAGTTCGCGTCCATGTAGCCGTCGAGGGGCTCGGCGACGCCGTCCTTCACGAAGTCGAGCAGCCAGCGCGTGCCGACGATGGCGAGGTCGGCGTTCGCATTACCGGAGATGTCCGTTTGCAGCTTCTGTTGCAGCGTGTCCCAGTTCACGTCTTCGATCTTGATCGTGGTGCCGGGATTTGCCTTTTCGAACTGGCGCGCCATTTTCTCGAAGTACGGCGCCGTCTGATCGCTGTAGTGGGCGACCGTGACGCGGACCGTATCGGCATGCGCCGCTATGGCCATTCCTGCAAACGTGAGCGCCACGGCAAGCTTGCCGAGCGTGAGGGAAGCACGTGCATGCAACGACATTTCTCTCTCCTGGGTGGTCCGCTGCCGTCGCCGGCCGCTTTGGGTTGAATTGTTTGAAAAAATCCTACAGGACGAAAAAAATGTTGTCACGTAGGGATGCCGATAATTTTTTGACGCCGTATCGTTTGCATAACATCCTGTAAAAATGGGCTTTTTTGTAGCGATTCGGGTAAACCGCGAGGCGCATCGATGCGCTGGCTACATAGGGCTTACGGAGCGTGTCGGTGTCTCACATGTTGGAAATTTACATGGCATCGAATGCGATGCATGTGGCATAAAATGCACGAGGACGGACGACGATGAAACGTGTGGTGTTGGTGACAGGCGCATGTGGCGGCATTGGCAGCGTACTAACAAAGCGCTTCGTCGAAGCGGGCGATCACGTGCTGGCGCTCGATCGCAAAGCGGAGCCGCTCGCAGCGCTCGCGAACGGGTTCGGCGCGGCGCATGTCACGCCGCTCGCGGTCGATACCGGCGACGCCGACGCAGTGCGAGACACGGTTGCGCGCGCGACCGCCGCGACCGGCCCGGTCGATGTGGTCGTCGCGAACGCGGGCTCGGCCGAGGGCTTGACGCTTGCGAAGACCGATGCCGCGACGTGGCAGCGCGACGTGCATTCGAATCTGAATGGCTCGTACCACACGGTCGAGGCGGTGCGCACATCGATGATCGAGCGCCAGCGCGGCGCGATCGTGCTGATCGGCTCGGTCAACGGCATGGCGATGCTCGGACACCCAGCGTACAGCGCGGCAAAGGCCGGCCTGATCAGCTATACGAAGGCGCTCGCAGTCGAACTGGGCCGCTACGGCATTCGCGCGAATATCGTCTGCCCCGGCACCGTGAAGACGCCGGCGTGGCAGGCCCGTGTCGACAAAAATCCGCAGGTCTTCGAAAACCTGAAGAAGTGGTATCCGCTGGGCGACTTCGCGACGCCCGATGACATCGCGAATGCGGTGCTGTTTCTCGCGTCGCCGCTGGCGCGCGTGATTACCGGCGTGGCGCTGCCGGTCGACGGCGGCCTGATGGCGGGCAACCGGCTGATGGCCGAGGAATTGACGCTCGAATCGCTTTGAGCGGGCGGCGCGACAGCCGCGAGTAGATGCGAACAGGCGCAAGCGGCAGCAAAGATGCGGCAGGAAGCAAAGGCAAAACCCGGCTGACAACGACGAGGACAGCATGGCAGCAGTGCAATTGAGCGGCATCTACAAGCGATATGGCGACACCCAGGTCGTGCACGGCATCGACCTGCATATCGACGACGGCGAGTTCGTCGTGCTGGTCGGCCCGTCGGGGTGCGGCAAGAGCACGCTGATGCGAATGGTCGCGGGCCTCGAGGAAATCAGCGGCGGCGAGTTGACGATCGGCGGCACGCGCGCGAACGCGCTTGCACCGCAGCAGCGCAATATATCGATGGTGTTTCAGAGCTACGCGCTCTATCCGCATCTTTCGGTGTACGACAATATCGCGTTCGGCCCGCGCATCCGCAAGGAATCGGCGTCGGAGTTCAAGCCGCGTATCGAAGCGGCCGCGAAAATGCTGAACCTCGGCGGCTATCTGGATCGCCTTCCGCGTGCGCTGTCGGGCGGCCAGCGGCAGCGCGTCGCGATGGGCCGCGCCGTCGTGCGCGAGCCTGCGCTGTTCCTGTTCGACGAACCGCTGTCGAATCTCGACGCAAAACTGCGCGTGCAGATGCGCACCGAAATCAAGGCGCTGCATCAGCGGCTCAGAAACACGGTGATTTACGTCACGCACGATCAGATCGAAGCGATGACGATGGCGGACCGCATAGTCGTGATGAACGCGGGGCGCATCGAGCAGATCGGGCGTCCGCTCGAGCTGTACGACCGGCCAGGCAATCTGTTCGTCGCGAGTTTTCTCGGTTCGCCGTCGATGAATTTCGCGGAAGGCGAAGTCGTGGCCGGCGACATTGGCCTGACGCTGTTGCTTGCCGACGGCGTGCGCATTCCGCTCGCAGGTCAGCCGGTGCAGCCGGGCGCAAAGGTGACGCTCGGCGTGCGGCCCGAGCATGTCGAAATGGGCAATGCGCAGGACGGCATTCCGATGACGATAGAAGTGATCGAGCCGACCGGCGCGGAAACGCATCTGTATGGCAAGGTAGGCGGCACTGCGTGGTGCGTGACGACGCGCGAGCGCGCGGCGCTCGAGCCCGGCCAGCGCATTTCGCTGCGGCTGCCACTCGAACACCGGCATCTGTTCGATACGCAGAGCGGACGCAGGATTGCCTGACGCCGCGCCGCGCGTGCTCGCGTTGTGCAGCGGGCGCCGTGGCGCCGATTTGCTGACCTTGAACCCAAGAGGAACATGCGGGTGTCCGCAGCAAACCTGATTCCCCATATTCGCGATGCGTTGCCGTCGCTGCGGCCCGCTGAACGCAAGGTTGCCGACATGGTGCTGGCCGACGTCGACTTTGCGATGCGCGCGAGCATTACCGAGATCGCGCAGCGTGCGGAAGTCTCCGAGCCGTCGGTCACGCGCTTTTGCCGCGCGGTGGGCGCGCATGGCCTGCGCGACTTCAAGATGCGTCTCGCGCAAAGCGCCGCGGGCGGAATGCCGTACGAGTCGCAGGCGGTTGCGCGTAACGACGATATCCAGACGCTATTCGACAAGGTAGGCGAAGCAGCGATCGAAGGGTTGAGCCACGCGCGCAGCGCGCTCGATCCGGTTGCGGTCGAAGCGGCGCTCGCCGCGCTGACCAGCGCGCGACGCGTCTATTTCTTCGGCGTCGGCGCGGGCTCGGGGCTCGTGGCGCAGGACGCCGCACTGCGCTTGCTGCGCCTCGATCTTGCCGCAAGCGCATTCACGGACGCGCATCTGCAACGGCTGTACGCCGGCCTGATGGAACCCGGCGACGTAGCGTTCGCGATTTCGCATTCCGGGCGCAGCGTCGAAGTGAACGAAAGCATCCAGATCGCGAAGGAGCGCGGCGCAACGACGATCGCGCTGACCAACGTCGGATCGCGGCTTGCGTGGCTCGTTGATATTCCATTGCTGCTGCGCGCGCCGAACGCGGTCGAGCCGCACACGCCGGGCGTGTCGCGCCTCGTGCACCTTTGCATTGTCGACGCGCTCGCGATCGGCATTGCGCTGCGGCTCGGACCGAAGACACTCGAGAAAATGCGCGAGGCGAGCGCCACGGTCGAGCGAGCTTCCGCTGCGCGCACCGATCCGTCCGATTCGTCGCATTGACACGCCACCGGTTTTTGACAACTGGATAAGCGCTCGCATTACTCAAACAATCTATATTGCAAGCATAAAAATCCACTCCGACGCGATCCCCATCCCCGTCATTCCGCACTCGCGGACCGCGCCATGGCACTACGTAACGCACTGCATCTCTCGCAGATAACCGGTCGTTAACCCTTAAGGGGAAAGCCATGTCCTCGTCACCTCTCTACGATAGCGACGCACCACGCGAACTGGATGGACTCGCTGAGCAAGCCGATGCGCGGCTGCATAACCGCGACCTCGCGCCTGTGCCGCACGATAAACGCACGTGGACCGGTTACAGCATCTTCGCGATGTGGATGTCGGATGTGCACAGCGTTGGCGGCTATACGTTTGCCGCGAGTCTGTTTCTGCTAGGCATCTCCGGCTGGCAGGTGCTGCTTGCGCTCGCGGTCGGCATTCTGATCGTGTATGTGCTGATGAACTGGGTCGGCAAGCCCAGCTACGTGCACGGCATTCCGTTTCCCGTGATGGCGCGCGTCAGCATGGGCGTGATGGGCGCGAACCTTGCGGCGGTGATTCGCGGTGTGGTCGGTATTGTCTGGTATGGCGTGCAAACCTATTTCGCGTCGAAAGCCGTCGCAACGTTGCTCGTTCTGTTTATTCCCGCTTCGGCGTCGCTGACGCAAGTGAGCTTCCTGCGTCTCGATGGCCTAGGCTGGATCAGCTTCCTCTTTATGTGGATCTTCCAGCTGATCATTTTTCAGCGCGGCATGGACACGATCCGCAAGTTCATCGACTTCTGCGGGCCCGCCGTCTATGTGGTGATGTTCGTGCTGATGGCGTGGATTCTTTCGCAGGCGGGGCTCGGCAGCCTGAGCCTGACGCTCGGCGGCAAGGAGCTGACGGGCGGTCAGCAACTGGCCTCGATGGGCAATGCGATTCTGCTCGTCGTCAGCTATTTCGCGGCGTTGCTGCTCAATTTCGGCGACTTCTCGCGCTTTGCGAAAAGCGAGCGGCAGATGAAAGCGGGCAATTTTCTGGGCTTGCCGGTGAATTTCATTGTCTTCGCGATCATTACGGTAATCGTGACGTCGGGCAGCGCGACCGTGTTCGGGCAGATGATCATGGACCCGGTTGCGATCGTCGCGCACATCCAGAACAAGGTGGCGGTGGTGATCGGCAGCGTGACGTTCATCGTCGCAACCATGGGCATCAATATCGTTGCCAATTTTGTCTCGCCCGCGTACGACATTGCGAACCTGTTTCCGAAGCATGTGAATTTCAAGCGCGGCGGCCTGATTGCGTCGATTCTCGCGGTGCTTGTCTGCCCGTGGATCTTCGTCGACAGCGCGAAGGCGATCACGATCTTCGTCAGTGTTTTCGGCGCGGTGCTCGCGCCGCTTTACGGCGTGATGATGGCCGATTTCTATCTCGTCAAGAAGCAGCAGGTACAGACCGCCGAACTCTATTCGATGTCGCCGAAAGGCCGCTTTTATTATGACGGCGGCTGGAACAGGATGGGCGTCATTGCGCTCGCTGTTTCGGGTTGCATTTCGATCGGCTGGGAACTTTGCACGCAACTGCTGCATGTGCTGCCGGAGAACAATTTCGGCTGGCTGATCGGTGCGATTGCCGGGGCCGTCGCTTATGTCGCGTTGATGCGTGCGGCGAGGCGCGTATAGCGGTCAATTTTCATCACCATCGACTGCGAGCTGCCTCATTGCGGCGCAGATTGTCGATGCAGCGGTTCGACGACGGTACCGGTGTGTCCGGCATTTTCGTTTGCCATCAACTTAATGTTGGCATTCGTGACTCGAACCGCTCATCCAGTTATTTGAATATTCTTTCCGATTTCGCTTGAAGTACTGAAGTCGCCTGCTAGGATTCAACCGTAAAGATTCCCTGACGTCAGAAGTTAGGAATACGATAAAACAGGTTTGAATACATGTGCAACAAGGAGCACGGTCATGGCGACTACACCCGATCAGATAGCTGCCTCATATCCGATTCCAACCTATCGTTTTATCGTCTCGATGGGTGGCGAGGACATTCCTTTCAACAACGTTTCCGGATTGAACATCACCTACGACACGATTGAATATCGTGACGGCATTGGGAACTGGTTCAAGATGCCGGGCCAGCGCCAGGTTCCAAACATTACCTTGCGCAAAGGAGTCTTCCCCGGCGATTCGCAACTGTATGCGTGGATCAATTCGATTTCGCTCAATCAGGTGGAGAAAAAGGACATCACCATCAGTCTGACGGACGAGGCAGGCACGACATTGTTGATGACATGGAACGTCGCCAACGCATTTCCGACATCCTTGTCATCACCCACATTGGATGCCGCGAGTAATGAGATTGCGGTGCAGGAAATGTCTTTGATGGCCGATCGCATCACGATTCAGGCCACTGCGTAAGAGGGAAATGCCATGACCGTCGTCACCACTTATCCTGGTGTGTACATCCAGGAAGATGCCTCTCCCGCCATCTCGGTCAGCAACCTTCCGACCGCCGTGCCGTTTTTTTGCATGGGCAGTAGTTTCAGTACGGAGGTGGTGAAATTCAATAGCTACCTCGAGTTGACGAACTACTACGACGGCGCCCCCGATTTCACCGATGCGAGCGTGGCCGGACTTCGTGCCTATTTCGAATCGGGCGGCGGCACCTGCTACGCAACGGCGAATTCCGGGTTCGCGAATGCGGTAATTGCCTGGAAGGACGTGGTGACGCTGGCTGTCGCGAACGGCAACGATATTTCGACGAGCATCACGATGCTTACCGATCCCGGGTACGGGCTGTTCGTTATCCTCGACGGTCCTACCACCGAAATCACGACGACAGGGGCAGCGGACGCTTACCCGAGCACACCGTATGCAGCGGTCTATTACCCTTATCTCAAAGTGAACTGGACGACGGTTGATATCCCACCGAGCGCGGTGATGGCCGGCCTCTACTGCAAGAACGATCGCAGTCGCGGGGTCTGGAAGGCGCCGGCCAATATGCCGCTGCCGGGTGGGTACACGCCGAAGTTCAGGGTGAGCGACGACCTGCAGGGAGAGTACAACCAGGGCCGAGCAATCGACATGATCCGCACTTTCGAGGATACGGGGCCGACCGTCTGGGGAGCGCGCACGCTGGAGGACAGCGATAACTGGCGTTACGTCTCCGTACGTCGTCTGTTCAACAGCGCCGAACGCGATATGCGCAGTGCGATGAACACGATGGTGTTTGAACCCAATACGCCTCCGACATGGGAAAAGGTGCGCACGGCTATTACGAATTATCTACATGGCTTGTGGCAGCAGGGTGGATTGGCCGGAGCCTCGGATAGTGAAGCGTACTTCGTGCAGATCGGCAAAGGTGTCACGATGACCGATGACGACATCAACCAGGGGCGGATGGTTGTCAAGGTCGGTATGGCGGCCGCGCGGCCTGCCGAATTCATCATTCTCGAATTTACGCAAGACATGGAGCACGCTTAAGCTGCGTTCGCCTTCCCATCGCACCCACGCACTCAATAAAACGAGAGGCGCACGATGACAACGCAACCCAGTTGTCCCGGTGTTTATGTTGTAGAGGGAGGGATGCCCTCGGTATCAGTCAATGTTGCTGCTACTGCGGTGCCCGTTTTTCTCACGGACTGTAGTGAGAATCTGAACACAGACATTCCAGAGGACGTCTGTATTCGCCTGGATAATTGGCTCGACTATTGTGTGCTTAAGGGCTTATATCCTCGACTCGGCGAAGTCGCCGTGAAAATTGATTCAGAGCCGCTGTCAGGTGGTGGCTATTCCTATACATACGAAGTAATCCTGCAATGTCATCCGGAAATCGACCTGGCATTGCGGCAATATTTTGAAAACGGCGGAGGACCTTGTTACATCCTTAGGATAGGGACGAGCGATGGTGTTATATCGGCTATAAAAAGGGTGCGAGATATCACCTTACTTGTCTATCTGCATTACACGATCGATTCGGATCGTCGGGACACGTACTATTCCTGGTTGAACTCTCTACTAGGCGCGGGGAACAATTATTTCCTGATCGCCGATGCGGATGCCCAGGGGAAGCCTCCAGATACAAAATCCGAATATACGAGCGTCTACTATCCCGGCCTCATTGAATCAGCGGCATCGGAGCGCCCGCCCGACGATCTTATTGAGGTCATCGGATATATAGACGACAGCGGCAGATCGGTGACCGGGTTTAGCGACCTCAAGCCCGTTAATCCCGACCTGTACACAGAAATCAGCGCAACGATCGATTCACGTCTTGCGCGATTAAAAGTGTCCGTAACGCCAGCCGCCGCAATGGCCGGCATCTATTGCGCGACCGACAGAACCCGGGGTGTATGGAATGCCCCGGCGAACGCTCCGATCAGCGGTGCGCTCGACGTAGCGGTGATGGTCAGCGATGCCGACCAGGGCACGATGAACGATGACGGCATCAACGTCATCCGCAAGCTTCCGGGCCGCGGAATCGTGCCGTGGGGGTGCCGCACCCTCGCCGGCACATCGGAAGCGACCGACACGAGTTGGCGGTACATCCAGGTGCGGCGCCTGTTCAACAGCGCCGAAGCGGACATTACGAAGGCAATGCAGACCATGATGTTCGAACCGAACTACCAGCCTACCTGGGAGAAGACGAGACACGCGATCGAGAATTATCTGTACAGCTTATGGCGGCAGGGCGCGCTGGCCGGAGGCAAGCCCGAGGATGCGTACTTCGTGCAGATCGGCAAAGACGTCACCATGTCGGACGAGGACATCAGCGCGGGGAAGATGATCGCCAAAGTCGGCATGGCAGCCGCGCGGCCGGCCGAGTTCATCATTCTGGAGTTCACGCAGAGCATGTCGATGTGACGGGTGCGCGCACGCGGACGAGGGGAAGCTTCCATGATGGGAATCAGTCAACCCGATGTGGTGTACAGCGACGATGCGATACCCGGCGAATACGATCCCGTTGCGACCGCCGTGCCGGTATTTGTCGGGTACACCGAGAAGGGAACGGCTTATACGCTCGTAGCGATAAACAGTTTCGACGATTACGAGTCGGCCTTCGGCGGTGCAGCGCCGGACGGATACATCCTTTATTACGCAGTACGGCATTATTTCGACAATGGCGGTCGAGGCGGTTTCGTGCTTTCGTTAGGGTCATACGCCAATCCCGTGGACCTTACCCCGGACGACCTGATCGCGGCGATCTCCGACGGTCGCATTTCCACCGCGATTGCGCAGGAAGCCAGCATCACATTGGTAGCCATTCCCGACATGGTGCTGTTGCCCGACGGAGAATCCGCATACTGGGCGCAAGCGTGGCTGTCATTGCTCGCTGCCTGCCAGGTCCGCGCGGGCGTATTCGGCGTTTTCGACAGCCCTGACGACCCTGCGAACGCTGCCGCCTGTCTGTCTGCATTTCTCGCGCAGCATCCCACGCAACCAGAATGGGGCGCTGCGTATTGGCCTCGTCTCGTGACCGGCTACGAGAGCGATACGAAAACGCAGATCGTGGTTCCACCGTCTGCGGCGGTGATCGCGGTCATGGCGACGACGGACGAGCAATATGGCATCTGGCGCGCACCCGCCAACGTCGCGCTGTCTCAGGTCATCAAGCCGACATGTTCGTGGCTGCAATCGTCCGGCTTGTTCCAGACGACAGGCCCATCCATCAATCTGATCCGAAGCTTCGCCGGCAAGGGCGTTCGCATCTGGGGGTGCCGCACGCTCGCGGTGGACATCGCATCGCCGTGGCTGTATGTGCAGATCCGGCGATTGGTGGCGCACATCGAATCGCAAATCGGCCAGCTGGGCCGGCACTTCGTCTTCGAAGACAACAACGCGCTTACCTGGGTCAAATTCCATGGAATGGCCCATATCTGGCTGCGCAACATGTGGCTGGAGGGCGGCCTTTACGGGGCAGAGGAGGCCGAGGCCTTTTTTGTGCAGATCGGCCTCGGCGAAACGATGACGCAAGCGGATATCGATCAGGGGAAGATGATCATCAAGATCGGCGTGGCGGTCGCTTATCCTGCCGAGTTCATCGAGATCAGCCTCACGTTCGATACCCGTATGTCGGTCAACGCACCACAGGCGAGGGCGTGATGGAAAGACCGTTTTATCAGCCCTCCGTATCGCATCGCTTTTCAGTCACATTCTGGATCGAAAGCGTACCGGTGCCCGACATCATCGACGCGAGTTTCCAGCGAATCACCGGGTTAGGGCGCGAACTGGGCGTCACCGCCTACTCCGAGGGCGGCGAGAATCTGCGAAACCGCTTCTTTGCCGACAAGATCCAGCATGGATCGCTAGTGATGGAACGGGGCGTCATGCTGTTGACGCCGCTTAGCGTGCTGTTCAACAGGCAGCTGCTCGGCGGCAAGGTGATGTACCTGAATGCGGTGATCTCGCTGTTCGACCCGTGGCCTTTGCCATTGACGAACTGGGTGATCACAAAAGCGCTTCCCGTGCGATGGCAGACCGGCGATCTCGATGCCAATAGCAATCAGGTTCTGATCAATACGCTCGAGTTGCGGTACCAGGACATGATCCCGTTAGGAGCGAAGCTATGACGGTCGAGATTCGTGAGCTGATTATCCAGGCGAAAGTCACCGCGGATGAAGCGTGTCCCGTGGAGGTTCTGCCCGCAAGGCGTCTGCCCGATGAAGAGTGGGTCGAAACCATCGCGCGAAGGGTGCTCGAAATGCTGTGCGAACAGCGTTTGGAGTGGTGATCGTGGGCCTGCTCGGAAGGACGGGCAAGCTGACCTTGATCGCCTACGGCGACCGGGAATTGACTCAACTCGTGGGCAGCCTGGCAGTGATGTACAACCCGGATTCCATCGGCCTCAGTTATCAGACGGAATTCGTGCCGGACGTGTTTATCAATACGACGCGGCAAAGCAATCGCTATGTACAGACGAAGCCCGGCAGCTTATCGCTCGAGTTGCTTTTCGACGCGAGAATGCCAGGCAATCGGAAACCGATCGACGCGCAATTAGGTCTGTTGCGCGGCCTCTGCTACAACGTCGACCCGGCGCATAGCGAACCCCGTTATCTGCAAGTGAAGTGGGGGAGGATGGGCTGGAATGGCCACGGCTATTTCGCGGGACGCATGAGTTCGCTGTCGATACGCTACACGCTGTTCGAGCGGGATGCGACTCCTCTGCGAGCGACCGCCACGCTGGAGCTCGTAGCGGACGGCAGCCTGACACTGCAAAGCGCGAAGGAACAGTTGCTTTCGCCAGGCGAGGCAGTGGTTACCGTGCCCGATGCGACGCCGTTGCCGTCGATTGCCACGAGCGCTGCGGGTTCGCTGGCGAAAGCGCCCGATTACCTGGAGGTCGCAGCCGAGAACGATCTGGACAGTCTTGACGCGATCGAGCCGGGGCAGCAACTGCAGGTCTCAAGCGCAGACAAGGAGCAATGATGCGTCCCGTACCGGTCACGGCTGTGATGGTCGGAGAGCCTCCCAAGCCATTGATCGCGCTCAAGGCGGAGCGCACGGAAGTACAGCACAAGGTCAATGCGATCCCCACTGCGCGCATTGTGCTGTCCGTGGAAGGCGACGCGCTGGAAGATCTGATCACCTTTCAGGAAGAGATTGCGTTTTGTAGCGCAGGGCAAAAAGTGGAAGTGCTGCTTCATGAACCGGACGACAGAGGACATCTGATCTTCCGCGGCGTGATCGTGAGGCAGGAACTCAGTATGACCCGGGCCCGGACCGAACTCGTGCTGCATTTGCGCCACGACTTGCAGAAGCTGCAGAACACGCATCGATCGCAACTGTTCGAGAACATGACCGACGCGGTGATCGCGACAAACCTGCTGGTCGCCCAGGGGATTGCGTTGCTGCACGTCGAAGGAATGAGCGTCGAGCATGACCAGCTCGTACAGTTCCGTTGCTCCGATTGGCATTTCATGCGCCACCGTCTGGGTGTCAACGGCGTGTGGGCGTTTCCGAATCCGGAAGGAGTCGAAATCGCGCCGCCCCGGCTCGCGCCTCAACCCGCGCGGACATTGCGGCAACGAGCGTCCGTGCCGGGACAGGACACATTGATCGAAGAGGGCGCCTGGACATTCAGCGAGCAATTCCAGCCATCCGTCCTGACGGCTTCGAGCTGGAACGATCATGCGCAGATCAACGACACTGTCACCGGCGTAGCGACGCAGCTAGGCAGCGGCGCGTTCAATTGTGCGCATGGGCACGAGATCAACGATGTGCCGTGGTCGTTCAACTACAGCACACCGCTTCGACTCGACGAAACGACCGCGCTGGCGAAGGGCCTGTTGATGAATTTTCAGTCGTCCCGGGCTTCGGGCGAATTCCTCATCGACGGCTCGGCGCATTACGCCTTGGGGCAGACACTGGGGATAGAAGGATTCGGCCGGGCCTTCGACGGCGGCGCCATCATTACCGGTATCCGTCATCGAATCGCAAAGGGCGAAGGCTGGCGTACGCTTTTGACGCTCGGTTACGACGACGTGCTGCGCGAGCCGATGTCGATGCCAAGAGCGTGTGGCCTGCACATCGGTGTGGTTTGCGCTTTCAAGGAAGATCCGGATGGCATGCATCGCTTGCAGGTTCGTCTCCCTGTGCTGGGCGAGAGCAGCAATGCAGTCTGGGCCCGGCTTGCAAAGCCTTATGCCAGCGCGACGAGCGGATTCTGTTTTTACCCGGAGGTGGGCGACGAGGTCGTGGTCGGCTTCTTCGACGAGGACCCGAGCTATCCGGTCATTCTGGGCTCGATGCACAACCCGTTGAATCCGGCGCCGATCGAACCCGACGCCGGCAATTTCGTGAAGGCCCTTGTCGTGAGTCACGAGGGCCAGCAATACCAGCTGCGCTTCGATACGCAGGGTCAGGCGGTGTCTCTGAGTTCGCCCCACGAGCAGCTCAGTCTCAAGCAGGGCGGCGAACTGCAGACCGACAGCACGCTGACGCTGAAATGCAGCAGTTTGACACTGTCGGGCCAGACTTCGGTCTCCATCGAGGGCCCGAAGATCGATTTCTCGAGTTAAGCAAACCGTCCGTCACGGAGCACCTGGCATGAGCGACGACATTCTGACCCGGATCTTTGGACGCGGATGGGCTTTCCCACCCGCATTCTCAATCGATGACGGCGTTGTCATGGCGAACGGCGCGGAGGACGTCAGGCAGAGCTTGCGCATTCTGTTCAGTACCGAGCCGGGCGAGCGAATCATGCGTGACGGCTATGGGTGCGCGCTCTATGACGTCATGTTCGAGAACATCAACGGCGACCTGACGAGCAATATCGAGGCGAGAGTCGTGGATGCGATTCTGCGCTATGAGCCTCGCGCAAACCTGACGCGAATACGCGTCTACCAGTCCAGAACGAACAGCAGCACGGTGTCCGTCGACATTACGTATTGCCTGCGCGGCAGTGACGTGGCGCAGCGTATGTCGGGAACGTTGGACATCGCACAGGCGGTGCGAGGAGTGCTCCAATGAGTTCACCGGTGCTTTGCGACGGCGACGAGGCGACCTTCGAACCGATGTTCGGCCCGCGCCAGGTTGTGCTCTCGGGACCCGCGATCCTGACGGGTACCGGAATCGCGACGATATTGGGCCGGCGGATTTGCGTGGTCGGCGACGAGCAGCGCGCGCAATGGCCGGCGCAGTACTTCATTGCCGGTTATTCGCCTGGCGCAGGCATCGTCAGCATCGAAATGCTCGACGCGAGTCAGACGGCGCCCTATGTCGCGGGACAGACGCCGCTGATGCTTCAGGGAACAGGGGCGCAATTCACCGCGCGGTTCACGCCCACGGCCCCGGCTGTGATGGCGAGCACTCCTTTTACACCGGATACGACCGCACCCGGCATGGGTCGCGGGGCATTTATCGCACATCAGCAATTTGTCCGTGCCTGAAGCCGCACCTGCCCGCTTGGGCATGAGGCGGCTCGGCACACGAGTCTCTCGACCATGAACGGATGGCCGGGAATTTGGCAGGAGAGCAAACATGACCGTGCCGGACAAGCTGCTCCGGGCGCTCAGCGAGCTTGCAGTCGACGATGGCTTCAGACTCGATGGCCGTAGCGACGAGCAGCTGCTGCAATCCTTCGAAGACTACGTCGCGCTGATACCGTTTGACAGCAGCTACACGTGGGCGGACTTCTTCTTCATGTCAGGGAACGCTCCACCCGTGCTTGCCGAACTGTCTGGCAAACCGGATTCGGCAGATGGAACGTTGCTGCCGCAACAGGCGTTCATGCTGGCGTTTCTCCAGCTGCTGAAAACGCCGAGAGCGCTGTTCAACTACCTGCCGTTCGCGCACAGGGATCTCTACTATCGCGAGCTGTTGAGTTTGCGGGAGTCGCCGGCGCAGTCGGACAATGTCGTATTGCAGTTCGCACTGAGCCCGTCGGTTCGCGAATGCCTGTTGCGGGCCGGCACCCTGTTCGATGCGGGCGAAACCGGCGGCGTCCCGATCAGATACGCACTCGACGCCGACTTGCTCGTGAACCCCAGCGTCTGGACGGACTTGCGCTGGGTGCAGCCCGGCGATGGCCCATCACTAGTGGCCGCTATCGCATACGATCAGCAGCAGGGCGCCTGGCCAACGGCCGGCGTCAGGTTGTTCGATCCCGAAGCGCAACAGCAGCCGGTAGTCGTCGGCCGGTTGATCGCATCGGATTCGCTTGCAATGAGTACAGGAATCCGAACATTCACTGTGACATTCGGCTCAGTTGTGACGAGCGCGGATTTGACTGTCGCGCAGGTGAGCGGCGCCAATGGCTGGCTCGAACTCGCGCTTTCCAGCGTGTCGCAGGATCAACTGACCCTTTCGTGGCTGCTCGACGGCGATCAGCCGGCCATCAGCCCGCCCGACAATCTCGATGGCATCACGATGGACGTCCCCGTATTGAAACTCGGGTGCGTGAACGGTCAGACGGTGCCGGTTATCGTGGGCTTGTCAGTCCAGGTCGAAGGCGGCAGTGCCGTGAGCTATGGCACCGATAGCGGCGCCAACCGTCTCGACGGCGCGAGTTATCCGTTCGGCACCATGCCTGTCGTCGGGAGCGGCTTCAATCTGATCGCCGCTGACTGGTGCGAGCAGACCGCGCCGCTCGAACTGACGCTGGCACCACGATGGCTGGGTCTGCCGGACGAAGGCTTTCCCGACTGGTACGCGAACTACGATAGCGACGTCAAGCCGGCCGACAATAGCGACTTCAAAGTGCAGGCGCTATTGATGTCGAGCTCGGGCGCGCAGCCGCTTTCGTCCAGCATCGACAACCCGGCCGCGACGGGGCCGCAGCCGCTCTTCGCCGCAGGCAAGGGTGCGCCCGCCGGGGCCAGCCTGACAGTGGCCGTACCGCCAATGCTGCCCACCGGCGCAGGTAATCCGTCGAATCCGTGCGACTGGCCGCGCTGGCTCCGCTTCGAATTGACGGGTCGCGATTTCGGCCATCAGGATTACCAGAAGCTCGCGGGCACGACGACGCTCAATCCGCCTTACACACCTCAAATCAATGCGATGACGGTGAGCTATGCCGTCGAGGCGGCCGACATCGTCCAGTATCTGCTGACGCCGTTCGGTTATATGGCGGAGGGCGCGCAACCGGATGATCCGGATAGTTCATATCTATATGTCGGGCTGACCGATGGCACCCCGGGCGAAACGCTTTCGTTGTATTGGCAACTACAGAGCCCGCAGTCGTTGCAGCCTGCATGGGAATATCTGAATCAGGCGAACACCTGGGCCTCGCTCGGCGACACGTTGGTAGACGATACGCAAGGACTGATGGATTGCGGCCTGTGGACGGCGGTGCTGCCGCACGACGCCGCCACCGATGCGCCGCAGATGCCGTCCGGCCGCTACTGGTTGCGCGCCGTGCTCGATCAGCCGTGTGCACTCATGAACCCGGCGCGGGTGAATGAAAGCGCGGAGACCGCGCAGTACGGTTACGTTTGGTTGCAGGGTATATCCGCAAACGGCATGACCGCGACGCTCGATGAGCCGCAAACCGTGCCCGCAAGCCACTTCACACGCCCGCTGCCTGCCTTCACCGTGACGCGCGCGGTGACGCCCGTGGCGGGATTGTCGTCCGTGACGCAACCGTGGCCGTCTAGCGGCGGACGTCCGGCGGAAACGCCGTCCGAATTCTTCTCGCGCGTTGCGCAGCGACTGTCTCACCGAAACCGCGCATTGACATGGCAGGACATGGCGGCGCTGCTGCAAGCGCATTTCAGCAACGTATTCGATGTCGCGCTGCCGCCGGCGGACAGCATGACGGACCTTCCTGCTTCGCTGATACAAACCGTCGTGGCGATACCCGTCAACGAAAAGAAGGACAACCAGGATCCGTTGCGTCCGCAGTTCAGCCAGGCCCATCTGAACGAAATGAAGCAATATCTGCAGGGACTCGCGTCCGCGTGGGCTCGCATCGAGGTCGTCAATCCGCGATATCGCGACGTCCGGATTGCCTACAACATCACATTCAACGTGAACCCGGACTACGGATACCGCCAGTTGCAGGAGCGGCTGACGCTGCATTACATGCCGTGGATACTGGGTGGACCGCGCGGCGTCACGCTGGGCAATACACTGGACTACTACGGGATCATTGCCTGGATTCAGCAGCAGCCTTTCGTGACCAGCGTCAACAGCATGACGTTGAACGGACAGTCGGTCTCGATCCATGCACAACGCGACGAGGTTCTGATCCTAACCTGGCAGACTACCGCTTCTTGCGCGAACCCGACGGGGAGGACGTATGCGTCGGCCCTCTGAACTGCTCCGTCTGGTCCGGGCAGATATTCATTTCGATGCACTGTGCGATCAGGCGTTGCAAGCGATCGCGAACTTCGGTGGACAGGTCTGGACCGACACCGGCGAGCACGACCCCGGTGTGACATTCATCGAGGGATATAGCTATAGCACGTCGGATCTGTCGTATCGGCATACCTTGCCTCTCGCCGATCTGCTTACGCCAGCGGTCGACGAGCAGCTTCCGGGCGGGGGCTTATTCCCCATCGATTTCGGTCCTCAAACGGCATTGACCTGTGGACCGATCACGCCCGCGGACTACCGGCGCGCCTTGCTCGATCTCACCAATCCACAGGAAACCTACTACCTGTACCGCGATGTGCAGCTGATTGCGCTGGACTCCAACGACCCCGCTTCCGCAAACTGCTTTGACTACATCTACTACTACGATCCCGAGAGCCTCGAGTTCAGCTTCACCAAGGAAGGTGCAAGCGCGGTCACATACTGCCTTCGCGGCGACTACGCGCTGTATCTGGAGCCGACTCGCGAGTCGGCTGCGAACAGCGCCGAAGCGCAACAGGTGCTTGGCGCTTTCCTCACCGATTACCGCAACCTGTGCGAATGCATCAGCAAGATCGTGGTGGCGCAGCCCGTGGAAATCAATCCCATCGCGGACATACAGATCGAAGAGGGAGCACAGGATTACGCAAGAATCTTCGCTGATATTTACACCGCTACCGAGGCCTATATCTCTCCGGCGGTCGATCACGAAAGCACCGCGGCTTTACAGCAGCAAGGCTTTGCGACGGAAGACATTTACGACGGGCCGTATCTGCTGCACGGATGGCAGCCTGAATTGCCCGCGGCGACCGATTACACCAACACTGTGTACGTCAATCTGAGCGGACTGGCACAGAAATGGATGCAGATTGAGGGCGTAAAAAGCATTCTGTCTCTTCGGGAATATTCGGATCCGCCGTCAGGCAACGGCATGTGGACCTGGAACACGGGGGGGCCGAACCGCTATCCGCAGACATGGGGCGACGATCCGATCGGCACGCTCGTGCAATCGGTGCGGTTGATCACGGCGGACGGAAAGATCGTGGTCTGCAGCAAGGACGATATCGAGGCGCAATTACCGGCAGTCGTCATACAGCGCAATCCGCCGGTGGTATTGCCTTACGGCAAAGCGCGCAACCTGTCGCAATACCACCCGGTGACCGACAGGATGCCGGCGTGCTACGGTTTGCAACTGCCGATCGGCTATGGCGGTCCGCAGCCTTTGTATCAGTATCTGTTGCCGTTCGAGCAGGCGATGGCCAACGGGTGCCAGCAGTTGGCCATGCTTCCCGCCCTGCTGTCGTTCAAACGCGATGGCGATACGGTGTGGGGCGCGCAATGGCCTTATGCCGATGGTAGCGCCGGGGATGCTGCGCATGCGGCATACAAGAATCTGCTCGTCGATCAGATCACGTCTTCCGCCGACGACTACGAGCAAGAGCTAAACGTAGTCAATTTTCTGCTGGGCTACTTCGGCACGCAGCGAGCGTCGCAGATGCTCGACACGTCGCAGGACGAATTTCTGCAAGTCGAGCAGGACTATCTGGCTGAAGTCACGAGCTTGGCTTACCGGCGCGCCAATATCCGCGTAGACAGGGTATCCGCGCTGCAAAAGCGCATTACCGCCCGCATGGGGTGGGGCGAGACGTTGTTCTCGCACCCGGTGGAGATGGGCAGGCTGCCGTTCTATCTCGTCGAGCATCGCTCGCTGCTGCCCGCAAAACCATCACCTGCCTACGACACGCCTGATTATCCGACCGCGGTGGACCTTTCGGAAGACGGCCGTACGCTAACGGTGACGTGTCCGGCAACGCCTTCGTTATCGGACCTTCGAAGCGGAGACCTGATCGACTTCCGGCTCTATCCGGAAAGCAACGGAATGACGCTGCAAGGGTTGATCGTCGACAAGGTGGATGCAGCCAGTCAATCGTTCACGCTGCAGCTCGCCGCCAACCCGCCGCTCGCCGCGCGTGTCTCCGCGGTACTCGAGGCGCAGGAAGATCACGCGCTTTACTGGCAGAACTGCCAGGCATGGTTGCGAGAGATCGTCTATCCGTTGACGTATGCGGTGGACACACCGGACCCGCCCGTCGCACCGGTCGTATTGACCATCGCATCGTCGTTTCCGTTTCCGGCGGGCGTGCGGGAAGGCGATCTGCTGTCGATCGATGCGATATCGGGACCGGATGGCACAAGCTGGTCGATGAAGGTTCTCGTCAAGCAGGTCGACGGCATCGCGGGGACGCTAGAGGTGATTCCCGCCGCAGGAGAAACCGGGACCTTTCCGTCCCCCGCCGATGCCGGCGGCTACGCGTGGCACACGCTGAGCATCGCCGATCGATTTTCAATGATCGTCAGCCTCGTGCTGAACAAGGGCATGCTGCCCCAGGGGGGCGACCCCGATGCGACCGAGTCGTGGATCAAGCAGTGCGTTCAGGCAGAGCTTCCCGCACATATTGCGTTGATGATCCATTGGCTCAGTGCCGACCCGCACGACCCCCAGTCGTTTGCGAGCTTTGCGCTGAGCTATGCCGTATGGCAAGGCACCAAGACCGCGCCGAGCACGGCCACCTTCCAGTTGTTGTGGAAACTCGGATTAGGACGGGTGCCTGCCGCTCTCGATGTCGGCATCGGCGCGATGATCATTGCGACACCGGAGCAGCAGACCGAAGTGATCGGCGCGGGCGGCGACGAGTGGAATGTCGACGTCATTGTGGAAAACAGTCTGTTCTTCGTGCCGAAAAACGATTCATTGCCCCCTGCAGATGGGACCAAGGAGTGAGTAAGTCATGGCGAACGCAAATTCGAGCGAAGGTGCTGCGGCAGTGGCCGGCACCACAGGCGGAACGACGGACGATCTGAAAAGCCGGTTCCAGGCGGGCTCCATTCCACTGGACACCGATTTCAGCGAACTCATCGATATCGCTGAATGCGGCCGCCGCGCGATCGGCCAAAGTGCGGATCAGACGGACAACAGCGTCGGCGCGGGGATGCAAGTCGCGCCGGACAGCGACGCCGCGAACAAAGGGAAGCTTTCGCTGAAGACGGGACTTGGCCTCGGAATCGACTCTGCCGACCATAGCGTCAGGGCGACCGTTCACACCGGTTATGGAATGGACGTCGATGCTAACGGACTCAAGGTCAAGATCGGTAATGGCGTTGAGTTTGATAGCAATGGCAACGTGGCTGTCAAAGCGGGCTCGGGAATTATGGTCGACAGCAATGGCGTTAGCCTGAATGCGTCCATCGCTTTTGTGAAGGGAATGATCATGATGTTTTCGGGAACTTCCATCCCTGAAGGCTGGGCGCTATGCGATGGCACGCCACCTACGCCGGATTTACGCGGACGATTCGTATTAGGGAGCAGTATTGAGAATCAGAATGCGAAGAATAGCGTCGCGATGAACACCAGTGATCCGAACAATCAGTATGTTGCGACGACGAGCGATAGCAAGACTCCAGCGGTTACCGTCACGATAGCCGGAACTGTGCTGCAGCCCGAGCACATTCCATCGGGACTGACGCTGTCTGTTCATAATGCTGCCGATGGTACTGGCTACAGTATCAACGCTTTCCACAGCCCCGCCGACGTCGATTCCGGCGGTAACGACTACCCTCACTGCTATTACGCAGACTTTAACAGCAGTGATACTCCGACGTCGACATCAACGCTTATGTTCGCGAGAAACGATATTACGGCCTATCAACATGACGTGGCGCACGGGCATTCGGTCTCTAGCGCGAAACAGGACGCTCAATCTCATACCATTAACGTAACGGTTCCCTATTATTGTCTCGTCTACATCATGAAACTATAAGCGCGTCGCCTTTCGACTCGAAAACTGAGGAAACACATGCGCGTCGCCATCGAAAAATTCACCATATCTCTCGAAGCACCGTTGCGCATTGGTGAAGCGGTGGTGGAAAGGTGTGGCCGGCTGTTCCATGCGATGTTAAAGGATGATGTCGGCCGAATCGCAACGGAAACGACGCGGCGGCACGACGGTTTGCATCTCGACACGCTTCGGCTGGACCTGGGCGTCATGCAGGCATGGCAGTTCGAAGACGAGTTTCGAAACCGGTTTTCCCAGGAATTTCGGCGAGCGTTGCTGCAACACGTCGGAAGTCGAAAGTTCGATATGGACATGACGGAAAGGCCCAGCGAAGAACCGACGCCTCACATCAATCGTCCGAGGCCGGTTCACGCGATCGGACTCTCCCCATCGACGCATGACATCGACGATGTGAAGCGTTGCGTAACTGCATGCGTGTCAGAGAGGCGTCCCGAACGCGCATGGAGTTCGATCGCCCCGTTGTGCTTGAGGAGGTCGTCGAGGCGGTATCTGCTGCAGTGGAAAAATGCCCAGCCGTTGTTGCAATGGCTATGCGGCAGTGCTCCGCTCACGGAATTGACGCTTCTTCTCAAGGCACTGTACTGGCTGAAGACGCAGCTTGTATCCCGTCAGTCGGACGCCAATCTGTTTCCTCGCAACGACGCCGATGCTTTCGTCGAACACGTTGTTGATGCCCATATCGACAAAGAAGCGCTCGCTATTTTTTCGGAGCCGGCGGGAGCGGCACTGCTTCGCTGGCAGAGGTTGCTGTGGCGGGACGCAAGAGTGCGACGTCTTTTGAAGCACAGGCTTCCCACCGAAGTGAGGCGACGGCTGCAGCAGTATTCCAGTCACGAACCCACCGGCATTGTCGAGGAAGGACAAGAGCAACCCGCCATACCTGTTTTCAACGCAGGCATCGTTTTGCTATGGCCGTTGCTGCCCGACCTTTTCCGTCAATTGAAGCTATGGGACGGAAAGCAATTCAACTCTCCGGATGCGCAAGAGCAGGCGGCTGTATGGCTTGACTGGCTCATATGGCAGGACGCGCCGGCTTCGGCGGGACGCAGCGACTTCACGCAGAGAGTGTGCGGCTTGAAACCGCAAGAGGCGCCGCTTCGGTTCGAGCCTGCCGGGGACGAGCAGCGGTCGCTGCTTGTCGAGTGGCTTGAACGATTGCCGCTGCAACTGCCGGGATGGCGCACGCTGAAGCCCCTCGACGTGCGGACGCTGTTTCTCCAGCGGCCCGGAAGTCTCTTGATTGCCGACACGGGAGCGGTGCTCGAGGTTGCGGCAGAGCCGTTCGACGTACTGCTGCAGGACTGGCCGTGGCCCCTATCGGTGCTGGTGATGCCGTGGCTACGCGATCCGCTTATGATCGATTGGCCGATACCGCGTTTCGACGAATGGGTACCTGACCATGGCTGATGCGTCGCTGTCCCAGATGGCGGAAAGTTCTTTCGCCCAATATGCGTGGAAGCGTCTCATGCACCACGTGGAGCGGGTCGATCTTCTGCTCCAAAGGCATTATCACCAGCGCGCATTTGTTGTCTGGACGGGCGATGTGCTGCTCGCACCGGACGAAATCGAGCAGAGAATCGGCAATCTTTCCGGCGCGCCCGCCTGGATGGATTTCGACGACCGGGCAAACGCGCGGGAATCGGTGGTGGATGCCGTCGCGACCGTGCTTGCCGACGAACCATTTGGATACCTGACGACGCGCTTCGGCCTTAACGCGTTCGAACGCGACGTCATTTTGCTTGGCCTGCTGCCGCACATGGATAGCCGGTACCAGACCCTGTTGTCGCTTCTGCAGGGACGGGGTCAACATTTTCCGACGATCGAGTTGGCACTACGGCTCTTCTGTGCCAACTGGGAGGATCGGCAGAAAGCACAATCGAACTTTCTGCCGGAGGCGCCGCTAAGCGCGTACCAGCTCATTCAGCCGGTGTCGTCGGCCGCATTGACGCGTGACGGCTGGGGTCGAATGCCGCTACTCACGAGTCTCGAGGTTTGGCACTTCCTGCTCGGCAACCGGTATCAGGCACCGGCTCTGGACAGATTTTGCCGATGGCTTTCACTCGATGCGAACGCTGCCTCGACCCCAGGTGTGGCGGCTCTGCAATCGGTACTGCGACGCGCGGTGTTCGAGGCGGTCACACCGTCGGTGGTTACGCTGCGGGACGCGCGCGAAACCGACGTCGTTCATGCGCTGGCCACATTCGGCCACGGCGCTCTGGCGCTGGATCTGGCTCGTCTGCCTACAGAGGACGAGGACGCGCTGCAAATGCTACGGCAGGCATTGAGAAACGCGCGTCTGCATCGTTGCGCGGTGCTTGTGAAGTCGTTGGACGAGGTCGGCAAGGCACGCCCGGCATTGCTCGAACCGTTGGCCCGATGTCTGTCGGAAATTCATATTCCGACCATATGCGTCGCGGACAGCCATTCTCCGGTGACACGTTTGCCGGGCGCGGCGCAGGTCGTATTCGATCCGCCGGCGATGACTTCGGTTGAACGCGCGCGCGCGCTCGACCGTTACCTCGACGACCCGCGCATCGACACGGTGGGACTAAGCAGACGTTTTTCATTTCATCCGGATGAGCTTGCAGCAATCAGGCAGGAAGTCCTCTTCTACCGCTATCAGCGCGCGCCGGACGGCTGCGTCGAGGCATGCGACTGGACACAGGCGCTACGCTATCGCGCCCGGCAAAACTTCGGCAATCTTGCGCAGCGAATCGAACCGCGGCGAACGTTGAATGACCTGATCGCTTCGCCCGAACTGCGTCAGCAACTGGACGAGATAAGCGCGGCTATCCGGTTCCGCGAAGAATTGCTCGAACTGGGATTTGCCGACAAGGTGCATTACGGAACCGGCATCAGTGCGCTGTTCTACGGCCCCTCGGGTACCGGCAAGACGATGGCTGCGGAAGCCATGGCCAAGGGCATGCGCACCGATCTGATCAAGGTCGACCTGTCGAGTGTGGTCAACAAGTACGTTGGGGAAACCGAAAAGAACCTGGCGAGAATCTTCGATATGGCACAAGCCGACGCCGGGGTGCTGTTCTTCGACGAGGCCGACGCGCTCTTCGGCAAGCGTAGCCAGGTCAAGGACGCTCAGGATCGGCACGCGAATATCGAAGTCTCGTATCTGTTGCAGCGTCTCGAGGAATTCCCCGGGCTAGTTATTCTGGCCACCAACAATCGCGGTCACATGGACGAAGGTTTTATCAGGCGTTTTACGTTCGTTACCCGATTTGCGTTTCCGGATGCCACACTGCGAGAGTTGATGTGGAAAGCAATCTGGCCTGCGCAGATCGAGGTGGATGAACAAATCGACTTTGCGCAACTGGCCGCTCGGATCGAAGTAACGGGCGCCAGCATTCGCAACATCGCGATGCTGGCCGGCTGGCTGGCGAAATCCGAACGGGCGCCCCGAGTCATGATGCGCCATATCGAGCAGGCGTGTGCGCGCGAATTGGCAAAGGTAGGGCGTTTGCAGATTTAGGAGCTTGGAAATGGCCGGAACCACTGCGTCGGACACCACGATTCTCGATGTTAACCAAGCGCTTTACGATGCATTGAGCGGCTACATCGACGTCAATCCCGATACGGGCGTGTCGATCATCTTCGACCTGCCGGCGGCGGACAGTCCGCCGACCGAGCCCACGCTTAGCGTATTCCTCTATGAGATCCACGAGGATTTGCAGATGAGAACGGCGCAAATGCGCGTGCCTACCTACCATGCGGACACCAAGACTTCCACGATCGCGCCGGGTTGGGTAAACGTCTGTTGCAACTACATCATCACCTACTGGGACATCGCACAGACGGCGACCAGCAGTCCGGGAAGCCCGGGCGGGGCGCCGGACAATACATCGATCAAGGTGATGAATCAGGTGGTCAATGCGCTCATCAATAACCGGCAGCTCGCCGATATGCCGGGTGCGTATACGCGAATGATTCCGCCGAAAGACGAATTGAACACGCTTGGCAATTTCTGGCAGGCACTGGGCAACAAGCCGCGCTTGTCGCTGAGCCTCTCGGTGACGGTGCCTGTGTTCTTGACGGACGCTAGTGATAGCGCACCCGCAGTGCAGAGTACCGAGGTCGATATGTCGCAGCAGCAGACGGGGAGATTCTGATCCGAGCGCCTCTGCGCGCGAGACAGTTTCTACGCGGATTTATGTGTCGCTGTCGTCGAACCATTTCCATAACAATTCGCCTGAGACTGCTGCGCCGTTCCAGGCATCGTAGCTCTCGACGAAGGCTTTATACCGATCGGGATCGAACTTGATATCGCTGATCAGATAAACGAGCAACGAGAAGTTGTCCGCATTGGCGATCATGGAAGTGGACTGTCCTTTGTTGCTCTTTCCACGCCATGCTGCACCGCCCGCCACAATGCTCGCCACATCGAGGCCGGATTCTTTTCCGGATGCGTCAAGCATAAGACTTGGGTCGCTGTCGAGTTTGGCGAGATCTGTAATTTCGAGCGGCGTGCCATCGAGCAAGGTAAGGCCATATTGGCCTGCCAGTTTGTCGAGTTGTTCGCGCTTTTCATCTTTGGTCAGGCCGGCCAGACGGGCCTGCTCCTTGTCCCGCACTTCCTTCCACTTCACCTTGCTTCTCGCGGTGGAGCCGGTTGCACGATAGCCTTCGCCGATCAGCATTCTCGACAGCGCGTTTGTGTAGACCTGATATGCCGATACGAACAGCGGGTACTTGTTATAGTCGAACGCGTGTTGACGCATGGTCATCGGCAGGATGTTGCCGCGTCCAACGTAAAGGTCCTTGACCGATTGGCTATCTTCCGCAATGAAGCCTGGCCTCGTGATGTTCTTGTCGTCCTGGAAGGACATCGCTGGAAGTTCAGACTCCTTGAGAACATAGCCGCCCCCCATGGCCATCTTGATGTCGTGAGCTGCGCCGGGAAGGGTGTCCAATATGCGTTCGTTTGTGTCATCCGCCTTCAGGTATGCGACATCTGAAGACAATGCAAGCTGACTTATATAGTTGAGTACATTTCCTGCCGCGTTTGCAAAAACCTTCTTGATCTCCGGCGCGGAACTTCCCCAGAAAATTTTTAGTGCCTTATCGACTTGGGCCGTTGTTCCCGGAGCCTCGTCTTGCACCGTGCGCCTGGCGTTTGCGAGCACATAACGTGCATCGACCCATGCGCGCTGTAGATGAGTCGCCATGATTTCGACTTCGTCGTGCTCGAGATCGGGACTTGTATGGCGATAGCGCAAGTCTCCGCTTAATGCGCGCGGAAATTTATCTTCGCTCCACGTTTTGTATTTTCTGACTAACCGCGGTGGTTGAGGTTGATCGGCTTCCGCCAGAGTGAAGTCGCCGAATAATCTGTTCCAGATAATCTGATAGTACTTTCCGCTGCTGTCTTTGTGATAAAAGACGGTCGCAGGACCTTCGGGTGTATTGACCAGTGCTTTGGACATATATGAGCCGAGTCCGATATCTACAAGTTCGAGCGGTGGCTTTGCTTCGGGCGGCTTCAGGTGACTTATGCCGGCAGGTAACACGGTGTTCTGTAGGAATCCATAGAGGCCTGTCGCGTCGCCAGCCACATCTGCTATGTTCCGTATCTGGAACGCAGCCCCGTGCGTTGTGACGCTAAAACCAAATGGATTGAACGGAACTGTCAGTGGATTAAAAAGATCATATGATGCACCGAGCAATAAATCGGCTGATTTGCGTCCGGTAGTCGAAACCGCAGACATAAAAGAAGGCTTGAACGTGCCTAATTTATTGAACACGTATGCATTAAGAAAAGGACCGCGAAGGCCACGCTGCCATCCCTGTACTATGTATCTTAGCGCTGACTGACGGAATATTTGTACAAATTCTTTCGCGAGAGGCATGACGGTTAAAAGTACGGAAGCCCCGTCAAAGATGAGTGAAAGCGCGTTCATATTGTATTTCTGGGCAATCCGTTTGCGCTGAATTTCTCCATAAAAAGGAAGGAAGAGGGCAGCTAACTTGGTGAGCAAACCTGGCTCGTACATGGCCGCCTTCATTGACTCGGCTAGCTCGGTCAGATTTTGTACGACTTCGGATCTTAGATATGGAATGAGTTTGCCTTCTGCAAGACTGGCGGGTGGTGTTTCTTCTTCCTTGACAACGCGGAAATGCACCAATCGTCCATATTTATTACCTGCGGGTTGTTCAGTTTCTATCATTTGATAATCGATCGAGACATATTGAAGTTTGTCCGTTTTGCGTAAACTCGGATCGCGAACAATTTCTTCAAATCGAGCATACAGTGCTCCCCGTGGTGGTTCGGTACCGCTCCATTTGAATTCTGTTTTTATACCTCGCCTTTCTATTTTGCTGGATAACTTGTCACTGCCAGTTCCATGAACGAAGCAAAAATATAACCATGAATTATCAACCAGCTGTATGTAATAGACGTCGAATTCGCATGTAACACATCGCATGTGAATCACTTTTTTGACGTTGTACATATTACTGTAGCGCATCGAAATGCTTTCGAGGCCGTTTCTGATAAGCGTTTCTGCGTCGTACCCGATGCCGTCCGCATAATATCGTTTAAATTGTCTTGTGTACTGCTCATCCCTGTCACCGCTCGGGAAGAAGGAGGCCGGCTTAATATTCTGAATACTTATATAATTAGGTGGTGGCTTTTCCATAAATGCATGATAAGGATGTAAAGAACGGTATGCCTGCTTAAATTTCTCGAGTGTTGTCTCGGAGGCGCTGCCTTCAGAATCGTTGCTCGCGCCGCTTACTTTCATCTCGTAGATCATTGCCGCCAGCGGCACCACATCTGTGCTCATGTAGTTATGTTGTCCATCGTCACTCAAGATAATTTCCTCGGCCGCCTTTACAGCTTGCTCAATATCCAGATAATTATTTTGAACATTAAACACAATGTCCTGAACCTTGTTGCGGGTCGCCCTCGCCAGATGAAAATATCTTATTAGCGCATCCTGGCGGCCGACGAGATAGGTCCAAGACACCATGAACTTCTCCATCTCCGCCTTGCTTCCCCCGGACTGGCGCGCAAGCTTTTCCGCTTCCGCAATATCGAAACTCAGTTCAGTAAATGCACCAGCATAGGCAGCGCGAACCGCCTGTTCGGATCCGCTCGTAAAAGCGTCCCGTGACTTCCATTTTTCTCCAAGATATTTATTTTCGATCAACTTTCCTAGTGTAATTCCAGCTTTATACATTGTATAAAGTCTCTGGTATCTGTCTGGCGATACTCCTATGCTCGATCTCGTAGTAATCAGTTCGTCCGACATAATGCCTAACTCTTTTTCCTCTGATTTGGCATATTCAATAAAGTTCAATGCCCATAATTTAATATGAGTCCAGTCATTCTCTAACAGATAGTTGTAAATGGTCTCTCCTACGGATGAAAAAAAATCGGTTATTGGCTGTACAAACGAATTAAAGGGAAGCGGGGGCGGGGTAGAGGTGTCTGGTCGTTCCTCGCCCAATCCTATTTGGGCGCGCTTGAGTAATTTTTCGGCCGCTTTCCGAGCGGCGACAAGTTTGGCAAGTTGTTCGTCGACGTCTCTTAATTGCAGCTCGATCTGACTGAGGTTGCTCCCAAACGAACTATTCTCGAGTGCATCGTAAAATATGGCTTGATCGAGTTCATATCCGCCGGCACCTGAAAATTGTAACGGGTCGGAAAGATGCTTGCCGATTTTATTGAATTGTTTCTGAAGCCTGTCTCGGATTGAGTCGGCGAATGCAAGTAATTGCGATTCTAAAATATAAGTTGCCTTTAACTTATCATTGTCTCTTTTTATAAAATAATATGAGCGCATTTCTGTCAGTGCTAACAGCAAATGGGTCATCAATGAAAAGACGTCTGTAGCTGGCTCGCGACTCAATAACTCCCGGGCGGCGTTGATAAGCGTGTATCCTACCGAACCATGGGTCGTCATTATGCGCAGGCATTCTGAAAACCATGCAGGCACTGCTTCATCTTCCCATTCAAGTTTCCAGACCTGCTCATCCAGGCGTAGAGCAATTTCTACGGGTCGTCCATCAGGCCAGACAGCATCGAGAAATCCTTCGTCGGGGGCGGTCATTTCGAATGGCCAGTAGGTATCGTTCAGATACATGAATAACTGCTGTCGTCCCTTTTCTGGATCGAAGTAAAGGCTTCCGTGCTTGCGGCCCTTTTGCTGGTTACTTACGCCAACTTGAGATTGACCAAGTCGATAACCGAATTTTTTAAGTTGGTCTGACGCAGTCGTAGTATCAGTACTTGCGGTTGTGTCTAGACCGGATATTGCGCCTTCGCGGACGTCTGTGATTACCCAGCCGCGCGTGGAATCGTATATAACAAACAGGGCGTATTCAGCTCGGTGGTCAATGGATTGGGACGTGTTTTTCTTGATATAATTGATGTGCCCGCTAATAATTACGTTTGGATCATAGCCGGTCGGAGGCTCTCCGACTGCGGGCCAGAATATTTTCTCCACTTTTATTTCGCAATATTTGTTGTCGATCTTTATATATTGCTTTTTTGTTCGGGAGTCTTCATAAAGGTCACGATTTTTGAGTCCGGGTGAGTCTGATTTGCGAAGATATTTCTCTTCCTTGTGCCAACCGAGAGGGCTGAATTCCTCACTTGCAAAGCGTTCTAACGAAGCTAGACTGCCGGGTAGCGGTGAGGGCGACGGAAAATCAGTCCGCCTATCGAGTTGTTTCAGGGAGGATATGCCGATAAGGCGACCGGCCCAAAATATTGCGGGCACCCATTCTCCCATCTGCTTGCTATATATGACGAACAGACGTTGTTCCCCTGCAGTCGATTTTTTTTCATATGTGATGTCGCCTGCGTAATTGACTGATTCGTGCCAGTATTTCGTGGAAGAACTGTCGCACGTTCTCCACCATTTGAAGCTCCAATACTTGTTTCGAATTTTAAGATAATATTTTCCGGAATTGCGCGATTGGTACACGTTCTGCGGTAATGAGCTGGACCGTAGAAGGTCGTTATAGTTGTAGGCGCTCTTGTCGTCGAAATCGTTTCGCACCAGTGTTTCGAGGAGAGAATTACTTCCTGGGCCTTTTTTCTGTTGAACTACGGGGTTATGCGTTGCAAAAGAGGCGATCGCTCGTTCGGGTGTAATGTCAGTAAAGAAGTGTCCGTCCTGTTCGGCTTCGTGCATCCATCCAAGCGGGTCGCTGTAGACGATAGGGAATTTTTTGCCTTGTGCCGTGTGCAGGATTGTTTTGTATCGGATAGAAAGATCTCTGTAGATCGTGTTGTCGAACGATATTACTTGTGGTTTATCGATTTTCCAGTAATTTGAATTGATCTTGACGTAGTACGCCTCTTTGAAGTGAAAATACGCAGCGGCTTCGCTGTCCGGTCCTCGATGAATGTTTTCTTCGTCATCAATATCGGATGGCGACTCCTGTTCCAGGTCACGCTCCAGCCTGGTTCTAAGCCGAATATCGCGCTTTCGCCGCTGCGTCGACTCGTCGGTGGTGGAATCCTGCGAGAGTTCCGTGACCTTGTTAAGCAGTTCGTCGAGCTCGTCTGGACTCAAATCACCTTCGGTTTGCCTTTTTTGCTTCATCGCTTTGCTGCCTGCCGCGACGAACGCGGTTCCACCGAGCACTGCGGTTACGCCGAGCACGGTCGGGACTGAGAGACTGCGCAATGTCGAGCCCGACTGACCGTTCGCCCGACGTCGGGTGTACGAAGCTTCGGCCAAAGTCTCGTCCATATCGATTACCGTCTCGGAGTCAGGCGCGCGTGAGGATGGTTGCGCAAGGAGATCCGCCGTCTCCTCAGGCATTTCTTCTAACGGCGCGGTTGACTGCGCTTGCTCCGCTATCGCCTCGCCAGAAAGGTGAGCGCTATCGACCGGATTCAGTGGAAGCAGTTGACCACCTTGTTCGCCCGTAGCTGATGTTCGGCATTTGTAGAGGCGGTAAAGAAGTACAACGAGACCTAGAATAACCAGACCTGCTCCCACAGTGAGGCCGCTGACCGAAAGCCACGCAGGGAGCGGCTGGCGCTCGAGTTTCGCCAGTTCGTCTTCCAGCATTTGCTTCGTTATAAGGCCGTCCGGCAATGGCTGTGTTTCCGAGTCCCAATCGTCGCCGATCAAGCGATCCTCGTCGTTCACACCGCCCGGCAGCTTTGGCGTGGGTGCGCATAGCCGCCAACGGCCGCCGACACGTTCGATGCGCTTCTTGAGCCATCCGGGCGTATCGGAAGCGAGGCCATGAGGATGGATCAGCCACCAGGCGTCGTCGACCTGCTCGACCTGGTATGTTCCCGTTTCGTTCCTGATGTATCGTTTGGGCCCTTGCTGTGTCGACAGCGTATAAACGCCTTGTGCATCCGGACTAGCATTATTCAGGTCTACATCCTTCCAGGCCCATCCGGGCGGGAATTCGTACAACGTCGCCTTTAATACTTTGCCGAGAAACTGCTGTAGCGCGCTCTCCGCCAACTCGCCGGTCCACGCCTCCATCTGCCCTTGCAGTTTTGTGCGCAGGCTTCGAAACTCAGGTTCCTGGCTAGTGCCTAGCATCTCGGCCAATCCCCAGCCCCACTCAAGCCAGGAGGTTGTCGACAGCGCTGACATCTGCTCGCCACTAAGCTTTTCGGATACCTTCCGCAGATCGCTTAGTAAAGGCAGCAGCTTTCGTAATGGCTTGACGGCCGGCAGCTCCGGTTCCAGCTGACCGAGCCACTTGTCGATACGCTGCAATCGGTCAGGATATTCGTCCGCAGGAGCCCGTGAGAGGTCGTACAGAGACCACGCCACGGCCAGTTGCAAGAGTGGCGGATACCACGGCTTCAGGCCCGGGTCCTGAGTGCATGCCTTTGCCACGGCAACCATCGCCTCTTCAGGCGTGTTTGCGTCGGCAATGGATAGGGTGAGTTCGTGTACGGTTAACGCCTTCAGGTGCGAACTGCGATCAAAAAGCGGGTGACCCGTGACGTTTGGAATCAGATTCAACGCAACGGTCTTATCTCTGGAGATGTCCAATCCGGCCGTACGCAAGAATTCCATCACCGTTTGCTTCCAGCTATCACGATACGGGGTTTGGCTTGCCCATTTCTGCATTTGAAGCAAAGGCCGCCTCATCGATTCAGCTGTCGGTGAAATCCAGCTTAATCCCACTACTCCGCCCGGCAAATTCGCGAGGCGTCCCCAATCGGCATTTCGCCAGAGTGTGCTGAACACGCCTTTGACCGTGTTGCCTATCCTGTGCTGCCAGCTTCCGGCCGGTTTGGCAAGATCGAAGAATGTCTTGAACAACTCTTCGCTGCCTTCCGGCGATATATGCTGCTTTAACCAGTCGTACAACGGTGAGATTCCAACGTCGGACAGGAGTGTCTTGAGTTCCGGGGCCTCCAGAACGTCGACCAGCCATTTGGATTGCTTGATCGAATCTTCGTCCATTGGAAATGCCTGGAGCCTTCGATATGCGCGAACCCCGGTATGCAACGCGGTTCCAGTCTCTTCGGGAAGCCAGGCGTGCAGTTCGAGCGTGTCGAGGTCCGGGTGAGCGAGCAGCTCAGTTAGCCAGGACAGTTTGTCAGCCCACCCTGAACCGGAGCCGGGCCACGAAGGCATCTCTTTCAGTGTGGCGCCTGCCTTGGCCAAACCCGGTGATAGCTGCAGCAGAGGTGCCATCAGTGTTTGCAGATCAAGACCGCCTTGCGTACCGCGCAGCGCATCCAGATAGTCGGAGAACGAACTATCCTCAGGAAGACTGAGTATGGTCCGGATAAGCTGCGAGGTGAGTCCTGCCGACTCCAGCAACTCCGCTATTTGCTGCAAACGTTCGTGCGATAGCTGGGCTCTGAGCAGGGGAGATTGCAGCAGATTCTTCAAATAGACAGAGATGCGATCGATGCGAGCCAGGATGTCACTGAGATCCGTGCTTTCGCCGATCTGCAATTCAGTGCCCAAATCGGCCACGATTTCCTGGATCATGGTCGCCAAACCGCGCCATTGCTCTGGAATTGCTTCTTTTCGACGGGCAAGCAGATCGTTGACTTGCGCCAGCTTATTGATGGTAGGGGCCGCGCTGCGATGGATTGTCGCGAGTTCGACATAGATGCTGTTTCCCGTTCTGTACAAGCAGGCGACGTCTGCGAAGGTAGTGAGCGCGGATTCGATTTCCGAAACCAGGCGATTTCCCAGCATGGCCGACATAGCGGGCTTACGCACCAGTTCATGTGCCTTTGTGAGCCGATACGCAACAGTAGCGTCGGGGCTGAACAGTTCGACTAATGCAGCCTGGAATTCGGTGAAGATTTGAGGTTCGGTTTTGAGCCTTTCGGCAAAATTGCCATTTGTGGCGACGGTCGAAGGGGCGGCCGGCAGGTCGATCAATCCCATCCTGGCCAGGTTCGTTGCGTGCTCAAACGCATCTTCGATGGAAGTAATGTTTTGCAGCGCGGATAGACCGTCAAGCAGGTTCTGTATTTTTTCGTTGTACAGTTGAAGTGAGCCTGAGGTCTCGTCCGGTAAGACCATCAGGTAGTCGCGCAGCTTTTCTGGAAGCGCTTTTTCATTGCTGTTAATCAGGGCGCTGAGTGCGGTTATCGTCTCGTCCCCGGTCGCCGAGCCCTGATCGTCATTCTTCGAAATTGTGTTGACTACTTTTGATATGTCGGCCGCGGCGCCAATGTACAGATCTGCTTCTTTTTTGACCTCCATAGCCCAGTCGAGCCATTCTTCCACCTCGCCTGGAACGTATTGCCCGATCCACGGAATTCGCTCTTTCTTCGACCACATGCTGCCCAGTTTTTCAGTCCACGAAAATTCCGGATTGTTGTAAACGTCTTGCAGTTCACCGTACAGGCATAGAATTTCAGCGGTCCGGCCGATCGTCGCAAGCGCATATTGCACTCGAGGCTGCAAGACATCGGGTAATAGGGGCGCATAGTCGTTCAGGAACGTCTCCAGCGCGACGCGGTTTTCTTGCCATACTTTTGCGGCAGCAACGTAGTCCGACTGAGATGCGGCGTTCCATGCGGTCCTCAATTGTTGCATCGCCGTTTCCGCCGCGAGATAGGGCGGATACAGCAGACTGACAACCTCCATGATCATGCGCTCGGTCAATCGGTGGAGGAGATCGCCGAAAGTGCTTTGCTGGGTGCGATGAGCAGGAGCAGGTTGCAGTGCTTCGCTATCGGTATCCGACTCTCCGATAGTTTCGAGCGTGATGTTTCCGACATGCCTTTCATTTGTGCCGCTACGCACGAACGTGATTCGAGGCGAACTGTCGCGCGCGGTACCCTGTTGCCGTTCGATAGCGTTGGTGATGGTAGGCATGGCATCGCTCCATAGACGAGCTGCACCTTGATGTACTGCGCGGCATACAATCCGGACAAGTTCGATATCCGAATAAAAAAGGCATCCTGGAAAGCGTTAAGGAGCGTTGCCAGGGAAAAAGAGAATCGGGTTATTTCTTAACGTTTCAAAGTTCGAACGGATGGTTATATGCATCCATCAACCATGGATAATCGCAGTGTCGTGGTTAAGATGAGGTGGCCAATGAAATAGAAAGATAACCTGTTGCCATTGCCGTATCGAACTGATTTCAATTATGGACAGCGGTAGATAATTGTCAAAGCTTGGCGAATCAGCTTCAAGAAGCCGTGCATAGAAAAGATGTTTTCGCGGAATACGTTTCGTTTCAATGTATCCGCTTTTCAGGCGTGAACCTCTCTTGCTGTGCCCTACCGTGGACGTCTGCTGGTGTTTACGTCGTGGCACCACCGCCTGACGGTCATGGTCGCGGCGTTTCAGGCGGCGGCAGTCGTCGGACGCCGTTCATGATCGGCGCCGGTGCGTTCTTCCTGATCCGGATAGTGGATCCGGTTGGCTCGAGGTTTCACCAACCAGCGGTTGCGAAATGAAACGAAGAGACGCCGGATTTGAGGTGCGTCTCTTCGTTCGCCTCAAGCCGCGTTACGCGAATCGTCAGTCCAGCGCCGAGGCCGGCCCGAAGAACTCATAGCGCGCCTGCGCCGCCGGCACGCCGAGCGTTTTCAGATGCTTTTTGATCGCTTTCATAAACGCTTTAGGCCCGAGAAAATACACATCGACGTCGCTTGAAGCCGGCATGAATTCACGCAGCCGCGCCTCGTCGAGGAAGCCTTCCGCATCATGCGCGCTGTCTTCCGCACGCGGCTTTTCATACACATAGAAGCGCTTCAGTTGCGGGTTGCGCTTGGCGAGATCGTCGATAAAGTGGCGGAAAGCGTGCACGCCGCCGTGACGCGCCGCGTGAATGAAGTGCACGGGCCGCGACGTCTTCAGCGCAGCGCGCAGCATCGCAAGCGTCGGCGTGATGCCCACGCCGCCGCTGATCAGCACGAGCGGCTTCGTGCTGTCTTCGAGCGTGAAGTCGCCCGACGGCGCGAACACATCGAGCGTGTCTTCTTCGATCACATGATCATGCAGGTAATTCGACACCCGCCCGTTCGGCTCCCGCTTCACGCTGATCCGATACTCGTGCCCGTTCGCGGCCGCCGACAGCGAATAGTTGCGGCGCACTTCCTCGCCGTCGATCACAAGCCGCAGCGCGATGAACTGTCCCGGCTTGAAGTCGAGCAGCGCACCACCGTCCGCGGGCCGCAGATAGAACGAAGTGATCTCGTCGCTTTCGCGCACCTTGCGCGCGACCGTGAATTTGCGCGTGCCGCGCCAGCCTCCTTGCGCCGCTTCCTTCGCCGCATACGCGCTTTCCTCGAGGCCGATCAGGATATCGGCAAGCTGCTGGTAGGCCGCGCCCCAGGCTTCGATGACCGCATCGGTTGCGATCTCCGGCCCGAGCACTTCGCGGATCGCCCGCAGCAGACAGGCGCCTACGATCGGATAATGCTCAGGCAGGATATTCAGCGACACGTGCTTGTTGACGATCTGCGAAACGAGACCGCCCAGCTGTTCGAGCTGATCGATATGACGTGCGTACATCAGCACGCCATTTGCAAGCGCGCGAGCCTGGTCGCCGTTTGCCTGATGGGCCTGATTGAAAAGCGGGCGCACTTCCGGATACTCGGCGAGCATCGTCCTGTAGAAATGCGAGATGAGCGCCTCGCCGCCGCTCTCGAGCAGCGGGATGGTGGCTTTGACGATTGTGCGATGTTCGGTCGACAGCATGAAACTTACCTCATCGAATGAGAGTGGGGCGGAATGCCCTTCTAGAACTCGGGCGGAGTAATGCATGGAACGGACCAGCTCAGATTTGTATTAAAATCATTGCCTTACGAATAGATGAAGTAACTATGACGCGAGTCGAATCGACTGCACATGAAGTCGAAGTGACTGCATCGGATGTGCTAGACGCCTTGATCCCGCTGGTTCAGGATCTTTCGCACGATCTGTCCGATAGCGAGCGCTATCGCCGTCTGCTCGCGACGCTGCGCGAGCTCTTTCCGGGCGACGCGGCCGCGCTGCTGCGGCTCGAAGGCGATATGCTCGTGCCGCTCGCGATCGATGGATTGACGAGCGATACGCTCGGGCGGCGCTTTCGCGTCAGCGATCATCCGCGCTTCGTCGCGCTGTTCGCGCGTCGCGATCCCACGCGTTTTCCCGCCGATTCGGGCTTGCCCGATCCGTACGACGGCCTTGTGCAGGGCGTAAGCGGCGATCTCGAAGTGCATGACTGTCTCGGCTGCCCGATCTACATCAATGGCCACCCCTGGGGCCTGCTCACACTCGATGCATTGGACCCGGCGTGCTTCGACAGCCTCGACATGCGCCTGTTGCAGGCGTTCCTGAGTCTTGCTGCCGCCACGGTCAGTGTCGCCGAGCGTATCGATTCGCTCGCACGCGTTACCGAAGAGGAGCGTGAGCGAGCCGAAGCATATCGGCAGGCGAGCGGCACCAGGACGCGCGAAATTATCGGTAGCAGTGCTGCGCGCCAGCAGTTGCTTGACGAAATCCGCACGGTCGCTAACAGCGACCTGACCGTGCTCGTTACAGGCGAAACGGGCGTCGGCAAAGAGCTGGTTGCGAATGCGATTCACGCGAGTTCGCCGCGTGCAAACAAGGCATTGATCAGTCTGAACTGTGCAGCGCTGCCCGACACGCTGGTTGAAAGCGAGCTGTTCGGCCACGTGCGCGGCGCGTTTTCGGGCGCGTCCTCGGACCGCTGCGGTAAATTCGAACTTGCCGACGGCGGCACGCTGCTGCTCGATGAAGTCGGCGAATTGCCGCTCGCCGTGCAGGCGAAGCTGCTGCGTGTGTTGCAAAACGGACAGTTGCAGCGCATCGGCTCGGACAGCGAACACAAGGTCGACGTGCGGCTGATCGCCGCGACGAACCGCGACCTCGCCGAAGAAGTGCGCGCCGGCCGGTTTCGCGCGGACCTGTATCACCGTTTGAGCGTCTATCCGTTGCGCGTGCCGCCGTTGCGCGAGCGCGGGCGCGACGTCCTGCTGCTTGCCGGCTTCTTCCTCGAAGAAAACCGCGCGCGCCTTGGATTGCTGAGCATTCGGCTCTCAAGCGATGCGCAGGCGGCATTGCTTGCGTACCGGTGGCCCGGCAACGTACGCGAACTCGAACACATGATCGGGCGCAGCGCTTTCAAGGCGCTGTCGCGACATCGCGACCGGCCGCGCATTCTGACGCTGACGGCCACCGATCTCGGCATATCGACCGCGCACGCAACGGTTACCGCGCAGCATGACAAGCAGCGCGACGCCGATGCGGCAGATGCGTCGCCGGCCGACTTCCGCAGCTCGGTCACTGCGTTCGAACGCTCGCTCGTGGCCGATGCGCTCGAGCGGCACGACAATAATTGGGCTGCCGTCGCGCGTGCGCTCGGAATGGACCGCGCGAATCTGAACCGGCTCGCGAAGCGTCTTGGTCTGAAGTAGAAGGTGAAACGCACGGTTGCCGCCGCGTTTGTCCGTACGTGCCGGCTCCGCTCGTCGCGCGAGAACTGTTTTGGTAATATCTGACTTGTCAGTCAGCCCGCCTATGCATTCATCGAGGAGATTCCCGTGCGCCATTACACAAAAGAGAATTTCAATCTGATGGACAGTGTCGGCTTCGCGCTGAACAAGGCGCGCAATCTGATCCTGATGGAAATGGATGCGGCGCTCAAGGAGGTCGATATATCGAGCCAGCAGATGGGTATTTTGCTGCTGCTGAAACAGCAAACCGCGAGCACGCCGTTCGAACTGTCGAAGGCGCTCGGCACGGACACGGGCTTGATGACCCGAATGCTCGACAAGCTCGAAACCAAAGGCCTGATCGTGCGTTCGCGCGACGCGGAAGACCGGCGCGTCGTCAATCTGACGCTGACGGGCGCGGGCCGCGCCGTGGCCGCGAGAATCCCTGAAATCGCACCCGCGGTACTCAACGAACGGCTGAAAAAATTCACGAAGGGCGAGGTTGAAGAATTGCGTCGCCTGCTGCGCAAATTCGTCGCCGAATAGGCTGCCGTCTCGCGTCCTTCGCGGCGCACAGTCAGTTTTTCTCCCTTTTCCGCTACCGTCCCGTGGATGCTGCGTTTTACGGCATCGCATCGCGAAATATCGCTTGAATATCTCTGACAGATCAACTATTGTTCATGCAGCGAATGATGAGGTCAGAGATGCCGTTCTATACGCCAGACAACTATCAGCAGTCCGAGAGCGTCGGGTTCATATTGAACAAGGCGCGCAATCAGCTGGCGGCGGATATGGAAGCCGCGCTGAAGGGGCTGGACATCACGGCCCAGCACGCTGGCATCCTGATGTCGCTGCTGCGCGGCTCGAACACAACGCCTGCCAGTCTGGCTCGTTATTTGAGCATCGATACCGGTCTGATGACGCGCACGCTCGATAAGCTCGAAGGCTTCGGTTTGCTGATCCGTTCGCGCGACCTCGAAGACCGCAGGCTGGTCAATCTGCAACTCACGGAGGTTGGACGCGCTACCGCGCTGCGCATCGCCGAACTCGCGCCGGACGTGCTCAATGCCCGGCTGCGCAGCTTCTCCGAACTGGAATTCAACGAACTACGCCGCTTACTGCGCAAGCTGATAAAAGACTGAATAATTTTTTACCCATATATCTGATAGGTCAGAAAATGGATAGTCAAACAAATGCGACGTGCTACGCATCTCGCGGACTGAGAGTCGGCATATCGGCGATTGCTGCGGCGGCTTTATCCGCGTGCGTGAACTATGCGGGCATTCATGGCGATCAGCAGATTGCCGACCCGCAGCATTACGCCACGCAGCAGAGCGTGCCGGCCGAAGGCGGCCGCTGGCCGACGACCGATTGGGCCGATCAGTTCGGCGACGCGCAGTTGAAAGCACTGATCGACGAGGCTTTGCGCGGCAGCCCGACCGTCGCGCAGGCGAGCGCCCGCGTGGCTGCCGCAGCGGCCTATGGCGAGACGGCGAAGGCCGCGACGCTGCCACGTGCGGATGCGCGCTATTCATACCGGCGCGAGCAGCTCTCGGGCGCTTCGTTCATTCCACCGCCGTATGCGGGAAGCTGGCAGTCGCAGAACACGGGCTTGCTCAGCGCATCGTACGAGCTGGACCTGTGGGGCAAGAATCGCGAAGCATTGCAAGCGGCGCTGTCGCAACTGCAGGCAAGCGAAGCTGATGCGCAGATGGTCCGGCTGACGCTCACGACGGCGTTCTCGCGCACGTACAACCAGCTTGCGCGGCTCTATGTTTTGCGCGATATCGCCGAGCAGGAAATTGCGCAACGCGAACGGATCGAGCGCATCGCCGCGGACCGTATCGCGACGGGTCTCGATACCGACGTCGAATTGAAGACGGCGCAAGCGAATCTCGCGACAAGCCGTGCGTCCCTGAAGGCGATCGACGGCTCGATCGTCACGACGCGCTACGAGATTGCCGCGCTGCTCGGCGCAGGACCGGACCGCGGGCTCGAGATCGCGCGTCCCGGGCTTGGCCTCGGTGACGAAGTGCGGTTGCCGGACAATTTGCCCGCGGACCTCGTGAGTCGCCGGCCCGATATCGTTGCCGCACGCTGGCGCGTCGACGGGCTCACGCACGAAGTGAAATCGGCAAAGGCCGAGTTCTATCCCGACATCAACCTGAGCGCGGCGCTCGGCTTCGACGCGTTCGGCTTCGGCCGTTTCCTGACGGCAGCGAGCCGCACGGCTTCGGTCGGACCCGCTATCCATCTGCCGATCTTCGATGCCGGCGAGCTGCGCGCGAAGCTCAAAGGCCGCTACGCGGAATTCGACTATGCGGTTGCAACCTATAACCAGACACTCGTCACCGCGCTGAGCGAGGTGGCGACGCAACTCGCGGATATTCGCGCCACCGACGGGCAACTGACCGATGCGCAGACCGCGCAAGACGCGGCGCGCCGCGCGGACGAACTTGCGTTGACGCAATACAAGGCGGGCCTCACGAATCAGCTGACCGTGCTGAACGCGGACGTGACCGCGCTGTCCGCGGATCAGGCAGTCGCGAACCTGCGGATGAACCGCCGCGATCAGCAGATCGCCCTTGCCGCAGCATTGGGCGGCGGCTACACGGACCCACAAGAACAACCGAGCCCAGGAGAATTGAAATGAGCGAAACCGATACTCAGGACCGGACGAAATCGGCGGCAGCCGCCGCGGCCGCTTCTGCACCGCAGCCCGAATCGGCGCAGCAGGCGGAACCGCAGTCGCGCAAGCGCAAGCTGCTGCTTTCGCTGCTGGGCGTCGCGATCGTCGTCGCGGGCGCGGCATACAGCGCGTATTACATGACGTACGCGCGCTACCACGAGACTACCGACGATGCATACGTAAGCGGCAATCTCGTGCAGTTGACGCCGCAGGTCACCGGCACCGTCGTTGCCGTCAACGCCGACGATACGCAGATCGTCAAGGTTGGCGAGCCGATCGTGACGCTCGACGCGGCCGATGCGAAGATCGCGCTCGGCAATGCCGAAGCGATGCTCGGGCAAACGGTGCGACGTGTCAGCAGCCTCTACGTGAACAACGACTTCTATGACGCAACGGTCGCGCAGCGGCGATCCGACCTCGATCGCGCGACTGCCGATCTGCGGCGCCGGCTCGCCGTGTCGGACACCGGCGCGGTGTCGGCTGAAGATGTCGCTCACGCGCGCGACGCCGTCGCCGCGGCACAGGCGGCGCTCGACGCGGCACGCCAGCAGGCCCAGTCGAACCGCGCGCTGACCGATCGCACGACGGTCGCCGATCATCCGGACGTGCGCGCCGCCGCATCGAAAGTGCGTGCCGCATACCTCGAATATGCGCGCAATACGTTACCTGCGCCGGTTACCGGTTACGTCGCACGGCGCTCGGTGCAAGTCGGGCAGCGCGTCGCCCCTGGCACGCCGCTAATGGCGATCGTACCGCTCGACGGCGTGTGGGTCGACGCGAACTACAAGGAAAGCCAGTTGCGGCAGATGCGCATCGGCCAGCCCGTGAGGTTGACCGCCGATGTCTATGGCGGCAGCGTCGAATATCACGGACGCGTGGTCGGCTTTTCGGCGGGTACCGGGGCTGCATTCGCCGTGCTGCCCGCACAGAACGCAACGGGCAACTGGATCAAGGTGGTGCAGCGTCTGCCGGTGCGCATCGAGCTCGACCAGAAAGAACTCGATGCCCACCCGCTACGCATCGGCTTGTCGATGCAGGTCGATGTCGACACGCACGATGGATCGGGTAATCAGCTGGGCGCGGCGCTCAACACACGCTATCGAACCGACGTGTTCGCCGATTACGGTGCGCAGGCCGATGGCGAGATCGCGCGAATCATTGCGCAGAACACGGTAGGCGAGGGGCCGGTCGCATCGGGCGGCGCCAAATCGGGCCGTTCGACTGATGCGGTGCCGGCAAAAACAACAACGCGGCGCGATCCCGCACAACGGGCCGGATGAGTCGATTCCCAAAGGCATTCGCCATTTTTTGATCCATATATCTGACACGCCAGATTATTCGCGCAAGAAACACTAGCGAACCGAAGGAAACGACATCATGGATGCTTCGACGAACACAGCCAGTCCACCCCCGCTTTCCGGCGGAAAACTGGTGCTCGCCACGCTGGCGGTTGCACTGGCGACGTTCATGAATGTGCTCGATTCGTCGATCGCGAATGTTGCGATCCCAACCATTTCCGGCAACCTCGGCGTGTCGGTCGACGAGGGCACGTGGGTGATCACGCTGTTCTCCGCGGCGAATGCGGTGGCGATCCCGCTGACCGGATGGCTTACGCAGCGTGTCGGCCAGATCAAACTGTTTGTCGGCGCGATTTTGCTATTCGTGCTGTCGTCGTGGCTGTGCGGCATCGCGCCGAACCTTGTCGTGCTGCTTGCCGCTCGCGTGCTGCAGGGTGCGGTGGCGGGGCCATTGATCCCGCTGTCGCAAGCGATTCTCCTTGCCTCGTACCCGAAGGCGAAGAGCTCGACTGCGCTCGCGCTATGGTCGATGACGGCTACAGTCGGACCGATCGCGGGTCCCGCGCTCGGTGGCTGGATTACCGATAGCTATTCGTGGTCGTGGATTTTCTACATCAACATTCCTGTCGGCCTGTTCGCGGCCGCCGTTACATGGATGATCTATCACAAGCGCGAAACGCCGGCGCGGCGCCTGCCGATCGACAAGATCGGCCTGCTTTCGCTGATCGCATGGGTTGCGACGCTGCAAATCATGCTCGACAAAGGCAAAGACCTCGACTGGTTCAATTCGCCGGTGATCTGCGCGCTCGCCGTCGTCGCGGGAATCAGCTTCGTGTTCTTCCTGATCTGGGAGCTGACGGAAAAGGCGCCCATTGTCGATCTACGCCTGTTCGCGGTGCACAATTTCCGCGGCGGCACGATCGCGATTTCCGTTGCGTACGCGGTGTTCTTTTCGAATCTCGTGATCTTGCCGCAGTGGATTCAGGGCTACCTGAACTATCGTTCGGTCGATGCGGGTCTCGTGACCGCGCCGCTCGGCATCTTCGCGGTGCTGCTCGCGCCGGTCATGGCGCGCATCATGCCGAAGTCGGATGCGCGCATTCTCGCGACGCTCGCGTTCGTCGGCTATGCGATCGTGTTCTTCATGCGCTCGAACTACACGACCGGCGTCGACGTCTGGACGCTGATCCTGCCTACGCTGCTGCAAGGCATACCGACCGCGCTGTTCTTCGTGCCGCTCACGGCGATCATCCTGTCGGGTCTGCCGCCCGAGCGGATTCCCGCGGCGGCCGGCCTGTCGAATTTCGTGCGCGTTTTCGCGGGCGGCGTCGGCACCTCGCTCGCGACGACGGGCTGGAACAACCGCACTATCCTCCACCATTCGCAACTGATGGAGCAGGCGAGCGTCAATAACCCCTTGTTCACCGGCGCGGTCGATTCGCTGCATTCGACGTTGGGCGGCAACAGCAGCCAGGCACTGGCGTTCTTTGAACGGTCGTTGAACGCACAGGCCGCGATGCTGGGGTTGAACGACATATTCTGGCTGTCGGCGGTGATTTTTATCGTGATCATTCCGCTGATCTGGCTGACGAAACCGGTCAAGGCCGGTGCGGGCGGTGCGGGCGGGGCGGCCGCGGCGGCGCACTGAGCGGCAGCGAATCACCTTGCCAGGCGAGCGGGACCCTGGTAAAAATGCGGTCGGAGCCCACGACCGACCCAGCCCATGCTGAACGAACTGATCAAGACCATTCTGCTGCTGGTGACCGGTCTCTTCCCGGTCATCAACCCGCCGGCCACCGCGATCATCACGCTGACGATGATCCCGCACGCGACGCAAGCGCAGCGCGCCGAGCTGGCCATGCGTATCTCGATCAACAGCCTGTTCATTCTGCTCGGCTCGTTGTCGATCGGCGCCTATGTGCTGTCGTTCTTCGGCATCTCGGTGCCGGTGTTACGCGTGGCGGGCGGCATCGTGATTGCGGTGGCCGGATGGACGCTGCTGCAAGCGCCGACCGACGACGAACCCGACAAGGAAGCACAGGCCGAAACCCCGATCGAGCGCGGCGCATCGCTGCGTGCGAAAGCGTTCTATCCACTGACACTGCCGATCACCGTCGGGCCCGGCGCGATTTCGGTCGCCATCGCCTTGGGCACGGGCTCGCCGAGGGAGGGATTGTTGCCGGTTCATATTGCCGGTGTCGGCATCGCGCTGGCGATCCTGTGCGCGAGCATCTATGTTTGCGTGCGCTTTGCCGGGCATCTCGAACGGCTGCTCGGCGCGGTCGGGATTCAGGTTGCCATGCGGCTGCTCGCATTCGTGCTGCTGTGCATCGGCGTGCAGATCGCATGGCTCGGTATCGCCGAACTGCTCGCATCGGTGCATTTGAAGTAGCGTCTTTGCGGCATCGGGGGGGCGTGGTGCAATCAGCGGTTCCGGCGTTGAAAGCGGACCGCCGGTCCACTCCTCATTCTGTGCTCATTCTCGGCGGCCACAATCCCGGTTGAGCGATGCAGTCGAACGACCGCATCCAGTCCGAGGAGAACAACATGAAAGGGATTCGCCACCTGATAGTTGCCGCCGCTCTGACCGCCGGCATGATAGGCGTCGCGCAGGCGCATGTGTTCGTCGGCGTGGGCATCGCACCGGTGATGCCCATCGTGCCGGTCGTGCCGGCGCCCGTATATGCACCGCCTCCGCCTGTTTACTATGCGCCGCCGCCGGCTCCGGTAGTCTATGCGGCTCCGCCTGTCGTAGCCGGCTATTACGGCTATCCGTACTGGTGGCACCGGCCGCACTACTACGGCTATACGTACTGGCGCTGATGTCTGACAGATCGGTCTGGTGGACATCAACGGCTCGGGCTGCAATGATGAGGCCGGCTTCGCGCATCGCGAGGCCGGCCTGAATTTTTTCGGCGATTTTCCGACGACAATCGGCAGAAAACGCTGCACACTGCGAGTGTCCCGTACACACGCAGGCTCTCAATCATGAAAACAACTGCCCTAAGCGTCGCGCTGTGCGTATCCCTTGCCGCATGCGGCAGCAGCAAGCTCTCCTCCGAATCTGGAACCACCACGGTCATCCAGTCTTCAGCAGGCATCTATACCGGACCGTTGTCCACGCAACAGAGGCTGACGCTGCTCGCGAAGCTCGATGGCAGCGCCTACCTGTTCTATCGAACGCCATCGGCGGCGCGCCCCGCCATCGACGATGTCGTCGTTGTCGGTACCGCCGAGCAGGCGCAAGACGGCAAGTACCAAAGCAAACAGGCAACCCGCTATCGCCTCGTTCAGCCGCGCAAGGCGACGCCGGTACAGGTCGATATCGATTTTGCACGATCGCCGGCCATCAGCGGGTTCGTTGCCGTGCCCGGCGACAAGGCGGACAACGTGGCATTCAACGCGAGCCCCACGCTGATCCTCGGCGAACCGCCGTCGCTCTCGTCGATCCAGGGGCTGTACAGCGGTACGGGAAGCTCGTTGCAGGGTGCGTCCGCCACACAGGTGACGATCACCTCGAGCGGCTTGCTGGCCGGCAAGACCGCCAATGGCTGCGAGTTTCGCGGCACGCTGACGCCGAGCAGCGGCATTACCGCCTACGATGTGTCGGCCACGTATAGCGGCGCGCCATGTATCGATGCCAATGCGACGGTATCGGGAGCCGCGGTGCTTGACGAATCGCAGTTGCTGCTCGCGCTGCCGAGGGCCAACCGTTCGGATGTCTTTGTATTTGCCGGCAAGCGCTAAGCTGCCCGCGGCGGCATAAGCGCACGGAGCAACGATCACTCATTTTCCGCTAATTCTCGGCCAGTACGATGGTTTCCGTGGAAAGACACAACGCCTTAACCACAAACCGTCAAAACCACTGGAGGGAATCAACATGAAATCGCTGATCAAAATTGCCGCAGTCGCCGCCGCTCTTGCTCTTCCGGTTGCCTGCTTTGCGCAGACCGCACCGCAGCGCGCTCAACAACCTGCTGTAGCGTCTCCCGACACCGGCGAGTATGTGCAGATCATTCAGCTCGAAGAAATTGGCTACGTGCCCGCGGCCGACCAAAGCCAGCCGGCTGCGGACGCTGTACCGGCTCAAGCCGCGGCTCACGATGCGGCGCAAGCGGCCAATGCCGATAGCTACGGCGGTGTGACGAGCGGGAGTTCGAAGTCCGGCGCTCGCGTATTCACTCCGGTTGACGACATCGGCCTGAACTCGATCTATCAGCATCACTGATCAGTGTCGATGCCATCCGCCATTCACGGCGCGTCAGTCGTCACGCTGATTTTATCGAGGGCGCGTAGCCGAGGCTACGCGCCCTTCGCGTCCAGGCCGTTCGCGCGCTTGCCGGCAAGCGTTGCGTAACAGCGCGTAGAGTAGAATCGACCTCAAAAAAGGGCTTTTGCCGAGAACTTGCTTCGTCGTCGTTTCGTCGCTTCGCGATCGGTCCGATCCCGATTTCGCGAGCCGGCTGTTCTGCTCTTCGATGGACTCGGGCGTCTTCGTCAACGTCATTCTGTCGCCGCGCCGCCATGATCAAGTCATTAAGAACCCAGCTCGTCCTTGCGCTGTGTGCGGTGGTTAGCATCGTCGGCATCGTGCAGGGCATCAGCTCGTATCAACTGTCCAAAGCGGGCATGAGCGCCCTGCTCGATCTGCGTCTCGAGCAGGTCGCCAGCCGCCTGCGGGGCAGCCTCGGCGATGCGATCCCCACGATTCCCACACGCGGTTCGCAGCCGGCGCGCGACATCCTGATCACGATCTGGCGCGACGACCTCGAAACGCCGTACCGGTCCACCGATCCGTCGTTGCCGCTGCCGCGCGAGGCGGCGGCCGGCTTCAGCTCCGAGATGGTCAATGGCGAACAGTGGCGCATCTATACGTTGCGCGACGCGCCGAAGGTGATCCAGGTGGCGCAACGTTCGTCGGTGCGTCACGAGCTCGCGGAGAAGGCAGCGGTCAATACGCTGTGGCCGATTCTCGTGCTGGTGCCGCTTGTCTGTGCGGCCGTGATGCTCGTCGTGCGCTTCTCTTTCCGGCAGCTGAACCGGCTCGGGTCCGAAGTGCAGACGGTCGACGCCGCGCATCTGCAGGCGCTGCCCACTACCGGCGTGCCGATCGAATTGCGCCCGTTCGTCGATTCGATCAACCGGATGATCGAACGCCTCGCGCGATCGATGGAGAGCGAACGGAAGTTCATCTCCGATGCGGCGCATGAGTTGCGCACGCCGCTGACCGCCCTGCAATTGCAGGCCGATAATCTGCAACGCGACATCGCGCCGGGCAATCAGGAGCGCTTTCAGGAACTGCGCCGCGGCATTGCGCGCAGCGGCAGCATGATCGCGCAAATGCTGCGGCTCGCGCGCGCCGATGCGTCGCTGCAACGCGAGGCGGTCACGCAGGTCGACGTGTCGGACGTGGTCGTCGCGGCGGTCGCCGAAGTGCTGCCGATCGCGATGAAGCGCAATATCGACATCGGCGCGCAAGAGATGGTGAACGCAAAGGTGCGCGCGATCGAAGCAGATCTTGGCATTGCGATCCGCAATCTCGTCAGCAATGCGATTCGCTATACGCCGGACGGCGGCAAGATCGACTTGCGCACGGAGGTGCGCAGCGACATGGTCTGGATCGAGGTCATCGATACGGGACCGGGCATTGCGGAAGAGCTGCTGCCGCGCGTGTTCGACCGCTTCTTTCGTGCGAACACCGATATTGAAGGCAGTGGGCTTGGCCTTTCCATCGTCAAGGCGATCGTCGCCAGGTACGGCGGCACCGCGTCGCTCAGGAATCGCGACGATGGGCAAACGGGCATTGTCGCGTCGATCGGTTTCACGCGCGCCGCCTAGCGGCCGACTGCGGCTCGACCGCCTGCTGTTTTTCGCTCATTCAAGGCTCATTCTTCGTACGTACGATTGAAACGTCTCCCGAAGACAGGCCCACGAACCGTCACGCTCCCCGCTGATCCGGATCCACGGCCCCTCTGATTCTGGCTCGGCGATCGGTATAGGCCAGAATCCTTCGGCCGGCCGCTCTTGCGGCCGGCCTTTTTTATTAAGCGCCGCGCGTCGTGGTTCGCCGCCGCGCTATGCAATCCGGATAGTGGCGTGCACAACGAAGTCAACCGCGTTATTTCCGGTGTCCTGAGCGCTCTCGAGTCAGCTATTATTCCGATACCCGGCGCCGCTCCCCCGTTCTCCTCGCGCTTCGCGCCGCAAATCGAACACCCGTTCCCGCTGCCGTGACACGACATCATGCGAGTGCTACTGATTGAAGACGACCTGCAGATCGGACAAAGCCTGCTGCGTGCGTTAAAAGACGCCGATTACAGCGTCGACTGGGTGCGCGACGGCATCGCCGGCTGCGCGGCGATAGAAGCGGCCGAATACACGGTTGTGCTGCTCGATCTCGGTTTGCCGGGCATGAGCGGCATTGAACTGCTGAAAACGTGCCGCTCGAAGGGCAACCCGGTTCCAGTGCTGATCCTGACCGCGCGCGACGAACTGGACGCACGTGTGCAGGGGCTCGATCTCGGCGCCGACGACTACATGCTCAAGCCGTTCCAGGTACCGGAACTGCTCGCACGAATCCGCGCGGTGATCAGACGCAAGGCTGGCTATGCGGTGTCGCGTCTCGGCGACGAAAATCTGAGCCTCGATCTCGACAAGCGCACGTTGTGCGTCAATGGTGCGACATCGGTGCTGTCCGCGCGCGAATTTGCGCTGATGCTCGCGTTTCTCGAGCGGCCCGGCACTATTCTGTCGCGCGAGCAGCTCGAAGACCGCTTGTACGGATGGGGAAAAGAAGTGGAAAGCAATGCGGTGGACGTGCTGATCCACTCGGTGCGCAAGAAGTTTGGCTTATCCGTCATACGCAATGTGCGCGGACTCGGCTGGACCGTGATGTTGAACGACGCCGCCGCGAAGAGCTGAAGCAAAAGCGGCTGAAGCAAAAGCGGCTGAAGCAAAAGCGGCTGAAGCAAAAGCGGCTGAAGCAAAAGCGGCTGAAGCAAAAGCGGCTGAAGCAAAAGCGGCTGAAGCAAAAGCGGCGGCGTTTCGCGGTATTCCTCTACTCGCCCGCAAATGAATTGATCGTGCGCGCGAGCGCCACCGGATACTGATACATCATCGCGTGCCCGGCCCCATCGACGACAAAGAGGCGCGCATTCGGCAGCAGTTGCTCGAGCGCTTCCGCATTCTTCTGCACCACCACGGTATCGTCATTGCCGCTCATCACGAGCGTCGAGATATGCACCGCGCGCAGCGCCTGCCCGGCCCGATCGTTCGATTCCCAGTTGCGCAGCGCTTCGGTTTGCCCCGCGGTAACGGTGCCTGAAATCGCGTGCCTGCCATAGTCCGCCGGCGTAAACATGTCCTGCTTGAAACAGCGCTCCGCGTCGCTCACGTACGCCGCGGGAAACAGCACGCCCATGACGTCGGCCAACGTGACGCCGGGCTTGCCGGACAGCGTCGCTTCGACCTGCGGCGAGAGCGGCGTGCCGAAGCTGCCGGGAGCCGGCGCGCTCAACAGCACCATCTTGCCCATCGACGCAGGCGAGTCGATGGCCAGCTGCTGAACGATTGCGCCGCCCATCGACCAGCCGACCACGGTCGGCTTGTGCAGATGCAGCGCGTCGATCAGTGCGGCCGTGTCGCGCGCCATATCGCCGATCGAGAACGAGCTCGTATCTGCCTCCGAGCGGCCGACGCCACGATTGTCGAAGACAATCACATCGTGATGCTTCGCGAGTTCGGTCAGAAAGGCCGCGTCCCACTCGGTCAGCGTCGCGCGAAAGCCCGTGACAAGCACGAGCGGGCTACCCCGGCCGAGCCTGTAATAAGCGAACTGGCCACGTGGCGTTTCGGCGATCTGTTCGCGGGCGGTAGCCTCGATGCCGGTTTGCGGGTCCATCGTCTTGCACATAGGTTCCGGTGTATAGCGTTGAATCTCGGCGTGCGCGCTTGCCGCAGTTGCAATGGCGGTGAGCCCGCTGAGCGAAGCGACCAGCGTCATGGCAAGTTTTCGACGAATGTTCATTGGAAGCCCTCGTGTGTTCGAAGATGAATCGAGCGCGTTATTGTGACGTCGTTGGCATTCTATCGATCGGAAATGAGCCGGAAATGATGCGATGCGATCAAATGGTGTGCTTGGCGATGCTAGGGCCTGCAGGTCATGTTCAGTTCGATTGAAGTTTGACCGGTCACCTGAAAGCCGAGTCGCTCGTACAGGTGCACCGCGGGGTTGCCGTGCAGCACGTTTAGAGAAACGGTGACGCGTGCCTTGCGCGCTTCGGCGAGCATGGCACGAATCACCTCAGTGCCAATGCCTCGGCCTTGATAGGCGGGTAGTATCTGTAGCTGTTGCAGGTGCCAGCCGGTTTCCGAGCGCACCAGCTTGATAAGGCCGATGTCTTCGCCGTTGCAACAGACGATCTGCGCAATGTGCAGATTCGAGCGTGCGCGCAGCCGGTGCGACTCGTCGTCGACCGGTTCGCCCGCGCGTTCGAGATGCGCGGTCATCGTGAGTTTGCGCAGCCTGATCAAAAACGGTTCGTCGGCGGGCGTAGCGGCGCGCAAGCGGATTGCATCGTTCATCGCATCGTCCGGTTCGTTTTATTGTCGTGGCCCGTATGAAGAAGGCGATCGCCTGAATGCATATCAACGATCCGCCGCAGGTGCACCGATAAGCAACGACCGTCGCGCTTAGGCCGCGCCCGCCGAAAGCATCGGGACAGCCGGCGATGCCGCGTTGAAGCTCGAGCGGCCCTCGTTAGAGGCGCCTTGCGCCGCGCTATTGTCGAGCTTGAATACGCCCACTGCGGTCAGCAGGCGCTCGGCTTGATCGAGCAGCGCATCGGCCGCCGCGCCCGATTGCTGGACGAGGGCCACGTTCTGGCGCGTGCCGTTCTCGAGCTGATCGATCATCGCGCGAACTTCGCTGATCTGCTGCGTCTGCTGCCGGCACGCGTCGTTGATCTCGCTCATGATCGTCGTCACGCTGCCTGACGAGGATACGACCTCGCCGATCGTGGAACCTGCCTCGTCGACGAGGCGCGTGCCTTCATTCACGCGTGCGCCGCTGTCCTGAACGAGCGCTTTGACCTCGCGAGCGGCCTCCGCGCTGCGTTGCGCAAGTATGCGCACCTCGCCTGCCACCACCGCGAATCCGCGGCCTTGCGCGCCGGCTCGCGCGGCTTCTACCGCGGCGTTGAGCGCGAGAATATTGGTCTGGAACGCAATCGAGTCGATTACCGAAATGATTTCGCCGATGCGGTTCGACGATGTATTGATGCCGTGCATCGTGTCGACGACACGGCCGACCGCATCGCCGCCTTCACTCGCGGTGACCGACGCGCGCTTCGCGAGCTCATTGGCGTGCACCGCGTTGTCCGCGTTCGACTGCACGCTGGCGTCGAACTTGCCGAGTGCATTGGTTGCCTGTTCGAGCGCCGCCGCCTGGCCGTGCGTGCGCTCGTCGAGATCGCCATTGCCCTGGGCAATCTCGCGGCTCGCGTCCGCGACGCCATGCGCGGCTTGCCGCACCTGCTGCACGATGTCCGCGAGGTTATTGCGCATCCGCGTTACGGTCGCCATCACGCTCGAGGTGTCGCCGGCCCGCACTGGCGCGCGGCGCGACAGGTCGCCCGCCTCGATCGACTCGGCAAACGCGATCATGTCGCGCGGGTCCGCGCCGAGCGACCGCGTGACGTTGCGAACCACGAACCACGCCACGCCGGCACTGAATAGACAGGCGAGCGCCGTGAGCGTTGCCATCAGCAGACGGAACTGCTTGCTGATCTCGCGTGCGCGTTCGCCTTCGTCCTGGCTCAGCGATTCTTCGAAGTCGATCATCGTGTTGATCGCCGCGAGCCAATCGACGAAGGCGGGCCGCGCGTCGGCAAGCAGCAGTTTGCGCGCGCCGTCGGTATCGCCGCTTTTTTGCAGCTCGATGATGCGGCTGATCAGCGGCATTGTCCGTTCGCGTGCGGCATTGATGCGTCCGTAGATTTGCCGTTCTTCGGGTGTGACGTTCGCCCCCTGATCGAAGATCTGCCTGAGCGGTTGCGCGGACTGCTGGTAGTCCGCCTCGAGGCTGTTGATGTGTTCGATGACTTTCGGCAATTCGTCGGCGGGGACCAGTGTCACATCTCGCATGGCGATCGAACGGTCGTGCACGCTGCCGCGAAAGTTGATCGCGAAGCGTTCTTTCACGCCGTTTACATCGATGATGTCGTCGAGCCGCATGCGCACGTTCTCGACCTGATAGATCGCAATCGCGGCGAGCGCGATCACTGCAACGAGAACCGATCCGAAACCCGCGATCAGCCTGCCCCGAACTGTCCACCCCGTCATTGTTTTCATCTACCGCCTCTTGGTGATTTTCTGTCTCTACGTGTTCCGGCGCGAGAGCCGCGGCACGTAGTATGCAAAGTTTTTGAAAATGCTGCTGAGACGGCCGCAGAAACGAGAGGTGGCAGACAACGTCACGAACTTGCGCGGCGCGCGCATCGATCGAAGATCGGCAACGCGCCGCGCGTGGACTCAACCGAAGATCGGCAGTGCGCCGAGCAGCGCAAACCCGATTACCGCACCGGCCACCGCGCCGAGCGCGCGCGCCGGATAGGCGCGCACCTTGAGCAGCGCGGTAAAAGCCGTACCGATTCCGAACATGCCCGTGACGGCAAACACTGCGAACAGCGCGAACAAGCTGACCCAATAAGCGAATGCGAAGGTTCCGACCATGATGCGTCTCCAGAAGGAGTTAGGGGTTACCGTTTTCGTACGGCATGGGTGAACTGTAGAACTCGCCAGGTGCCGCGTGAATGGCATCGCGGATCAGCAAACTGCTCATTCGACTCATCGCGATGGCCGCGTCGTCGCCGGCTTGCCCCCCGGACGGTCCGGCCCCGCTTCTTCGCCTCAATCCAGGTATTTGTGCGCGTCGAGACAAGTCCGCGGAATTTCGGCTGCCTACGCTTGGGCTTGTGCGATGCAATGAGGCGTACATGGTGTGTGCCGTTGACATCTGCCGCTCACGGAGTCTCCCGATGCATACAGAACTTATCGACTACGCGCACGGCCGGCAGCGCTCGGCGGCCGCTCGCGGACGCTGGCGCGAACTTGTCGCCGGCGCGCTCTGTCTGCTGGCGCTACTGATAGTGGGCACTCGCCCCGCAATGGCCGCAGGCACCGCGACCCCCGCGGAGTGCAAGGCGCTGCAGGCGAAGTACCCGCAATTGAAGGGCAAGACGCTGACCAATGCGATCAACCCGCATACGCCGGGCTACGAAGCGCTCGATCCGAACGACCCGAGCAAATATATCGGCTTCGATATCGACCTCGGCGAAGCGATCGGCGATTGTCTCGGCTTCAAAATGGCCTATAAGCCCGTGACGTTCGCCGCGTTGCTGACGACGCTGCAAAGCGGCCAGGCCGACATCGTGATCTCGGACATCTACGCAACCGAGGAACGCGCGAAAGCGGCGGACTTCATTACGTATTCGAAGGTGTTTGACGGCGTGCTCGTCGCGAAGGGTAATCCGAAGAAGATCACCGGCATCAACGCGACGATGTGCGGCACGACGGCCGCGGAAAACACCGGTTACGTCGAAGTGCCGCTGATCAACAACCTCGCGCCGGCCTGCAAGGCGGCGGGCAAGCCCGAAGCGACGGTTCAGCTCTACGACAACAATGCGAACTGTATTCAGGCCATTCTCGCGGGCCGCGCGGACACCTACATCAACGACGTGAACACCGTCGACCAGGCTGTGAAGGCCTATCCGGACAAGCTCGAAAAGGCGACGGCCGTCACGCTGCCCTATTCGGTCGGAATCGGCGTACCGAAGGACAAGCCGGAGTTTCGCGCGGCGGTGATGGCGGCGCTCGTCGCACTGCAGAAGTCGGGCGCGCAGGCGCAACTGCTGAAAAAGTGGTCGCTGCCGTCGGAAAATCTCGAAGCGCCGAAGCTGATCGTATCGAACTGAGCGTGACTGTCTGATGGATCTGTTTCTGCACTATTTGAGCTTGCCGTATCTGCTAAGCGGAATCGGCTTTACGATCGCCGTGACCGTGCTCGGACTCGCCGGCGGATTGCTCGTCGGCCTCGTGCTCGCCGCGATGCAGTTGAGCAAGGTCGGCCCGCTCGCGGTGATCGCACGCGGTTATACGGTGATCTTCCGCGGCACCCCGCTGATCCTGCAACTCGTATTCGCGTACGATGCGCTGCCTCATATCGGACTCAAGCTGAGTGCGTTAGGCGCCGCGGGCCTCGCGCTCGCGGCGAACGAAGGGCCGTTTATCGCGGAGATTCTGCGCGCGGGCGTGCTCGGCGTCGATCGCGGACAACTGCTGGCGGGACAGGCACTCGGTATGACGCCGGCCGTGCTGATGCGCCGCGTGATCTCGCCGCAAGCCATCCGCACGATCGTGCCGGCGCTCGGCAACGAGTCGGTCAGCGCATTGAAGAACTCGTCGCTTGCGTCGGTGATCGCCGTCGACGAACTGACGCTGCGCAGCACGCAGCTCGCATCGTCGACGTTCGATTTCTTTTCGATCTTCTTTGCGTCCGGTTTGATGTATCTGCTGCTGACCGGCGCGATTGCGCTGATTCAGCTATTCGCCGAAGCAGCGCTCGATCTCGATCGCGCTCCGTCGGAACGGTTTGCGCGGCTTCTGCCGTGGCGGCGGCGCGGCGCAAACGCCGACGATGCGGCGGTGCCGCAGGATGCCATGCCCAGCGGCGGAGAAGCAGAGGCGGCAGCGCTGCAATCTGCGGCGTCCGGTTCGGCGCACGCAGCTTCAATGGCCGCTGCGCTGCCTGCGCATGCGCCATCGCGCGCAGCGGCTCCGTCGCTGGCCGAGCGCGCAAAGCGTTACGCGCAACTCGCGCAGCGTCCCGCGGCCGTGCGCGTGACGGGGCTGCATAAACGCTACGGCAAGCAGACCGTGCTCGACCGTTTCGATCTGACCGTGCAAGCGGGCGAGGTGATCGCACTGCTTGGCCCGAGCGGCTCGGGCAAGAGTACGCTGCTTCGTTGCATCAACCATCTCGAGCAATGGGACGCGGGGCAGATTCACGTGGGCGGGCGCAGGCTCGGCTATCGCGAAGACGGCCGGCCGATGCGCGCGCGCGATATCGCCAACGAGCGCGCGAGCGTCGGCGTCGGAATGGTGTTCCAGCAGTTCAACCTGTTCAGCCATTTGAGCGCGCGCGAAAACATCGCCGGTCCATTGCGCTGGGTGCATCGCATGCAACCCGCCGATGCGAACCGCCGCGCAGACGAACTGCTTGAACGCGTCGGCTTGAGCCATCGCGCCGATGCGTTGCCGCGCCACCTGTCGGGCGGCCAGCAGCAGCGAGTCGCGATTGCGCGTGCATTGGCGCCGAGTCCGCGCGTGCTGCTGCTCGACGAGCCGACGTCCGCGCTCGATCCGGAGCTCGTCGGCGAAGTGCTCGACGTGATTCAGCGGCTCGCGCGCGAAGAAGGGCTGACGATGATTATCTCCACCCATCAGTTGCGCTTTGCCGATCAGGTCGCCGATCGCGTCGTCTTCATGAGCGGCGGCAACGTCGTCGAGGAAGGACCGGCGCACGAACTGCTCAGGCATCCACAGCATCCATTGACGGCGAGATTCCTCAACGTGATGGGCGCCGATTCAGGGTTTGAAATGGCCACGAGGTCCGAAACGATATGAAGCATCACACTCTTGCCGTATCGCCGGAAACGGTTCATTGGGGTTACTTCAGCAAGCAGGTCGCGCCGGCGCTGACTGTGCGCTCCGGCGACCGCGTGACGATCGAAACACTGACGCATCACGCGAACGACGACCACGAGCGCATGATTGCCGGCGACCCGGGCGCGGAAAGCGTGTTTCACTGGACGCGCGAACACAAGGCCGTGCCGCGACGCGGCGCGGGCCCGACCGAAGGGCCGTTCAAGCTCGGGTCCGGCGAGGGCGTCGGCGTGCATCTGCTGACAGGGCCGGTCGCCATCGAAGGCGCTCAGGCAGGCGACGTGCTCGAAGTGCGGATTCTCGATGTCCGGCCGCGGCCGAGCTGCAGCGCGTGCTATGCGGGCCGCTGCTTCGGCTCGAATGTCGCGGCGTCGTGGGGCTTTCACTACCGCGATCTGATCGAAGAACCGAAGCCGCGCGAAGTCGTGACGATATTCGAGCTCGACACCGCCGGCGAACCGTATGCGCGGGCGGTTTATAACTACGTATGGACGCCGCAGACGGACCCCGACGGCGTCGTGCATGCGATGATCGATTATCCGGGCGTCAAGGTCGATCACACGCTCGTGCGCAAGCGCGAACATATTCTGCCGAACGTGAAAGTGCCGGCACGCCTGCACTTCGGCACGATGGGACTCGCGCCCGCCGAGTCCGACTTTGTCAGTTCGATTCCGCCGGGCTACACGGGCGGCAATATCGACGACTGGCGCGTCGGCAAGGGCGCGAAGATGTTCTACCCGGTTGCGGTCGACGGCGCGTATTTTTCGGTCGGCGATCCGCATGCGGCGCAGGGCGACAGCGAACTGGGCGGCACGGCGATCGAATGCTCGCTGACCGGCGACTTCGAATTCGTGCTGCACAGAAAAAGCGATCTGGCCGGTACAACGCTGGAAGGACTCACGCATCCGATGCTTGAAACCGACGAATTGTGGTCCGTATACGGCTTCACGTTCGCGAATTACCTCGCGGAACTCGGCCCGAACGCGCAAACCGAAGTCGCCCAGCACGCGAGCCTCGATAAGGCGATGCGCGACGCGTTTCGCAAGCTGCGCCGCTTTCTGATGACCGTGCACCGGCTGAGCGAAGACGAAGCGATTGCGCTGATGTCGGTCGCGGCCGACTTCGGTGTCACGCAAGTGGTCGACGGCAACTGGGGCGTGCACGGGTCGATTCGAAAGAATGTGTTTGCAGCGGGATGACTGGATTTCCGTTTCAACTTCGCTGACGCTCGGCTGACACGGCAGCCGCTGCGCCAGTACGGTGCACGTGCGCGACTCTGGCGCAGGAATGCGCGCGTCGATGCTCGTCGAAAGGGCGTTGTGCACTTCCTGCGCGTCCCGCTTGCTTGCGCAATGTGCACGCGTATGCGCCGCACATTGCCCGCACCGGCTTTTGCGCAGCAATGGCACAAAGGTTGCCTTGTCTAGCCGCGATAACGCGTCCGGTGCTGCGAGGAGACCTACCGAGCCGGTTCCGGGCGATGCCGAGCGCGGCGCTCCCGCGTCGCTTGTCACGATCCCGGAGTCTTACGTTGGAACCGCTGCGCTTCACGACCGAGTCCTACCCGCAAGCCGGGCGGTTGCGCGCATGGCGCGACGCGCTCGACGGTATCGGTCTGCGCAGCAGCGCTACCGGCACGCCGCAAGCGGCTCGTGCGCTGCACGGCATCATTGAATCGCGGACATCGATCGGAGGCTTCGCGCTCAGCGTGCTGACATCGGTTGCGCAAACGCTCGAATTGAAGTCATCGGCGTCCGACAGCCTGCAGATCGTGCTTGCCGTCGACGGCGACGCGACGCTTGTCGTTGATGGCCGGCGCGAACCGGTCGCGGTACATGACATCGTTTATCTTCCGCCGCGCGAGCCGGCGTCGCTCGTGTTTGCGACGGACTTTCGCGTGTTCGTCGTGCGCGTCCCGCGCGCGGCAGTCGGCGCGCGCCTTTTCGCTTCGTCATCGATAAGGGCCGGCAAGATTGCCGCCGATGCGGGTATCGGACATGTGTTTTCGGGATTTCTCGCGTCGATTGCGGAGAGCGTCGATACGCTGTCGGTAAGCGAATTGCGGCCCCTCGAACTCGCCCTTGCGGAGTTTCTCGTTGCGTGCCTCGCCGGACGTCAGCGGGAAGCGAGCATCAATGGCCTGACCGCCTCGCAAGCGGCGATCTTCGCGCGCGTATGCCGCACGATCGATGAACGCCTGGGCGATCCAACGATCAGCCTGGCCGCGATTGCGCAGGAGCAGCGTGTCTCGTCGCGTTATCTGCAGAAACTGTTCGAGACGGTTAACCAGAACTTTTCCGCTTATTTGCGGCAGCGACGGCTCGAACGCTGCCGTGCGGAACTTGTCGACCCGCTCTACGAAAAGATGTCGATCTCGGACATCTGCTTTCGTTGGGGTTTCAACGATCCTGCGCATTTCAGCCGCGCGTTTCGCGAACAGTATCAGATGTCGCCGCGTGCATTCCGGCACGGAGCCGGTCTCGAACTCGCGCGTCATCTCGTTCGGCGCATGTCGCGCGGTGTGCCGCTCAATGCCGAGTCGCTGCTCGCGCATGTGCAGCCGGTCGCTCTTGCTCACGGTACGGCATCTTTGACAGTAACGCCAGGAGAAGTCGACGATGGCTCCGATACGATGGTCGCCCAGGCGCCGGCGAAGGCGCGCGCCGTCGCGAACAGCAAGGGCGGCAGCCACCGGTTGCCGAGGCCGCGCCACCATCTGTTGCGCGCGACTGCCAATACCGTGCACTGGGGCTACTTTTCGCATGATCTGAAGGCGGTGCTCGAGGTCGACAGCGGCGACACCGTGACAATCGAAACGCTCACGCAGCATGCATCCGACGACTGGGCGCGCATGATAGCCGGTGACCCCGGTGCCGAAAGCGTGTTTCATTGGACGGCGGAGCGCAAGAACGTGAACCGGCGCGGTGCCGGACCGATCGATGCGTCGATCTATGGACGTGGCGCAGGCGAAGGGTTCGGCGTGCATATCTGCACCGGGCCGGTCGCCGTGCGCGGCGCGGAGCCCGGCGACGTGCTCGAAGTGAAGATTCTCGATGTGCATCCGCGTCGCTGCGCCAACCCGCATTTCGCGGGCCGGGCATTCGGCAGCAATGCCGCGGCATGGTGGGGCTTTCACTATCGGGAATTGCTGACGGAGCCCAAGCCGCGCGAAGTCATCACGATCTATGAACTCGATGCCGACCTGCCGGAGCACGGTTCGTCGTTTGCACGCGCCGTTTACAACTACCGGTGGACGCCGCAGCGCGATCCGTTCGGCGTCGTGCATCCGACCATCGATTATCCGGGCGTACCCGTCGATCACTCGACGGTTGTCGAAAATCACGACGTACTGAAGAACGTGCGAATTCCGGTCCGTCCGCACTTTGGACTGATCGCGGTCGCACCGCAGCAGGACGGGTTGATCGATTCGATCCCGCCGTCCGCATTCGGCGGCAATCTCGACAACTGGCGCGTCGCGCGGGGCGCCAGCGTTTATCTGACCGTGGGCGTCGCAGGGGCGCTGCTGTCGGTCGGCGATCCGCATGCATCGCAAGGAGATTCGGAGCTGTGCGGTACCGCGATCGAGTGCTCGTTGACTGGCGATTTCCAGTTGATCCTGCACAAGAAGGCGACGCTTGCTGGAAAGCCGTTTGCCGATCTGACGTATCCGTTGGTCGAAACAGCTGATGATTGGGTATTGCATGGATTCAGTCATCCGAACTACCTGACCGAGTTCGGCTCTCATGCGCAAAGTAAAGTCTATGAGAAGTCGACGCTCGATCAGGCTATGCGCGATGCCTTCATCAAGACGCGGCGTTTCCTGATGACCACCAAGGGGCTCAGCGAAGATGAAGCGATTTCGCTGATGTCGGTGGCAGTGGACTTCGGTGTGACGCAAGTGGTGGATGGTAATTGGGGCGTGCACGCGATCATTCGCAAGGCTTTATTCACCGACGCGAGCGAGTAGCTCGCTCGCCGCCTACAGCACGCGTGCTTCGAGCGTCGCTGCTCCGGGCGCACACATATACGCGACATTTCTCTCGATCCGTCCTTGCGCGGGAAACGAACAACATTATTTCGCCAAACTCCTTGATGTCGTTTTAGATGTCAGTTATCTTCTATCTCAACGGATAGACATGGAGCGTGGCGAGCGATGAAAAAGTCGAAGACGGAAACGGCCGAAACGCGTCGACGTATCGTCGACGTGGCGGCGCGCCAGTTCCGGCTCAATGGCATCCACGCGACAGGGCTCAATGACTTGATGGCCGAAGCGGGGCTTACGCGCGGCGGCTTCTATCGGCATTTCGAATCGAAGGATCAACTGGTTGCCGAAGCATGCGCAAAGAGCTTCGAGTCGATGATCGCCTCGCTGGAAAACGCTGCAAGCGGAAGCGACGGCGAAGGCACGGATAGTTTTCAGGCCATCGTCGATCGCTACGTGTCGACCGATCATCGCGACAATCGCGTGGCCCGATGCCCGCTTGCTGCGATGGGCAGCGAATTGGCTCGGGCCGACGAAGGCACACGCACGGCGGCGTCGGAAGGTTTGAACGATCTCGTCGAGATGGTGACGAGGTGCCTCGGCCGCTCGCAACCGGACGCAACGCAATCCCGTGCCGTATTTGCCGTCGCAGCCATGGTTGGGGCGGTCACGATGTCGCGGATCATTGTCGACCCGGATGCCTCGGCGCGCGTGCTGCAGTCCGTCAAGGAACGCCTCGACTCGCTCTGATTGCCGGCGCTGAACATGTCATGGCCGGTGTCTGTCCACTTTTGCGTGTGCGTATGCACATGCTAATGAAAATCTGAAATGGAGTAACGACATCATGAAACAACGCAAATTGCTGGTTACCGGTGCGACCGGCAAAACTGGCGCGCATACGGTGCGCAATCTGATCAGCGACGGCCACGCGGTTCGGGCGCTTGTTCATAGCGACGACGCGCGCAGCAAGGCGCTTCGGGCACTCGGCGCGGAGATCGTCGTGGGCGATCTCGTCGATCACGACGCCGTGATCCGCGCGACCGAAGGCGTATCCGGTGCATACCTGTGTTATCCCCTGCGACCGGATCTTATCCAGGTAACCGCCTATTTCGCGGACGCGGCCCTTCGCGCCGGGCTCGATGTCGTCGTGAACATGTCGCAGATTTCGGCTCGCGAAGATGCAAAGAGCCATGCGGCACGCAATCACTGGATTGCCGAGCGCGTGCTCGATTGGTCAGGCGTGCCGACTGTGCACATTCGCCCGACCTTCTTTTCAGAGTGGCTGCGATTCCCGTGGGTGCGCGACCGGATGCTGCAGCAGGGAAAAATCACGCTCCCCTATGGCAGTGGAAGTCACGCGCCAATTTCCGGTGAAGATCAGGGGCGTGTCATTGCCGCCTTACTGGCGAATCCAGTCGCGCACATAGGCAAGATTTATCCGCTGTACGGTGCTCGGGAACTCGACCAGCGGGAGATCGCCGAGGTCGTCGGCAAATTTCTCGATCGGAAGATTGTGTATAGCCCCAGCAGTATTGATCAGTATCGCGAAGATCTGGCAGCGTCCGGTGTGCCCGAGTTCATGATCCAGCACTTTGTTGAAATTGCGATCGACTACCAGAACGGCATTTTCTCCGGCACGAACGATGTCATCGAAAGAATCACCGGGGCGGCGCCGCAGCCGCTCGAAGCGTTCCTCGCGGCAAATCGCGATGCATTCGATATGTAGCCGCTTCGGCATCGACGCCTGCCGAAAATACGTATTCCTTTAACTGTGCTACCTGAAAGGCTGTCCACCATGTCAAAGACCATACTTATCACGGGTGCAAGCAGCGGCTTCGGACGTGATACGGCGGAGACGCTCTCGAAAGTGGGGCACCGTGTATTCGCCTCGATGCGCGACTCCACGGGCCGTAACCGCCCGCATGCGGACGCGCTGCGCGCGAACGGGATCGAAGTCGTCGAACTCGATGTAACCGACGACGAGTCGGTCGAGCAGGCCATCGCTTCGGTCATCGCAAAAACAGATCGGCTCGACGTGCTCATCAATAACGCGGGCCTCGGTTCGGCGGGAATTTCCGAATCGTTCACGGCGGACCAGGTGCGCGCGCTTTTCGACGTCAACGTGATCGGCGTGCAACGAACGTTGCGCGCCGCATTGCCGGTCTTCCGGCGCCAGGGCGGGGGGCTAGTGGTGAATATCGGTTCGTTCCTCGGCCGCGTGACGCTTCCGTTTTTCGGTCCGTACGGTGCTTCGAAATTCGCTTTGGAAGCATTGACCGATAGTTACCGCTATGAGCTCTCGCAACTGGGCATCGACGTGGTCCTAGTTCAACCGAGCACCTATCCGACGAATATGTTCGCGAACGCGCAGAAGCCGGGCGATGCGGGACGGAGTGCCGGCTATGGGGAAATCGGCGCGATTCCTGGAAAGATGGTCGAGCGCTTGATGGATCAGTTCGCGGGCGAGAATGCACCGAACCCTCACGACGTGGCTGAAGCGATTAGCCGGGTCGTCGATCAACCGAATGGATCGCGCGCATCGCGCGTGATTGTCGGCGAATCGTTCGGCGCCGATGTCATCAACGCGCAAGCAGCACAGGTGCAGGTTCATCTGCTCGAAGGCCTTGGCCTCGGAATGCTCGATACATCGCGAACAGCCCCTGTCGATGCGGGCGCGTGAAGAAGTGCCGTTCCTTTATGCTTTCATGTCGAACGAGACTGCGATCGCGCGCTATCGCGCGCGGTTTAGTCGCGCGTGCCGCTATCGCCATCGTCGAACTACGATTCGAAGTACTTGCCTTCGACTCTCAGAGGATGAGTCGCCGCCGATGTCGTTCAGGGCGCAGCCCGCATAAACAAACCTTCATCCGATTGATCGCGCCCTGAGAGCGCGCGCGACGTAATGTCGGACAACGGTCATCGAAAGTTGATCGATGGCTGTTCGACTACATGAGATGGAGGAAGACAACCATGAAAGCAGCGTTTCTGCATGCGGTGCCGCTCGCCTTGATGCTGGCAAGTTCGTTTGCCCTCGCATCGCAACACCTTACCCGGAAGGAGTGCGACAGTTATCCGTTCAAGCCGGCGCACGGCGCGCCGTCGCGGGCAGACGTCTCGCGCGAACTAAGAGAGCTGGAATCGTTCGGCTACCGGCCCGCGTTCGACAACTACTCGCCCGATATCGGCGACGCGCGGAACCGGTTGAACGCCGAATACGCTAAAGACTGCGCGCCTGCTGCGAATGCCGCCGCTCGGAACGCGGCGACAAGCGGCTAGGCGCGCGTTCTTTCACCAGGCCGCGGGCTCAGACCTGAAGGACGTCCAGGGCCTCACGCAGCGTCCGCCGGCTTGGCGAGCGGCGACGCTGCTCTGACGTTGTCTTCGTCTTTGCGCCGTCCTTTGAAACGCTTCGCGTATAGCGCCGTCAACAACGGCGTCAGCAGCGACGTCACAATCGTCGATGCCGCGATTTGCGGCGTCGCAACGGCGATCAACGACGCGAGATGCGGATCGACGGCCGCGATTGCTGTCGGCGTTGCGACCGCGTTGCCTGCGGTTGTCGACACAGCCGCCCCGGCGACGCCGGTGCCGCCCGCCAGTCGCGACGCGATGATATTCACGATGCTGCCGAATACCAGCGTCACGAGTCCGAGCAGAATGCCCGACACGCCCGCTCCGAGAATCGCGTGCAGATTGATCTGCGCGCCGAGGCCGAACGCGAAGAATGGAATCAGCAAATCGCCGCCTGACTTGAGGAACGATCGCATGTTGCGGTCGAGATTGCCGAGCAACATGCCGATCAGGATCGGCAGGATCGTCGCAAGTAGCTCGATGAACGGAATCTTCGCAAGGCCCGATACGCCGAGCGCGACCATTGTGATAAACGGCCCTTCGAGAATAGACAGCACGGCGAGCGCACCGCGATCGACCTCGTCGCCGAACTGCTTGGTCAGCGCCGCATAAAGGCCCATGTTCGCATTGGTCATGGCCGCAATAATTGCCATGCCGGATAGCCCGAATATCGGCTTGCCCTTGAAGATATAGCTGACGAGCAGACCGATTGCGACACCGCTCACGAGTTTCGAAATCGTAATGGCGGCACCGTTCTTTAGCGCGCGTGGCGCGGTCTTCAACTGGATCTCGGCGCCCATGCAGACAAAGAACACAGCAAGAATCGGCAACGCGCCGTGTGCGAGCGACGTCGAAAAACTGCCGATCGAAAGTACGTGCGGGAAATAGGTGTTGAGCAGGCTACCCCACAGCAGCGGGATAACCATCATGCCACCGGGGAATCGCTCGATGGCTTCCTTGATCTTCATGTCGAATTGTCTCCGTCGAACCGCGAGGCTCTACGGACGAGCTCGCCGCGTTACTGTCATTGCCCGCACATGGTGAGTGCGCAATTGATGCAGCGCAAATTGGTCGGGCCACATTGTGCTTGTCGGCCTGATGATTCTGGGCCATGCGCTCGGGTCTGGCGCGCGAGGCATGACAATGGCTGCACTGTCGTATCCGACGCGAATCCGCGGAGTCGGTACCGGTTCGGGGCAAGGCATGGTGCGCGTTGGCAGCATTACGGGCTTCTATTTTTCCCGATGCTCGCATTACTTCGTCAGCGACTGCAACAACCTCGTCAGATCGAGAGGTTGAACGCGAATGAGCCCTGCGCGCGGGCTGTCGATGTCCGCGATAAGGGCGAGCGACAGCGCAACGGTTATGGGCAGAATGGTCACGAGCAAGCCTCTGCGCAGCTTGCCCCGTGTGCCATAGCCCTGTACGGCGCAACCAAGCACCGCGATGACGATCATGAGAAACCACGCACCGAGCGGTATGTGATTGATGCGTGCGGCTTCGGTGTAATCCTGCGAATTCAGCACATCGTTCATCCCCGCAACGACGAGCGCGCCGATCGGCGTCGGCTGCTCCTGCGCGACCTCTGTGGCAAGGCGCCACAACTGAGCCTGGAGTTCGATTGTGTCGCGGCGGATGCGTTCGAGTTCCTGTTTGTCCCGCGTCCGGAAATTGGCCAGCCTTAGCTCGGTATAGCGCACGAGCCCCGCCTTCATCTTTGCGCTTACCGCTGCATTGGCAAGATCCGCGCGCGCGAATTCGGTTCCGATCGCGTTGGCTTCGCTCTCCTCCAGATTCTTGCGCTGATCGTATCGGCCAACCGCCATGGAGAGACTGAAGCCGACGAGCAGGGCCAGCAACGTAAGCGTAGCGGCCTGCACGATATTGAAGTCTTCGCGGTCCTCTTCCGGGAGCGGGGCAACGCGCCGTAGTACATAAGCGCCAAACGCGACAGCCGCGACAAAAAGAACGAGCAGGGCGGCAAACAGGAAAGCCGGATGAGCGACGAACGCTGCCATGCAATGTCTCCATTACGGCGGCCGTCATGTCGAGCCCTGATGGCCGGCAGATGCGCATGTACAAGCTCAGAACCGGACTCGGATGCAGATCGATGGGCCGGCTGTTCCAGCATTGTAATAAAAAGAAGACGTGTCGAGCCTTGGGAAAAATTCGCGATGTTCCATAGGGTTCGTCCTCATGCGTGCATCGTCGCGCACTGCACTAATCTTCATCGGCTGATACGACGAGGTGAATAATGTCCACGACTCGGAGAAAGACGCCTGAGCAGACCGATCTGCTCATGGGGCCAGTGCTCGGCTTGCGGGCTGCGACGGCCGATGCACCGACAGTCTGGCGCGTCACGGTGATGATCGTGATTCCCGCGGACGCCGTGCCGCCGAAGCTCACCGTCAACGGCAAGACCGATGCGACCGCGCCGCGCGCGCTGCGCAAAACGGCCGATGCGCAGGTGTTCCGCTATGCGATCCCGGTCAGGCAATTGGCTCAGGACCAGGTCGTCGTGTATTCGCTCGGCGGCACACCAACGTGGCGTTTTTGCGTGCCCGCGGTCGGACATGCGCCGCGCTTCGCTTATGTATCGTGCAACGGATTTTCGTCAGCGAACGCGATCAAGGATCTGCAACACGAAGCGCAGAACACGTGGTCGGATCTGATCACGAATCACGATGGCGCGCTGCTCAAGAACCTTGAGCGCGAATGGGACGAGCATCAGGCATGGGTCAATTCCGAATTGTTCGACAATGGCAGTCCGTTGCGCTTCCATGCGATGTTGATGGGCGGCGATCAGATCTACATGGATTCCATCTGGGACGACATCGAAGCGCTCAAGAACTGGAGCGTTCTGCCGATCGCGGAACAGTCGGGTTTTGCGGTGGACGCGAAACTGGCAGAGGATATCGAACGCTACTATTTCGAGCTGTACATCAACCGGTGGCGTTATGCGCGCGGTAAGGCGCCATGGCCTGCGAATGCGTACGACGGCACCCTCGATGCCGCATGCGCGCTCGCGACGATTCCCACGCTCGTCATGTGGGACGATCACGATATTTTCGACGGCTGGGGTTCATACAGTGCGGAGCTGCAGGCGAGCCCCGTGTTTCGCGCCATGTTCGCGGCGGCACGGCGAAACTTTTGGGTATATCAGCTACAGATGCCCGAAGAACTTCTGCCGCCGATGACGCTTCCCGATCAGCCGACGCGACTTCCGCGCCTGAGTCCGATCGACTGGAACAAGGTCGCAAAGAAAGACGTGTACGCTCCGGCATTTTTGCCGCAGCAGCCCGGATTTTCGCATGCGGCGGTGTTCGGGCCGCTCGCCGTACTCGTCCCCGATCTGCGCACGGAACGTTCGCAGTTGCAGGTGATCGGCGGCGTGACGTGGGACGCGATGACGCAATGGCTCACCACCGTACCCGACACGGTCGAGCATCTGCTGTTCATCAGCAGCGTGCCGGTTGCGCATCCGAAGATCCGCCTTGCCGAAGCGATCTTGAGTTTCGGTATGCCGCGCGAGAGTGTCACAAAAGGTTTGTCCGACGACGTCCACGATCATTGGTCCAACGACGATCACGAAGGCCAGCGCAAGCGACTCGTGCGAAACCTGACCGCCTTTGCGGACGGCCCGCGCAAGCGGCGCGTGACCATCGTGTCCGGTGACGTGCACGTCGCTGCCTGGGGCGTGATCGAAGCGAACGATGCGGCCTCGAACAACGCGCGCAGGCTCAATCAGCTCACGAGTTCGGCGGTCGTCCATCCGGCCCCGTCGGGCATTGCCGAATTCTTTTTCCTCTCCTATATGGAGCATAAAGCGCAAGCCGGCGAAGTGATCGATTCCGAACATCGGCTGCAGATGATGGAGCTGCCGGGCGCGGGCGCGCGTCTCGTTGCGCACCGAAACTGGCTCGCGATCGAACTCGACGAATCGACGAAACGCCTGTGGGCGACCTGGCGGCTGGAGCAGGAGAAGGGGTTTTCGAGCCACATGCTTGCGGTGCATCCGGCGCGCTCCGGTGCGCAGGACGGGGACGCCTGACAACTATCCGGTCTGTTGGCCATGCAGTCGAACTGCGCAGCGTCGCGTGCTGGCACGCTCATGCAACGCTCGATGCAAATCAATGTCTGGCGGGAGCACTGCGCTCCGAAACGTCGCCGCGAAGCTCGTTCCCGGATTGGCGAAGGATATGCACGGCGGAAGTCAGTGCGAGCAAGGACATGGTCGCAGCGACGGCGAGATCCGGCCACACGCTTGCGGTGCCGAAGACCCCGAGCGCAGCGAGCAGGACCGCGATGTTTCCCAGTACATCGTTGCGTGTGCAGAGCCAGACGCTGCGCATGTTGCTGTCGCCGTCTCTGAACCGGAACAGCAGGGCCGCCACCGCGCCGTTGGCCAGCAATGCGAACGCGCCGACAACGCCCATTGTCGGCGCACTCGGCACGCGGCCGGTGTAGAGATGCCAGGCCGCGAGACCCAGCACCCAGACGCCAAATCCCAGCATCGATATCGCCTTGAGACGCGATGCGTATGCACGGATGGCCAGACCCGAGCCGAGCACGAACAGGCTGATGCCGTAGTTTGCAGCGTCGCCGAGGAAGTCGAGCGAATCCGCGAGCAGCGATGCCGAACCGCTGCGCAAGCCCGTCAGCACTTCGACGGCGAACATGGCGAGGTTGATGCTCAGCGCGACCCAGAGCAGTCTGCGATAGACCGGCTGACGTTGGCCGGATTGATCGTCGCAATGGTGGCAGCACTGTCCGGGCATGACTGGCATTCCGCAATTTCTCAGGAACGGGTATCGTGAACCCTGTAGCCACTACAGGGTCAAGCGATGACTGACACCTACTCGATCGGCAGCCTGAGCCAGCTCGCCGGCGTCAATGTCGAGACAATCCGCTACTACGAGAAAGTCGATCTGCTGCCCGCTGCCAGCCGCGCGAGCAACGGATACCGGCAATACGACGGGAAGTCGCTCGAGCGGCTGTCGTTCATCCGCCGCGGCCGGGAACTCGGTTTTACGATCGATGAGATTCGCGATCTGCTCACGTTGGCACATCACCCCGAGCGTCCTTGCGCCGATGCCGACCGTATGACGCGCGCTCATATTGCCGATATCGAAGGGAAGATCCGCGACCTTCAGCGTATGCGGCGCGCGCTCAGGCAGGTAGCCCATTGTGCCGGCCCGACGGCGGAGCACTGCAAGCTTCTCCACGCGCTTGCCCGCACTGATTGACGCGAGGCACCGCGAGCGCGCTGCGCAAGTTTTGCGAACCCGCTAGAATGTCGCGTCATTCGATTGTCGCCATGAAATTCATTCGAACCCTCTTCGTGTTCTTGCTGTGTGCGATGCTGCCCCTCAGTGGGCTGGCAGCGAGCGGCCTGACCGGGGATTGTCCGCTGCAGCAGTCCGCCGTGGCGGCGGACGCGAGCGGCATGGCCGATGTCATGTCCGGTTGCGACTCGATGCAGCCGTCGCCGGGCGGCAAGGCGTCGAAGGCTGGGTTCTGCAAGATGACCGCGCAATGCGGATTCGGCAGTTGCTACTATTCCGGCTCCAATGCGAGCGTCGTTCGCCACGCGGCACCGGCTTCGAGCCGCATCGTTTTCCACTACTCGCAATCGCTTTCCATCCGTGCGCCGGATGGTCTCTGGCGACCTCCGCGTTCCGTCTGACTCCGATCCTCTGGTACACCGCGCGTGCGCGGTGACGTTTCGTCCTCGCTGAGGACCTGAGCCTTTACGCCCGCGCTCTCACGTTCGCTCGAGCGCGGCGTAGGCTCGACCATTCGGGGTTCACATGTCTTTCCCATCTTCGCCGCCGCGCGGCCGGCGCGTCGCGTTGCGCCTTGTCGCGCTCGCGGCATTCGTCATGTTCGCCGCCCGTACCGCTTACGCGCAGGGCGCCGGCATGACGCTCGACGAGGCACTTGAGGTGGCGCAGGCGCGCTCCTCGTCGATCGAGGCCGCACAAGCCGCCGTGCGCGGCGATTCGGCCGTCGTCGTCAAGGCAGGGCAGTTGCCGAATCCGACGTTGAAACTGAGCGTCGAAGATCTGCCGATCAATGGCCCACAGGCCTTCACGATCGGCCAGGACGATTTCACGATGCGCGGCATCGGCATCGAGCAGGAATGGGTCTCGCCGGCGAAGCGCCGCCTGCGCACCGCGCTTGCCAATCGCACTGTCGATCAGGACCGGACGACTTATCTGGAGAAGCTCGCCGAAGTCCGGCAGCAGACAGCGATGGCATGGCTCAACGCCGTCTTCGCAAAGAAGGCCGTTACGCTGAACAAGGCGCTCGTCGATCATCTGAACGACGAACTCGCGGTCCGGCAGGCGTCGTACCGCGGCGCGCAAGGCAGCGCGACAGATATTGCCCAGGCGCGCGTGATGCTCGGCAATGCGCGCGATGCGCTGATCGATGCGCAGCAGGATGAGAAGGCCGCGCTGATCGATCTGTCGCGCTGGACCGCGGCCGGCAACGTACTCGAAGTCGCCGACCAGACGCCGTCGCTCGATTCCCCGGTACCGGGCATGAGCGCCGAGCAGATCGCACAGGTGCAGCCCGCGCTGATCGCGGCGCGCTCGGCCATCTCGGTAGCCGATGCGGCGACCGACGTCGCGCGTAGCGACCGAAGTCCCAACTGGACGTGGGGGCTGACCTATTTCAAACGCGGCGGGAATTTCTCCGACTACGTGTCGTTCGGCGTGTCGATTCCATTGCCGATCAACCGCAAGAATCTCGAGGATCGCGACGTCGAGCAGAAATCCGAAATGGGTACCCAGGCGCGGCTCAATTACGAAGACGCCGAGCGGCAGGTGATGGCCGGTATTCAGACGCTCTCGACAAAGCTCGCGAGCGGCCGCGACCGCCTCGCCAATCTGCAGCAGACCGTATTGCCCGCCGCCGATCAGAAAGTGCAGTTGGCCAACGCGGCCTACCGGGCCGGAACCGGCTCGCTTGCCGACGCGTTCGAAGCGCGGCACCTGCAGCTCGAAACGGAGCTGCAGGTGCTCAATCTCGAGCGACAGGTGTCGCTCGTCTGGGCCGGGCTTGAGTATCAGGTCCTGCCTTCCGAACTGATCGCGACCGCTGGCCAATGAGGACAACCATGAACAGGAAGCTAATCGTACAGGCCGTCGCGTCGGTGCTTGCCGGCGTGACGTTGCTGGCGGCAGGTTACGTCGTCGGCACGCACCGCGCGGCGACCACCGGTTCGATGCCCGCCATGACGGCCGCTGCAGGATCGGGCGACAAGGCCGATGCGCAATCGGGCCGCAAAGTGCTGTACTGGCACGACCCGATGGTGCCGAACCAGCATTTCGACAAGCCGGGCAAATCGCCGTTCATGGACATGCAATTGCAGCCTGTCTATGCGGACGACGGCGGCGGCAGCACCGGCATCCGCATCAATCCGGGCTTGCAGCAGGACCTCGGCATACGCTACGCAACCGTGCACCGGCGCGAGACGAGCGAAGGCTTCGATGCGATCGGCACCACGCAGTTCGATGAGTCGCGGGCCGATGTCGTGCAGTCGCGCGTGAATGGCTATATCGACCGTCTCTATGCCAGTGCGCCGATGCAGCGTATCGCGAAGGGCGCGCCGATCGCATCGCTGTTCGTGCCCGACTGGCTCGCGCCGCAAGAGGAATATCTGTCGCTCAAACGCGGCGGCATGGACGATGCGTTGCTGCAGGCCTCGCGCGCGCGCATGCGTGCGATGTCGATTCCCGAAGGTGTGATCGCGAGCCTCGATCGCACGGGCCGCGCACAGACGCATATTGTGCTGTCGTCGCCCGAAAACGGCGTCGTCAGCGAACTGAACGTGCGCGACGGCGCGATGGTGACGCCGGGTCAAACGCTCGCGAAAGTAGCGGGCCTGTCGAAGCTGTGGCTGATCGTTGAGATTCCGGAGGCACTCGCACTCGATGCGCGGCCCGGCATGCGCGTCGATGCGACCTTCAGCGGCGATCCGACCCGGCACTTCACGGGCCGCATTCGCGAAATCCTACCGGGCATCAGCACGACGAGCCGCACGCTACAGGCGCGGCTCGAGATCGACAACGCCGATGGCAGGCTCACACCCGGCATGTTGATGCGCGTGCATGTAAGCGGCGCGAAAACGGTATCGCGCCTGCTCGTGCCGTCCGAAGCCGTGATTACCACCGGCAAGCGCTCGGTCGTGATCGTGAGAAACAGCGATGGACGCCTGCAGCCTGCCACCGTCACGGTCGGCAACGACGTCGGCAACGAAACCGAAGTGCTCGGCGGCCTGAACGACGGCGACACGGTCGTTGCATCGGGGCAGTTCCTGATCGATTCGGAAGCGAGTCTGAAGTCGGTGCTGCCGCGTATTGAAGGCGCGCCGGCGTCTGGGCCGGCTAGCGATGCGCCAGCGCCCGGTGCGTCGGCGTCCGCAGCGGCATCGGCTGCAGACGCGGCCTCAACCTCGAGCTACGAAACGACCGGCAAGGTCGAACAGATCACGCCCGCCAACATGACGTTCTCGCACGAGCCCATTCCCGCGCTCGGCTGGCCCGCGATGACGATGTCGTTCAGCAAGCCCGCGCCGAATGCGTTCGCGGATGTGAAGGTTGGCGACACCGTGCACTTCGTCTTCAAACCGTCCGACGACGGCTATCAGCTCACGAAGATCGAACCCGCAGGAGGCGCCAAATGATCGCGCGCATCATTCGATGGTCGATTCAGAACCGCTTTCTCGTCTTGCTCGCCACCGTGCTCGTCGTGGCATGGGGTGTGTATTCGCTGCGTGAAACACCGCTCGATGCACTGCCCGATCTGTCGGATACGCAGGTGATCATCAAGGCGTCGTATCCGGGCAAGGCGCCACAGGTGATCGAAGACCAGGTCACCTATCCGCTCACCACCACGCTGCTCGGTGTACCGGGCGCAAAGACGATCCGCGCTTACTCGTCGTTCGGCGACGCCTTCGTCTATGTGCTGTTCGACGACAAGACCGACCAGTACTGGGCGCGTTCGCGTGTGCTCGAGTATCTGAACCAGGTGCAAAGCCGTCTGCCGCCGGGCGCGACCGTCTCGCTCGGGCCGGACGCGACCGGTGTGGGCTGGGTGTACGAGTACGCGCTCGTCGATCGCACCGGCCACCACGACCTCGGTCAACTCCGCGCGCTCAACGACTGGTTCCTGAAGTTCGAACTGAAGGCGGTCCCGGATGTGTCGGAAGTGGCGAGCATCGGTGGCATGGTGCAGCAGTATCAGGTCGTGCTCGATCCGGACAGGCTGCGTGCCTACAACATCACGGAGCAGCAGGTGGCCGACGCCTTGAAGAAGGCGAACCAGGAGTCGGGCGGCTCGGTCGTCGAACTCGCGGAGTCGGAATACATGGTGCGCTCGTCGGGCTATCTGCACTCGCTCGATGACTTCCGCAACGTCGTGCTGCGCACCAACGACGCCGGCACGCCGGTACTGCTCGGCGATGTCGCGCGCATCCAGATCGGCCCCGAAATTCGCCGCGGCATCGCGGAACTGAACGGCCAGGGCGAAGTGACCGGCGGCGTGATCGTGATGCGGTCCGGCAAGAACGCGCTGACCACAATCGAAGGCGTGAAGGCGAAACTCGCGGACCTCAAGCGCTCGCTGCCGCCCGGCGTCGAAATCGTCACGACGTACGACCGCTCACAGCTGATCGAACGCGCGGTGGACAACCTGACGGACAAGCTGATCGAGGAATTCATCATCGTGGGACTCGTCTGCGCGGTCTTTCTGTTCCACCTGCGCAGCGCGTTTGTCGCGATTCTCTCGTTGCCGCTCGGCGTGCTCGCTGCCTTTATCGTGATGCGCTATCAGGGCGTGAACGCGAACCTGATGTCGCTGGGCGGCATTGCCATTGCAATCGGCGCGATGATCGATGCGGCAATCGTGATGATCGAGAACGCGCACAAGCACCTGGAGGCCTATGAGCATGAACACCCGGACGAACCCATCACAACGGCGCAACGCTGGGAGGTGATTGCGACCGCGGCGGCGGAAGTCGGTCCCGCGCTGTTCTTCTCGCTTCTGATCATCACACTCTCGTTTATCCCGGTGTTTTCGCTGGAAGGGCAGGAAGGCAAGCTGTTTTCGCCGCTTGCGTTCACCAAGACCTATACGATTGCCGCTGCCGCGGGCCTGTCGGTCACACTCGTGCCGGTGCTGATGGGTTATCTGATCCGCGGGCGCATTCCGCGCGAAACCAGCAATCCGATCAACCGTTTGCTGGTGAAGCTGTATCGGCCGCTGCTCAACGGCACGTTGCGACGGCCGTGGTTCGTGATCGGGCTCGCAGCCGTCGCGCTCGCACTAACGGTTATTCCGCTATCGCATCTGGGTGGCGAGTTCATGCCGCCGCTCGACGAAGGCGACCTGCTCTATATGCCGACCGCTCTGCCTGGAATTTCGGCCGACAAGGCGTCCGAGCTGCTGCAGCAGACAGACCGGCTGATCAAGACCGTGCCCGAAGTGAAAACGGTATTCGGCAAATCGGGCCGCGCCGATACGGCCACCGATCCGGCGCCGCTCGAAATGTTCGAGACGACGATCCAGTTCAAGCCGCGCAGCGAGTGGCGGCCGGGTATGACGCCGCAGAAGCTCGTCGACGAACTGGACCGGACCGTGAAGGTGCCGGGGCTCTCGAATGTCTGGGTGCCGCCGATCCGCAACCGGCTCGACATGCTGTCGACCGGTATCAAGACACCGGTGGGCGTCAAGGTTTCCGGGCCGGATCTGACGAAGATCGATGAGGTTGCCGCGCAGGTCGAAAGCGCGGTGAAGGGCGTACCGGGCGTCACGTCGGCGCTCGCGGAACGACTGAACGGCGGACACTACATCGACGTCGATATCGACCGGCAGGCAGCGGCGCGCTACGGGCTTTCGGTCGGCGATATCCAGGACGTCGTGTCGACGGCGGTCGGCGGCGATAACGTCGGCGAAGTGATTGCGGGCCGCGAGCGTTTCCCGATCAATATCCGCTATCCGCGAGGCGTGCGCGACTCGGTCGACAAACTGCGCGAGTTGCCGGTCGTCACCGATCGTGGCGCGCAGATTGCGCTTGGCGATGTCGCCCATATCGCGATCGACGATGGTCCACCGATGATTCGCAGCGAAAACGCGCGACTGTCCGGGTACGTCTACATCGATATCCACAATGTCGACCTCGAAACTGCGGTGAAGGCGATGCAGCAGGCCGTTGCGCGGAAGGTCACGCTGCCGCCCGGATATTCGATCGAGTGGTCCGGACAGTTCGAATATCTCGAGCGCGCAGCGGCGAAACTGCGGATGGTGATTCCGGTCACGCTGGTCGTGATCTTCTTGATGCTGTTCCTCACGTTCAACTCGGCCGCCGACGCGCTGCTACTGATGTCGACCGTGCCGTTCGCGCTGGTCGGCGGATTCTGGCTGATCTGGATGCTCGGCCACGCAGTGTCAGTGGCGACCGCGGTGGGGTTTATCGCGCTGACGGGCGTGGCCGCGGAATTCGGCGTGGTCATGCTGCTGTACCTGAAGGAAGCGCTGAACCGTCGCCTGAAAGCAGGCGAACCGCTGAACGAAGCGACACTGACCGATGCGATCCGCGAAGGCGCCGTGCTGCGCGTACGACCCAAAGCGATGACTGTCGCAGTCGTGCTCGCAGGCCTCATTCCGATCATGATCGGACACGGCGCGGGCTCCGAAGTCATGCAGCGGATTGCCGCGCCGATGGTCGGCGGGATGATTACCGCGCCGCTGCTGTCGATGTTCGTGATTCCCGCCGCCTGGTTGCTGTTGCAACGACGCCGTTTGCCGCGCAACCGCGAAGCCCCGAAGTCTTTTGCAGTCGCGAGCGGCGCGCGAGTGCCATCGTCCCCTATCGGCACGTCCGTGCCGTCATCCCACTCTGGAGAAACATCATGAAGAAGTCGAGTATCTTGTTCATTTCGCTCGCTGCTGCCGCAACCAGCAGCGCCGCGTTTGCCGACGACATGACAGGCATGAAGATGAGCGCGGGCGCCATGAGCCATGCGCCGGCGGCCGGCAACGACGCGATGACCGATGCCGTCGTCAAACATGTCGATACGGCGAGCGGTATGGTGACGCTCAAGCACGGAGCGCTCGCCAATGTCGGCATGCCGGCCATGACGATGGCCTTCAAGGCGAAAGAGCCGGCGATGGCGAGGAGCGTCAAGCAAGGCGACAACGTGAAGGTGCGCGTCGAAAACGTGGACGGCACGCTCACCATCGTGAAGATGGCGAGGCAGTAAGCGTCTGGCGGGCGAGGACGCGGGCTGGCGGGCGTCCTCGCTGCGACATGGAAGCTCGGGGACGATCAGGCGATGCGTGAGGCACCGGGCGATCGCTGTTTGCGATAAGGTGATGCATGCAGCAGCTCCACCACCTGACGATGCTACCCGCACACATGAAAACCGTTCCTGCAATCAAACCGTATGGCGCGTGGAAGTCTCCCGTTACGACGCACCTGATCGTCGGCGACACGATCCGTCTGGGCCAGCCCGCGATCGCGCGCGACGCTATCTATTGGACCGAAGGCCGGCCGCAGGAACAAGGACGCAATGCACTGGTCCGTTACGCAGGCGGTGCTGCGTCCGATCTGCTGCCGGCGCCTGTCAGCGTGCGCTCGCAAGTGCATGAATACGGCGGTGGTGCGTATGCGGTCGGAAGTGGCGGCGTGTACTTCAGCAATGCGGCCGATCAACGCCTCTATGCGCTCGACGCCGATGGCATCGGCATGCCGCGCGCATTGAACGGGGCCGAAGCCGGAGCGCAAGGACTGCGCTTCGCCGATCTGATCGAAGACAGCCGACATCGACGGCTAATTGCCGTATGCGAAGACCATCGCGGGCACGCTCACGAACCGGTCAACTTTCTCGCTGCGATCGATCTCGACTCCGGTTCACTCACGCGCATTGCCGACACACACGACTTCTTCTCATCGCCGTGTCTAAGTCCCGATGGAAGCCGTCTTGCGTGGCTCGCATGGAGTCATCCCGACATGCCGTGGGACGCCACGGAACTCTGGCTCGCCGATATCGGCGGCGATGGCCGCATTGGCACGCCGCGCCGCATCGCGGCGGGAGTGACGGAGTCGCTGTTTCAACCTGCGTGGTCGCCCGCGGGGCAGCTTCATGTCGTGTCCGACCGCAGCGGCTGGTGGAACCTCTATCGTCTCGACGGCGACGAAATGATTCCGCTGCATCCGATCGCAGCGGAATTCGGCAAGCCGCAATGGCTGTTCGGCATGACGACCTACGGCTTCGATGCGAATGGGCGGATTCTCTGCATCTATGAGCAGGACACCGACTCGCGCCTTGCCATACTCGATCCCGCCGCGAGAGTCTTCGAGCCGGTCGACATGCCGTTCTGCATGATGCGCGACCTTCACGTGCATGGCGACAAGGCAGTTTTCATCGCTGCCACGCCGGCATCGTCCGAGGCGGTCGTCGAGTTCGACCTGACGGCCCGCACGCATCGCGTACTGCGCAGCTCGAGCCGGACCGACGTGGATCCCGCCTATACGTCGATCGCGCAGCCAATCAGTTATCCGTCGACGGGTGGCAGGACCGCGCATGCGCTGTACTATCCGCCATTCAATGCGGACCATGCGGGCCCCGCCGATGAACGCCCCCCACTGCTCGTGGTAGCGCATGGCGGTCCGACGAGTTCGTCGGACCGATCGTTCAAATGGAACGTTCAATTCTGGACCAGCCGCGGCTTCGCGGTGGTCGATGTCAACTACAGCGGCAGCAGCGGCTACGGCCGTGCTTACCGCCAGCAATTGAGCGGGCGCTGGGGCGTCGACGACGTGGACGATGCGGTCGCCGCGGCGACCTATCTGGTCGACCAGGGTCTTGTCGACAAAGAACGCCTTGCCGTGCGAGGCGCCAGCGCCGGCGGGTATCTGACGCTTTGCGCGCTGACCTTCCGCGACTGCTTCAAGGCGGGCGCAAGCCACTATGGGATCGGCGATCTGGAAGCATTGCTGCGAGGCACGCATAAATTCGAATCGCGCTACCTGTTCCGGCTGATCGGGCCGTATCCGGAACAGAAGGCGCTGTATCGCGAGCGCTCGCCGATCAATCATGCCGACCGGCTGTCGTGCGCGATGATCCTTTTCCAGGGTGGCGAAGATAAGGTCGTGCCGCTCGACCAGGCCGAAGCGATGTACCGTTCGGTGCGCGAGAAGGGTTTGCCAGTCGCATCGATCGTGTTTCCCGAGGAGCAACACGGCTTTCGCGTTGCCGACAATATCCGGCGTTGCCTCGAAGCCGAACTGTACTTCTACGGAAAGATCTTCGGCTTTGAGATTGCCGACGCGATCGAGCCGATTGAGATCGACAATCTTTGAACCTCGCATGCGACAACTGGCTTGGCATCCTGTTGAGCCAGTTGTCGCGCGCAGACGAGATCGCTCACTTGCCCTCGTGTTTTGCCAGCCAACGTTTCATTACTGCGATTTCTTCTTTCTGCGCCTTCACGATATTGCTCGCCAGCTTCTTCATCTGCGGGTCTTTGCCGTACTTCAATTCGACCTCAGCCATGTCGACGGCGCCTTGATGGTGGGGCAACATGTGCGTAACAAAGTCCTTATCCGCATCACCGGTGTATGGGGGCGCGCTCATGTGCTGCATCATTTTCTGGTCTGCCTCCTGGTATGCCTGTGTGGCTGGCGAGGAGTCAGCCGAGGAACCGGCCATGTTCATATGCATGCCCGGCATCGACGCAGCCTGCTGCGCGTTGGCGGCTGCGCCGGCCGCGCCGATCGCGAACGCCGTACAGATTCCGAAAGCTCGAACGAGGACCCGCTTGTGCATGTTGCATCTCCTTGGTTGAGAACTACAGTACGACCTTCCGTCCTGGTTTCGCACCCAGGCTTGAACGGTATTCGGGCGAAAGCCGGTGGCCGGGAAAACGGTGACAGCATGGACCTTCCCACACTGGGAAGGTCAAGAACTCCAATTTTGCCGTTTGCCGCTGACACACGCGTGTGCGCGGCGGCGTCTTGTTCGCGTGCCACACCTGACAGGAGTTGAAAGAGGAGGGGGTAGCTGCCGCATGCGCTATCCTTGCGCACTCGCGCCGCTGAACGGCCTGCGCTGTTGGCCACAGCATTGATTTCGACCCGAAGGGAAGCCGGCACCCGCATGACTCAACGCAAGTACACCAACCTCGATGCAATACGGGGGCTAGCCGCAATTCTGATCGTGTTCCGTCATGCACCTGTGATGTTCACTTCGCCGCAATTCCAGCAAAGCTATCTTGCGGTCGACATCTTCTTTGGCATGAGCGGCTTCGTTGTAGCAAACGCATATGAGTCACGACTGAAATCCGGAAGTCTCACCTTCTTTTCGTTCCTGAAGATAAGGCTGATACGTCTGTTGCCGTTTTATCTGCTCGGGACGTTTGTCGGCCTCTTCGAACATTTTTTCCAGGAGCCCGGTAGCCAACCTGCAGGCATACGATCGGCGATAAGCATGGCGTCGCTAGTGCTGCTCCCGCTGCTGATGTTGCCGTCGAGAGCCAAGCCTCTCTACCCGGTCAATAATCCCGCATGGTCTCTGCTCTATGAACTCGTTGCAAATTGCGCATACGCGAAATTCGTCAGAAAAGACAACACATACGCTCTCGTATCGGTAATCGTTCTGTCAGGGGCGGTTGTTTTCGTATGCTCGCTTTTGCACGACAGCCTTGACGCCGGATGGAATGTGTCCGGTTGGTACGTTGCGCTCGCGCGAGTCGTATTCTCATTTTCCATAGGCGTGCTCCTGTATCGTCGGCGTACAGCGCATCATCGCAAAAGCGCCGGCATATCCGCACTAACCTTGGTTTGTACGGCACTGATGCTTTGCATCAATGTGCCTGCAACCTGGACAGGTATTGCCAGCGCAGCCGAAGTCCTTCTAGGCGTGCCGGCACTTGTTTATATCGCCACCGTCGCGGAACCTCCGTCATGCGTCGCACCGGTGTTCGCGAGACTTGGGCGAATATCGTACGGTCTTTACATCACGCACGTGCCCGTCCTCATGTTCCTGTCTAAGCTTCCCGTCAACAGGGAGCGCATGTATGGCGCCGATGCACTTCTGGCGTTTCTTTGCGCGATGCTGGCGCTGATTGCCATCCTCGACAGGTATGTCGATATTCCCGTGCGGCGCGCGCTATCTAAACGCTTCGTGCGAAGCGAACCAGCGAAAAAGATCCAGGTCCCCGTCACAACGGGGACCTGAAGCCACTCCCAGCGCAAGCGAATTGTTTCGCTTCGCAAAGACATCGAGCGGCAACGCCGCCTCGCTTATTGCATCGCGGCCACGACCTCGTCGGTTGTCAGCACCGCGTGCGCAAGGAACTGGTAGTTGACCAGGGCGGCCTGATAGCCGTCTCCCCACACGGGGTGCCGCGGCCCTGCAGTCGCATCCTTCACGACCGCGATCTCGAAGCCCTGCTCGAGCAGTTCGCGCAGGTGAGATTCGACGCAGATGTTGGCCAGCATGCCGCCGAGCACCACCTTGCCGATACCTCGTTTGCGCAATTGCAGAGTCAGATCGTTGGTCTGCGGCCCCCATACCTTATGCGGGCTCGCCACGACAGTCTTGCCGTCTTCGATGTATGGCTTGAACCGTGCAAGCCAGTCCGCGCCCGATCCTTCGAACCCGCCGAGATTCAGTGGCCCCTTGCGCGCGAAACTGCGAGTCTCCACTTCGCCTTGCTCGAGCGGACCGTATGACTTCCACGCGTAGTCGGTCGGATAGAAGTAGTGAGGCGAGATAAAGACTTCGTATTGCTGTGCTTTCGCCGCCTTGAAGATGCGCTCCATATTGTCGACCGTGCGGTTTTCCGTCACGCTCGCGCCTACCACTCCCCAGTTCACGCCATGCTCGCTGAGCACATCGTTTTGAGGGTCGATAAATACCACTGCGGTGTCGCTGTTGCCAAGTTTCATGTCCGCGTCCTGATCGGGTTGAAGTTTGATTGAGTCGCGCTTTGCCGCAATCTAACCGTAGCACCGGGATAACAGAAAGTATTCGACGGCGCCGAGCAGATTCCAGATTTGCACGCAGGCGGGAGGCCAACTGGTTGAACGCTGCGTTCGACATTACGGTATGACGATTCGATAGTCAGGGTGCCGAACGGGCGCAATGCGACGACGTTGAATTGTTCTGAACAAAATCAAAGCCCACGTCGAGTCGTGCACGACGAACTATCATCGTTGTGTTGCCGGCGGTCGGTGCGTTGGTTCAGTTGCGGTTCCTCAGCCACGGTCTCCAGACGAAGGGAAGATCAAGCCATGGTCCGTCTTGTGATGATCCTGCTCGGTGTCGACTATCTGCGCACGCGCTGGCGCGAACTGCTCGCGGTAGGATTTCTAAGCACCGTGTTAGGGGTGGTGATTTTCTGCGATGCGCTCGACGGCGCGCTCTGGTTCCCCATCGTTCCATTCGTCGCTTTGCTTCTGCTCGAAGGCCTCGCTACGCTAGCGGTCGCCTGGACCGGCATAGGCGGACAGCGCACGCTGCGCTATGTCAAAGGTGTGACCTTTATCGTGTCCGCCGGGCTCGTGCTGATCGGAGGCGTGCACGGCAACTTCATCCTGTCGTTGATTTTCGGCACGCTGTTTCTCGCGGACGGCACGCTTCAGATCATTGCCGCGGCACTCGTGCGCTACCGCACATGGAAGGTGGCGATTGCGGGCGGCGTACTGGAAATCGCCATTGCGATCTTTTTCTACCAGCCCTATCCCGATCACTATGCGGGCACCATCGCATACTGTGTCGCGTTCGGACTGCTGTTCGGCGGCTGGAACATGACCTTGCTCGCGGTCCGTGTGCGGCGCATGGCGACAAACCCCGTCGTGGCCGACGAAAAGCGCACGGAGCATAAGGTCGCGGCGATGGAAGCCGCCGCAATGCGGGCACGAGCATCCACAGAAATGTCCACGCAGGACGTACCGAAGCCTCCGTCGCCGAACGCGTCCAGCGACGCTGCCGAACGGCGCGACCATGTTCTGACCATACACGTGTGGACGCCGGTCGGTTCGGCGAAATCGCAGGCACGACGGCAGCCGATCATCGACCGCTACATAGCCGCGGTCGATCGAAACGGCGCGATCTCGACAGGCCATGCCGCGCTCGAGTCGGCGGAAGGCGTTTATATCAGCCTGTACCCGGCCATTGAAATCGAGCGGTCGCCGGACGAGTTCTCGCGCATCCTGCGTGCGACGCGGGATAACGACGTGCCTGGCGTGTTCCAGCCCGACTACCAGACCGAAGCGAAAGCGTGGTGTCCTTCCACGCGTCAGGTCCGCATACACAACTACGATGCGCAACGGCTCGAACGTTTCTGGGCCGAATATCGCCGCACGACAATCTACAACCTGACATACCGCAACTGCTCGAGCACGGTCGCGAAAGCGCTGGAAGCGGCAATCGAAGGAGCGTCGGCGCGCGCGTGGGGAATGGACCGTGGCTGGAAGCCGTTTCTACATATCGCCGTGACGCCTGAACTATGGGTTGCGGCACAAGTCAGAAAGCGCGCAGCGACAATGGCGTGGACGCCCGGCCTCACCCTCGACTATGCGCGTGCACTCAGCATGCTCGCGGACCCGCACCCTTCCGGATGGGTGAAAATGGCGCGCCTTGCGCTAAGAACGATGCACGAGTCACGTGTGCGCTGGCGAGCCGAGAAAGCAGCCGCGCCGAATATCGATGACACGAACGCGTTGGAGCCCGCTGTGCAGCCGGTGTTCGCCGATACCGGCGCAAGTTCCGGTGGAAATCCTGGCGCAAATGTCGGCGCCAACACGAGTGCACAGCGCTGATTGCCTGCTCATCGGCCAACGGCGAGTCACCCGCCCGACTCGCGCCCCAGATAGTCGGCGTACCAGTCGGCCCAGTTTTCGTCATGCTTGCCGGTCTTCTTCTCATGCTCGCCATGCGCGGCGGCGGCACGCCGGAGTGCCGCCGCCAGCTCTTGCGACGATGTGAACGCGATGTTTTGCGCGTCGACGCGTCCAGGCAGGCGGGTCGTGACCTCCTGAAAGACCCACCCGTTTCCATCGGGATCGCTAAACGAAGCGAAGGATCCGTAACTGTTGCGCGCAGGATGCAGGCCGCTTACGCGTCCTTCTTCGCCGGCATGATGGAAGAGCCCGCCTGCGTCGTGAAAAACTTCACTCACGTCGACACCACGCGCGACAAGCGCTTCGCGGGCAGCCACCACATCGGAGACGATCAGGTGAAGTCCTTGCACCGAGCCCGGCGCTTCGGTGGTGACGCCCGTGCCGAACAGAATCGAGCAGTGCGAACCGGGCGGCGTGAAGTGCACGACGCGAAACTGCTCGTCCTTCACGATATCGACGTCGAGCCTCCAGCCTAAGGCGGCGTAAAACTGCTTCGCGCGATCGACGTCCGCTACCGGAATGACGACCACTTCCAGTTTCATGTCGACTGTTTTTGCATTGCTCATGTCGCGATCTCCTTGAATTTGGGATGCTCCGAGGAAGGCACATGCAAAGGGGCACGCAAAGGGACACGCTACAACAGCGGCGACTTGCGCCGCTTCAAAATCGCACTGATTGCCCATCGAATCCCCGATCGCCGAGCATCATCGATTCTCGCAACCAATTCGTCGTACAAGCGCGACGCGCCGATCGGCCGGGTGCGGCGCAGTGCACGGGAAGCATCGCTGCGCCGCCTGCTTTCACGCCGTGCAAGCTTGCGCTAATCGCGAGAAAATATGCGTTTTGCCCACGTCTTTATAAACGCACTCGACATGTCCGATCTTGCTTCCCCGATTTCCCGCCGCGCCGCTATCGATCCCGGTCCACTAGGCGTGGCCTTGCTGCTGATCGTCGCCGGTGCGTGGTACCTCGTGCAGACCGTCAGCGCGGTACAAGCGGCGTTGTACGTGGTCGGTGCGCTGCTCGGCATCGCGCTTTACCACGCGGCGTTCGGCTTCACGTCCGCGTGGCGCGTATTTATTGCCGACGGCCGCGGCGCCGGCCTGCGCGCGCAGATGCTCATGCTGGCCATCGGGGTCGCACTGTTCTTTCCCGCACTGGCAGCGGGCAGGCTGTTCGGCCATCCTGTCACAGGCCTCGTGTCGCCGGCGGGCACCTCGGTCGTCGTCGGCGCATTCATGTTCGGACTCGGCATGCAGCTCGGCGGCGGCTGTGCGTCGGGCACGCTGTACACGGTCGGCGGCGGCAGCACGCGCATGATCGTCACGCTGATCGGGTTCGTCGCCGGGTCCGTCATCGCGACCATGCACATGCCTTTCTGGACCGCGCTGCCGCAATTGCCCGCGATCTCGCTCGTGAAAATGCTCGGCGTCGCGCCCGCATTGTTCCTCAACTGGGCGCTCTTTGCGCTGATCGCGGCAATAACCGTCGTCATCGAAAAACGCAGGCATGGCCGGCTCGTCGCCGCACATACGCAGCCGCCTCACACGTCGCCGTGGCTGCATGGGCCATGGCCGCTGCTGGCAGGCGCAATCGCGCTTGCCGTGCTCAACTTTGCGACGCTCGCGCTTTCCGGGCGGCCATGGGGCATCACGTCGGCGTTCGCGCTGTGGGGCGCGAAGGCGGCCGCCTCGCTCGGCTTCGATGTCGCGAACTGGGCATACTGGACCAGCAAGCCGAACGCCGCGGCGCTCGCCGCGCCGGTCTCGCATGACGTGACCTCGGTCATGGATATCGGCATCGTGATCGGCGCGATGCTGGCGGCCGCGCTGGCCGGCCGCTATGCGCCCGTCTGGCGCGTGCCGCTGCGCTCGCTCGTGGCTGCGGTCGTCGGCGGATTGCTGCTCGGATACGGCGCGCGCCTTGCATACGGCTGCAACATTGGCGCGTATTTCAGCGGCATCGTGTCAGGCAGTGTGCATGGATGGCTCTGGCTCGTCGCCGCGTTTTTCGGCAATGTCCTCGGCACGCGATTGCGTCCGCTGTTCGGCCTGGAGATAGAGCGGGTCGCGCCGACCGCGTGTTAGAGGAGCTTGACTGTCTAAACACTTTCGCGCCATACCGTTAGCACCGGATTTGTCACCGCAGTCGGCATGGCGCGCTCACTGCCCGCTGCGTAGATAGCTGAGCGCAAGCGTGGCCAGCGCGACAACGGCCAGTGCCGCCGATGCCCAGTGCAGATCCTGCAAACCGACCCCGGCGCGAATGATGGCGGCGCCGATTACGGTGCCTGCAGCCGAGCCGAGGTAGACACACGAATTGTTCAATGCCATCACGAGCTGCGCGTGATGCGGTTCGACGATCCTGAGAAGCCGCGACTGCTGAACCGGCAGGAATAGCCAGCCGCTGGCCGACAGAATCGATAACGACAATGCGGCAGTCCAGAACGACAGCATCGAAAACGCAAGCAATGCCGCATCGATGCCGAGCACGACGAACGTCGCCACGAGCACGGCGACAGGTTTGAAGCGCACGCCAAGCTGACCGCCCGCGAAACTGCCGGCCACACCGCCCATGCCGGACGCCACGAAGACCGCCGCGATCTGGCGCGCAGGAAAGCCTTGGGCACCGAGTATCGCGCCAAGATAGGTGTACGTGAGAAAGTACGCCGAGCCGATTGCGACGGCGGGCAACAACGCGAGCAAGGTCGAACCATGCGTGAGCGGTTTGAATCGCGCGATGAGTCCCGGGGAAGGGGCAAGCGCCCCGTCGCCCGACGATACCCGCGCCGCGCGGATTGCTACTGCGGCCACCAGCGACAGGACGACGACAAGCCAGAATGTGCCGTGCCATCCGGCGTGCTGTCCGATCAGCGTGCCGATCGGAACACCGAGCGCGGTCGCCGACGTCAACCCCAAAGCGACGACCGCAAGCGCCTTGCTCTTCATTTCGGGCGCAGCGAGCGTAGCCGCGAGCGTATAGGCCGTCGGCGTATAAAGACTGCCCGCAATCGCGGCGACCACGCGTGCGGCGACGAGAAGCTCAAAGGTCGTTGAGAGTGCGCAGACGGCGTTGGCTGCCGCAAACAGGATCAGTGCGCCGACAACTACGTTCTGCTTCTTCAGATGGCCGATGAACGCCGCCAGTACCGGAGCTGCGACGGCATACGTAAATGAGTACCAGCTGACCAGCTGGCCCGCCGCATTGATGCCGATGTGAAGATCGCGCGCTACGGAAGCAAGAATGCCGGAGATCACGTACGCGTCGGTGCCGATGGCGAACGTGCCTAGCGCGAGAAAGCAGACTTTCGGATCGAACTCTTTCGACCGGCCAGACCGCTTGACGGCGAATGCATCTTCGGATGAACAACTCATCTGCTATTCCTTTCTCGTTGCAAGCTCAAGCAAATGGTAGAGGTAGCCGCAAGCGTGTGCGTGCACGAGAAACGCCTATTGCATGTGTGACAACCGCTTTACCGATTGCACACGAGACGCGCGGATCTGCCCGCGGTAGACCGCGGTCATGCATTTTCCGCTGTCGCGAGCGCGCGACATCCAATCGGCCGTTGCCGTCTTCAGAGGGTTCGTTTGCCGAATATGCGGGCTATGTCGCCGCGCAAGCATCTGCCGGAGCCGCGTCGATAAACATTTGTTTAGCGAGCGTGACGAACTTCCGCTACCACTGAAATAAAGCATTCCATCTCTCGTCATCGCAGCGATGCCGGACGATACCGCACGTCGCCCGAGGCGACTGCCGATCACTCAACCGGGGAATACCAGTGAAACGAGATGTAATGTTGCTGAAGATCAGATGTTGTGCCGCAGGCGCCGCCCTGCTTGCTGCGGGAGCCGCCCATGCGCAAAGCAGCGTGACGCTGTTTGGCCTGATCGATACAGGTGTGGTGTACCAGAATAACGCGCGCGTTACCCCTTCGAGTGCGACGTCGCCAGGCGGCAGTGCGTTTTCGTTGCAAAGCGGGAACGTCTTTACGTCGCGATGGGGCCTGCGGGGCACGGAGGACCTTGGCGGAGGGCTCAGTGCAGTCTTCTGGCTCGAGAACGGTTTCAATGTAAATAATGGCACCTTCAAGAACGGCGGCGACCTGTTTGGCCGACAGGCATGGGTCGGTCTCCATTCGAATCAGTACGGTACGCTGACGCTCGGCCGGCAATACGACTTCCTCGTCGACTTCGTCGCACCGTTGAGCGCGACCGGTTCAGGCTTCGGCGGCAACCTGGCGACGCACGTCTACGACAACGACAACCTGAACAACGATCTGCGCCTGAACAATTCGGTCAAGTTCAGCAGCGCAACGTATGGCGGCTTTAAGGCCGGTGCGATGTATGCGTTCTCGAACCAGGCGGATAACTTCGCCAACAACGGCGCCTATAGCTTCGGTGCAAGCTACGCGTACGGCCCGTTCAGTTTCGGCGCCGCCTATCTGCAAATCAACCGCACGGCCGACCCGGCGCTGGCCAACGCATCGGGCGCAGCAAGCACGGGCGACGGTGACGCGTTGACGACCGGCGGCCGTCAGCAGATCTATGGTGCCGGTGCGCAATACAAATTCGGCAAGTCGTCGGTTGGCGTCGTGTGGACTCACTCCGTGACGGACAACATCACGGGGCTGTTACAGGACGGCAGCACGAGCGTCGGCGCACTTGCGGGGACGTCGATGAAATTCGACAACTTTGAAATCAACGGCCGGTATTTCCTGCGGCCGGACCTGAGCCTCGGCGCGTCGTACACCTACACCACGGGTGAATTCAGCGGAGCCTCCAAGGGCTTCACCTCAGCGTCGCCGCACTGGAATCAGGTCATGGCTCAGGCCGACTATCTGTTCTCGCCACGCACCGATGTCTATCTGGAAGGCGTTTATCAGCGAGTCGGCGGTGGAAACGGCAATGGGGCATTCGACGCGAGTGTCTATACGCTTGACCCGTCGGCGGGCAACGAGCAGGTGGTCATTGCGGTTGGAATGAAGCATCGGTTTTGACGCCGACAGCCGCGTTTGAAGCGGCGTCGCACGCCCCCGCCGCGTTCCAGCGGCGGGGGCGTGACTCTCATCCGCCAAGCTTTACCTTAAAGATCGTAAAGGGCCCTGAACGCGGCAAATGGTTCTTGAACGTCACCTCCCAGAGATGGGAATCCGCGATGTACATGTAGCCCTGGCTGATCGCAAACCCGTCGGCCCACGAAAGCTTGCCGGGCGCGCGCACGAAGAGCTGCGATTTGACTTTGTGCGTAGCGGGATCGAGATCGAGCGCGACGATGGTGCTGTGTTCGAGATCGCCGCCATACAGCGTCCCATGCTGGTCCATGATCAAGCCTCCTGTCAGTTCCGCCGAGCCGAGATACTGAACCTTGTGCGACAGTTGGCTCGCGCTGAGCTTTGCATCGGTCAGCGCCCTCGTTGGCACCCGCCAGTAGTTGTGATCGGTTAGCGGGCGGTAGTAAAGCCATTTCGCGTCCGGCGAAAGTGCAATACCGTCGGCATGAATCGCAACGATCTTGCCGTCGTTCGTTAGTGCCGGTTGCCCGTTGATCATCAGGTGCTGTTTGGGATCGGCATACGTCGATCGATCGCCGGCAAGAACCTGCCGCGATTGGCCGGTCTTGAGGTTCAGGACGACGAGGCTGCCGCGATTGCCGATGTTCGTCAGATATGCGTAGCCATGCACGAGATCGATACGAACGTCGTTGAGCGAATCGGTCGGTGCAACGGTGCCGTCGAAGCCGTAGCTGCGTATCACCTTGTTGGTGCTCAAATCGAACTCGACAAGCTTGGGCTTTGCGCCCTCACCCGCGGCGGTCAGCACCGCTCGCCCGGAATCGAGCACCCATAGACGATCGGCTTTGTCGACCCACATCGCCTGTGGAACCACCCACTCATGCTCCGTGTCCTTGCCGGACGTGTTCCAGGCTTCATCGGGATAGGGAGTGATCGCGCCGGTTTGCGCATTGACCTCGACGAGCTTGTCGCCGGACTGCGCAGCGGGCGCGCTCGCGAAAATGCGGCCCTCGTGGGAGACGCCGATGCCGACGAGCTTGAATGTATCGAAGGTCTTGACGGTTTCGAGCGGAGGTCCGTAGGCGCCTTGCGGCTCAGCCGATAGTGCCGGTGCAGTGCCGGCGGCAATGGCCGCACAGGCCAGCGCCGTTCTCGCAAGCTTCGTTATTTGCACGTCCTGTCTCCGTTATTAAGCAGGTAAGGAATTGGAGACTGGAGCAGAAAAGCACTTAAGACTATCGGGACTTCTCTCGATGTGGATAAGCTGTCATTTGCCTTTCGTGCTCAATCGACAGTTGCTTCATGAGCGACGGCGTCGCGATGACGGTGCACGGCCTCGGCTGCGGCCCGAAAGCATGCTTCTTCGTTGGGCCAACTATTCAGTGCGTTCATGCAATCACCCGCGTAACGCGCAGCGGCAAGTTGTTGCAACAGTGCGCCATCGTCCGCGAGACGTTTTACAAGCCGCATCCCGGCTGCTTTGCATGCGGCTTGATCGTTCCAGGTGCTGAGCGCTTTCAGGCAATTGATGAAATGCTTTGCGGTGAGTCGCTCGCACACCGATAAGTCCGTTGAGATCCTGCGCGCCAACTGCACCGATGCACGCCGACACACATCATCGGACGGCCATTGAGCCAATGCATCGAGGCAGACAGCGAGATACCGTGCGTTCAGATTGTGCCGCAAGTTTCCATCTTCGGATATTCGCCTTGCAAGACGCACGCCGGCGGCACGACATGCGTCATCGTCGCTCCATCGGCTCAGTGCATGAATGCAGATCGCGAGGCGCACGCCATTCAGCTGGCGCACGATCGCTTCGTCCGCCGCGATACGGCCTGCCAGATGGCGGCACGCCTCTTTGCACACCGGTGCGTCATGCCATTTTGCTAATGCGACACAGCAGTTGGCAATAGCTTGTCCGTTCAGATGGCCTGGCGATACTCGCCCGATCGATAAGCGTTTCGCAAGAGCGAGTGCTGCTTTTTCGAAGGCTCCCTCGTCTTCTTCCCATCGTGCTAATGAAGCAAGGCAGCTTGCCAGTTCAAAGGTGTTAAGCGAGTCGCGTAGCGCATCGTCGATTTGCAATCGCTTCGCCATGATGGCCGCTGCATTCTTGCAGGATGCTTCGCGATGACATTTGCTTAACAACGCAAAGAATGCCGTCAAGTCGCGAGCGCTGATCGCGATCGTCGAAAACGAACCGTCGATCACGCGCATGGCTAGCGTGATAGCGATGGCTTTGTCGTCTGATTGGGCGCTTGCAGTGTTCTCTGGCATGCCGATGTCCGAACTCATTACCGCGACACTATCTTCTTCGATCGTCCGCATCGCCGCTTGCGCGTATGACGACTTTCTCTTGCGTGAATGAAGCCTATGCGGTGTTTCCCCTCAAGCCGCTTCGATCATTGCCGTCAACGCGGGCTAAGGCGGCCGGCAATCAATATGCTTCCGCCGATCTTAATGTCGCGAGTCTCAAAGACTCGATTCTTTAGGGGAAAAACCTCATGCTTAGCATCAATAGCAATATTCCCTCGCTCGTCGCTCAGGAAAACCTCAATGCCTCGGGTAGCGCGCTGTCTCAGGCGATCACGCGCCTCTCGTCAGGTAGGCGCATCAATGGCTCGAACGACGATGCAGCAGGTCTCGCGATCGCCACTTCGCTGCAAACGCAGATCAATGGTTTGAATCAGGGTGTATCGAATGCGAACGACGGCGTCTCGCTCGTGCAGACGGCCGGTACGGGGCTCACGCAGATCACTGCAAGTCTGGGGCGCATTCGCCAGCTTGCCGGTGAAGCAGCCGGCGGAACGTTGACGCCGTCCAACCAGGCAGCATTGCAACAGGAGGTTGCGGAGCAGATCAGCGAGGTGAACCGTATCGCTTCGCAAACGCAGTTTAACGGCCTCGGCCTGCTCAACGGTCAAGCCGGCGTCATCAATGTGCAGGTGGGCGCAAACGTCGGTCAGACAGTTTCGCTTGACCTGAGCCAGGGCGTTTCGGCGGCATCGCTCGGGGGCGGATTCGTGCAGGCCGGCAATACGCTGGGCACGATAACGGGCCTGAATCTGAACGCGGACGGCACGGAAGCAAGCGGCCCCGGCGCGATCACGTCGATCAACGTAATCTCGGACGGCAGCGGTGGCTTCACCTTCACCGATCAGAACGGCAATGCAATTTCCACGGCCGCGTCGTCATCATTGTTCACCACGACGACAACCAACGGCGTCTCGTCGCTGTCGGTGGGAAGCAGCAGTGCGCTTACGCCGGCGAACCAGCTCGCCGCGATCTCATCCGCCGCCAGTGCGGGTTCCGGCGCAACGGACGGCACGGTTTTCGGCGTCATCTCGGGCATCAACATCGACTCCTCGACGGGCACGGATGCCCCCGCGGGCGACACGAACACGATCACGTCGGTCACGGTCGAGTCGGACGGCAAGGGCGGTCTGAAGTTTCTCGATCAGCACGGCAATCAACTGGGCTCGGGCGCACAGGCGGGCCTTTTCAGTGTCGCCGCAGGCGGCGCGCTCTCCTTTGCCAGCGTGCCGGCCAGCACGATCGGTTCGACTGCGGCGGGTGCACAGCCGGCGGGTAGTGCGCTCGCGAGCATCGACACACTCAATGTGCCGAGCTCGGTCGCGAACATCGACATCAGCACGACGCAGGGCGCGAACAACGCGTTGCTGTCTATCGATAACGCGCTCGCCACTATCGCGAATATCCAGGCATCGCTCGGCGCTGTGCAGAACCGCTTTACCGCAATCTCGCAATCTCAGGAAAACGAGTCGACCGACCTCGCAAGCGCGCAATCGCAGATCACCGACGCCGATTTCGCGCAGGAGACGGCAAACCTGAGCAAGGCGCAAGTGCTGCAGCAAGCCGGTATCTCGGTGCTCGCGCAAGCGAATTCGATACCCCAGCAAGTGCTCAGTCTACTCCCGCACTAAACATTGCGACTGACTCGTGGGTGGGCCGCACGAGTATGCAGGCAGGCTCATCCACGAGCGAGAACGCGCGGACATCGTTTCGGATCCGCGTCATGTCCCGATAGCCTTATAAACCGGCCGCACAGGCCGCATGGAGTATCCGAATGTCGACTTCACCCGTTGGCGCCACGGCAGCTGCCGCCGCTCAGGCCGCGGCAAAAGCCGTTCAGCAGGCCGCCCAGTCGTTGATTTCCAGCTCGACCGGCACTCCGCTCGACGTCAATTCGCTTGTAACGACGCTGGTCAAAGCACGAATAGCGGGCCCTGCAGCCTCGTTGTCTACGCAGTCATCGAACGACAATACCGAGATCGGCGGGCTCGGGCTGCTATCCGGTACGATGCTCGGGCTCGAGACGGCGCTCGCGCCATTTCTGAACGGCAGCGCGCTATCGTCGTTCAGCGCGACGCTGAGCGGCGACGGCATTACGGCAAAGGCGGGGTCGGGCGCATCGGCGGCCACGTATCAGATCGACACGAAGCAGATCGCTCAGGCCCAGACCATCACTTCCGGCAGCTTTTCCCAATCCGATGCAAACGCGCTGGGCTCGGGCACGTTGACCATTTCGCTTGGCAGCGGGGCCGGCGCGAAGTCGTTTCAGATCAACGTCGATTCGTCGAACGACAGCCTTGATGATGTTGTGAACGCAATCAATTCGGCTGCCGGCAACCCCGGTATCAGGGCGACCATCATCACAGGCCAGAACGGGCCGGCGCTGAGTTTGCAGTCCACTTCGACGGGCGCGGCCAATACGATCAGCATCGGCGTGACGGGTGCGGCGAGCGACAGCGCGCTCGCGAAGTTCGCGGTGACTTCGTCCACCAGCGTGGACCCGAATGCGCCGGTGGGCTCGTCCGCGATCGCGTCGAACAACAGCTTCTGGACGCAGTCGCAGGCCGCGCAAGACGCGCAGCTCACGGTGAACAACGTGCCCGTCACCAACTCGACGAATACGATTTCCGACGCGATTCCCGGCATTACGCTCACGCTGACGGCGAAAGGGCTGGGCCCGCAGACGCTGACTGTCGCGCCGGACGACGGGGCGGTCGAAAACGATCTCTCAGCGTTCGTGACCGCCTATAACACGGTGATCGACCAGCTGAATTCGCTCGCCGCGCCAGGCACGGCGAACGTGCCCGGCAGCGGCGGCATACTGCTCGGCGACGAAATGATCAACCAGATCGGCGCGTCGCTTGGCGGCATCGTGGGCGGCCTTGTGTCGAACGGCGGTTTGCAAGGCACACTTGCGTCGCTCGGCATTACGTTTCAGAAAGATACGGGCGGCCAGCCGTTTGCCGAGTTGCAGATCGATGCGGACCCGAACGGCCCCACGCTCGACGACGCCGTCACCAACAATCCGGCGCTGATAGGCGCGCTTTTCAACAAAACCAACGGCATTGCGCAGCAGCTCGACTCGGTGCTGACTTCGTACACCTCGGGACAAGGCATTATCGCGAATCGCACGAACGACCTGACTGCCGACATCGCGAATCTCGCGAAGCAGCAGAACGATCTCGACGACTTTGCCGCGCAGCTGACCTCGCAATTCAACGACCAGTTCACCGCTCTCAATACGATCCTGGCACAGGCGCAATCGAATTCGAACTTCTTGACCTCGTTGTTCGTCGGTGCCAACAGCAGTGGTGCGCTGGCGCAAAACAGCAAGTAAAAGCGGCGCCGGTTGACAGCGCCGTCATACGAGTCGTCACCCGCGATCAATCGGAGACACGGCTCGATCGACGCAAGAACTGCTGCGCAGTCATGCCATAGCGGCTCCTGAACGCGCGGCTAAAATGCGCTTCGCTTGAGAAGCCGCAGCGATACGCCACCTCCTTGATCGACACTTTGCCTTGCTCGGGCGAGGAGAGCAGGCGCGATGCGCGCTCGAGACGCATTTGCCACACGAAGCGCATCGGCGACAGACCATCGGCCTTCATCAGGCGGTTCAGCTGGTTGACCGATACGCCCGTTTCCGCAGCGATGCGCTCGACGCTAAGTCGTTGCTCGCCAAGCAGGCGGATGATTGTTTGCTTCGCATGGAACGCGGTTGCGATGCGCGGCCGGTTAGCCCCACTTCCCGGACGCGTGAGAAGCGTGTCGATCATATCGAGGCAGTGACGGCTTAGCTGATCCGACAGATAGGGGCTGACCGCACCTGCCTGTCTTTCGACGTATTGCACGAATTCGTTGACTGCCCGAACGTCAGGGCACTGGATATCGGGTGCCAGATATTGCTGGACTGCATCGTGACCGCCACGTTCGCGTAGCGCTTTTTTGGGCAGGCGAAGTAGCAGAAGTTCGGTGGGCTCCCGGTAGATCTCGGTGAAGTTGCTATCGGGATTAACAAAGAGCGCACTGCCCGGACCGAACGATTGCTGGTCTTTACCGCTTATCAGATCGAACGCTCCGCTTTGGACGATCTTGAAGTATAGGTAATCGTCCTCCCCTCCCACTTCCTTGAACCGATTCTCGAGCGGAGAGATGTTTTGCCCGGCCAGGCGGACACTCGTCACCTGAACCTCGCCCATCTGTCGAGCCTTGATCGAGCAACCGGCCAAGGAAGAACGCGTAAGCGTAGAACGAACGTCGTAGCTATCCGCCATGACCGTAGCCCACGACTCCGCGTTGGTGAAGTCGACATCCCATTGCTGAGGTTCTCTTGACATGAATCAGTTTCAACCTGTTTCAGTATGAAGTTTGTTGTGGCTTCGAGCAGCGTCCGTGCGTCCGCTCGAAGCTGTTGATTCCGCTCAGTCATGAACATATGAGGTAACCGTTTATTCCGGGCCAGCGCATCAGTTAATGCAACGTAAAACTCGCGAATTTTCAGACAAGCGATTCATCCGTCAGTCAACCATGAGGAAACGCAAATAGACTATTCTGCGTACCTCTTTGCGGTAAGGATACGTCTTAACGATCGGCTTCGACGTGTAAGGTAGTTAGGTATGCTATGACTGACACGCGCTAAAACTTTTCTGGGAATTGCGTCCGATTGCGGGCTACGGATGATATTGGGATGATGCGCTTCGCCGCACAATCGCTTGATGGCCAGATCGCCAGAACCGAAGATGAGTGGCGCGACCTGGTGAGAACGAACTGGAGCATGGAGTGCAAATTTGCTTCGGAAATTCAGCGTGATCTGCGGGTCGCATCGTGGTTCATGGAGGACCTTCGATTTGAAATCGCGGATTTGTCGGGACAGCAATGGACGTGGATTCCGGGGCGCGGAGAAAACAACTGGAGAAGTCATGCGCTCGTCATGCTGCTTGTGGAAAGCGGCGCGATCGACATGGAGCAGGACGGGGTCCGATTGAGCGTGGCGGAAGGGGCGCTGTTGTTGTTCGACGCTAGCATCGAATATACGCAGACATCGCATGGCAATGCTCGCGGACTAGCGCTGCGTTTGCCGCGAACGGCGCTTGAGAAGCGCGGTGCCGCGCTGCACAGCCGCAAGATGTTCATGCCGGATGTGACGTCGCCGGATGTTGCAGTGCTGCGGTCGTTTATCGCATCGACGGCCGCTTACGGACAGCACTGCACTGCCCATGGGAAGAAGCTGACCGCCGAGCACCTGATCGACCTGATGGAAATTGTTGCCGACGATTTGAGTGCGCCCGGACGCACGCGCAGTTCCGACGCGATGCTAAGAGAGGTCAAACGTTACATCAAGCGCCACGTCGGCGACGAGAGCATGACGGTGGAAGCGGTGGCGAACGCAATGGGTGTGTCGAGGGGCTATCTGACCAAGCTCTTTGAGCGCGACGGCACTTCGATGACGCGTTATCTGCTGCATCAGCGTCTGGCAAGGGCAAAGAGAATCCTTGCGACCGGAGGCGAGGCGCTGCGCATCAGCGAAGTGGCATGGCAGTGCGGATTTGTCAGCGCGGCCCACTTCAGCAATGCATTCAAGAAGCTGTACGGCGTCACTCCCGGAGAACTTCATCGGAGTCAAAGGTCCAGGCACACGGCGCCGCCTGGACCCTATACCGATAAGTGACCGGTGCCAGGCCTTCGTCAGGCTTTCACGCCCGGCGTCTGCGGTATCGGAGACGGCGAGATCCGATGCAGCGGCGTGGCCGGGTGCACCGTGTCCGGCGTGCTGGCGGGCACAGCCTCGAACATCGGGACGGACGGTACGAAAAGAACCGTAAGCGGCTGCGGCACGACCAGCATCTGGTTCAGCGACGCGTGCTGGATCTGCTGCATTTGCTGCTGCATGAGCAACATCTGGGATTGCATGTCGCGCATCTGTTGCAAAGCCCACGCCGGCGGCGCGCCGCCCGTGCTGCTCTGCACCTCGATCATCCCGCTGCCGTTCGGGCTGTGCCAGCTCCATGTGCTGACATGCGCAGGTCCGGCAGCGGTTTGTATGACATGCGTGTGCCCCTCGATCGGAACGACTTGTCCGTCGATTTTCACCAGCATCGGCTCGGCGGCCAACGCGAGAGCCGGCGCCAACACGAGCGCGCCGGCGGCAATGGCGGTGCGAAAGTGCATTTGCATACTCCTTGTTGCAAGAGATCGAAATCAAAGAACGAACTCGCGAGCCGCTTAACTTTCTCGTCCCAGCCTTAAGCGACGCTTAAAAGCGGACCTCATTTGACAATTACGTAGCTTTCGCTAACGTTGGAGACTTCGCGAGGCGGGGCCTCTCGCTGTGTGATCCGCTGATGCTCCCCGCTGTGTACCCATCGATCCGACCAGAAAGCCATCGTGAATACCATCCAGATCCTGCTTCAAACGACCATTCCGCCCACTAGCGACGACTGGTCGATCGCGCGGTTTAGCCGCCTGACAGAATTATTACGGTCGTACCGGGACGCGGAGGGACGCGCTCTGTTCAATGTCGTCGCACGCGACCGGGATCCGCCGGGCGCGCCCGATTCGATTCTGTCCCGCCTCGACGAAACGGAATTCGACCAGTTGTGGCTCTTTGCGGTCGACGTCGGCAATGGACTGACGCCCGAAGATTGCGCGGGCATCACGCGATTCCGGCAGGCAGGCCGTGGCCTGCTCGTCACGCGCGATCATATGGACCTCGGCTGTTCGATATGCACGTTGGGCGGTGTCGGCAAGGCGCATCACTTTCATACGCACAACCCGGAGCCCGACGAATCGAAGCGCGTGATCGACGATCCGTTCACGTCGTATATCCTGTGGCCGAATTTTCACTCGGGTGCAAATGGCGACTACCAGGAGATCGCGGTCGTCGGGCCAACGCATCCGATCCTGGCCGACCCGGAGTCGCCCACCGGCGCAATCCGCTTCCTGCCCGCGCATCCGCACGAAGGCGCTGTCGATGCGCCGCGCGATGAACCCGCGCGTGTGGTCGCGCGTGGTAAAAGCAAAGCCACCGGGAACAACTTCAATCTGGCAGTCGTGTTCGAACCGTCGACGCATGGCGGGCCCGCCGTCGCCGAAAGTACGTTTCACCATTTCGCCGACTATAACTGGGACACGCAGCACGGCGCCCCGAGCTTTGTGAGCGAACCGCCGGGAAATGGCATGCAAACCGAACAGCAGGCGATGCGCGACATCCACCGCTACTCGATCAATATCGCGAAGTGGCTTGCGGGGGCGGTCAACTGAGGCACATCGCTCAGCGCGCGGCCTTTCGCTCAAGCGACGGCGAGCGTTCGGTCAAAGCGGGTTCCATCTCGTCCTCCGCGCGGCGCGCGCCGGCAAACTGCCGCCGGTAGGCGATGGGCGTGAAATGCCTGGCAGCCTTGAATTGCCGGTTGAAGTTCGCCACGTTTGAAAATCCTGAGCGCGCGGCAATCACCGATATCGGCATGTGCGTGTCGGTTAGCATCCGGCAAGCGTGGCCGATTCGAATGCGCGTGATATAGCGGCCGACGCTTTCCCCTACGTGTTGCATGAAGTGCCGTGTCAGCGAACGCTCCGAAAGTCCTGACGCCCTGGCGAGCGTCGCAAGCGGCAGCGGATGCGCGAATTGCGTGTCGATCAATGCCAGCACGCGATTGAGCTGCTCGGGCTCGTGGCCGGATGGCGCACCCGTGTTTGCATCGAACGCACTCGGCGACGCGAGCGGTGCGGCCGGCAACTGCGATAACCAGTGCAGCACATCGAGTACGGCTTTGAGCCGCTCGCGAGGGTCGCTGCAGAGCAATTGGTCCAGATGCTCGCGCATGTGCGCGCTGGCTCCGTCTTCGAACGAAAGCCCACACGCGGCGCGACGCAGAAGATTGCGCAAGCCGCCGTACTCGGGGCAGACGTCCGCGAAGCGGCGCACCCAGGCGCCGTCGAACCATACGACGATTGCAACTTGCGGAGCCGACGCATCGATCGAGCGGTTCGATGCCCACGTATGCGGCAGATTCGGCGGAACGAGGACGAGGTCGTCCGCGCCATAGACCGCCACTGAATCGCCGATATACCGCTTGCCCTGACTATTCATCGTCAGGGTCAATTCGTACTCTGGATGATGGTGCCATTCGAACGGGATTCCCGGCAGCCGCCGGTGGTAAATCCTCACTGAACGGCTGTCGCCGAACTCGACGCGTTCGTATGTCGCTTTCATGGCCGAATCTGCAAAAACATTGACTCGATAGTATCACTCGCGAGTTCGGCGCCGACGTACGATTGCCTGCACGATCACTGAACGGAGACAGGGCAATGGCATTGCAAATCGACGACCTGCCGGCAGCAATCAGGACCGCAAAGCGGCAACTGCGCGAAGCACTGCCTGACTATCGCGCGGTATTTGCCGACGTCGAAGCGGCAATTAACGAGGAAGCCCAACTTATCGCGAGGCTCCGCGACCGTGGCGAGCCCGTTATTCCCGAGATCCGGTTCGAAGACATAGTCGCGAATCGTGTCGGCACGGAGCAGATCGCGCTTATCAAGTCGCGTGGAGCATGTGTGATACGCGCGGTGTTCGATCGTTCGCTCGTCGAGCAGTGGGATCGCGATATTGCTGAATACGTCGAGCGTAACCACCTCGACGCAAAGCTGATGAATCGCGCGGAAGACAAGTACTTCGGTCAGCTTGCCTCGAGCAAGCCGCAAATTTACGGCGTGTACTGGTCCAAGCCGCAAGTGCTCGCAAGGCAATCGACGGCGCTGACGCAGGCCCGCGTGTTTCTGAACCGGCTCTGGCGTGTGCAAAGCGAAGGCCGCGTGCATTTCGACCCGGACCGCGTGCCTGTTTATGCGGACCGGTTGCGTCGCAGGCCTCCGGGCTCCGGATCGCTGGGACTGTCGGCCCATTGCGATGGCGGATCGGTCGAGCGTTGGATCGAGCCGAATTTCCGCAAGGTGTATCGCCATGTTTTCTCGGGCAACTGGCGCGATTACGACCCGTTCGACGCGGCATGGCGAACTGACGTCGAGGAAATCCCGTCCCCGGCGGTCTGCTCGATGTTCCGCACCTTCCAGGGGTGGACCGCGTTGACGCCGCAAGGCCCCGGCGACGGCACGCTGCAACTCGTGCCGATGGCGAACGCGATGGTGTACGTCTTATTGCGCGCGCTTCAGGACGATGTGGCTGAAGACGACCTGTGCGGTGCGATGCCGGGGCGGGCGCTATCGATCAAGTCCGAATATCACGCGCCGCTGTTCGATGCGCTTTCGTCGATTCCCCTCATGCAGGCAGGCGACACGGTGTTCTGGCATAGCGACGTGATTCACGCGGTTGAAGACGCGCATCGCGGCAACGGCTATAGCAATGTGATGTACATCGCGTCGGCGCCGGGCTGTGCAAAGAACGACGCTTATCTGAAACGGCAACTGCCCAGCTTTATCGAGGGCAGGAGTCCGCCCGATTTTCCGGGCGATCATTTCGAAGTGGATTTCGCCGGTCGCGCGACGCTGGATGACCTGACGGAGATCGGACGCGCGCAGCTTGGCTACGATCTTTGAGCCACAGCGAGAATTCATTCACCAGCCGTAAAGTCGGGACCACGTTTCAGTCGCGCCATCTTCGTTTAGCGCGTGATACTCGCGATGCCGAGCACCGGTTGCGCACGCGTGGTTGGGGAGAATGCGCAGGTGCGTTCCTGGGGAACCGTGCAGCGATGCCTTTGTCCGCTGCTCTGATGCGCGCTACGACTCCGCGCTCTATCGTCCAAGGCCGCTCTTTGCAATCTGCTGCTCCACGAATTGTGCAAAAAGGGCGTGCATGCGTGTGGTCGGATGGAGGTCATCGGCAAACATATACGTCTGGTCCGCGTTGGGCGTCGTATAGGTTGCCGGCGAGCAAAGCAGTGCCGTGTTGTTGGGTGTTCTCGAAGGGTCGCACGCCTGGCCGGTGTTCGATACCGCGAAGCCATTGGCCTGGAAGTTGGCAACGAGCTGATTCACCCAGCCAAAGGAGTCGACTTCGATCACTTTGCCTTGCAGTCCATTGGCCTGCAATGCGGCGTTCAACGTATCGTTGAACAACTGCGACAGTTGCGTGAGCGTCGCGCCGCCGTCGGCAGCGGCGAGTCCTTTCGGCGACAGGCCGATATTCGGCAAATTGACTACGACCACATGCGTGGCGCCGTTCTGCACGATCTGCGCGACGATTTGCGCGAGCGTCGTCGCGGCCGTTTGCACGATGGGCGCCGCTGCGGGCAGCGCACCCGCACGAAGCACGTCGTTTGCGCCGGCCCAAACGAGCACTAGCTGCCCGCCATTGAAGCTGCCATGCGCGGACAGATAGCTCGACACCTGTTGATTGACCGGCATCTCCACATCGCCGATCACATCAATCAGGAAGTTGTTGAGGTTGGCCGGCGTTGCAACGGTTGCGCCGCCCTCGGCATAGCCAAAGCCGCCATGAGGACTCAACTGGTGGCTGGCGCTGATCGTGAACGCCGCGTTCAATGTGTCGCCGTAATACTGTGCGACGTTTTGCGCCCACACCTGACCGGGGTTCGTGGTGAAGCGGCCGCCGCCTACCGGGCTCGCTAGCGGGGCGAACGTGCCGACGTCGGACAGGCTGTCGCCAAACGAAACGACCTGCAACTGGACGCCGCCCGCCGGACCGCCGGCGGCATTGCTTCCGCTTGCGCTATTGCTGCCGCCGCCGCCGCATGCGGCAAGCACTGCAAAAAGCACGGCGAAAATTGCAACGCGTGCGGACATGCCGATCTTTGTCATCGCGGCTCCCTGCCGCTCGCGACGGAGCGGCCCTGCGCGCCTGACGCTTAACGACGGTCATGGCGAGCGATTGCGATGAGCAGATCAAGCAAGAACGATGCTCGTCTGGTTTTGCAGAGGTTTCAGTCGGCAGTGCAAAGATGATCGGCAAGGCGAACCATCATGGCATCGCAACGCGCCAACTGTTCGAACGTAATGAACTCGTCGGGTTTATGGCCTTGATCCATGCTCCCCGGTCCGCACACCACGGTGGGAATACCGGCCTGCTCGAACAGGCCGCCTTCGGTGCCGAACGCAACGGTGCCGAATTCGGACGTCTCGCTTAGCAGCGCGAGAAGCCGGGCTGCGTCGCTGTCGGCCTCGGTAGCCAAAGCCGGGTAGGCGCTCAACGCTTGCAGCCGGATATCGGTTTCGCGCTGAACCGCGCGCATTTTCGGCAGCAGTTCGGTTTCCGCGTAGGCCTGGAGTTTGTCCGGCACTGTCTGCGCATCGAAGCCCGGCAGCGCGCGGACCTCGAAATCGAACTCGCATTCGGATGGCACGATATTCAGTGCACGACCGCCTTTGATCACGCCGGTCTGTACTGTCGAGAACGGCGGGTCGAAGCGTGCATCCTGATGTTCAGGCTGCGCAAGCGTTTCGCCGATTTCCTCGAGCCGGTTGACGAGCCGTGCCGCGTACTGGATAGCGTTGACGCCATACGGCGCGTAGGCGGAATGGCATGCCGCGCCCTTCACATGGCAGCGCATCGCGAGCTTGCCCTTGTGGCCGAGTACCGGTTTCAATCCGGTCGGTTCGCCGATCACGCACAGGCGCGGCCGGTACGGACGCTGCTGCAGATCGGCAAGCATCGATCGAACACCGAGACATCCGACTTCCTCGTCATATGAGAACGCGAGATGGATGGGCAGCTTGAGCGGCCGCTCGAGAAACGCGGGTACGGCTGCGAGAACCGAAGCGATAAAGCCTTTCATGTCGGCTGTGCCACGACCATATAGTCGATCCTCGCTCGCGGTAAGGCGAAACGGATCGACGGTCCATGGCTGCCCATCGATAGGCACGACATCGGTATGACCCGAGAGCACGATGCCGCCACGATCGTCGGGACCGAGGGTGGCGAACAGGTTGGCCTTCGTGCGCTCGTCGTTGTAGAAGAGTTCGCTATGTACCCCGAGGGCCCGCAGATAGTCGCGTATAAAAACAATCAGTTCGAGGTTCGAATCGCGGCTCACGGTGGCAAAGCCGATCAGCGTGTCGAGCAGTGTTTGTGTCGAGCGCTCACTCATCGCCGGGCACTCCGTAACTGGGCGCTGCAGTGGGGTTGAGCGCGCGGGTCAGATAGTCCTGCATTTGCGGTCGGTAAGCTTGCCAAAGTGCGTCCAGCTTTGCGATCGGGCCTTCGTCGGCCCAGTCCACGCGCAAGTCGACGATCGGCCAGATCACGTCGCCAGCCACTTTGAGCGCCGCTGAATGAACCGGGCCCGCTTCGCCGCCGGCCGCAATCGCGGCGTGCATCGCGGCAAGCAAACGGTCGGCAAGCATGCCGTGCGCGTTCTGGAATGCCTGCACCATCTCGTCGATTACTTCGAGGCGGGCGAGCATATTGCCGCCCGCCACGCATTGCTCGCCCGCGACGGCGTGATGCAGGCCGAGCGCTTCCTTGCCCGTGAAAAACGCCGTCTGTCCCTGGTTGTCGATCGCGAGTACCTGTCGATACGCGCTCCATGCGTCCGACTCGAGCGCCAGCTCCAGCGCGGATAAAGGCGTTTGCTCGCCGTCTTCGAGGAAATCGAGTATCTGCGGCCCAAGGGACGGCAACGTGACATTCTGCGTCGCAACTGCCCCGATGCGCGAGCGTAGCCACGGGCAGCGTGCACCGACCGCGATACTCGACGAACTGATCGCAATCCCGAGTTGACCCGTTTCTGCGCAGCGCCCCACGATCGAGAATGTCATGTCTGCTCCTTAAGGCTGATTCGGCTTCCAGTTGTCGGGGACCACCGCGATCACGTCGATCTCCACCAGCCATTGCGGCTGACCCAACGCGCTCACCACAAGGCCCGTCGAAATAGGGAAGACGCCCTTGAGCCATTTGCCGACTTCCTGATAGACAGGCTCGCGGTAACGCGGGTCGATCAGATAGGTCGTAGTCTTGACGATATGCGAAAGGTCGCTGCCGGCTTCTTCGAGCAGTTGCTTGATGTTTTTCATCGCCTGTTCGGCTTGAGCGCGTGGATCGCCGAGGCCGACGAGGTTGCCGTCGAAATCGGTGCCGACCTGTCCGCGTACATAGACGGTATTGCCGGCTCGCACGGCCTGACAGAGGTCGTTATTCAGCGTCTGGTTCGGATACGTGTCCCGCGTGTTGAACATGCGGATGCGCGTGTGAGTAGGTTGGTTCATTGTGCACCTGGTTCTTGAGGGAAAGTGCGTGCGTTTAGCCGCGCAATCAGCCGCTCTGCTAGCTGGCCGCGCCGACGAGATGTTTTGAGCCGGGGTGTGCGTCATCGTCGCCTTCCGCTTTTGCGCACGGCTCGGAATGACGCTGCGTTGCATCGCGATACGACAAATACTTGCGCTGGATCGCGATGTGGTCCGCAATATGTCTCGCGTCGTGCCAGACGCCCCAGATAAAGCTGGAGCCGCGACGCGACAGCCACGGCAGCCCTAGAAAATAGATACCCGGTTCGCTCGACACGCCGCGCTGATGCTGCGGCTTGCCGTTCGGCGAAAACGCGTTGACTTTGAGCCAGCTGTAATCCGCCGTATAGCCGGTTGCCCAGATAATCGAGGTGACGCCGGCCTCGTGCAGATCGAGTTCGAGAATAGGGCGGGTCACGCATTCCGGGTTCGGCAGCACGTTGCGCGCGCCCGGTTCTTCGGGAAGATCGAGCCCATTGCTCGCGATATACGCATCCGCGGCATCGAGCAGCGCCAGATAATTCTCGTCGCCGCGCGCGAGGTTCAGTGCGAGATCGGCTTCGAAGCGCATCACGCCGGCATCGAATGACTTCGTCAAACCGACCAGCGCGATGCCCTGATTCGCAAGCGCGCGGAAGTCGACTGTCTGGCCGCCGCGCGCGCCGCTCACTGCAATCGTAACGTGCTCCCTGCCCGGCGTCGCCACTTCTTTGTCCCATTCGCCGAGCACGCCGAGCCACCAGCAGTAATCGCGGTTGCGATACGCGCGTGGCGGCCGATCGTGAGGCCCGACGGACAGATAGACCTTCCTGCCCGAGCGCTGCAATTCATCGGCAATCTGTACGCCTGACGACCCAGCACCCACGACGAGCACGGCGCCGTCGGGCAGTTGGCCCGGATTGCGGTAATCGGCCGAGTGGATTTGCGTGAGCAGCGCTTCTTTGGCAACGATCGGAGGAATCAGCGGACGCTGGAATGCACCCGTCGCCACCACCACACGGTTCGCTTCGATCACGCCATCCGACGTATCGACGACGAACCCGGGCCGGCGCGGCGCGCGCACGACCTGTCTGACCTCGACACCGGTGCGGATCGGCGCATTGAACTTTTTCGCGTAGGCGACGAAGTAATCGGCGACGCGCTCCTTCGACGGGAAAGCGTCGGGATCGAGTTCTTCGAATTCGAGTCCCGGAAACCGGTCATGCCACGCCGGGCCGTTCGCGACGAGCGAATCCCAACGTCCCGAGCGCCAACGTTCGGCAATGCGGCCGCGTTCCAGCACGAGGTGCGGCACCCCTTGTCTGCTTAAATGTTCGCTCATCGCGACGCCGGCCTGACCGGCGCCCACAATGAGCGTATCGATTGATGTGTTTTCAGCGGTCATTGCTCGCTCCATCCGTAAGGCGCTTGTGCAATCTACGCTCGCGGTGCGCATCCGAAAAACACATTTCAAAAATGCAATACATCGGTTTTCCCTATGCAAAAAGATTTCTGTCGACGCACAATCGCGACAGATAACGCATCGGGGAAAGACGATGGAAGTGGGTCAATTGCATTATTCGTTGCGGCAGTTGCGCTACTTCGTGGTGACGGCGGAAGTGCTGTCGTTCACGGCGGCGGCGAGAAAGCTGCATATTTCGCAGCCCTCGATCTCGACGGCGCTGGCCGATCTCGAAGCGTCGTTCGGCGTGCAACTGTTCATCCGCCATCACGCAAGCGGTCTGTCGCTGACGCAGGCGGGCCGCGACATGCTGGGGCAAGCGCGCAATCTGCTGAAGAACGCTGAAGAATTGCAGTCGGCCGCGCGCGAGATGGACGGCGGCATGTCGGGTTCGATCTCGCTTGGCTGCATGGTGTCGCTTGCGCCGCCGGTCATGCCGGCGCTGATCAGCCGCTTTATTGCCAGTCATTCGGGGGTGACGTTCCGCACCCAGGAAGCACATCAGGACGACCTGTTGCGCGGTTTGCGCGACGGTACGCTAGACCTTGCGCTGACATACAGTCTCGACCTCACCGAAGAAATCGCCTTTACGCCGCTCGTCTCGCTGCCGCCTTACGTGATTCTGCCGAAGCTGCATCGGCTGGCACGCGCGCGAGGGCGCGCGGTTTCGCTACTGGATCTGCTCGATGAACCTTACGTGATGCTTGATCTGCCGCACAGCCGCGAATACTTCGCAGCCCTGTTCGACATGGTCGGCGCACGGCCCGTGCCGGCGTTCCGCTCGTCGCAGCCGGAAGTGGTGCGCGGCATGGTGGCCAATGGCCTTGGCTACAGCATCCTGAACTACCCGCTCAAATCATTCAAAACCGTGGACGGCGCGGACTTCGTGATCAAGCAGTTCAAGGAGGACGTATTGGCGACGACGCTTGGTATCGCGCAATCGCGGGAACTGAAGCCGCGTCAGGTCGTCAAGCGCTTTGCAGGCTTCTGCGAGACGCAGATTCGCGACCTGCACCGCGACGGTTAGACGGCGTGCCTGGCCCCGCAAAGCGTGCTGCATAGGAAAAAACTGGCTTTTACATCCAAAAACAATATTTCGGCTGGTAATTTGACTTGATAGATTGGTGTGCATCGCAATGAATGCTAGCTGGAGATGCTATGGCTGCCCTCGCAAGCTCGCCGGACAACGGATGTGAGATCGCCCGCGAATTGCTGGCGAACTGCGAGCGGCCGTTCGAGGACGCACGCTCGATGCCGCCGCGCGTCTACACATCCGATGCATTTCTCGCACTCGAGCAGCGCGAAATCTTTAGCAAGGAATGGCTATGCGTCGGCCGCGAAAGTGCGCTTGGCAAGCCCGGCGACTATCTGACCGCGCAGATCGACGCACAGCCGATCGTCGTGATACGTGACGAGGCGGGCGGGCTGCGCGCGATGTCGAACGTGTGTCTGCATCGCATGTCGGTGTTGCTCGAAGGACGCGGCAACGTCAGACGGATCGTCTGCCCGTATCACGCATGGAACTACGCGCTCGATGGCGCACTGGCCGGCGCGCCGTTGATGGAGCGGCAGCCGGGATTCTGCAAGGAAAGCTACCGGCTTGCGTCGATTCGCTGCGAAACGTGGCAGGGCTGGATATACGTCACGCTCAATGCCGACGCACCAGCCGTGGCGACGCAGCTCGAAGAGCTCACGCGGCTGATCGAGCCATACGGTATGACGGACTACGTCGAGACCTTCCACGAGGAGCATGTGTGGGATACCAACTGGAAAATCCTCGCGGAAAATTTCATGGAGAGCTATCACCTGCCGATGCTGCATCGCGCGACGGTGGGTCCGCATTCGCGGCTCGAAGAGATGGAATGTCCGCCTGGGCGGCCCGCGTTCAACTATCACTGGATCACGAAGGAAGCGTCGCTGCCGATCGGCAATGCGCATCCGGACAATACGCGCCTGCAAGGGCATTGGCGGCGCACGACCGCGCTGCTTGCGATCTACCCGACGCACCTCGTCACGCTTACGCCGGGCTACTTCTGGTATTTGCTGCTGCAGCCGCGCGGCGTCGGCCAGGTGCATATCCGCTTCGGCGGCGGGCTCTCGCCCGAATTCATCAACGATCCCAAAGCGGCCGACTATATGGCCACCCTTAAAACGCTGCTCGACGAAGTCAATGCGGAAGACCGACGCGGCGTGGAGGCCGTGTTTCGCGGTGTGCACGCGCCGCTTGCAAAGCCCGGCAACCTGAGCCATCTCGAGCGGCCGAACTATGACTTCGCTCACTATGTTGCGCGGCGAACCGCCACGTGATGACGCGCAATGGATGATCAAACGACCATGTCCAGTCAACCGTTTATTTCGTTCACCGGGGTCAGCAAGTCTTACGACGGTGTTCACAGCGTCGTCGAAGGGCTCGATCTCGACGTTGCGCGCGGCGAATTCGTGTCGCTGTTGGGCCCGTCCGGTTCGGGCAAGACGACGACGCTGATGATGCTTGCGGGCTTCGAATCGCCGACGCGCGGCGAGATTCGCCTGAACGGCAAACGGCTCGACGACAAGCCGGCGCATCAGCGCGATATCGGCATGGTGTTTCAGAACTACGCGCTGTTCCCGCATATGACGATCGCTGAAAACGTCGCGTTTCCGCTATCGGTGCGCAGGATCGGCCGCAGCGAACAGAAGGCGCGCGTGGCGCGGGCGCTCGAGATGGTCGAACTGCCGCATCTTGCGGGCAGGCGTCCTGCGCAATTGTCGGGCGGCCAGCAGCAGCGAGTCGCGCTTGCGCGCGCGCTGGTGTTCGAGCCGAGCGTGGTGCTGATGGATGAGCCGCTCGGCGCGCTCGACAAGCGTCTGCGCGAAAGCATGCAATACGAAATCATGCGGCTGCATCGTGAACTGTCTTTGACGATTGTCTACGTCACACATGACCAGAACGAAGCGCTGACGATGTCGGATCGCGTCGCGGTTTTTTCCGATGGACGCATCCAGCAGGCGGCGACGCCGACCGAACTCTATGAAAACGCCGCGAATGCATTCGTTGCGAACTTCGTCGGTGAAAACAATGGCCTCACCGGCCGCGTCGTGACGAATAGCGGCGAGTGGGCCACGCTGCGCCTCGCCGACGGCACGCCGATCAGCGGCCGCGCGGGCGCTGGCCTGCGCGATGGTGGCGAAGCGATGCTCGCGCTGCGGCCCGAACGCGCCCACATTGCCGCGGCAGCAGACGCGGCGCCGGGCGGCGCCGCGCGCAGCGAAAACGAAGAATTCAACGTCGTCCATGCACTGGTGCAAGAACTCGTCTATTGCGGCGACCACCATCGCGTGCATCTGAAACTGGCTCATGGCGAGAGCGTGATCGTGAAGGTGCCGAATACGCAGCACCACGATCTGCCTGCGCTCGGTCATACCGCGGCCGTGACGTGGCGCCGCGACGACTGCAAGGTACTACCCGCACTTTCTGCGCGCGTCGCGGTAACGACCGACGACGACGCAGCGTTTTCACCTTCATCGTCCGCATCGCCACTTATCGCAGGAGCCAACTAAAATGCACGCTACCCGTTCCCGCTTCCCGCGCGGCGCCGTTCTGGCCGCCGTCGCCGTTTTCTCGATCCTTTCTGGCGCCGCGCACGCCGCCGACACGCTGTCGGTCGTTACATTCGGCGGCGCGTACGAAACCGCTGCAAAGAAGGCCTGGTTCGAGCCGTTCACCGCGAAGACCGGCGTGAATTTCTCGCTCGAATCGTATGACGGCGGCCTCGCGAAACTGAACGCGATGGAGCAGGCCAAGAACCCCACGTGGGATCTGATCGACCTCGAGACGAATGATGCGATCACCGCGTGCGACGAAGGTCTGCTGCAGAAGTTCGACCGCAAGCTGCTCGGCAATACGAGCGATTTTCTGCCGGGCTCGATCAGCGATTGCGCGGTATCGGCCATGGTGTGGTCGACGGTTTACGCCTACGACACGACGAAGCTGACTACGCCGCCGACCACGATCAACGATTTCTTCGATCTGAAGAAATTCCCGGGCAAACGCGGCATGCGCAAATCGCCGAAGGTCGCGATGGAATGGGCGTTGATTGCCGACGGCGTCGCGCCGAAGGATGTCTATAAGGTGCTCGGTACGCCGGCCGGCGTCGATCGTGCGTTCAAGAAGCTCGATACGATCAAGTCGAGCATCGTGTGGTGGGACGCCGGTGCGCAGGCGCCGCAGCTGCTCGCCGACGGCGCGGTGGTGATGACGCAGGCGTACAACGGGCGCATCGACGACGCGATGCACAAGGACAACAAGCCGTTCAAGATCGTTTGGGATGCCCAGGTTTACGATTACGAGTGGTGGGGTATTCCCGCAGGCGCGAAGCATGCGGCCGATGCCACGAAGTTCATCGTTGCGGCATCGACGCCGCAAGCGTACGCCGATCTGTCGAAGTACATCGCGTACGCGCCGCCGCGCAAGGACGCAATTCCGCTGATCGACAAGAAACGCCTCGCTGACCTGCCGACCGCGCCGGCCAACTTCAAGCGTCCGCTGCAGATCAACGCGACGTTCTGGGCCGACAACGCGGATGCGATCAACAAGCGCTTCCAGGTGTGGCTTACCCAGTAATACAGCTATCACATCAGTATCGAGCAGACAGGCGCAACGATGAACACGACATTGCATCCGCCGGCATCCCTCGACGCCGGCGCAGGCACCGGCAGCAGCGGCAACCGTCCTGCGTGGCGCCGCGCGCGCCGCAAAGCAGCCGCGCAGGCGCTGCTGCTCGCGTTGCCGCTGCTCGTGTTCCTGCTTGCGACGTTCGTCGCGCCGATCGCAAGCCTGCTGGCCCGCAGCGTGCAAAACCCCGAAGTGCGCGACAGCATGCCGCAACTGACGGCGGTCCTGCATGCATGGGACGGTAACGGCGTGCCCGGCGAAGCGGCATTTTCCGCGCTTGCGCAAGGGCTCAAACAGGCTGCGGAAACGGGCGACCTCGGCAATGTCGCGCGCCGGATGAACTTCTATCAACCGGAATTCCGCAGCCTGCTGATGAAGACCGCGCGCGAGACGCGCTCGCAAACACCGGCCGCATGGAAGCCTGCGCTGATCGATATCGATTCGCGCTGGGGCGAGAACCAGACGTGGCGTCTATTGAAGCGCGCGGCCGCCTCGCCGACGCCCGACTATCTGCTCAATGCCGTCGACGCGCAGGTGGCGTCCGACGGATCGGTCGGCGAGGTACCTGCCGATAGCGCGGTCTATCGCGCCGCGTTCCTGCGCACGGTGCAGATCAGCGCGACGGTTACGCTGCTATGCCTGCTGCTCGGTTATCCGGTCGCGTATCTGCTTGCAACGCTGCCGCCGAGGCAAAGCAACCGCCTGATGCTGTTCGTGATCGTGCCGTTCTGGACGTCGCTGCTCGTGCGTACGACCGCATGGTATGTGCTGTTGCAACCCGGGGGTGTGATCAACGCCGCGCTGATGAACCTCGGCATCGTGCACCATCCGTTGTCGCTGATCTTCAACCGTACGGGCGTGCTGATCGGCATGACGCACATCCTGCTGCCTTATATGATTCTCGCCATCTATTCGGTGATGAAAGGCGTATCGCCGGTGTATGTGCGCGCTGCGCAGTCGCTCGGCGCGCATCCGGCCGTCGCTTTCGTGCGTGTCTATGTTCCGCAGACGCTGCCCGGTGTCGGCGCGGGATGTTTTCTGGTCTTCGTGCTCGCGCTCGGCTACTACATCACGCCCGCACTGCTTGGCGGCGCCGGCGACGAAATGATCAGCCAACTGATCGCGATGCAAACGAACGAACTGTTGAACTGGGGGCTTGCGGGCGCGCTGTCGTGCTACCTCGTGATCTTCACGGCCGTGTTCTATTTCGTGTTCAACCGGCTGGTCGGCATCGACCGGTTGCGATTCGGCTAACGGAGGCCAGCATGCAAGCCCAGGGTAACCGGATGCTGTCGGAGCGAATTGCAAGCGGATGGCTGCGCGTGCATTGCGCCGTGATCTTCCTGTTTCTCGTCGCGCCGATTCTTGCGATCGTGCCGCTGTCGTTCAATTCGGGTTCGTTCTTTTCATATCCGATGGAGGGCTTTTCGCTGCGTTGGTATGCGCAGGCGTTCGGCTCGCATGACTGGCAACTGGCATTCGCGAACAGCATCGGCATCGGCGCGGTTGCGACACTGATCGCGACCTGCCTCGGCACGCTCGCGGCGCTAGGCTTGAGCCGTTCGGTGTTTCCGTTTCGCGCGATCATCATGCCGATGCTGATCTCGCCGATGATCATCCCGATCGTCGTGGTCGCAGCCGGCTTTTATCTGATCTTCGCGCCGCTCGGCCTCGTGAATTCATATCTGGGCGTGATCCTCGCGCACGCAGCGCTCGGCACGCCGTTTGTCGTGATCACGGTGACCGCCTCGCTGCTTTCGTTCGACCAAAGCCTGCTGCGCGCCGCGTCCGGGCTCGGAGCGCGCCCATGGACGACGTTCCGCCGCGTCACATTGCCGCTGATCGCGCCGGCCGTCGCGACGGGCAGTGTGTTTGCATTCGCCACTTCGTTCGATGAGGTGATCGTCATTCTGTTTATCGGCGGCCCCGACCAACGCACGGTGCCGAGGCAGATGTGGAGTGGCATTCGCGACCAGATCAACCCGTCGATTCTCGCGGTGGCGACCGTGCTGATCGTGTTTGCGACGCTGCTTTTCACGGCGATGAACTGGCTGCGCGGCAGGGCGGCCGCTGCGGCGTCATCGTCGGGCTAGCGTACGCCAAAGCGGCGCGCCAAAGCGGGATCACACGCGTACTCCGCACGCGATTACGCTACTCGAGCTCATTCGCGAGCTGTGCGACGAATCGCCGGATCGTCTCCTCGTCGCGGGATACATACACCCATTGCCCGACACGATGCATTCTCAGGAGGCCGGCTTGCGTCAGCATCGCAAGATGCGCGGAAACCGTCGATTGCGACAGCTTCGTGCGCGCGTGGATCGTGCCGATCGAGACGCTATCCGGATGACGAGAGCGATTCTGCGGGAAATGCAGGCCTGGGCTTTTCAACCACATCAGAATCTCGCGCCGCAACGGATGCGCCAGTACCTTGTGAATTCTGTCTACGTCGATCATGGGGCACCGCCTGGTTAGAACATGTCCGAGGCGGTCTGCCGGCGCCCGGCCTCGTGCGGCGCCCTCTCGAGCAGCGGCCTCGATGGGATGAACGGTCCTGTGACCATCTGCGGGTAGCTCTGGCCAGGCCCGACCATCGGGAAGACATCGGCATTCTGATCGATCATCACTTCGAGAAACGCAGGCCCGTCGAATTCGACGAATGCCCGGAGACTCCCTTCGAGCTCTCCGATTGTTTCGACGCGGCGCGCAAAGGCGAAGCCATCGGCTTTTGCCGACATGACAAAGTCTTTGCTATGCAGCGCCTTGTCGCTGACGCAAAAGCGACTTTCGTAGAAGAGGCGCTGCCACTGCCGGATCATCCCGTCGCCGAGATTGTTGAGCAGCAGAACCTTGATGGGCACGCCGTACGTGGTGGCTGTTTCGAGGTCGCCGGCATTCATGCGGATGCTGCCGTCGCCATCGATGTCGATCACGAGCGCGTCCGGTCGCGCGAATTGCGCACCGATGGCTGCCGGCAGCCCGAAACCCATCGTCCCCATGCTGCCCGACGTCAGGAAGCTTCGCGGCTCGATGAAGTCGAAATATTGCGCGGCCCACATCTGATGCTGACCGACACCCGTGGTGACGATCGCGCGCCCGCCGGTCATTTCGCCAAGCTTCTCGACGACGAACTGCGGTTGAATGAGCGCGCTGTTGCGGTCGTAGTTCATGCCATATGTGAGCTTCAGTTCGGCGATATGCTCGAGCCACGCTACAGGCGACCGTACGGCAGGGCTTTCTTCCATCAGAGACAGCAAGGTATCTCTGGCATCGCCGACATGCGCCCAGTCCGCGCGCTTGATCTTGTTGATCTCCGCTGCGTCGATATCGATATGCGCAACGTGCCGCGCGCGAGGCGCGAACGCGTGAGGACGTCCGCCGGCCACGCGATCGTCGAATCGCGCGCCGACTGCGATCAGGAAGTCGCAATCTTCAACCGCATAGTTCGCGCAGGCGGCGCCGTGCATGCCAAGCATGCCGAGGCGAAGCGGATGTCTGGTCGGCAACGCGCCGAGCGCCATCAGCGTGGTGACGACAGGAATCTTGTAGCGCTCGGCAAACTCGCGCAGTTCGGCGGCGGCACCTGCCGCAATCACGCCTCCGCCTACATACAGCAACGGCCGTTCGCTTTGTGCAAGAAGCTCGAAGAATTCCGCGCGTTTGCCCGGTTTGAGCCGGGCGCCCCGCGCCACCATGCGCAGGCGGTCGGAGTAGCCGCGAAAATGCAAGGTGCCGTGGCCTTTATAGGTTCCTTGCCAGTTCTGGATGTCCTTCGGCACGTCGACCACGACAGGGCCCGGTCGGCCGGTTCGCGCGATGTCGAATGCAGTTCTTAGCGTCTCCTCGAGTTTGGCCGGGTCCGTCACCAGAAAGACCTGCTTTGCGCACGCCGACATGATGTTGAAGACGGGCGCCTCCTGGAACGCATCGGACCCGATCGCGGCACGCGGCACCTGTCCGCAAATCAGCACGACGGGCACCGAATCGCCGTTGCAATCCGCGATCGGCGTCAGCGCATTCGTTGCACCAGGCCCCGACGTGACCATGAACACGCCGACCTTTCCGCTTGCGCGTGCATACCCGGCGGCCATAAAGCCCGCGGCCTGTTCGTTAGCCGGCACGACGAGCTTGATCTGGCGTTCAGGGCGTTGTTCAACCATTTCGTTGAAGCGAAACACGGCGTCGTAGGTCGGGAGGATCGCGCCGCCGCTATAGCCGAATACGGTGTCGACTCCCTGTTCGCTAAGCACGCGCAGGATGATGTCGGCGCCCGACATGGATCTGCCGGCTTCCGGCGATGTCGGCATGGCATGTGGGGCGACGTTCGGGTTCTGGTTCACGGCTGAATCTCGCACTGAAACTCGCACGCAAACGCGTACGGAAAGGGCGCCGATCGTTTCGGCGCCGGGCTCAAAGGTTGATATCCCTTTCAACTCGGGAACAGCGTATGTTCGGCACCAGCTTATGGACGGCTGTTTCGGCGGTTCTCCGTATAGCCGGTCCATCTGACATCTCGTTGATGTGCTTCCGGAAGAATTGCGAGGGTTTGGTGACGATAATTCTGCCAACGATCGAAACTGCGTGGCGTTCCGTCGAGGCGCTTCGCTGGCCAAAATGGGCGGCTTCCAGGACACGACGATCCAAGGCCCGCATTCGCGTTCGCGATGCATCGCAACATTGCGCGGCGCTTCTCACTTGTTACATCGACGCAAGAGTCAGTTAACGGAACGGGTGTGCTAGTTATGCAGGCATTGAGGTAATCTGGGCCATCGCTCGCTACACGGCATATCGCGATGAATCGAAATAGAGCGATCGGACGATGAGCCGCGGTACCCAAAAGAGTTCGCTGTACTTGAAGAAGGTCAGATCAATGAAAGTCGCCATTGTTGTGTTCGATGGTGTGCAAGCGCTAGACGTCGCAGGCCCCATGGACGTGTTTGCCGAAGCCAATACGCTTCTTCCTGAACATCGGAAATATCAGGTTGCGCTCGTCGGCGCGCAGGCCGGCTATGTCACCAGCGCAAACGGCATGCAACTGTCGGTACCCTTTGGCTACGCGGATTTCGACATTCAGGCAGATCTGCTTATCGTCGCGGGCGGCCCCAGGCTGCCCGATTACCGGCCACGGCCCGAATTGCTGGCGTGGCTGCAAAGTCAGGCGCGCGGCGCCGCGCGATATGGCTCCGTCTGCAACGGCGCGTTCGTGCTCGGCCGCGCCGGCCTGCTCGACGGCAAGCAAGCGACCACGCACTGGGCTGAAGCAGCGCGTCTCGCCGACGACTTTCCGCACGCGCACGTGCAGCCCGACCGTATATTCACGCGTGATGGGCGTCTGTTCACGTCGGCCGGCGTCACGGCGGGCATCGATCTGTGTCTGTCGCTCGTGGCCGAAGACTGCGGCCACGAGATCGCGGTGCGCGTGGCAAAACGCCTTGTCGTCTATATCCAGAGAGAAGGCGGGCAATCTCAGTACAGCCCATACATTGGCATACGCAAAGGCCAGGATCCGATCATCGGCAAGGTGCACCGGTATGTGACCGAGCATCTGGCCGATACGCTATCGATCGAACAGCTGGCGAAGGCCGTTTCCGTGAGCCGGCGTACGTTCTCGCGGCTCTTTGCGAAATACGCGAAGGTCACGCCGTCCGCATTTGTCGAACAGGTGCGCGTGGATGCCGCGAGAAAGATGCTTGAAGAAACGGATGCTCCGCTCAAGACGGTCGCGTTCAAATGCGGCTTTCATAGTGCGACGCATATGCGCACGACATTTGCGCGGCGGCTTGACGTGACGCCCAGGCAATATCGGCAGCGATTCCGTGGCGATGCCGAGGATCGACAGCCGTGGACTTGCAACAGCGCCGGCGAGCGAGTCGTGTCGAACCTCGAAGAAGAAATGGCTTAAGTTCGGGAGAAAAGTCCAGATCGATGTCTTCCTCCATTTCTCTTCAAAGTCTTCCGGATATTCTTGCGCCCGGCTTATCGGTCGTTTTTTGCGGGATCAACCCGGGCTTGCTGGCGGCGTCGACGGGCCGCCACTTCGCAGGCCACAGCAACCGCTTCTGGCGCGTCATGCATCGCGCAGGCTTTACGCCGGAACAGTTTCGTCCTGAAGACGACCGTACCTTGCTGCAATACGGTTATGGCCTGACAACTGCAATTTCGCGTGCAACGGCCCGCGCGAATGATCTCTCGCTAGCCGAGATCAAAGCAGCTACGCTCGACTTCGAACAGAAGATCGGACGGTATGCGCCGAGATACATCGCGTTTCTCGGGAAAATGGCGTTTTCTGCCATGTCCGGCACGCGTGACATTCAATGGGGCTTGCAATCGGCTGCATTCGGCGGTGCGCGTGTCTGGGTATTGCCGAATCCTAGCGGCCTGAACCGCGCATTCAGCCTCGACGCGCTCGTTAGCGCTTATCGCGAGCTTCAGCTCGCGGCTGCGTCCACGCATTCTGCTATTGCGTAGCGACGCCGGCTTCCTTCTTTGCGCGCTTTGCGACCTTGCGGCGGGTTGTAACGGGCGTTGCGACGGCAGAATCGCTGGCAGCGCCATCGATAGGGTCCGCATTGCCCGCGTACTGAAGGTGCACATTTCTACGCAATGTCTCGGTAACGAACTCGACGAAGGTGCGAACCTTGCCGCTCGCGCCACGGCGCTCGACATGGAGCAGATTGACTGGCGTCGACTCGGGTTCGAAGGCAGTGAGGACGGGCTGCAGATTTCCCTCCAGCGCCTCGGGTGCCGCCTGGTACGAGAACAGCTGCGTGATTCCCGCACCGTCGACGGCCGCCGCCACCGCTACGGGCGCGAGATTGACGATCATCTTCGGCTGAAGCCGGACCGGTACCCGCAATCCATTTTCATAGAACAGCCATTCGAACGGATGCGTAACACCGGTAAAAGACACACATCGATGATCGGCGAGGTCTCTTGGGTGAAGCGGTTCCCCATGCGTGGCCAGATAGGCGGGAGCCGCGTACGTCCGGCGCCGGACAAAGCCCAACGGCACGGCGAATATCGACGAATCTCCGAGATGACCAATGCGGATTGCGATGTCCACGCCGTCTTCGAGAAGGCGCGTCGTGCGATCGTCGTAGACCGCGTTGATGTTGAGGTCCGGATAGCGGCGCGCATAGGCGTTGACGAGCGGTGCGATGAATCGCTGGCCGAACAGCACGGGAGCCGAGACCGTTAGCGTGCCGACCGGGTTGTTCTGGTCGACCGATATGTTCGCCTCCGCATCGATGATCGTATCGAGGACGCGGCGGCACATATCGAGGTACGACATGCCTGCTTCCGTCGGGCGGATCGAGCGCGTGGTTCGCGTCAGCAATTGCGTGCCGAGGCGCGCTTCGAGCGAGGTCAGCGCGCGTGAAACCGCAGGGGCCGACATGCCGAGTTTCTCCGACGCGCCGGTGAAGCTGCTTCGATCGACGATGGCAACGAACACCTCCATCTCGCGTAATCTGTCCATCCCGCTACCCAGCCTTCCCATGCATTTACCGTTATCGATTGTAAGCGTGCTGTCATGCATGCCGGTGCCGCATCCGGACGATTGGCCCGAGAACGTATAAAGATGGCCAATTGGAAATCCATCTAAAGAGCGGCCTGATCGAAGTTTCGAATATTTGCGTTGGCAAATTTCGCGCACTGATTGGCCCGATTGCCAGACTCCTTTGGCTTTAAGTATCGCCGACCATCGCCGACAATAAATCAAGCCGCGATGCGATACGCGATATCAGCATACCTAACCAGATCAAGGAGTCTGTTCCATGTTCGCTGCAATGCTTGAAGTCAATCCCTATGCCGAGCAGTTCGACGCCTATCTCGGCATGGCAAAGATGCTTCGCCCCGAGCTCGAAGCAACCGACGGCTTTATCGACAACACGCGTTACGCGAGTCTGACGCGAGAGGCATGGCTTCTCTCGCTGTCGAGCTGGCGCGACGAGAAATCGCTCGTGCGCTGGCGTGTCTCGACAAAACACCACAAGGTGCAGGAAGCGGCGCGCGAGCGCGTCTTCGCCGACTATCGGCTGCGTATCGGCCAGGTCGTCGCCGATACTCGAATTCCCGCGGGTCACACGTTGCAGGAGCAGCGACTCGACGTGACCGAGACCGGAGCCGGCAAGGCGGTCATGCTGCTCGACGCGAAGCGTTCGCCGGAATGGGTCAGGCAGGCCGGCGCAGAAGCGGTTGCGCGATCGCTAGGGTTCGATCCGCGCGCGCCAGGCCTCGTCGCATGGGACGCATTCGATGCGTTATTGACGCCGGGCGATGTGATCGCCGTGGTGACATGGAAAGACCTGGACGCGGCCGAAGCATTCGCGCGCCGCGCGACGCTGCCCGATGGAGTGCGTCTGCGGCAGGTTCGCATCGTTCGCGAGTATGGGATGTTCGATCGTCGCGAGGCGCCGCAATACTTCGATGAGAAGCAACGCACGGCATAGCGCAACCGTTCGCGATACTGGCCGGCAAACAGGCACTGCCCGACCCGTCAACTGTCACGCACGTGAAGACGGTTTTGGCCAGATTGACGAACAGATCGGCCTGAAACCGGGCCCATGCCGGCTTCAATCATTTCGATTTCCTCTTCTAAAATTCAACGGCTATCACTGCGGCGTCGACGCTCATGAACACCACCGTCAACCCATGGAAAACTGGAACGGACAACGAGATGCCCGAGCGATCGTTGTCGCCGTCTGCCGGGCTGCCCGTGGACCCTCCGGCACAGCCGAAGCCTGCACAGCCGGTGCTGACGCTGCGTCTTGCCACAGGGCTGATCGGCATGCTGCTCGCTTCGCTATCGGCGATCCTGAACCAGCAGGTCACGGCACAGGCCATGACGGACATTCGCGGTGCGCTCTCGATCGGGCACGACGACGGCAGCTGGCTCACGGTTCTGTTCGAGGCAGCCAATGTTTCCGCCATGGTGTTTGCACCGTGGTTCGGCGTGACGTTCACGCTGAAGCGATTCGCGATAGGCGCCATGCTGGCCACGATGCTCTTTGGCGTGCTGTGTCCGCTTGCACCGAATCTGCCCGCGCTTTATACGTTGCGTGTATGGCAAGGCATTTCCGGCGGATGCCTGCCGCCGATGCTGATCATCGTGGCGCTGCGTTATCTGCCGCCAAAAATCAAGCTATATGGGCTTGCCGGCTACGCGCTCACGGCAACCTTTGGTCCCGCGCTCGGTACACCGCTTACGGCTTTATGGACCGAGTATGTGAATTGGCGGATGGCATTCTGGCAAGTCGTGCCGCTAGGCGTCGTGTGCTGTTTCGCGATCCATCTCGGGCTTCCTGAGGAACCTCTGAAAATCGATCGATTCCGCTCATTCAACTGGAGCGGATTCTGTACCGGGTTGCCGGCCATCGCAATGCTCGTGATTGGCTTTTTGCAGGGGGACCGCCTCGACTGGCTTAACTCGGACTTTATCTGCGTGATGCTCTATGGAGGTGCGCTGTTGCTCGTAGCGTTCCTTGTCAACGAGTGGTATCACCCGCTTCCGTTTTTCAGGCTGCAATTGCTGTCGCGCCGGAATTTCACGCATGGACTGACCACGCTGTTCGGCGCCGTCGTGCTGTTGACCGGCGTCGCCGTGATACCTGCGCAATATCTCGCGAAAATTCATGGTTACAGACCGCTGCAAACAACGCCTTTGGCGTTGCTGGTGGCTGTTCCGCTACTGCTTGCACTGCCGTTGACGGCGGCCGTGCTGAACGTCCGGCGCGTGGACTTCCGTTGGGTCATGGCCATGGGTCTTTCGTTGATGGCGGCCACGTGCATCATGGGCAGCTTCGTCACATCCGATTGGGTGCGGGAGAACTTCTATTGGCTGCAGTCGTTGCAGATCGCGGCGCAACCGATGGTGATCATGTGCATTCTGATGGGTGTCACGACAGGCTTGCCGCCAACCGAAGGTCCGTTTGCCTCGGCGATGTTCAATTCGCTGAAAACTTTCTCCGCGGCGGTTGCAACGGGTCTGATCGAAGGTTTCGGTACGGCGCGCGAGCATTTTCACTCGAGCATGCTCGTCGACCACGTGGGCAACAACATGCTGGTGACGAGCGAGAGCGTCGACGCCGCGCATGGTCTCGGCGAACTCTCCCATCGGATCCACGAACAGGCCGTGGTGCTGACCTCGGCCGACCTCTACCGGCTCATGGCGGGTGTCGCGGTTTTCCTTCTTGTGCTTGTTCCGGTTTTGCCTGTGCGTATCTATCCGCCGTGGAGCACTACGCAGCCTTCTTCCCGCTGAAACGTCGATATATGTCAACTGTCATGAATTTTCCTCGAAAAACGATTCGCGTTGCCATGTGTGTGGTCGTGCTTGGCGTCGCGGCATGGGGTTGCACGACGCTTCTTGCGGACTCGAGCACGGAATCGACCAACGATGCCTACGTGACGGCCGATTTCACGCTCGTGGCGCCGCGTATTGCCGGGCAGATTTCGGAAGTACTGGTGGAAGACAATCAGCGCGTCAAGGCCGGGCAATTGCTCGTGCGTATCGACGACCGCGACTTTCGCGCCGCGCTGATGAGCGCCGAAGCCGATGTAGCCGCGGCAAAAGCAGCGGTCGCGAACTTCGACGCCGAGATCGCGCGGCAGCCGTCGCTTGTCGATCAGGCGCGAGCAACGCTTCGCGCCGACGATGCGGCGATCCAGTTCGCGCGCGCCGACGCCGCGCGCTACCAGGATCTGTCGCAGTCGGGTGCGGGTACGACGCAGGAGCAGCAGCATGCGTCGAGCACGCTCGCTGAACAACTCGCGCGGCAGTCGCATGATGAAGCCGCGTTGCTTGCGACCCGGCAAAACCTGGAGGTGTTGCGTACGCAGCGCGACAAGGCTGCTGGTGCATTGGCTCATGCGCAAGCCGTGCTCGAACAGGCTCGGCTCAATCTTTCGTACACGGAAATTCACGCGCCGGTCGACGGCAAGGTCGGGCGGCGTTCCGTGCGTGTTGGGGCATTTGTCACGACCGGTGCGCCGCTGCTTGCGATCGTGCCGTTGTCCGATGCCTATGTCGTCGCGAACTTTCAGGAGAACCAGCTGACGAGAATGCGGCCGGGCGAGCGCGTGCGCATCAAGGTCGACAGCATGCCGGGCGTTGTCATCCAAGGGCATATCGATAGCCTTGCGCCTGCCACGGGCTTGAGCTTTGCGCCTATCGCGCCCGATAATGCGACGGGCAATTTCACGAAGGTCGTGCAGCGCGTGCCCGTGAAAATCACGATCGATCGGGAACAGGAAGCGGCTGCGGAATTGAGCGTAGGGCTCTCCGTCGAGACGGAAGTGACCGTTGCGAGCGGTGGCGACAAGCCGATCGAGGAAGCGGGTAAGAAATGAACGCGAGCGAATTTTCCATCCGCACGCCGGCGCTCGCGATATTGCTGTGCTCCGTGCTGTCGGGCTGCCTCGTCGGCCCGAACTTCGAACATCCGCACGCTCATACGCCGGACGTATTCGACCGCGCGCAAACGGCGCAAGCGACGAGCAAAGCTGTCGAATCGGAATTCAATCCGGATTGGTGGACGCTCTTCGACGATCCAATGCTGAACGCTTTGCAGCAGGAACTGACCGACGCGAATCTCGACGTGGCCGCCGCATCGGCGCGCCTGCGGGAAAGCCGGGCCGGAGAGCGCATTGCGGGCGCCGCACAATATCCAACTCTGGACGGGGCGGCGTCGTATAACCGCGAACGGGGAAGCCCGAACGGCATTCTTTCGCTGCTCGGCGTGAGTCCGGCGCAAAGTCAGCCGCAATCGGCATCCGGCGGCGCACCGCTTGGCGTGGCGCCGTTGCCGGGTTCATCGGGCTCGCCTGCTTATAACCTGTACCAGTTTGGCTTCGACGCCTCGTGGGAACTCGATATCTGGGGCGGGGTGCGGCGCGGCGTCGAGGCGGCGACGGCGCTTGCGGCTGCGTCATATGAAGATCGCAATGCCGTGCTGTTGTCCGTACGCGCCGAGCTCGCGCGGGACTACATCGAGTTGCGCGACACGCAGGCACTGCTCCAGATAGCCAGACAGAATCTCGACATTGCGCGCAACGCGACACAGCTCACGGAAATACGCAAACGCGATGGTGTGACGACCGATCTCGACGTCGCCAACGCATCGGCCCAGGTGGAGTCGATCGAAAGTCTGATTCCGGCGCTCGAGGCCCGATCGGAAACCACGATCAACGCGATTGGCGTACTGCTCGCCAAGGAACCGGGTGCGCTCAAAGCACGTCTCGTCGAGCCGCGCGATGTGCCCGAACTTCCTCGGCAGGTACCGATCGGTTTTCCATCGGAGCTCGTGCAGCGCCGGCCCGACATCAGAAGGGCGGATGCTCAGCTGCATGCGGCGACGGCGGCGATCGGCATGGCCAAAGCCGATTTCTATCCGCGCATTTCGCTGAATGGCAGTGCAGGGTTTCAAAGCCTTCAGCTGTCGAGCCTTGCGAATTGGGCATCGGGGCAGTTCGTTGTCGGCCCTTCGATCATGATGCCTATATTCGAGGGTGGCCGGCTCATGGGAACACTGGAGCTGCGCGAGGCACAGCAGCAGGAAGCGGCGATCGTGTACAAGCGCACGGTGCTGCAGGCATGGCGCGAGGTGGACGATGCGCTGATCACCTACGACGCCGAACAACGGCGGCGCGATCGGCTCAAAGCGGTGGTGAGCCTGAACGAGCGGGCGTTATCGGTGGCTCAACAGCGATACAGGCAGGGTGCGGTCGATTATCTGAATGTGTTGAACGTACAGCGGCAGTTGCTCAAAGCGCAAAGCGATCTCGAGCAGAGCGATGCCGATGCCGATATCAATCTGATTACGCTGTGCAAGGTGCTGGGCGGCGGCTGGGAGTCGACGTACGCGCAGCAGGGCGCGGTTGATAATGCCACGCCGAGCCAGTAAAGAAGGAACGGCCAGGGCCAATTGCATATAGCGTGATGGCTCGTCTAGCCGGCAAGCGCGAATTCACCTGCTGACTTTGAAGCAGAAGTCCACTTCGACGACTGCGCCTTTAGGCAACTGGAACGCGCCCACGGACGTGCGCGTATGGACGCCGGCGTTTTCGAGGACCGTCGACAGCACATCGGATGCGCCGTCGGCCACTTCGCTTTGCTGGGTAAAGTCGGGTGCGCTGCGCACGAATACGTTGATGCGCGGTACGGAAACGATCGCATCGAGGCTGCCGCAAGCATTTCTGATCAGTGCGAGCGCGCGTATCGCGGATATTCCCGCCGCGCGCTTTGCATCCTCTAGCGGGATCGCCTCTCCAGCTGCTCCGACGAAGCGAACTTCGTTGCCCACCCTTGGGATCTGGCCGGCAACATAAGCCATCTCGCCGTCGATCAGCACCGGCGTGTATTTTCCGCCTACCTTGATTTCCTCGTTGAGCGGAAAGCCCATTTCCGCGGCTAGCGTGTCCAAGCGTTCGTCTCTGGTCATGATGATGGCGGCAAGGTTCGGGTGAGTCAGGAATTCTAATGCATTGTGTAAGACGCGAGGGAGCACCACGCCACGCGCCTCAGCATACCTGCACGTCGCTGATCATGCGCCAATCGCGTTCAAGGGTTCGCGTCGCCGCGCCTTTGATCGTGAGCGTCGCGCTTAGATGGATGTCGCGGCTCGAACTGCCGATCATGAGATCGAACTCGCCCGGTTCGACAATGCGCTCGCCGCGCCTATCCGTGAAATTCAGCATGTCGACTGGCAGCCGTACACGTAAAAGCGCCTTCGCGTGCGGCTCGATCGTCACGCGCGCAAATGCCTTCAATTCCTTTACAGGTCGTGACGTCGAAGCGAGGCGGTCGCGCACATAGACCTGTACGACTTCATCGCCGCTTCGTGCACCGATGTTTTCGACGCTGAAGCGGAATTCAAAGGTGCCATCCTCGATCGGCGCTTCGGCTGCAATCAGTTCAAGCTCGCCATATGCAAAGCGCGTATACGTCAGCCCGAATCCGAACGGATAGCGCGAGCCGAAATGCCGGGCAACCGGCGTCCCCGCGCTCTTTAGACGGTGGTTATAGACGTAGGGCACGGCACCCGCGCTAGTCGGCACCGACAGCGGCAGACGGCCGCTAAAGCCGGCGCGCCCCGTCAACAGTTCGGCTAGCGCCTCGCCGCCTTTTTCTCCAGGCGCAAACGCCATGATTTGCGCGGCAATATGTTCTTCCTGGCCGCCAAGGTTATAAGGGCGGCCACCCGTCATCACGACAACGGCGGGTGTGCCCGTGGCGACGATAGCGTCCACCAATGCCTGCTGCACGCCCGGCAGTGCCAGACTGTCGGTATCGGAACCTTCTCCGACCGTTCCCGACTGGAACAGGCCCGCGAGGTCGCCGACGAATACGATCGCGACATCGGCCTCGCGTGCGGCCGCTGCCGCGGTTGCGATGCGAGACGTGTCCGTGCTGATCAGTTCGTCGCGCGCATTCGGTGCACGCGTGTCGAGCCCGACGTCGCCGGGAAACACGGGGGCTCCGGCGCGCCGCTCTTCGATGATCGAGCAGCCCTTCTGATACACCACGTTGGCCTCGCCAAGCATGGCGCGCAGAGCCTGCAACGGCGTCGTGATCGATGCAACCGACTGTTCGCCGCTGACGATCAGATGCACGGGAAAGCTGTAGCCCGCCAGCAAAGCGAGCGGGTCGTCCGCGGTTGGGCCGAGCACTGCAATTTTCTGCTTGCCGTCATTGGCCAGCGGAAGCACGCCGTCGTTGCGCAGCAGCACGGCCGACTGGCGCGCGACCTCGTGTGCGAGATCGAGTGCCGCGTCGCTGCGCAGGTCCACGCGGTCCGGGTCTGCATACGGATGTTCGAAGAGGCCGATATCGAACTTCGTACGCAGCACGCGCGTCACGGCCGCATCGATCGTCGCTTCGCTGATGTCGCCGCGTGCGAGTGCTTCCTTCAGGTGCCGCGCGCACTCGTGACCCGGCAACTCGATATCGAGGCCCGCATTGAACGATTGCGACGCGGCGTCGGCTGCGTCGCGAGCGACTCCGTGATGTGTGTACAGCAGATTCACGGCGACGTAGTCGGCGACGATCAATCCTTCGAAGCCCCACTTGTCACGCAGTACCTGGTGCAGCAGTTCGCGGTTCGTATGGCACGGCACGCCGTCGATGTCGTGATAGGCCGGCATCACGGAACCCGCGCGTGCACGCTTCACGGCCATCTCGAACGGCAGCATATAGATGTCGTTGAGTTCGCGTGGTCCGACGTGGACCGGCGCATGATTGCGCGCCCCCTCGCTCGCCGAATGCGCGACAAAGTGCTTGAGCGTCGCGAGCACATCGCGGCGCTCGCCCTGCAAGCCTTCTACGTAGCTGCATGCCATTACGCCGACGAGGTAAGGGTCTTCGCCAAACGTCTCTTCGGTACGGCCCCAGCGTGGATCGCGCGATACGTCGAGTACGGGCGCCAGTCCCTGGCGGCAGCCGATCGAGCGGGCCTGCTCGCCGATCATCTTGCCTACGCGGCCGATCAGCGCCGCATTCCACGTTGCGGCGTAGTTGAGCGACGAAGGAAAGAGCGTGGCATCCTTGATCATCAGGCCGACCAGGCACTCCTCGTGCGACATCACCGGGATGCCTAGACGCGTTTCCTCGACCATCTGCCGTTGCAACGCGTTGAGCGCCTTGACGCCTTCCCGTGGATCGACGGTATGCGTGCCGAGCGGGCGCGTCACCTGGCCCAGGCCATGACGCAGCAGCGTGTCGAGCGGCACGCCGGTGTCGCGTTGCGCAAAATCCTCCGTGCGCCATGCATGCTGACCGTCGACGGAAAGCTTGAGCCAGACCGCATGCAATTGTGCGATCTTTTCGTCGATCGTCATGCGCGCGAGCAGATCGGCGACGCGGGCCTCGGTCGGCATATGTGCGCGGCGATAAACCGGAAACTCGCTGGTGTCCTGAAGCGCCATCCATTTACTCCTAATAGGGGTATCGCGGTGATCGTTGCGGTTCGTCGAGCCTTCAGCTTTTTAGCCCTTTAGCCCTTTAGCGAGCCGGCCATCATCCCTTTGATCACGCGTTCCTGACCGAATGCATAGGCAACGATCAGCGGCAACGACGTGAGCGTGACGACCGCGAGCATGGCCGGCACATTCGATGAATATTGCCCCTGGAAATCCCATATCGCGAGCGGCAGCGTGCGATGCTCGGGTGTCGACGTCAACATGTACGCGAAGATGAATTCGTTCCACAGGCCGATGCCGTTGTAGATCGCGACCGTGGCGAGCCCTGGCGTGGACAGCGGAAAGAAAATGCGCCAGAAAATGCCGAATGGACCGCAGCCGTCCAGTTGCGCGGCTTCTTCGAGTTCGCGCGGAATCTGGCGCATGAACTCGGTGAGAATAAAAATCGAGATCGGCAGGCTTAACGCGACGTAGGGGCCAAGCAAGGCGAACGGCGTATCGTAGATGCCGAGGTTGCGTGTGAGCAGATAGATCGGCACGAGCGTTGCGTGCAGCGGCACGATCATGCCCGCGACGACGATTGCAAAGAGCGTCTTGTTCAGTGCAAAGCGCATGCGCGCGAATGCATAGGCCGCCATTGCGCTGGCCAATACGATCAGCAGGACGGAAACGCCGACAACGAACACGCTGTTACGAAAGTAGGTGAAATAGGGGCCTTGGAGCACCGCCACATAGTTGCCAAGGTAGACATGCCGGGGCAATGCCCACACCGGCGACGAATACGTTTCGTCCTGTGTTTTGAGGCTCGTCGCGACCACGAAAAGAAAGGGCAGCGTCGTGACGACGAGCCAGATCAGCGCGAGAAGCGGTACGCCCAGACGCGGTTTCGATTTCATGGTCTAGACCTCGGTCGCGTAACGGCGACTAAAGCGCAGCGATATGGCCGCGACCGCACAGACGATGATGAACATCGCCGAGCCGATCGTGCTGCCGTAGCCGAGCTGAAACGAGCTGAACACGGTGCGATACATATAGGTGGCCATCAGCTCCGAGGAGCCTTCAGGTCCGCCGCCCGTCATGACATAGATCAGGTCGAAGTAGCGCAGCGAGCCGAGCACGGCGAGCAGCACCGCGGTGCGCACAGTGCCTTGCAAATGCGGTAGCTTGATACGCCAGAAGATCACCCATTCGGACGCGCCGTCGAGACGCGCGGCTTCGGTGACCTCTACCGGCATCGAGGAAAGTCCGGCCAGAAACAGGATCATGTAAAACGGAACGTTCTGCCAGCAGATCACGGCAATGGTCGACGCGAGCGACAAATGCGGATCGCCGAGCCAGTCCTGGGCAAGCGCATCGAGACCGAGCGCGCGCAATGCGGTGTTGAGCGGACCGAAGTTCGGATCGTAGACGTTCTTGAACAGCACGCCAATGGCGACGCTCGACATCAGCAGCGGCAGAAAATAGAGAATTTTCAGCACGCGCGAACCGCGACCGGCTTTCTCGAGCAGCACGGCGAGCGCAAGTGCGATCGGCAATTCGACGACAACCGACGTGACCGCGAGAATCACATTGTTGAAGAGCGACTGCCAGAACACATTGTCGTGCGCGAGCCGGGCCCAGTTGGAAAGGCCGACGAAGCGCGCGTTGCTGCCAAGACCATTCCAGTCGAGCAGCGAAAGCCGCAGGCTAGAGACGAGCGGATAGAGCAGGAAGACCGCGAGCAGCAGCACAGCGGGCGCGAGGAACGCAGCCGCGACGAGCGCCTGCGAGGGAAAGCGCAGCCGGCGTCGGCGTTCGGATACGGCGGGGAGCACGATGTTCACGGCAGGTCTGCCGGCCGGCGCCGCGATGCATGCGATGACGGCGCCGGCCGGGCTATCCGGTTGAGATGATGAATGTGTTGTCGCAGATGTCGCCCGTTGCAGGGTATCAACCGCCCGCCTTGGCGGCGTTTTCCATTTGCTGCGCGGCGGCTTCGGGCGTCATCGACAGGCCAAACAGCGCCTGCGTCGTGTCCTTATGAACTTCGCCGAGGTGCGGCGGCAAAGCCTGGTCGTACCACAGTTGAACATTCGGTGCGTCGACAATCAGGTTCTGCAGGCGCTTGAGGAACGGGTCGTCAAGTGCGATGTTCTTGACCGGCGGAATCTTGCGGTCTCCGACGCGCGCGCGCATCGCGGCGTCGTCCGTCAGCGACTCGATCAGTTTGAACGCGGCATCCGGGAATTTGCATTCGGTGGAGATGCTAAGAAAGCCATCGCCGACCGTGCCGATCACGTCGCGCGGATCGCCTTTGCCACCGGGCACGCTCGGGAACGGGAAGAAATCGAGCTTCTTCGAGAACGCAGGGTTTTCGCTTTGAATGGTCGATGCTTCCCAACCGCCCATCAGTTCCATTGCCGCACGACCCGAATAGAGCAGGCGGCGCGACGCCCCGACGTCATAGTCGAGACCATTGAAGCCTTGCGCAAATGCACCGGCCTTGACGAGCTGCTGGATGTATTTGCCGGCTTCGACGAAGGCAGGATCGTCAAAACCCTTGCCGGCGCCGTCGAGCGCGGCGCGCACGACGTCCGGGCCGCCGATGCGGTCGACAAGGTACATGTAGTACATCGAACCCGTCCACTTGTTCTTGTTCGCGAGCGCGAACGGCGCGATGCCGTGCGATGTCAGCACCTGCACGACGTGCATCAGTTCGGGCCACGTTGCGGGCGGCTTGAGACTGTATTGCTGGAAGATGTCCTTGTTATAAAAGATCACGGCGGCAGACGCGTTTTCCGCCGCGACGCCATAAGTCTTGCCGTCGAACGTCACGGCCTTCCACGACGACGGCAGAAAGCGGTCGCGATAGGCAGGGTCTTTCTGCAGATACGGCGTGAGGTCGACAATCTGGCCGGCTTTGACGTATTCGTGCAGCGGGCCGCCGCCCCACGATTCGAACACGCACGGCGGCTGGTTGGCGCCGAACGCAACCTTGAGCTTGGTCTTGTATGCATCGTTGATGACGTGCGAATTCTCGACCTTGTAGCCCGGGTTTTTCTGCTCGAATCGATCAGAGGCATCGCGCAGGATCTTGCTCGATGTCGCGTTGGTTTGCTGGTCCCACGCGGTGATGACTTTCGCGTCTTGCGCGTGGGCCGCCGTGCCTGCTGCGATTGCCAGCAAGGAGCAGAGTGCAGTGAGGCCTATCGCCTTCGATACCGCCGCATACGCCATCTTGAAGTCTCCATCGTTAGAATAGGGAACGACTAACGGTATCCTTAACGTTAGAGATGGTAGTAACGTCGCCAAATGGTGGCCAGATGAGGTTAACCCTCAAGCGCGCGGCGAACGCTGTACGCGATTTGCATATAAGCGGGAAGAGCCTTGTAGGCAGTGGATTTTGGTTAGATGCGCGCGGCCCATAAAAGCCCTGATTGCGCTTCGGATCTGTTCGCTTAGAATGAATGCAGAATGAACGTTAGCGGTAACGTAGTCTATGTTTAATGTCCCATCTTTCATCACCCGCTTGCGACTGACGGCATGACCAAAGAAAATCCCACGCTGGCAGACGTAGCGCGGCTGGCCGGCGTATCGCAGATGACCGCGTCGCGTGCGCTCAACGGCCGCGCTGGCGTTTCGCGCGAGACGCGCGACGAGGTGCTGCGCATTGCGTCCGATATCGGCTACGTCGTCAATCGCACGGCGCAAAAACTATCGGGCGGGCGCAACGGCATTATCGGCATCATCACGCCGACGCTCGATACGCAGTTCTCGAGCGAACTGATACTCGGCGCCGGCCGTGCCGCTAGGGCTGCCGGCTGCGAGGTGCTCATCTATACGATGTCCGATGAGGACAGACGCATGCATCAAGACGTGCTCGGGCTGGTGCGGCAATTCTCCGATGCGTTGCTTGCGATTCTGCCGCGTGAATCGCTATGGCTCGATTCGTTAGCGAAAGCGAATCTGCCCGTCGTGGTGATCGATCAGCGCGGCACGATGAACCGGTTTCCGTCGGTATCGGTCGATAACTACGGCGGCGCCCAGCTTGCGGTCGAGCATCTGATCGAGCTTGGACACTCACGCATTGCGTTCTTGGGCGGAGGGAATTCGATCGAAGGCGTGCGCGACCGCCAACGCGGGTATGTCGATGCGCTCGCGCGACATGGGCTGCCGCATGCGCCCGAGTTGATTGCATCGGGCGACCTGTCGCAAATGACGGCTTTCGAAGTGGCCTCGAGGCTGCTCCATCTTGCCGACCCGCCTACCGCAATTTTCACGGCCAACGATCAAAGCGCTTTTGGCGCGATCGCCGCGGCGCGCGAAGCCGGGCTGCGCGTACCCGACGATATCTCGGTGGTCGGCTTTGACGACATTCCGATGGCGGAGCAGTTCCATCCGGCGCTCACCACAGTACGGCAGCCGTTCCAGCAGATGGCCAGTTCAGCGGTGAATACGTTGCTTGCGCAGGTAGCGGGCAATGATGCGGGCGCGCAGAGGGTTACGTTTGCGGCGGAACTGGTTGTCCGCGATTCGAGCGGGACGGTCGCATCCGTGCGCCGGCGTTCGGGTGCGCTACAGAAGAGACGGAAGCCCGGTCATGCATGACATGCTTCCGATCGACGTGCGCACGATTCGATCTGCGGCGTTTGTATCGCGTTTGTATTCGCTTAGGGTCGCTTGCTCCGCTATGCCTGTTTCGCCGCGTTCAAGGAACAAGAACGATTTTGCCAGGCTTGTGCGGCGCACCTTCGATCATCTGGTGTGCGCGACGCGCTTCGGCGAGCGGCAGAACTTCGCCCACGCGGGTCTTGAGTCGATGGTCTGCCGCGAGGCTGCCGAGCGTTTCGAGAATGCCGGTTTCAACGCGAACCAGAAGGAAGTCGGATCTCACGTGCCGCGGCAGTAAGGCCGCATCGGGCTTCTGCACTGCCGACACGACAACGCCGCCCGGCCGCACGAGCGCATAGGATCGCTCGAGCGCCTCACCGCCGACCGTATCGATCACGGCGTCGAAACCGGCGGACCACGCTTCGACGCGGTTCATATTCCGCTCGATGATTTCGTCTGCGCCGAAAGCGCGGACATGATCCGCCTGAGCATCCGACGCGGTTGCAACGACATGCGCACCGGCAAGCCGGGCGATCTGAACGGCGAAGGCGCCGACGTTGCCGAAGCCGCCGAGCACCAGAACGCGTTGGGCGGGCTTGATACCTGCGAAGTCATGCAGCATTTGCCACGCGGTTACCGCTATGACGGGCAGCGATGCGGCTTCTTCGAAACTCACGCCGGCGGGTTTGGCCGCAATCATGTCAACCCTGGCTTTTGCATACTGCGCGTAGCCTTCGGTAAATCGAAGGTTGGTGACGCCGAATACTTCGTCGCCCTCCGCGAATTGTGTCACGCCGCGCCCGACCTCGACGACCCGGCCCGCGATGTCGGAGCCGGGCGTGAGAGGCAGCGGCTGCGGAAGGACGCTGTTTCCGGCGCGAATCCACGCATCCCACGGACCGACACCCGCGGCCATCACCTTGACGACGACTTCTGCTTCGCCCGGTGTGGGAACAGGAAGCTGGCGAAGCGCGAGGACGTCCGGTCCACCAAACTTTTCAATTTGAACTGCTTGCATCGATGTTGTCACGATCTGCTCTCCTGGTCGCGGGGTCCAACGCATCTGGGTGCGCAGTGCAGCGGCGGCCGGTCAAGGTTGAAAATTCATGGACGGGTTCAGCGCGCGAGCGGCTCTTTGACGGGTTCATGGCCTGATGTCACCGCGAATATCAGTAACTTCGCCGGCTGCGATTTGCTCGCGTTGCGGGACACCACATGATGTGCGCCCGGCGGTTCGTACCACGCCTCACCGGTACCATAGGTTCTAGGCGGCGTGCCCGCAAGTTGCGATTCGACGCTGCCCTCTACGACGTACGCGAAGATCGACCCCGGGTGCTTGTGCGGCGAGGAAGCCTGGCCCGGCGCATACGTGACAGTGGCGACAAGAATCGTTTTCGAGGGCGCCTCTGGAATCGTCTGCTGCATGACAGGCGAAACCGTTTCTTCATCGGCAGCCTGCGCGAGTGCCGGCCGCGGGATCGTCAGCGCCAGCAGTGCGATCGCTAGAGCGGCCCAGGGGATTGTCCAACGGCTCAACCGCCGAACTTTCCGGATCGAATTGATTTGGGTATGCATAACTTATTCCCTTACGCGGCAATGCGCGCGATCATCGTATAGAAGTTGCACGACGCGAAAAACCGGCCGTTTGCAGACGCGCGCTCGAGCCCGGCTGCATAGTGATCCGCATCGTCCACCGACATCACACCCGATTTCGGCAGCAGCGTGCGAAAGGTCGCAAGCAGCGACTCCCAGAAGTCGGCGCGCCCGATGTCGGCCGCCACATAGGCGCGAGACCATTCGAGACGAAAGCCGTTTTCGCCGAGAAGCTGCGGCATCAGACGCATCACGCGGCCATGCGCTTGTCCCGATACGCCGAGGAGCCGATCCGTTTGCGCACCGCCATCGGGTGCATCGGTCGCGAATGTGAGCGACTCGAAGTCGCCGTCGAAAACCACGACGCGCCCGCCGGGCCGGAGCAGACGCCGAGCCTCGCGAAGCACCGTTGCTGGGTCGACCACGTGGCTTAGCAGGGTGTGCATGATGACGACGTCGAACCGGTCTTGTGGTTCGACGATCGAATGCGCATCGCCAACCAGAAAATCGATTTTCCCGGCAACGCCTTCCTCCGCTGCGAGGCGTGCGCCCATTTCGACCAGATGCGCACTGATGTCGATGGCGGTGATGCGTCCCTTCACGTCGGTACGCTTTGCTAGTGCACGCGGGATGACGCCCGTGCCGCAGCCCAACTCCAATACGGCCTCTTCGCGGCCGAGGCGCAATGCGTCCATGTAGTGACCGATGACGTCTGTAAAGAACGGGTGCTTTCCGCGCACCTCGAGTCTTTCGGCAATTGCGGCAAGCGACTCGGTATCGGCATCGAAGGTGCGGGCGAAGACGTCGCGACCGGTGAATTGTGTCTGTGTAACCATGAATCTTCCATTCAAACAAAAATTGCTGAGCCTCATCAGGCATCGACCCGGGCCCTGCCTCGCGCACTGCCCGCCGAAAGTCCGCATGCTGCTTCTCCGGTATCGCGTTCGCGAGCGGGTCCCAGCGTGCTTGATGCGTTCGTGTGGTTCGTCAAGCGATGCATTTCTCCCCGTGCGTGTTCGCGTGTCCGGTAACGAAATGCCGCTTCTGAAAGAACAAAGGCGACCGCGATGAGCGCCGCGCCGACCATGCTCAGGTAGTGCCGGTCGACGAACAGCAGAACCAACCCGCCCAGCACGGCGGAGCAGGCGAGTCCGGTATAGGTAGCGGTGTTGTTCAAGGCCAGTACGAGCGGTGCCGCGTTCGGCGCCTGTTCGACGAGCCGATGCTGTTGCGGCACGAGAAGACCCCAGCCGCAGATGCCCCAGATGATCAGCGCCATCATGGCCCCCATCGTGTGAGCCGAGGTCCACGGCAGTGCGCAAAAATTGACGATGGCAATGCAAAGCGCCACGTTCACGATAATGCGGCTCGGAAAGCGGTCGACGAGCCGGCCGCACAGCACGTTGCCGACCGTGGCGGCGATTCCCCAGACGAGCAACATGCCGGCAAGAATGCGTCCATTGCCGAGGGTCACGCGATCGAATACGAGCCCGACGTAGGTATAGATCATCAGGAAGCCGCCGAACGCAAACAACGACGTCAGCAGCGTCAGCGCGATCGGGAGTTCGCGAATGGGCTTGAGCCGCTCTTCAAGCGTGACGACCGGTGTTGCCGGGAGCGAGCGCAGCATCGTCCATACGCCGAGCATCGCGATCAGCCCGAGCAGCGTGACGAAACACAGCGTCGTGCGCCAGTTGCCGAACCCGCCGATCAATGTGCCGATGGGAGCGCCGAGCGCTGTTGCGCCGGTCAGGCCGGCTGTCACGATCGACAGCGCTCGGCCTCGCTTTTCAGGCGGCGCTAGCGCCGAAGCGACACCGAGGGCGGTAGGCGAGAACAGGGCCGCGCCAAACCCGGCGAGAACGCGGCTGAGAAGCACCATGTCGATGTTCGTTGCGACGGCGCTGATCGCATTGCCGGCCACGAAAATACCGAGCGCCAGCACCAGAATGAGCTTGCGGGGCCAGCCGCCCGCGATTGCCGCCATAACCGGCGCCATGACCGCGTATGACAACGCGTAGAGCGTGACCATCTGGCCGGCGATGCTCACGGACGTATGAAGCGATGAAGCAACGCCAGGAAGAATGCCGGCCACGACAAAATTGTCGGTGCCCATCGCGAACATCCCTATCGCGAGCATCAGTAATCGACGGTCCATTTCAACATCTCCTTCCGATGACAGGGCAAAGGATAGGGATTGTTGACGGCTTCTCAAACGTCAGATATACCCTCAATTCATGACGTGCTGGACGGAGGGGCCATATGCATAGCGTCGGGTTCGTCGTGTTTCCCGGCTTTTATATGATGGGTTTCGCGGCGGTCACCGCATTCGAGCTGGCCAATCTCGTGCTCGGAGAGTCCGCGTACGAGGTGTCCGTCGTTTCCGAAACGGGCGGGCTGATAGCGGCGGCGTCGGGAATTCGTATCGATAGCGAGCCGTTCGGCGACGCCGTATTCGACACGGTCATGTTCGCTTCAGGCGTCGAAACCGACCTGTGCTCGCCTGCGCTCACAGCCTTTGTCAAACATGCGCTCAAGACATCGCGGCGTGTCGCGGCGCCGTGCACAGGGGCGTTCGTTCTGGCCGAATCCGGTGTGCTCGATGGCCGTCGAGCGACGACTCACTGGCGCTTTGCCGGCGATCTGCAGCGTCGCTTTCCCGAAGTGGCGGTCGACGAAGATCAGATTTTCGTCGTCGATGGCTCGATCTGGACATCGGCGGGCATGGCGGCCACGATCGACATGGCGCTTGCCATGATTGAGAAAGATCACGGCAAGGACGTATCGCGTACGGTCGCGCGCAAACTCGTCGTGTATCACCGGCGTGCCGGCGGTCAGTCGCAGTTTTCCGCGCTGCTCGAGCTCGAGCCTAAATCCGACCGGATCCAGAAAGCGATCGACTATGCCGTTGCGCACCTGCGTAATGCGCTGTCCGTCGAGGAACTGGCGGAGGTGGCAAGTCTTAGCCCGCGACAGTTCAGCCGGGCGTTCACCGCAGAGACCGGCGAGTCGCCCGCAAAGGCCGTCGAGCGGCTGCGTGTGGAAGCGGCCCGGTTGATGCTCGAGCAGGGACGCCATTCGATGGATGTCATTGCGAACGAAGTGGGCTTTTTCGACCGGGATCGAATGAGGCGCGCGTTCGTCCGCACCTTAGGCGAGCCGCCGCAATCGGTCCGGCGCACTGGGCGGGAAAACCGGGCAGTGCCGGAACCGGAAGACGATGGCGGCACGCCGTCCCCTGATCAGGTGTGAACGTAGAACCTCCATTGCGCCCGCTCGCATTCGACGCTGCCGGGCAATGCATTCGCGATCCAGACGGTAACTATTGTTTGCTTGCGCGCGCAACGGTCGTGCGCGAATCCCGGTTCGTAGCGACCCGAAACGCGGCAACAAGGGCGCCATGTCCGCTCCCCTCCAGATTTGTCATCTGCCGCTCATCGTTGCGCACCGTCTCCACTCCAAACTGAAGCTCAGATCAGCCATTGAGGTCGATCGAACTTCAAAGGAGAAATGCCATGAGTACCGCGAAGCTCACCCTGCTGGCCTTTACCGCGTCGCTGAGCGCCGTTTTCGTTGCGCAAGCCGCGCTAGCCCAGGGAAAAACCCGCGCACAGGTCCAGCAGGAACTCGCGCAGGCCCGTCACGACGGCATGATCCCGATCAGCAAAACCAGCTATCCTCCGAGCAGCGAGCAGATCGCCCGCAATAAGGAGTTGCACGCTATCTCGAAGCATGCGGGTGAGGCGAATCCGGGCGTCGACCATCACGATGGCGCGATCGCATCACGCTAGCCATCGGCTCGCCGCCGCCGGTTCATTGCGGCGGCGGCCAAAGCCGCATAGCGGGGCAAGGCCCGCTTCCCGCGACAAATTGCCACCGATGCTTCGCGAATTCGACGCGCATCTGCTGCTGTTTTCAATTCCCGAACGCTCCGATGATGAGGGCAACTCGATAAGGGCAACCCCCGTCGACCCCAGACCTTCAGGAGCAGAGCCATGGAATTCGTCCGCCTCGTCCGTATCGTCCTTGCGAGCTTCTTCGGCGTGCGCAAGCGCACGTCCCACGAATCGGACTTCGCTAACGTCAATATCGTTCTGCTGCCGTTTGTCGCCGTGCTCATGGCCTTCTGCATCGGCGCGGTCATTTTCGGCGTCGTGCATCTCGTCGCACATGCGACGGCGACAGTGCAGGGGTTCTAGGTCGAAGCCCGTTGCGCACATGCCGGAAACTTCAGCCAGAACGTCGTGCGCACATGCGGCTCGCTTTCCACGCCGCATTCGCCCCCGTGCAACTGCATGATCGACCTGACGATCGCGAGCCCGAGCCCGGCGCCACCCGTGCCCGACGCGAGATTGTGCCGCGCGGGGTCAGTGCGGTAGAACCGCTCGAAAATGCGCGCGCGGTGCGCCGCTTCGATGCCTGGCCCCGCATCCGACACCGTGAGCATCGTGTCGCCATTGCCGGTTGCGAGACAGTGAATGTCGACTGTCGATCCCTGCGGCGCATGAGCGAGCGCATTCGACAACAAATTGCTCAACGCGCGCTGGAAAAGCAGCGGGTCGCCGTAAACCACGCCCGCGCCGCGCACATCGAACCTCACTGAAGCGCATTCGGCCATCGGTTCATAAAAGCCGGCGACACGCGAGGCTTCCGCGAACGCATCGAACATTCGCATGGTGACCGCGCTCTGCGTACTATCGGCGCGCGCGAGAAACAGCATATCGTCGATCATTCTCGACAGGCGCTGATATTCGTCGACGCTCGTCTCGATGACTTCGCGATACTCAGCAGCCGAGCGCTGCCGCGACAACACGACCTGCGCATGCGCGAGCAAATTCGTCAACGGCGTGCGCAGGTCGTGCGCGAGATTCGACGAGAACTGCGCAAGGCGCGTGAACGATTCGTCGAGGCGCGCCAGCATGCCGTTGAATGCGCGTCCCAGATCCTGCAGTTCGCCGGCGCCCTGCAGATCGGGCAGCGGATGCGCAAGACGGCTCGTCGACATGTCTTCCGCCTGTGCGACCAGCCGCCGCAAAGGGCTGAGTCCGACCAGCGCGATGCCATACGCAAGGCATGCCGCAATCAGCACGCCGCACACCTGAATCAGCACGATCGTGTAGGCATAGGTGCGCAGCAACGCGCGATCTGCGTTGGCGTCGTATTGCACGACCACACGCACGCCATTCTCGCTTGTTGCAAGAGGAATAGCGGTCGCGAGATAGCGAAGCGCAACTCGAGGCTCTTGAACGACGATCGGCGCGGGCACCAGTCGCGCGCGTTCGAGTGTTGCGGCGACGCGCGCGTCGTGCCGATAGCCGGGCGTGCTCAGCAACCGGCGGTCGGCGCTATCGAAGATCGCAAGGCTCAGATTTGCATGCCCATGCAGCATGTCGATCCACGTCTGCGTCAGGTACGGAATCTCCTCGATCGCGCGCACCTGTGGCAAATGCGCCTTGAGCGCGGACATCGTCGCATCCATTTCGGCGGTTGCCGATGCCTCGATGCGGTTGCGCAGCGCCTCATACAGCGTGAACCCGCTCAACGCGAGCACGGCCGTGCTCGACGCGACGATCAACACCGTCAGGCGTGCCCGTAGCGTACGCGGCAGAATGTCGGTCCTCATGGCTGACCCGCACCATCGCACGTAGCGCCGCTGCCGCGCTGCTCGAGCACGTATCCCATTCCGCGCACGGTATGAATCAGTTTCGGCTCATAGGTGTCGTCGATTTTCGCGCGCAAACGCCGGATCGCTGCGTCGACGACGTTCGTATCGCTGTTGAAATTCATATCCCACACCTGCGATGCAATCGTCGCGCGCGGCAGGATTTCGCCCTCGCGGCGCATCAACAGCCACAGCAACGAAAACTCCTTGGCGGTCAGCAGAATCGTCGTGCCCTGACGCAGCGCCTTGCGTCGCGTCAAGTCGAGTTCGAGATCGGCGATTTTCAGTGTCGTTGCATCGCGCGGCTGGCCGCGCCGCAAAATCGATCGCGCCCGCGCGAGCAGTTCGACGAAGTCGAACGGCTTTGCGAGGTAATCGTCGGCGCCGAGTTCGAGGCCCTTTACACGGTCGTCCACATCGTCGCGCGCGGTGAGGAACAGCACCGGTGTCGACTGCGTGCGCCGCAGGTTTTGCAGAACCGTCCAGCCGTCCTTGCCCGGCAGCATCACGTCGAGGATGATCAGATCGTAGTGCTCGGTTTCCGCCTGATGCAATCCCGTCACGCCGTCTTCAACCCAGTCGGTTACAAAACCCGCTTCGTTCAGGCCTTTTTTCAGATACTGGCCGGTTTTCGGCTCGTCTTCGACAATCAGGATTCGCATTGCACATCACCTCGGCGACTTCGGAGTAACGAAACGTTGAACTTGCCGCGTGCATAGGCGGCGCGGTAAAGCACGGGCAAAACGAACAGCGTGAGCACGGTCGACGAAAGGATGCCGCCTATCACTACCGTCGCGAGCGGGCGCTGCACTTCGGCGCCGGTTCCCGTGGCGAACGCCATCGGCACGAAGCCGAGTGCGGCGACAAGGGCAGTCATCAGCACCGGCCGCAGACGGGTCAGCGCACCCGTACGCACGGCGGCGTCGAGATCGATACCCTCTTCGCGTAACGTGCGGACGAACGACAGCATCACGAGCCCGTTCAGCACCGCCACACCCGATAGCGCAATAAAGCCCACAGCCGCCGTAATCGAAAACGGCAGCCCACGCAGCCACAGCGCAACGATGCCGCCGCTGAGCGCGAACGGAATGCCCGTGAAGACGAGCAGCCCATCCTTGACATTGCCGAACATCACGTAGAGCAGGACGAATACCATCAGCAGCGCGGCTGGCACGACAATGCGCAAGCGCTCGCCGGCGCTTTGCATCTGCTCGAATTGCCCGCCCCATGCAAGCCAGTAGCCGGGCGGGATCGATACGTTCTGGCCGACCTTCGCTTTAGCTTCGGCGACGAAGGAGCCGACATCGCGACCGCGCACATTAGCGGTTACGACGATGCGCCGCTTGCCGTCTTCGCGGCTGATCTGATTCGGGCCCGGTGCGACATCGAGCGAGGCGAGTTCGGACAGCGGCACATAGGACGGGCGCGTGGCCGCGCTCGACGCGGTTGACCCGTTAGCCGAGGTAGGCGCAGTTCGCGCGATGGGCGCGGCAACTGTACCTACGGCCGACGGCAACGAAACCGGCAGCCGTGCAAGTGCCTCGGGATCGGAGCGCAGCGCATCGGGGAGGCGCACGACGATATCGAAGCGCCGGTCGCCCTGAAACAGCAGGCCTGCATTGCGTCCGCCGACGGCGGCCGCGACCGCGTCCTGCGCGTCGCCGATGCTCACGCCATAACGGGCGAGCTTGTCGCGATCGAATGCGACGGTGAGCACCGGCAAGCCCGCCGTCTGTTCGACCTTCACCTCCGAGGCGCCCGGCACTCGAGACAGGGCGGCAGCCAGCCGGTTGCCGGTTTCGCTTAGCACCGACATGTCGTCGCCGAACAGCTTTAATGCGACATCGCTGCGAACGCCGGAGATCAGCTCATTGAATCGCAACTGGATCGGTTGAGAAAATTCGTAGGCGTTTCCTGGAAGATCTGACAGAACATTCTCAATTTCTTGTCGCAACTGCTCGTGTCGCTTGCCCGAGTCCGGCCACTGCGCAACAGGCTTCAGCATGATGTAGCCGTCGGACAGATTGGGCGGCATCGGATCCGCCGCGATCTCCGCGGTGCCCGTGCGAGCGAACACGCGCTCGATCTCGGGAAAACGTTGTTTCAATGTCGTTTCAAGGGTTTTTTGCATTTCAACGGATTGCGAAAGACTCGTGCCCGGCACGCGCAGCGCGGCGACCGCGAGATCGCCTTCGTTCAGGCTCGGAACAAATTCGCTGCCCAGCCGCGTGGCCAGCAGCAGTGCGCCGCAAACGATCATCGTGGCTCCCGCGAGCACGCGCCCCGGATGACCGATGAACAGGGAAAGGACGCGCTCATAACGCCGCTTCGCCCAGCCCATCAGCCGGTTTTCCTTCTCTTCGATACGCTTGCCGATGAAAAGTGCAATGGCCGCCGGAATGAACGTGACCGTCAGCGCCATCGCGGCAGCGAGCGCGAACACGACGGTGATCGCCATCGGATGGAACATCTTCGCTTCGACGCCCGTCAGCGCGAAGATCGGCACGTAGACGACCATGATGATCAGTTGCCCGAAGATCAGCGGGCGCCGCGCTTCCCGCGACGCGGCGAACACTTCGGCAAAGCGCTCGTCGCGCGTGAGCACGCGGCCGGCAAGCGCCTGTGCGTGGGCGAGCCTTCTGACGCAGTTCTCGACGATCACCACCGCGCCGTCGACGATGATTCCGAAATCGAGTGCGCCAAGACTCATCAGATTCGCGCTGACCTTCGCATTCGCCATACCGGTGAATGTGATCAGCATCGATAGCGGAATAACGAACGCGGTGATCAGCGCGGCGCGAACATTCCCTAAGAACAAAAACAGAATCGCAATGACGAGCGCCGCCCCTTCTATAAGATTTTTCTTAACCGTCTGAACGGCTTTATCGACGAGCGTCGTTCGGTCATAGACCGGCACCGCACGCACGCCAGGCGGCAAGCTGCGATTGACTTCGACCATCTTCGCCGCGACCGCTTTCGCAACCGTGCGGCTGTTCTCGCCCATTAGCATGAACACGGTGCCGAGCACCACCTCGCGCCCATCGGCGGTAGCGGCGCCGCTGCGCAGTTCGCGTCCGATGTCGACCTGCGCGACGTCTTTCACGCGTACCGGTATGCCGCCGGTATTGTTGAGCACGATGCCGGCGAGCTCGTCGGCGGAACGCGCCTGTCCCGGCACCCGTACGAGATACTGTTCGCCGCGTTTCTCGATGTAGCCGGCGCCGACGTTGTCGTTATTGCGCTCGAGCGCGCGGACGATATCGGCGAACGTGAGCCCGTACGAGATCAGTTTCGCCGGATCCGGTGCGACCCGAAACTCCTTCACGTATCCGCCGATCGAGTTCACTTCGGCAACGCCCGGCACGTTGCGCAGTTGTGGCTTGATTACCCAGTCCTGCAATTCGCGCAGATCGGTCGGCGTGTAGCGCGCGCCGTCCGGCTTGCGTGCATCGGTGTCGGCCTCCACGGTCCACAGGTAGATCTCGCCGAGCCCCGTCGACGTCGGCCCCATGGCGGGCTCGATGCCGGGCGGCAGCTTGCCGCGCGCTTCCTGGAGGCGCTCGTTCACCAGTTGCCGCGCGAAATAGATGTCGGTGCCGTCCTTGAAAATCACGGTGACTTGCGACAAGCCGTAGCGCGATATCGAACGCGTTTGCTGCAGATGCGGCAGACCGGCCATGGCCGTTTCTATCGGAAAGGTGATGCGCTGCTCGGCTTCGAGCGGCGAATACCCGGGCGCCGTCGTATTCACCTGGACCTGCACGTTGGTGATATCGGGCACGGCGTCGATCGGCAGCCTGCCGTAGCTGTAGACGCCGATTGCAGCCACTGCGGCGGTCGCGAGCAGCACGAGCCAGCGGTGCGCGATCGCGGCGCGTATCAGGTGTTCGAACATTTGCGGTGTGACCTCATGGGTGGGACGCGGCGACGAGAAAGGCGCTGGTGTCGTGCATCGCGTCAGTGGTCTTCCGCGCTGCCTTTGCCGAGTTCCGCCTTCAGCACGAACGCGTTTGCCGCGGCATACTGCTGCCCCGGCTGCAGGCCGGCGACGATTTCGACGGTCTGCGCGTCACGCCGCCCGGTTTGCACCGGTTGTGCGACGAAGCCCTTCGGCGACAGGACGAACACGGACGGCGCGCCGTCGATGTCGAGCAATGCATCGGCGCGCACGGCGACGGGCACATCGCGGGCATCGGCATCGACGGCTACATCGACGAACATGCCGGGCCGCCATGCACCGCCCGGATTCGGCAACACGACGCGAGCAGGCGCGGTACGCGTCGCTTCGCCGAGCAATGCGCCGACGAAGGCGATGTGCCCGCTCGCGCTCGACTCGAACGCGGTGGCGCTGACGGTTACCGCGCGGCCGACGCGCACGTCGTTCAGACGCTGCGCGGGCACGGCCATTTCGGCCCAAACGGACGTGAGATCCGACAGCACGAAGACGTTGGTGTCGCCGGCGACCGCTTCGCCTGCCACGATGTGCTTTTCTATGACGGTTCCCGCGAACGGCGCGCGCAATTCATAGCGATTCAACGCGCCTGCGCTGGCGTTCGCGTCGAGTGCTGCAAGCTTCTGACGCGCGTTTTGAGCGGCGATTTCGGCTTCACGCAGTTGCGTTTGCGCTTGCAGATAATCCTGTTCGGCGGAGATGCGCTCCTGCCACAGCGACCGTTCGCGTTCGTACGTGGTGCGCGCGGCGCTCAAGCGGCGCTGCGCGGCAAGCAGTTCGCTGCGGCGGTCCGCGAGATCCGGGCTCGATATCACCGCGAGCAGTTGCCCCTGCCTGACGGTCTGCCCGATCGATACGTCCACGCGTTCGACAATGCCCGCGACGCGCGGCACGACGTGCGCGGTGTGGTCTTCGTCGAGCCTGATTTCGCCGGGCAGACGAAGGCGGTCGACCACCTGCGCGGGCCCGGCCCGGGAGATTTCAATTCGGCTAGCTTTGATCTGCTGCGCGTTGAGCGCGATGGCCCCGTCTGCCTGCGAGAACGTGAACGAGGCAGAGCGGCCACCCGCTGTCACCGCGATCATTGCGTCGAATACATGCGGCCGCGCGATCGCTGTGCTGGTGGTGAAGCGCGATGCCGCGTCGGCGGCGAAGCTCAACGGTTGACGCGTGCCGTCATAACGGCCGAGCGATCCGGTCACGCTGACATTCTTCGTGGCGCGCTTGCCGTCGACGAAAGGCAAAACGACGAGCCGTGCGTCCCCGTCCTTTTCGGACATCGACACTTCGATCGAGAGCGCGCCGCTCGTCAGCAGCGTGCCGCCGCTGCTCCCCGTTGGACGATCGGTTGCGATTGCGACTTTAGCGGGCAGTGCTGCTGCGCTTGCCGGTTCGCGCGCCCGCACGAGCACGGCGACGATAATCGCGATCAGAATAAAGGCGCTAATCATGGCACTGGTCCTGTATTTGCGCGGCAAGATCGAATTTTTCATGTCAGTAGCCCATGGAAGTAATGGCATCGCGTCGGGTTGGAGACGCTGGAGCGCCGACTAGCCGTCCTATCTCCGCGTAGGCGCGATGCGCATCGTCGAGTGCCTGCACGTATTGCGATTCGCCTTGGAACAGGGTGCGCTGCGCGTCCAGCACGTCGAGAAATGCGAACTTTCCGAGTTCGTAGCCGCGCGACACCGCGTCGAGCGCCTCGCGGGCCGCGGGCAGCACATCGGCCTTCAGGCGGCGCGCTTCGCCGGCGGCGGTTTCGTATGCGGCATAGGCTTGCGTCAATTCGAGCTGCAGACGTGCGTGTGCGGCGTCGACGTCCGCATCGGCTTTTTCCGCCTGATGCACGGCCTCTAACAACGCGCCCTTGTTCGTATCGAAGACCGGCAGCGGAATCGAGATACCGATCACCGCCTGATTGATCGCCGCGCCGGCGGTCGAGATGCGCTTCATGCCGGCGCTGATCGTGATGTCGGGAATGCGTTTCGCTTTTTCCACCGTGATCGCGGCGTTCGCACGCAGGGCTTCGGCGCGCGCCGCGCGTGAATCAGGTCCGCCGTCGATGCGCGGGAGAAGCTCGGTTAAAGGCTCGACTGACGCGAGCGTATCGAGATCGCCTGTTGCGGTACGCGTGCGCGCCGCCTCGCTGCCGGTCGCATTCGCAAGCGCGTCGAGCGCGGTGGCCACGCGGCGGCGCGCATTGGCCGTTTCGATGTCGGCCGCGCTGGCGGCCACGCGCGCCTTCGTCGCTTCGACCGGCGACACCTTGCCGGCCCGCGCGCGACGATCGGCGATGCCGGCGGAACGCGCGGCGAGTTGCGCCGACTCATTGGCCACCTGCAATTGGCGCTGCGCGGCGAGCAGACCGTAGAAGGCGCTTGCGACATCCGCCTGCAACGCGGCCGCACGGCTATCGAGCGAGGCAAGCGCAGCCTCGCGCCGGTAGGACGCGACATCGAGGCGTGCATTGCGTTTGCCGCCGAGTTCGATCGTCTGGTTGATAAGTGCAGTCGAGGTGCGGTCTGCGCCGCTGAATCCTTCCTGCAATAGCGACAGCGATGGATTCGGGCGCGCAGCGGCTTGCATGATTGCGCCGCTGGTCGCGTCGGCATTGAAGTGGGCGCTGCGCAATTGCGGATTGTTTTGTGCAGCAAGCGCGAATGCGTCGTCGAGCGTGAGAGGCTCCGCACGGGCCACTGTTGCTCCTAACGAGACCACCGCAAGGAATGTTGAAAGTGTGTATCTGAGCATGTGGCGAACGCATCGTGAGACTGGATGCGATTGATGCTACGGATCGGGCACAGTGCGAAGATGAGCCGAACATGACATTTCCGTCATGTCGTCAATTGTGTTTGCACGCATTTTTCGAGGTATATCCGTCAGCCGGACTAGAATGGTGGGCCTGACTGCTAAACGGAAGATGTGATGAAAGATGCGTTCGAACGTCGGGCACTGCTATTGCACCTCGGCGCGGTGCTCGATGCGATGGACAAGGTTCTGTCCCATTCAGCCGATCACGCGACGATTACGCTGCGCGAGTTTTTATCGGCGCACAGTACGCTTGCGAAGCTGCCGTTGTTGCAGCATGTAGCGGGTGAGATGACCGCGCATGAATTCGTGCGGCTCGTCAGTACGGCGTTTGCCGTGTGGCCGGCGGAATTGCTGGAAACCGCGTTGAATCGCGAGCGTCTTGCGGCCGTGGTGCGCGATACGCTGTTTGCCGCAAACGACGACGGCTGGCGGGCTTATGCGGCAAGCCTGAAAGACGAGGTCTCGTGGTTCGGCGATCAGTTGCCGCCGTTGCCGCGAGCTGCAACCGAAGCGACTGCCGGCCTTTATCCATCGTGGCCGTGGAAACCGCAAAACTGATCTGAACGCGCCTATGCTGCCCGGCCCCATTCTCACTGAAGCGTTGTTGCGGATGATTATCGCCATGCTCGTCGGCTGCATCATCGGCATCGATCGCAACATGCGCGGCAAGCCCACGGGCGTCAAAACGCTTGGCCTCGTCGCGCTCGGCTCGTGCCTCGTGACGATGGCCGGCGCGGGGTTCGCGCTGCATGGGGTGGCCGGCGTCGACGCAACGTCGCGCGCGATTCAGGGCATCGTGACCGGCATCGGTTTTCTCGGCGCCGGCGTGATCGTGCAGAACGCACCCTTCGACAAGATTCGCGGCCTCACGACGGCCGCATCGATATGGGTGACCGCAGCGCTGGGCATTGTGTGCGGGGTCGGCGCGTGGTCCATCGCCCTGATCGCGGCGTTCCTGTTTATGGTGTTGCTGATTTTCGGCCGCGTTGCCGAGCGCGCACTGCATCGGTACTGGCTCGCGAAACCCAAGGAACATCGCGATGCGATGATCGAAAGCGAGGAATAGGGCGGGCATCGCCAACACCGCGCCGATGCGGTACGCAAACGCTGCGTCAGTCGCTAGCCCGATGCGCGAGCGCCACGCGCGCTTTCTGCTCGGGGCTTCCCTCGACGAAATATTTGTCCGCCCATGTCCCGTCCGGCTGCAGGACGAGACGTTCGCGCTTGTGACCGCTCTGCTGTTCGTCGATCGCAATCGCGCGTGCCCGATAGTGTTCGTATAGACGCAGAAACTCCGCGAGATAAATTCCCGCGATGCGCTTGTCGCGAATCTCGAGCAGGTTCTCGTCGTTGAAATGCTCGGAGTTGTTGCTCATATTGGCGGAGCCCGTATAGACGACCGGATTGTCGCCTTCCGCATCGATCACGAGAAACTTGTGGTGGATGATGACGGGCGCATACGGCGGCGCATGTTCGCCGGGGAAGAGCTGCAGCTCCGGTGTAAATCCGTCCGGCACGGTGGCCGGCGAAAAGAACGCCGCATCGATCACATCCTTCTGGTCCTTGCTGCGATGGTAGAGCTCGAGGTTCGCCAATTGAGTGGTATTGAGCACCTTGCCGTCCTGCTGAGCCTGTTCGGCTTCCTCGGCCGATTTTTCGCTGATGTGATTGACGAGCCCGAACATCATGAGCCCTTTGTCGCCGGCCTTGAAACATGCGTCGCGCAGCGGCGCGTCGGTCGGCATAAAGAGGCAGAACACCACCGAATGCCTGGCGGCGCCGATCGCGTCGATAATCGTATCGATTTGCGTACGCTGGTCTTTAGGCTCCGGCGAGAAACACACGCGAATCTTCGCATCGCCAACCATGACCGGTTCGGTCCAACCGTTGACCAGTTTCGCGGTTTCGGCGATCGTCGGATTCTGCGCAAGGCTCGCGGCGCGATCGCTATAGATCTGTGCAAGCGCGGGCGATTCGAACAGATGCAGCACGTTCGCCTGCTCGGTCAGCCCTTCGGTCGTGAAGTTTGCCGAGCCTGTCAATAATTGCGCGGGCCGCGATCCGCCATTGCCGTCGTCGCTCACAATGAACTTGTCGTGCATGATGTGCGTATTCGTTCGTCCGGACAGCGTGGCGATGCCTTCGAGCGCGTTGACGGCGGGCTGGTTCGGCGACGGCAATGTCTTGCCCTTTTCGCGCACCTGATGGGCGTCGTAGACGAGTGCAAGCGCAGTCTTGCCGTGCGTTTTGCCGAACGCTTCGAACGCGGGCAATGCCCACAACGTATCGGTCAGGTGATAGACCGCGGCGACCGCACGTTGCGCATCGGCAAAGATGGTCTTGAAGGTATCTTCGATATCGTTCGCAAGCCAGGTTCGCAACTGCAGCGCCTCGGCTTTCGATGGCGCTTCCTCTGCTTTCAGATGCAGTGCGTCGACCATCCGCGCGAAAGCCTGCGAGCTGACCACCGCACGGTTGAACCAGCTGCCTATCCCGCGTTCGATATGGGCTGGCAATGCAATGCGGCACGTCGCGGCTTCGCTTTCCAGGAGTTCGGGCGCCGTTGGCTTTCCTGTAACCGGATACACTTCGTATTCGAAATGCTGCTGCCGGTCCGGCGGATCGATGCGCGCGTCCCACCACATGAACTTCTGGATCGGCGCGGTATTCGTCGGCGCGTCGCGCTGTGTGTCGCGCACCGGCCCGTCGAAGGTGATCCGGTTCGGCAGCCAGCTGCTCGCTTCGCGCGTTTTACCGGATGCATCGAAAAAGCCCGGCGTCCGTTTGATCGCAAAGCCCAGGAAATCGTCCCGGCCTTTGCCTTGCGGCCAGTCGAATGCCAGCAGCACGAGCGTGGGGGACAGATAAGCGCGCACGACGACAGCCATGAGTTGCCTCCTCGATCGTTGAGTTCGAAGAGAACAGTCTGGCTAATACGCATATTGAAACGATGAAGCTTGTATGTCGTTTTCGAGGCAAGGCGGCGACGTATCGCTTGCCGCATACGTGCGGGCGGCTTTCATCTCGAGGGGCGGCCCGACGATGTTCAGCCGCCCGAAGAGCGTCCTGTGCGTCTGAACACCCACCAACCCGCGAGCGCCGTCAGACCGACCACGGTCAGCACCATGACCCAGAAGCCATGATGATTTTCCGCGAGCGGCACGCCACCGACGTTCATGCCGAAAAGGCCGGCGATGATATTGATCGGCAGCGCGAGCACCGTGACGAGGGTCAGGGTGAACAGCGTGCGGTTCGTCTGCTCGTCGAGACGCGCGGCAATTTCTTCCTGCAGCAGCTTGATCCGCTCGGCCAGACCCGACAGGTCGCCGAGCACGAGCGAAAATTCTTCGGTCGAATCGCGCAGATGCTGAACGTCCTGTTCCGATAGCCACTTCGGCGGACGCACGAGCAGGCGGAAGATAGAACCGGGCTCCGGCGCGAGCAGCCGTTGCAACCGCACCAGCACGCGGCGCATCGCGCCCAGATCGCGACGGCTCTCCACCGACTGTTTCGACAGAAAGTGATCTTCGATACGGTCGACTTCGATGCTGCTCGAGCGCACGATCTGCACGAGCAGATCGGCCTGATCGCGCATCAGATGAATCAGCAGTTCCGCCGGCGTGCTGAAAATCTCGCCCTCGCGCACCGCGGCGCGCAAGCGGTCGACCGAACGCAACTGCTTGAGGCGCGCGGTGACCATGATGTTCTTGTGCGTGTAGACCCACAGTGTGGCGATTTCGGACGGCGTCTTCTCGAAGTCGAAGATCACGTCGTTGACGACCGCAAGCAGCGCGCCGTGCTGATGCTCGATGCGTGTGGAGTGCGAGCCTTCGCGCAGCGCCTCGAAATATTCGTCGGGCAGGTCGAGGTGCGCGCGCATCCAGCGTTCGCTCGCGACATGCGCAAGATTGAAGTGGAGCCAAAGGAAATCGCCGCTCGCACGTTCGCGATTCACTTCGTAATCGGCGAGCCACCGTGCGACCGAATCGGAGTCGATCGGTACGCCCGGTTGACCGGAAACGAACCGGAAGCTGCAAACGAGCCCCGACTGGTCCGCTCCGTAAGTAGAAGGCGCCAGGTTCAGTTTCATAGGCAACGACGCTTTGATCGAAAGAAAACTGGGGGGAACTGAGCGAGAACCGAACGGAATCGAGGAAAACCTATCAGATTTTGCCGGATATTGTGACATATACATTTCGCCGCCCGCTCATCCGGCGATGATTCATAGCCCGACCTGCAGCCCGATTTGAAGCCCGATCTATACGTAATTTTAAGGCCCGCCGCGGTGCATAGCCGCAGCCGATATTGTGAAGATTCATCGTTCAGTCACATTGATCCTCAACAATCGCGACGCCGCTCGACAAACGGGCCACTGAAATAAGGCGACACGATCCCGCTGCAACGACAGCAGGACACCTACGCCGGCACCACCTCGGGGAATCGCAACATGACTATCCGTCATCGCATTACGCTTTTGGTGATTTTGATGTTCGTCGCTCTGTCGGCTATCGGCGGTTACGCCGTGTACCAGACCAGAGGGAGCGCAACCGAAGTCAGGAAGGTGACGGAAGGCGTCGTGCCCAGCGCGCTCGCGTCCGCCGACCTCGTCTCGCAGGTAAAGGACGTTCAGATCGCCACCATGACGCTCGTCTATGCGCCCGATGCGAACATGGTTTCGCAGGCCGAGGACGAGCTGAAGAAAAAGCGCGAAACGTTGAAACAGGCACTCGCGCTGCAAGGGAAAGACGCGGCAAGCCAGGCGCAGAAAGGACTGGTGACGCAAGCACAGGAAAGCCTTGCCAACTACTTCGCCGCCATCGACGACACCGCGAAGATGAAGCTCGCGGGCAAGAACGAAATGGCTCAGGCGTATCTGTTCGCGAATGTCGCCGAGTATCGCGACGAACTCGAAGGCATTGTCGAAACGCTGCGCATCGAGAAAAACCGCCAGAAAGACGAGGCCATCGCCGGTCTGAACAACAAGCTCGCGACGACCACCATGGCGATCGCCTCCGTCACCGGTGTCGCGATTTTGCTGCTGACCGGCATCGGTGCGCTGTTATACCGTCAGATCACGCGCCCGCTGTCGCGCATGCAGGCGATGATGAGCGAGATCGCCGCGAGCCAGGATTTCACGCGCCGCGTGCCGGTGGGCCGTCTCGACGAAATCGGCCGCTCGATTGTCGCGTTCAATGGCATGATCGAGAAAATTCAGGAAAACCAGCTGCTGCTGAAACAGAAGACCGCCGATATCCAGGCAATGCTCCAAAACATGCAGCAGGGCATTCTGACTGTAGTCGACAATGCGGTGATTCATGCGGAGTATTCGGCCTATCTGGAAGCGATTTTCGAAACGGACGACATCGCAGGCCGTCCGCTGATGGATCTCGTGTTCAGCGATACCGGCCTCGGCGCGGACGAACTATCGCAGATCGACGCGGCGACGCACGCGTGCCTCGGCGAAGATGCGATCAACTTCGAGTTCAACCAGCATCTGCTCGTCGGCGAAATCGAAAAGCGCATGCCCGATGGCCGCTTGAAGACGCTCGATCTGAGCTGGTCTGCCATTACCGACGAAAGCGACACGATCGTGCGACTGATGCTGTGCGTGCGCGATGTGACTGAGCTGCGCAAGCTCGCGGCCGAAGCAGGCGAACAGAAGCGACGCCTCGAAATGATCGGCGAAATTCTCGCGGTCAACGAAGAGAAGTTCCATCACTTCATCGATAGCGCAAGCGGCTTCGTCAGCGAAAACGAGCGGATCATCCGCAAGCACGAGCTGCCCGACGGCAGCGCGATTGCCGAACTGTTCCGCAACATGCATACGATCAAGGGCAATGCGCGCACGTACAACCTGCAGCATCTGACGAACATCGTGCACGAAACCGAGCAGCGCTACGAAGAACTGCGCCGTGACGATGCCGAACGCGTGTGGGATCAGGAACAGCTGATGGCCGAACTCGGCCGCGTGCGCGAGGCGATCGACAGCTACGCGAAAATCAATGAAATCAGCCTTGGCCGCAAGCGCCTCGCGCGCCGCGGCGGCGCGGACCGCTATCTGATGGTCGACAAGGACCATATTGCTCACAGCCTGAAACTGCTCGAAACCGCGAATACCGGTGACGTCGACGCGCTCGTCACGATGCGCGATGCGCTGCACCGGATGCTGCGCGTGCTCGGCACCGAGAGCGTGGCCGAAACGCTCTCGGGCGTGCTCGATTCGCTGCCGTCGCTGGCCGCCGAACTGGGCAAGGAAGCGCCGGTCGTGCGCATCGACGACAACGGCTACCGCCTGCGCAGCCAGGCCGGCGCCACGATGAAGAACGTCTTCATGCATCTGCTGCGCAACTCGATCGATCACGGCATCGAAACGGCTGCGGTGCGCGCCGCGCAGGGCAAGCCGGCCGCGGGTGCGATCGATATCGAAGTCGGTGTCGACAATCACGCGCTGCAGATCACGTTGAGCGACGATGGCCGCGGTCTTGCGCTGAGCCGGATTCGTTCGATTGCCGTCGAGCGCGGCTGGATCGACGCAGACGCGCGAGTCAGCGACGAAGAAGTCGCCGAGTTCATTTTCCGCCCGGGCTTCTCGACCGCCGAGCACGTGACCGAAGTATCGGGGCGCGGCGTCGGCATGGATGCGGTGCGCGATTTCCTGAGCCGCGAACACGGCAGCATCGAGCTGCGCTTCACCGACGACCGCAAGGGCGCCGAGTTCCGCCAGTTCCAGACGATCGTCTGCCTGCCGGACAGCTTCGCGGTGGACAGCCTCGGTACGGACACGCGTGGCGACGACGCGGCGCAATCGCCGTCTATCGGTCATGGTCATCTGGCCGGTTGAGCCGGCGCGCGAGGCGCTTGCGGGCCGCACGCCGCCTCGCGCGCCTCGCGTCTATGGAATGCTTGAAGGATGGGTGTGACTCAACAGTATGTAGCAATTGCCGTCGCGGCCGGTGTGATCACCGCCGTGTTCGCATTCGTCGTGCACCGGTTACATCGCGCGCGGCTGATCGAACGGTTGCGCGACGAAGCCGATGCGCGAATCGACGCGCTCGCCCGCGACGACGACCGCCATACCGCGTTGCTTGCGCAAGCGGAAGCGGACAAGCGCGAGCTCGAAGCATCGATCGAGCGGCTGCAGGGCGCGCTTGTGCAGCAGACGGCGCTCGTCGACGAGACGCGCGCGTCGTTGCATGAAGCGACCGGAAACCGCGAGCAATGGACGCGCGACGCGCAGCAGCTCGCCCGCGAAGCGTCGCGTCTGAAGGGTCTGGCGGGGACGTTCGAACGCTGGCACGAGCAGATGATCTCGCTGATGACGCAGAACCAGGAAATGCACACGAAGAACCAGGAGCTGTCGTCGATCGTGCGGCACGTGGTGATCGTGTCGCTGAACGCGTCGATAGAGGCTGCGCGCGCGGGCCAGGCCGGGCGTGGCTTCGCGGTGGTTGCAAGCGAGGTGCGCGCGCTTGCCGCGCGTTCGGAGGAACTGTCGAAGAGCTATCGCGACAGCCTCCATCGCAACGATCTGACCACGACCGCGACGTTTCAGGACATCCAGGCGGGCGGCAAGATGGTCGCCGCGTCGCTCGCGAGTGTCGAAGCGCTCGCGAATCAGTTCCAGGCAAAACTTCAGTAGGCGCCGGACGTGATTAGCGCACAAGCGAAGGAAAGCTTCGAGCGCATCCTGCAGAAGGCTGCGCAATCGAGGCTGACGGTGGACTCGGCCGATACGTGTCAATTCGTGCCGCAAACGCGGCGGCAGGGCACGGATGCGACCGCCGAGGCCGTTGCGAACGCAGGCGTGGCCCGCACGATGACCGATCGCGCGAACGACGCGAACGTCGTGGTCCTGACGATTTCATCGATCTCGTTCCGTCTGTTGCTGATGCTGCACGTGAACGAGGACGCCGCGACCGTCGGGTACTACACGAAGGGTGACGCGCAACGGACGTTCAGCGAAGTGTTTCAGGAAATCTGCAACCTGTGCTGCGGCGCCATCAATCAGGAGCTGCTGAGCTACTTTCCGGACCTGGGGATGTCGACGCCCTATATGTTGAGCGCACGTTGCCTGCCGTATCTGGAAGGGCTCAAGCCCGCCCTGCTCGAGACGTGGGCTGTGACGATCAACGATTCGGTGCAGTTGTCCGCCACGCTATGCGTGTGTGCGCATGCGCCGATCGATTTCATGGCCGACGTGAGCATGGCCGAAGACACGAGCGGCGAACTCGAGCTGTTCTGATCTATCCATTGGACGAACCCGCAGGCGAGCGATGAACCTCAATAAACCGGTCAGCAAGGTGCTGGTGCTCGATGAAAGCCCGCTGCACATGGACACCATCAAGCGCTTCTGCGACGAGAACAACCTCGTCGCTGTGAAGGTGCGCAAAAGCCGCTTGCTGTCGGTGCTGCGTGCGAATATCGACCTCGGCGCGATCCTGCTCGACGAAAACTACGGCGGCTCGCTCGACGAGGCCGCGGCGATCGCGAACCGCGTGTATGCGGTGCGCCCCGAATTGCCGGTCATCATGCGGCGCGAAGCGCGCACGACGCTCGACGATCTGCCCGAGAGCCTGCGGCAGATTATCTGCGCGGCCTACGTGGCCTCGGACATGTCGCCGCTGCGCGAAGTGATCGACCGCTATATTTTCAGCCTCGATTACCCGAATGCGCTCGTGCGCGGCATTTCGGAACTGAGCGAGTCGAAGCTCTCGACGCTGTTCAAGGACTTCACCATTACCTGCGCGCCGCCGACCATCGTGCGCGACCGCATTATTTTCGGCGAGGTATTCAGCCTGATCGCGCTCGAAAGCGCATGGTGTCGCGGCTACATGATGATCCAGGCCGAAGAAGAACCGCTGCTCGCGCTGCTCGACCGGCGCGGTACCGGCCAAGGCGCAGCCGATTTCCGCGACCTCAACGATCTGCTCGGCGAACTGACCAATCTGATCTGGGGCGCGTTCAAGAACCGCTATCTGGGCGACGCCGATACGCTCGCGCGCGCCCAGGTGCAAGTGCCGCTGCTCGTCAATCACCGGCAGAAATACATGTCGTTCGGCTCCGAAAACCCGCAACTGTGCTTCGTCTATACGATCACCGACGAGGAATCGGGCCGTTCGGTCAACCTGCATCAACGTTTCGTGTTCAGCCTCAGCTGGTCGCCCGAGGAATTCAGGGAGATCACCGAGCAGCCGGGCACGACGGTCGAAGCAGGCGAACTCGATCTGTTCTGACAGGCGTTACGGAGAAACCAGCATGGCAAAGATTCTGGTAGTGGACGACTCGAGCACGGTGCGCGACGAAGTGGCCGGCTTTCTGAAGAAAAACGGTCTCGACGTCGATACGGCAGTCGACGGCAAAGACGGGCTCGCGAAACTGAAGGCCAGCCCCGGCACGAAGCTCGTGATCAGCGACGTGAACATGCCGAACATGGACGGCCTGACGATGGTCGAAAAGATTCGCGGCGAACTCGGCAATGCGACGGTCAACGTGATCATGCTAACCACCGAAAGCAGCCCGGCAATGAAGGAACGCGGCAAGGCAGCGGGAGTGAAGGGCTGGATCGTCAAGCCGTTCAAGGGTGAAGCGGTGCTCGAGACGTTCCGCAAGCTCGCAGGCTGAAGCGCGCACATCGAAGCAGCCTTGAGGCGACTGGTTTAGCGCGGCAGGGCAGTTTCAATGCGGCAGGTTGGAGCGGCAGGTTGGTGCTGCAGAAGGGGGCCCTGCCGCGCCTGCCTGTTCGCATTTTCGTTCAGGACTTCGCGGGGCGCCCTGTCTTGACGGTATCGAGCGCCGACACAGCGGCGATAAGCCGCTTCGGCTGTGCCTCGGCGAGCAGCGCGAGGCCTGCGCGCAGCAATTCGCTCTTCTTCACCGACACGCCCGCATCGAGGCAGCGCTGCTTCAGTTCGGCAATTTTCATGTAATCGGACTTCGGCATCGTGAAGCTATCGCGCACGACCTTGTCTTTCTTGACGCGGCGCGCCTTTTCTTCTTTGCCGTCTTTCGGGTTCGCGGCCTTCACGCTTTTGATTGCCTTGACGGCCTTTCCGGCCGGCTGCTGCTGTGCCTGATCCGCTTTCGGCGCCTGCGCAGCGGGTTTGGCTGCCTTAACCGCTGGTTTAGCGGCGGGCTTTGCAGATTTCACTGCCTTCACTGCCTTCGCGGTCTTTGCCGTTTTGCCGGCGCTTGTATTGCTTTTCGCCGGCGTTGCTTTTTCGGTTTCTGCCATCGCTCGATCTCCTTCGGAATCTTATAAACGATATAAACAGTATATACGGTTTCTGGAGACGTCAATTTTTCCCCCTCCGTTGTCATCGAGCGCATAGAGAAACATGTGATATGCATAAATGTTCGAGGCTCAAGAGGCTCAGCGCGTAACGAAACGTAATCAATCGGCTTAATGGTCGTAATGCGTGTAACACGCGACGGCACTAGACTGTGCCCCACTCGGTGCGCCAGTCCCGGCGCACTGCTGGGGACACCCTATGCTGTCAGTCGACCGGACGGTATCGTTAGGCGATGCCTCGGCGGAAGCGCCGGAGGCTAGCGCCTATGTATGGCCGCGCCGGACCCGGCGGTTATCCGCCACGCTCTGCAAGCTGTTCTATCGCTGGACCCATTCGCGCGCGTATCGTCATAACGAGCGCCTGTGGCGCGCGGTGTCGATCGATCGCGATGCGCAACGATGCATTGCGGCGATGCGTATCGGGCGACACCGGCTCGCTATCGAAAACACGTCGGCGCTGCTCGGCTCGCATACCGGGGCGTGTCATCTGATTGCGGCGGGTCCATCGATCAATGCGATCGACTACAGCAAACTCGATCTCGATCACGTGATGGGCGTCAATGGCGCCATCGCGCTGCAGGACCGGCACGACTTGCGCTTTGATTACTACTGCATTGTCGATGCAGGATTCGCGCGCAATCGGCCCGATCTCGTTGCGCGCATCTTGCGACAGCCGCTCGTTCTGTTCGCCACGCCGCTCGTGCTCTGGTATATCGCGCAGTATTTTCCGCTGGACGGCATGCGCTGCCGGGTGTTCGTGATCGAAGACGTGCAGTATCCGGCCGGAAAACGTGCCTTGCGCGGCCGCGATCTGAACGCGTCGTCTGCGCGCAGCGACCTCGTTTTGTTCGATGAAGAGCGCGTGCTCGGTTTTAGCCTCGATGTACGGCACGGCGTATTCGACGGCTGCACGGTTGCATATGCGGGCTTGCAGGTGCTGCATTCGCTGGGTTTCGACAGTGTATTTCTGCATGGCGTCGATCTGCGCAATGCGTCGCGCACGCCGCGCTTCTACGAAACCGGGGGCAACATGCAACCGAGCGCGCTCGACCGGAACTTCGGCGCGCATATCGAGCCTTCGTTCAGGCAGGCGTCGGCCTTGCTGAAGCAACGTGGCGTGCGCGTCGTCAATCTGTCGATGGAGAGCGCACTCGACGCCGGAATCTTCGAGAAGCGAAGCTGGCACTCGCTAGTCGGTCTGCGCACGCGTGCCGCGCGGAAAATGCAGGCCTGAGCCGCAATCGCGCAATTGCCACCGCAGCCGCATTCAATGAAGGTCGTTCATCTATCCAACACGCCGGTGGCTGGCAGCCCCGGCAATATCGTGTCGGCGCTCAACCGCCTCACCGATATTCGCGCGCGTCATGTGGTATTCAATGCCGCTGCCTACCGGACACGCACATTCGCCATCGACCTCGACTGGCGGACCCAGCAGCAGGAAGCGCTAGACGCGATCGCCGAAGCGGACGTGATCCACATTCACCAATACTTCTCGTTCGATGAGACTTTCGGTGCGAATTTTGCGCAGCGATTCGGCGACAAGAGGCTGATCCGTCAATACCACTCCGCGCCGGATTTATGGGCGAACGGCGATGCGGGCCTGATCGAGCGCATCGTGCGGGAAGGGGTGCCGCAGCTGGTGATCGCGCAAGGCCCCGAACGCTTTTATCCCTATGCGCGCGTCGTGCCGAATGTGGTGCCGATTGACGATCCGCGCTATTTGCCTCATCCCGAAGCGGACGGCACGCCGATCGTGACGTTTTCGCCGAGCGGTCGTGCATCGGCATGGAAAGCGCGCTGGGAGACGAAGGGAGTGCCGCAAACACTCGCGTTGTTGCGCAAGCTCGAACGCGAGGGACTGTGCCGCTTGCAGCTGATCGTCGACACGCCACACGATCAGTGTCTGCTTCTCAAGCGACATGCCGCCGTCGCAATCGACGAATGCGTGACCGGCAATTATCACCTGAGCGGACTCGAAGCGCTGGCGCAGGGCAAGCCGACGCTCGGCTATCTGGACCAGCGCGTGCAGTCGCAATTGCGCAGGCTGACCGGCGCAACCGATTTGCCGTGGGTCGACGTACGGCTCGAAGAGGCGGAAGCGCCGTTGCGCGCGCTGCTCGCGGACCGAACGCTGCGTGAGGAAATCGGCGCGGCATCGCGGCGCTGGATGGAGACGCACTATGCGGAGCGCGCGATGATCGAGCACTATCGCCGCGCGTATCTCGACCTGTTCGAAGCGCCGCAGCAGTTCGGCGTTTCGCGCTTCACGGGCGAGGCCGACGAATGGCGCGCGCGAGTTTGTCCGGACTATAACTGGACGGCGCGCAGGCATTTGCATGCGGGTTGGCGCGACCGGCTACGCATGTGGATGAAGGGTTGAAGCCGTCTTTCGATGGTGAGCCGATCCGGGAGCCCGAACGCAAGAGGTGAGGATATCCGGGAACATGGAAAGGATCCGCAAAAAGTGAAAGCACAGAGCCGTTTCAGTGCCTACGCCGTCACGATCAGCAGCGCGCCCGTTAGCGTCAACGCGCCGCACCACAGCCAGTCGAAATTGATCCACCCGCGTCGCAGCAGGCCGAGCCCGAGGTATTCATAGGCCGCGAACGCAATCGCGGCTTCGGTCACCAGGGTGACGATCGTATGCAGCGCCGTCATCTGTCCCACCATCTGCAACGACGAAGGCAGCAGACTTGCCGCCGCACCGGAAGCGATCGAAGCGGAGGCGGAAGCCGAAACAGCGGATGCTCCACCACAAACCGGCAGCAGCGCCGGAATCAGCATCAAGCCCGCGCCGTGCATCGTTGCCATCGCAGCCGACCATAGCGCGAGCCCGATGAATCCCGCCGTCATTCCCACCCTCGCGCGATGACGATGCCCATACAGATGGTGATACACGGCCCACGCAATCAATATCGCGCCCAACGCGACGCGCAGATGCGAAGTCTGCACGAACACGCCGAACGCGATCGCCGAAGTCATCACGAGCAGCACCGACGCCGCGTGACCGAGCGCGATCGGCGGCAGCGCAAGCAGCATCGCTTTGCGGCTGCCGCGCTGCAGGCCGAGCGCGGCAGCGAACAGCCATCCCATCGCCGGATTCACGCCGTGAAATACGCCGCTGCCGATCACGGTGGCCCACGTCGATGCGAGGCCGCCCGCAAACAGGTCGTTCATAAAGTGTCCGTTGCACGCGTTAGGGATAGCAGTACGAGTCGGAGGAACCATCGCCGCCTTCGAGGCGAATCTGGTGCGGACGATGCGTGTCCGGCCACTCGAGGAAGAACTTCGGGTCGAACGCAAGGCCGCCGCCCGGCGCCGCATCGAGCTTGACCATCCAGCCGTCGAGCCCGTCCGGATAGAACTGATCGTCGATCGCGCCGTACAGCGAGTTCGTGAAGTACACGCGCTTGCCGTCGCGGCTGACCTCGACCATTTGCGGGCCGCCGTTCAACGGCTTGCCGTCCGCGCCCGCATGCGTCGCGCGCGATACGATGCCGCCGATGCGCACCGTTCCCGTCAGTTCCGGACGGAATGGATCCGACACATCGTACTGGCGCAGGTCGCCGGTGCCCCAGCACGAAACGTACAGGTAACGGTCATCGAGCGACAGCGCGATATCGGTGACGAGCGGCGGCACCGCGCCGAAGCCCTTGAGCATGGGCGGCAACGCATCCGCATCGGCCGGCTCGGCGGGGATTTCGATGATCTTGCGCGCCGCCCACTCGTTGCCGTCGCGGTACCACGTCCAGATCGACGACGAAAGGTCCTTGAGGCTGATTACCGAATTGACGAAGCCGTGTGCCTTCGTCGGGTTATGCGCGGGGCGCAGTTCGAAAACGAGCTGGTTTTCCGCGCCGAAATCGATGACCTGCTTGTGCTTGCGCGTGTTGATGTCCCAGAAGTGCAGACGGTGGCCGTATTTGCCGCCGAGCAGCACGTCCGGCACGAGGCCGTTTTCGAAGGTCGCGGGTAGCCCCCATTCGCTCGTGACGACCGTGTCGTAGCCGAGATGCCACCACACGTCATAAGCGAGTTCCTGCGGGCCGCGGTCGATTTCCCAGCGGCCGCGAATATCGAACGTTTCGTGGTCCATCAGGAAGATGCCGCCCGGCGCGTCGCCTTTGTCGTTCGCGAGCGACGCGACATAGATGCCGGCGGGCCCGCAATGAACGGTATGCGGCCGCGTATAACCGGCCTTCGATGCGACTTCGTCGGGCTCGAGCACGCGCACGATTTTCGGGTTCCGGCCATCGGGCTTCGTATCGATGATATGAATGCGCGACGAACGCAGCCCCGGCACGACAAGATAACGTCGTTCCGAATGCGGATGCGGCGCATTGGGGCACAGACAGGAGCTGCACGCATTCCAGCCGAAATGGTGCAGCTCGTCGCCGACGTTCGGCATCTCGACGCGCTTGACGATTTTCCCGTAGTCGGCCGAGGAAGCGTCGACATCGACCACGGCGATATCGTCAGGCAGCTTTCGCAAGGGGTCGAAGCTCGCGACATAGGCAAGCGTCTCCTTCGGTGCGCCGCCTGCGAGTCGTGCCGACGGATAGAAAGTGGGATCGGGTTTCCACGTCGCCATTTCGGTTCTCCGGATGGGGTGATCGATGCTGCGCCGCGACAGCGCGCGCCCGGCGTTGCATGAGCTTTCAATCGTAGGCAATTAAACGGAAAAGGGTGGCGCGTCGACGCGCGTTGCCCATGACGGAGAACGAAGCGTTGCGCGATCAGGGCGGCAGCGGGATGCTCGCGCAACTACGCAGTTGCCCTGAAAGGTGAGCGTTTCCGGGAAACGGCGACGTTTACTTCACACGAAAAGCATGCGCTGCAATCGCTGTCAAACGTTGAAGGCAAGGTGTAAAGTACCCGCTATTCGCATTGCATCTGTGTGCAGCCTGGGGAAGAACGCGGTGACTACTTCAGGGCGATCCACCACTCCGTATTCGAGTCCGCGTGTCAGGCGCGAAGGCCTGCTCGAGCAGCAGGCCGCGCTCGCTGCACTATCGCGCATCGACGTCTCGCACGGCGAGCATCTCGAAGAGACCCTGCGCTTCATCACCGAAACGGCCGCGCGCCTGATGAGTGTCGCGCGCGCGAGCCTGTGGCGTTACGACAGCGCGCGCACGGCGATTCATTGCCTCGATCTGTACGAGTGCAGCACGAACCGCCACAGCGACGGCGCGCAGTTGCGCGCGCAGTCGTATCCCGCGTATTTCGCAGCGCTCGCATCGAGCGAAGCAATCGTCGCCGACGACGCCCATCGCGATCCGCGCACCTGCGAGTTCGGCACCAGCTATCTGACGCCGCTCGGCGTCACCGCGATGCTCGATATTCCGATTCGCGTGCAAGGCAACGTGGACGGCGTGTTGTGCCTCGAGCAGATCGGGCCGCCGCTCGCGTGGACCACCGAAGATCGTCTGTTCGGCATTGCGCTGGCGAATCTGATCGCGCTTGCGGTCGAGCGGCACGAGCGCGAACGCGCGGAAAAGGCGTTGCGCCAGAGCGAGCAGCGCATGTCGACGATGCTCGCGTACGCGCCCGACGCGATCACGCTGCTCGACGTCGATACGCTGCGCTTCATCGAAGTGAACGACGAGGCCACGCGCCTGTACGGCTACGACCGCGCCTCGCTGCTCTCGATCGGCCCCGTCGAACTGAGCCCCGAGCGGCAACCGGACGGGCGCCTGTCGAGCGAAGCGGCGCGCGAAAAAATCGACGATGCGTTAAACGGCGGCGTGCCCGTGTTCGAATGGACGCATGTCGATCCGGCCGGCGTGCTGTTTCCCTGCGAAGTGAGGCTCGTGCGGCTGCCCGATCCGGCGCGGCGGCTGATACGCGGCAGCGTGATCGGCATCGGCGAACGCAAGCGCGCGGAAGTCGCATTGCGCGAAAGCGAAGCGCAATTGAGCAAGGCAAAAGAAGCGGCCGAAGCGGCGAATCGCGCGAAATCCGAATTTCTCGCGAGCATGAGCCACGAATTGCGCACGCCGCTCAACAGCATGCTCGGCTACGCGCAATTGCTGCGCCGCGAAGCCGACCTGTCCGAGCGGCAATGCAAGGCGCTCAACGTGATCCGGCAGTCGGGCGAACACCTGCTCGGGCTGATCGACGAGATTCTCGACATGGCGAAGATCGAAGCCGGCACGCTCGATCTGGTCTCGGACAGCTTCGATCTGCCAACCATGCTCGAAAGCATTGCCGCAATCATGCGCAGCCGCAGCCAGGCCAAAGGACTCGCGTTTACGCGTGCACAGTGGTCCGAGCTTCCGGCGCTCGTGTGCGCCGACGAGCGCCGCTTGCGTCAGGTGCTGATGAATCTGCTCGACAACGCGATCAAATACACGCAGCGCGGCGGCGTCGTGCTCAAAACAGGCATGCACGAAGGCCGCGTGTGCTTCGTCGTCGAAGATACGGGTGTGGGTATCGAGCCCGAGCATCTGTCGGAGATCTTCGACGTGTTTCATCAGGTGCGCGATCCGTTGACGGTGGTCGAGGGCACGGGGCTGGGCCTTGCGATCAGCAAGCGGCTCGTGCAGTTGATGGGCGGCGATTTGCGGGTCGCGAGCACGCCGCACGAAGGCAGCCGCTTCTGGTTCGAGCTCGATCTGCCGCCGGTGACGGTACGACCGGCGGTGGTCGAAGAGCGGCTCCTGACCGCGGTCGAAGGCGAGCGGCGCACGGTGCTCGTGGTCGACGACGAAGAGGATGGGCGCAGCCTGTTGCGCGATGTGCTCGAGCCGCTCGGTTTTCTCGTGCATGAAGCCGCCGACGGCGAGTCCGCGATCAGCGAAGCGGTGCGTCTGCGGCCGCACGCGATTCTGATGGACATGCGTATGCCGCGTGTCGACGGCCTCTCCGCAACGCGCCGGATTCGCGCGATGGCCGAACTGGCCGGCACCGTGATCTTCGCGATTTCGGCGAGCGCGTTCGAACACAACCGCACGCGCTGTCTCGAAGCGGGCGCGGACGCGTTTATTCCGAAGCCGTTTCGCCAGGAGCGTCTACTCGAATTGTTGTGCGCGCATCTTTCGTTGAATCCCGTCTATGCGACAAACAGCGACGCTGAGGACGCACGTTCGGCTGGGCACGCCGAAGCGGACGCGCCGACTTCGACGGAACTGCCGGATGCCCCGCTCATTGCGCCGCCCGCCGATGCGTTGCGGCGCTTCGTCGAACTCGCGGCGCGCGGCGACATCACGCAGTTGCTTGCACAAGCGGCGCGAATCGAACAGGCGGATCGCGCCTACGCGCCGTTCGTCGCGCAATTGCGCGCGCTGGGCGGTGCATACAGGATGCAGGCGCTACGCCGCTGGCTTGCCGGTCTCGCGAGGACGCGATGAGCGGCGCACGCTTCGCCGGCGATTTTGCGAGCGACGGCCGCCCGCTGATACTGATCGTGGAGGACGCGCCGGCGAACCTGTCGATCCTGCTCGAACTGCTGAGTTCGCACGGCTTTGCGGTGTCGGTTGCCGAAGACGGCGAAAGCGCGCTCGAGCAGCTCGACCATATGCGCCCCGATCTGATCCTGCTCGATGTGCTGATGCCGAAGCTCGATGGCTTCGCCACCTGCGAGCGCCTGAAGACAAACCCGGCGACGCGCGAAATTCCGGTGATCTTCATGAGCGGGCTGACCGAAACGGTCGACAAGGTGAAGGGCTTCGTGCTTGGCGCTGTCGACTACATCACGAAGCCGATCCAGCACGACGAGGTGCTCGCGCGCGTCAGCACGCACCTCGAATTGCAGCGCTTGCGCCATTGCCTGCTCGAAAGCGAAGCGCGGCTATCGGGCATCGTCGAATCGATGATGGACGCGGTCGTCGCGCTCGATCGCGCGGGCAGCATCACGTTTTTCAATCGCGCGGCCGAACGCGTGTTCCGCTGCGACGCGCGCGCGGCGATCGGCGCGCCGTGCAGCCGCTTTCTCGCGCAGCCGCTGTGCCGGCTGCTCGGCGACTATCTGCGCGCCGAGCCGGGCGCCGCGCCGATGTGGGTGCCGGAAGGGCATAACGCGGTGCGTGCGGATGGCACGCCGTTTCCGATCGAAGCGAGCCTGTCGTATGCGGAAGGGCACGGGCAGGCAATCTACACGCTGATCTTGCGCGACATCGCCGAGCGGCGAAAGGCACAGGCCGAAGTCGGGCAGTTGCGCGGGCTCAACCGTTATCTCGAGGACGAACTGCGCGAAGCGAGCGAGTACGAGCCCGTGGCCGGCGCGACGGGTCTCGACAAGGTGATGCAGCAAGTGCGGCAGGTGGCGGCCACCGACGCGACGGTGCTCGTCAGCGGCGAGACCGGCACGGGCAAGGAACTGATCGCGCAGGTCGTGCACAAGCTGAGCCCGCGGCACGGCAAGCCGCTCGTCAAGCTGAACTGCGCGGCGCTGCCGGCGAACCTCATCGAGAGCGAGCTGTTCGGCCACGAGAAGGGCGCATTTACCGGCGCGCTCGCGCGCAAGGCGGGACGCTTCGAACTGGCCGACGGCAGCACGCTTTTTCTCGACGAAGTCGGCGAACTTGCGCTCGATCTGCAGGCGAAGCTGTTGCGTGTGTTGCAGGAAGGCGAATTCGAGCGGCTCGGCGGGGTGCGCACGCAGAAGGTCGATGTGCGCATTGTTGCCGCGACGAACCGCAGTCTTGCCGACGAAGCCGCCGCCGGGCGTTTCCGCGCCGATCTCTATTACCGGCTCAATGTGTTTCCCGTGATGCTGCCGCCGCTGCGCGAGCGTCCCGAAGATGTGGCGCCGCTGGCCGCGCATTTCGTGCGCCGTTATGCGGCGAAGTACGGCAAGCATGTCGATGCGCTGACAGCCGGGCAGCTCGCGACGTTGGAACGTTACCGCTGGCCCGGCAACGTGCGCGAACTGCAGCACGTGATCGAACGCGCGGTGATTCTGTCGCGGGGCTCGCAACTGGCGCTCGGCGACTGGTTTGGCGACGCGGCGGCGCCTGCGAGCGCTTCGACGCCAGTCTCGTTCGCGGCCGCCACTGCCGCCGCCGTCGCGACCGCCGCCGCCGCGCCGCCCGCTCCTGCTCCGTCTGCCGGGGCGGCTGCCGCCTGCATGGAGCCCACGCTCGAGCAAAACGAGCGCGCGCATATTCTGCGCGTGCTCGAGCAGACCGGCTGGCGCGTGAGCGGCAAGGCCGGTGCGGCGGAGCGGCTCGGCGTGAAGCCGACGACGCTCGAATCGCGGATGAAGCGGCTCGCGATTGTCCGTAAGAGTTGAAATTCAGCGCTTGCTTTACGACATTCCGTGAAAATCACGAAGCCAGGTCGCGAGCACTCGCCGTTTTCGTGACGCTTGATGGTGCGTCGATGGCGTGCACCGATCGCCGATGCGCACCCTCGTTGGCCCGCGATGCCTGCACGGCAAGCCTGTGCGGCTTCGCGAGAAGCGTGGCGACATCGGCTGGCACGCGTTTCGCGTCTAACGCGCCCGCAAGGCGCGACCTACGCCGGTTCAAGGCGACAGAGGCGTTTCCCGCGGAATTTCCACGCGATACGCCATTTCGGCTGCATCTTGCATCCGATGAGTCAATCTGAAAACCGGACGTCCGACATGAAATCGCTTTATCGCATCCGCGGCGCACGAGCGCTGCTTGCCTCCTGCATTACGCCCCCTTCCCCTCTGCCGCAAAAGACGTTGCTACGCGTGCGCTCGACCGTGCATACGTAACGACGCGAAGGCCGGTTGTACGCACACCGCGCAGCCGTCACGGCCATCACGGAAATAAAACCGAGGGGATTCATCATGCAGTTCACGCAACGCCATGCCGGCAGCGGCACGGCGAGGGCGCCGATTTGCCGCTCGGGCAAGGCGTCTCTCGACCGCGCCGCCTTCCGGCGCATATCTCGCGACATGCGCCTGTGCGAATTCAGGCGCCCGATGCCGACGCAACGACCGCTTGCGTCCAGGCCGGAGATCGCGCCATGAACTGGTTCGATTTGCACGAGCTCACGAAGTGGGCGCCGCTGCCGGGCGGCTACCGTTTCATTCTGCCGACGCGCGCCGACTTCGAAATGTTTTCGGCGTTTATCCGCTTGTGGTTGCCCGATGTCGGGGGCGGTGGGGCAAGCTGCCCTGTTTACGTGCTGGCCGAGATCGGACGGCTCTGCAAGGTGCTGCATACGAAGTGGCTGGCGCGCAGCATCGATTGCTGATCGCTGGCGTGCGCACCGCTTTGCGGAAAACGGCGCGTACGCACATTGCCCGGTGGGCGAGGAGGGTATGCTTCGGAACGGGGCGAACGATCTTCGCGAGAGAAGGGGGGCTCATGCATGCGATGCTGTTCGATGGTTCCGGGCCGCAATTGCGCGAAACCGAACTGCCGGATCCCGCGCCGGCCGCGGGCCAGCTGTTGATCGATATCCACGCGTGCGGCGTGTGCCGCACCGATCTGCACGTGGTGGACGGCGAACTCGATCATCCAAAGCGGCCGGTCATACCGGGCCATGAAATCGTCGGCACGGTGGCGGCGCTTGGAGCCGGCGCGACCGGCTTCGAAGTCGGCGATCGCGTTGGTGTGCCGTGGCTCGGCCATACGTGCGGACATTGCCGGTTCTGCGCGGCCGGCCGCGAAAACCTGTGCGATACGCCGGGCTTCACCGGCTATACGATCGACGGCGGCTACGCGCAACGCACCGTCGCGGAAAGCCGCTACTGCTTGCATGTGCCCGAGCGCTACACCGATGTCGAAGCGGCGCCGCTGCTTTGCGCGGGGCTGATCGGTTACCGGACGCTCGCGATGGCCGGCGACGCCGAACATATCGGCATCTACGGTTTCGGCGCCGCGGCGCATATCGTCGCGCAGGTCGCGCGTCATCAGGGGCGCAGCGTCTATGCGTTCACGCGCAGCGGCGACAGCGCCGCGCAGCAGCTCGCGTTGCGTCTCGGCGCAGTGTGGGCCGGCAGCAGCGACACGTCGCCGCCGCGTGCGCTCGATGCCGCGCTGCTGTTTGCGCCGGTCGGTGCGCTCGTTCCGCAAGCGCTGCAAGCGGTCGTAAAGGGCGGAATCGTGGTCTGCGGCGGCATCCATATGAGCGACATACCGTCGTTCCCTTATGCGTTTCTGTGGGGCGAACGGCGCATCGTGTCGGTTGCGAATCTGACGCGCGAGGACGGCGCCGAATTCATGCGGATTGCCAACGAAGTGCCATTGAAGATCGAGACGACGGCATATCCGATGGCGGACGCCAATCGCGCCCTCGACGACTTACGCGGCGGGCGAGTATCGGGTGCGGCTGTGCTGACGATGCGCTGATGGGCGAACGTTCCCGGCCTATCTCCACGGCTCTGAAATCGTCGCGGCGAGCGCGAGCTTTTCACGCACGAGCGCGGCCACGTCGAGTGCTTGCGTCGAAGCAGCCGTTTGCGCAGCCACGACATGCGCATCGACAAATTTCTGCACGGCGCCGTGCACGGCGCGAATCGACCATCCATCGATGCCGGTAATGCGCGCCGGCGTTCTTTTGAGTTCGTCGACGAGATCGCGCGCATCGTCTAAGCGTGGCGCAATGCCGCTGCGCGCGGCAAGCTGTGCGGCGCGATCGGCCGCATACGCGTGGTCGCTGCCAAGCCGGTCGATATCGATGACGATATCTGCCGCATTCGCCATGCGCACGGCGGACAGTGCCCACAACGCGATAAACGCGCGATATGCCTGCGAGCCTTCGATCGTGCGCGCGTATTGCTCGCAAACGGCAGCGTAGGCATCGTCCGATGCAGGCGCATCGGGCGGCAGCCGCACTTCGCATGCGTCGATCACGGCCTTCACGAGCGGCTCGCGCCGGTTGAGCCCTAACACGCGCAATGGCGCCGCGACAAAAAACGGATTGCGCCATTCCTGATGCAACAGCCAGCCCGACGCGAATTGCGAAGCGGGGTTGCGCATCACGGCCGCATGCAGCGCCGCCGGAAACGCGTGTTTGAGCCACGGGAGTCTTCCGGACGACCGGCAAAATTTGAACACCGGCATCTTGCCCGCATCGAGCGTGCGTTCAGTCAACTCGTGCAGATAGGCGTGCAATGCGGCAAATTCGGCGTCGGGCGCCGCACCGAAGCGGTCCGTGCTGAAACGCCGGCGATAACCGGGCACACCGCGCGCGCCTTCGCGCATGAACGGTCGATATTCGGCGAAGTAAGGCGCAGCGAGCGCAGGGTGGCCGGAATTGAAGGAGGGCTTCAGCACGCCGAGATCCGCGAGCTTGAGTTCGCCGATCACATTGCTGAGCGGTTCGTAAAACGCAGTGACCGATTCGAGTTCGCGAAACTTCGACCACACCCACGTGCCGGCACTGCGCCAGCCCGTATGCAGAAACACACCGCGCGACAGATGGCCGAGATTCCCGTTCGGCGGGGACGAATGTTGAGCTGAGCTAGCGGGCAGCGACATCGAAACCTTCCTTGCACATGCGTCTTCGATCGAGCGTGGCGATTATAGCCAATGCGGTGATCGCTTTAGCGTCCGGCAGACGAACCTGAGATTCTTACGCATTGACCGCGTCGGCAATCTGCTTGCACAGCGCTTGGTCGGGGTAGGCGCCGACGCCCGCGTGCACATTGTCGATCATGTATTCGGGACGCCCCGTGCCCGGAATCACGACTGTCACGGCCGGTTGCGCGAGCACGAATTTCAGCAGGATTTGCGCCCACGTCGTGCAACCGATCTGCGCGGCCCATGCGGGCAGCGGCCGCTTGCTGACGCGCGAAATCAGCCCGCCGCCGCCGAACGGCTGGTTGACCACGACGCCGATGCCGAGGTCCGCGGCAAGCGGCAGGATGCGCTGTTCGGCATCGCGGTCGTCGGCTGCGTAGTTGATCTGCACGAAGTCGGGCTTTTCGCTGCGCATGACCGCTTCGACCTCGGGAAAGGCGCTCGACGTGTAATGCGTAATGCCGATATAGCGGATCCTGCCGCGCGCTTTCCAGTCGCGCAGCGTCGCGAGCTGCGTGCGCCAGTCGACGAGATTGTGCACCTGCATCAAATCGATGTGCGGCTGCTGCAGCCGCCGCATCGATTCTTCCATTTGCGCAATGCCTTGTTCGCGGCCGCGCGTCCATACCTTCGTGGCGACGAATGCCTTGCCGTGCGCATCGAGCTTCGTGAGCAGCGTGCCGGTCACCGCCTCGGATGTGCCGTACATCGGCGACGAATCGATGGTCGAGCCGCCCGCGTCGAACAGCACCTGCAGCACACGCGCAAGCCGCGCCTGCGCGTTCGCATCGTCGCCGACGTCGAAGGTGCGCCACGTGCCGCAGCCGATCACGGGCAGCGGCTCGCCGGTCGACGGAATCGGCCGGCGCGCGATGCGCGGCAGCGGTGCGGCGTCGCCTTGCGCGCGTGCAAGCTGCTGCAAGGACATCGCGAGCGGCACGCCGAGCGTGACGCTGCTTGCGGTGCGCAGAAAGCGGCGCCGGCCGCCGTGAATGGAAGGCTGCTGCATCGGATGGGCTCCTTGCATTGCAAAGGGGTTACCCACGATACGGCATTTCATCGCCGCACGTCTGGAAGACGAGCGTCGACGAGCAGGCTGGATCGCGCTGTCAGGCGGGGCGCCGTGCGATGAAATCGATCTCGACGAGCGCGTCGCGCGCGAGCCCCGTGACGCCGACGCAAGTGCGCGCAGGCAGTTTGCCCGGCGGGAAATACGCGGCGTAGACGGCGTTCAGCGTGGCGTAGTCGCGTTTGAACTCGGTCAGAAACACACGCGCGCAGACCACGTGCTCGAGGCCCAGACCGATGCCTTTGAGCACGATGACCAGGTTGTCCATCACACGCTTGGTCTGCGCGGCGACGCCTTCGGGCAGCGGCGCGGAGTCGTCGTCGGGCAATGTCGGCATCTGGCCGGTGACGAACACCCAGCCGCCCGATTCGGCGGCGTGCGAGAAGGGCGCGACAGGCGTCGGCGCCTCGGAGACCATCCAGAACTGCGTTGCTTCAGACATATGACATAACTCCGCGAGTGGCGTAGAGCCTCTGATGAGGGGCGGGTAGTGTCGCATTTCAAAAAAATCGCTGCCTGAAAGCCGGCATGACGGCATTGCCGTTCTTTTCACTGCCTGGTGCCGTCGTGATGCGGCTTGCACAGCCCCAGCAGGTACCTTGTCGAAGAACAGCCGGGCGTTACCACGGCGGGGTCGCTTTTCAATGCATTTGGCGGGTTGTAGAGCCAGCATAAGCGAGACATGCGATGACGGTTTTTTACAACATGCTCAAAGCGGTTTGCTAGAAATCGGTCCGGACAAACTTTGAACCTTTTTCTAACAGGGGCGTAGATTCATGCCAATTCACTGCACTTTCAAGCTCAACGGACAGCCGCAATCATGCCGGGAAGTTTCAGATAGTAATGCGGCTCAAAAAGGTGCCAGTAACGTTTGTCCGTCTGCCAAATCTCGAGGTCAAACTTTGGCCGTTGCCAAAGCGCCCCCGTTGGAAGTGGCATGTCGCCGTGTCGAAGACCCAATCGGGTTCCAGCCAGTCCAGAATGTCGTAATGGCAGGAGAGCAGCACGCACTTACCTCCCGTGCGTCGCCATGCCTTGCCAAAAGCAAGCGCACCGAACCGCGCGATCTGCCGGTCAATCACGGATGAGAACTCGTCGATCACGACTGCCTCAGGCGCTTCGCACACAACGCGTGCAAGGTCCGCCCGGAATTTTTCGCCGTTCGACAGGACCCCATACGGGCGTAACCATGTGGGCACCGACCCGAGGCCCACGGCGGCCAGCGCGCCCGTGACCGCATCGCGGGTTGCCGTCCGCATCACAACCGCGCGTCATGCCGTGGTGTTCTTCCCACTGCTTGGTGCTGTCGTGATGGGGCTTGCACGGGGCTTGCAGGTTGCCTGCGTCGAAGAACAGGCGGGTGTCGCCACGATGCGGGCGCTTGTGATCGACCACGCTCGCGTGCGTGTACTCGCCCCGCTCAAGACACATCACGCACCACGGATGCGCCCGGAGATGCGCCGCACGCAGCCTGCGCCATCGGGGCGTGCTGTACAGGTGCGACCATTGACCGCGCATGTTCGGAACTCCCAAACACAAAGCCCGCACAGGGATGGGGTCCGGTGCGGGCTTCGTGCTGCTGCTACTGCCAGGGCGGCGGTGGCGTGCCGTTTGGCTCTGCCGATAGTGAGCCTAATATTGCCGCGAGCATAGGCACTTTGTCCCACGAATACAAGGTGTTTGACGCGTTTGTGTTCCACATGAACCCGAAGCGCGACGATCTGCGCCACGCTGCGTCAAACCACGCCAAATCGAACATTTGCAAATTGTGACAAACGGGATCTGCAACAATGATAAAAGCGCCTCACCATCTTTTTTGAGAGGATTCGAATGTCTGACATATTTGTCAAGATTGACGGCATCAGCGGTGAATCTCGGGACATGGCGCACCGGGGCGAAATCGAGGTTTCAAGCTGGCGATGGAAGATGTCACAGCCGTCCGGGATGCTCTCAGGGGCGGGTGGTGGCGCTGCCAAGGCGACCATCAACGATCTCGAATTCGTTCATCAGATTGACCGGGCAAGCCCAAACCTGATGCGTTACTGCCTGACCGGACGGCATATCCCGAAGGTTGTGCTGACCATGCGAAAAGCGGGCGGTATACCCATCGACTTTTTGATAATCACAATGAGTAATGTCGTAATCACGCACGTTGAGCCGATAGTGGTTGGTGAGGGCTACTATGAACACGTCAAACTGTCCTTTTCCCGCGTGCAGCAGGAGTACAGTCTGCAGGACATTAGAGGGGGTAATGCGGGAGCGGTCACTGCGAACTTCGACATCAGGGAGAACAGCGAACGATGAGACACGCAAACTTGGTCCCTTTCGCAGTCGGAATCGCATCTGCAATAGCGTCGGTGTTTGCCATTAGCCAGGCGATCCATTTCTATGAATCGTCGCTTGTAACTGACGGGCAGGTAGTTCGGCTTAGTCCAAGCGGACATCACCCCATCGTGAGCTTTACTGCGAAGGACCGGAAGCGCATTGAACTGCCGGCGAGTGCCTGGTGGTCTGTCAACGTTGGCGACACCGTGCAGGTGCGATACAACGTTGACGACCCGCGAGGCACAGCGGTTATCAATAACGTCATGCTGATCTGGTGGTGGCCGGGTCTTCTGTCGAGCCTGTCTGCAATCTTTATTTTCGCTGGCCTTAAGGGTGAATCAACCGGCAAGGCGGACACTCAGTGAAGATTCTCAGGAAAAGCGGATGGCGCTTTCATACCAGCGCCGGTGTCACCTTAGGAGTTGGCTCATTTGGAGCGGAGGGGGGCATGTTCGTGCTGGACGACCCCTCACAAAGCGCACATCAGTACGTGTACAGCGGCTTTGGCCCTAGTATGTCGAGTTCGCTGGCCGAGCGACTTCATGTTCCAAGGGCGTCATTGCCGAAATTCATCTTCAAGAAAGACGAGCTTAGTGGATCGGGATCGACCGCGGATTTCACTAGCGCGGGCACGCTGTTTCTAACAGAGTCGTTCAAGGGCGTCGACCTGAATAACCCGAAAAGCCTTGAAGGTGCGACGGTTTATCTGGAAGGCGCAGTCGGATACCTGTTTGGGGGCACCGGCTCGCTGATGCTTCTAGGCATCAATCGGCAACTACTTCTGATGGCTATGGTGAGCCCTGTCATGATGCGTGCTGCTATCGCAAGCGCGCCTGCGGTGCTAACAATATCAGGCGTCAATGAGGGCTTGCAGGACATCGCGGGCTTCGGTTTCCTGCTTGGTCAGGTTTCCTATAGGGGGCTGTACAGCGACAATTAGCAGGGTTCCGCGCACTGCCTTGGCGGTGCGCGGAACGCTTGCCGATCTCCCGTAACGCGGTCCTGTTACCCTAAGCCTGCACCTTCACACGGGCGTCAAGACGCGCGATGACCTGCTGTTTGCGGAAGCGACGTTTGGTAAGCTTGCCATCGATGCCAGGGAAGGGGGAACGTGCAGCTACCGCGCGCGCGTCCAGATACTGCCCACCCCCGCCGAAAGCGCAAAGCTGATCGCGCTGCTCAAGCATGAGATTCCGGCCACGCTCGACGCCGCTCAGGCGGTGAACGACGCGGACGGCGAACCTCTACGCGACGCTCGCTCATTCGGAGCACGCGCTCGGCAACTACCTGGCGTTTCAGAACGCAAAGAGCAGCCTTAGCGGCAAGGCGCGCGAAGTCTTGAACCTGGTGGTCAGCGAAGTGAATAGCTGCGAGTACTGCCTCGCCGCTCATACCGTGATCGCGCGATCGGCCGGTTTTACCGACGAGCAGATTCTCGAGATCCGCAGCGGCAAGGCCAGCTTCGACGCGAAGCTCGACGCGCTCGCCCGCCTGACGCGCAATATCGCTGTGAACCGCGGGCACGCGGATCAGTCGCTGGTCGACGCGTTCTTCGCGGCCGGCTGGACGAAAGGCAATATCGTCGACGCGATCGTCGTGATCGGTGACAAAACCGTGACGAACTATCTGCACGGCACGACGCGCGTGCCGGTCGATTTTCCTGCCGCGCCGAAACTCGATACGTAATCATTAGCTCAAAAATCCAAATAAAAGCGCGGCGTATTTCGCGATCTTCTTTATTGGCTTTCTATTCGGCCGTCATCCGGCAGTGTCTGGCTGCCGCTGGCGGCCTTTTCTTTTATTCACGCGATTTCGCATGCCGCAATACGGCGAATGACCGTCAGCAAGACTTCGTGCGCGGTGGTAAGGTGTCGCCTTGCTCGCCGCCGGCTGTCCGCGTGGGTTACCACGTCGGTTGGCACGCTGGTCACCGCATTGTCGAATCTGCACGGATCCCGACCTGGCGCGACGGCATGTTTCGACGTTGCACCAAGCGTTGCAGCAGATTTTCACGCGCGACGTTTCTCATATCCAAAGACCGCTTCCGGAGACAAAAGCCCGCATTCACGGCGCGGGTTTGTTGCGAGTTTGCGCACGTCGTTATGAACGACGTGCAAACCCGCTTCGTCCGGATATGTTCGTTTAACTGAAAGCAGCCCTCATCATGATGATGGAAAGCAATAACCCGGCAAGCAACGGTTCGCCGGAAAACGAGGATTCGTCCCCGTTGCGTGCGTGGCTCGCAGTCGGCGCGGTGACGATCGGCGCGTTTGCGTTCGTGACCACTGAGTTTTTGCCGGTCGGCCTGTTGCCGCAGATCGCGCGCGAACTCGGCGTGACGCCGGGCACGGCCGGCCTGATGGTGACGACGCCCGGCGTGATCGCAGCGATTTCGGCGCCGGGCATGATGCTCGGCGCGGGTCGTATCGACCGGCGCTACATTCTGATTGCACTGTCGGTCTTGCTGCTCGCGTCGAATCTGATCTCCGCGTTCGCGCCGAGCTTTGCCGTGATGCTGATCGGCCGCGCGCTGCTCGGCGCGAGCCTCGGCGGCTTCTGGACGCTCGCGCTGGCGGCGGCAGGGCGGCTCGTCAAACTGCACGAAGCGGCGCGCGCGACGGCGGCGATTCTCGCCGGCGTGACCTGCGCGACGGTGATCGGCGTGCCGCTCGGCACGCTGATTTCGGAGCTTGCCTCGTGGCGCGTATCTTTTATGGCAACCGGCGTGCTGGTTGCCGTCGCGCTGGCCGCGCAGGCCGTGCTGCTGCCGTCGTTGCCGTCGAGCGCGGCGCTGCGTTTCACCGATCTCGTCGAACTGGTGCGCCGCCCGCATCCGCGCAGGAGTCTGTTGATGGTCGCGCTCGTGTTCGGCGCGCACTTTTCGTCTTATACGTATATCGCGCCGTTTCTGCTGCGCGATGCGGGCTTCAGCGAATCGGGCATCACGTGGGTGCTGCTCGGCTTCGGCATTATCGGGTTTGTGTCGAATTTCGCGGTGTCGACGGTCGTCGGCCGCAACCTGAAAGGGGCGCTGCTCACGATGGTCGTGCTGCTGCTGACAGCCCTCGTGACGATGCCGTTCTTCAAACACTACGCGTTCGCGGTGACGGCGGTTCTGATGGCATGGGGCATCGCATTCGGCGCGATTCCGCTGTGCATGAGCGTGTGGATCCAGCGCGCAACGCCGGATCTGCCCGAAGCGGGGTCGGCGATGTTCGTCGGCATCATTCAGGTGGCAATCGCGGTGGGTTCGTCGGTCGGCGGCACGATTGTCGACCGCGCGGGCATTGCGACCGATTTCCGCTTCGGTGCCGTGCTGGCGATACTCGGCATCGTCGCGATTTCGACGCTGACCGCTGCTGGCGAGCCGGTGCGCGTCGAGGAGCTCGACGCGCGGGTCGGCGCGGAGAAGTGCTGACGCGGCGCGTTCGCGTCTCGCTGTCTTCTCTGCGTATTTCTCGACGTCTTATGCCGTCTCTTCGGCGGCGCTCAACACGGTCACGTCGCTGTGGCGAACGAAGCTCGCCAGCTGCGGCGCCTCGCGCGCCGCATCCGTGACGAGCGTCCATGCGCGTTCGAGCGGCGTCCAGTGCTGCTGGCTCGCATGGTCGAGCTTGTTCGACGTGACGAGCACGAAGACGCTCGCGGCCTGACGGATTACGCACTCTTTCAGATAGGCCTGCTCGGCGCTCGCCTCGCACAGGCCGCGTCCGGCCACGACGCCGTCCGCGCCGAGAAACGCCTTGTCCACCGACAGGCGGCTCAACGCGAGCTGTGCAATGGGCCCGAGCGTGCTCATGCTCGACGGCCGTAAATCGCCGCCGATCAGCGTGATCCTGACGTCGCTCGACGCGAGCACGCCGATCGCGAGCAGGTTGTTGGTCACGACGCGCAAGTCGCGCCGGCCGGCGAGCAGCCGTGCCATTGCCGCGGTCGTCGTGCCGCCGTCGAGAAAAATCGTATCGCCGTCGCGCACCTGTGCCGCCGCGACGCGCGCAATCGCGTCCTTCTGGTCGCGAAAACTCTGGCGCCGCGTCTCGAGCGATTCTTCCGGTTCATGCATGCCGACAGGCGCCGCGGCGCCGCCATAGGTGCGCACGATGCGGTGCTCTTCGGCGAGTGCGCGCAAATCGCGCCGCACGGTGGCCTCCGACATGCCGAAGTGCTCGCACAGCGCGCCGACATCGGTCATGCCGGACAGTACGGCTTTGAGCATTGCCTCGCGACGGTTCGCTACTTTCATGGGCTCCGGGTTCCGAAAGGCGGCCTGTGCCCCGCGGCACGGCCGTTGCGCGGGACGAAACGGCGTAGTTTACCGGGTTTGCATTTTGCGCGAATCGATCAATTTCGGGCTTCGCGTGGCGCGCAACATTTTTCCGATGATTTCCGCCGAGGCCATCCAGATAAGGCTGAAAACGCCTGATCATTGAGCCTAAGCGTAAACCCTCGGCCCGCTTTGGGTTGCACGCCAAGCGATCGAGCCTTACACTATTTTGATCGAATCAATCAAAATAATGATCGAATCGGTAAGCCTTAGTCAATCGGGAGACACCTCAAATGGCTCAAATTCGTATCAAGCGCGCGATCGAGCGCGTGCCCGGCGGGATGATGATCGTCCCGTTGCTGCTGGGCGCGCTCGTGGCGACCTTCCTGCCGGACATGCCGAAATTTTTCGGCTCGTTCACGAATGCACTGTTTACCGGCGCGCTGCCGATCCTCGCGGTGTTCTACGTCTGCATGGGCGCGAGCATCGACGTGAAAGCGACGCCCTATATCGTGAAGAAAGGCGGTGCGCTGTTCGCCGCCAAAGTCGGCACGGCGATCGTCGTCGGGGTTGCGCTCGGACACCTGCTCGGCGAGCAGCCGATCACGTCGGGTCTGTTCGCCGGCCTGTCGACGCTCGCTGTCGTCGCCGCGATGAACGACACGAACGGCGGCCTCTATATGGCGCTGATGGGCCAGTACGGACGCTCGGAAGACGTCGGGGCGTATTCGATCATGTCGCTCGAGTCGGGCCCGTTTCTGACAATGGTCACGCTCGGCGTCGCGGGGCTCTCCGCTTTTCCGTGGCAGACCCTGGTGGGCAGCATTCTGCCGCTCGCATTCGGCATGCTGCTCGGCAATCTCGACCGCGAGATGCGCGAATTTCTCGGCCGCGCCGTGCCGGTCATGATTCCGTTCTTCGCGCTTGCGCTCGGCGCCGGCCTCGATCTGCACAAAGTCTGGCAAGCGGGCCTGCTCGGCATCGGGCTCGGTATCGCGGTCGTGATCGTGACGGGCATTCCCCTTTACATCGTCGATCGCCTGACGAACGGCACCGGCGTGGCCGGCGTGTCGGCAGCCAATACGGCGGGTAATGCGGCGGCGGTGCCGGCGCTGATCGCCGCGGCAAACCCCGTGTATGCGGAAGCCGCGAAGAGCGCGACGCTGCTCGTCGCCGCATGCGTGGTCGTGACCGCGATCCTCTGTCCGATCCTGACCGCGGCCGTCGCAAAGCGCGTGGCGTCGCCACGCGTCGGCAGCAACCGGGAGACCGTGCAGTGAGCATGCTGATCGTCGCCGACGACCTGTCGGGCGCGGCCGATTGCGCGATTGGCTTTGCCAATGCCGGACGTCGCACGGTCGTCGCGCTCGGCGCCGACGAAGCGGTTGAAGCCGCGCGCGACGCGGCGGCCGGCCGTCTCGCCGTGATCGCGCTCGATACGGATTCGCGCCGGCTCGCACCGGCCGCCGCGGCAAGCCGTGCGGCGCAAGCGTGGCGGGCGTTCGGCGGTGCGCCGGGCGCGAGCGCGGATGGCACGAGCCGGAGCGCATCGCAGCGGCGTCTGTACAAGAAGATCGACTCGACGCTGCGCGGCAACTGGGTTGCCGAAGTCGCGGCGCTGCAACCGTTGGCAGGTCTTGCGATCGTCGCGCCTGCTTTTCCGGCCACAGGGCGCACAGTGCGCGACGGCCGCGTTTTCGTGCGCGGCGTGCCGCTCGGCGAAACCGAGACGTGGCAGCTCGAGCACGCTGGCAAGACCGCGGACCTGCAGCCCATGCTCGAAGAAGCCGGTTTGCGCACCGCGCAGCTCTCCGTCGAACGGATGCGCGAACTGCAATCCGGCCTGCTTGCGCAGTCGATCGCCGAACAGATCCGCGCCGGCGTGCAGGCATTGATCGTCGACGCGCAAACCGAAGCCGACCTGAATCTGCTCGCGCGTGCAACGCTGGCGTTGGGCGATGCGTTCTTCTGGGTCGGCTCAGGCGGTCTCGCGCGCGAACTCGCGGCGCTCCCCGACCTGTTCGGCGACGACGCACCGGCACCCGTGGCGCCGACGCGTCGCGAAGGGCCGATCCTGACGCTGGTGGGCAGCCTGTCGGCCGTGTCCGGCGCGCAATGCGCGCTGCTGCGCGAGCGCACGGGCATGGCCGAACTGATCGTGCCGCCTGCCGTGCTGCGCGACCTCGAACGTCATCCGGACAGCATGCAATGGCAGGCCGCGATCGGCGTGCCGCTCGCAGCCGGCAACGATCTTCTCGTGCGCATCGGCCGCGACGACGCGTTCGATCCGTCCGAAGGCGCGCACCTTTCCACCGCGCTTGCCGCGCTTGTCGAGCCGCACGTCGGCCATCTCGCGGGCCTGATCGCGACCGGCGGCGAAACCGCGCGCGCGATGCTCGGCACAGCGGGCATCGGCAGCCTCGAATTGCTGTCCGAAGTCGAGCCAGGCGTCGCGGTCGCGCAGCCGTCGGACGAGGGGCGGCAGCTTGCCGTGGTCACGAAGGCCGGCGCCTTCGGCAGCGAGCATGCGCTGTATGGCGCATGGCTGCATCTGCGCGGCGCGCAGCAGGCGCTGCAGCCGGGCGACGATCCCGAGATGCGGGCGCAAACCGATTTGCAGTCCGCAGCGCGCGCGGGCCGCGTGCAACAAACGAACTCTCCTCTGAACGGAAGCATCAGGAAGCCATGAGCCACTATCTCCCCGTAATCGGCATCACGATGGGCGACGCCGCCGGCGTGGGCCCCGAGATCATCGTCAAGAGCCTCGCCCATGAAACGGTTTACCGGCAGTGCCGGCCGCTCGTGATCGGCGACGCGAAGCGGCTCGAGCGCGCCGCGCAAATCGTCGGCAGCGCGGCGAAGGTGCGCCGTATCGAGCAACCATCCGAGGCGCGCTACGAGCTCGGCACCATCGACTGTATCGACCTCGGCCTGATTCCCGAAGACCTGCCGTTCGGCAAGCTGTCGCCGATTGCGGGCGATGGCGCCTATCAGTACATCGCGCGCGCGGTCGAACTTGCGGAGGCAAACGCGATCGATGCGATCTGCACGGCGCCGCTCAACAAGGAAGCGCTGCATGCAGGCGGCCACAAATTCCCGGGCCACACGGAGATGCTTGCGTATCTGACCGGCGTCGAAGAAGTGTCGATGATGCTCGTCGCACCGCAATTGCGCGTGATTCACGTGACGACGCATATCGGCATTATCGATGCGATCCGCAAGATCGAGCCGGGCCTCGTGAAGCGCACGATCGAGCGCGGTCATGCGACGCTCGTCAAGGCAGGCATCGCGAATCCGAAGATTGCCGTGTGCGGGATCAATCCGCACGCCGGTGAAAACGGTTTGTTCGGTTACGGCGAGGAGGACGAGAAGATCGTGCCGGCCGTGCAGGAGCTGCGCGAGCGCGGCTGGAATATCGAAGGGCCGCTGCCGGCGGATACGCTGTTTTTCCGTGCGGGGCGCGGCGATTTCGATCTCGTGGTCGCGATGTATCACGACCAGGGACATGGACCGGTCAAGGTGCTTGGCCTCGAAGCAGGCGTCAATGTCACGGTTGGCTTGCAGGTCGTGCGCACGTCGGTCGATCATGGCACGGCCTTCGATATCGCGGGCAAAGGCATTGCCGACGAAGGCAGTCTGCTCGAAGCGCTGCGCCAGGGGGCGGAGCTCGCCACACGGCGCGAGTAATCGCGGGTAAGGGTAGTAAAGCACAGCAGTCCAGGTGAAAACGGCGGACCGTAATAGCGGCTCCGCCGTTTTCGTTTACCTCTCTATCGGATGCGGACATGGGATGCGGACATGGGATGCGGACATGGGACGACTGAGCCGCGCCGGGTCAAAAGCGATGCGCCGTCTGGAATATTCCTCGGCGACAAGGTGTTGTGAAAGCTTGATGCCCCTGCCTGATGCCCCCGCCAGAAGCCGAATGCTGAAAGCCGCATCGTTTCAAACGGCCTTCAGATCCCGGACACCCATCGTGCAGTTGTACCGATAAGATCTCCAACGATGACTACCACCGATACTCAAGCCTCTTTCATCCCCCACCGCCCACTAATGGGCAGCGACCATAGAACGCTTGTGCTCGCGGCGCTCGGCGGCGCGCTCGAGTTTTACGACTTCGTTATCTACGTGTTTTTCGCGGCGGTGATCGGGCAGCTGTTCTTCCCCACATCGATTCCCGACTGGTTGCGGCAGGTGCAAACCTTCGGCATTTTCGCGGCCGGTTACATTGCGCGCCCGCTTGGCGGCATCATCATGGCGCACTTCGGCGACCTCGTCGGGCGCAAGCGGATGTTCATGCTGAGCGTGCTGTTGATGGCGCTGCCGACCCTGCTGATGGGACTTCTGCCCACGTACGACGTGGCCGGTCTGGTCGCGCCCGTACTGCTGCTCATATGCCGTGTGCTGCAGGGCGCGGCGGTCGGCGGCGAAGTGCCGGGCGCGTGGGTGTTCGTCTCCGAGCATGTGCCGCGCCGTTACGTCGGTTATGCGTGCGGCACGCTCACAGCCGGTTTGACTGCCGGCATTCTACTTGGCTCGCTGATCGCATCGGCGGTCAATCATCGCTACGGGTATGAGGAAATCGTCGCGTTCGCGTGGCGCATTCCGTTCCTGATCGGCGGACTGTTCGGCCTGCTCGCCGCCTTCATGCGCCGCTGGCTGCAGGAGACGCCGGTGTTCGTCGAAATGCAGCAGCGCAAGTCGCTTGCGTCCGAAGTGCCATTGAAGGCCGTGCTGCGCGATCACGGCGGCCCCGTGCTGGTTTCGATGATCCTCACATGGACGCTGACCGCGGCGATCGTCGTCGTGATCCTGATGACGCCGACGCTGCTGCAAAAGCGCTTTCATCTCGACGCCGCGACGACGCTCGCGGCGAACTCGGTCGCGACCTTGTGCCTGACGATCGGCTGCGTGATTTTCGGCTCGCTCGCCGGGCGCTTCGGCGCGGCGCGCACGATTTTCGTCGGTTGCCTGCTGCTCGCGGTGTCGTACTACGCGATGTTCACGCGGGTCGCAGCCGATCCATCGTCGCTCATTCTGTACTACGCGGTGACGGGCTTTTTCGTTGGTTCGGTGGCGGCGATTCCGGTGGCGATGGTCAACGCGTTTCCGCCGACCGTGCGTTTCTCGGGCATTTCGCTTTCGTACAACGTCGCTTATGCCGTGTTTGGCGGGCTGACGCCGATCGCGGTGTCGCTGATGCTGAAGTCGAATCCGGATGCGCCGCAACTGTATGTGGCTGTGCTGTGCGTCGTCGGCGCGCTCGCGGGCTTCGGGATGCGCGGCGCGCGTCAGGTGCGCTAGCGCCGGGCACGCGGCTTCGGGCCCGCAGGGTCCGACGATGACGATGCTGCCGCCTTTGCGTTTCGGTCGCAGCGCGCTGCCCCGCGCGCGTGCGCACCGTGCACCATTGCGCGGCATCGTCGCACCGCTTTTGCCGCGGTGCCGGATGTGCGGGAAAACCCCAGCCTGCCGATTGTCCTGGGACACCTGAGATTAATTTGTCGCTCTGTATCGTGAGTCCATAGCCCGGTGCCATGCTCGGCGCCGGCCGGTTCACGTTTCACGGATGACGACCAATGAGCTACGCGCGACCCATGGCTGAGGGAAATATCACACCCCAGCCCCGCTGCTCGCTGCGGCGAGCGATAGCCGCCTCGGCGATGGGCAATGCCACCGAGTGGTTCGACTACGGCATTTATAGCTACGGTCTGACTTATGTATCGGCGGCGCTGTTTCCGGGCAGCACCGCACAGGCAACGCTGTTCGCGCTCGCGACCTTTGCCGTTTCGTTTCTGGTGCGGCCGTTGGGCGGGCTGTTCTGGGGACCGGTCGGCGATCGCGTCGGACGCAAGCATGTGCTGTCGCTGACAATTATTCTGATGTCCATCGCCACGCTGTGCGTCGGCCTGTTGCCGTCGTTCGAGCGCATCGGCTGGTGGGCGCCGGCGCTGCTGATCGTGCTGCGCATGATCCAGGGCTTCTCGACCGGCGGCGAATACGGCGGCGCGGCGACTTTCATGGCCGAATACTCGCCGGACCACAAACGCGGTTTGTGCGGCAGTTTCCTCGAATTCGGCACGCTCGCGGGCTTCTCGCTCGGTGCGTTTCTGATGCTCGGCTGCTCCGTCGCGCTCGGCAGCGACACGATGCATGCGTGGGGATGGCGCTTGCCGTTTCTCGTCGCGGCGCCGCTCGGTCTGATCGGCCTGTATCTGCGGATTCGTCTCGAAGATACGCCAGTGTTCCGCGAAGTCGCCGAGGCTGCGCAGCACGACGAGCAGACGGGCATGCCGCTCGGGCAGCTCGTCGGACAATTCTTGAGGCCGATGCTTTTGCTGGGCGGGCTCGTGATCGCACTCAACGTGGTGAACTACGTGCTGCTTGCCTATATGCCGACCTTCATGAAGACGCAGCTGCATATGAGCGACAACATGTCGTTGCTCGTGCCGCTGATCGGCATGCTGTCGATGATGGTGCTGCTGCCGTTCTCGGGCGCGTTGTCGGATCGCATCGGCCGCAAGAGCGTCTGGTGGATCTCGCTCGTCGGCCTGTTCGTCGCGGCAGTGCCGATGTTCACGCTGATGTCGCATGGCGTGACCGGCGCATTGATCGGCTTCGCCGTGCTGGGACTGCTGTACGTGCCGCAACTCGCGAGCATTTCGGCGATGTTTCCCGCCATGTTCCCGACCCAGGCGCGCTACGCCGGCGTGGCGATTGCGTACAACGTCTCGACGTCGGTGTTCGGCGGCACCGCGCCGATGGCGAACGACTGGCTCGTCGCGCATACGGGTTCGACGCTCGTGCCCGCCTATTACATGATGGCCGCGTGTGTGGTCGGCATGGTCGCGCTGTTGTTCGTCAGGGAGACCGCAGGTTGCTCGCTGCGCGGCCGCGAGATGCCCGGTACCGTTACGGGCGAGCCGGAAGGCGCGGCCGCGATCCGGCAACGCGTTGACGACGCGGGCGGCTATCCTGCCAAGGCCAACGCGTAACGTTTTCGTTTTCGGCTGTTTCTTTCTTTCCTTTCGGTGGCGCTTTATCCGGGTTCTGGAATAAAGCGCCACAGGTTGCTGTTCCAGACGTACGGGCCTTTCGGCCTTTGCCTTTCGCCTCGCGCGAGCAAGGCTCAACTTTACCTGGAACCCAGCCATGAACCTCCCCTCGCGCCTTGCGCAACTCGGCTTCGAACTGCCCGCTCCGATCCGTCCGCTCGGTTCGTATCGTACGGTGTCGATATCGGGCAGCCAGATGTATGTATCGGGGCTTGGTCCGTTCGAGAACGGCAAGCCTGTCGTCGGAATGGTCGGCACGGAGCTGTCGCTCGAAGCGGCGCAGCGCGCGGCCCAGCTCACGATGCTGATGATTCTGTCCTGCATCGACGACGAATACGGTCTCGACAAGGTCGACCGTTGCAGCCGGCTTACCGTGTATGTGCGCGCCGATGCGTCGTTCACGCAGCATCCTCAGGTGGCGAACGGCGCGAGCGATCTGCTGCGCGACCTGTTCGGCGAAGACAAATTGCCGGCGCGCAGCGCGTTGGGCGTGCATACGTTGCCGATGGGCATTCCCGTCGAGATCGACAGTATTTTCGAATTGAAAAGATGATTGCTCAGCCGCGCCAACGGTGAGCCGATTCGGGAACGACGCTCGCGGCAGGGTTCGCGCGGCCTGTGCCGAGGGTAGTGGGGCGGTGCGCCGCAGCTTCAGGCGCCCCGTGACTAAACGGTCGAACCGCCGTAGCATGACGCCGAACTTTTCATAACCGGCGCCGCCAGAGATGAACCAGCAATCGATCCCGCTTCTGTCACCCGCCGTCGGCACGCGCCGCGAGCTGACGGTGTTCCGTTTCGGCCCGGCGCAAAGCGACGAAAAGATCTACATCCAGGCATCGCTGCACGCCGATGAAACACCGGCGATGCTAACGGCCGTCTTGTTGAAGCGCCGCCTCGTCGAACTCGAAGCGCAAGGCGCGCTCGTTGCGCAAATCGTGCTCGTGCCCGTAGCCAACCCGATCGGGCTGTCGCAGTACGTGCTCGGCCAGTTCGTCGGGCGCTTCGAACTCGGCAGCGGCAGGAATTTCAACCGCCATTTCCTGCCGTTCAATGCGGCGATCGAGCGCGCGAAAGAGACGCTCGGCGCGGATCCGCTCGAGAACCGCCGCATCGTCCGGCAGTTGATGCACGATGAACTCGAACTCCACACCCCTGTCGACGAATTCGAATCGTTGCAGCATGAATTGCTGAAGCTGTCGTTCGACGCGGACATCGTGATCGATCTGCACTGTTCGCAGGAAGCCGCAATGCATCTCTATACGAACGAAACGGGCTGGGCGCAGTTCGAACCGCTGGCGCGCTATCTCGGTTCGCGCGCGTCGATGCTTGCGAACGACTCGGGCGGCCAGTCGTTCGACGAAGCGCATAGCCTGTTCTGGTGGCAACTGCAGCAGGCGTTGCCGGCGAGCAAGCCGGTACGCACGGGCACCGCCGCGGTGACGGTCGAGTGCCGCGGGCAGCGCGACGTATCGTATGACGTCGCGCAGCAGGACGGCGATGCGTTGATCGACTATCTGACGCATCGCGGCGCGCTGCGCGGCGAGGCGAGACCGTTGCCCGCGCTCCTGATGTCTCCTACGCCGCTTGCCGGTAGTGAACAGCTGTATGCGCCGGCGAGCGGGATCCTCGTGCATCGCGCCGAAATTGGTGCGACCGTGTGCGCGGGCGAACCGTTGTTCGACATCATCGATCCGCTGACCGACGCGACGACGACAGTCGTGAGCCGCAACGAAGGCGTGCTGTACATGCGTCGCGCGATCCGCTTCGTGACGGCCGGCGCGCCGCTTGGACGTGTGACGGGCACCGTGCCGACACGTCGCGCAATGTTGCTCAGCGCATAACGCCTGACGGGTTCGCTCGCGGTCATAAGTGACGCGGCGTCGCTTTCAAGGCAGCGCCGCGTCGCCGCCTCGACCTGAACCATTCATTAGCCTTTCGGTAACCAGCGGCCGGAATTCCTGAAAAGCGCGCGCTTTCGGGACCGCGCGCGCCCGCAATCGCCCGCCAGCAAAGGCTTGGCGCCAGAGCCGGGGCGTCGCGGGAGCGCGCGTAAAACTATCGGTCGGTTCGATAGAACGGATTCGAAATAACGATTTTTCATTTGCTTATAACGCCTCTACGATGAAAAGCGGACTCTCGTCTGTTTTATCGAATGGACTTTGCGAGGTATGGGGCAAGCATGGAACATCACGCGCGTACGCAAAACGAAAAGCTCGAGGTCAAAACCACGACGTGTTACATGTGCGCGTGCCGCTGCGGCATTCGCGTGCATTTGCGCGACGGCGAAGTGCGCTACATCGACGGTAACCCCGAGCATCCGCTGAATCAGGGCGTGATTTGCGCGAAGGGCTCGTCAGGCATCATGAAGCAGTACTCGCCGGCGCGTCTGACGCAACCGCTGATGCGCAAGGCGGACGCCGAGCGCGGTACGGCGCAGTTCGAACCGGTCTCATGGGATGTGGCGCTCGCCACGCTCGAAAAGCGGCTTGCGCATCTGCGTGCCACCGACCCGAAGCAGTTCGCGCTCTTCACGGGCCGCGACCAGATGCAGGCGCTGACCGGTCTCTTCGCGAAGCAGTACGGCACGCCGAACTATGCGGCGCACGGCGGCTTCTGCTCGGCGAACATGGCTGCCGGCATGATCTATACGATAGGCGGCTCGTTCTGGGAATTCGGCGGCCCCGATCTCGACAGCGCGAAGCTGTTCTTCATGATCGGCACCGCGGAAGATCACCATTCGAATCCGCTCAAGATTGCGATTTCGAAGTTCAAGCGCGCGGGCGGCCGATTTATCGCGATCAATCCGGTGCGCACCGGCTACGCCGCGATTGCCGACGAATGGGTGCCGATTCGACCCGGCACCGACGGCGCGCTGTTCATGGCGCTGATCCACGAACTGCTCGCCACCGACAGCTACGATCACGAATTCGTCAAACGCTATACGAATGCGGCCGAGTTGCTCAATATGAACGAGCAAAGCGACGAGTTCGGCCTGTTCGTGCGCAATCTCGACGCACCGGAAAGCAATCCGCTGTTTCCGCAAAATCATTTGTGGTGGGATAGCGCAAGCCAGCGCCCGGTGCTGCATCACACGCCGGGCGCTACGCCCGCGCTCGACGGCCGCTATACGCTCGACGACGGCACACCGGTCACGCCGTCGTTCGCACTGCTGCGCGAACGCGCTGCGCAATGCACGCCCGAGTGGGCAGCTGAAATCACCGGCATTGCCGCCGACACGATTCGTCGTCTCGCACGCGAAATGGCCGATACCGCACGCGATCACAAGATCACGCTGCCGATTCGCTGGACCGATGCATGGGGCCAAACGCACGAGACCGTAACCGGTAATCCGATTGCATTTCATGCGATGCGCGGCCTGGCTGCCCATTCGAACGGCTTCCAGTCGATTCGCGCGCTCGCCGTGCTGATGTCGCTGCTCGGCACGATCGACCGGCCGGGCGGCTTTCGCCACAAGTCGCCGTTTCCGCGCGCGGTGCCGCCGTCGGCGAAACCGCCGAACAGCCCGGATGCGGTGAAGCCGAACACGCCGCTTGCAACGGGGCCGCTCGGCTGGCCGGCTGCGCCCGAAGATCTGTTTATCGACGAGCACGGCGAACCGGTTCGCATCGACAAGGCGTTCTCGTGGGAGTACCCGCTCGCGGTGCACGGGCTCATGCATAGCGTCATCACGAATGCCTGGCGCGGCGACCCGTATCCGATCGATACGCTGATGATCTTCATGGCCAACATGGCATGGAACTCGTCGATGAATACGGTGGAAGTGCGCAAGATGCTCGCCGACAGGCACGACAACGGCGAATACAAGATTCCGTTTATCGTCGTGTGCGATGCGTTTCAGTCGGAGATGACGGCGTTTGCCGATCTGATTCTGCCGGATACGACCTATCTCGAACGTCACGATGCGATGTCGATGCTCGACCGCCCGATCTCCGAATTCGACGGTCCGGTCGATTCCGTGCGGGTGCCGGTCGTGCCGCCTAGCGGCGAATGCCGGCCGTTCCAGGAAGTGCTGATCGAACTCGGCAGCCGTCTCAAGCTGCCGGCTTTCACGAAGCCGGACGGCACGCGCAAATATCGCGACTATCCGGAGTTCATCGTTAAGCATGAAACCGCGCCGGGTTCGGGCGTGGGCTTCCTGATCGGCTGGCGCGGCGAGGACGGCAGCGATGCGCTGGTCGGCAAGCCGAACCCGAATCAGTGGGAGCAATACGCGAAACACAACTGCGTGTACCACTACACGCTGCCCGAAACGATGCAGTACATGCGTGGCCAGAATGGTCCGTATCTGCAATTCGCGGTCGAAAAGGGTTTTCGCAAGTTTCCCGAACCGATTGTGATTGCGCTCTATTCGGACGTGATGCAGAAATTCCGTCTGGCGGCGCAAGGCAAAACGAAGGGACGTCAGCCGCCCGACCATCTGCGCGAACGCGTCGAACGCTACTTCGATCCGCTGCCGTTCTGGTACGAACCGCTCGAACGCGACACCACCGATCTCGCGCGCTTTCCGCTGGCCGCGGTCACGCAGCGGCCGATGGCGATGTATCACTCGTGGGACTCGCAGAACGCCTGGCTGCGCCAGATTCATGGCGAGAATTACCTGTTTATGAACCCGCGCATGGCGAGCGAGCAGGGCATCGAAGACGGCGGCTGGATCTACGTCGAATCGCAATGGGGCAAGGTGCGTTGCATGGCGCGCTATAGCGAGGCGGTCGAACCGGGCACGGTGTGGACATGGAATGCGATCGGCAAGGCCGCGGGCGCATGGAATCTCGGGCCCGACGCCAACGAATCGCAGCGCGGCTTTCTGCTCAATCACCTGATCACGGACGAATTGCCCGTTGATGGCAAGGCGGGCAAAACCTCTTCCGCTCAGTCGCCCTCGCGCATTTCCAACTCCGATCCGATTACCGGCCAGGCCGCGTGGTATGACGTGCGCGTGCGCGTCTATCCGGCCGAAGCGGATGCCGATCACACGCTGCCGCAATTCGCGCCGATGCAGCCGCTGCCCGGATCGGTCGGCACGTTCAAGCGCATCGTGCAGACCTATTTCGCGGGGAGCGGCGAATTCGCGGCGCGTTTGCGCCGGACTGTCAAAACTTCGAAAGATATTTGAGGAGCACCCCGATGACCCAGATGGCGCTCGTGATCGATCTGAACGTCTGCGTCGGCTGCCACGCCTGCGTGACGAGCTGCAAGGAATGGAACACGTCCGGCGAGGCAGGCAGCCTTTCGGATGCGCGTCCCTACGATGCCGACCCGTCCGGCACGTTTTTCAACCGCGTGCAGACCTTCGAGGCCGGCGAATTTCCACTCGCCGATACGATCCACTTTCCGAAATCGTGCCTGCACTGCGAGGATCCGCCGTGCGTGCCCGTGTGTCCGACCGGCGCGAGCTACAAGCGCAAGGAAGACGGCCTCGTCCTCGTCGACTTCGACCGCTGCATCGGCTGCAAATACTGCGCGTGGGCATGCCCCTACGGCGCGCGCGAACTCGACGAAGAGCGCAAGGAGATGACGAAGTGCACGCTCTGCGCGGACCGCATTCACAACGAGGCGTTCTCCGAGCGCGACCGCAAGCCTGCCTGCGTGCTCGCGTGCCCGACGTCGGCGCGTCTGTTCGGCGATATCCACGATCCTGAATCCGTCGTATCGAAGGCGATTCGCGAGCGCGGCGGGTACCAGCTGATGCCGGAGTGGGGCACGCGTCCCGCAAACCACTATTTGCCGCGGCAGAAGACCACCGCGTGCGGCAGCGGGTCATGCTCGTGCGGTTCGGATGCCGGAAGCGCGGACCACGAAGGGCACAGTCATACGGCGGGGACGGCCGGGCTCGAGCACGGCACGGTCGATCTCGCGTCGATGGCGACGCGCGTTTAAAAGAATCAGGAGACCCCACGATGAATCCGGCTTTCTCGGTTGTATTTCTGACGACGTTGAGCGGAGCGGGCCAAGGCTTGATGATCGCGCTCTTCGGCGTCGAACTCGTTGCGCAGCTCGGCCTGATCGCGATGCCGCCGCAGGCGTTCTTTGTCGCCGGCGCCGCGCTGTCGGTCGTGCTCGGCGTGCTTGGACTGTTCGCATCGTTTTTTCACCTCGGACATCCGGAGCGCGCGTGGCGCGCGATCGCGATGTGGCGCACGTCGTGGCTGTCGCGCGAATGCCTCGCGTTGCCGGTGTTTCTCGCATGCGTGTTTGCGTACGGCGTGCTGCATGCGCTTGGCTTGCCGTATTCGCTCGCGGCCGGCGCGATCGCTGTGCTCGCGAGCGGCGCACTGTTCGTCTGCACGTCGATGATCTATGCGTGCTTGCGCTTTCTGCAGGAGTGGGCGACACCGCTCACGATGGTGAATTTCGTGCTGCTCGGCTGCGCGTCGGGCTTCACGGTCGCGACGGCAAGCGCCGCGTGGTGCGCGCCAACGCTCGTGCCGGGGCTCGCGGTCTGCGCGTGCGTGCTGACGCTCGCCGGCTGTGTCGCGCGCGTCGCGTCGCTCAGGCGCAATGCGCGCTTGCGTCCGAAATCGACGGTGCAAAGCGCGACCGGTATCCGTTCGGCGAAGGTCGTCCAGAAATCGCGCGGCTTTACGGCTGGCGCGTTCAATCTGCGCGAGTTCTTCCATGGCAAGACGCCGCAAACACTGCAGCGCATCAAGTGGACGTTTCTGATCGCGGCGTTCCCGGTGCCGTTCGTGCTGATTGCGTTGGGTGGCAGCGTCGGTTCGGTCGCGCTGTCGGCCGTGCTGCTATGCGCCGCGTGTGCGATCCAGTACGCGGGGCTCGTGGCCGAGCGCTGGTTCTTTTTCGCCGAAGCGCGTCATCCGCAGAACCTCTATTACCGCCAGGCAGCCTGAGCGCGCGAGGCGGCACCCGAAGCGCTGGCAAGCGCCTCGGCACGGCCGCCGGCTCGGCCGCTCCTTACCTGGCGGCCATTACACGAAATTATCACCGGTGTGTATAATTACTCAAATCGACAATAATTTTGTGTAATTCATGAAGCTGACCGAGCTTTGGCACTTTCCTCGCCCGGATCTGGCCAACGCCTATCTGGCTGCGCTGAATTCGGGCATTCTCGCGTCGCTCACCATCTTTGCGCCGCGGCGCACGGGCAAAACGGTATTTCTGCGGCAGGATCTGGCGCCCGCTGCCCAGCAGATGGGCTACCACGTCGTCTACGCCGATCTTTGGCAAACGCGGCAAACACCTGCTGCCGCATTGCTGCACGCGCTGGAATTACCGCAGGAGCCCGACACATTCGCGAAGAAGCTGAAAGCGAGGCTGGCGCCGTCCGTGAAGTCGTTAAGGGGCAAGGCTGAAATCGCCGGCACGTCGATAGAAGGCGCGATCGAACTCAATGACGACAAAAAGCGGGCCGCCACCGCTGCGGCACTGCGGCTCGACGAATTACTTGGTGATCTGACGCGGCGCAGGCCCGTGCTGCTGCTCGTCGACGAAGCCCAGTCTCTCGGCCGAAGCGAAGAAGGCGAAGACGTGGCGCGCGCGCTGCGTACGGCGCTGACGAAGTATCGCGACAATCTTCGAGTCGTGTTCACCGGTTCATCGCGCACGCAGCTCGGCCATGTTTTTACGGACACGCGTGCGCCGCTCTATTCGGCAGCGAATCCGCTGCAAGACTTTCCGCTGCTCGACGAAGCGTTCGTGCAATTCGTTGCGAAGCGGTTTGCGGCTGCCACTTCGCGCAAGCTCAACGAGAAAAAGTTGAAGGCCGCGTTCGCGCAGTTTCACCACCGTCCGGAACCGCTGCTCGAAGTTGCAATTACGCTGATGATGCAGCCGCGCATGTCTTTCGATACCGCGGTGTCGCTGCAGATCGAGAAGCTGGCCGGAGCGGAAGGCCATGAAACCACGTGGGAGGGCTTGAGCGCACTCGAACGCTTGCTGGTTCGGGAAGTCGCGGGAAATCCTCTTTTCAGGCCGTTTACCCGCGACGCGATGGCGGACTTCAGGAAACAGCTGGGTATCGAGGCGCTAGGCGCTACTCATGTCCAACGCGCGCTTGGGCGCCTCGCGGCAAAAGGCGTTGTCGTCAAGTCGCCGAGGGACGCGTACGAGTTCGAAAACGAGAATTTCGCCACTTGGGTGCGCAACATGGCGGGCACGCTCTGAGCAAAAGAAATTCTTTATCTCGCCGCAAAAATGTTTGGCTTTCAGCCGCTGCGCGAGCACCGTAGACTGGCTTCGCTGCCCCACGCGAATCAAAAGCCAGGATGCCAAGCGCTACCCCCACAACACTGAAAGTAAGCGTCTGGCGCGGTGCCGAAGAAGGCGAGTTTCAGCGCTTCGACGTGCCGCGCATGGAGAGCCAGACGGTTCTCGACGTCGTCATTCATATCCAGCGCCATCTCGACGCGACGCTCTCGTATCGCTTCGCCTGCCGCGTCGGCATGTGCGGTTCATGTGCGATGACGGTCAACGGCCGCGCGCGCTGGACCTGTCGTACACATGTGACGAAAGTCATGCGCCACGCCGACGACGTCCTCGAAATCGCGCCGCTCAATCACCTGCCGGTAGTGAAAGACCTTGCCACCGACATGACCGGCTTCTTCGATAAGTGGCGCGATGCGAAAGGTTATTTCGCGGGCCAGCGCACGCGCGCCGACCCGGCGGCACGTGTCGATCCGGCATCGGCCGAGCGTAAGGCCGCCGATGCAGGCATCGAATGCATCGGCTGCGGCGTCTGCTATGCGAGCTGCGACGTCGTCGCCTGGAATCCTGACTACCTCGGCCCGGCCGCACTGAACCGCGCATGGACGCTCGTCAACGATGTGCGCGACACGCAGCAGCAGGCGCGCGTCGCCGCGATATCGAACGACGCGGGTTGCCATTCGTGCCACACGCTCGGCTCATGCACCGAACGCTGTCCGAAGTCGCTTGCGCCAACCGCGAGCATAGCCGGCCTGAAGCGTTTGAACGGCAAGGCACCGCGAGGAGCACTCGAATGAAGGCAGCGATGAGCGGCTGGCGCGTACAGCGCATTTCGGCAATGGTGCTCGCGGTGTGCGTGACCGTACATCTGATCACGATGATTGCCGTTGTGCATGGCGGCCTTTCCGCGGGTGCGATTCTCGCGCGGTTGCATGGCAACGTCGTCTGGGGCCTGTTTTATACGGTATTCGTGCTGGCCGCCGCCGCGCACGTGCCGGTCGGCTTACGCCGCATCGCCGAAGAATGGCTTCGGTGGCGGGGCCCGAGCGTGTTCGCCGTCAGCGTGCTGGTCGGCCTGATGTTGGCCATTGCAGGCTTGCGCGCGGTCTTCGCGTTGACTGGAGGGCCGCTATGAGCGAACTCGATGCATTGCATGCCGCGAGCACCGCTGCTGCGGGCCGCCGCAAAACGCCCGGCCGTCGTGCCGACGTTCGCGCGCGCAATCATCCCGCGTGGTGGGCATTTCTCGTGCATCGCCTGTCGGGCCTCGCGCTCGCCGTTTTCCTGCCGATGCATTTCTGGGCGCTCGGCACCGCCTTGCATGGCGCCGCCGCGTTCGATTCGTTTCTCGCGGTCACGCGTCAGCCCGCGTTTGTTTTTGCCGAATGGGGGCTTGTCACGCTGCTCGCGGCGCATCTGATCGGCGGCGTGCGCGTTCTGCTGATCGAATACCGCCCGTGGAGCGGCCTGCGCAAGAATCTGATCGCAGCGACCGCGGGCGGCGCGCTCGTGATCGGGCTCGCCTTCGCGCTGTCGCTCACGTTGTAATTGTTAAGGCGCAACCTGTTTAACAAGACCCGGCGCGCCAGTATTCGAGCGCGATGGAGACCACCCGATGGACATGCAGCAAGTCGAAGAAGTCGCGAAGCAGTTGTACATTCGCGCATTGAAGCAATTGCCGCCGGACATCAAGGACGGCATCGCGCGTCTCGAGCGCGCGGAAACCGACGACACCGCGCGCCGCGTGCTCGGCATCATGCGCACGAATATCGGCGTCGCTGAAAGCGCGGACAACCTGCTATGTCAGGACACGGGCTTGCCGATCTACAACGTGACGATCGGTTCCGGACTCGCGCTCGATGGGGTCGCGCTCAAAGAGGCGATTCGCCGCGGCTGCGAGCGCGCGACGCGCGAACATCCGCTGCGCTCGTCGGTCGTCCATCCGTTGACGAGACAGAACGAACAGACGTCATGCGGCCCGCTGATGCCGGCAATCCATCTCGACTTCGATTCGACCGCCGATACGCTCGTGATCGAGATGATCCCGAAGGGCAGCGGCTCCGAAAACAACTCGTTTCTGAAGATGGCTACGCCGGCCGACGGCATCGACGCGATCAAGCGTTTCGTGATCGACTGCGTGATCGACGCCGGCGGCAAGACCTGCCCGCCGACGATCGTCGGCGTCGGCGTGGGCGGCACCTCGGACCTTTGCGTGTGGCTCGCGAAGCGCGCGGCAACGCGCGCGCTCGGCACGCGCAACGACGATCCGCATGCGGCCGCGCTCGAAGCGGAGCTGTCGGCCGCGGTGAATCAGCTCGGCGTCGGTCCGCAAGGGCTCGGCGGCGATGCGACCGCATTCGCCGTGCATGTCGAACTTGCCGCGACGCACATCACGATGAATCCGGTCGCGGTGAACATGCAATGCCATTCGGCGCGGCGCGCACGCGCGACGTTGACGCGCGGTGAAGTCGAATACGGCTATTGATGGGCTGTCCATGGGAAACCGGAATCAACCGACACCGGGGCCCAGGGACGCCGGCCGCGAGGAGACCTGATAAATGACGCACCACGTATTGCAGATGCCCGTCACCGAGGCGCAGATCCGTGAACTGAAAATCGGCGACATGGTGACGCTGACCGGCACGCTGTTCGGCATTCGCGACGCCACGCAGATTCATATGTTCGATCGCGGCCGCAAGACGCGCTTCGATCTGAATGGCCATGCGGTCATTCATACGGCGCCGAACGTGCGTCGCGTGCCGGCATCGGCCGAACACCCAGCCGGCTACGAGCCGGTATGCATCGGCACGACGACGTCGATGCGCATGGAGCGCTTCACCGAGCCGCTGATGGCGCAATACGGCGTGCGCATCGTGATCGGCAAAGGCGGCCTCGCGCAGGGCTCCGCCGACGCGTTCGCGAAACACGGCGGCGTGTATCTCGCGATTGTCGGCGGCACGGCCGCGCTCGAAACGACCTGGATCGAGCAGATCGAAGACGTCGACCTCGACGACCTGAACCCCGAATCATTGTGGCGCTTCAGGATCGGCGAGTTCGGGCCGCTCCTGGTTGCAATGGATAGCCACGGCGGCAGCGTCTACTCGACAGTGCAGCAGAACACGCAGTCGCAGCGCGCCAAGGTGCTCGCGTCGCTCGGTGTTCGTTCGCAGCCTTGATAAAGCCGACCCGGAGTCCACGCAGATGAAGCAGTACGACACCGATATCCTGATTCTCGGCAGCGGCGGCGCGGGCCTGTTCGCGGCGCTGCACGCGCACGCCGCAGCGCCGCAGTTGCGCATCACGATCGCGGTGAAGGGCCTGCTCGGCAAATGCGGCTGTACGCGCATGGTGCAGGGCGGCTATAACGTCGCGCTCGCGCAAGGCGACTCGATCGAGCGTCATTTCATGGACACGATCGAGGGTGGCAAATGGTTGTCGAACCAGGATCTCGCGTGGACGCTCGTCACGCGCGCGGTAGAACGCATTCACGAACTCGAAAACGAGCTCGGCTGCTTTTTCGATCGCAATCCGGACGGCACGCTGAAGCAGAAGGCGTTCGCGGGGCAGACCTTCGATCGCACGGTGCACAAGGGCGACCAGACCGGCATCGAGATCATCAACCGGCTGGCCGAGCAGGTCTGGGCGCGCGGCATCGCGCGCCTCGAAGAACACCGCGCGGTTGAATTCATCGAAACGCAGTCGGGCGGCGCGCTCGCCGGTGTGCTGATGATCGACATGCGCAGCGGCGAGTTCGTATTCGTGCGTGCGAAAGCGGTGCTGCTCGCGACCGGCGGCGGCCCGACGATGTACAAGTACCACACGCCGAGCGGCGACAAGAGCTGCGACGGCATGGCGATGGCCATGCGCGCGGGCCTCACGCTGCGCGATATGGAAATGGTGCAGTTCCATCCTACGGGGCTGCTGGCCGGCACCCATACGCGCATGACCGGTACCGTGCTCGAAGAAGGCTTGCGTGGCGCGGGCGGTTACCTGCTAACCGGCGACGGCGAGCGCTTCATGCATCGCTACGATCCGCGCGGCGAACGCGCGACGCGCGATATCGTATCGCGCAGTATTTTCCGCGAATTGCGCGCGGGCAATGCGACGCCGAACGGCGGCGTCTATCTGCGCATGGACCATCTCGGGCCCGAGTCGGTGCGCCAGCGCTTCAAGGGCATGGTCGAGCGCTGCGCCGATTGCGGTTTCGATCTCGCGGGCGGTCAGGTCGAAGTCGTGCCGACCGCGCACTACATGATGGGCGGTGTCGCGTTCGAGGCCGACTGCTCGACGACGCTGCCGGGCCTCTTCGTCGCCGGCGAAGATGCGGGCGGCGTGCATGGTGCGAATCGTCTCGGCGGCAACGGCGTCGCGAATTCGACCGTGTTCGGCGGCATTGCAGGTGAAACACTGGCGCGATGGGTGCCGCGCCATGGGCGCGACGAAGAAGCGGACCGCGGCCAGATCGAGCGTGCGGTAGAACGATGCCGCGCGCCGCTTACACGCAAGCCCGATGGCGACCTCGAAGCGATTCGCGAAACGCTCTACGACCTGATGTGGAACGACGTCGGCATTCTGCGCGATGCGCAGGGCCTCGAGCGCGCCCGCGGCGCCTTGCTCGAGATCGAGGCGCGGCTCGATCGCACGGGCGTCGACGGCCGCGATTTGCGGTTCAATCTGTCATGGCACGACTGGTTGAATCTGCGCAATCTCACGCTCGTGAGCCGCGCGATCACCGAATCGGCGCTGCTGCGCGAGAACTCGCGCGGCGCGCACTTCCGCGAAGATTTCCCCGACGCGGGCGATCTCGAGACATCCGACTATATGTGCCTGCGCATGCTCGACGACGGCGCGCTCGAAACGACGCGCCGCCGCGTTCAGTTCACGCGCGTGCGGCCCGGTCAGTCGTTGCTCGACGATGCACCCACCGCCACGCCGGCGGACGCGACGCCTGCATCTGTACCCGCGCCGCGCGAAGCGGTTGTGGCCGGCTCGTCGGCGCCGCCGGTGAAATGACGCTTCACGGCGTCGGTGAACGCGCCGCGATCATGCTCGCGGCGTTCGAGCAAGCCGACACGGCGCGGTGCGATACGCTCCGGCAGTGCAGTCACTCGCAGGCCGGACTCCTCATTCCAGTTTGCGTTCGCAAGACGCGGCACGATCGAAACGCCGAAACCGCGCTTCACCATCTCGCAGATCGCTTCGAGCGAATTCAATTCCATGATGTCGTGCACCGAAGCCCCGAGCCCCTGCAATGCTTCTTCGATCAGGATGCCGGTCCACGTTTGCCGGTCGAAACGGATATACGGTTCCTGCAATAGCGCGTCGACGTCGGTGCGAGGATCTTCCGCCGAGGTAATGAGCACCATCGGTTCGCTGTAGAGCGCGGTCCACTTGAGCATCGCGGGAAACCCGGCTGGCGATTGCGTGACGATGGCCGCATCGAGTTCGCCGCTTTCCACTCGCGTCGCGAAATCGCTCGATAGCCCCGTGAAAAGCTTGAGCTCGAGCCGCGGATAGCGGCGCTTCAGGTTCAGCATCGCATCGGCGAACGCGCCCATCAGCGACGACACGAGCGCGCCGACGCGTACGACACCGGCCACTTCGTCGCGCTCGCCGGCCGCGAGAATCTTGCGATAGTTCGCGACGAGCGTTTCCGCGAGCGGCAGGATCGTGCGGCCCTGTTCGCTCAACGAGACGGAGCGCGGCGTGCGCTCGAACAGCACCATGTCGAGATCGCGTTCGAGCGAACGCATCTGCTGGCTCACGGCGGCTTGCGTGAGACATACCTCGTCGGCGGCCGCGGCAAACGAGCCGTGCCGCGCAACCGAGAGAAACGTGACGAAATAGCGAATCGCACTCATGGCGGGTTCTCCGCGAACTGGCCGCCGATATGCGGCTTGGACCGATGCACGCAGTTAGCGCAACGCGTGAACGAGCGATGTGCCGAGCAGCGCGACACCCGATGCAAACAGCAGCGCGAGCAGCACGCGCCTGAATGCCGTATCGGAGATGCGCACGTACAGACGCGATCCGAGCCACGCGAAAATCAGCGTGGACGGCAGCATCCACGCGAACAGCATCAGCGTTTGCCGGCCGATGAGGCCGGTCAGCGCGTACATGACGAGCGTCAGCGACTGCATGGCGATAAAAAAACTTTGGCAGATCGCGCGCTGCAAGTCCTTGTGATGGCCGCGCAGCATGCACCAGACAGTCGGTGCGGGGCCCACGAGACCCGCAATGCCGCCGAGAATACCGCCGATCATGCCGATGCCGCCATCGGCCCATGCACCACCGGCGGTTACCCTCGGAAGATTTCTTGCCCCGAGCATGACGCCGCAATAGACAATCAGCAACAGTCCGACACCGATGCGAAAGCCGGTCGGATTGATGATCGGCAGCAGGGCGGCGCCGATCGGCACACCGATCATTCCGCCTGCAATGAACGGCCCGATCACTTTGGGGCGAATCTGGCCGCGCACCGTGCCGACGGTCAGCACCTGGCCGACCAGCGAGCCGACCACGAGCATCGGCCCGATCGCTTGCGGCGGCAGCGTCCATGCCCAGAACACCATCGCGACGAGGCCGAATGCAAAGCCGGCCAGACCCGATACGAAGCCCGCGATCGCGCTGCCGCCGATGACGAGCAACGCGAGTTGCGTGCTCAACGATTTCGCTCCGCAGCGGCGCGCGACCTCATGCGCAACATAAGCAATGCCGCCTCGATCTCGTTGTCCACGCAGCCGGCCTCGATGCGCTCACGACTGCATGCCCCAGCGCTGCACCGTATGACGTTCGAGCGTGCGGAAGATCAGGTTCTCGACTGCAAGGCCGATCAGAATCACCGTGAACAACCCGGCGAACACATTCGCGATATCGAGCAGGTTCTTGTTCTCGTAGATAAACCAGCCGAGACCGCCCGAACCGGAGCTCACCCCGAACACGAGTTCCGCGGCGATCAACGTGCGCCATGCAAACGCCCAGCCGATTTTCAGCCCTGTGAGAATGCTCGGGAACGCGGCGGGCACGAGGATCTTCGTGACGTAGCGGCCGCCGCGCAGTCCATAGTTGCGTCCGACCATCTTCAACGTGTTGCTGACCGACAGAAAGCCCGAATGCGTATTCAATGCGACAGACCATGTAACCGAATGCACGAGCACGAAAATCAGGCTGCCGTTGCCGAGGCCGAACCAGATCAGCGCAAGCGGCAGCAGTGCGATGGCGGGCAATGGGTTCAGCATCGACGTCATCGTTTCGAGAAAGTCCGTGCCGATGCGCGAGGTAATCGCCGCTGCCGTCAGCAGCGCGGCGAGCACGATGCCGCACGCGTAGCCCATCAGCAGCACATGAATCGATGCCCAGGCCTTGCCGGGCAATTCGCCGCTCGCGATGCTCGTGACGAATGCCTGGACCGTCGCGCTGAACGTCGGGAACAGCAGGGCGTTGTTCAGGATGCGACCGTACACTTCCCAGACGATCGCGAGAAACGCGAGAATCACGAACTTGCGAATCCATCCCTGGTTGTAAAGCCGCTCGAACGTCGATAGCGGCTTTTCGACTACGCTGAACTGATGCGTGTCGCTCGTCTCGCGAACGATCTCTTCGCGCGGCGCCGACGCGAGGCCGGCTGCCGCGTTGGGGCCTGCATCGCGGCCTGCTCCGCGGCCGGTTGAAGGGGGAAATGCAGTGGCGGATGCGGCGTCGTGTGCAGTACCGTTAGACATTCTCGGCCTCTTCGATTTCGTCTTCGAACAGCATGTGCTGGATGCGCTTCTCGAGCGCGACCGCGGCCTCGCCCGATACGGCCGTGTTGAGTTCGGCCTTCACCTGGCCCGGATGCGGCGACAGCAGCAAAATGCGGCTGCCGACCTTGATCGCTTCCGGAATGGAGTGCGTGACGAACAGCACGGTGAAGCGCGTTTCCTGCCATAGCGCGAGCAGCTCGTCCTGCATCTTGCGGCGCGTCAACGCATCGAGGGCCGCGAATGGCTCGTCCATCAGCAGAATGTCCGGTTCCATCGCCATGCCGCGCGCAATCGCGACGCGCTGCTTCATGCCGCCCGACAGCGTATGCGGGTAACTGTCCGCGAATTTCGTCAGGTTGACCTTGTCGATGTAGTGCATCGCACGCTGCTCCGCTTCACGCGCATTGAGGCGCCGCGACGACAGCAGCGGAAACATCACGTTCTGCTTGACGGTCTTCCACGGCAGCAGCTGATCGAATTCCTGAAATACCATCATGCGGTCCGGGCCCGGCTTCGTGATCGTCTTGCCTTTCAGCGTCATCGAGCCTTCAGTGGGCGGCAGATAGCCGCCCACGCTCTTGAGCAAGGTCGACTTGCCGCAACCGGACGGGCCGAGCAGCACGAACCGGTCGCCCTGGAAGACCTGGAAGTCGACGCGATAGGTGGCCATCACGAGATGCTTGCGCGTTTTGTATTGCAGCGTGACGCCTTTCACGTCGAGCAGCGGTGCATTGTCCGGCGCATGTCCCGACGAAGACGCGCCATTGCTGTTACGCATCGAATACATGGTCAGCTCCCTTGCTGCGATTGCGCAGTCGGAAAGAACATGTCTTTCCACGAGGCCGGCTTCGTCTTGATGAGGCCGGTGCGCGCCATGAAGTCCGCGTATTTGACCGTGTTTTTCGGGACCGTCGTGAACTGCACGTCTGGCGCCGAGATCATCTTCTCGATATCGTCGACGCTGCTCTTGTCCTTGCTGATGCGCAAATAGGCGAGCGCCGCCGCGTGCTTATCCTTGTTGATCGACGCTTCGGCCTCGTCGAGCGCGGCCATGAACGCCTGGACGAGCTTCGGGTTCTGCTGATAGAACTTCGATGTGCACCAGACAAGGTTGAACGTCGACTTGCCGCCGAGGACGTCGTACGAATTGAGCACCGTATGCACGTTCTGATGCGTGAGCTCCTGCTCCTGGAACGGCGGAGAGCCGAAATGCGCGGTCACCTCGCTGCTGCCCGAGAGCAGCGCCTGCTGCGCGTCCGGATGCGACAGCGACACCGTGTACTTGTCGAGCTGCCCCTGATTGCCCGCGCCGAAGGCCTTTTCCGCGGCCATTTGCAGCGTGATCGCCTGGATCGACACCTTGGCGGCCGGCAGCGCGATCTTGTCCTTACCGGAGAAGTCCTTAACGGTTTTCACCGCGGCGTTCGTCGTGTTCAGCAGCAGCGGCATCGAATTGATCGCGGCGAGCGCCTTGACTTCGAGTGGCGTGCCGTGGGTACGCGACCACAGCAGCACGAGCGGGGCGACGCCGCCCGAGGCGATCTGCAGCGAATCGGACAGCAGCGCGTCGTTCATGACGTTGCCGCCCGCGAATTCGACCCACGATACCTTCAGATTCGGAATGCCCAACTGCGCGGCATGCTTTTCCAGCAGCTTCTGATCCTGCATCAGCCTCAGCGGCAGATAGCTGACGCCGTACTGGCGTGCGATCTTGATTTCTGTCATGTCGGCACGGGCCACCGTGCAGACGAACAGCGCGGCCAGCGCGGATAGTACGACGGCGACTTTGCGAAAGCTCATTGCTCGACACTCCTTGCGAGAGGAACGGCACGGCAAATCGTTAGAGAAGTTTCCGGGGACGGAGCGGCGCAGTATGAGTCGCCAATATTAAGGATTCGTTGCGGCGCGACAGGACGCCGGGCGACGGGAGGGGTGGATCGCTCTGGAGCTTCGTGAAAGCAGGCAGGTATGCATCGTGAGGGTCTCCTGATAGTTGGCGGTTAGCGCGTACCGCAGCTTTATGATTTACATCATCTGTATGAGTAGCGAGTGTAGGTGATCGTTTCGCCGATTGCAAATTAACAGAATACGGTTACGCGCAGGGCGGCTCACGAAGCTTCGTCGTGCGAAGCCGAAGCGCCCACATAGTCGTAGTGCGCGGTATTGACGTGCGAGATGCGCACCTCGACGGGAACACGATGATACGAGTACGCGACGCGCCGGATCTCGAGGATCGGCGCGCCCGGTTCGACGCCGAGCAATGCGCTTTCCACCTCGTCCGCGAGCGCGATGCGCACGCGTTCGTCGGTGCCTACCACGTTGATGTGAAATACGTCCTGATAGAGGTTGTAGAGCGTGCTGGGCCGCTCGCGCAGCGTGGTTTCGCTGAGCCCGGGAAAACGGGACTCCGGCACCGTGATGTTCTCGGTCATCACATGTTCGCCGTGCAGCGCGAGCTGGTTCAGGAACGTGAAGACGCGCGCGCCGGTTTCGATGTTGAGCAGTGCCGCGACTTCGCGCGTGGCTTTCGCCTTCCTGAACGATACGAGGCTCACGGTCGGATAGGTCTTCTCGCCGTCGGCGCGCACGATGCGGAACAGGCGGAAGAAATGCCGGTCGCGCTGGTGCTGGGAAACGAACGTGCCGAGCCCTTGATGGCGCACGAGGATGTTGTCCGCAACGAGTTCGTCGATTGCCTTGCGCAATGTGCCGATCGACACGCCGAAACGCTCGGCGAGGCGCTTTTCGGAAGGAATCGTCTCGCCGCCTTTCCATTCGTGCGCCGCTAGCGCCGCGAGCATCGCATTCTTCACTTCCTTGTAACGCGTGCCGCCGATGGCGGGCGTCGTACCGATGATGGTCGGCGTATTCATGGCGGGTGCCCCTTGGTCCGTGTCTCGCAGCATGCCGGCGATGCAATCGCTTTGTCAGGTTCTCATCGGAATTCTACTTCATCCGGCTCATTGAACACATATAGATGATATGGTTGACATAGGCAATATCGCCGCCTAAGATGATTTCCACGGACGTCACAAAACGCGCCGACCGACCAACCACCCTGGAGACATTTCAATGAGCAACACCGAAGCAGGTGCGGCAAAAGCGTCGCAAAGAACGATTCACATCGTGCTGCATGAAGCGAAGGACACCGTCGGCGTTGCGGTGGTTGAAGGCATCAAGGCCGGCACGCAGTTGAACGCATGGATCATGGACGACGACGAAATCGTCACGGTGCCGGCGAAGCAGGACATTCCGATCGGCCACAAGGTCGCGCTGAAGGACATGGCCGTCGGCGACACGGTGTTCAAGTACGGCGTCGACATCGGCAAGGTCGTCGCGCCGATCAAGGCGGGCGAGCACGCTCACGTGCACAACATCAAGACGAAGCGCTGGTAAACCCGGGACTATCCGCCCGGGTCACATGCCCGGAGTCGCTCCGGCTACCCGCTTTGCATCGTCCCTACATCCAAGACATCGAGACACATCATGAGCGTGATTGACAAGAACACCACTTTCCGCGGCTATCGTCGCGACAACGGCCGCGTCGGCGTGCGCAACCATGTGATCATCCTGCCCGTCGACGATCTGTCGAACGCGGCGGCCCTTGCTGTCGAAAACAACATCAAAGGCACGATGGCGCTGCCGCACCCGTACGGACGCCTGCAATTCGGCGCCGATCTCGACCTGCATTTCCGCACGCTGATCGGCGCGGGCTGCAACCCGAACGTCGCGGCTGTCGTCGTGATCGGCATCGAAGAGGGCTGGACCAAGCGCGTGGTCGACGGCATCGCGAAGTCGGGCAAGCCGGTGATGGGCTTCGGCATCGAATTGCACGGCGATCACGACACGATCATGCGTGCATCGAAGGCCGCGAAGGAAATGGTGCAGTACGCCACGTCGCTCGATCGCACCGAGTGCCCGATCTCCGACCTGTGGGTGTCGACGAAGTGCGGCGAATCGGATACGACGTCGGGCTGCGGCGCGAACCCGACGGTCGGCAATGCATTCGACAAGCTGTACGGGCTCGGCACGACGCTCGTGTTCGGAGAGACGTCGGAGCTCACGGGCGGCGAACAGATCGTCGCCGCGCGCTGTGCAAACGACAAGGTGCGCGAGCGCTTCCAGTTCATGTTCGATCGCTACCAGGACATGATCAACCGCTGGAAGACGGACGACCTTTCCGAATCGCAACCGACCAAAGGCAATATCGCGGGCGGTCTCACGACGATCGAGGAAAAGGCGCTCGGCAACATCCAGAAGATCGGCAAGAAGTGTGTGATCGACGGCGTGCTCGACAAGGCCGAAGAACCGACGCATTCGGGCCTCTGGTTCATGGATTCGTCGTCCGCGGCGGCGGAAATGGTCACGCTGTGCGCGGCGTCGGGCTTTGCCGTGCACTTTTTCCCGACGGGTCAGGGCAATGTGATCGGCAACCCGATCGTGCCCGTCATCAAGATCTGCGCGAACCCGCGCACCGTGCGCACGATGAGCGAGCATATCGATGTCGACGTGTCGGGCCTGCTGCAGCGCGAGCAGAACCTCGATCAGGCCGGCGACAAGCTGCTCGAATCGATGATGGCGACAATCAACGGCCGCTTCACGGCCGCGGAAGCGCTCGGCCATCGCGAGTTCGTGCTGACGCGTCTGTTCGAAAGCGCCTGATCGGCCGGATGTAAAGCCGAAGGCGAAGCCGCAAGGCCTGGCCTGCAAGCACGGCGTTACGGCTCACGCGCGGGCGCATTTCGCCCCCGCGCGTGGCGCCGCACATGCATTGCTCGCGCAACGCGCAGTCCATCACCACGCACAAGGGCAAGCAGACGCATATAAAGCCCGGCGCGCGTCGCGCGGCATTGTCCCATTTCCAGCAAGGCAGCAGCGAGTGGAGGAGACACCATCTTGCGCGTGCTACGACATCTCTACGTCCAGGTCCTGATCGGACTTGCCGCCGGCATTCTCGTCGGTCACTTCGCGCCAGACTTCGGCGTGCAAATGAAGCCGTTCGGCGACACCTTCATCCGTCTCATCAAGATGCTGATCACGCTCGTGATCTTTTGCACCGTGTCGGTCGGCATCGCGCGGATGGAGTCGTTGAAATCGGTAGGCCGCGTCGGCCTGAAGACGATCGTGTACTTCGAAATCGTCACGACGATCGCGCTCGTGATCGGGCTCGTCGTTGCGAATGTGCTGCATCCGGGCGCGGGACTCAACATCGATCCCAAGACGCTCGATCCTCAAGCGGTCGGACGTTTCGTCACCGAAGTGCATCATCAGGCGTCGACGAATTTCCTCGAGCAGATCGTGCCGAACTCGGTGGTCGGCGCCTTTGCGCGCGGCGATCTGCTGCAGGTGCTGCTGTTCTCGGTGCTGTTCGGCATCGCGCTTTCGCTGGGCGCGCGCCGCAGCCGTTTTCTGATGCGCGTGATCGAGCAGACCAGCGATACGCTGATGAGCATCGTCGAGATGATCATGCGGCTCGCGCCGCTCGGCGCCTTCGGCGCGATGGCGTTCACGGTCGGCAAGTACGGCATCACGACGCTGCAGCAGCTCGGTTTGCTGATCGTGTGCTTCTACGTGACGAGCATTCTGTTCATCGTGCTCGTGCTCGGCACGATATGCCGCTGGGCCGGCGTCGGATTGTGGCCGCTGCTCAAGTATCTGCGCGAGGAGCTGCTGATCGTGCTCGGCACGTCGACGACCGAATCGGTGCTGCCGCGGCTCATGGAAAAGCTCGAGCGCCTTGGCTGTCCGAAGACGGTGGTCGGCCTCGTGCTGCCGACCGGCTACTCGTTCAACCTCGACGGCGCGGCGATCTATCTGACCATGACGTCGCTGTTCATCGCGCAGGCGACGAACACGCATCTGACGCTATGGCAGCAACTCGGCCTGCTCGCGGTGCTGATGCTGACGTCGAAAGGCGGTGCGGGCGTCGCAGGAGCCGCGCTCGTCGCCCTTACCGCTACACTGTCGACGCACAACATCATTCCGGTGGCGGGCATCACGCTGATTCTCGGCATCGATCGCGTGCTCAATGAGGTACGCGCGATCGTGAACATGATCGGCAATGCGGTGGCGACGATCGTCGTGGCGCGCTGGGAAGGCGCGTTCGATGCGCGCGCCGCCCGAGAATTTCTCGCGGCGCCGCCGCAAGACGTGCTGCGCGACGAGCCGCAAACGCAAACGGGCGAGACCGATGGCGGCGCGCCGCCGGCTTTCGCGCGCGAACATTCGAACTGACGTGGCGGGACGTTGCGGCCGGGCTTCGGCGCGTCCCGGCCGCAACATGAAAAAGGAACTCTGCCATGACGCGTGTTTCATCCGATGTCCTGCTTGCGCTTGCAACGAGCGCCGTCGAACGCACGGGCGCGCCGCACGAGACGGCAGTGACCACGGCGCGTGCACTCGTCTATGCGGACGAGCGTGGCCTGTCGTCGCACGGCGTCGCGCGGCTGCCGATGTATATCGCGCAACTGCGCAACGGCCGCGTCGATCCGCATGCGCGGCCCACGGTGATCGCGTCGCGCAATGCGGCGGTGCTCGTCGATGCGGCCGACGGCATGGCGTTTCCCGCCTGCGCGCTTGCGATCGAAACGCTGATCGCGCGTGCGCGCGAACACGGCAGCGCGGTCGCAAGCGTCACGCGCAGCCATCACTTCGGCGTCGGCGCGTACCATCTCGAAGCACTCGGCAAAGCCGGTCTTGTGGGTCTCGCATTCAGCAATTCACCGGGCGCGATGCCGGCGTGGGGCGGCCGGCATCCGCTGTTCGGCACCAATCCGATCGCCGCGGTGTTTCCGCGCCGCGACGGCGAACCGCTGATGATCGACCTGTCGCTGTCGCAGGCCGCGCGCGGCAAGATCATGATCGCCGCGCGCGAGGGCAAGCCGATCCCCGAAGGCTGGGCAACCGCGCGCGACGGAACGCCGACCACGGATGCGAAGGAGGCGCTCGACGGCATGGTGCTGCCGTTCGGCGGCGCCAAGGGCGCCATGCTTGCCTTGATGGTCGAACTGCTCGCGGCCGCGCTCGCGGGCGCGAACTTCGGCTATGAGGCAGGCTCGTTCCTGACCGAGGAAGGCGAGCGTTCGCGCATCGGCCATCTGTTCTGGGCGGTCGACCCCGGTGCGCTCGCCGGCAACGAGATGTACCTGTCGCGTGTCGAAGCGCTTATCGAAAGCCTGTTGCAGGATCCGGACGTGCGCCTGCCGGGGCAGCGCCGTCACGGTCTGGCCGCCGCGGCTGGCCGCGACGGCATCGAGATCCCGGATTCATTGCTCGCGCAACTTCAGTCGCTGGCGAACTAGCAGGCTGTTTGCGGCCTTTATCCGGCAGCGCGCCGGCCATCGCCTTGTCCGCGGGAGCGGACGTTGCGACGGCCGGCGTGTTTTGCCGACGCGTGGTGCGCCGAAGCGTGGTGCTGGCGCGAATCGGCGCCGCGCCTCTTTACACGGCTTCCCCTACTGCTTCTTTCGCGTGCACCCCAAAGCGCTCGGCCGGCTTGTTGCGCGACAGATTCGGCATCAACGCCTGGCGTGCCGCTTCGAATGCGTTCCAGTCGGCCACATTGGGCAACGACGGAATCGTCACCGTTTCGCCCTGATCGAAGCCGGCAAGCGCGGCGTCGACCATGTCGCCGGCGTCCATCACGATGTGCGCAGGCAGGTTCTCGACGGGCTGGCCCGCGATGCCCCAGAACTCGGTGCGCGTTGCGCCCGGCAGCACGGCCTGCGTGCGCACGCCCTTGTCGCCGAGTTCATGATGCAGCGATTGTGTGAGCGCGACGACGAACGACTTCGTGCCGCCATAGACGCCGTTCAGCATTTCCGGCGCGACGCTGGCAATCGATGCGACATTGATGATGCTGCCGCTGCCGCGCGCGACGAACGCCGGCGCGATCGCATACGTGAGGCGCGTGAGCGACACGACGTTGAGCTTGATCATCGCTTCCATCGCGTCGACATCCGAGTTCAACAACGGCAGCGCGGCGCCGATGCCGGCATTGTTGACGAGCAGCGTGATGCTGGCGTCGGTGCGCAGCACGTTTTCGACGCGGCGGATGTCTTCGTCTTTCGAAAGATCGGCGGTGACGATTTCCACCGAGCGGCCCGTCTCGCTCGTGATGCGCTTGGCCAGTTGTTCGAGACGCGAGCGGTTGCGGGCCACGACGATGAGGTCATAGCCGCGGTGCGCGAGCCGTTGCGCGTAGACAGCGCCGATGCCGGTCGATGCGCCCGTGACGACGGCGGTACCCTTGAAAGATGTGTTCGACATGTTCAGCCTCCAGAAAGTGAGTAGATTCGGTTCGAATCGCGATGCGTTGCTGCATGTCCCGAAGAATAGGTGCATACTCACATGGCGGCAATGTCGTATATGCAACCTTTTAGGACATCAGTAAGGAATCGCTATGTTGCGCTTGGGCGTGGTGCTGTTTCCGGGCTTTCAGATGATGAATCTGTCGGTGCTGAGCGTTTTCGAATTCGCAAACCGGGTGGCCGACACCCCGATGTACGACCTCGTGCTGCTTTCGGAAGAGGGCGGCCCGGTCCAGGGTTCGTCGGGTTTTGCGGTCACGACGCAGAAGTTCGACGACAGCCCGTTCGATACGCTGCTCGTGGTCGGCGCCAACGACGCGCAGGTGTCGCCGCCGGCTGTCGTCGACTTCCTGAAGCGCTCGGCGCCGCGCGTCCGGCGCATCGGCTCGACGTGCACGGGCGCGTTCAATCTGGCCGAGGCCGGGTTGCTTGCGGGCCGCCGCGCGACCACGCACTGGTTCTTCGCGGACAAACTGCGGCGCGACTACCCGGACGTGCAGATGGAGGAAGACCGCATTTTCATCATCGATGGGCCGGTATGGACTTCGGCGGGCATGAGTGCGTGCGTCGATCTGGCGCTCGCGCTCGTCGAGAAGGATGCGGGTATCGAGACGGCGCGCACGGTCGCGCGACAGCTCGTGCTGTATCACCGGCGCGCGGGCGGACAATCGCAGTTTTCGGCGCTGCTGGACCTCGAGCCGAAATCGGACCGCATTCAGGACGCGCTCAACTACGCGAAGCAGAATCTGCAGGCGGAACTCTCGGTCGAGGAACTGGCGAGCGCGGCGCATCTGAGCCCGCGTCAGTTCACGCGTACGTTTCGCGCGGAAACGGGACAGACGCCGGCGAAGGCCGTCGAGCGGCTGCGCGTCGAAGCGGCGCGGCTGATGCTCGAAAGCGGGCGGCATGGCGTCGACGTCGTCGCGCGCGAGACCGGATTCGGCGACCGCGAAAGAATGCGGCGCGCGTTCTTGCGCGCATTCGGGCAGCCGCCGCAGGCGATCGCGAGGACGATGCGGGGTCTGGTGTGAGGCGCAAACGTAGGCGTAGCGCGGCGCTGTACATCAGACAGCGCTCGCTGTGTACTCTACAGCGGCAAGATCACCACACTCGGACTCGCCTCAAAACGTCCCCATTACCGCCTTCGGCTCCAGATAGGCTTCGAGCCCCAGCGTCCCCATTTCCCGGCCTATGCCCGACTGCTTGAATCCGCCGAACGGCACGGCCGGGTCGTGGGTGATCGCGTTGATCATCACGCGGCCCGCATCGATGTGCGCGGCCACTTCACGCGCCTTCGCCGCGTCGGCTGAGACGACATACGCCTGTAACCCATAGGTCGTGTCGTTCGCAATGGCGATCGCGTCTTCGAGATCGCGGTACGCGATGATCGACAGCACCGGGCCGAAAATTTCCTCGCGCGCGATCGTCATATCGTTGCGCACGTCGGTGAACACCGTAGGCCGCACGAACCAGCCGGACGCGAGCCCATCGGGCCGCCCTGCGCCGCCCGTGAGGAGGCGCGCGCCTTCGTCGATGCCGATGCGGATATAGCGCTGCACGCGGTTCCACTGCTTTTCGCTGACCATCGGGCCGATCGCGGTAGCGGGGTCGCGCGGATTGCCCGACTGGATTTTTTCGACCGCGGCGCGAATCCGCGCCTCGAATTCCGCGACGCGCTGTTGCGGCACGAGGATGCGCGTGCCGGCAATGCAAGCCTGCCCGTTGTTCATAAAGCCGGCCTGCAGTGCAAGCGGCACCGCTTCGTCGAAATCGGCGTCGTCGAGCACGATGAACGGCGATTTGCCGCCCAACTCGAGCGTGATGCGTTTGAGCGTATCGGCGCCGGCGCGCAGGATCGACTTGCCGACCGCCGTCGAGCCCGTGAACGAAATCTTCGCGACATCCGGATGGGCGCTGAGCGTCGCGCCGACCACTTCACCGCGGCCTGTGACGATGTTGAACACGCCGGCCGGCAAGCCCGCTTCGTGCAGCGCTTCAGTGACGATGCGCGTCTGGATCGCGCTCATCTCGCTCGGCTTGATGACGGCGGTGCAGCCTGCCGCCATCGCGGTCGCGAGCTTGTTGCAGATGAAATGCGCATTCGCGTTCCACGGCGTGATCAGGCCGGCCACCCCGACCGGCTGCATCACTACCTCGCTCGTGTTGATGCGTTTCGTGAAATCGTATTGCCGCAGCGTCTTCGCGGCTTCGACCATTGCCGTCTGCGCGTACCTGGCCATCCAGCGCGCGCGGTCCGCCGGCGAGCCGTATTCGTCGATGATCGCTTCGTAGAGCTCGTCTTCGCGCGCGGCCACGGCGTCGGCCATGCTCTGCAGCATGTCGAGCCGCTCGCTTTTGCCGGTTTGCGAGAACGACGCAAACGCGCGTCTCGCGGCCGCGACCGCGCGATTCGCGTCATGTTCGTCGGCAAGCCGCACGCGGCCGATCACCTGCTCGGTGGCCGGGTTGAACAGATCGAACTTTTCCTCGCCATGCGGCGTTGCGAATTCGCCGTCTATATAGATTTTGTCGATGTCTTGCATGAGTCGAAAGCTCCTCTACGTGCATGAACGTCTGAGTGGCTCTCAAAGATAGGTCCAGTCCGTTGGCCTGACTAGCCATATAATCAAGGACGACTTGTTGAGTAATTCAGGACAATGGAAACATCCGGGCTGACCGAACTGGAGGCCGTGCTCGCCGTCGCGCGTCATCGCAGCTTCCGGGCAGCGGCAACCGAACTGGGCGTGTCGAAGTCGGCACTAAGCCATGCCATTGCAGCGCTGGAAGCGCGTATCGGCGTGCGGCTTTTCAACCGGACCACGCGCAGCGTTTCGTTGACCGAAGCCGGCGCCCAGTTCGCCGACAGCGTCGCACCCGCGCTCTCGGCAATCCGCACTGCGCTCGAGCAGGCGGGGAGCCACCGCGACACGCCATCGGGCACTTTACGGATCAATACATCCGTGGGGGCGGCTCGCCAGGCGATGCCGATCTTTATCGAGTTTCTGCGCCGCTACCCGGAGATGAAACTCGACATCGTCACCGAGGGCCGCATGATCGACATCGTCGTCGAAGGCTTCGATGCGGGCATCCGCCTCGCGGAAACGGTGCCGCAGGACATGATCGCGGTGTCGTTGGGCCCGATGCTGCGCTTTGCGGTGGCTGGCAGCCCCGCGTACTTCGCCCAGCATCCGCCGCCGCGCACGCCCGCCGATCTCGCCGCGCACCGCTGTATCCGCACGCGCATGCCGAGCGGCGCGATTTACCACTGGGAGTTCGAGCGCCATGGCGAGGCGCTCACGGTCGACGTGAAAGGGGCGATCACGCTCGACGATGCCGAACTGATGCTATTGGCCGCGCGCGCCGGCCTTGGGCTTACATACCTGAGCGAATGGACCGTCGGGGCGGATCTGAAAGCCGGCACGCTGCAGCGCGTGCTGGCCGACTGGACGCCGCCGTTCGATGGCCTGTGTCTCTACTATCCGGGGCGGCGTCACGTACCCGCGGGGCTGCGGGCATTGATCGACCTGATTCGCGAACGCGCAGAGGCAAGCGCATAACGCTTGCTGCAGGCCTACTGCGCTTGCGGCGCGATCGTCGGGTTCGACGCGGGCGAGGCGGCGACCGCATGCTCCGCGATGGGCTCGAGGGCAGGTGCCGTGACGGCGGCGGCCGGTGCCGACGTCGCAACCGCGCTCGGCGCAGCCGCCGCCGGCAGCGCCTGAGCAGGCGTCGCCGTCACCGGAAGCGCGGCGATGGGCGTAGGCGGCGGCGTGACCGTCACGGGCGCCGCAACGAGCGCGGGCGCAGGCAGCGGCAACGGATCGCCAGGCAACGACGTCGCATCGACTGATGTGCCCGGCACCGGCGCCGTACGTACGGAGGCTTGCAGATAGCGCCCGACCAGATCGAAGAACCGGTCGTAGAACCTGCCGGACTGAATCGTCTCGCTCGAGATCTTGACCATCGCGTCGCTGTTCGAGCGAATCGGCAGCGACAGCGAGCCGAGAATGCTGAGCCCGACGCTGGCCGACGTGTCGCTCTTCTTCAGCGCATAGCCGTTTTGCACGGCGTTCGCATAGACGACACTCGAATTCGCCGCATCGTCGCCCGCTGTACACACCACGTGAAATTCGACGGTGTAGTGCGAGTCGCTCGCGGGCTGGAAATTTTTCGACGCATCGATCGTGTCGGGCCGTGCGGCCGTCGTCATATAGCCCTGGCTCAAGAGCGCGCGGCGCGCCGAATCGCATGCTTCCGCGCTCGATACGGTGAACGTGTGCATGAACGGACTCATGTCGCTGCTGAGGAATTCGTCCTGCAGCTTCGGTTTGGGTGTGGACGTACACGCGGCAAGCGCGAGGGCGAACCCAGGCAGCAGCACGAGCGCGAAGCGGGATCGACGGATAAGCATGTTGAACACGAGCGAGTCAGCGAAACAGCGGCGCAACGAAGCGTCGGCGCGCGACGCCTCGAAACAGCCGGGAAGCATTGTAGAGCGGTTCGCCCGCGCGAGGTAAAACCACGCTGTTTTTGCAACGCTGTCTGTGCCGTCAGCGAGACATGCCGGGCGCTGCGCGCGGCAATTCGATCGTAAAAACGGTGCCGCGTTCCGCATCCGACGCGCCGCACACTTTACCGCCGTGCATTTGCACGATCGTACGCACGATATGCAGGCCGAGCCCGAGTCCTCCGCGAGGGCGGCCGTCCTTGGGTTGTGCGGCGGGCAAGCGGTTGTCGACCGCGCGCCGGCCCGGCGTCGTGCTGCCGAACGCTTCGAACAGATGCGGCATCACGTTTGGCGGAATTGCGCCCCCGTTCGTAATGGTCAGCGTAATGTGAGCGGACTCTCGCCCCGCTTCGCCGCCGTCGACTTCGACGGCAATGCCGCTGTCCTGCGCGCCGTGATGCAACGCATTGCTGATCAGATTGGAAATTGCTTGCCACAGCAGATCGGTGTCCCAGTTGCCGGTGCAGTTGCCGCGCGCATCGAGTGCGATGCGTTCGACGCCTTCCTGCGTCGCGAACTCTTCGATGACCGAACCGCAGAGCGCCGCGAGGTCGGCGTTGCGCGGCGCAAGCGGCATCCGGCCGCCTTGCAGCCGCGCGAGGTTCAGCAGTTGATGCACCATCCGCGACATCCGCATCGAGCTGTTCCTGATGCGGTTCGCGACCGTCGCCGCCTGTTCGTCCGGCGCGATGCGCGCAAGGTACTCGGCCGACGCGAGCACGGTGCCTAGCGGCGTGCGCAGATCGTGTCCGAGCACGGCCATCAGCATCTCGTTCGCTTCGAGCAACTGACGCGTGGCGAGCAGCTGCTCGGCGAGCTGCCGCTTGTGCTGCTCGAGCTGCACGAACACATCGACCTTCGATTGCAGAATGCGCGGATCGAACGGCTTATGCAGGAAGTCGACGGCGCCCGCTTCGTAGCCGCGGAACGTGCGGGACGCGTCTTCAGCGGTTGCGGTCAGGAAAATGATCGGTACGTGCGACGTGCGCGGGCTGCCGCGCATCAGCGATGCCAGTTCGAAGCCGTTCATGCCCGGCATGTTGACGTCGAGAATCGCAAGCGCGGCATCGTGCTTGAGCAGCAGATCGAGCGCCGCGGTCCCCGAGTTGGCGACGAGCAGTTCGACACCGGGACGCGACAGCAACGCTTCGAGCGCCGTGATGTTATGGGCGGTGTCGTCGACGATCAGAATATTGACTGATGGATGCGCCATGGCGTCGGATCACGATGAGGCCTGCAACGCGGCGAGCCGCTGGGCCATGAGAGTTGGAGAAAGAATGTCGTCGACCGCTCCCCGAGCGATCGCCGCGCGCGGCATGGTAGCCGAACTTGCTGTTTGCGGGTCCTGCACCCATGCGATGCCGCCCATTGCGCGGATCACTTCGAGGCCATGCGCGCCGTCGTCGTTCGCGCCCGACAGCAGAATGCCGAGCAGCCGCGACGCGTACGCATGCGCTGCCGATTCGAACAGCACGTCGATCGACGGTCTCGAGAAACGCACCGACGAATCGACCGACAGTGCAATCGTGCGATCGTCGTCGACGAGCATGTGATATCCGGGCGGCGCGACGTGTACACGACCCGCGACGACGCTTTCACCCGAATCCGGTTCGACGACCGGCAACCGGCAGCGGTGTCGCAGCGATTCGACGAGGTAGCTGGGCCGGTCGGCCGACAGGTGCGAAACGACGAGCACGGCCGATGCAAAGCCGGCGGGCAACGCAGCCAGCAGCATGGCGATCACTTCGATGCCGCCGGCAGACCCGCCGAGCACGACCGCGTCGAACGCGTCCAACGCGCGCGCGGAACGGCGCGCCTGCGGCGGGGCGGCGGCACTGGCTCTGTCGTCTCGCATACGGGTCCTGTTCAGTCGGTCGGTCGTGGCGGGGCCATTCGATGCCGGATCGAATGGCCCCCGGTTTAACGGCCGGTCAAGCGTCGAATTTAGCGCCGATCCGTGCGCGGTGGTCAACGCTGCATTCGTTACCGCATTTATCGTTTCTGATAGATGCGTTCGGATTCCCGAAACTCTTCGAATCCGTCGTAGTGGTTCGAAAAGCGCAGGCTCTCCTTGCTGCCTAGTCCCAGAAAGCCGCGCCGCACGAGCGAGCGGCTGAAAAGGCCGAGCGCGCGGTCCTGCAGGCCGCGATCGAAATAGATCAGCACGTTGCGGCACGACACGAGATGCGCTTCGAGAAACACCTCGTCGGTCGAGAGGCTATGGTCGGCGAATACCACGCGGTCGCTCAGCGAACCGGCGAAGCGCGCACCGCCATACGCCGCATGATAATAGTCGGACAGCGAATGCTTGCCTCCCGCCGCCAGATAATTGCGCGTAAAGCCGGCGACGCGGTCGAGCGCGTAGATGCCCGCTTCGGCGCGCGCAAGCGCGCCCGGGTTGATGTCGGTCGCGTAGAACAGCGTTCGTTCGGTCAAACCCTCTTCGTCGAACAGAATCTTCAGCGACCATAATTCCTCGCCCGTGCTGCAGCCGGCTACCCATACCTTGATCGACGGATACGTCTGCAGCAGCGGCAGCACGTGTTCGCGCAGCGCGAGGAAGTACTGCGGGTCGCGGAACATGTCGCTGACCTGCACCGTCAGGTAGTGAAACAGCCGGCCGAATTCATCCTCGCTGCGCATGATGCGGTCCTGCAGCTGCGATAGCGTGGTCACGCCGAATTCGTCGAGCGCCTGGGCAAGCCGGCGCCGCAACGACGACATCGCGTAGTGACGGAAGTCGTGCTGGTACTTGAGATAGATCGCTTCGAGCAACAGCTTCAGCTCGATGTCGAAATCGTGCATTCGTTGCGGCGACAGCTCGTAGGACGAGCGGGTCATCGGGTTGGTCTCCATGCTGATGCGGCTCTCCGTTCGGTCCGGCATGCGCTCGATCCAGCGGGCTATCGTTGCCGCAGCCACACGCGGCACAGCGAGATCAGCTTGTCGACGTCGATCGGCTTCGAAATATAGTCGTCGGCGCCGGCTTCGAGGCAGCGTTGCCGGTCGTGCGCCATCGCCTTCGCGGTCAGCGCGATGATCGGCAACTGCGAGAAGCGAGGATTCGCGCGAATCTGCGCAGTCGCGGTCAAGCCGTCCATCTCCGGCATCATGATGTCCATCAGTACGAGGTCGACATCGACGCCCTGTTCGAGCAGATCGAGCGCTTCGCGGCCGTTGCGCGCGATTTCGAGCCTCGCGCCGAGCGGTTCGATCACGTGCGACAGCGCGAAGATATTGCGCACGTCGTCTTCCGCGAGCAGGATCGTGCGGCCTTCGAACGCGTTGTCGCGCTGCCGCACGGTGCGCAGCATCCGTTGCTGTTCGGGCGCAAGCGACGACTCCACGCTGTGCAGAAACAGCGTCACTTCGTCGAGCAGCCGCTCGGGCGATTTCGCCCCTTTGATAATGATCGACTTCGAATAGCGCCGCAGACGATGTTCCTCGTCGCCCGACAGCATGCGGCCCGTGTAGACGATCACGGGCAGCGTCTGCAGGGCCGGATCGGCGGCCATCCGTTCGAGCAGGTCGTAGCCGGTGCCGTCGGGCAGCGCCAGGTCGGTGACGACGCAATCGAACTGCGTGCGCTCGAGTTCTTCGAGCGCTTCTCCGAGCGTCGCCACGGCGACGATCTCGGTGCTTTCGCCTTGCAGCAGCGCGCGGATGCTTTCGCGCATCGCGCGGTCGTCTTCGATCACGAGCACGCGCTTCATATGCTGCTGCAGGCGTGTTTCGAGGCGGCGAATCGCGGCCTCGAGCGTCGTGCGCGCGGTGGGCTTCAGCGTGTAGCCGACCGCGCCCAGATGCAGCGCCTTTGCGGCATGGTCGGTGGCGGACACGATATGAATCGGAATGTGGCGCGTGTCCGGGTCGTTCTTCAACCATTCGAGGACCGTCAAACCCGAGCGGTCCGGCAAGCCGACGTCGAGCAGCACCGCGGTTGGCTGCAGGTCGCGCACCATCGCGACGCCGCTCGCGGCGTCGGTCGCGTGGATGAAGTCGAATTCGAGTTCGTGCGCGAGATCGCGCAGGATCTCGGCGAACGCAAGGTCGTCTTCGACGGCAAGAATCAGGCGCTGGTCGTGCTTGCGGTTGTCGCGGTCGTCGTCGATCGGCTGTCGCGCCGCGTCGGAGCGCAAGCCACCGGACGCGCGCGCGCCGTTAGGCGTGCCGGCCGCCGATGCGTCCGATGCGCGCTGCGCTGCGCTGCCTGTGCCGGCCGGCGCGGCAGCGCCGCGCCCGGCGCCGCGCGCCGGGCCTGTCGGGCCCGCTGCACCCGACGATGCGCCGCGCAGTTCGCCCGCCGGTGCCGGCGCGGTCTGCGCGATGGGCGCCGCGGCTTCAGCCGGGAACTCGGTCGGTAGCCACAGCGTGAACACGCTGCCTCGGCCGAGATCGCTGACTACGCCGATGCGTCCGCCGAGCAGCCGCGCGAACTCGCGCGAAATCGACAGCCCGAGGCCGCTGCCGCCGTAGTGACGGCTCGTGGACCCGTCCGCCTGCTGGAACGCGTCGAAAATCATTTCGAGCTTATCCTCGGCGATACCAATGCCGGTGTCGCGCACGTCGAAACGCAACAAGCCTGCTTCGTCGGCAGCGACGTCGAGTGCGACTTCGCCGCGCTCGGTGAACTTCAGCGCATTGGAGAGCAGGTTGCGCAGAATCTGCGTGAGACGCTGGCCGTCGGTGACGATCGTATTCGGCACGCCGGGCGCGCGCTGCGCCGAGAATCGCAGATGCCTCGCGGCCGCCATTGGCTCGAACATTTCGCGCAGCGATCGCAGCAGCGCGTCGATCGACACGCCGGTCGGCTCGATCGTGATCTGCCCGGCCTCGACCTTCGACAGATCGAGAATGTCGTTGATCAGCACGAGCAGGTCGCTGTTCGATGCGTGAATGGTTTCCGCGTAGCGCACCTGTTCGCTGGTCAGATTGCCGTTGCGGTTTTCCTGCAGCAGTCTCGCGAGAATCAGCGAGCTGTTGAGCGGTGTACGCAGTTCGTGCGACATGTTGGCGAGGAACTCGGACTTGTAGCGGCTCGATTGCTCGAGCCGCGCGGCATTCGCGGAGAGCTCGTCCTGCGCGGCGATCAGTTCGGCCTTCTGCCGTTCGAGCCGCTGCGCGTATTCCTCGAGCTGCACATTCGTCTGTTCGAGCTCTGCCTGCTGGGCTTCGAGCCGCGCCTGCGATTCCACGAGCGCGTGCCCGCGTTCCTCGAGTCCTTCGTTCGACACGCGCAGTTCTTCCTGCTGCACCTGCAGTTCCTCGTTGAGCTGCTGCGTTTCGGCGAGCGCATCCTGCAGCCGCTCGCGATAAAGCGCCGCTTCGATAAAGTCGCCGATGCTCGTGGACACGAGTTGCAGGAATTCCTGATCGCGGACGCTGACGGGCCGCATGAAGCCCATTTCGACGATGCCGTTGACCATGCCGTCGTTCTCGATCGGCTGCACGATCACACTCGTCGGCGTGCCCGCGCCCGTACCCGAGACGACCTTGATGTAGTTGTCGGGCACCTGTTCTAGCACGATGGTCCGGCGCGAGAAGGCCGCCTGGCCGACGAGGCTTTCGCCGTCATGGAAGTTGCGCGTGTTCTGCTCGCTTTCCGCGCTGAAGCCGTAAGTCGTGACGCGCCGCAATTCGCCGTTGACCCGGTCGCGCACATAAAGCGCGGCCACGACGACGTCGAGGTACTGCGTAAGAAACTCGAGAATCGCACGGCCGACGAGCGGCGCCGTCGCCTGGCCGACCACTTTTTCCGCGAGCAGCCGCTGCCCCGAACGCAGCCACACCTGCTGCTGCAACTGTTCGGTGTGCGCGAGCTGCTGCCGCAACACGGCGTCGTAATTACCGGAAAGATTGAGCAGATCGCGGCGGCCGCGAAACGCGAGCAGTGCGCTGATCAGCACGCTGAACACGAGGAACACGACGACGGTGGTGCCGGTCAGGCTGCGCGCCGACTCAGACCGCTGGCGCCGCAGGTCTTGCTCGATCTCCAGAAATTCGCCGAATATGCGGCGTGTCTCGTCGAATTCGGCCTTGCCGCGGCCGGCGGCAACGACATCGCTGACGTCCTGATGCTTGCGCTTCGCATCGATCATTTGCTGCGCGTACGTGTTCCAGCGCGCCTGGATCGCCTGAATGGTCTTCAGCTTTTCGATTTGCGGCGGGTTGTCCGCAACCAGCCCGGTCAGCTCGGCGATCTGCGACTGGAAGCGCGGCTGGCCGGCCTGATACGGTGCGAGAAACTCGTCGTCGCCGGTCAGCAGGAAGCCGCGCAGCGACGACTCGCGATCGACCGCGAGGCGCAGCGCCTCGTTTGCATCGCCGATCACGCGCTCCGAATGTTCGACCCAGTTCACCGTCGAGACGAGGTACGCGATCAGCACCGCGAACACGGCGACCGTAACGAGCCCGACCGCGAGCGGCAATGCGATATTGCGCCGGATGATGCGCCTGAAATTCGCCTCGTCGACGGTTGCGACAGCCGCCTGCCTGTCGGGCTTCGCGTCCGCTTGTTCTAGTGATGTCGGCATGTTTGGCTGGAATGGCTTGGTCTTGTCGGATTGTCTTATACCAGGACCGGCTGTCGCAATGCGGAGCGAAATGACCGGCCGTCGAGCGTCGGAAGTATCACATAGACGCTTTGCCTGCGTGTTTCAGCAGCGCAGGGCGCCGCGGCCGGTTCCGGCGGCGCTTACGGCGTGAAATGTTGGACGGAACTGTCGAGCGTGCCTGCTACTGGCTCGCGCCCTGGCCGATGCCGGCCTTTCTTTGCGCGTTCTGCAGGTCGTCCGGGTAGTTCGGATCGTCGCGCCCCGGCTGGTAACCGTGCTGTTCGAGCTGTTTGAGTTCGGCAGTGCGCTTCGCGCGTGCCTCCTTGCGCGCCTGCTTTTGCGCGGCTTTGCGCTGCGCCTTGGTCATGCTGGCGGCGCCGGGTGCCGCGCTCGTTGACGGATTTGCCGTCTGGGCTGCCGCGCTGCCTTGTGTGCTGCCCGTCTGTGGGTTGTCCTGTGCGAAGGCGCAGGTTGCCGCGCCGGCGGCGAGCGCTGCGCCGGCTAGCCACGCGGCGAGCTTCGTCTTGTGCTTCATCGTGTATCTGTTGTGAGCCAAAGTCTTCATCTGCATCTTCTCCTTGAGTGTTACTTCCCATCATTGTTGGACGACGAGGACTGGAACATCTTCTGGCATGGAGGCGATAGCTGATCGTAGTGCTGCTTCATGCAGGCCTCGATCTTGTCCTTGTTCGGAATTTCCGCTGAGCAAAGCCGAAAAGCGTCGCGGCGGCACGCCTTGTTGCCGTCCTGCTCCGACGACGCAGCGAATGCGGTCTGGCAGCCCAGAGAAACGAATGCAAGCAGTACAGCGAAGAATTTACGTTTCATTGTCATGTCCCTCGCAAAAAGCGGTACAACTTCCGCCAACCTGCCTTTAGCAAGAAGCGAACCTGCTCGCTGCACCTGGTCTCTGCACCAGGCAACAACTCGCGACTCGCATGCTATGCTTGGCTCACCCCGGCGGGCCCCGCCCAGTGTGCCGGTCCACAGCGGCCTGACCGCCATCGGTTCCGCGCACAAAGTCCGCACTCGAGCGGCTTCGAAAACAAACGGCAATGGACTATCGGCACCTCCAGAAACGAAAAAGCATGCATGCCCGCATCGTGCAGGAACTGGGCATCGAGATCGTCAGCGGGCGGTTGCAGCCGGGCGAACGGCTGCCGGCGGAATCCACCCTCTGTGAACAGTATGGAGTGAGCCGGCCCGTTCTGCGCGAAGCGACGCGCGTGCTCGTGGCGAAAGGGCTCGTCGTTTCGAAGCCGCGTGTGGGCAGCATCGTGCGCGGGCGCGACGAGTGGCACATGCTCGATCCCGACGTGCTGTACTGGACGCTCAACAGCATTCCCGAAGGCGAGTTCTTCCGCGCGCTGATGACGGTGCGGCGCATCATCGAACCGGCGGCCGCGGCGCTTGCGGCGACAGCGGCCACCGACGAAGACCTCAAACGGATCAACTCCGCGTACGACCAGATGGAACACGCGCAAAACGCCGGCGCGCTGCTCGAGCCGGACCTCGAATTTCACCGCGCGATCATGGCTGCAACGCACAACGACATGCTCGCGTATATCGGCAACATGATGTCGCTTGCGCTATCGGAGTCGATCAAGCTGACGAGCCGCCACCCGGACACGCACGCGTTGTCGCTACCGCGGCATAAGGCGATTCTGACGGCGATTTTGAATCGCGATGCACTCGGCGCGCGGCAAGCGAGCCTCGTGCAGCTCGAAAACGCGCGCGTCGATGCCGATTCGATTCTCGGGTTCGCGGCGCGCGGGCTAGGCTAGCCGGGCCGAGGGCGGACGCGGGGCGCGCGCAGACTTGCCGCACATCGCGGCTGGCGTGTCGCGGCAAATGTGGTTGCCGGCGCAACCATCACGCCGGCTTCTGGCGAGCAGGGAAAGCGGAGAAAGAGCAGGCGCGCAAGGGCCTCGACAGCCCTTATTCGCGCCTCACAGGCCGATCGTCAGTGCGAGTGCGACGGCACTTCCGCACCGCGGCAACCGACGAGGAAGTCGAAGTCGCAGCCTTCGTCGGCTTGCAGCACGTGCTCGATATACAGGTTCCGGTAGCCGGTCGCATCCTTCGGGTTCGGCTTTTGCATTTCCTTCCATTCGGCAAGGCGCGCGACCATTTCCTTTTCGTCGATATCGACGCGCAGCTTGCCGGCCTCGCAGTCGAGTTCGATCCAGTCGCCGTCGCGCACGACCGCAAGCGGGCCGCCCGCGCGCGCCTCGGGCGCGACGTGCAGCACGACGGTGCCGTACGCGGTGCCGCTCATGCGCGCGTCGGAGACGCGCACCATGTCGGTCACGCCTTGCGCGAGCAGCTTCGGCGGCAGGCCCATGTTGCCGACTTCGGCCATGCCCGGATAGCCCTTCGGACCGCAGTTCTTCATGACCAGCACCGAATCGGCGGTGACGTCGAGCTCGGGGTCGACGATGCGTTTTTTGTAGTCGTCGAAGTTCTCGAACACGACCGCGCGGCCGCGGTGCTTGAGCAGCGCGGGTGTAGCCGCCGACGGCTTCAGCACCGCGCCGTTCGGCGCGAGGTTGCCGCGCAGCACGCACAGACCGCCGTCGGCGACGAGCGGCTTGTCGAGCGGGCGAATCACTTCGTCGTTATAGTTCGGCGCGTCCTTCACGTTGTCCCACAGCGAGTGGCCGTTCGCCGTCAGGGCATCCGGGTGCGGCAGCAGGCCCGCTTCGCCGAGGCGGCGCAGCACCGCGGGCAGGCCGCCCGCGTAATAGAACTCTTCCATCAGGAAGCGGCCCGACGGCTGCAGGTCGACGACGGTCGGCGTGCCGCGGCCGATGCGCGTCCAGTCGTCGAGCGAAAGGTCCACGCCGATGCGGCCGGCGATCGCCTTCAGGTGAATCGCTGCATTGGTCGAGCCGCCGATCGCCGCGTTCGCGCGGATCGCGTTTTCGAATGCTTCGCGCGTGAGCAGCTTCGACAGCCGCAAGTCTTGCAGCGCCATCTCGACAATACGCATGCCGGACATATGCGCAAGCACATAGCGGCGCGCGTCGACCGCGGGAATCGCCGCGTTGTGCGGCAGCGTCACGCCGAGCGCTTCGGCCATGCACGCCATCGTCGATGCGGTGCCCATGGTGTTGCAGGTGCCTGCCGAACGCGACATGCCCGCTTCGGCCGACATGAACTCGTGAATCGAAATCTTGCCGGCCTTGACCTGTTCGGACAACTGCCAGACGACGGTGCCCGACCCGATATCGCGGCCATGATGCTTGCCGTTCAGCATCGGGCCGCCGGTCACGAGAATGGCCGGCACATCGCAGCTTGCCGCGCCCATCAGCAGCGCGGGCGTGGTTTTGTCGCAGCCGGCGAGCAGCACGACCGCATCGATCGGATTGCCGCGAATCGATTCCTCGACGTCCATGCTCGCGAGGTTGCGCGTGAACATCGCGGTGGGCCGCAGATTCGACTCGCCATTCGAAAATACCGGGAACTCGACGGGGAAGCCGCCCGCTTCGAACACGCCGCGCTTCACGTGTTCGGCGAGCTTACGGAAATGCGCATTGCAAGGCGTCAGCTCCGAGAACGTATTGCAAATGCCGATGATCGGCTTACCGTTGAATTCGTGATCCGGAATGCCCTGGTTCTTCATCCAGCTGCGATACATGAAGCCGTTCTTGTCGGCGGTGCCGAACCACTGGGCCGAGCGGAGCTTGCGGGGTTGATCAGTCATGTTGTCTCGATCGATTTTGTTCAATATAGTAAGACTATATGCGATGCCGCGTGTCGGTGCCAAGCCTTGTTGTAGCTAGACTTTTGGTTGCGACGGCGCGCGTCGAATTCTGGAGCGCGTTTGTCAGTGACACCAGTATTACGTGCCCGCATATCGGGAATTTACTCTCACTGGAAGACAAATAGAATGACTTTTTATGCTGCGAGAATGGGGGAAAACACTAATCACTAGACGGATCGCTCGCGCATATAGTTTGGCTAATTCAAGATTGCGCCCGGGTTTTACCCGTTGCGCACGGCAGAACAACAGGAGTCTCAAATAGTGGTCAACTCGCCTCGCTTCTCCGGTCTTTTCCCCGTCGCGCCGACACCGTTTACTGCGTCGGGCGAACTCGACCTCGACGGCCAGCGGCGCGTGATCGATTGCATGGTCGATCAGAAGGTCGACGGCATCTGCATTCTCGCGAACTACTCGGAGCAATTCGTGCTGACCGATGCGGAGCGCGACACGCTCGTCGATCTGTGTCTCTCGCATACGGCTGGCCGCGTTCCCGTGATGGCGACCTGCAGTCACTTCAGCACGCAGATCGCCAGCGAGCGCGCGCGGCGCGCTGTCGCGGCCGGCGCGAGCATCATCATGGTGATGCCGCCGTATCACGGCGCTTCGCTGCGTGTAGACGAAAACGCCATGTTCGAGCACTTCGCGCGCATTGCCGATGCGGCGGGCGTGCCCGTCATGATTCAGGATGCGCCGCTTTCCGGCGTTGCGCTGTCGGTGCCGTTCCTGGTCCGTGTCGCCAAAGAGTTGCCGCTCGTGCGCTACTTCAAGATCGAAGTGCCGGGCGCGGCCGCGAAGCTGCGCGCGCTGATCGCCGCCGGCGGCGACGCAATCGAAGGGCCGTTCGACGGCGAGGAAGCGATCACGCTGATGCCCGACCTCGACGCCGGCGCGACCGGCACGATGTCGAGCGCGCTGCTGCCGGACCTGATCCGTCCTGTGTTCGACGCGTTCCGCGCCGGGCGCCGCGACGAGGCGCGCGCCGGCTACGCACGCATCCTGCCGCTCATCAACTACGAAAACCGCCAGTGCGGGTTGCGTGCGACCAAAACCGTCATGATGGAAGGCGGCGTGATCAGGAGCGATGCGGTGCGTCATCCGCTCGAAGCGCTGTCGGGTGCGACGCGCGCAGAACTGCTCGAACTCGCGCGCGAAGCGAATCCGCTCGCGCTGCGCTGGGGTCATTGAAACGCGCGGCAAGCGGGACACCCGGCGCGGATGCCGAGTGCAGTCAATCAGCACGTAACCGTTAAAACAGCAGCAATAAAGCAGCAGTATGAACAGAAAACTTTCGATCGGTATCGTCGGCGTCGGCAAGATCGCGCGTGACCAGCATCTGCCCGCCATCGCGGGGCTCGAGCGCTTCGAACTCGTTGCGTGCGCGAGCCGCAATGCGACAGTCGAAGGCGTGCGCAACTATCCGACCATCGACGCGCTGCTGCAGGGCGAGCCCGATCTCGATGCGATTTCGCTGTGCGCGACGCCGCATGTGCGCTTCGATCAGGCACGCGCCGCGCTCGCGGCCGGCAAGCATGTGATGCTCGAAAAGCCGCCCGGCGCGAGCGTGCACGAAGTCGAAGTGCTGCGCGAGATGGCGCGCGCGGCGGGCCGCACGCTCTTCGCGACCTGGCATTCGCGCTATTCGCCGGCCGTCGAAGTGGCGCGTGAATGGCTTGCGCAGCGCGCGATTCAATCGGTTCATGTGCGCTGGAAAGAAGACGTGCGACGCTGGCACCCGGGCCAGGAGTGGATCTGGACGCCGGGCGGTCTCGGCGTGTTCGATCCGGGCATCAACGCGCTGTCGATCGTCACGCGCATGCTGCCGCGCGAAGTGATCCTGAAGTCTGCGCAGCTTCATGTGCCGTCGAACCGTCAGACGCCGATCGCTGCCGAACTCGATTTCGTCGACGAAGCGGGCGTGCCTGTGCATGCGTCGTTCGACTGGCGCTATGGCCCGGTCGAGCAATGGGAAATCGAAGTCGCGACGACCGACGGCACGCTGTTCCTCACGGAAGGCGGCAAGCGTCTGTCGATCGCGGGCAAGCCCGTCGATCTCGCGGCGGAACGCGAATATCCGGCGCTGTACGAGCGTTTCCAGTGGCTCATCGATCACGGCGAGCAGGACGTCGACGTGCGTCCACTGCGCCTCGTGGCTGATGCATTCCTGCTCGGCAGCCACCATGCAGTCGAGCCTTTCGAGGACTGAGCAGGAAAAAGCCAGGCAACGGGAGAAAAGCGGCGCTGCGTGCACCGAGGGCAACGACGTGCGCAAACAAGCCGCAATTGAAGTAACCAGCGCGTCCGAAGCAACAGGAAGCGCACTTGAAGTAACAAACGCAACCAGAGCAACCAGAGCAATCAACGTATTCAACCGCACCTACGGTTCAACGACTCAAAAGGAGACACGCATGACCAACCCGATTCGCCGCCTGACGCTGTCCGCGCTCGTGGCCGCCCTGTGCGCGGCGCCGTTCGCACTGCCCCTGTCCGCCCACGCCGACGCACCGCTGAAGATCGGCGTGCTCGTGAAGATGCCGGAGCAGGCGTGGTTCATCAACGAGGAAAAGGCAGCGACCGCGCTTGGCCAGAAGGAAGGCTTCTCGGTGGTGAACATCGGCACGCCTGACGGCGAGAAAGTGCTCGCCGCGATCGACAACCTCGGCGCGCAAGGCGCGCAGGGCTTCGTGATCTGCCCGCCGGACGTGCGTCTCGGACCGGCGATTCAGGCGCGCGCAAAGCGCTACAACATGAAGTTCGTGACCGTCGACGACCAGCTCGTCGATTCGTCCGGCAAGCCGCTCGCGGGCGTGCCGCACCTCGGCATGTCGGCGTTCAAGATCGGCAATCAGGTTGGCCAGGCGATCAGCGACGAAATGAAGAAGCGCGGCTGGAAGCCGGAAGAAGTCGGCGCGATCCGCATCACCGACTACGAACTGCCGACCGCGAAGTTGCGCACCGACGGCGCGACCGAAACGCTGCTCGCCAACGGCTTCAAGAAGGACAACATCTTCGACGCGCCGCAGAAGACGACCGACGACGAAGGCGGCTTCAACGCGGCATCGCCGGTTCTGTCGAAGCACCCGAACATCAAGAAGTGGGTGATCTTCGCGCTGAACGAAGAGACGGTGCTGGGCGGCGTGCGCGCGACCGAGCAGGTGCATATCCCGGGTTCGGACGTGATCGGCGTCGGCATCAACGGTGCGGGCGAGGCGTTCGCCGAGTTCCAGAAGAAGGAACCGACGGGCTTCTACGGCACGATCGCAGTGAGCTCGACGAATCACGGCAAGCAAAGCGCGCAGAACCTCGTCGACTGGATCAAGACGGGCAAGCAACCGCCGGCTGACACGCAGACCACCGGCAAGCTGATGACGCGCGATAACTGGAAGGACGTGCGCACGGAACTCGGGATTTAAGGCAGGGCGAGTTTCGGGAGGCCGGGCCACCCGGACCACCGGGAGGCCTTTGCGCACGGCTCGGCCTGGTGTAACGCGCAGTTGCAGGTTTGCGGGATGCAATAACGGAAACATCAACGATGACGGTCAATGCTGAAACAAGCGCCGCTACGCAGCAAGGGCGGCCGCGCGCCGACGGCGGCACGTATCTGGAGCTCGACGGAATTTCCGTGAGTTTCCCGGGCGTGCTCGCGCTCGACAACGTGTCGTTCCAGGTGCGCAGCGGCGAGGTGCACGGCCTGATGGGCGAGAACGGCGCGGGCAAATCGACGCTGCTGAAAGTGCTGTCGGGCGTGAATCAACCCGCGTCGGGCGCGCTGCGCCTCGCGGGCGTCGAGCACAAGTTCACGACGACGAAAGCGGCGATCGAGGCCGGCATCGCGATCATCTACCAGGAGTTGCATCTCGTTCCTGAGCTGACGGTTGCGGAAAACCTGATGCTCGGGCAATTGCCGAACCGCTTCGGCGTGCTCGACGAAAGGGCACTGGTCAAGCGCGCCGTCGACGAGCTCGAGCGTCTCGGCGAATCGATCGACCCGAACACGCAGGTCAAACGCCTGTCGATCGGGCAGCGGCAGATGATCGAGATCGGCAAGGCGCTGATGCGCGACGCGCGCGTCATTGCGTTCGACGAGCCGACGAGTTCGCTGTCCGCCAGAGAAACGGAGAATCTTTTTCGGATCATCAACGCGTTGCGTGCGCAAGGTCGCGCGGTGATCTACGTCACGCACCGGATGGATGAAGTCTACGAACTGTGCGACCGCGTCACGGTGTTCCGTGACGGGCGTCGCATCGAAACGTTCGAATCGGTTGCAGACCTCGACCGCGACCGGCTGATCAGTTGCATGGTCGGCCGGTCGATTCGGGACGTCTATGGGTACCGTGCCCGCGAGACCGGCGCGGTGCAGCTCGAAGTGAAGGGGCTGCTTGGGCCGGGGCTGTCGGAACCGGTGTCGTTTGCCGCGAGGAAGGGCGAGATCGTCGGCTTCTTCGGGCTCGTGGGCGCGGGTCGCTCCGAGCTCATGAAGCTGATCTACGGCGCCGTTGCGCCGACCGCGGGCCATATCGAGCTGAATGGCCAGCGCATGGCGTTCGCGACGCCGCGCGACGCGGTGCGCGCCGGTATTGCGCTGTGCCCCGAAGACCGCAAGCAGGAAGGCATCGTCGCGATCGCGTCGGTGGCCGACAATCTGAACATCAGCGCGCGGCGTCACTTCAGCGCGGCGCGCTTTCTGCTGAACGGCAAGCGCGAACGCGACCTCGCGCGCGAATATATCGACAAGCTGTCGATCAAGACACGCAACACCGAGACGGCGATCGGCACGTTGTCGGGCGGCAATCAGCAGAAGGTGATTCTGTCGCGCTGGCTTGCCGAGCGCATCGACATCTTCCTGCTCGACGAGCCGACACGCGGCATCGACGTCGGCGCGCGTTCCGAAATCTACGAACTGCTGTACGAGCTCGCCGAAGCGGGACGCACGGTGGTCGTCGTGTCGAGCGATCTCGCCGAGGTGATCGGCATTGCCGATCGCGTGCTGGTAATGAAAGAAGGGCGCGTTGTCGGCGATCTGCCGAAGGCGCAGGCCACCCCTGACCAATTGATCAAACTGGCTCTGCCGCATTGAGCCGCCGAAAGCAACGGCGTGCGGGCTAGCGCGCCACTGGATGAAGATGACCATGCAAACTCCGACTACCCAAGCTACCCGTGCCGCGCAGCCCGGCGCGTCGTCGCACGCCGCGCGCATGTGGGATCTGATCAACAAGTCCGGCATCGTGATGGTGTTCATCATCCTGTTCGCCGTGCTCTCGCTGACCGTGCCCGACTTCCTGACGAGCCGCAACATGCAGGGCCTGTTGCTGTCGGTTACGCTGATCGGCTCGATCTCGGTAACGATGATGTTCGTGCTCGCGCTCGGCGAGGTGGATCTATCTGTCGCGTCGATCGTCGCGTTTTCGGGTGTGGTCGCGTCGACGTTGATTACGGCTACGCATAGTGTGCTGTTCGGTGTCGCCGGCGGCGTGCTCGCGGGCGGCGCGGTCGGGCTCGTGAACGGCGTGCTGGTTGCGCGCTACAAGATCAACTCGCTGATCGTCACACTCGCGATGATGGAAGTCGTGCGCGGCCTTGCGTACATCACGTCGAACGGCGATGCGGTGATGATCTCCGAAGAGCGCTTCTTCGATCTCGGCGGCGGTTCGTTCCTTGGCATTTCATATCCGATCTGGAGCAATATCGTCGGCTTCGTGCTGTTCGGCTTCCTGCTGCGCAAGACCGTGTTCGGCAAGAACGTGCTCGCGGTCGGCGGCAATGGCGAAGCGGCGCTGCTCGCCGGTTTGCCGGTGACGCGTATCAAGATCACCGTGTTCGTGCTGCAGGGGCTTGTCACCGGTTTTGCCGGCGTGATGCTCGCATCGCGGATGAGCCTTGGCGATCCGAAGACGTCGGTGGGCCTCGAACTCGGCGTGATTTCGGCGTGCGTGCTCGGCGGCGTTTCGCTGACGGGTGGTGTCGCGACGATCTCGGGCGTGCTCGTCGGCGTGCTGATCATGGGCTCGGTGCAGGACGCGATGAGTCTCCTGAACGTGCCGACGTTCTATCAGTATCTGATTCGCGGCGGCATTCTGCTGCTCGCCGTGCTGTTCGACCAGTTCCGCCGCAGCCGCCGGAAGGTTTGACCCGCGTCGCACATTGGCCTTGAAGCTGCCGCACCGATGTTGGGTGCGCTTCGAATCAAGGTGAGGTTTTTCGGGAGCGAGTGCCTTGGGCGCTCGCTTTTTGTTTGGGCGTAGAGAAAGTGTCGCGTTTTAACGGATATTTTTCTCGATCGATGTGAAGCGACGGCCGTGAGCGCCTGAAAAGGTGAGGGTTTTCGGGAAGTGCAGTGTGGTCGCTGCGGATCACTGCGGGTCACTGCCCGTGATCGCTGGACATTGTCGTCAAACAACAGAGCCGGCCTTTTTCAGGCTCTCGCGCTTTCTCGACGCGAACTTCTTCGTCAAATACGCGCGCACGGGCTCTTCGATCAGCTTCGTCGCGACCACCGAGACCGCGATGGTCAGTGCAACCGATATCGCGATCGTCTCGACCGGATGCTGCTCGCTCTGAGGGAGGTAGATAAAGACGAGCCGGCCGATCGGGAAATGCAGGCAGTAGACTGGATACGACAGCCAGCCGAGGAAGTGTGCAAACTGCGCACCGATGCGCCCGCTCGGCGCGATACTCGCACCACGATAGACCATTAGCGGCGCGACAGCGAAGATCACTGCCATCGGGAAGAGGCCCTTGACGCCGAACGGACAGGCAACGATCACCGCCAATAGCGCGTAAAGCGCGATGTCGTTCCGAACGATGCCCGATAGCACACCGCCGAAGCGCCGCGGCAACGGCTTCTCATGCAGCAGGTAGACGAGCACGCCCATTGTGAATCCATACGCCACGCGAATGAAGCCGACGAAAAAGTTGTGCGTTCCCCAGCCTGCGCCGAAGAATATGGGCACCGCACCCTTGTGCTCCCAGCCTAGCAACGCGCCGGTCGCCAGCAACAGAAATGCGCTCCCGGCGATGATTCTGATCAGGTCGCGTTTTTGCAGGCGGACCAGTACCAGCAGGGCGACGCTCGCAACCATTTCGAAGAACAGCGACCATGCGGACGGATTGGCCGGAAAGATTTCTCCGACGGTGAATTTTTCGACGGGAAAATGTGCAGTGGCACCGACGAAATTTCCGACTCCGTGATCGCCGAGGTAGGGCATAAATAGCAAGTTGTTCAGCGACGCGACAATCATCGCGCGTATCGGATAATCGGCGAGTCCGGCTGCCGCGGCTATCAATAGCGCAGGAATGCCGATCGCCATTGAAATGGCGAACATCGGATAGAGCCGGATGATGCGCTTTTTGATGTACTCACGGGCGCTCAGGCCGAACAGGAGTTTTTTCCTGTACGAGTGCATCAATACAAAGCCGCTCAGGATAAAAAAGAGATCGACCGCGATGTCCGCAGTCTTGAATAGCGGGTGCGCGGTGTTCTCCGAGTAATGCATCAGCATGACGCTGATCGCAGCGACCCCTCGCAGTCCGTCCAGTACTTCATACCGCTTTTCTCGCACTTGTTCCATAGATCGGTCAGTTGTGCCGAGATCGTGCCGCTTCGAGTGCACTTATGTACCGTGCAATCAGTAGCACTGACATAGTTGCCAGAAACCTCGTCTAATCAGGAGTTTGTCTGGTCACGCTACAACGGATGGCCGATAAAAAAAATGTCAGAGGGTTGGCGATAAAAAAATCGGCTACTGCGTAGCCGATTAAAAATATTTGATCCCTATGCGCTGATTGAAACGCCGATACGGCGCCGCGTTACGGCAATTCGCGCAGATCGGCGGTCGGGGTCGTGCCGAATGCATCGCTCAACACAAAGTCGATCATTTTGACCGCGGCATCGTGCGGCGTGGCGAGCTTGCCGGTGCGCTTGTATTCGACGAAGCGGCCGCGCATCGGGAAGCGCTCGTCAGTCGAGTCGCGAAGTTCCGCCTGCATGTCTGTGTCGAGCGTGCCCGGCGCGATGCTGCAGATGCGCAAGGCGCGATTCGAATCAAGCGCGACCGAACGCGCGTGGTGATCGAGGGCGGCCTTCGTTGCGCAATACACGCTCCAGCCCGCGTACGCGTTACGTGCCGCTCCGCTCGAGATATGCGCGATGCGCCGGTCTGCCGCGCCGGTGCTGGCGGCGGCAAGAGCAGCAGACAGCATCAACGGCGCAGCGACGTTCAGCACGACCGATTGCGCAACGGCGGAAGGATCCTGCACCTCGAGCGGACCGATCGGCTGCACGGTCCCGGCGTTATTGAACAGCAATACGCGTTCTGAATTGCCGATAAAGCGTGGCAGTTGACCGCCGCCAAGCCACTGCGCGATTTCCTCGATGCTCGACAGATCCAGTTCAACTTGCTCGAATGCGGCGTCGCCGCGCGAGGCGAGCGTCGCATGCCGGTTGCGGGACAACCCGAGCACCGAAATGCCGCGTGCGAGCAAGGTTTCGGCGAGCGCTGCGCCGAAACCGCGAGTGTGTCCCGTGACGACCGCACAGATGGAAGACGAAGAAGAGGATGCGTCGGACATGGTATCGATCCCGAGAAAGACAGTTATGAGTTCCAGTCTATTTTCTCACGGGATATTGAGTATTTGCCCTTGGCCGCGCCATGCGCCGAGGGAGAGGCTCATGGCGCGCTGCGCTACGTATTCTTGAACCGTTCGCGATACTGCATCGGTGTTGCGCCAATACGCTTTGTAAACACGATGCGCATGCGGTCCGCGGTACCGAACCCGCAATCGTAGGCGATCGTCTTCAGGGCGAGCCCGGTGCTTTCGAGCAGTTTGCGCGCCGCGTCCATGCGCGCGCGTTCAATGAATTCATGCGGCGTGACGTGAGTCTCCTGCACGAATACGCGCGCGAAATTACGGGCGCTCATGCCCGCTACATCTGCGAGTTGCTTCACCGTGAAGCTTTTGCTGATGTGCGCCATGACATGCGCCTGCACTTTCGCGACCGGCGAAGCATCGTCGGCGGGTGCCGTCAGATACGGGCTGAACTGCGATTGCCCGCCCTGGCGCTGCGAGAACACGACCAGCCGTTTCGCGACCGCAAGCGCGACTTGCGGACTGTGATCTTCGGCAACGAGGGCGAGCGAGAGATCGATACCCGCCGTGACGCCCGCCGATGTCACGAGACGTTCGTCGCGCAGATAGATACGGTCGAAATCGACGTTCGCGCGCGGAAACTGCGCGGCGAGTTGCGCCGCGTGCTGCCAGTGCGTCGTGACGTTGCGTTCGTCAAGCAGGCCCGCGTGGCCGAGCGCGAATGCGCCGGTGCAGATCGACCCATAACGGCCGCAGTGTGCCGACGCAAAACGCAACCACTCGAGCAGCCGTTCGTCGGGTGTGGCCTCGGGCAATGCCGGGCCACCGGCGACGAGCGCGAGATCGAAGCTGCGCCGCTCTGCATCGAAGGTCGCATCGGCGGTCAACGACATGCCGTTCGACGCGCGCATCGTGCCCACATCGGCGGCGACCAGCGTCACGCGGTAGTGTTCTGCACGGTCGATAAACCTGTTCGCTTCCGCAAAGACGTCGACCGGCCCGGCGACGTCGAGGGCCTGTACGCCCGGAAAAATCGCGATCGCGACGCTCGGCATGCATTGCTCTCCTCGGATGATCGCCCTCTGTGCGCATTGGCAGAGGACGCCGTATGTCTGGCAGCGTTGAACGGTGCATAACGATTGTGGCCGACGCGCCGCGCGCCAATACTGAACGTGACGTCACCCCTTTCATGCTTTCGAGGAGCGCATCATGAGACAGCATATCAAACCCGTTTTCGAATTTGACGAAGAGACACTCGCACAGAGGGAACGCAGCGCGAGCGAACATCACGAGTGGCTTGTGGATCAGGCGTTGATGGATACATTTCCGGCCAGCGATCCGGTTTCGCTGTCGGCGTTCGACTGAAGCTTCGGCGAAATGATGCAGGCATTGCGTGAAAGGAACGAGGAAGTTCGCGCATTGCGGCCGGCAGGGATTTGAAGGGGCGAGCGTCGAGCGGACCGAGCCTTGGTGTCAGCCGAAGCATGGCGCGATTATGCGAAGCGGCCCCGGCGCAAATACGGTGTGAAGTGCCGATAAACGCCATTCATCGCGCGTTTTGCCCGTTCGCCAGCGCTGCGCGCAGCATCGCGGCAAAATACGGACCGGCTCCCACTTCCCGCCCTTGCGCACCCCACCTATGGTTTTAAAAAGCCTGCTGAGACGACTCGATCTCACGACGCTTCAGTTATTCATCGCCGTTTACGAAGAAGGTACGCTCACGCGCGCCGCCGAACGCGAAGCGATCGCGATCTCGGCTGCCAGCAAACGGCTGCTCGAACTCGAACAGGCCGTCGGCGCGACGCTGTTTCAGCGCACCGCGCGCGGCATGACCTTGACGCCGGCGGGTGAAACGCTGCTCCATCACGCGCGGCGCGTGATGCGCGACGTCGAGAATATCGGTATCGAACTCGCAGGTCATGCAACCGGTGTGCGCGGGTATGTGCGCATGATGGCCAATCTGTCGGCGATCGTCGAATTCCTTCCGGAAGACTTGCGCGGTTTCCTCTCTGTCAACGAACAGATCAAGATCGACCTTGAAGAGCGGCCGAGCGGCGGTGTCGTCGAGGCCGTCGCCGACAGCCTGGCCGACCTCGGCATCTGTTCGGGCGAGGCCGACACGCGCGGCCTGCAGGCCACGCACTACCGGCACGATTCGCTCGTGGTCGTGATGCGCGAAGACCATCCGCTGGCGGGTCGCGAGCGGATTGCATTCGCGGAAACGCTCGATAGCGACCACGTCGGCCTGCATTCGGCCAGCTCCATCAATGCGCGCACGCATATGGCCGCACGTCAGGCCGGCAAACCGCTGCGGCTGCGCATTCATGTGCCGGGCTTCGACGCGGTCTGCCGGATGGTGCAGGCCGATATGGGGGTGGGCTTGGTGCCATCGAACGTATTTCAGATCATGGGGCGGCCGCTCGGCCTCGTGGCCGTCAAGCTCGAAGACGAGTGGGCCGAACGCAGTCTGGTGATCGTCGTGCGCGATGCCGGCTCGCTTTCGCCGGTCGGGCGGCTGCTTTTCGACCACCTGCGGGCGGTGGAAACCGCGGCTTGATGCACTGCAAAACGAATTTCCGCTGAAATCGGCGGCAAAACGACCTTTCGCGTTTCGCGAAATATCATTGGTGAATGGAGGTTGGACGCTGTATCCGTGGGGCTTCTAAGCTGTCTTCCAACGCCTTGAAGCATCAGGAGACAGCATCATGAGTGGCCCTCTTACGGGTATCCGGGTCGTCGAGATCGGAACACTGATCGCCGCGCCGTTTGCCGCACGGCTTCTTGCGGAATTCGGCGCCGAAGTGATCAAGATCGAAGCACCCGACGGCGGAGACCCTCTTCGCAAATGGCGCAAGCTCCATGAGGGAACGTCGCTCTGGTGGTACCTCCAGTCTCGCAACAAGAAATCCATCTGCGTCAATCTGAAATCGGCCGATGGCGCCGATATCGTCAAGCGGCTCGTTGCCGACGCCGACATCCTCGTTGAAAACCTCCGTCCCGGTGCGCTCGAAAAGCTCGGCCTCGGCTGGGACACCTTGCACGCCATCAATCCGAAACTGACGATGGTCCGTATTTCCGGTTACGGACAAACCGGCCCGTATCGCGACCGGCCGGGTTTCGGCGCGATCGGCGAATCGATGGGGGGCATCCGTTATACGACCGGCGAGCCCGACGGCGCGCCGGCGCGCGTCGGCATCAGCCTCGGCGATTCGCTTGCGTCGTTGCATGGCGTGATCGGCGCGCTGATGTCGGTGCTGCGCGTGAAGACGGGGCAGGGCGAAGGTCAGGTGGTCGACGTATCGCTCGTCGAGAGCGTGTTCAATCTGATGGAAAGCCTCGTCCCCGAGTACGACCTGCTCGGCCACGTGCGCGAGCGCAGCGGCGGTGCGCTGCCGGGCATCGCGCCATCGAACACGTACCGCACCGAAGACAATGCTTACGTCGTGATCGCCGGCAACAGCGATCCGATCTTCAAGCGGCTCATGCAGGTCATCGGCCGTCCCGACCTCGCCGACGATCCGGCGCTTGCGCGCAACGACGGCCGCGCCGCCCAAAGCGCGATGCTCGATGCGGCGATCACTGCATGGACGTCGCACCATTCGACCGATGACGTGATGGCCGCGCTCGAGCGCGCCGAAGTGCCGGCTGGCCGCATCTACTCGGTTGCGGATATTGTTGGCGATCCGCACTATCAGGCTCGCGAGATGTTGCTGCAGGCACAACTGCCGGGCGGCGCATCGGTGAAGATGCCGGGCATCGTGCCGAAACTGTCCGATACGCCGGGCGAAGTGCGCTGGAGCGGTCCGACGCTCGGCGAACACACGGACGGCGTGCTTGCGTCACTCGGCTATGCGCCCGCCGACATCGAGCGGCTTCGTAACGAAGGAGCAGTGCAATGAACTTCGACACCGCATACGACAGGTTGATCGTGCAGGAAGTCGCTCCGCGCGACGGCCTGCAAATCGAAAAGACGTGGGTCGATACGCCCGACAAGGTCGCGCTGATCGACGCACTGTCGACGGCCGGTTTCTCGCGCATCGAAGCAGGTTCGTTCGTGTCGCCGAAAGCGATTCCGGCATTGCGCGACGGCGAGGCCGTGTTTCATCGGATCCGCCGCCATCCCGACGTGATTTATGTCGCCCTGATCCCGAACCGGCGCGGCGCGGAGCGCGCGCTCGAATCGCGCGCGAACGAGCTGAACCTCGTGATGTCGGCGAGCCAGACGCACAATCTTGCGAACATGCGGATGACGCGCGATCAGTCGCTTGCGGGATTCGCGGATATCGTCGATTTCACGCGCGGCGCGCCGGTCTCGCTGAACGGCACGGTCGCCACGACGTTCGGCTGTCCGTTCGAAGGCAAGATCGACGAGGACCTCGTGATGTCGATCGTCGACAAGTACCTCGCGCTCGGTTTTCAGGGAATTACGCTTGCGGACACGACCGGCATGGCCAATCCGCGCCAGGTTGCGCGCATCGTCAAACGCGCGCTCGGGCGCATGCCGGCAAGCGCGCTGACGCTGCACTTCCATAACACGCGCGGCCTCGGCCTCGCGAACGTGATGGCCGCATACGAAGCCGGCGCGCGCCGCTTCGACGCGTCGCTCGGCGGCCTTGGCGGCTGCCCGTTCGCGCCGGGCGCGTCGGGCAACATCTGCACCGAAGACCTCGTGAACATGTGCGAGGAAGTCGGCATCCCGCACGGTATCGATCTCGACAAGCTGATCACGCTGTCGCGCGCGCTGCCCGCGCTGCTCGGTCACGAGACCTCGGGACAGGTGGCCAAGGCCGGCCGCAACAAGGATCTGCATCCGGTGCCGGACGGCATCGTCTGCATGTGAGTAGCGAGTGTTAGAAAAACGCGAACGGCAATACCTGTTCGAACCCCTGACGAATTGAACGGGACACAGTCCACGAACAACAACCGACGACCGGAAGGCAGGTAGCCAAATCCGGCATGGAGACGCAGAATGAGCGATCTAGGCGCAGTCGCAGCAGACAAACCGACCACGAGCATTGAAGACACGGCTGAGCTGATCCGCAAGGTCGCATGGCGGCTCATGCCGCTTATCATGATCTGTTATCTGTTCGCATTCTTCGACCGGATCAACATCAGTTTCGCGAAGTTCCAGCTGCAGAGCGATCTCGGCTTTTCGAATACCGCGTACGGTCTTGGCGCAAGCCTGTTTGTCGTGGGTTACGTGATCTTCGAAGTGCCGAGCAATATGCTGCTCTTCAAGGTCGGCGCGCGACGCTGGATCGCGCGCATCATGATCTCGTGGGGTCTCGCGACGGCGGCCATGGTGTTCGTGCAAACCGAATGGCAGTTCTACGGTCTGCGCTTTCTGATCGGCGCGATGGAAGCGGGCTTTGCGCCCGGCGTGCTCTACTATCTGACGCTGTGGTTCCCGGCGAGCTTCCGCGGCCGTATCACGTCGCTGCTGTTTCTCGCCTCCGCGTTTTCGGGCCTGTTTGGCGCACCGCTGTCGGGCCTCGTGCTCGGCTATATGGATGGCGTGTTCGGCATTCGCGGCTGGCACTGGCTGTTTCTGCTCGGCGGCCTGCCTTGCATCGTGCTGGGCCTGCTCGTGCTGAAAGTGCTGAAGGACCGTGTCGAAGATGCGAACTGGCTTACGCCGCAGGAAAAGCTCTACCTGTCGAGTCAGATCGAAGGTCAAACGCAGCAGAAACATCACAGCCAGTCGTTCGGCGAAGCGATCCGCACGCCCGGCTTTCTGACGCTCGGCCTTATCTATTTCCTGATCCAGGTCGCGTCGTACGGGCTCAACTTCTGGGCGCCGCAACTGATTCGCAGCGCGGGTACGCATAACCCGACCATCATCGGGCTATTGACCGCGATTCCGTATATTTGCGGCGCGCTGTGCATGGTGATCGTCGGACGCATATCGGATGCGACCGGCGAACGCCGCAAGTTCGTTGCGGGCCTGTTGCTGATGGCGACGGTCGGCTTCTTTGCCGCAGGCATCTTCGACAAGCAGACCGTATTTCTCGTGATCGCGCTTGCGGTGATGGGCGGCGGCGTGGTCGCGTCGATTCCTGCGTTCTGGGCCTTGCCGCCGAAGCTCGTGACCGGCGCCGGCGCCGCGGGCGGCCTCGCGCTGATCAACACGCTCGGTCAGCTGGGCGGTATCGTGAGCCCGGTGATGGTCGGCCGGATTCGCGACGTGACCGGGAGTACGACGCCGGCGCTGTATGTGATCGGCTGTATGAGCCTCGTATGCGCGGCGATTCTGATGTTCGGCTTGCCCGAAGCGCTGCGCCGCAAAGATCACACGACGTAAGCGCGACCCATAGCGTGCGGGGCCTGATCGGGTGAACAACACTAACGGCTGACGGCACCGCTAACGGCGCGCAAGATCCTTCATGAAGCCGGACACCCTCGCAAGTCCCCTCTCCAGCACATCGGTGCTGTTCGCATAGCCGATCCGCACATAACCTTCGATATCGAGCGCGCTGCCCGGCGTGAACATCACGCCGGTCTTTTCGACGAGCGCGACACAGAAGTCGCGCGAACCAGCCGACGCGCAGCCCCGCGAGCGACCATGTCTTCGACATGCTGCCGGTGCTGATGCCCTGTTCGTAGAGGTCCGCAATCGACGCGGTGAAGCCGTTGCCGTGCTGATCGGTGCCGCGATACACCTCGTCGTTGAGCACATACGCGCCGCATGAGCGCGCGATATCGGCGAGCCGTTCGAGAAACGCGCGGTCCATCAGCGAGCCGGTCGGGTTGTTCGGATTGTTGATTGCGATCACGCGCGTTTTAGCAGTGACCAGGCGCTTCAGTTCGTCGAGGTCCGGCAGGAAGCCGTTTTCTTCGCGTAGCCGCAGAATATCGACGTTCGCACCGTAGCTTTCCGGAATCGAATAGTGCTGCTGATAGGTGGGCAGCACCGAGATGACGTGGTCTCCGGGCTCGACGAGCGTTTCGTAGATCAGCGCATTCGCACTGATCGCACCGTGCGTGATCAGGATATTCGGCACGCGCTGCGTGTCGTAGAGCGATGCGACGTTCGCGCGCAGCCGGTCGCTGCCGTCGATCGCGCCGTAGGTTAGCTTCATCGGCAGGATCTCGTCGAGCAGCGCGTCTTCCTTGCCCGCGATGCGCAGCAGTTCGCCGACGGTCAACGATTCGACGCAGGTTTCCGCGAGGTTCAGTTCGCAGCGGTTCTCGTACAGATCCATCCAGCGTTCGACGCCGAATTCGCGGATTTTCATCGCGTCTCCTCGTTGCGCAACGCACACCGATAAACGATCGGCGCTGCGCCAAGCGCCTCGCGAAAGCGATGGCTGAAGTGACTTGCATTTGCATAGCCGCATCGCATTGCGATGTCGGCGAGCGGCAGCGACGTGGTACGCAATAGCCCGCGCGCGCGTTCGATGCGCTGTTGCGCGATCCAGGCGTGTGGCGGCAACCCGAACGAAATGCGGAACATTCGCGAAAGATGATATTCGGACAGATTGGCGACATTCGCCAGTTCGCCGAGCGTCAGCGCTTGCGTGAGGTGTGAGTCGATGTAATCGCGCAGGCGCCGGCGTGTCGCCACGGCGAGGCCGCCTTTGAGCGGCGCATTCGTGCGGCTCACGCCTTGCGAGCGCAACAGCAGAGACAGCATTTCGTGCGCGGTTTCGTTGGCACGCAAACGTCCGTCGGTATCGTCCCAGCGGTCGTTCACGAGCGATTGGCACAAGCTTGCGATGCGCGCATCTTCGAAGTACGTACGGTCGGCAAGCGTCAGTTCGCGCGGCTCGCGATCGAGTTCGCGAATCGCGCGCTGCGTGAAATGCTCGGGCAGGAAGTACAGATGCACGAAATGCATATGGCCGCGCACCCACCAGCGCGATTCGTGATCGCCGGGCAGCGCGCACAGCCGGCTCGGTGCGCCGTAGCGGCCCGGCAGCTTTTGCCGTTCGGTGCGATGGCCGCCGTCGAGATAGCACGAGAGCGTGTGATGGCCGGGCTGCTCGTAGGCTGTTTCCGCCTCCCTCGTTTCGCGAGTCCAGATGGCCACCGCGAGCTTGTCGCCAAGCCATGCAAAGCGGTCGAGCGTCGCGTCGGACACGGCCAGCGTGTGGCAGATCGAATGGACGCCGAACGGCGGATCGACCGGGTCTGCGGCAGCGGCAGTGTCGGGGGAAGGGACGGAGGTCATTTTCGTCGGCGCATGTTCGTACGTAGTATAAGACCGGCGGCCGGCACGCTCGTCCGTTCATGCAGAAAGTGCGCAATTCCAGACATGCGCTGCGGTGTGCAAAACCGCATAGTCGGACTCTTCCTGCCTTGTAGGTGCGTTCGATGAATTTGCTGCTTTATGTGGTGACCGTGTTGATCTGGGGCACTACGTGGATTGCGATCAAATGGCAACTCGGCGATGTGCCGCCGCCGGTGTCGATTGCCTATCGCTTCTGGCTCGCGTCGGCCGTGCTGTTCGCGCTGGTCGCGGCGACGCGGCGTCCGCTGCGGCCGCCGCGCGGCGCGTGGCGATATCTGGTGGCGCAAGGACTCGCACTGTTTTGCGTGAACTTCCTCTGTTTTTACTACGCTGAACGCGCGGTACCGAGCGGCCTCGTCGCCGTTGTGTTTTCGACTGCACCGCTGCTGAATTCAATCAACGGGCGCATCTTTCTCGGCCGGCCGCTGCAGCCGGCGGCAATCGCTGGCGCGTTGCTCGGCTTTGCCGGAATCGTCTGCCTGTCGCTGCAGCAGATCAGCGGGCATCTCGGCGAACAGGCCGTATGGTTCGGGCTCGCGATTGCACTCGCAGGCACGATGTGCTTCTCGGTTGGCAATTTGCTGTCGACCAAAATGCAGGCGATGGGTTTGCATCCGCTCGTCACCAACAGTTGGGGCATGTTGATCGGCGCGGCGGTGCTGACCGCCGGCAGCGCGCTCGCTGGCCTGTCGTTCGCGCCTCAGACCGACGCGCGATATCTCGGCGCGCTCGTCTATCTCGCTGTGCCGGGCTCGGTGATCGGCTTTACCGCGTACCTGACGCTCGTCGGCCGGATCGGCCCGGAACGCGCCGCCTACTGCACGGTGCTGTTTCCGTTCGTCGCGCTCGCAGTATCGACAGTGTTCGAAGGTTACCGATGGTCTTTGCTCGCAGTGACCGGCCTGATGCTCGTTGCGCTAGGCAATCTGGTCGCGTTCGGCGTGGTGCCGCGGCTTCTGTATCGCAGGAACGGCGTGCTTTGACTGCCTCAAACCGCTTCGATAAAAGTGCTTCGAAATACGCCGTAAAAATTCATCGAGTCCTTTATAAATATCCTCGGATAATGAGCCTATAAAAGGGCCGAATTATTTCGATGTGCACCGAGTAAACCGTAGGCACGCATTCCAAATCGCCTAATAGAGCGGTATTTCCACCATTTCAATCCAGTTCTGCGATTCGAGCGTCGCGGTATTCTGCGGACAAATCCAGGTGTAACGGGAATCCGGCGCATGATGTGCCCGATTCCCACGTCCCGCCTGCAATTCGCTTCATTATCCCCCGCAAGGACGCAGAACTTGAAGACCCTCTCTTATCTGGGTGCGGCGCTGCTCGCATTGAGCAGCCTTGTCCCTGTTGGTTGTAATGCACAATCGAAATTGAATTACGCTACTTCATGGCTTGGCAATACATTTGGTTATGGCGATGGTAAATGGATGCAACAGGACATTCAGGCCATTAACGTCGCGCCCGATGGCACCGTTTATGTCAATTGCGGCTGGGACGAAAGCGGCAGCGAAATCGCCGCATACAAAAATGGTGACAGGCTTGCGGTCGGCGGCGCGACGCACGGCTGGGGCGCGAGCGGCGGCGAGGCGATCGCGTCGAACCGCACATACGTGTATGCGGCGATGTCGATCGGCAATCAGAATAACGGGCTCACCGGTGCCGACTATCCGCCGGTTAACCAGCAGTGGTACGGCATCACGCGGCGGCTCGTCAGCAACATCGCGCAGGGCGCGCCGTTTGCCAGCGGTATCGCCAATAGCGCGAATGCCACCAGGAACAGCTTTCTCGTTGTCGATACGGTGAGCACGGGCACTGACGCAGGTATTCGCGGTCTCGCGGCCAATGACACGACCCTCTACGTGTCGGACCAGTACGCAAACCAGGTCATTGCCTACGATGCGAATACGATGCAGCGCCTGCGCTCGTTCAACGTGACGTCGCCGGGTCGCATCGCGATCGATACCGATTCGACGCTATGGGTCATTACCGGTGCGATGACGGGGCAATATGCGATTGCGCACTATTCGTCGAGCGGTGTGCCGATCGTGGGCGCACCAGTGTTGCCTGCCGGTGTAGTGCCGACCGATATCTCGATTGCGCCATCGGGTCAGCTGGTTATCTCCGACAACGGACGGAGCCAGCAACTGCTCATCTACAACAAGAGTGCGAGCGGTCTGACGACACCGGCTGGTTCGATGGGCACCGCGCGCGGCATCTTCCATAACGCGGGCGCCGTGCAACTGGGCAGCTACAACGGCATTACCGGTTTCGGCTTCGATCAGGCCGGCAATCTCTATGTCGGACAGAACAGCGAGGGGCCGCGTCAGCTGAACTCGCCGTCGGTCGGCGCCGGCGCGGTGCTGCAGGCGTTTACGGGCGTGTCGCGCGCGTTGCGGTGGGAGCTCGACGGGTTGCTGTTCGTTGATGGCGCAACCTTCGATCCGGCGTCGGAGAACACGATCTACACCGGTTCGAAAGTCTTCACGATGAACTGGAACAACCCGGCCGGAAAGCAATGGACCTATTCGGCCTTCACCGTGGATCGCTTCAACTATCCAGACGATCCGGAATTGCACCTCGGGCGCCTCGTGCGCGGCGAGCCGATGCTGCGGCGCCTGAACGGCGGCAAGCCGTATCTCTATGCGCTCGACCCGTATTCGCACGAACTCTATATCTATCGCTTCGATCCGGCGCACGGCAATATCGCGATTCCTTCGGGCATGTTCGCGGAGCTGCCGATCGCCGGCGGGTATCCGGCGGGTCAGCCGGCGGTCGGGGAATGGATGTGGCGCGATACGAACGGGAATGGCGGCATCGATGCGAATGAATTGACGAGTAATCCGTCGGCGTCGAGCACGATCGGCAACAGCTTTATCTGGGTCGATTCGCTCGGCAACGTGTGGTTCGGCACGCCGACGAAGGGCATCCGCGAACTGCCGTTGCAAGGCTTCGACTCGCTTGGCAATCCGGTCTACGACTATGCAGCCGCGAAAACCTTTCCGACGCCGGCGATATTCACCGGCACCGGCCGCGTGCTTTACGTGCCCGAAACGGACACGATGTACGTCACCGGCTATACCGCGGCGCATCCGTGGAATTTGTCGCTGTGGAAAGAGGCTGGGCCGATCCTCGCGCGCTACGACAACTGGACGACGGGCCATCCGACGCAGCGGTACGTGGTGCCGCTGCAGTGGAACCTGCAGTCGAATCCACCGGTCACGACCGTCGGCGTGGCGGCCGCGGGCAACTACGTGTTCGTTGCGCAACTCTATACGCAGAGGATCGACGTCTACGACGCGAGCACGGGGCAGGAGATCGGGTATATGACGCCCGGCGCGACGGTTGGCAACACGAGCGGGCAGGTCGACGTCGAACTTGGCATCAGCGCGACATTGCGCTCGAACGGCGAGTACGACGTGCTGGTCGAAGACGACGCACGCGCGAAGATCGTCGTGTATCAATGGAAGCCTTGAGGACCGCTACGCGCCGCTTGCGCTAGTCGCGGTCAGATCGCGGGTGCGGGCCCATATCGGGGCTCGCGCTTTCCGCTGTCGCGGGTTCGCGCGCGGGATGCGACCGGCTGTCGCGCCCCGTCGATCGAAAGCGTGCGATCGCGCGCGTGACGGCTGCGTGCGATCGGTATATAACGAAAACAACGCTTCCGATCCACGATGGACTAACCGAAACGGCACACCACCATGACTGGCGATGCACCTGAAAAACGGCCCGAAAGCGGCGCGCCTGACGCCGAACACCCCGACCTCGAACATCTCGACGCAGCAGTCACCCATGTGGGCGAAATGGTGCAGTCCGGCCATATCGCGATCAGCGCGGCACGCGGCATTCTGTATAGCCTGATCGAGACGCTCGGCACGCTGGTCGGCGATCCCGATCTACCCGAGCACGCTCGCGCGGGCTATGAAGGTCTGCTCGAAACGGCTCGCGAATTGCGCGCAAAGGTCGAGCACTGAAGGTGAGTTGAAGAAGGCTGAGCGCCGCGGCGCGCTCCACTGCCGATCCGACTGCGCACTAGGCCGCGGCTTGGACCGCGGCCTTCGATCGCGGCCTCCGACGCTGACGATGCCGCGCTTATCAGGCGCTTTTTGCGTGCTTACGTTTTTCGTGTGCTTACGCGCCGAGCGCGATCGCTTCGCCGTTCGCCACGGCGAGCATCTGATGGATCTGCGCGACCACGGCCGCGCCTTCGCCGACCGCGGCCGCAACGCGTTTCGTCGATCCGGCGCGCGCATCGCCGATCGCGTACACGCCTTCGACCGAAGTGACGAGATCGCAAGCCGAATCTGCACCGGTCAGCACGAAGCCCTTCGCATCGAGCTGCACGCCGCACGTGCGCAACCATGCGGTATTCGGATCGGCGCCCGTGAACAGGAACAGATGCCGCGATTCGAAGCGGTCCTGGCCGTTCGGCAGCGGCGACTTCAAGCCGATCGTCGACAGGCCGCTGTCGTCCGCATCGAGCCAGCCGATTTCCGACTGCGGATGGACGGTCACATTCGGCAGCGAACGGATCCGGTCGATCAGGTAGCGCGACATCGTCGCTTCGAAGCCGCTGCGGCGGATCAGCACGTGAACGTGCGCCGCGTGCGACGCAAGATAGACGATGCCTTGCCCCGCCGAGTTGCCGCCGCCCACCACGACAACCTCCTGGTGCTTGCAGAGCTTGGCTTCGACCGGCGACGCCCAGTAGTAGATGCCGCGGCCATCGAAACGGTCGAGCCCTTCGATCGACGGACGGCGGTACACGGCGCCGCTTGCGATCACCACGGCATGCGCACGCACGTTGCCGTGCCGGATGCCGGCGTTGCAGGTCAGTTCGAGCCGATGCGGCCGCTCTTCGCAATGCAGCGCTTTCACCTTCAGCGGAATCGCGACGTGCGCGCCGAACTTCTGCGCCTGCACGAAGGCGCGGCCCGCGAGCGCCTGACCGGAGATGCCGGTCGGAAAGCCGAGATAGTTTTCGATGCGCGAACTCGCGCCCGCCTGGCCGCCTGGCGCGCGGCTGTCGAGCACGATGACGGACAGTCCTTCGGACGCCGCATAGACGGCTGTCGCGAGGCCGGCGGGGCCCGCGCCGACGATGGCAACGTCGTACACGTGTTTCTCGTCGAGGTCGGGCAGCAGACCGAGGCACGAAGCGAGTTCCGGATCGCTCGGACGGCGCAGCACGCGGCCGTCGGGGCAGATCACGAGCGGCAGGTCTTCGGGCTGCGCGCCGAACTGTTCGATAAGGCCGAGCGCTTCTTCGTCGCGCTCGTTGATGACCGAATGGGGATGGCCATTGCGCGACAGAAAGCTTTGCAGCGCGACGAGCCGCGCATCGTAACTCTTGCCGAGCAGGATCGGGCCGCCTGCGCCTTTTTCGATCAGCGCCACGCGCCGCAGAATCAGTGCGCGCATGATGCGTTCGCCCAGTTCGGCTTCGGCGATGATCAGCGCGCGCAGGCGCTCGGGCGGGATCAGCACCGCGCTGACCGGCTTCATCGCAATGCCGTCGACGAGCGCGCGCTTGCCCGACAGCTGGCCGACTTCGGCGAGGAATTGCCCCGCTCCTTCGTGTTCGACGACAAGGTGCTCCCGGCCAAGCCCGTCGCGCTGCGTGATGCGCACCGTACCGGACAGCATCACGATCATGCCCGGGCCATTGTGCCCGGTGCGGAACAGAAATTCTCCCGCATGCCAGTGATTGAGATCGCCGAAATTCCGCACGCGATCGATTTCGGCGGGTGTCAGCGTCGGGAACATCTGGTGGCGCCGCGTAGACAGCGTCGAGTACGGCGCTTCCGCGACGACTTCGCTGGCTTGTCCTTCTCCATCGCGGGTTGCTACAAGCATCGGACCGCTCCTTGCGTCGGTTGCATCATTCGGTTGCGTCAAGTCAGATAAAACGGTGTGGCCGGCGCGCGGATCGCTATACGGCCTTCGGCGAAATGCCGACGTCGTCGACGTGCGGTGCGGGTTCGTCGGCCAGCGGCTCGAGCTGGCGGCCTGCGTCGCGCCATGCGTCGAGGCCGCCGCGCAGCGGCACCACGTCCTTGAAGCCGGCCTCGGTCAGTGCCTTGGCCATCCATGCGGCGGACACTTCGTTCGGGCAGGAGCAATAGATGACGAGCTTCTGGTCGGGCTTATAGGTCGCGACGATGTCGTCGAGGTTGCGTTCGTCCGCGAATTTCGAGCCCGGAATCACGAAAGGATCGAGCTTGCGCTTTTCTTCGGAGCGGATGTCGAATAGCACCGGCGTTTTTTTGTTCGACATCAGGTCGTACAGCTCGTCGACGTTGATGCGTGCCTTCGCGAGTTTGTTGAGCAACTGGCGGCGGCGCATCCAGCGGTAGGCGGCGTAAAGCAGCAGCAATGCGACGACGACGACCGCGGTCAGCTTGCCGAGCCGGCCCGCTTCGGCGAACAGCATGTCGATCTGCTGCGCGAAGAGCGCGCCGAGCGTGAGGCCGAGGCCCGACCATAATGCGGCGCCGATACTGTCGAACGTGAGAAACGTGCGGTAAGGCGTGCCCATCGCGCCCGCCAGCGGAATCGAAACGATCGACAGGCCCGGAATGAACTTTGCGACGGCGAGCACGCGCACGCCCCACCGGCCAAAAAAGCGCTCGGTCTTCTTGACACAGCTGTCACGCGAGAGCGACAGCTTGCAAAGCGTTTTGAGCGTATTGCCGCCGTAGATGCGGCCGGCGAGATACCACGCGCTGTCTCCGATCAGCGTGGCGAAGATCGCAAGCACGAGCACCGACACGAGCTGCGTGCCGACGGTGGCAGGATTCATGGCGGCCATCGCGCCGAACAGCACGAGGGACGGCATCGCGGGCACGGGCAGCCCGATCGATGCGGCGAGCACATTGGCGAAGACGATCGCGGGCCCGTATTGCTCGACGAGGTCATGTAGCATCGGTTTACTTTTTCGCGGCTCGGGAAGCCGCAATTGCGTCAGGTAAGTTAAGAATTATGGACGCATTTGCGCCGCGTGCAAGCGACGGGGGCAACACCCCGTCAGCGCTGGAGCGGCTGCTACAGTCAGCCATTCCGTTTGCGCCGGGCGGATGGCTGGATGCCGTCCGCAAGGCTCGCGGGCGGCATTTGGACGACGTCGAACGGTCGGCAGACTACCAGAAAAACGCCGGTGAAAATGACAGCCGCGTGTGGCGAAGAAAAGTGCAGCGGGAACTGGAACGACAGCAGAGGGGCGGCAGAAAAACGGCAGGAGCGCGAGAAAACAAGCAGACGCAGGCAGACGCGGCAGCGCGGCATTGCGAGCGCGCCGCCGCGCGGATCAGGTTGCGTGCCGGTGGTGGTTGTGCTGCTCGCCCGGCAGTTCCGCGCCATGCGCGCGAATCGCCGCGATCAGTTCGGCGGGTGTAATTTCGTAACGCACTTCGCGATGAATGCCCGGTTTGCGTTCGTCGACTTCAACGAGAAGAATGCCTTTGCCGTCTTCTGTCGCTTCGAGCCGCAGCGTGCGCAGTTCACGCCCGGTCGCGTCGTCGTACTCGGTGAGCAGGGCCATTGCCCCGGAAGACCCGGTGGTGCGCATCGAAAATTTCCTCATCCGTTATAGAACAAGCATTGTACGGGGAGCTTCACCGTTCTGTCGCGCGGCCCGGCACACCATGCACCGAAGCCGCGAGCGAATGCTGGAGCCAGTTTAACGCGAGTTGCCGCGTCGCCGGACGCATTTTTTGTGCCCTGTTGCGGTGCGGTCGCCGCTTCGGGCGCGTCGCGTCGCCTCCTACCGCTTGTCGTCGAGCGCCGTCAGCTCGCGCTCGCGCGCCGGTGTATCGGCCAGCAGAAAGAACTCGTCGAGCTGGGGCGGCGGCACATCGGTGCCGGCAAGCATCGCATGCGCCTGGCCCCGGTGATGAATCTGGTGAATGAACAGGTGCGGCAGCACCGTGCCGACCGTCTCATGTTGCTGACCGATGTCCGGGCCGCGGTCGATGACGACGCCGCGCCGCAGCGCGCCATCGTCGAGCGCGTCGCAGAATGCGATCAGCTGGCGGTCGAGCTCGCGCTGCGCCGGCCACAGCTCCGCGCAGCGCGGACGGGCCGTTTCGTCGGCAAAAATCGCGAGGCCTGCGCCGCCGTCGACGAGCGCGTCGAAGTAGTAACGGTCGACCAGCAGGATATGGTGCAACGTCAGTTGCAGCGAAGGAAAGAAGCTTACGCGGCGCTCGGCGAACGCCTCGTCGGACAATGTCAGGCATGCCCGATAAAGCCGCGCATTCGACCACGCGTTGTTGCGGGCCATCGCGGCGAAATGCGCCGATAGCGTGGCGACTGGTGCATGCATGGCGATTCTCCCGCTGCCGGTTGCGACGAAGCAACGCGATGCGCACGGGACAACCCCGGGGATGTGCCGGTTCGACGCGGCGCTCGCGCGAAGTGATCAGCCTATCATCGCCCGATGACCACCCCTGGACGATATGTTCTTTAGCCGCCGTGCACCAGCGTCGATATCCGCGCGAGCTAGCACGCCATGCGGAAATTTATGCCGGGCAGCATCTGCGCCGGTATTTATTGCGCTTTCAGCGACGCGAATGCGCCGCGTTTTATGCCGGCGCGAAAAAATAGCCCGTCCACAAGGGACGGGCCGCTAAAACGCCGTTGTTACTCGGGTCAGCCGGCCCGCACACACTTCGGGGCGCTGACGATTGCCATGCTGACGGCGCAATAAATTTTTGTCGAGGTGGGGCTTACGCCGATCCATCAGACATATCGGCGTCCCGTGCATCGAAACGACCTATAGTGGATTCACCGTGTTGCCCGCGAAAGGCCGCGCTCATGCTGCTTGCGATGGTATGCAGGCGAAGAGCGTGACGCGCGCCATGCCGCGGCCCACATACTTGCCCGATGCGATGCCCAACATCCTCGACCGCACGCAGCAGTCGCTCGCAGACGCATTCGCCTCGCTCGCCGCGAATGCGCGGCGCCAGCAACGCCTGTACATCGCGACGATTGCAGCGCTGATCGCGATCATCGCGATATCGGTCACGTTGCTCGCCACGCTTGCGATCGACAGGCAACTCGATATGCAGCGCAGAATCGGCGCGCAGAATGCATCCGACATTTCGTTGTTTCTGCATCGTTGTGTGTCGTTCCTGATCCGCAGCGAATTGACGGTGAAGTTCTATCGGCGGACGCTGGACGCGCATGATGCACCGGAAGACCTGGTTCGGCAGATCAGCCGGTCCGGCGTGGCGACGGGCCGGTCCGCAACGCTCGGTGTGCCCTTCGACGTGGTCGTTTCGGAGGCGACACGCAACGCATGGGGCGCCGATCTGGGCGCGCACCTGCGGCGCATCGCCGAAACCGCCGAATCGACGTTCATGACGCGCGAAGCATTCGGCTTGCCCTATCAAACGCTGTTGATCGGGCTCGATGGCGACTTCGCGGCGATCCTGCCGGCGCCTGGCATGCACACGAGTGCCCATGCGCCTTCGCTGACTTCCCGCACTGCGGCCGCGTTGCGCGAAGCGACGCTGGATGCACTCGCGGCGCAAACGGGCAAGCGCACGCTCGCGGCCGGCGAGCGTGCGCTTATCGGACCCTACGCGGACCCGCTGCTAGGCGTGCCCGTCGTGACCGCGCTCAGCATGCCGAGCGTGGACGGCAAACCCGTCATGCTGATCGCGATGACGGTCGACGCCAGTGCGATGCTCTCCGGGTTCGATCAACCACAGGGTTCGGCAACGCTATTGTTGGGCGAGGGCGGCAAGCGTTCGATCACAGCGAAGCCGGCGCTCGCGCCATCGACGCTGCAATGGCTGCGCGACGTCGCAAGCCACACACGCGTCGGCGTCATCCATTACGCGTGGCGCGGCGTCGTACTCGTCGATGCGGTGACACCCGGGCACGGCCTGCTGGTCAGCTATGTGCCGTGGCGTGCGGTGATTGCCGGCGCGGCACTGCAGCTGTTCTCCATCGTTGGGCTTGGACTGTTGATCGTGATCGCAATGGCGTTGACCGCGAAGTTCTGGGGCATGCGGTTGCTACGCGATTGGCACGACGAAGCGCGGCGCGCACTCGAGAACGAGACGATCAATCACATCGTCGTCAGTGCGACGCCGGTCGGGCTGTGCATCGTGAGGCAACAGGACTTTTCAGTGGCGGCATCGAACCAGCTTGCGCGCGATCTGATGCGCCTCGGCGACGCGGCGCATTTGCCGCCGCACATCGCGGCGGCCTATACGGAGCATAGTCTGCATGCGATTGCGTCCGCATCCGCCGCCGCCGGTGCATCGGCATCTGAATTTATCGTGGCCGCATTGCCGAGGCAGGCCGACGCATCGGGGGCATGGCACGCATCGTCCGCGCCGGACGCCACAATGCTGCAAATCAACTACGAAGCGGCGCGCCACGACAACGAAGACGTGCTGTTCTGCGCGATTCTCGATATCTCGGCCCGCTATGCGCTTGGTCAGCAACTGCGTGCGGCGCAACGCGAAACGGAAGCGATGATGCGCGCGCAAAGCAACTTCTTCGCCGCCATGAGCCACGAAATACGAACGCCGATGAATGCGCTGCTCGGCAATCTGGAGTTGCTGTCGTCGAGCCCCGGTCTCGAGCAGCATGAGCCGCGTGTGCGCGCGGTCGGCATGGCGGCGGACGGATTGCGCCGCATCGTCAACGATATTCTGGACTTCTCGAAGATCGATGCCGGCATGATGAAGCTCGTCAGCGAGCCGTTCAATCCGCTCGACGATCTCGAGAATCTCGCGCTGTCGTATGCGCCGCTGGCCGGCAAGCAGTCGCTGAATTTTTACGCCTATCTGTCGCCGGCTTTGAACCGTGTGTGGCAAGGCGACAGCACGCGCGTCGTGCAGATCGTCAATAACCTGCTGAGCAATGCGTTCAAGTTCACGTCGAGCGGCAAGATCGTGCTTGGCGCTCAGATACACACGGACGACGCGGGGCGCGACAGGCTTGTCTGTCGCGTCAGCGATTCCGGAATCGGCATGGATGCGCAACAGGTCGCGCGCATTTTCAAGCCTTTCGTGCAGGCGGAGCCCGGTACGGCGAGCCGCTTCGGCGGCACCGGGCTGGGCCTGTCGATCTGCGTGCGGCTCTCCGAACTGATGGGCGGAACGATCGCCGTGGAAAGCGTGCACGGCGTCGGCAGTGCGTTCACGGTGAGCTTGCCGCTCGCGATGCCTGCCGGTCACGATGAAAGCGTGGCGGCGCATCCCGCGGCGGCATCGGGTCCTGCGTCTGCGATGCGCGGCAGCGCTTTCGTTCTTTGCAAGGAACTGGCGGGGGCGAAGTGGTTCGACGAAGTATTGGCGCTGCAAGGATGGCAGGTGACCTGTGTAACGTCGCTCGATGCGGCGCCGAACTGGCTGCGTATCAACCGGCCAGCGTTCATGATCGTGACGGGCGAGTACGGCGAAGACGCCATCGCGCAACTGCGCGCGTGCCGCTCGGCCAATGTCGTGTGGATGACGCCCGCGGGTCCGCCTGGCGCCGCTGCACGTAGTGACGGTGTATGGGAAGTAACGGCATTTAGCCAACGCGCGCTAGGCGCGGCGATCGAGCGCGCAGTGAACGACGAGCAGCGCGACGAACAGCGCGACGAAGCATTGAACAATGATGCGTGCGGCGATGTGCAAGGCGATGCCGTGCCCGACGCGCCAAACTCGCTTGCGGCGCGCCGTGAACCGCAAACGCCCGCGTCGCCCGCATTGAACGACGCGCGCGAACAGCGTTCTTCCCGAACAGCCAGTGACGCGCAAGCGCCGGATTCCTTGGCGCTAACCGGCTTACGCGTGCTCGTGGCGGAAGACAACCCTCTGAATCAGGCGCTCATCACGGACCAGTTGACGGCGCTTGGCTGCGAGCCGATCGTCGTCGGCGACGGCAAGCAGGCGCTCGCCGTTCTTTCGCAGACCGAAGTCGATCTTGTGCTAACCGACATCCATATGCCGGAGATGGACGGATATGCGCTAATGTCGGCGCTGCGCGACGCGCATCCCGCGCTGCCGGTGACCGCATTCAGCGCGGTCACCGGAGCGGAGCAGGCGCAGGAATGGCGGCAGCGCGGCTTCGCCGGCTATATTCCGAAGCCCGCGTCGCTGCAGCAATTGCGAAGCGGCTTGCTCGCCCTATGGGATGCCGCGCCGGCAGCGCAGACACAACGTCATGCAGCAGATGCACCGCATCCGTTAGCAGCCCACGAAGAACCGCACACACTCGATGCCGTCGACAAGTCGCGTTACCTCGCCATGCTAAAGGACCACTTAAGCACCGATCTGCCGCGGCTCGCGGGCATCATCGACGCTTGCGACCGCTCGGCATTACGCGACTGGGCGCACAGTGCGGGCGGTGCATTCCTGATCGTGCACGAGCCGCAATTCGCCGACTGTTGCCGCGAGTTGCAGCGTATGTGCGATGGGGCGAGCACATGGACACCTGCAATCTCGCATGCCGCGCTGTCGCTGCACGACACATTGCGCAGCCACTTCGGCCTCGACGAACCGTCGTTGCACTGACGGTTTTGCATCAGCCTCGCATCGGCACCGGCGGTGCGCCGATCTGCCGGTATGGAGCGGCCTTCAGAAATGCCTCGTGCAGATCGCACTGCGCGATGATGCGGTCGACGGTGGGCGTATTCGGAATCGAGATCTGGAACACGCGCATCACCGCGATGATGCTTGCAAGCGCGATATCGGCGAACGTCGGCACATCGCCGTGACACCAGATGCCGGTGCCGGCTTCGGTGGCAAGACGCTTTTCCACGGCGCGAATTCCCGTGCCGAACCACTGGATCTGCCAGTCGCGCCATGCGGCGAGATCGAAGCCGCCGCGCTCCATCAGGTAGCTCTTCACACGAGGTACGACGAGCGGATGCGTATCCGCAGTGAGCATCGACGCGATGGAACGCACGCGCGCCCGCCCTTGGAGATCCGAGGGCAACAGAGGAGGATCGGGTTGCAGTTCCTCGAGATATTCGAGAATGGCGATCGATTGCGTGAGCGGCTGCTGCCCCGCTTCGATCAGTGTCGGCAGCGCGCCGAGCGGATTGACCTTGAGAAACTCAGGGGTGCGCTGCTGACCGGCGTCGAGATCGATGGTCATCTCTTCCGCATTCATATTCTTCAGGTTCAATGCGACGCGCACGCGATAGGTCGCTGACGATCGCCAGAAACCGAATAGTTCAAATTGGTTGCATTCAGACATGATGAGGTTTCCCCGGGACAAGTTCGAGCGTGCCTAGGATAAACGCGAGATCAATTGTTTGCATTGCTTCGTTAAGCGCCCATGTAAACGTTTAACCTTTCATTTGCACGACTTTGAGGGCGATGGAATAAACACGCGAAGCCTGTGTTCGCCCATTTGCAAATCTCACGCAAAGGGTAGGTTTCATGAACGAACGACCGTTTTCGTTGGCCGAACTCGCGCGCCATCCCGGTCAGCATCTCGGCGAAATCGGCAAGCTATGCGCAATCGGTGTCGTGGTGCTCGCGGTGGGCGGTGCCTTTGTCTACGTTGCGGGTTTTGCCGCGCCGGACAGGTTGAGCCCGCAACGCATCGTCAACAAATTCGAAACGTATGGCGGCGTGCATCCGGGTTTCAGACGCAATCACGCGAAGGGTGTATGTGTGGCCGGTTACTTCGAAGGCAACGGCAAGGCGTCCGGCATTTCGCGCGCGGAGGTATTCGATCCGGTGCGCACGCCGGTCATCGGGCGCTTTGCGATTCCCGGGCCAAACCCGGTTGCACCGGACGGGGGCACGCCGGTACGCAGCTTCGCGCTCGAATTCCAGTTGCCGAATCATGCGCAGTGGCGCACCGGAATGAACAATACGCCGGTTTTTGCAGTCAACACGCCGGAAGCATTCTACGAGCAGCTCGCGGCGGGCAAGCCCGACCCGGCAACGGGCAAGCCCGATCCGGCTAAACTGAAAGCGTTTTACGCCGCTCACCCTGAAACGCAACCGTTCCAGCAGTGGGTCAAGGCGCATTCGCCTTCGAGCAGCTTCGCGAATGCCGCGTATTACAGCATCAACGCGTTCCGGGCGATCGATGCGGATGGCAATACGTCGTTTATCCGCTGGGCGATGGTTCCCGAAGCGGCCTATGCGCCCGCGAAGCCAAGCGGCAATGCGCCGAACTATCTGTCCGGCGAGCTTTCGGACCGGCTCGCGCAAGGACCGTTGCGCTGGCATCTGATTCTGACGGTGGCCGCGCCCGGCGACGTGACGAACGACGCCACGCAGGCGTGGCCCGACGATCGCCGGCAGATCGATGCGGGAACGCTTACGATCGAGCACGAAACCGCGCAGGCCGATGGCGACTGTCGCGATATCAACTACGATCCGACCGTGTTGCCCGACGGGCTCAAGCCGTCCGACGATCCACTGCTCGCGGCGCGCTCGGCTGCCTACGCGGTATCGTTCAATCGCCGGATTCGCGAAGAAGCGCACGGGCCGGCGGCTCGGAAATCATCGATAGCAGAAGGGCATCAATGAAATCAGGTCATGCACATTTCAGTTTGCCGGCGCGCTTCTTCCATTGGCTGATGGCGCCGCTTGTCGTCGCGATGCTATTTATCGGCGTCGGTATGGTCGCAACCGTTTCGCGGCTGCATCTGACGTTGATCGCGATCCACCGGCCGCTCGGCATTGCGATTCTCTTGCTCGTCGTGCTGCGTCTGATCGTGCGTATCACGCACCGTCCGCCGCCGTTGCCGGGCGATATGCCGGGCTGGCAGCGCTGTGTTGCGCAAGGTTCGCACTGGCTGCTCTATCTCTTGCTGTTTGCGATGCCGCTGGTCGGCTGGTCGATGCTGTCGGCGGGCGGCTTTCCGGTGCATATGTTTCCGGGTTTCGATCTGCCGCCCATCGTCCCGCAGAGTCCGCGGCTCTACGCGTTCCTGCGCGGCGCGCATACGTGGCTCGCGATGCTGCTGTTTCTAAGCTTTCTCGGGCATCTGGCCGCGGCGATGTTCCATGGCCTGATTCGGCGCGATGGCGTGTTTTCGAGCATGGCACGCGGCAATCGGGCCGAGCCCGCGGTCGAGCGTCGCGGCTGAGCGTGGCTTGCCGTTCAGCCTGCCGTTCAGCCTCGAATTGAGTTTTTTTGAAGTTTGACGATTCATCGAATCGTTCGATCAACCAATCATGATTCGTTGATTCCCTTCGCTGGTGCGTTTCACTACACTCGTTGACGGCTTGCGGCCTGCTTCGTCAGGCCATCACAAACAGAAAGCTGCCCAACGAGACAAAATCCTGCGCTAAAGCGCAGGCGCACCGCTCGCCGATCGAGGCGACGCGCGCAGGGAGGAGACGAACATGACCGTGGTTTCAGATACCCACGACGGCGCCGGCACGGCTGCCAATCGCCGCCCCACCGTCGATGTTTCCGCGCTCGTCGAGCGACAGAAGCTCGGCGGGTTCGCAATCGGCCTGATTGCATGGTGTTTTCTGATCGTGCTGATCGACGGCTACGATCAGGTTGCCGTTGCCTACTCCGCTCCTGCATTGATCGCCGAGTGGCATACGGACGCCGCCGGTTTCGGACACGTCTTCGGCTTCGGATTGTTTGGCGTGCTGGTGGGATCGCTGCTGCTCGGCTTCAGCGGCGATCGCTTCGGCCGCCGGCGCACGATTATCTACGGCACGGTGCTATTCGGTGTCCTGACGCTGGCAAGCGCGCGCGCATCTTCGCTCGGCGAACTGACGTTGTTGCGTTTTCTCGCCGGCATCGGCATGGGCGGCGTCGTGCCGAACACCGTTGCGCTCGTGTCCGAATACGCGCCGAAGGCACGCCGCGCGACATGGATCACGCTGATGTTCTCCGGTTTTTCGATCGGCGCGGGAGGCGGCGGTGCGGTTGCTTCGTGGCTGTTGCCGCATTTCGGCTGGCAGGTCGTGTTTGTCGTCGGCGGCATCGCTGCGGTGGCGGTTGCGTTTGCATCGTTCGCGTTGCTGCCCGAATCGATCCGCTTTCTGATCATGAATGGGCGCGATCCTCAGCGTATCGCGCAGCTCGCGCGCCGTCTCGGCGCCGATCAGAACGCAAATGCCGATGCGCACTATGTGCTCGACGACGAATCGCAAACGCAGCGCGCAAGCGTCGCTGCATTGTTCGGCAATGAACTTCGCCGTATCACGCCGCTGCTGTGGATCGTGTTCGTGCTCAATTCGCTGGCGCTGCATTTTCTGCAGAACTGGTTGCCGATTCTGCTCGGCATGAGTCATCTCGAACCCGTGCGCGCCGCGCAGGTTGCGATGATGTTTCCGGTCGGCGGCACGGTCGGCGCGCTTGCCCTAAGCCGCTGCGTAGACCGCTACGGCATGGCTGTCGTGCTGACGCTCGCGGTGCTCGGTTGCCCGATCGCGGCCTCGCTCGGTATGCCGATGCCCGTCGCGCTGCTGTTTGCCGCGGTGTTTGCGAGCGGCGTCTGCGTGATCGGCACGCAGTTTGGACTGTATGCGGTGGCCGGGATCGTCTATCCGACGACGCTGCGTTCGGCCGGTGTCGGCAGCGCGATTGGCGTGGGCAAGTTGGGCTCGGTGGCCGGATCGATGCTCGGCGGCGTACTGCTTGCGATGCATTTGCCGCTTGGCCGGCTCTTCGTGAACGTGTCGGCGGTGTTCGTGTTTATCGCGCTGTTTTCCGCGCTGCTTGCGTGGTCGCAGCGGCTTGCGCGGCGAGTGCCGAAGGCCGTTGTTGAGCAGCCTGCGCAAACATTTCCGTGAACGCATCGAGCACCGACAGCGTATCGCGGCCGCTGCGCGTGATCCGGTAAAACGAGAACTCCACTTCCGGCCGTATCACGTCGATCTGCACGCGATAGTGCTTGCAGATGTGTTCGCAGAACGAAGGCATGACGGCGATGCCGAGGCCTTCGTGCGCCATTGCGATTGCAGTTTGCAGATGCCCGACCACCATGCGCCGGCTCACGGTTACTTCTTCTTTCGAGAGCGTCGCCTCGATCAGCCGTTGCAGCGGGTTGTCCTTCGGCAGAGTGATCAGCGGCAGCCCTTCGAGCGCGCTCCAGCGCACGCCATGCCGCTCGCGCGCTGCGGGGCCGCCCAGCGACATATCGCTTTCCGCGGATACGGCGACGAGCCGTGACGGAAACATCGGCACGCGGTCGATGCCGGAAAGCTGCGAGAAAAATATACCGAATGCCGCATCGAGGTCGCCGTCCTCGACCATCCGCAGCAACTCGCCAGGCGGCCGGTCGACGAGTTCGACGGTCGACGTCGGATAGGCAGCCGCGAAACGCCCGAGCACCTGCGGCATCAGGCTCGCGGCAATCATCGGCGTGCAGCCGAGCAGTAGCGATTCCTGCTTCTGGCGGCCGAGCTCGTTCAGTTCGACGACCGACTTTTCGAGCGTTTCCACGATTTTCATCGCGGTCGGATAGAACGCGCGGCCGGCTTCCGTCAGCGCGACGGTGCGCGTGGTGCGTTCCAGCAGACGGCATTGCAACTGGGTTTCGAGTTCCCGGATGATCGCGCTGAGCGCAGCCTGGCTCAGGTGCATGCTTTGCGCGGTTTTCGTGAAACTCGAGGCGTTCGCCACGCCGAGGAACACTTTCAGCTGCTTGATGGACAAATTCATATCTACGGCGACCCTTCGTTTCCGACCAACGGTTGCCGCAGATTCTATCCCGTTCGCTTCGTGCACAGAAGCATCGATTCGCAGACGCCATTGTTACTGCCGCATTTCACGCGGGTTTGGCGCCTGCGAGACCGATGTTACGAAAACGCGTACCGTCCTTCGCCGTCGCGAGTGATCGTGCGCGTCGCCTCGATGTCTTCGAGCCAGCGCACGACTTCGCGTCCGTCGCGAGTACCTGTCGCCGCCATCAGTTCTGCAAAGCGCTTCGGTCCGTCCTCGAGCGCGGCTTCGAGCGACTCGAAGCGCGCGCCCGCATATTGCGGCGGCGTCGGCACGCGATGCTCGAGCGGCCGCACCGCGCCGGGCGCGAGCAGCGGCAGCGTGAGATCGAAGCCCGCCTTCGCGGTGCTCGCCGTGCCGTGCGCGAGGCCATGCAGCGACGGATCGAGCGGCATCGCGCGCAAGCCGTTCTGCACGACGAGATCGCGGTCCGCCTGGAAACGCGTCGCGAGCGCCCAGTCCATCTGCTCTTCGGAAAAGATATCGATGTCCGGGTCGACGACGAACACGTGCTTGACGTTTGCGAGCGACGCGAACACCGCGGCGATCGCGTTGCGCGCTTCGCCCGGCACGCGCTGCTGCAGTGCGACGCGCACGTTGAACATGCCGCCTGTCGCTGCGCTGCAGTAGACGGCCTTCACTTCGCGCACGGCGGTTTCGAGCGCGCGCCACACGGTCACTTCGGTGCGCAGCGCGGCGAGCTGGGCCGTATCGGTGCGCGCCATCGCGCGCCCGCCGATCGTGCAGGTCTGGAACACCGCGTCGCGGCGGTGCGTGATCGCGGTCAGATGGAAGACGGGGTTGGTCTTGACGCCGCCGTAGTAGCCGAGGAATTCGCCGTACGGGCCTTCGGGCTCCGCGTGGCCGCGCTCGTCGAGATAGCCTTCGAGAATGAATTCCGCGTCGGCGGGGACGAGCAGATCGTTCGTCACGCATTTGACGACGCCCATCGGCGTGCCGCGCAATGCCGCGACGAGTTCGAGCTCGTCGGCGGGAATGCGCATCGTCGCGCCGACGTGATCGACCGGATGCGTGCCGACCGCGAACGCGATCGGCAGACGCTCGCCGCGCTTCGAATGCGCAATGCTGATCGCGCGCAGATCGGACGGCGCGACGAGGTCGACGCCCGCTGTGCGACGGCCGCGCAGCATGAGCCGGCGAATGCCGACGTTGGTCCAGCCCGTTTCAGGATCGACGGCGAAATCGATGGACGCGGAAATATACGGCGCGCCGTCGAGATCGTGCTGCAAATGTACGGGCAGCGCGGTGAAGTCGCATGCCTCGCCGGTCAGCACGACCTGCTGGACGGGCGCTTCCTCGCGCGTGACCTCGACGAGCTTGCCTTTGACTGCGAGCCGCTCGCGCACGGTGGCGAGCAGGTTCTGCGGCGTCGTATCGAATGCTTGCGCGAGGCGCGTGCGGCCTGCGGCAACGCTGCCCGCCAGCGAAAAACTGCTGCCGCCCGGCTGCTTGAACCACACCGCGCGCGGGTTGCCTTCCATGATCCCGGCAACGTCCGCGAGATCGACCGGCTCTTCGCGCGGTTCGAGTTCGTCTTCGCCGAGCGCTTCGAGAAAGCGTCGCAGGCGGAACTGTTCGAGGTCCGGGGCCGCCGCGCCTTGCACGGTGGAGGGGATGACTGTCTTCGGTCTCAAGGGAGGGTCCTCGTGCGATGCGTATGGGTAAGTCGTGCGTATGCTTATGGGCTACTGATGGACTGCTTGCGGTTTGCTTGTAGGCCCCTTGTGTCCTGCTTGTGTGCTGCTTGTGTCGTTCGGGCACGCCGTCTTGCGCCTGCAGCGTGCCGCTTCGACCGGAAAATCAGAAGCGCGCCGACAGCGCCGTCGCGGCGAGGTGCGCGGCGAAACCGCTCGCGCCCGACGCAGGCATTTCCGGCGCGAGATGCAAGAACTGCTTGACCGCGCGCAACGTGACGGCGCTGCAGCCAAGCAGCGTCTGCGTGAGCGTTTGCGCGGCCGCATCGAGTTCGCTCGCGGCAACCACGCGGCTCACGAGCCCCGCATGCAGCGCTTCGGTGGCGCTCAGCCGTTCGCGGCTCAGCACCATATGTGCGACGGTCTTGATCGGCACGCGGCCGATCAAGGCGGACATCACGAGCGTCGGCGGAATGTCGCGCTCCATTTCGGGGATCTGGAACACGGCGCTGTCGGCCGCGAGCGCGATGTCGCAGACACCGGCGAGCGCACAACCGACGCCGATCGCCTCGCCGCGCACGACGGACACCACCGGCACGCGCACTGCCTTCAACGCGTCGTACAACGCGAGCGGCGGCGCGGCGACCACGCGCCGCAGCGTCTCCGCGGATGGCTTGGCGTCGGCGGGCGGCATCGGCGACTGGCGGCCCTTGCAAAAATCGGCGCTGCTGCTGACGATGCGCACGAGCTTGACATCGTCGTCAATATTCGACACCGCGGCGATAATCGCCTCGCTCATCTCGGCGTTGATCAGATTGCCGTTTTCCGGCCGGTCGAGCACGATGTCGACGAGCGGACCGTCGCGCCTGATTGCAACGAATTCAGTGGACATGCTGCAGGTTCCTTGTGTTCGGTTCAGAGCCACGCTTCTACGTGGTGCGACTTTTACGCGGCGTCGCGATGGATGTACTCCCAGACGATCTTCGGCGTGGCCGGCATGTCGAGCTCTTCGTCGCCGATCTCTTTCAGCGCGTCGGCCAGCGCATTGAAGATCGTCGCCGTGGCCGGCGTAATGCCGCTTTCGCCGCCGCCTTTCACGCGCAGCGGGTTGCCGTGCGTCGGGTCTTCGGTCAGCTCGACGCGCAGCGGCGGCACGACACCGGCGCGCGGCATGCCGTAATCCATATACGAGCCGGTCAGCACCTGGCCCGTTTCGCGGTCCACGTAGCAGGTTTCCGAGAGCGCCTGGCCGATTCCTTGTGCGAGGCCGCCATGCACCTGACCTTCGACGATCAGCGGGTTGATCGGCTGGCCGACATCGTCGACCGACGTGTAGTTGACGAGCGTGACGACGCCGGTATCGGGATCGACTTCGAGTTCGCAGATCGCGGAGCCGGTTGGATGCGCGGGCACGCGTGTATTGACTTCCGCTTCCGCATAGAGCTTTTTCTTGCCGGGCTCGCCCGGCATGCCGTCGCTCGCCACGCGGCGCGCGATTTCGAAGAGGCTTGCGCGGCGGCTCGTCGTCGAATCGACAAAATGGCCGTCGGCGAATTCGACCTTGTTTTCCGCGATATCGAAGAGCGCGGCGGCAACGCGCTTGCCGGTCGCAATGATCTGCGCGGCGGTATCGACGAGCAGCATGCCGCCGAGGCGCATCGTGCGGTCCGAGTGGCTGCCGCCGCCGACGCTGACGAATGCGGTGTCGCCGGTGCGCAGCTTGACCGCCGACATCGGCACGCCCAGATGTTGCGCGATGACCTGCGCGAACGTGGTTTCGTGGCCTTGCCCTGTCGATTGCGTGCCCGACACGATCTCGATGTGGCCGCTTTCCTGTTCTCCGGGCAGCACCGTCAGCTCGATCCGCTCGCGCGGCGCACCGACCGGCGACTCGATGTAGTTCGCGAGCCCGATGCCGCGCAGCTTGCCGCGTGCGCGCGATTGCGCGCGGCGCGTTTCGAACGTGCTCCATTCGGCCAGCGTGAGCGCGCGTTCCATATTGCGCGAAAACTCGCCGCTGTCGTAAGTGAGGCCCATCGCGCTGCGATAAGGCAGCTTTTCGTGTGCGATCAGATTGCGCCGGCGAATCTCCGTGCGGTCGATGCCGAGTTGCGCGGCGGCGATATCGAGCATGCGCTCGATTACATGGTGCGCCTCGGGCCGGCCCGCGCCGCGGTATGGCGCGGTCGGCACCGTGTTGGTCAGCACCGCGCTCACATGCACGGCCGCGACCGGCACATCGTAGACGGTCGTCATGATGCGCGTTCCATTCGACATCGGCACATACGACACCGTATGCGCACCGACATTGCCGATCCATTCGTTGTCGATCGCGAGAATGCGGCCGTCTTTCGAAAAACCGATCGTCGAACGAATGATCTGGTCGCGGCCCTGATAGTCGGACAGAAACGCTTCGCTACGATCGCTGGTCCATTTGACGGGACGTCCGATGCGGCGTGCGGCCCACACGACCGCGAGCTGCTCGACGTAGACGAACGAGCGCGGCCCGAAGCCGCCGCCGGTGTCCGGGCATACCACGCGCACCTGCGAGGGCGGCACCTTCAACGCGCCGGCGAGCACGAGTTTCTGACGCACGGCGCCCTGGCTGCCCGAGATAAGCGTGTAGGTGCCCGTTTGCGCATCGTAGTCGCCGATCGCGCTGCGCGGCTCCATCTGGCAATTGACGAGCCGGCTATGGTGAAACTCGCGTTGCACGACATGGTCGGCCGTCGCGAGAATGCGGCGCGCTTCGTCGCGATCGCCGATTTGCGTCTGGAAACACAGGTTGCCGGGCGCGCCGTCCCACAACTGCGGCGCACCTTCCTGCATCGCATCGGCGCCATTGACGACGGCGTCGAGCACGTCGTAGTCGACCTCGATCATCTCGGCCGCATTGCGCGCCTGCAGCGGCGTTTCGGCGATGACCATCGCGACTGCCTCGCCGACATAGCGAACGCGATCGACAGGCAGCGGAATATGCAGCTGATTGAAGATCGAACCGGTCAGCGACGTGGCAAATGCCTTTTTCGTCGCATCGACGGCGTCGATCGGATTCGGTACATGGTCGCAGCCGATCAAACCGTCGTCGACGTAGTCCTGGCCGACGAGCACCGCGACGACGCCGGGCGCCTCGCGCGCCGCGCTCGTGTCGATCGAGTTGAGTGCCGCATGGGCGTGCGGCGAACGCAAAAAGGCCGCGTGAAGCTGGCCTTCGACGCGAAAATCGTCGGTGTACTGTCCTTTGCCGGTGACGAAGCGCTGGTCTTCGACACGCGGTATCGGTTTGCCGATCATGAGTGCTGTTCCTCCCGATGCGCGGCGCCTGCCGCATGCTCCGGGTACATCTCGCGCGCCGCGTGCCTCACGGCTTCGATGATGTTCACGTAGCCCGTACAACGGCAGATGTTGCCTTCGAGGCTGTGGCAGATGCTCGCTTCGTCGAGAGCTGGCGCTTCGCGCAGATAGAAATCGCACGACATGATCATGCCCGGGGTGCAAAACCCGCATTGCAGGCCGTGGCATTGCACGAATGCGTTTTGCACCGGGTGCAGGCCTGTTGTTTCGTTCGGCTTCAACCCTTCGACGGTGACGACGCGGCCGCCGCTTGCCTGCGCGGCGAGCACCGTGCACGACTTCACGGAAACGCCGTCGAGATTGACCGTGCATGCGCCGCACTGGCTCGTGTCGCAGCCGACGTGCGTGCCGGTCAGGCGCAGCGTCTCGCGCAGAAATTCGACGAGCAGCATCTGGTCCGGTACTTCATGCCGGACATCGACGCCGTTCACCTGCAACTGAACTTCAACCATGATTCACCTGTTCCTTGCTATAACGGTCGCACGCGGGGACGCTTACTTCGCTGCAGCGCTGGGTTCTTCAGCGTCCGCGCTCATCGATGCGCTCATCGTCGTGTTGAACCGCTTGAAAAATTCCGCCGCGAGCTTGTTCGCCACCGACGTAACGAGCCGCGAACCGATCTGCGCGAGCTTGCCGCCCACCTGGGCTTCAGCGACATACGTGAGCAACGTGCCGCCTTCTTCGGCGTCCGCAAGCGTGACGGTCGCAGTCATCTTGCCGAAGCCTGCAATGCCGCCTTCGCCCTGGCCTGCAATCTTGTAGCCGTTCGGCGCATCGCGCTCGGACAGCAGCAGCGTGCCCTTGAAGCGCGCCTTGACGGGCCCGACCGAGGCGACCACGACGGCCTTGAACTCGTCGTCGCTTTCGGCGGTAAAGGCTTCGCAGCCCGGCACGCAGGCCTGCAGCACGGCTGCGTCGTTCAGGCCACGCCATACGTGTTCGCGCGATGCAGCGATGGTTTGCGATCCGGTGAATTCCATGTGTTTGTCTCCTGGCGGCAAGGCGATGAGCGTGCGCGCTTCAGCGCGTACTCCCGGCCATACAAAGGTTGCGTTAGGCGCGCGGGCGCAGCGGCTGCGCGAGCAGCGTCTGCAATGCGCGGCGCGCGTAGGTTTCGATCAGGTGCGCGCGATAGGCAGCCGACGCGTTTGGATCGTCGGGCAGTGTCGACGTGTCCATTTTCACGGGCGCCAGCGATGCTTCGGAAAGCTCGCGAGTCAGCGCCTCCTCGGCGTCGTGCCAGCGGAATACCGATGCGCCGGCACCCGTTACACCGACACGCACAGCGTCGTCGTACTGCGCGATGAATACGCCGACCACCGCATAACCCGAGGCCGGCTGCCGGAACTTCGCATACGCGCCGCGCAGCGGAATCGCGTATTCGATCGCGGTGACGAGTTCGTCGGGCGCGAGCGCGGTTTCGAACGTATCGACGAAGTAGTCGTCGGCGGCAATACGACGCCCGGACGTGACGACGTGCGCGTTCAGCGCCATGACGGCGGCCGGATAGTCGGCGGCGGGGTCGTTGTTCGCGACCGAGCCGCCCATCGTGCCGCGATTGCGCACTTGCGGGTCGGCGATCACGTTCGCGAGCTGCGCAAGCGCGGGAATGGCGTCGGCGACGAGCGGCGCAGCGGCGACTTCCGCATGGCGCGTCAACGCGCCGATGCGCAGCACGCCGTTTTCGACCGCGATGCCGCGCATCGCGTCGATACGCGTGAGATCGATCAGATGGGACGGCGCCGCGAGCCGCTGCTTGAGCGTCGGAATTAGCGTCATGCCGCCCGATAGCGGCCGCGCTTCGTCATGTTCGCGCAGCCACGCGACGGCTTCTTCGAGCGTCGATGCGCGCAGATAGGTGGTCTCGTACATGAAGTCTCCTGCGGTCGCACGCCGGACCACGGCGCGCAGCCGGTGTTGCTACGTCGTTTGTTTCAGCCAGTCTTCCAGCTTCGTTGCAAGCGCAACGGGTACTTCGTACATCGCGTAGTGGCCCGCATTCGCGAGCGTTTCGAGCGTTGCGTGCTCGTACCACGCGAGCCATGTGCGATTCATCAGATCGGCGGTCAGTGTCGGATCGTGCTCGCCGATAAAAAGCTTGACTGGCACCTGTGCGGCCGCGCTTCCTGCAAGTTCGGCCGAGAAATCGCGCGTCGCCCATTCGGGAAGATAGCCGGCGAACGCCTCGCGGCGCGACAGCCGCATCGATTCGTTCGCAAGATGCGAACTCCAGCGCGGCGTGAGTCGATTACCGGTTGAAAAGGCAATGATGCCTGCGCGTTTTGACACATCGTTGATGGTCGCACTGAAGCCTGCGAGGCGCGCCGCATCCATCCGCGAACCGCATGCGGGCACCGCCGAGATGCCGGCCATCCGCTCGATCCGCTGCGGCGCCGCGAGCAGCACGCGCTGCATGGCCATGCCGCCCATCGAATGCCCGATCAGGCTGAAGCGCGGCCAGTCGAGATGATCGGCAAGCGCGAGCACGTCGCTTGCCGCTTCGGCGAACGTGAAAGCGCCGTCGCGTTCGAGCGATTCGCCGTAGCCGCGATAGTCGAAGAAAGCGTACGTGAACGTGTCGGTGTCGAGCGCCGGTGCGAGCGTTTGCCAGTCGGCCGAACTGCCGAACCAGCCAGACAGTGCGATCACTTTGCGCGGGCCATGACCGACCTGCACATATCCGTTCAGAGCGGTCATACGTGGGCCTCGCTGCGCGCTGGCGTCGTTCCGGTCGGGCGCGACGTATCGAATGCCGGCGCAATCGTGCCGCGGCATTCGCCGAAGCCGATCGTCACGGCGCCCGGTTGCACGGCGCGTGCATGGAAAATCACTTCGTCGCCGTCTTCGAGCGCGGTGCGCGTTTCGCCGTTCGGCAACTGCAGCGGATCTTTGCCCGCGTTCGTCAGCTCGGTCAAACATGCGCGCGAAAGATCGTCGGCGCCGGAAATCGTACCGCTGCCGAGCAGATCGCCAGTGCGCAGATTGCAGCCGTTGCTCGTGTGATGTGCGACCATCTGCGCGAACGTCCAGTACAGATTGTCGAGATGCGTGCGCGTGATGCGCATTGGCGCAGCGCCCGCGGCACGCAGTTTCGCGGTCGAGAGGAACGCGTCGAGCTCGATGTTCAGGCCGCCGGTTCGCTGGTCGAAGGAGCCGTTCAGATGCGGCATGATGACGGGATCGCCCGCAGCACGCGCAGGCGCCGGTTTGCGGAACGGCGCGAGCGCCTCCGCGGTGACGATCCACGGCGAGAGGCTCGAGTGAAAGCTCTTGCCAAGGAACGGCCCGAGCACCTGCTCGAACCACTGAATGCTTTTCGCGGACCAGTCGTTGAGCAGGCAGTAGCCGAAGATGTGCTGGTGTGCGTCGTCGATCGCGACGGGTTGCGTCAGCGCGTTGCCGCGGCCGATAAACGCGGCGAGTTCGAGTTCGAAATCTAGCGCGGGTGCCGGGCCAAAACGCACATTGCCCTGTGCATCGCGATACTGACCGTGCGGGCGGCGCACGTCGCCGCCGCTCACGCGCAGCGACGATGCACGGCCGTGGTACGCGATCGGCAGCGATTTGAACGCGGCGGGCAGCGGATCGGCGAGACCCTTGTAGCGGCCGTGCCGTTCGGTGTGATGCAGCGACGTCAGGAAATCGGTGTAGTCGCCGATCTCGCACGGCAGCCGCATCGTCACGTCGGCCATGCGTGGCAGCAGGGCAGCCGCGAGCGCCTGCGCCTGCGACAGCATCGGCGAATCGCTGCGCAACAGCGCGGAGAGTGCGCGGCGCAGCGCGCTCAGATAACGGCGTTCGAGCGCCATCAGGCGGTTCAGCGTGCCATCGCCGCAAGCGGCGGCTGCGCACGCGATTGCGGCATCGCCGTCGAACAGTGCCGCATCGTGCAGCGCCTGCAAATCGACGATGCGATCGCCGATCGCCACGCCGGTGCGAGCGTTGCCGTCGCGCTCGAATGCGCCGAACGGCAGGTTTTGAATCGGGAAGTCCGCGCCGGGCAGATTGGCCGATTCGACCCAGCTGCGCAGAGCGGGGTCGTGAGTGGAATTCAGCTCGCTCATGCGGCGCGTGTCTCCAATGCTGCTTTTTTCTGTTCCGCGGTCCACGCATCGAGCGTGCCGCGAGCGCGTAGTTTAAAGCCTTCGAGCGTGGCGGCATCGGCGACGACCGTGGTCAGTTCGACACGCAATCCGTTCGGATCGAAGAAATAGATCGAGCGCACGAAGTGGTGATCGGTCACGCCGAGCACCTCGATGCCATTCTCGACGAGACGCTGCTTCATCGTTTCGAGCTCGTCGAGCGACGCAACGCGAAACGCGATGTGATTGACCCACGCGGGCGTGTTCGGCGACGGCAGCGCCGCCGTATTGTCTCCGAGATCGAAGAACGCGATGTTCGACCCGTCCGCGAGTTCGAAGAACAGATGCACGTACGGACAGTACTCGCCGGTGCTCGGCACGCGGTCGAGCCGGATCACGTGCGTGAGCGGCAGGCCGAGGATGTCTTCGTAGAAATGACGCGTCTCCTCGGCATTGCGGCAACGCCACGCAAAGTGGTGCAGTCCGAGGACGGCGGGTATCGTGGCCATCTATCGTCTCCTTTGTGCTGTAGCCGGAGTGGCGCTCGTGCGCTTACTCCGGCTTTCGCCCGCGAGGGCAGGCGGCTGAAATCAGACTTCGACCGTATCGACGTTGTATTCGAACAGCCAGTTATAGCGCTCTTTCACGCGCTCCTCGCTCCATTCGCGGTCGACGTATTCGGCCGCGCCTTCGGCGTGCGCAAGTTGCGGATTGTGAAAGCGCGTCGCGTTGGCGGCCGAGCCGCGCACGACCCGCGCGGTGCGGTCGAGACGCAACGCTTCGTAACGCTCGAGCGCGCGCGGCAGGTCGCCCGCGTAGCGTTCGAGGCAGCGCGCGATCAGATAACCGTCTTCGATCGCCATGCCGGCGCCTTGCGCGAGGAACGGCAACGTCGGATGGCATGCATCGCCGAGCAGCGTCGCGTTACCGGAACTCCAGCGCGTCATCGGTTCACGCACCATCAGCGCCCACTTGTAAGGAATATCGATCGCGGAAATCAGCGCGCGCACGTCGTCGTGCCAGCCCTCGAAATCTTTCAGGCATTCGTCGAGCGTACCGCGTTCGGACCACGATTCGACCTGCCACCCGTCACGCTCGACCGCGCCGACGAAGTTCACGAGCTTGTGGCCGCGCAACGGATAGTGAATGACGTGCGCGCCCGGTCCAACCCAGTTCGTGCCGTAAGCGGTGCGCAAATGTTCGGGCAGTTTTTCCGCTTCGATCACGCCGCGCCAGGCCATCACGCCCGAATAGACGGGTTCGTCGGGGCCGAACAGCGCGCGCCGCACGCGCGAGTGCACGCCGTCCGCGCCGATCAGCAGATCGGCCTCGTAGACGTTGCCCTGAACCGTGGTGACCTCGACCGTCCCGCCGCTTTGCTTGATGCCTTCTACCTTTTCGCCGAGGCGGATCGCGTTCGGCGCGAGCGCATAGACCGCGTCGGCGAGCCCTTGGTGCAGGTCGGCGCGGTGCAGCGTGAAGTACGGATAGCCATAGATCTCCCGCGACGCCGCGCCGAGATCGAAGAGGCGCCACGACTGGCCGGTGTTCCACAGCCGCACGCGCTTGCCGGGCGGCTCGCACGCAAGGCCCTCGAGCGTGTCGCCGACGCCGATCTGGTAAAGCACGCGCGTCGCATTCGGGCTCAACTGCACGCCGGCGCCGATCTCCTTGAGCGCCTGCGCCTGCTCGAGAATCGTGACGTCGAAGCCCTTCTTCAGTAACGCAACGCCGGCCGTCAGCCCGCCGATTCCGGCTCCCGCAATGACTATCTTCATTCGTCGAATCAACCTCTTTTCGTGTTGGGCGTGTTTTATCGGGTTAATTTATCAATCCATCGATAAATCTTTTTAATGCCGTTTTAATGGATTACCCGTTGAAACCGAAATGAACTTTAAAACAACGCCTGACACTTAAGAAGCAAAAGAATCCGAACGAATCATCGAGCAATTTTGTTAATTGCGGCGCATGACGGGAGGCATGCCGGCTACATGCCCCAGCGATGCACGACCGAGGTCTCGATGCCGAACAGGTCGAGCACGCGGCCGAGCGTATGGTCGACCATATCCTCAATCGATTCCGGGTTCGCGTAGAATGCGGGCACCGGCGGATAGACGATCGCGCCCGCTTCGGTGACGCTCGTCATGCTGCGCAGGTGGCCCAGATGCAGCGGCGTTTCGCGCACCATCAGCACGAGCCGGCGGCGCTCCTTCAAGGTGACGTCCGCGGCGCGCGAGAGCAGCCCGCTGGTCACGCCTGTGGCGACTTCCGATAGCGTTTTGATCGAACAGGGCGCGACGATCATGCCCATCACGGGGAACGAGCCGCTCGAAATGGCGGCGCCGATGTCGGTGTTCGAGTAGCAGACGGTTGCGAGTGCGCGCACGTCGGCGACGCTGTAGTCCGATTCGTGCGCGAGCGTGACCTGCGCGGAGCGGCTCATGACCAGGTGCGTTTCGATGTCCATCTGGCGGAGCAATTGCAGGAGCCGCACGCCGTATACGACGCCCGATGCTCCGCTGATGCCGACGACCATGCGCCGCGGCGGGACTGCCCTGACTTGCATTCTGTTCTCCTCCGCGAGAGCGGATTTTTCCCGTTTCGAAACTCGTTTTGATCGCGCGGATGGTAGCACGCGCAATAGCGGCGATTAAAGACGCGTAATCGGTTTTTTCGGGATCCCCTGGTAAATACCCCAGGCGAGTATTCGCATTGTTCTATCGATTGATAAATATTTCACGATTCAAAATCGTAAATGACATCGCTAAACTTTGCGCTGCGTCAACAGACTGTCGACGCGCGAAGCGAATCAACTGGAGACGATGACGCGAAGCGCGGGTCTTCACGCACGACAGACAGCCGTGCCGGTCAAGGAGACCACGGCCGGACACGATAACAACATCGCAAAACAATATTTGGAGGCAAGTTGAAGACACCATTGCTCGTCGGCGGATGTGCCGCGCTATTGAGTTGTCCTGCGCTCGCGCAGTCGTCTGCCACGATATACGGGAGTATCGATACGGGTATCGACTTCGTGACGAACGCGCACGGAGGCCATCTGGTGCAGGAATCGGCAGGCAAACGGACGCCCGACCGCTGGGGTTTTCTGCTTCGGGAAGACTTGGGCGGCGGCAACTCCGCATTCGCGCGGCTCGAATCCGGCTACCTGTCCAATACCGGGGCGCAAATCAACCCGAACAGCTTCTTCAACCGCGATGCGTACGTCGGGCTTGCGAATGACAAGTGGGGCTCGCTCAGCTTCGGCAATATTCCCGACTACATCTACGAGTACGTCGGTGCCTTGAACAACTCGGTACCGGGTATTTCGTCGTTCTATACGATCGGCAATCTCGACGGACTTGCTAATACGCATCCGCTGAACAACTCGGTGAAGTACCAGACGATCAATTTTCACGGCTTTCAGGCCGGCGTGATGAACAGTTTCGGCAACCAGGCCGGCGATTTCAGCGCGGGACGGCAGTACAGCTTCGGCGTGCGATACGGGAACGGCATCGTGAAATTCGGCGCCGCGTACACGATGTCGCACAACCGTACGGCGGATGTGTTCGGCGTTTTTAGCCTGACGTCGCTGCTGGGCCAACCGCTGCGCGCCGGCGTGCAGTTCAACGCAAGCCGCTACAGCACGATTGCCGTGGGCGGGTCGGTGGTGATCGGCGCATTCACGCCACACTTCACGTACACGGACGTCAAGCTCGAAAACGCGCAGGGCGCGGAGCACGAGCGCAACTATCAGACCGGCGTGAATATCGATCTGAGCGGCGGTGCACACCTTTACATACTGCGCGTGACGTACGACCACTCGACGTTCGACAACCTTGCGTTCAATCAGTACAACCTGTTTTTTACCCACTACCTGTCGAAGGTGACGCAGGTTTACGCGGGCGTCGGCCTGCAGCGCGCGTCGGGACCGAATGCGCACGCCGAACAGTTCGGCTATCTCGCGTCGAGCTCGAATACACAGACGGTTGGGCGGATCGGCATCAACCATATGTTCTGACGTGGAGGCGCTATGGCGTGACGAGAGGTGAGAGATAAGCGGCTTTATTCACTTTTTTCTATCTCTTCATTGCTATTTTTTGATTCTGCCGCTGCACGGCGAGCCTTATATTGTGGCTCCCGGGCAGCGGCGCTGCAACGGGCAGAAGCAGGATCATGAGGAGAACACGGCAACGCACACGCGTGAATGCGCGGTGCGCTGACGACGCATATGGAACGCACATGCAAGCAGACCGGACATTCAATATCGCGACACTGGTAGAAGAACAAACGACGGGGCGCTTCGCCGTCGGGCTGTTGTTCTGGTGTTTCATGATCATGCTGATGGACGGCTACGATCAGACGGCCGTGTCGTTCGCGGCGCCCGCCATCATCAAGGAGTGGCATGTCGCGCGAGGCGGATTCGGTGCGGTGTTCGGCGCGGGCCTGCTGGGCACGCTGATCGGCTCGTTTATCTTCGGATATATCGGCGACCGTTTCGGCCGCAAGAAGGCGATCGTTTCGGGCAGCCTGTTTTTTGGCGCACTGACGCTCGCATCGGTTTGGGTCACGTCGTTGAACGAATTGATGCTGCTGCGCTTCATCGCCGGCATCGGTATGGGCGGCGTGATTCCGAATTCGGTTGCGCTCGTGGCCGAATATGCGCCGAAGCGTTTGCGCGCGACGTGGGTCACGTTGATGTTCTCGGGCTTTTCGATCGGGGCGGGTTCCGGCGGGATCGTTTCTTCGTCGCTTATTCATCGTTATGGCTGGCCGGTGATGTTCGTGGTCGGCGGCGGCGGATCGCTGCTCGTCGCCGTGCTGCTGATTTTCACGTTGCCGGAATCGGCGAAGCTGCTGGTGGTGCGCCAGCGCAGCGTGGATGCGGTGCGCAAACTCGTCGCGCGGCTGCGCCCGGAGTTGCAGATTCCCGCGGATGCGCAATTCGTCGCGGGTGAAGTGCAGGAGAAAAAGCGCTTCGTGCTGAAGCTGATTTTCTCCGACGGCCTGGCCGGCATCACGCCGTTGCTGTGGATCGTGTTTATCGTTAACTCGATGACGCTCTACTTCCTGCAGAACTGGTTGCCGATTCTGATGGAAGGCATCGGCATCAATCCGCAAGGCGCGGGGCTCATCACGACGATGTTCTCGGTTGGCGGAGTGATCGGCGGCCTCGTGCTGTGCCGTTTCGTCGACCGCCACGGCGTGCTCGCGATTATCTCGCTGCCCGCGCTGGGCGCCCCGGTCGCCGCCGCGCTCGGCTTCACGACATCGCAAGCATGGCTGATGCTTGCCGTGTTTGCGACGGGCTTCTGCGTGGTCGGCGCGCAATATGGCTTGTACGCGGTGGCCGGCATGATTTATCCGACTTCGTTCCGCTCGGCGGGTGTCGGCAGTGCCATTTCGGTCGGTAAGATCGGCTCGGTATCGGGGCCTGTGATCGGCGGCTTGCTGCTGTCGATACATTTGCCGATCGCACAGCTTTTCTATGCGGCTGCACTGCTATTCGTGGTGACGGCGGTGTTTTCGGCGGTCCTGTCGGTGCTGTATCGCGTGCGTTTCGGCTCTCAACATGCCCGCGATGTGCAACCGAACACCCAGCAGAACAAGGCCCAACCTGATGCGGTTGCCTCCAACGCGGTAGAACCGATGCAAAGAAGTTCAGTGCTCGGCGATTCATAATCGGCCGATCCAACCTATAAGAAGATGAATACGGGGACCTGATTCGATGACGTACGCTCTGGCCGCCGATGCGGTTGACGCATCACATGACGACGCCGCTGCTGGTTCAAGCGGCCGCTTCACGCCAAGACGCCGCCGCGCCTTCACACTGCAAGCGCGCATTGCGCTGACGGTCGCTTTGCTTGCGGCCTTGATGCTTGCGATCGGTGGCTTCGGTCTGCAAGGCGGTTACACGGCGAACCGTGCGAATCGCGACACGTATCAGAACAAGCTTGCGGCCACGATGCATATCGGCGCGGCCGAACTGTTGATCGCGCGCATGCGTCTTGTGCTCGGCGCGGCAACGGCCAACGTCGACGATGCCGTGACGCGACGCCAGATTGCGCGTGCGACCGAATACCTTGCGCAATCGGACGACGCCTGGCGGCGCTTCGTCGGACAGCCGCACGAGCCGGGCGAAGCGTCCTTGATCGAAGCGGCGAACCAGCATCGCGAGGCATTGCGCAATGCAATGCTCGCGTTTATGGACGCGCTGAAAAAGGGCGAACGCGCGGCGGCCGACCGCATCGGCACCGTGCAATTGAGCCCGCTCTTCAACGACTTGACCGTTGCCGACGAAACATTGAAGCGCACGCTTTACACGAATGCGCAACGCCGTTACGAAGAGGCGGAACATTCGTTCAGAACTTTTCTGATCGCGTCGTCGACGTTGATCGCAATCGGGCTGTTGGCCGCCATTGTCGGCTGGATCACATTGCGCCGCGCGATCATGCGTCCGCTCGAGGATGCGCTTGGCCATTTCAATGCGATCGCGGCCGGTGACCTGAGCCGCAGCATCGAAACTCGCCGTGCGGACGAAATGGGGCAATTGCTTGCCGGCTTGAAAACGATGCAGGTGCAACTATCGAAGACGGTAACGGCCGTGCGCGACAGTTGCGAAGCGATCGGCACCGCGACGCGTGAGATTGCTGCCGGCACGCTCGACCTGTCGACGCGCACCGAAGAGCAGGCGGCTTCGCTCGAAGAAACCGCGGCGAGCATGAGCGAGCTGACCGCAACCGTCAAGCAGAACGCCGACCATGCGCAGCAGGCGCGCGGTCTGGCCGATGACGCCTCATCGGCCGCGCAAAGCAGCAGTGGTGTGATTGGCCGCATGACGGACACGATGAGCCGCATCGACGTGAGCTCGCGCAAGATCGCCGATATCACCGGCATCATCGACGGCATTGCGTTTCAAACCAATATTCTCGCGTTGAATGCTGCCGTTGAAGCGGCACGCGCCGGCGAACATGGCCGCGGTTTTGCCGTGGTCGCCGCGGAAGTGCGCGCACTTGCCCAGCATTCGTCGTCCGCGGCGAAACAGATCGGCGAGTTGGTCGCCGATTCGGTGAGTGCCGCGGCCGACGGCACCGGGTTGGTCACCGAAGCCGAGCACGCGATGCAGCAGGTGCTCGGCACAGTGCAACGCTTCGCGCTGGTGATGAACGCGATCGTGGCGGCCGCGCTCGAACAGCGCACGGGCATCGAACAGGTCGACACGGCGATCAGTCTGATGGATTCGATCACGCAGCAAAACGCTGCGCTCGTGGAACAGGCGAGCGCAGCGGCCCAGGCGCTCGATCAGCAGTCGCAGGACCTCGCACGCCAGGTCGCGGTGTTTAGCGTTCGCTGAATCTCTGCGGCACGCTTCGATTTGCCCTGTTGGCGGCTTGCTTCCTTACGTGGCAAGGCCGCACAGGGCTTCTCTGCGGATTTCTTCCGAATCGCCTACAGTGCTAAAAATCAGGGCCGTTTCCGCCGATAACGGCGACAACGCGCAAAGAGGAGGCGATATGAAACGAAGGATCATTCAGGTGCTGTTGCTAACGGCCGGCTTGGCGCTCGCGATTCCACCCGCGCTCGCGCAAAATGATGCAGCGACGACTGCTGCCCCCGCGCAGTCGTCGAAACAGGCGGACCGGGCGCTCGCCAAAGCAGTGCGGCGCGCTTTTAGCAAGGCTCAGGGTTTCGATGCGTCGGGCGTGTTCGTCAAGGCGCGCGGCGGTGCGGTCACGTTGAGCGGCAGCGTGAAGGACGGTTCGCAGATTGCTCAAGCCGAACAGATCGCTCGCTCGGTGCCGGGCGTGACATCGGTGTCGAACAAGCTGACGTTGTTTCACGGCGGCAACGGCTAGGTAAAGGCTAGGTAAAGGCTAGGTAACGGCGTCGCTGCACACTGCGGTCGCGGTCGGCTTACCACGGGCGCGACAGGATGGCGTTTGCGGCGCCGGGAGAATATTTGCGTGAGCGCCGCATGGCGCTGGAGGAGGCCGTGGCGGCGCTCGCGCCGCACATGGTCGTCCACCGGTTGACCGATGTTTGACGGTATCGATCGGCGCGCGGCAAGAGGAAGGGCGTAGGCTTGGTGCTCCTCTGCATCGCCGAGGCACGGCAAACGGCGTCAAGGCGGCGTATGCCGGGCAGCGGACCGAAGCAGGCAGCCCGGTCCGCTTTCGCGACTGCTTTAAACCAGTCCGGTTGCGTAATAGAGCGCGATGACGAAAAACACCGCGAGCGTCTTGATCACCGTCACAGCGAAAATGTCGCGATACGACTCGCGGTGCGTGAGCCCGGTCACCGCCAGCAGCGTGATGACCGCGCCGTTATGCGGCAGCGTATCCATGCCGCCGCTTGCCATGGCCACCACGCGATGCAGCACTTCCATCGGAATATGCGCGGCCTCCGCGCTTTTGATGAACAGATCCGACATCGCGGCGAGCGCGATGCTCATCCCGCCCGACGCGGAACCGGTGATGCCGGCCAGCGAACTGACGGACACGGCGGCATTGACGAGCGGATTCGGAATGCTCTTCAGCGCATCGCTAACCACGATAAAACCGGGCAGCGCTGCAATCACACCGCCGAATCCATACTCCGATGCGGTATTCAACGACGCGAGCAGTGCGCCCGCTACCGCCGCTTTGGTGCCGGTTGCAAAGCGTTCGCTCACACGGCCAAACGCGGTTGCCACAACGAGCAGAATGCCGAGCAGCAGCGCACCTTCGACTGCCCAGATCGCAACCACTGATTTGATCGTCGCGGTAACGGGTGCATGCACGCCCGGCAATACGTCGGGCGCGACGGTGTACGACGCGCCGTACCATTGCGGCAGCCAGCGTGTGAGTGCGAAGTTCGCGACGCCGACGAGCACGAGCGGCGCGACCGCCAGCAGCGGATGCGGCAATTGCGAGGTCTCGACGCGCTCCGGCTCGTTGACGAGCGACGTGCCGTAGCCTTCTCCTTTGGCCATCGCCGAACGGCGCCGCCATTCGAGAAACGCGAGTCCGACGACGATGATGAACAGCGACCCCGCGATGCCGAGGCCCGGCGCGGCCCACGCGGTGGTTTTGAAGAACGTGGTTGGGATGATGTTCTGAATCTGCGGGGTACCCGGCAGCGAATCCATCGTGAACGAAAATGCGCCGAGCGCGATTGCGCCCGGCATCAGGCGTTTCGGAATATTGCTCTGCCGATAGAGTTCAGCTGCGAACGGATACACGGCAAACACGACGACGAACAGCGACACGCCGCCGTACGTCAGCAGTGCGCAGACCGCGACGATCACCGCGTTCGCGCGCGAGCGGCCGATGTAACGGATCGCGGCCGCGACGATCGATTCGGAAAAGCCGGAGAGCTCAATGACCTTGCCGAATACGGCGCCCAGCAGAAATACCGGGAAGTACAACTTGACGAAGCCGACCATCTTTTCCATGAAGATGCCGGAAAAGACCGGCGCGACGGCTGCAGGGTCGGTCAGCAGCACCGCGCCGAGCGCGGCGATCGGCGCGACGAGAATCACACTGTAGCCGCGGTAGGCGGCGAACATCAGAAATGCCAGAGCGGCAAGGACGATGACAAAGGACAAGGGGCGTCTCCAAAACTTCGTTTTCCACATCGGCTGTGAACCCGCCGTGGGCGCGCGACCGGTGGGTGCCGCTCGGGCCCACGCCGCTGCCGGCGCCCGTTTCGACAGATTCCGTGCCCGCGCTTTCGCGAGGCTCATGAGAATACCCGATTTACGTTGTGCTGACGGTCGAGAAATTAAGCGTCGGGCGGGACGCAGGTGCTAATGATCGTGCTGGCGAGGTGCGCCTGTGCCGACACGGCGTGAGGAGGAGGAATGACACACTCGGGTAGCCGACATCGCCGTATGCGCATGGGCGTCCCCGGCCGGGCGGTCCGCGCGTTTTTGTCCGTGGCGGCAGCGCTGTGCCTGTGCCATGGCCTGCCGTCGTACGCGGGCCCGCTGGCTTCAGCGGCTGCATCGGCCGCCGTCGCGCCGCCGCTCGAACGCAAGAACTGGTTCAACGACCCGTTCTTCGCACTGTCCCACACGCTTCCCGGCTGTCCGCTTCCGCTAGGCCCGCTGATGACCCGCGCGCAGATGGAGGACGACGCGCATTACCGGGTCGAACGCGGCACGACCTGCTGGCTCGCGCACAAATGCACGAAACCGAACTCCTATATGTACGATCAGCCGATTGCCGAGGCGATCCGCGCGCATTTCGCCGATTCCCGCCAGTTCGACGGCACGAGCCTGTGGATCACCGTGCAGCGTCGCTTCGTCTACGCCGAGGGGTGCGCGCCGGCGTCATTCGACCGGCAGGCGCTGCGCCAGCAGCTCGAGGCGATTCCGGACGTCGAGCAGGTGTTTATCCGCGTAGGAACGGGCGTGAGCGCGCCTGCCCCCTACAAGACGCTTGCCGCGCCGGACCGGCCAACCGGCGCCGACGATGCGCAATGACGCAATGTAGCGCTCGCATGGCACAATCTCATCGTCGAAAAACAACAGGTCCAACAGGTCCAACAGATCCAGGCGGGGTTGCCCATGAAATGCAGTCAGGTCTCCGGCAGTCAATTATTCGAGGCGGCGCGTACGGCTCGCGCGTTCGGTCCGGTTCGAGCCATGTGCACCGTGGCCGCGCTGGCGGCAGTGTCCGCTCTGGCCGGCTGCGGCAGTAGCGCACCGTTGTTTGCATCCGACGGTCGTCCGACGACGCTCGTCCAATGTACGAACGGCTCGGATTCCTGTGACCAGCAGGCGGCGGCCAGTTGCAGCGGCGCGGGCTATGAGGTCGTACGCCAGACGGTGGAAAGCGGTGTTCGTAATCTGCTGTATGCGTGCAAGGGCAAATAGAAGCGGAACGTGCGCGAACCCCGGGAAACGCGCACGAGTCGCGACTCGCGTCTGGCGCGTCTGCACCGCGACAAACGGGTGAAAGCCGATTGGATTACCCATTGTCTGATTGCTGACTCGCTTATTCCGAAATTAGCGGCTTTTTTCCTAGTCAATCAGCATAATTTGCCGGACGTCGGATTTTATTTCCTGTCGATTCATTGAGCGAACCAGGCGCTCGTTCTTATTTCCTCCTATACAGCATGCGCGCCGGCATGCGAGGCAGTCGGACTGACGACTTCCGTGCGGCGGGCAACGGACACCTTCAGATCGACGTCCTATATTCGTTCGCAGTCGTTCGCGGCGACGATGCATGGCAGATCGAGCTGGCGTGCCGTTTCATGCAATACCGGAAAGACGTTCGAAAAAATAATAGACACGTGAAATGGTGCAACTGGTTTTCAGTAATACCGTTTTCGCAAAGACGAACGACTCGAGATACGGTCAATACGGGGAACGCGATGAATCACGATCAAATCGAAAAGGACATTGAGCACCTTGAACGGATAATTCCACGCATTTCGCCTAATGATGGCATTCCGTTGTCGTATTGGCGAAATCGTATCAATTCGGTTTCCGGCGCGGTATTGGTGCCGGCGCAGGTGGACCGCGTCAAGAAGCTCAGCGAGGCCTTGAAGGCGCTCGAGGCACGCGCGCGAAAGACCTGATCGCGCTCACAAAAGCGCTTTGTCGGGACAATACAGGCTACCCGGCACTTTTTGTGTCTGGTACGGTCACATCTGCCGTACTCGACACTGAAAGGAGACGATGCTCGATGGCCACATATAAGCAGCTGACTGCGCAACTCGAAAAACTTCATAAGGAAATGTCGCTTGCGCGCGATAAGGAAGTCGCGCAAGCCATTGCCGACATCAAGGAGAAGATTGCCGAATACGGCATTACCGCCGAGGAGCTCGGTTTTTCGAGCAAACGCCAGGCGACGCGCAAAGCGGCTCTTCCGCCCAAGTACCGGAACCCGAAGACTGGCGAGACCTGGAGCGGCCGCGGCCGCGCCCCGGGCTGGCTGGCTGGGAAGAATCGCGACCGGTTCCTCATCGAAGAGTAGCCGGCGACGCTCGCAGCATCGCCTCGCGCGGCACGCGCTTCGTGCCGCGGAGCCGGTTGTCGTGTAACGACGCTGTCGTATAGCAGCGCCATTCATTTCCCGAATATCCTCACCTTTCCCGCTGGACGCCGCCGCACCGGGCAACCGATGCGGCGTTTTCTTTTGCGCGACTCCCGGAAATCCTCACCTTTGCGACGCTTGCCTCCCATCGCGCCTCAATCCTTTGCCGAGACAAACATCTCAAATTTAAGAGTCGTCTTACGGACTCTTAGTCGCGACATTTTTAAGATTCTGTTCAACCTGATGACTGCTTCAGCGCTGCAACGAAGCCTCCGATCACGAGGTGTCAGCGACGCGGCAATCAGGAACGGTGCCGCCAGACGATAGGAACTGAAGCGATACCGATCTCAACCTGCATTTTCGCTTTCGGAGTGTCAAACATGAACATGAAACTGCGCCTTTCCACGCTCGTTCTGGTTGCGGGTGGTCTCTTCTGTATCGCATCGATCAATGCTCGCGCCGCTGACGGCACGATTACGATCCAGGGTTCGGTATCGGATACGACGTGTTCGATCAACGGCGCCGCATCCGGTACGCCGGCCGACATTTCGGTCACGCTGCCGACGGTCCAGGCAGGCTCGCTGGCGTCGGCGGGCGCGGTCGCCGGCACGTCGAACATGGGCGACATTCAGATGGTTCTGAGCGGCTGTTCCGGCGCGGCGACGAAGGCTGTCGCACGTTTCGAAAACGGCTCGACGGTTGACCAGTCCTCCGGCTACCTGAAGAACACGGCGGGCACGAACGGCGCGCAGAACGTCCAGGTGCGTTTGCTCAATGCGAGCATGCAGCCGATCAATATCGTGACCGGCCAGAACAACGATGTCGCCAGCAACGGCACGGCGATTACCGGCGGTTCGGCGGTGCTCAAGTATTTCGCGCAGTACTTCGCGACGGGCAAGGCCGAGGCGGGCAATGTGTCGACGTCGGTGCAATACACGATGCAATACCAGTAAGTCATGGATAAAGGGCGTCGCAAGTGCGATGCCCTCCTGGCGTTTGCAATCTTCTTCGATCTTTTCTGGAAATAGGCATGAAATCTCGTCTTTCTACGCTCGCATTCATTTCAGCCGGTGTGTTCGGCGTGGCGTCGCTCAATGCCCATGCAGCGGACGGCACCCTTGCCATTCGAGGCGCCGTTGCGGATACGACGTGCTCGATCAACGGCGTCGCGTCCGGTTCGCAGACCAACATCGACGTGAACCTGCCGGTGGTCCCGGCGGGTTCTCTGGTGGTCGCCGGCGAGGTTGCCGGTACGTCGCACATGGGCGACATCCAGATGTCGCTCAGCGGTTGCACGGGACTGGCCACGAAGGCGATCGCGCGTTTTGAGAACGGTCCGACGGTCGATCAGGAGACCGGTTTTCTGAAAAACGAATTCCTCGGCAACGGCGCGAAAAACGTTGAGATTCGTTTGCTGAACGATCAGCTTCAGCCGATCGACATTCGCAACGGCAACAACAACAGAATCTCCGAGAATGGCAAGCCGATCACCGGTGGCTCAGCTATCCTTAATTATTTCGCGCAATATATTGCGACCGGGAAAGCGGAAGCCGGGCCCGTCACGACTTCGGTCGAATACACGATGCAATACCAGTAAAGATTTGAAAAGGCGTTTGCAAACACAAACGCCTTTTTAAGCCTCAATTTTTGAGATGCGATTCCGCGGCAAAGGTGAATGCGATGAAATCTTTCGTTCAGACAATGATCGCGGCTGTCCTCGCCGGCATGGCTCTGATCGGCGGGGCGAACGCGAGCGTGACAATCGGCGGTACGCGCGTCATCTATCCGCTCGATCAGCGTGAAGTCACCGTCAAGCTCGAAAACGACAGCAAGAATCCTTCGCTCGTGCAGGTATGGATGGACGATGGCAACGCGGATTCGAAGCCGGGAGAAGCGAAAGTGCCGTTCGTGATCACGCCGCCGATTTTCCGGATGGACCCGCGCAAGGCGCAGATGCTGCGCGTGATTTTCAGCGGCGATGCCGCGCTGCCGCAGGACCGCGAGTCCGTTTATTGGCTCAACGTGCTCGATATTCCGCCGAAAGCCGAACAGAAGGCTGACACGAATTCGCTGCAGTTTGCTTTCCGCACACGCATCAAGGTGTTCGTGCGGCCGCCGAAATTGCCGGGCAGCCCGGACGACGCGCCGCGTCAGCTCGAATGGAAACTCGTGCCGGCGCCGCAAGGAAAAGGACAAGCGCTGTCCGTGTCGAATCCGACGCCGTATTTCGTTTCGTTTAGCGAGGTCGACGTCGTGAATGGTTCGCAAAGCTGGCGCAATGAAGCGGGCGGCATGGTGCCGCCGCTCGGTACGACGGTGCTGGCGATGCCGAAGATGGATGCGGTGTCTGGGGCCGCTACGGTTCGATATACGGCGATCAACGATTACGGCGGTGCGTTGACGGGCGACGCACCATTGCATCACTGAGCGCGGTTCTTCTTCGCGGCAGGGCAGTCGCCCTTGCCCGCTTTCGATTCCTAACGTTTCTTATAAGCGTCAGATTTTGTGCTCCGAACGCTGATCGGACGCGAAGTCGACGCGTGTCTTAAAAGGTCATCTCATAAATCGGACTCGTCCTAGGTACTTCGTTATCTCGAAAAAATAACATCGGTTTGAGCTTTTCGAGATAGCAACCACCTATTCGATGTTCGCCGAATGAAGACCTCAAGCCGTCAACAGTCGCACCTGAATCTCAAGATCGATGCAGTCGCATCCACTCTCAAGCCAATCACGACGGTCGTGTTGTCCGTTTTTGCGGTATTGGGCACCGCACAGGCGGCAGATGCACCGACTTCGTCTCATAGCGCCGCCAGTTCGAACGCGGCAGTTTCATTCGATACGACATTCCTGCAGACCGATCCCACACAAAAGCTCGATGTCGCGCGTTTTGCGCGTGGCAATCCGGTTTCGCCGGGTGTGTATTCGGTGGACATCTGGGTCAACGACGCACGCGTCGCGCACGAGGACGTTCGCTTTGTGCCGGCGCAAACAGGTGAAAGCGCGCGTCCGTGTCTTAGCCGGAAGTCGTTGCAGGGGTTCGGCGTCGACTTTGCGAAAGCCGCGGCCGATACAGGCGCAAAGCCGAGCGCCAACGATGACGCATCGTCAAACGATGCCGGCGAATGCGTCGATCTCGGCGCTGTGGTGCCGGGCGCAACGGTCGAGTTCGACTTCTCCGAGCAGAAGATCGTCGTGACCGTGCCGCAGAAATATATGCGAAATTCGGCGCGCGGCTATGTGCCGCCCGAGATGTGGGAGCAGGGCGTGAACGCGGGCTTCGTCAGCTACAACGCGAACGCCTACCGTGCGGACGGCTCTGGCATGCATTCGACGCAGGAGTACCTGGGCCTGAACGCAGGCCTCAATCTCGGCGCATGGCACTTTCGCCACCAGTCGTCCGTGACGGCCGCGACGGGGCAGGCGACGAGATTCGATAACGTGGCGACTTACGTGCAGCGCGACGTGGCGAAACTGCGCTCGCAGGTCACGCTGGGCGACGCCTATACGACGGGCGACGTATTCGACAGCGTGTCGTTTCGCGGCGCGCAAATTGCCACCGACGACCGCATGCTGCCCGAGTCGCTGCGCGGTTACGCGCCGGTCGTACGCGGCACGGCCGAGACCAATGCACGCGTAACGGTGCGCCAGAACGGTCAGGTGATCTATGAAACGACGGTTTCACCCGGCGCGTTCGAGATCGACGACCTCTACGCCACAGGCTACGGCGGCAATCTCGATGTGACGGTGACCGAAGCCGACGGCCGCACGAAAAGCTTTACGGTGCCGTATGCATCGGTTGCGCAATCGTTGCGGCCGGGCACGACGCGTTTCGCGTTCACAGCAGGCCAGTTGCGCAACGACGCATTGCAGACGAAGCCGAACTTCGCGCAGTTCACGATGCAGCGCGGCCTGACGAACATGCTGACGGTCTATGGCGGCGCGATCGTGTCGAACGGATATCTCGCGGCAAACACTGGCGCAGCGTTCAATACAAAATACGGCGCATTCTCGGCGGACGTGACCGCATCGCAAACGCAGGTGCCCGGACAAAATGCAATGCATGGCACGAGCCTGCGGATCGGTTACAGCAAGTTCATCGATCCGACCGACACGAGCATCACGGTGGCGGCCTATCGCTATTCGACGGCCGGCTACATGAGCTTTTCCGATGCGGCCACACTGCGTGACGCGGCGTTGCACGGCGGTGACCTGAGCACCGTGGACCGCGAGCGCGGCCGCATGCAGGTGACGATCAACCAGAACCTGAAGGATCGCGGCAGTGTGTTTTTCACGGCCTCGACGCAGCACTACTGGAATCGCAGCGGCAGCGATACGTTCTTTCAGGCAGGCTATTCGAATAGCTACAAGTACGGCACCTACAGCATTACTGCGGGGCGCACGCGCAACTCGGACGGGTCGATGTCGAACGAGATCATGTTGAGCACGACGATTCCGCTCGGCCACACACAACATGCGCCGATGCTGACCACCAATCTGTCGAAGAACGGCGATACCTCGAATCTGCAGGCCAGCGTGAGCGGCACGGCGGGCGAGAACAATCAGCTGTCGTACAACGCGTATGGCACATATGGACAGAGCGCGGGCTCGGGAAGCGGCAATGCAGGCGTGAGCGGCGTGTATCGCGCACCGTATGCGCAGGTGACTGCGTCGGCGAGCGCAGGCGCGCATTCGGCGCAGGTTTCCGCGGGGGTGAGCGGCTCGATTGTCGCGCACCCGGGCGGCGTGACATTCTCGCAGACGGTCGGCGATACGTTCGGCGTCGTGGAAGCGAAGGGCGCGGAAGGCGCTCGCGTGACGAGCGCGCAAGGGGTCAAAGTGAACCGTAGCGGTTACGCGGTCGTGCCGTATCTGACGCCGTATGGCATGAATACCGTGGACATCGATACGAAGGGCACGTCGACGGATGTCGAATTCGAATCGACGTCGGAGCATGCGGTCCCGCGCGCGGGATCGGTCGTGATGCTGAAGTACAAGACGGTGGCAGGCCGCGCCGCATTGATTCAGGCGCCGCGGCTCGGTGGCGAAGCGTTGCCGTTCGGTGCCGAGGTGGTGGACCAGAATGGACGCAACGTTGGGGTGGTGGCGCAGGATAGCCGGATTTTTGTGCGCGGCCTGGAGGATCACGGCGCGTTGGTGGTGAAGTGGGGCGACGAGGCGGGGCAGCAGTGCCAGGTGAATTACGCGTTGCCGAAGCAGAGCGGGAAGGCTCCGGACGCCTATTTGTCGGTACAGGCACATTGCGTGGGAATGACGTCGATTCAAGCGCAGGCAAAGTAATCGCCGAATGCGCCTTCGACGTCGCGCGGGGGCGCGGTTCGGCATGCTTCTGGAAGCCGGGCCTTTACGACTTGTTGGCTAAAGCCCGTGTATCATCGCGCTTTCGGTCTTTTCTGCCGCCCTTTTTGCAGGAGATTGCCACCGCTATCGCGGTGAGCCCTGCTGTCGCGCGGCGACGTGCCCAAGCGGGCTTTTTTACCCATGTCACTCTCCGAACTCCAGCGCCGCCGCACGTTTGCGGTTATTTCCCACCCTGACGCGGGCAAAACCACGCTCACGGAAAAGCTGCTGCTTTTCTCCGGCGCAATCCAGATCGCCGGCACCGTGAAGGGCCGCAAGAGCAACCGCTACGCAACATCCGACTGGATGGAAATCGAAAAGCAGCGCGGCATTTCCGTTGCCAGCTCGGTCATGCAGTTCGAGTACGGCGACGCGGTGATCAACCTGCTCGACACGCCGGGCCACGAAGACTTCTCGGAAGACACCTACCGCGTGCTGACCGCGGTCGATGCCGCGGTGATGGTGATCGACGGCGCGAACGGCGTCGAAGCGCAGACGCTGAAGCTGCTCGAGGTGTGCCGCAGCCGCAAGACGCCGATCGTCACGTTCATCAACAAGCTCGACCGCGAAGTGCGCGAGCCGCTCGAACTGCTCGACGAAATCGAACAGCACCTCGGCGTCGCAGCCGTGCCATTTACGTGGCCTATCGGCATGGGCAAAGATTTCCAGGGCGTCTACGACATCCAGCGCGATCAGGTCCGCGTATTTCGCGCAGGGCGAGACACGCTGGGCGGCGACGTCGAAACGTTGCAGGCTATTAGCGATGAAGATGGCGAACGGCGTTTCGGCTACGCCTGGACCAAGGCAAAGGACGAAGTCGATCTGATCACGGGCGCCACACCGACGTTCGACCGCGACGAATTTCTCGCGGGCCAGCAGTCGCCCGTGCTGTTCGGATCCGCAATCAACAACTTCGGCGTGAAGGAAATCCTTGACGCGCTTGTCGATCTTGCGCCGCCGCCGTCCGCGCGCATGACCGTGCAACGCCCGGTTCGACCCGACGAGCCGAAATTTACCGGTGTGGTGTTCAAGGTGCAGGCAAACATGGACCTTGCGCACCGCGACCGCGTCGCGTTCATTCGCGTGTGTTCCGGACGCTTCGAACGCGGTATGGCACTGAAGGTCACGCGCTCGAACAAGACGTTCCGCGCGAACAACGTCGTCACGTTTCTGTCGCAACGCCGCGAAACCGTCAGCGAGGCGTACGCGGGCGACATCATCGGTATTCCGAATCACGGTACGTTGAGCCTTGGCGACACGCTGACCGAAGGCGAAGACCTTCAGTTCGTCGGTCTGCCTTTCTTTGCCCCGGAAATCTTCCAGACCGTCGAAGTGGTCGACCCGATGCGCGCGAAGCAACTCGGTGAAGCGTTGAAGCAGCTCGGCGAAGAAGGCGCGATCCAGGTGTTCAAGCCCGTTGTCGGCGGCCTGATGATTCTCGGTGCGGTCGGTCAGCTGCAGTTCGAAGTCGTGTCGCACCGGCTTTCGACTGAATATAAGGTCGACGTGCGCATGATGTCGGCACGCTACAAGATGTCGCGCTGGGTCACGTGCGACGATGCGGGCGAACTGCGGCGCTTTCTCGATTCGTATTCGGCGCGCATCGCGCTCGACGCATCCAATGCGCCGACCTATCTGGCCTCGCATATCTCCGAGATCGAAGTCGCGCAGAAGGCCTGGCCGAAGATCGTCTTCAACGAATTGCGCGAGCGCTCGGGGGCGCCGTTCACGAAGGCGATCTGATCCGACCGCAGCACCTTCGCAGGCCGATCTGCGCTCCGATTTTGCGTACCTCCGCGCGCGGCCTGCAAAAAATCCCACCGCACCGCAACTTCGCCTATCCTGACAAAACACGCGCGGCTCGGCCTCGACCTTCCACGCGCGTGCCCTCCATCTGACGATACTCAAGTCCTCGAGGAGCGTCCGTGACCGTCCGCAATCTCGATGCATTATTCCGCCCGACATCCGTCGCTGTCATCGGTGCATCGCACCGTCCGGGCAGCGTCGGCGCGATGGTCTGGAAGCGCCTGACCGAAGGCGGGTTCAGCGGCCCCATCTGGGCAGTCAATCCGAAGTACGACATCCTCGACGGCCACGCGAGCGTCGGCGACGTGGGCGACCTCCACGAACCGCCCACCGTCGCGATCGTGTGCACGCGGCCCGCCACCTGGCCCGCGATCGTGCACAACCTGGGCGGCCATGGCACGCGTGCGGTGATCATCGTCGGCGAAACGCGCAGCGACGAAGACCGCACGCATCTGCAGCACGCGCTGTCGGCTGCGCGCCCGCACCTGCTGCGCATTCTCGGCCCCGGCAGTCTCGGCCTCATCACGCCGGCACTGCGCGCGCATCTGGGTGCGCCGGCGTGTACGGTAAAAGCGGGCGGCGTCGCGTGGGTGTCGCAATCGAATGCGCTGACGAACGCCGTGCTCGGCTGGGCCGACGCACGCGGCCTCGGCTTCTCGCACGCCGTCGCGCTCGGCGACGAAGCCGACGTCGACGCGGGCGACGTGCTCGACTATCTCGCAAGCGACGCCGGCACACGCGCGATCCTGCTCGAAGTGGATACGATCCACGCCGCGCGCAAATTCATGTCGGCCGCTCGCGCCGCCGCGCGCAACAAGCCCGTGCTCGCGCTGCGCTCGGGCCGTGACGATCCGACCGATGCGCTCTACACCGCAGCGTTTCGCCGCGCGGGCATGGTGCGCGTCGATGCGCTCGACGATCTGCTCGATGAAATCGAAACACTCGGTCTCGGCCGTGTCGCGGCCGGCTCATCGGCGACGCTGATCACCAGCGACCGTGGCCTCGCCACGCTATCGCACGATGCGTTTCGCGCGGCCGGCGACACACTCGCGCCGTGTTCGCAGCAAAACATCGCTGCGATCCGCGAAGCGTTGCCGCTTGCCACGCCCGGCAATCCGCTGCTGCTCGGCGGGACCGCGCTACCCGAGCATTTCGGCACCGCGCTGAAAGTGCTGGCCGACCAGCGCGACACCGGAACCGCATTCGTTGTGCACGCATCGACCCACAGCGCGCCGGCAGAAGAAGTCGCCCAAACGCTGATCGCCCATCAGCGCTACGCGTACCGTGGCCTGCTCGCGTGCTTTTTCGGCGGCATTTCGCTCTCCACGCGCGATGCGCTGCACGCGCATGGCATTCCCGTGCATTCGACGCCTCAACGCCTGGCTCGCGCTTTCGCGCGTCTCGTCGACTATCGCCTCGGTCGCGAATTGCTGATGCAGACGCCGGAAGGGCAGCACGCCCGCGTGTCCGAAGCGGTCGATGCGGCGCAGGCGCAAGCGTGCGCGGCGCTCAACGCGGACATCGCGGAACTCGACGGCGACGCGGCCGCGCGTCTGCTCGCGCACTTCGGCCTCGTCGCGTTGCCGCCGCAACAGCGCGCGGAACCAGCGATCGTCGATATCGAGGTCGAACTGCGCGACGACGACAACTTCGGCCCGGTGTTTCGTTTCACCGCGCCCTCGGAAGACGGCATCGCGCCGCCGCTGCGTCTTTACGGGTTGCCGCCGCTGAACCCGGTCCTGTCGCGCGACATCGTCGCGAACTCCGCTTACGCGCGATACACGGATCCCGAGTCCATCCTTGCCGCCTTGACCTCGGTATCGCAGGCGGTTTGCGACATCCGCGAGATCGTTGGCCTGTCGCTCGTGTTGCGCGTGACGAAAGATCGCGTCGCCGTCGTCGATCCGCGCATCCATCTGTCGAGAACGCGCAGCCGCTTTGCGATCGTGCCGTATCCGCGCCGCTACGAAGAAACCTTCGACTGGCACGGCGAGAAGCTGACCGTGCGGCCGATCCGACCCGAAGACGAAATGGCGCATCGCGACATGATCGGCGCAATGACACCCGACGACCTGCGTCTGCGATTCTTCGGCGCGGTGCGCGGCTTCGATCATTCGCAACTCGCCCGGATGACGCAGATCGACTACGACCGCGAAATGGCGCTGATCGCGACAGTGCCGGCGGCCGACGGCTCGACGCGCACGCTCGGCGTCGTACGCGCGGTCTCGGATCCCGATAACGAAACCGCGGAATTCGCCGTCGCCGTTCGTTCCGACCAGAAAGGCCGCGGACTGGGCCGCCTGCTGACGCAACGGATCATCGCGTACGCGAAAACGCGCGGCATACATTGGCTCGTCGGCGAAGTGCTGCGAGAGAACACAGCGATGCTCGGGCTCGCGAAAGCGTGTGGCTTTACGATCACGCATACCGACGACCCGGCCATCATGGCTTTCAGAATGGCGCTCGGCGACCCCGAAACGTAACGCGCCTTGTGGCATGAACTGCCGTGCGATGGGAGCTACCTTACAAATGCCTTCAATTTGCGGCGCCACGCGATTTCCGTTCTACTTCTCACGCCAGATTATTTTCGCAGCGCTGTAACCGGATTGCCCCGCCGGACGAACTAATAGAATGATCGCGGAATCTTCGTGAAGGCCGCGCTGTGGCAATCATGGCAATCCGGCACAACAGGAGCGGCGCGAGCAATTGTCGATGAATCGAGGCAATGAGGGCACTGGGGCACCTCACGCACACCCGGTGGAAGAACGGCTGCGAACGCTTTTTATCCGTTCGCTCGACGGCGACTCCGCCGCTTACCACGTGTTTCTGCAAGAGCTTGCGAAACACGTGCGCGCGCTGCTGCGCAAACGCCTGCCGAATCTGCGCGACGATGTGGAAGACATCCTGCAGGAAGTGCTGCTCGCGATCCACAGGGGGCGTCATACGTACCGCCGCGACGAACCGTTGACCGCATGGGTGCACGCGATCCTGCGCTACAAGCTCGCCGATTTTCTGCGTGCCCACGCGCGGCGAGAAGCGCTAAACGATCCGCTCGACGACGTGCCGGATCTCTTCGGCGATTCCGGTATCGAGCCCGCGGAAGTCAAGCGCGATCTCGGCAAGCTGCTCGATCTGCTGCCCGACCGGCAGAAGCTGCCGATCCTGCATGTGAAAGTCGAAGGCCGGTCCGTGGAGGAGACAGCTCGTGCGACCGGCCTTTCCGAACCCGCTGTGAAAGTCGGCGTGCACCGCGGCCTGAAGGCGTTGGCATTGAAAATACGGGGTGGAAAGACATGAATACCGAGAACCTGATTGCAGTTCTGGCGGCGGACGTCGCGCCGGTCGGCCGGCGCATCGTCGAGCGGCGCATGCTTTGCGCGCTTTTCATTGCCGTAGGCGGCGCGGTCACGTTGCTGCTGTTCAGTTACGGCGTACGGTCCGATCTCGCGTGGCTTGTCTCTACACCGGTCTTCTGGGCCAAGGTCGCATTCGCGGCGTCCGTTGCCTGCGCCGCGCTTGTTGCAACGGTGCGGCTCGCGCGGCCCGGCGTTGCAGTCGGACGCGCGTGGGCCGGCCTCGTCGCACCGGCGGCCATTGTCCTTATCGTCGCGTTGACAGTCTTGTGGTTCGCGCCGCGCGATACGCGCGCAGCGCTCGTCATGGGACACACGTGGCGAACCTGTTCGCTGAATATCGCAGCGCTCTCTGTGCCGGGCCTCGTTGCGATTCTCGCGGTCGTGCGCGGTCTCGCCCCTACACGCTTGCGACTATCGGGCGCGGCTGCAGGGCTTCTGGCGGGCGCGATCGGCACGGCAGCGTACTGTTTGCGATGCCCGGAGACGAGCGTGCCGTTCTGGGCAACGTGGTATCTGCTCGGTATCGCGATACCGACGTTCGCCGGCGCTGTGCTGGGTAAAAAGGTGCTGCGGTGGTGATGGCTTCAGTGATGGCGTCAGTCGCGCGCGAGCAACATGCGCAGCTTGTTACGCGCCCTGGATAGACGCGACATCACCGTGCCGATCGGCAGGTTCAACGTATCGGCAATCTGCGCATAGCTCATTTCCTCAAGGCCGACGAGCAGCACGATTTCGCGCTGCTCGGCCGGCAACTGCTGCAACGCGCTATCGAGGTCGCGCATTTCGAGACCGGCCGCGTGCTGCCCGTCGACCATGAACTGATCGTCGAGGATGCTCGCGTCGTCCACCGCGATATGCACTTTCGCATTCGCAGCACGGACGACATCGTTGACAAAGATGTTGTGCATGATCGTCATGAGCCACGCACGCAGATCCGTATCGGGACGGTATCGCGACGCATTGCGCAACGCGCGCTCGAGCGTATCCTGCACGAGATCGTCCGCGCGTTCACGGTTGAGGAGTAGCGCGCGAGCGTAACGCCGAAGCTTCGGTACGTGGCTGAGCATCTCGTCGCAGAGGGCCGGTGCGCTCATGCGAGTTTGGGGCGCAGCCGGTTTCCGATATAGCCGTCCAGCGCAAACGGACCGGCGCCGCCTAGCACCAGCGCCACGAGACATGCGAGATACAGCAGATCGGTTTCATAGCCGGGCGGGCCGAATTGCGGGCCCGCGGCCGTCACGGCCATCAGCTTGATCGACGTGAAGCCGAACTGCACGTGCACGGTGAAGGTGGCAACGGCGAGCACGACTGCCATCGGTATGCTGACAAGAGGAACGAATGCGCCGAGCAGGATCGCGAGCCCGCCCAGCAGCTCGATGACGATCGTCGCCCAAGCCATGAAGTGCGGCGCAGGGACGTGCAGCGCCTGAAGAATATTGGCGAAGACCTCGGGATGTTTGACGATCTTCGCTACGCCGTGCGCCATGAATCCGTAACCCACAATAAATCGCAGCGGCAGCGGAGCCCAATACGCGCACTTCGTTCTGTCCGACAGAAACGAACCGACTAGCCCGGTCAATGGCCGACTGTTTTGCATGCTCGATAACCTCTTCCGTGATGGTGAATGAACCGGTGTCAGCAGTGTCATGACTGTCACTGCCTTTGAGTTAGTTCGTTCAAAGCACGGGCTCGGTTACAGGGCTCATCAAAAGACACGTGCAAGGCGGCATGCATGGGCGCGGTCTTCCGCCATGCGAAGCCGCCAGGCTTGAGTGTCGATGCGCGGCTCTCAGGAGCCGAAGAAGATGTTGCAGTAGCTGATGGGCCCGGTGCAGGCATTCGCGTCGTTCGCGTTCGCGCCGGAAGGCGGCAGCGAAGCGCAGGCGCTGACTGCGAAAGCGGCTGCTGCGACGAGCAGAAGTCCTTTCGAGCGGCGCGCTGTGTCGAGCATGGCGCGCGGGCCGCGGCGAGGCGATTCGCCGCGACGTTCCTGCATGGCAGGGGGGGAGTGTTCGTGCCGCACGTCCGTCACCTCAGCGGGCGACCGACGTATCGGCATCCGCAGTCGAGCGCGCGTTTTGCTGCTCGTTCTTTGCAAGCGCCTTCTGCTTCAGATAGGCGACGGTGTTCTGATACACGGGGCTCACGTCAGGGTACGAAGCGTCGGTCACGAAATCGAGACCGTTCTGCTTCGCCTGCACGAGTTCCTGATAAACCTCGGCGCGCGTTTTCCCTTGTGCAAATACGTTGGCTGAACTGAATGCTGCGAGCGCCATGGCCAACATCGCGAATGTCTTCATTTCCGTCTCCTTGACGAGTTGTGCGGTGTGCAAACGGGTAAACATGACCCGTCACGGAGATATTCCTGACAGCGAAAAAAATTCGTTCGTAAGCGCGCCAGCGACATCGCGCACGCGAGATTTTTGTATTTGCGTGCGCGTAGGGGAATAATTCCGGCGCCCGGCCGGTTAACGGTTCTTACGCGAGTTCATGCGAGCCTACGCACCTCACGAAAGCTTCGCTGCGGCCTCTTCGATCTGCGTGCGCGAGACCGCGAGCTCTTCGAGCCACGCATCCGCATAGACCGTGCCGGTCTCGCGTTCGAGGCGCGCGATCGTCGCTGCGCAACGCGCGGCGTCCTTCGGTGTCGCGATAAACGATTTCACCGATTGGCCGTTCGAGAACGCGTCGAACAGCGGTACGCGTATTTCATCGGGCAGATTGCGCGTCCATTGATACGGCTTGCCGTTGAACGTCAGCGTCGGCGGCAACGCGCGTTCTTTTTTGGCGGCGGGAATCAGTCCGTACGAACGCGCCGCTTCGGCGATCTGCTCGGGAGAGAACAGCTCGTCCGGCGTGATTTCGAACTGGCGGATGTATGTTTCGATGGCCTGCATGGCGGCTGCGCGATCGTCGCGCTTTTGCTGTGCACGCGCGACGATGTCGCGCAGCTCGTCGGCTTCTTCGCTCGTGATCGTGAAGCTTGCCTGCTTCTGTTGAAGTTCGGTGAAGCGTTGGAATTCGTGGTCGGACAACAGTTTGGCCATTGCGTATCGAAGCGTGTTGGAAGCGGATTGGAAAGCGCGCGCAGCGTCTCGCATGCGTGACGCTGCGCGGCGGGTTCGGAAAGGGCCGACATTCTAACGCATGCGCGCGCGATTTCCAGCGCTATTCGAATGCCTGGGTGGCTGATTGCGGGGCGGGTTCGTCGCCGATGCCGAACTCGCGAAACATCGACAGCGCCTGCGCCGTTTCGCGCAGCAGCGCGGTGGTTTGCGCGAGCGAAGGTGCGACGTATTCGTCGATGCGCTTGAGGAATGGGCACGTCAATGCGGCAATCGCCTGACCCGATGAGCCGAGCAAGGGGAAGGTCAGATCGGTGACGCCGAAAATCTGCTGGCTGTCCTTCTGCGAAAAGCCCGCTTCGCGAATGCGTTCGCATGCCGCTTCGAGTGCGTCGTGATCGATCGTCACTTCGCCTTTCACGGCCGTGTGTTCGGCGAGCATATGCGCACGCTGTTCGGGTGTCTGGAACGCGAGCATCGAGCGGCCCGAACCCGTGTCGACGAGGCCGACGCGCGCACCGAGGCGCACCGCGATGCCCCAGGTGCCGGGGCCGTCCACTTGCGCGATGACGAGCAGATTGCCGCGATCATAGACGGCCAGGTGCACCGACTGTTCCGCCTGCGCAGCAAAGCGCTGCATCAGCGGCAACGCCTCGGAAATCAGACGTTCCATCGGCGGATGCCGGTGCGCGAGCGCATAGAGCTTGAGACTCAGCGAATAGCGATCGCCGGCAGCCGAGCGCACCACATATTGCCGCGCGACGAGCCGCTCGAGCATACGGTAGATCTCGCTTGCGTTGCGGCCGAGCAGCTTCGTGATTTCGGCGCGCGTAAGGCCGCCTTTCTGCTCCGCGAGCAGTTCGAGGATGTCGAGTCCCTTATCCAGCGCGGGTGCGCGGTAACGGTCGCCGTCGTCTTTGTCGTCTACGTGCGGGTCCATGGTGACCGTCTGATGTCTGTTTGTTCGCATCCCATTATCCAGGGAATCGGCCGGTACTCCGTGGCCAGGGAAAACACGGACGTTCGCGGCAAGTTCATGCCTTGACCGGGCAAGGTTCGAATATGAATAATACGTTCATTAGTAAATAGTCGACAGAGCCGCCCATGACAGACCCCCGATTGATCCTGCTGAACCCCGAGGACAACTGCCTCGTTGCCGGGGCGCGGCTTGCGGCCGGTACGCCGCTCGATATCGAGGGCGAGGCGGTGACGCTCGCAACGACGATCGATCTCGGCCACAAGGTCGCGCGCCGCGCGCTCGTCAAGGACGAAAAAGTGCTGCGCTACGGCGCGGTGATCGGCCATGTCACCGCGGACGTCGCGCGCGGCGAGCATCTGCACACGCACAACCTCGAAAGCGATTACCTGCCTACGTACACGCACGATACGGAGCACGCATTCGTTCGACATTGACGGGACGCACGGCCAGAAACCGTGTGAAGCCGCCGAAACAGGCACATCCAGCTACCCAGGTCCAACCCAGGCGTCGCCACGAGCGACGCGAAACCATCATGACCGACACCCCCATTTCCTCCACTGCCGCGCAGCAGCCCATGCTGCAAGGCTATTTGCGCAGCGATGGCCGCAAGGGCATTCGCAATGTGGTCGCGGTCGCGTATCTCGTCGAATGCGCGCATCACGTCGCGCGCGAGATCGTCACGCATTTCCGCGAGCCGCTCGACGCCTTCGACGACCCATCGGCCGAGCGCGAACCGCCCGTGCATCTGATCGGCTTCCCGGGCTGCTACCCGAACAGCTACGCCGAAAAGATGATGGAGCAGTTGACGACGCATCCGAACGTCGGCGCCGTGCTGTTCGTTTCGCTCGGCTGCGAGAGCATGAACAAGCACTTTCTGGCCGACGCCGTGCGCGCGAGCGGCCGGCCCGTCGAGATACTGACGATTCAGGAAAAGGGCGGCACGCGCAGCACGATCGAACACGGCGTCGACTGGGTGGCACGGGCGCGCGCCGAACTGGCCAAGCAGCAGAAGGTGCCGATGGCGCTGAGCGAACTCGTGATCGGCACGGTATGCGGCGGCTCGGACGGCACCAGCGGTATTACCGCGAATCCGGCGGTCGGCCGCGCGTTCGACCGGTTGATCGAGGCAGGCGCGACGTGCATCTTCGAGGAAACGGGCGAGCTGGTCGGCTGCGAATTCCATATGAAAAGCCGCGCGGCGCGCCCCGATCTTGGCGACGAGATCGTCGCGTGCGTCGCGAAGGCCGCGCGCTACTTCTCGATACTCGGGCACGGCAGCTTCGCGGTCGGCAACGCGGACGGCGGCCTCACGACGCAGGAGGAAAAGTCGCTCGGCGCCTACGCGAAAAGCGGCGCGTCGCCGATCGTCGGCATCGTGAAGCCGGGTGACGTGCCGCCGACGGGCGGCCTGTACCTGCTCGACGTGGTGCCCGACGGCGAGCCGCGTTTCGGCTTCCCGAACATCAGCGACAATGCGGAGATCGCCGAACTGATCGCGTGCGGCTCGCATCTGATCCTGTTCACGACGGGCCGAGGCTCGGTGGTCGGCTCCGCGATTTCGCCGGTCATCAAGGTGTGCGCGAATCCGGACACGTATCGCAATCTGTCCGGCGACATGGACGTCGACGCGGGCCGGATACTCGAGGGTCGCGCGACGCTCGAGGAGGTCGGCCGCGAGGTATTCGACGTGACGGTGGGCGTGGCGCAAGGCGATCCTTCGAAATCGGAAACGCTCGGCCATCAGGAATTTATTCTGACGTACAAAACGTTCGAGCCGGTCGGGCCCGCTTGCCTGCCGTCCAATGCGGCGTTGCCGCAGCGAGCGGTGGGTGTTGCGTCGCGTTGAGGTGGCGCGTTGAGGTGGCGCGTTGAGGTGACGCATTGAGGTGGCGCATCGAAGCTGCGACATGGCGCGACGCAAAGTCGTGCACGACATAAAAAGGAATTCGGCATGGGACTGGAGACGCAGGGATGACATCCGCAATCGATTCGAAGGTCGGCCGCCGCCGCGCAATCGGCCGCCGCAACTTGCAAGTGAGCGGCCTCGGCCTTGGCACCGCGCCGCTGGGCGGCCTGTACCGCGATCTGACCGAAGAGGAAGCGCAGGCCACCGTCGACGCTGCATGGAACGCCGGCGTGCGCTTCTTCGACACGGCGCCGCACTATGGGCACACCAAGGCCGAGCATCGGCTCGGCGACACGTTGCGCCGCTATGCACGCGACGAATACGTGCTGTCGACGAAAGCGGGCCGCCGCTTCGTGCCGCGCACGCATCCGTACGACGGCAGCGAAGGCTGGCAGAACCCGCTGCCGTTCGAGGCGATCTACGACTACACGCACGACGGCATTCTGCGTTCGTTCGAAGATAGCCAGCAGCGCCTCGGCATCGTCGATATCGACATCCTGCTGGTTCACGATATCGGCCGCATGACGCACGGCGACAGGAACCCGACTTACTGGAAGCAGTTGACCGACGGCGGCGGCTTTCGCGCACTCGACGAGTTGCGTTCGGCCGGGGTCGTGAAGGCGGTGGGCCTTGGCGTCAACGAAGGCGCCGCCGTGCTCGAAATGATGGTCGAGTTCGAGATCGACTGCGCGCTGCTCGCGGGCCGCTATACGCTGCTCGAACAGCAGACGCTGAACGATCTGCTGCCGAACTGCGAGAAGCGCAACGTGAGCATCCTGCTCGGCGGTGCGTTCAATTCGGGCATTCTCGCGCAGGGCGTGTCGGGCGATCTGAAATTCAACTATGGAGCGGCGCCGCCCGAAGTGATCGAGCGCGTCGCGCGTCTCGAAGACGTGTGCCGTGCGCATGGTGTGCCGCTCGCCGCCGCGGCGCTGCAGTTTCCGTATGCGCATCCGTCGGTCGCGACCGTGCTGACCGGCGCGCGCAGCGCCGACGAAGTGCGTCAGAACGTCGAATCGTTCGAGCGCCCGATTCCTGTCGAATTGTGGCAGGCGCTGCGGGACCAGGGCCTGATCGACCGGCGCGCGCCGGTGCCGGAGGCATGACATGGCGACTACACCGCAGATCGACGCACATCAGCATTACTGGGATCCGTCGCGTGGCGACTACGGGTGGCTCACGCCGGGCCTCGCGCCGCTTTTTCGCGTGTTCGGGCCGGCGGATCTCGCGCCGCTGCGCGAGCGCGCGGGCGTTGCGCGCACGGTGGCCGTGCAGGCCGCGCCGACCGTCGAGGAAACCCGCTATCTGCTCGATCTCGCGCGCAGCGAAGCATCGATTGCCGGCGTGGTCGGATGGGTGCCGCTGCTCGAGCCCGACGCGCCCGCATTGATCGCGGAACTTGCGCGCGAGCCCAAATTCAAGGGCGTGCGTCCGATGCTGCAGGATCTGCCCGACGACGACTGGATCGCCGACCCGGCGCTGGCGCCGGCCATCGAGGCGCTGATCGCGCACGACCTCGCCTTCGATGCGCTGATTTTCACGCGCCACGTCGACGCACTGGAGACGTTTGCGCGGCGCTTTCCGGCGCTGCGCATCGTCGTCGATCACGGCGCAAAGCCGGCGATTCGCGACGGCAGCGCGGGCTGGCACGCCTGGGCCGAAGGCATCACGCGGCTCGCACGGCTGCCGCATCTGCACTGCAAGCTATCGGGCCTTGCGACCGAAGCGGCCGCGGGCTGGACCGAAGCGACGCTGCGGCCTTACGTGGACCACCTGCTCGCGGCATTCGGGCCCGCGCGGCTCATGTGGGGCAGCGACTGGCCAGTGCTGAACCTGAACGGCGACTACCTGCTGTGGCATTCGATCGCGACGATGCTGCTTTCCGCGCTCTCCGAGGCAGAACGTGACGCGATTTTCGGCGGCAACGCCGCGGCGTTCTATCGCCTTTGACCGCGATCGACCGATTGCGCAACGCGTGCCGCGAAAGCGCGCGTTGCCTGCAATGGCGCAACCGAACCGATTCCAACTGACGTCAAACCTGCATCAAACCCGCGTCAAAACTCATTCTGGAGCCGCAGATGACCCAACGACTGGCCGGCAAGACCACCTTGATCACCGCTGCCGGGCAAGGCATCGGCCTTGCGACCGCTGAACTGTTCGCGCGCGAAGGCGCGCGCGTGATCGCCACCGATATCAAGCTCGACTCGCTTGCCGGCAAGCCGGTCGACGCACGCAAGCTCGACGTGCGCGACAGCGCCGCAATCAATGCGCTGGCCAAGGAGGTCGGCCCGATCGACGTGCTGTTCAATTGCGCGGGCTACGTGCACGCAGGCTCGATTCTCGAAGCGAGCGAAGAAGACTGGGATTTCGCCTTCGATCTGAACGCGAAGGCGATGTACCGGACCATTCGCGCGTTCCTGCCCGGCATGCTCGAGAAAGGCGGCGGGTCGATCATCAATATGTCGTCGGCGGCATCGAGCGTGAAGGGCGTGCCGAACCGCTTCGTCTATGGCGCTTCGAAGGCGGCGGTGATCGGACTCACGAAGTCCGTCGCGGCAGACTTCGTCACGCGTGGTGTACGCTGTAACGCGATTTGCCCAGGCACGGTGTCGTCGCCGTCGCTCGAACAGCGCATTGCCGAGCAGGCGCAGGCGCAAGGCAAGAGCGTCGCCGACGTACAGGCGGCGTTCGTCGCGCGCCAGCCGATGGGCCGCATCGGCAAGCCGGAGGAAATCGCGGCGCTCGCGCTCTATCTGGCTTCCGACGAATCCGCGTTCACGACAGGCCACGCACATCTGATCGACGGCGGCTGGTCCAACTGACCGCTGTCTACGCCACGCTTTCGCTCTACTTTGCATTCACAGGAGACTGCAAACAATGAAACTGCTTCGTTACGGACCGAAAGGTCAGGAAAAGCCCGGCCTGCTCGATGCACAAGGCAAGATTCGCGATCTGTCGAAGGTGGTCGTCGATATCGACGGCAGCGTGCTCGGCGATGCGAGCCTCGCGAAACTGCGCGCGCTAGACCCGGCGACGCTGCCGCTCGTCGACGGCAATCCGCGCATCGGTCCGTGCGTCGGCAAGATCGGCAAGTTCGTCTGTATCGGTCTGAACTACGCGGACCACGCGGCCGAATCGAATCTGCCGGTGCCGCCGGAGCCCGTCGTGTTCAACAAGTGGACGAGCGCGATCTGCGGCCCGAACGATGACGTCGAAATTCCGCGCGGCTCGAAGAAGACCGACTGGGAGGTCGAACTCGGCATCGTGATCGGCAAGGAAGCGAAGTATGTCGACGAAGCGAACGCGCTCGACTACGTGGCTGGCTATTGCGTGATCAACGACGTGTCCGAACGCGAGTGGCAGATCGAGCGCGCGGGGCAGTGGGACAAGGGTAAGGGCTTCGACACGTTCGGCCCGATCGGCCCGTGGGTCGTGACGCGCGACGAAGTGCCCGACCCGCAGAACCTGAAGCTGTGGCTCGATGTGGACGGCCATCGCTACCAGAACGGCAGCACGAAAACGATGATCTTCGGCGTGAAAAAGCTCGTGTCGTATCTGTCGCAATGCATGAGCCTGCAGCCGGGCGACGTGATTTCGACGGGCACGCCGCCGGGCGTCGGCATGGGCGTGAAGCCGTCGCCGGTATATCTGAAGCCGGGGCAGACGATGCGCCTCGGCATCGAAGGGCTCGGCGAGCAGCAGCAGAAGACTTACGCGGCGGAATAACCGCACCCGCGTTGTCGCGCGGGGCAGCGAATTCTGTCGCTCCGCGCGTCCTTCGTCATTCCGCCTGCGGTTCGCCTAGCCCATCCCCCTTGTGGTTGTCCGTCCCGTCGCCGATCCGGTTGATCGTCCCCTGCGCGACCGCGACGAGCCGTTCGCGATCTCCGTCGGTCACGAACACGCTGCACTGGCAGGTCGCCTGATGGCGTCCCGCATACACGACCTGCGCGCGCGCCATCAGAATGCCGTTCACGGCAGGCCGCAGATAGTTGATCTTGTACTCCCCCGTAATCACCCTCGGCCCCAGCGCGAGCGCGCCGGCAAACGTCAGCGCATTGTCCACGAGATAGCTGATCACGCCGCCGTGTACAAACCCGTGCTGCTGCCGCAGTTCGTCGCGGATCGGCAGACATAGCGTCAGCTCGTTGGCGCCGACATACATCAGTTCCGTGCCGAGCAGCGTGCTGAACGGCTGCGCGTGCAATGCGCCGCGCGCGCGGTCCAGAAGATCGGTCATCGTCGGATTCCTTCGGGGCGAGGCCCGCAGTCACGTTCCACCCACTCTAGAAAGCGCAAACGCGCGAAGTCAAGATAATCCGGAAAAAATCGCAATGTAATTATTGTGAAAACGACAGCAATCAAGGCTGGGTCGTTGACTCGCTCGATTTCGCCGATGCATGGAGGCGGGATCGTGCGAAGCTCCGACCGGATCGCCGCGATCGTCGGCGTATTCGACGGCATCGCGTTCCAGACGACCATGCTTGCGTTGAGTGCGGATGGACGAGATGACACATCGGACTCGTCAGCTCAAAGATGCAGTCGCTGCGTTTGCGATTTCCGATTCGGTGCTGGCGGGCCCACATCAGGTCGGTTATCGTGCAGTGTGCTGCCGGTTCAAGCCGAGGTAACCGATGAAACCTGCGATCGAAGCATTCCACGATCCCGTCACGGCAACGATCAGTTACGTGGTCCACGCGGGCCCCGGTTCGCAGTGCGCGATCGTCGATCCGGTGCTCGACTACGACCCGCGCGCGGGGCGCACGTCGACGCATTCGGCGGACCGCATCATCGCGTTCGTGCGCGATACGAAGCTCGAGGTGCAGTGGCTGCTCGAGACGCACGCGCATGCGGATCATCTATCGGCGGCGCCTTATCTGCGCGATCACCTGGGCGGCGCGACCGGCATCGGCGAGCACATCCGGTCGGTGCAGAAGATCTTCGGCCCCGTGTTCAATCTCGAGCCCGAGTTTCTTCCAGACGGCTCGCAGTTCGATCGCCTGTTCGTTGCAGACGAAACCTTCCACGTCGGCGAACTCGAAGCAACCGTGCTGCATGTGCCCGGCCATACGCCCGCCGATGTCGCCTACCGCTTCGACGGCGCGGTGTTCGTCGGCGATACGCTTTTCATGCCGGACGTCGGCACGGCGCGCTGCGATTTCCCCGGCGGCGATGCGCGCATGTTGTACGCGTCGATCCGCCGTCTGCTGAGTCTGCCCGGCGACACGCGGCTCTACATGTGCCACGACTATCCGCCGAACGGACGCGGCGTGTGCTGGCATACGACGGTCGCCGACCAGCGCGAGTGCAATATCCATATGCACGATTCGGTGGAAGAGCGCGCATTCGTCGAGATGCGCAATACGCGCGATGCGACGCTCGGCGCGCCCACGCTGCTGATTCCGTCGATCCAGCTCAATATCCGTGCAGGCGCACTGCCCCCGCCCGAGGCGAACGGCATCCGCTATCTGAAGACGCCGCTCGACGTGCTTTGAGCAGCGGGGGCGGCGCGCGCCCTCGCCGCGCGCGGCGCGGCCGGGCGTTATAGCGCCGCGTAGGCCGTCGCAAGGTGATACGGCGTTGTCGACGGCATGTCGTCGCGCGTCACTTCGCCTGTGGCCGTCCTGCATTCGAACCAGCCTTGTGGACTCACAAAGCGTTCGCTGAAGCGTTCGATCTGCTGCGCAAGCGCGGCGCGCACGCGCGCATCGGGATGCACCGCGAGTGCGCGCAAGTATTCGGATTGTGCCCAGATGCGTTGTGTCGCATCCCTGATGGCCCCGTGTTCGTCGAGCGTCAGCGCCACGCCGCCTGTGGTAGCGTCCACGCCGTGACGCTGCGCAAAAACGAAGGCGCGTGAAAGCGGCGCTTCGAGGCCCGATTGCTCGAGCAACGCGCCCGCTTGCCGCATGAGCCAGAACCATTCGAACTGATGCCCGGGCTCGAGCCAGTTGTCCGCGCTGCCGACCGGCAGTTCGGCGATGCAGCCGGTCGGCGTATGCACGAACGTACGCGCAACCGCGCTGCACAAGCGCTCGAGCGCGGTATCGAAGGCGGCGTCGCCGGTTGCTTGCCGCGCCGCGAGCCAGGCTTCGGTCAAATGCATGAGCGGGTTTTGCAGCGGCGCGCCGGGTACGGTCGAGAAATCGACGCCGAGGGCTGCTCGATAGAGCCCATGCAGATTGTCCTGCGCGGCGTGCGCCCCGGCGCGCACCGCAAACCGATCCTGAATGATCGACGACGTGCGATGCACGATATCGAACGCATCGCGATTGCCCGAACGTGCACCATGCTCGGCGCACGCGAACACGACGAATGCATGCGTGTACAGATCCTTCGTCGTATCGAGCGGCGCGCCTTGTGCGTCGACGCTATAGAACCATCCGCCGTTTTTGCGGTCCTGAAAGTAATGCAGCAACGCTTCGAAAAGCCGTTGGGCGTGATCGGCTTCGCCGGCCTGCGCAAATACGAATAGTTGGCGCGCACAGGCCATCGCGCGGTAACGGACGGCCGGCAGCGGCCGGCGGCCATCGGCGGCCAGCGCTTCGTAAGGCAGATTCAGCGCCTCGTTGAAACCGGCGCCGCGCCAGGCCGGCAGGACCACACGCGCAAAGTGTTCGCGAAGCGAGAGTGCGGTGGCGGGCGTCGAAGCAGATCGGCTCATGTTTCGAATTCAGGTTGAAAATAAGGCACGCTGCTCGCGGGTGGCGCAGGGCCGGCACCGCAGCAGCCGAATAACCCGCTATGGTACGCCGCTCGGGTCGCGGCGGACCGCATCTTGCTTGATCAACAAAAACAAGGGGGCAATATGCCAGGCAATCTTGAACTTATCGCACGGCTCGTGATGGCGGCCGCGCTCGGCAGCGTGATCGGGTTCGAGCGCGAGCGCCTGTCCTGGGCGGCGGGGTTGCGCACCCATATGCTCGTCTGCGTCGGCTCGACGCTGATCATGATCGTGTCGGCGTTCGGCTTCTTCGATGTGCTGCAGAACGAGCACGTCGTGCTCGATCCGTCGCGGGTCGCCGCGCAGGTCGTCTCGGGAATCGGCTTTCTCGGCGCGGGATCGATTCTGTTGCGCGGCGAGATCGTCCGCGGGCTGACCACGGCCGCGAGTCTGTGGTCGGTGGCGGCGATCGGCCTTGCGGTCGGCGGCGGTCTGTACACCGCATCGATCGCGGCGACGATCATCATCCTGGTCATTCTGGCCGGTATCAAGCCGATCGAGCGGCGCTTCATCACCGTGAGACAGCGGCGCCAGATGACGGTGCTCGTCGAACGCGGCACGCTGACGTTTCATTCGCTGCACGATGCGCTCGGCCCGTCGGCCGTACGCGTCAAGCAGTTCGTCGTGCAGCAGTGCGACGACTCGCCCGAACTCGATGAAGTGGTGATCGTACTCAGCCGTGTGTCGCCGCAGGAATACAAGGCGGTGTGCGAGCAGATGCGGCGCTTTCCGGGTGTCAAGGAGTTTCGCGACAACGGCAATGACGCTGTCAATAGCTCGCAGGCGTGATGTCGTGCGCTGCTTTCGAGCTTTGAGTCGTCATTCGAAGCGGGTTTGCCCAGCCTCATGAACGCGCTATGAATGGCCGCCGCGGTGCGTGTCGGCCGATGAACCGGAGTCGGGCGGCCAGCGCGCGGGCGGCCCGGTGTCGCTGGCGGCACGACCCTCGGCGCGCTCTGCGCGATCGGGTGCAAATGTGCCGCGCGAAATCCAGCACCAGATCGGCACTTCGAATGCGAGCCACGCATGCATGCGCAACGACAGCACGCAGAAAGCGGCCGTCGCGCCGAGTCTCCATCGCGGTTGCGCCAGCGAACCGGCGAAGCGCGCCGTATGCCCGCCAGGGCAGCAACGGTAGCGCAGCGCGACACGCACGCGGCTACCGACCGGGCGGCGATGATGCCGCTGGTTCGCGTCGACGATCGCGAGCGCATTGGTCAACGCGACGACCGACATTGCCGAAGGCCAGAAGCAGGGGCAATCGCTGCGCGCGTTGATCAGCAGCAGGATGCCGGCACATGCGCAAAGCGGCAGCATTGAACACCGGTTGCGCGCGCAACCAGGTTCGACCGTCGAGCAATTGCGGCAACTGCAGCACACGCAGGCGCAATTGCAGGCGGACAGGGCTTCGGCCGCGCAGCAGCGCACGCGTGAAGTACGACGAGATCGCGCAGCGGTACGGCGATCAGTTGTATGCGGCCAAATACGATCCGAACGCGCTTCCGGTGCCTGCCGTAGCGGCATCGGGAAACCCGCGTCAGCAGTCGCTGCGGCGAAATAACACAGTCACGAAGGCGTCGCACCATATGCGGTCGGGCATTGCATTCTGCTTCGACTCAGGCGATCGACGTAACCCGTAAATGTAATCAGCCCGTTCACACGATTGATCGAAACAACAGGACACGATATGACGACCGCGGCAAACGCAGTATTGGAGAAGGGAAACGACGAGAGATTCATCGAAGCCGTCGGCGTCGACCAGCTGGCCGATGTGTTCAAGGCGGCGGGCTACCGCGTGACGGCGGCCGAGCAGAATGGGGTCGTGCAGTTGATGAGTGCGAGCCAGGGCGTCGGCTTCGCGGCGCGCTTCGGCAATGCGGCCGCCGAAGCAGGCACGTTCCTCGACTTCACGCTGAGCTGCGCGCTGCAGGTGCAGGGCGAATTGCCGGCGGAGATCGTCGCGAGCTGGAACCGCACGAAGCGCTTTGCGCGACTCTGGGAACAGGCGCCGTTCCTCGTGCTCGAAATGGACGTGGTGGTGGCGGGCGGCGTGAGCGAGCGCAATCTGCGTTCGCTGATCGAGCTGTGGGACCGCCTGATTCGCGAGTTCCTGCTGCATCTGCGCGACCGGCCGGCGACGGCCGCGGGGGAAGGAGCCGCAGGCGTCACCGTTGCCGGCCTCGCGAGCAGCGCGACGGACGCGTCGAAGGCCGACGCGCAATGATCAGGCTGGCAAGCTTGGCGTAGCGGGCGCGCTCGGCGCGGCGCTGCTGGCGTTCGCGCACAGCGTGGGTCGGCACGGGCGCGCATCACGCGAGCATCGAGAAGGCGCCGCAAGCATGGCTTGCCTATGCTCGGCGTGTGTCGGAAACGCTGCAGACGGCGCTTTCGTTTGATACGGAAACCGCGCATCGCTTCAATGATTACTTCAGCAACTGGGTCGACACCGCTGCCGGCACGCTCGCGCCGTCGCAAAAGACGGCCGATGGCGCACCGCTGCCGTTCGATCTGCCGATGCTAAGAGTGCGCGTGTGGCCCGATCGCACAGGCCAGGTCGGGCAGGTCCTCGTGCGTGCAAGGCTCGCGACGACAGCGGTGCTCGCCGAAGCGCATGCGAAGGGCTGGGACAAGCAGCCGCAAGTTACGGCTGATCGCGGTCGGGAAGCAACGCGCAAGCGATGCGCAAAACGCGCGGGAATGACTCTTTTGTACAACGTGTGACCGGGCGACCCGAGACGGCGGGATCGAATCGCTGCGGCTTGTCGTCCATAATAGCGGCGCTCGACCCGATTCTCCCGGGGACACTTTGGAACACAACATGGCCGATCCCGCAGCACCTACGACCTCCCGCCCCGCCCGTTCCGGCTCGAAAGCGCCGCGTACCCCGTCCGCTCCCTCCACCGTCTCGACCGAAACCGAAAACAAGCTTGCACGCGCCGCGCGTTCGGCGCAGCGCCTCGCTGAACTCAGCGACGTGCCCGCCGACGACGGCACGCTTGACCTGTTCCCCGACGATCCCGCGCGCGCGGCGTTGGAGGCGATGAACATCGACGTGCGGCAAGGCACGCTGACCGGGTTCGAATTGCCCGACGAGGTGCTGGCCGCGGTCGAGGCGGCGGCTGCGGACGGCGGCGATGCGGTGGTTGTCGAGGCGCCGGTGGAGACGAAGGCAGTGCGCCGGAGTGCGCGCGCCGCGGCACATGCGCAGGATGCAGTGCGCGATGCGGGACGCGAAGCGGCGGGCGGCGCAGACGAAACGAACGCGCCGCCGCTGCAAGCGCGTGCAGATGAACCGGGCAACGCAACTGTCGCGACTGCCGATACGGCGCGAGCGAAGGCGAACAGTGAAAATGACGGCGGCGGCGCGCGTGAGACGTCCGCGGTCGCGTCTTCGCCGGTCATGCGGCCGAGTATGCGGTCAAGTGCGCAGCCGAGTACGTCGGCGGGTGCGGTCTCGTCCGATGCACTGCCGATGGCGGCGGCATCCACCGCACGCAATGCGACCGCGCTTGATACTGAAACGAAGACGCTTGCCGCGTCGCGTGGCGCCAACTCCTTGCCTCCAAACGACACCACCGACACCACCGACACCGCTGGATCCACCGGATCCACCGGATCCACCACCGAACCGGCCGCCGATGCCACGCGCGCGGCACCACCGCCGAGGCAACCGTACGCGTCTTCGGCGCCTCGCACGCCGTTCGGCGCATCGGGCGTTGCAGGCATCGGCGCCGCTGCGCAACCCTCGCCCTCGCGCGCCACACCCGAACTCGACCACGCACGCGCGGCCGCATTCGCCGATACCGTCGACGCGCTGTACGGCGTGATTGCCGACCAGCGTCGCGCGGCCGCTGAGCATTCGCGCCGGATGAAGCGGATGCTGTCGATCGTCGTCGGTGTGCTGCTCGTGACGGTGGCGATCGGCGTTGCGCAGATGCTGTTGCTCGTGCGCCTCGCGCATGACACGACGGTTCGGCAGCAACGCATCGAACAGACGCTGCTCGGCCAGCAGGCGACCTTCGCAACGCTGCTGCAGACCGAATCGTCTTCCGTGCGTCCGTCCGCGACGCCGGCTGCGACGATCGGCAGCGCAGGAAACGCGGGCAATGCACCAGCCAATCCGGACGTACCGGCAGCGGCCGCCGCGCGTCAGCCCGCCGAGCCCCATTCGCCGGCGAAGACCGCGCACGCGCGCAAACACAAGTCCGCAGCCGCAACGGCAACGACGCATCCGCGCTGATGCCGAAGCGCGGCGGGCGGCGCATAGACCGCCCGCCGGTGCCACCTCTGTTGCGATGATGCAACGCACAAAGCGCTGGGACGCCGGGCCGCGCGGCATTTACAAAAAAATTGTGCGATGCACTAGACGCGATCTAGGGAAAACCCTATACTCGGTCTTAAGGGAAAACCCCAATCAATCAACAGCCGGGAGTCGCCATGAACTTTCTTTTTGCTCTGTACCAAAAGGTCAGCGACCTCTTTGCGTCGCCGCACCTGCCGCTCGATTCGGATTACTCGTTCCAGGCACGCCAACGCGAAGCGGAGCGCCTGCGCCGTGCGCAAGCCACGCTGTTCGGCGTCCGTCTTACCGACTAATCTGGGCGCAAGTCGTATCGCCCATACGCGTAATCCGCGCGAAGTCGTCAAAGCGGAGTAACGAAAGCCCGGTGCAAGCCGGGCTTTTTGTTTTTCCAGTCCTGCGCAGGTAGTCCGCAAACGCGTTGCCGTCAAATTTTCACCTTCGAATCTGCTTTCCCACGCTTTCTTGGACGAAAGGGATGTAACGGTCGCTGACATCGAAGCAAGCACTCTGTCAGTGCAGCCGCAAGCCTCGTCCCGAAATGACAGGCGATTCGCCGATAACGGGGACGTATGGGCCGGCGTTTTGTGAAATGCGCGCTTACAAGTGTTCACGTTTATAAATCGGCGGCGCCGCTAAAGTGGGTCTCAAGCGCGGGGCCAAAGCCGGACGCACTCGCATCCGCGGCCCGCGCCAGCAACAACTCTGAACGGGAGAACGAACATGAAAGCCTTGAACAAGACGTCGCGCACCCTGATTGCCACGCTGCTCGCGGGCGGCGCTTTGCTCGGCGCAACCGGCGCATTTGCGCAAACGGTGGTGTATGGCGAACCGCACATGATGCCGGTTGGCCTGTCGATCAACATCGGCTGGCAGGGCGACGGCCGCTATTGGGACGGCCACCGCTACTGGTCGCACGACGAATGGATGCACCGCCATCCGCACGCACACGATCCGTATCGTCACCGCGACTTCCACAGTCACGACCATGACCACGATCACCACGGTTAATCGGTGCGATGTGAAACGGCTGTGAATGCAGGCCGTGAGTGCAGCGGCGCTTGCCGCTGCATGCGAAGTTGAACCGGCCTGCCGCGCATCATGCGGCAGGCCGGTTTCCTTTACGGGCAACGCGCATCGTGTGTGCGCTATGCTGGGCACTTCGTCCAACGCACACCGGGAATCAGGCAACGCCACATGAACGAAGTTCACTTCTACGATCCGCTCGTCGGCCACGGCTTGCCGCACGATCCGTTCAAAGCGATCGTCGCGCCGCGCGTGATCGGCTGGATTTCGACGCGCGCCGCAAACGGCCGGCTCAATCTCGCGCCATACAGCTTCTTCGGCGCGTTTGCGACGTTTCCGCCGATGATCGGCTTTTGCAGCGAGTCGTATAAGGACAGCATCCGCAATATCGAAGAGACAGGCGAGTTCGTCTGGAACATGACGTCGAAAGCACTCGCCGCGCAGATGAACCAGACTTCGGCGCCGGTGCCGCCGGAAGTCGACGAATTCGAACTCGCGGGCTTGACGCCGGTGCCGGGACGCAATGTATCGGTGCCGCACGTCGGCGAATCGCCCGCAGCACTCGAATGCAAACTGCTGCAGGTCGTGCGGCTGCATTCGCTCGACGGCAAACCGATCGACAACTACCTCGCGATCGGGCAAGTGGTCGGCGTGCACATTCAGAACCAGTATCTGAAGGATGGCCGGTTCGATACGATGGCCGCGCATCCGGTGATGCGCGCCGGATATCGCGCGGATTACGCGGAGATCGGCCCGATGTTCGAGATGTTCCGGCCGACGGCCTGATTGATGCCGGGCTACCTCAGTTCCGCCCGGCTCCACTGACCTTGAACACGCTGACCGCATTGCTCAAACGGTCCGCCTGCTCACGCAATTCCGCAGCCGCACGTTCCGCTTCGACCACCAGCGTCGCGTTCTGCTGCGTCGCTTCGCCGATCTGCGTAACGGCGAGATTGACCTGCTCGATGCCGCCCGACTGTTCGCGCGACGCGACGCTGATTTCACCGATGATCGTCTGCACCTGGCCGACGCGATCGACGATGCCGCGCATCGTCACGCTTGCCTCCTCCGCGATCCGGTAACCGTTATCGACCTGCGCCGTCGATTCGGCGATCAGCGCTTCGATTTCCTTCGCCGCAGCGGCGCTGCGCTGCGCGAGCGCGCGCACTTCCGAGGCGACGACCGCGAAACCCTTGCCGTGCTCGCCAGCGCGCGCGGCTTCGACGGCCGCGTTCAGCGCAAGGATGTTGGTCTGGAACGCGATCCCTTCGATCACAGACGTGATATCGGCGATCTTCTTCGAAGACTGGCTGATCTCGCCCATCGTCGACACGACGCGCTCGACCGCGCGGCCGCCGTCCACCGCCGCGGCCGACGCGTTTGTGACGAGCGTATTGGCCTGCGCCGCATGCCCCGCGTTCTGCTGCACCGTCGAGGTCAACTGTTCCATGCTCGCCGCGGTTTCTTCGAGGCTGCTCGCCTGCGTCGCGACGCGTGCCGCGATATCGCCGCTGCCGGCGGCGATTTTCGCGGTGCCGTCGGTGATGTCCGACGATGCGCCGCGCACCTGCGTCACGATGCGCGCGAGCCCTTCGCCGATACCGTCGATCGCATGCATGAGCCGGCCGATTTCGTCGCGACGGCCGCGGCCCGCGTCGCCCACGCGCACGCTGAGGTCGCCGGCCGCGAAACGTTCGGAGGCCTTGGCCGCTTCTTCGAGCGGATGGCTCACGAGGCGGCGCACGACGATCAGGAAGATCGCCACGAACACCGCGACGAGCACGAAGCCGATCAGCAGGAAGCGGTCGCGCGTCGCGTTGACCTGCGCCATCACTTCGTCGCGTTTCGCAATGCCGCCGAGCAGCCACTGCCATTCGGGCACGGTAATGAACGATGCGTATTTGTCGGACGCACTCGTTTCGCCGAGCGCCGCGTCCTGTGACGTATACGCGATTCGCCCTTCCTTCTCGTCGAGCATCTGACGATACGGCGCGTTGTTGTCGTCGGCCTTCTGGCCGGCCGCGGTCGGATGGACGATGAGCTTGCCGCGATCCGCGCCATGGGACGCGTCGATCACGAAGTAGTAGCCGTTATCGCCGATCTTCAGTTTGCGGATGCCGTCTTCGATCGAATCGATCTGCGCATCGACGCCGACGCCGACAAACAGCGCGCCGATCACGCGGCCGTTCGCATCGAGGATCGGCTTGTACTGCGTGATATAGCGCTTGCCGAACAGCGCGGCGAGCCCCGTGTAGGTCTTGCCCGCGAGAATCGGCGCGTAGGCGGGGCCTTTGCGGTCGAGCAGCGTGCCGATCGCGCGCGAGCCGTCCTGCTTTTTCAGCGACGTCGTCACGCGCACGAAGTCGTCGCCGGTGCGCGCGAATACGGTGGCAATCGCGCCGCTGCGTGCGAGGAAGTCGTCGGGAATCGAGAAGTCGAGATTGAGCGTCTTGTCGCCGGCCTTGAAGACGGGCGTGGCGACACCGTTGATATCCACCTTCTGCGTTTCGTCGAGCGCGAAGTCCGACGGCATGAAGTGTTCGAACAACGACATCGAGCGGCCGACTTCGGCGCCGAGCGCCTTGTCGAACAGCGAAATCGTGTCGGCGATCGAGCGGTCTTTCTCGGCGATGCGGGTGAGCACCTGTTCGTTGATCTGCTCGCCGGCCGAGCGCGTCACGGCCCATGTGAAAGCCGCGAAGATCGACGCCACCAGTGCGCACGACAGCATGGCGAGCCTGGCGCCGACGCTGGCGCGGCGCAAAGAGGGGAATTCCATGTCAGTGCTGGCGGTAACGGGGACGGGACTGCATGCGCAGTTTCGTGTCGCGAGCAGATTGCCCAACGCTTGAAGTTCTCGCGACCTGTCAGGGGTTAACGGCAGCGCGGACGGATTTCTTTAGTCTTTCGAAAGCAAAGTGTAATGACTGGCCGTGCCGTGCCGTGCCGTGCCGTGCCGTGCCGTGCCGTGCCGGTCGCGCAGCGCCGGCGCGGCGGCCCGTTCAGCTGTGCCGCGCGTTCCAGCGGCGCAGCAGCAGCGCATTCGTCACCACGCTGACGCTCGAGAAGGCCATGGCCGCGCCCGCGAGCATCGGATTGAGCAAGCCGAACGCGGCGAGCGGAATGCCGATCAGGTTGTACACGAACGCCCAGAACAGGTTCTGCTGGATCTTGCGCCAGGTGCGGCGCGAGATATCGATCGCGTCGGCGACGAGCGCGGGGTCGCCGCGCATCAGCGTGATGCCGGCCGCATGCATCGCGACGTCGGTGCCGGTCGCCATCGCGATGCCGATGTCGGCGGCGGCGAGCGCCGGCGCATCGTTGATGCCGTCGCCGGCCATCGCGACGACGCCCGCGCTGCGAATCTTCAGATCGTGAATCACGCGCGCCTTGTCGGCGGGCAGCACCTCGGCATGAAACTCGTCGATGCCGAGCGCAGCCGCGACGCTCGCCGCGCTGCCGCGGTTGTCGCCGGTGACGAGCACGCTCTTGATGCCCATTCGCCTGAGGCGCTCGATCGCCGCCCGCGCGGACGGTTTCACGGTGTCGCCGAAGGCGATCAGCGCGAGCACGGCGGGCGCCGTGGCGCCGGGGCCCGTACCTGCTCCGTCATGAGCGCCTGCGCTGCCGCTAGCGATTGGACGAGCGATCAGCCACGACACCGTGTTGCCCGCGTGTTCGAGTTGTTGCGCGCGCAACGCGAGACGCTCGGGCAGCGCGATATCGAGTTCCGCGAGCCAGCGGCCGCTGCCGATCGCGATCGTGCGTCCGTCGATATCGGCTTCGACGCCACGGCCGGGGACCGCACGCGCGGAAAGTGCGGTCGCGGATGCCGTGGCTCCCGCGAGCGCGGCATGAGCGGTACCGGCGTGGGCGTCGGCATCCGCGCCGACGCTCGCAACGGCATGGGCTGCAGCAGTAGCAGTGGCAAGGGCGCCGCCGGATGCCGGCGAATCGGCCTGGACCGTCACGTTCGCGCGCGAACCCCGCTGCGCCTCGAACGCCTTGACCACCGCGCGCGCCAACGGATGGTCGCTATGCCGTTGTACCGCTGCAGCCAGACGCAACGCCTCGTCGCGATCGGTGCCATCGACGGTCTCGAAGGCCGTCACCGACGGCTGCCCGACCGTCAGCGTGCCGGTCTTGTCGAACGCAACGACATTGATCTGATGCGCGGTCTCGAGTGCTTGCGCATCCTTGATCAGCACGCCGTGGCGCGCGGCGACGCCGGTGCCGGCCATGATCGCGGCCGGCGTTGCGAGGCCGAGCGCGCAAGGGCAGGCGATCACGAGCACGGCGACCGCATTGAGAATCGCGGTCTCGACGCCGGCGCCCGCAAACAGCCAGCCCAGCAGCGTGAGTGCGGCGATCGCGAGAATCACGGGCACGAATACGGCACTGACGCGGTCGACGAGGCGCTGGATCGGTGCTTTTTCCGCCTGCGCGGTCTCGACGAGCCGGATGATGCGCGCGAGCGTCGTCTCCGCACCGATTGCCTCGGTGCGCACCGTGATCGCACCTTCGCCGTTGATCGAGCCCGCCGTGACAGCGTCATCGGGTTGCTTCGGCACCGGCATGCTTTCGCCGGTAATCAGCGATTCGTCGATATGGGTGCGGCCTTGCACGATCGCGCCGTCGACGGGAACACGTTCGCCGGGCCGCACCGCGACGATCATGCCGATGCGCACCTGCGCGAGCGGCACCTCGCGCTCGTCGTTGCCGACGACGATCCGCGCCCGGTCCGGCCGCAACGCGTTGAGCGCGCGGATTGCGTCGGTGGTCTGGCGTTTTGCGCGCGCCTCGAGCCACTTGCCGAAGCGCACGAGCGTGATGACGACGGCCGACGCTTCGAAGTAAAGATGCATCGTGTCGCCCGGATGCATCGCGAGCTGATAAAGGCTGACGCCGTACGCGGCCGACGTGCCGAGCGCGACGAGCAGGTCCATATTGCCGGCGCCCGCGCGCACCGCGCGCCATGCGGCGCGATAGAAGCGCGCGCCGAACACGAACTGGACGATCGTCGCGAGCACGAGCTGCACGGCACCCGGCAACATCACGTGGTAGCCGAACGGTTCGGCCGCCATCGGGACGATGAGCGGCAGTGTCAGCAGCGCAGCGACGAGCACCGCGATGAAGTCGCGGCGCGCGCTGTCGCGCGGTTTGGCGGACGCCGCGCTAGCGAGGCCGGCCGTTGAAGCGGCGGCAGCAGCGGATGGTTCGGCCGCGAGCGGCGTCGCATGGTAGCCGGCCTTTTCGACGGCGGCGATCAACTGATCGATGCCAGACGCGCCGTTCAGCTGAACGCTGGCCTTTTCGGTGGCGAGATTCACGGACACGGACGCGACGCCCGGCACTTTCGCGAGCGCTTTTTCGACGCGCATCGCGCACGAGGCGCAGGTCATGCCCTGGATTTCGAGCTCGGTGGCCGGCGCCGTGTGAGACGCGGCCGCAGTGGCTGGCGTGGCAAGGTCGGTCATGATGATGGGGCTCCTGCAGCGGCCGATGGACCGCTCGATAAAACCCAGTATCGACGTTCCAATGATGGGAAGGTCAAGAAATTCTTCACCCCTTCGGCAACGTCCGCTCCATTGCCACCGACACCCCAAGCTGCGCGTCGCTGCCGCGCTCGCGCAGCGCATCGAGCGCTCCCTGCCGGTCGGCCGATTCCTTGTTCTGCCCCAGCTTCCATTTCCCCACTAGCCGCGTCACCTCGATCTCGATCCCGACAATCGCCGCGAGCATCTGCGAAATGAAGTCTTCAGGCGCATCGCCCATCTTCCATGGCGCGGGCTCGCTCGCTTCCATCTTGCGCGTAAGCCGCGCGACCAGTCCGCGCACGAAGCGTTCGTCGTCGCGTACGGCGACGCGGCCATGCGCATGCACGACCATATAGTTGTAGGTCGGCACCTGCCGGTGTGCTGCGTGTTTGCTCGGATACCAGTTCGGCGAGATATACGCGGTCGGTCCCTGGAAAATGACGAGCGCATCGGGCCGTTCGGCCACCTCGCGCCACACCGGATTCGCGCGCGCGACATGCGCGCGCAGCGTGCCGTGCGCACCGCTCGCCGGATCGAACTCGAACGGCAGATGGTTCGCGTCGAGCCCGTGCGGTCCCACCGTGACGAGCGCGCCAAGCGGATTGGCGTCGATCAGCCGGTGCAGCACGTCGGAGCGCTGCTCTTCGAAATGCGCGGGCATGTACATAAGGTCGCTCCCATCATTGAAACGATCCCGCAGAAAAATGCGGAAAAGCGCAAACGTAACGCGAAAATGGCGGCTGTGCCCGTGCTTGTCGCGGATATGCTTGCCTGTATGTCACGGATACGATACAACGCGTCTACATAATCCACAGAATCAGGAAAACGCGGCGGGCGCGCGGCGGGCCGGACCCGGCGACCCGCACGTCCTGACCGACGTAACCTTACGGACGCCTGTTCGTCGAATGACAAAAAATCGCCAAGAACCCGATTCGCTGAATTCGCGGCTCAATGTGCCGCCGCATGTGCTCCCGCCTTTACCTTTTTATTCGCGCTATGCCATTTGCGTTTCGCTGACAGCCGCCGTCTTGCTGGCCGGTTGCAGTTCCTCGCCGATTTCGAAGCCGAAGCCGACCGGCTGGACTCAGGACGAAGTCGCCGACTCCTATGTGTTTGCTTATCCGCTCGTGCTGATGGGCGTCGCGCGCGACGCGGCGGTCGGCACCGGGCCGGGCCAGGCGCCGCTCAACACGCTGCGTCACGCGCAGGCGCTGCCGCCTGTCGGCGCGGCGAACCGGCCGACGCCGAGCGTCGACACGATCGATTCGTCCGCGTGGCTCGACGTGTCCGCGCAGCCGGTCGTCGTGTCGCTGCCCAACTCGCACAACCGCTATGTCGATGCGCGTGCGCTCGACATGTGGACCAACGTGCTGTGGTCCACGACGGCCGAGCAAACCGGCGCGCGCGTCACCGGCATCAAGGCGCAGACCGTCGCGTTCGTGCCGCAAGGGTGGAATGGCGATTTGCCGAAGGGCATGAAGCGCGTCGAGGTGCCGACCCGCTACGTCTGGCTCAACATTCGCGTGCAGTCGAACGGCGGGCGCGACCTCGCCGCGATCCGCAAGCTGCAGCGCGAGATGCGCGTCGCGCCGCTCGACATCTACACGGGCGCCGCCGAACCGGCCGATACGCCGCGCAGCTATCCTGCCGACGATACGCCGGTCACGGGTACGCCCGACGCGCAGGTCGCGGCGCTCGATCCGAAAGGCTTCTTCGATCGCCTCGCGAAATGGCTGCCCGACAACCCGCCGTCGCCGCCTGACGCGCATGCGCTCAGCATCCTCGCCGACTTCGGCGTGAAGCCCGACGAGCCTGTGCAGTTTCCGCCCGGCGCGGACAGCGCACTCGCCGCAGGGCTCGCGGACGGCCGCGCGCGCGTACAGACGGCGCCGACCAATGTGCTGGCCGCGAACGGCTGGAGCTGGTTCGGCGACGGTGTCGGCAACTACGGGCCCGATTACGGACTGCGCGCGTACGCCGCCTACGCGCAGCCCGGCATCGGCACGAAGGAAGACGAGGTACGCGCCACCGCGACCGTCGACAGCGACGGGCACCTGCTCAATGGCGCGAACCGCTACGTCATCCATTTCGCAAGAGGCCAGTGGCCGCCCGTGCGCGGGTTCTGGTCCATCACCGCGTACACGAAGGAAGGTTCGCTCGACGACAGCGACACTGCGCACGTCTCGGTCGGCGATCGCCGCGGCTTGCGTCGCAATCGCGACGGTTCGGTCGACGTGACGGTTTCGTCGACGCGGCGCAAGGGCGCGAACTGGCTGCCCGCGCCGCGCGGAGGCTTCCAGCTGGTCATGAGACTTTATGCGCCAAAACCGCAGGCGAGCGACGGCACCTGGCAGCCGCCGCCGATCGTGCGGCAATAGCGGCGCGCCGGTTCATGCCGCGGCGGCTCGCGGGCAATGCGTAACAACGTTCTTACATTTGCTCTGCCGCCGCGGCTCAAGACTTATACTTCCGGCAACGCTGACTTCCGTCACTGCGGCGGGCTTGCCGCCGCACGATCCGCGACCGAGAATGGCAAGCCTCAATAAAGCAACGCTCTCATCCTCCCTCCAGGCCGTACGCAACGTTGCACACGCGCGGCGCACTCGCCGTGTCGTCATTGGTCTACTGATCTTCATCGTGCTGTTCGGGCTGCTCGGCTTCTTCGCCGCGCCGCCGCTGATCCGCCATATCGCCGCGCAACAGCTGTCCGAACAACTGGACCGTCCTGCCACGATCGGCCGCATCGCGCTCAATCCCTATACGCTGAATCTCGAAGCCGACCGCATTCATATCGGCGAACGCGGCGGCGCAGGCGACTTCGTCGATATCGAACGGCTGATCGTGCGACCCTCATGGATGTCGCTGTTTCGCGCAGCGCCGATCGTCAACGAAGTGCAAATCGATTCGCCGCGATTTCATATCGTCCGTTATGACGCAAACCGCTTCAATTTCAGCGATCTGATCGACAAGTTTTCAAAGCAGCCCGCGAAGCCCGACAGCAAGCCGACGTTGTTCTCGGTGGCGAACATCCGCCTCGAAAATGGACAGATCACATTCGACGACCGGATGCTCAATGAGAAGCACGTCATCGATCAGTGGAAGCTTGGCGTGCCGTTTATCGCGACGCTGCCGTCGAAGACCGACATCTTCGTCAAGCCGCTGTTGCGCATGCGGATCGACGGCAGTCCGCTGGCGATCGACGGCAAGACCAAGCCATTCGCGGCGTCGCGCGAATCCGAAGTGTCGCTGCGTTTCGAAGGGCTCGATGTGCCGCGCCTGCTGTCGTACGCGCCGACCAGGCTGCCGGTGACGGTGCAGGCGGGCAAGCTGTCGAGCGATCTAACGCTCAATTTCGTCATGTCGGGCGATACGCCGACACTGCGTGTGACGGGCACGAGCGATCTCGCGGACGTCGATGTGGTCGATGCGCAAAAGGCGCCGTTCTTCACGGCGCGCGCGGTGCATATCGACGCCGGTCTGCTCGAGCCGCTCAAGAGCGTCTATCACTTCAACGACATCCGCATCGACGCGCCGACCGCGCATCTGGCGCGCGATAAGGATGGCGTGCTGAGCGTGCAGCGGATGTTTGCCGCGCAGCCGGCGGCGCATGCGGCGGCAAGCGCTCCGGCAAGTGCCGTGGCAAGCAACACAGCAGGCGCTGCGGCAAGCACCGCGACAAGCGCGCCCAATGCCGCCGCATCGGCATCGGCATCGGCATCGGCATCGGCCCCGGCATCGGCATCGGCCCCCGCGGCCGCCGCCAGCGCACCTGCGGCGCCGGCCGAACCCACCGCCGCGCCGCCGCTCGATCTCGCGATCAAACGCTTCACGCTCAGCGACGGCACCATCCAGGTCGCCGACGCCGCCGCGTCGCGCCCTGTCACGACGACGCTGACGAACGTCGACATGTCGCTTACGGACTTCTCGTCGATCGCGAAGACACCGGCGCGCTATACGCTCGGGCTGACGTCGAAGAACAGCTCCGGCACGCTGAACGCGTCCGGCACCTTCGGCATGGTCGCGAAGACCGCCGGCGTCAAGCTCGATCTGAAGTCGCTGTCCCTGCCGCCGCTGCAGCCGTATCTCGACACGGCCACCGCCGCGCAGGTGCTCGATGGATCGCTGAGCGCAAGCGTCGCGCTGAGCGCGAACTGGGCGCAGTCGCCGCTCGCGCTGAAAGTGGGAGCGAGCACGCTCGATCTGCAATCGCTGAAGCTGGCCGCGCCCGGCGTGAAACAACCGGCGGTCGAGCTCGCGAAGGGACACGTGGCATTGAAAGCCGTCGACGTCGGCGCGCGCAAGGCCGACATCGACAGCATCGATGCGACCGGTCTGTCGATCGACGCGATGCGCGAGAAGGACGGCAAGATCAATCTGCTGTCGCTTGCGGGGCCGCCACATCAGCAAGCGCAGGAACGCACCGCGATCCATGCGGTGAAAAAGGCGCAGGAAGCTGGCCCCGCATGGCATTACACGATCGGCGCGCTGAATCTCAAAGACAGCTCGGCAACTTTCACCGACAACACGACCGCGCGCCCGGTCAAGGTCGCGTTCGCACCGCTGCAGTTGAAGGTGCAGCAGATCAGCGACGACCTGACGCGGCCGCTGCCGATCGACCTGCAGGCGACAGTCAACCGGAAGGGCACGCTCGGCGTGCGCGGCGACGTGACCGCATCGCCGCTGAAGCTCGCACTGAAGCTCGACGCCAACCGGCTCGATGCGGCTGCGTTCGAGCCGTACTTCGGCAGTAAGCTCAACGCGACGATCGCCAGCGCGCTGCTCGACGCCAAAGGCGACGTTGCATTCGCGGACGAGCCGGCCAGTCACGGCAGATCGGGCGGCGGGTTGAAGGCGTCGTATCGCGGCGACGCGGCGCTCGTCGATGTGCGCATGCTCGACAAGGTGACGTCCGGTCCGTTCGCGGGCTGGCGTTCGCTCGCGCTGACGAATCTGAAGGCCGACTACGACGCGCGCGGCACCGACGTCGATGCGTCGCGCGTGACGTTCTCCGATTTCTATGGCCGCGTGCTGCTCGATGCGCAGGGCAAGCTGAACCTGAGCGACATCGTCGCGAAGCCCGGCGACGGTGGATCGCGCTCGCTCACGCACGATGACAAGAAGGACGGCAAGGAGCCGATTCCGCTGACGCCGCCCGCCGCGGCCGAAGCCGCGGGAAGCGACGCGCATGCCGCCGCGCTGGCGAGCGCCGCCGCGAGCACGCCTGCGACGGGGCAAACGGCAAGCGCGGCGACGGCCGCCGCACCGCCATCTGCTTCGGCGCCGCAAACGACGGCCGCCGGAGCCAGCGGGCCACAGAACGCGCATCCCGCACAAATCGCCTCGAACAGCGCGCCGGTGAAAATGCACTTCGGAAAGCTGGTGCTGCAAAACGGCCGCGTGACGTATACCGACAACTTCGTCAAGCCGAACTACACGGCCAACCTCGTGGCGATTCACGGCACGGTCGGCGCATTCGGCACGCAATCGACGACGCCCGCGCCCGTCGATATCGCCGCGAAGCTTGCCGCGAACGGACCGCTGTCGATTCGCGGCACGGTCAATCCGCTGATCGCGAAGCCCGCGCTCGACCTGACCGCAACCGCGCACGACATCGAGCTGACGAATCTCACGCCGTATTCGGCGAAATACGCGGGCTATCCGATCACGAAGGGCAAGCTCAACGTCGACCTGCACTACACGCTCGAGAACAATCAGCTAAGCGCGAACAACCATCTGTTCATCGATCAGCTGACTTTCGGCGATCACGTCGAAAACGACACCGCGACGAAGCTGCCCGTGAAGCTCGCGATTGCGCTGCTGAAAAACTCGCGCGGCGAGATCGACGTCGACATTCCCGTGTCCGGGTCGCTTGATAATCCGGAATTCAGCATCGGCGGGTTGATCTGGCGCGCCGTGCTGAACCTGCTGCAAAAGGCCGTGACCGCGCCGTTTTCTCTGCTGGCGCACGCATTCGGCGGCGGCAACAGCGAAGACTACGGCTATGTGCAATTCGCCGCGGGTTCCGCAAAGCTCTCCGACGAGGCCGACCAGAAGCTCGATACGATCGCGAAAGCACTGGCGGATAAGCCGTCGGTGCGCATCGACCTGATCGGCCGCGTCGATCCGGCCGTCGACGAACCGGCGCTGCGTACGCGTTACGTCGACCGCCTCGTCAAACAGCAGAAGCTCAAGGATGTGGTCGGCAACGGCGAGAGTGTCGACACGTCGAACGTAACCGTTGACCCGAAGGAATACCAGAAGTACCTGACAAAGGCATACAAGGATGCCGACTTCAAGAAGCCGTCCAATTTCATCGGCATGACCAAAACGCTGCCCGACGAAGACATGAAAAACGCGCTTGCCGAACATGCGCCGATCAACGAGGCGAGCTTGCGCAATCTCGCGCAACGGCGCGCGCAGGCGGTGCAGCAATACTTCGACGGCAAGATCGACAGTAGCCGCGTGTTTATCGTCGCGCCGAAGCTCGACGCGAGCGGCATCAAGGATAAGGGTCCGACGACGCGCGTGGATTTCGGGCTGAAATAAGACGTTTGCCGCTGCGCACTTGAAGACGGCAATCTACCGGAATAGCGGCGCGATATTATCGCGGGCCGGCTGCCGGCGAGGTGCTATCTACACAGGTCAACCGAGCGCTCCAGATGCCTATCATGGCGTCCATACCGGCCGCGGGCCGGTTTGACGATGGGAGCGCATATGAATGACATCGGTGCTTTGACGATACCCCGCCTATCCTTCGAATCCGGCCACGCGACGTGGCCGGCTGCCATGCCGCTGCGACCGAAACGCGCCAACCTCGAACCCAAATGGCAGTCGAACGCGGAAAGCTGGGCGCAGTTCCAATGCCGGCATTACAAATGGCGCATAGGCATGTCGTCCGATGCGTCCTGTGCGGGAGCGGCTGTTCCGGCGTCTGAAGGCAGGACGCGAACGGCAACGGCGAAAGACGCCGTCTTCGGGGTACTGCTGTCGATATCGGCTGGTGGACCCTTCAATCCAATGGTGGGCGGGCGATTCGCGGGGGCTGCCTCGGTTGCTGCGATGTCGCGCCCAGGCGGCGGGTTGCGCTTCGATATGGCGATTGCCGGCGAGCGGGCGGGCGAAGCGCGCGCCGCCGCGGGTGTCGAGCCGGCAGCCGCATCCACGAGCGCGCAGTCGCCGATGGATACGACCTCGCCGCCGCGCTCGAACGCGCAGTCGCCGATGGACACCACTTCGCCGCCGCGCTCGAACGTGCAGTCGCCGATGGATACGACCTCGCCGCCACACTCGAATGCGCAGTCGCCAATGGACACGACGCCGTCGTCATCGGGAACCGGGCCGGACATCGGCCCTCGCACGCCGGCGTCGCGGGCAATGTACCCGAATCAGAAGGGCATGCTCGAAAAGAAAACGTTCTCGACCGTCTATCGCGCCGCGCCGGTCACCGAGCGCGACGCGATCGAGCATCGCGGCTTCGCGCCTTCCACGGATTTCGGCGGCATCGACAACATGATTTCAGGCGATGCGCTGATCGTTTCCGAGACCGCTGAAGGCGCGCGCATATTCGGCGACTCGGAGTATGGCCCCGGCTACTATGACCTGTACGAGATCGATGCAAGCGGGTTCAAGGGGGCGTCGCTGCAGGACAACGTGGACTTCAATACGCGCGTCGTCGCGACTCGCCTCGGCTATACGCCTGACGCGCTCAAGTCGATGCCGCCGCGCGAAGTCGCGGAAGGTGCACTGGAATTCAAGGAGGCGCATATCGATGCCGGCGCGGGCGACCCACACCGGGTCAGACGGATCGAATACGGCACGCTGCCGCCTCGGGTCGAGTCGAACGAATCGCCGGCGAGCGGCGAATCCCGAAGCGACTCGGACACTGGGGCGGGTTTCCGCGTCACGCTCTCAAGCTGACGCGCGCCTGCACGCCGCGCCGCATCGCCTTTATGCCAAACCCCTTATGCCAAACCCCTTATGCCAAACCCCTTATGCCAAACCCCTTATGCCAAACCCCTTATGCCGCATGCGGCGACCTTCGCCGCGCCTGCAATGAAGTCTGCTCGATGACCTGCGCAAGGCGTGCGAATGCAGGCCCGATTTTTTCGTTCGGCACGCACGCATAGCCGAGCAGCAGCCCGCGCTGCGCCGCCGCTTCGCCGCTGTAATACGCGGCAAGCGGCCGCACGATCACGCCGGCGTCGTGCGCCGCCGCCGCCACGGCGCGATCGTTCGCCTGATGCGGCAAGCCGAGCACGAAGTGCAAACCGGCCTCGTCGCCCATGACAGGCAGCGAGTCTCCGAAACGCGCGGTGATGGCGTCGATCAGCATCTGGCGCCGCTCGCCGTACAGCGCTCGCATGCGGCGCACATGCGAAGTCAGATAGCCATCCATAATAAATTCGGTCAGCACGGCCTGCTGCATCAATTGCCCCTCGCGATACAGTTCGGCCACGCCCGTCCTGAACGTATCGACGAGATCTTCGGGCGCGATCATGTAGCCGATCCGCAGCCCCGGGAACAGCATCTTGCCGAGACTGCCGACATAGATCACGCGGCCCGCGTCGTCGAGGCCCTGCAGCGAAGCGAGTGGCCGGCTGCCGTAGCGGAACTCGCTGTCGTAGTCGTCTTCGACAATCCATACGCCGTGCTGCTTCGCGTATTCGAGCAGCGTGCGGCGTCGCGCGAGACTCATCACCATGCCGAGCGGATATTGATGCGATGGCGTCACGAGAGCGAGTTTCGGCGGTGCGCGCAGATCGGATTCGCTCGGGTTCAGCCCTTCGTCGTCGACCGGCACCGGCGCAAGCGCGAGCCCGGATGATTGCAGCACGCTGCGCACACCCCAGTAGCACGGATCTTCGACCCACGCGCGATCGCCGACATCGGTGAGCAGCCGCACCGCGAGGTCTATCGACTGATGAATGCCGGTCGTGATGATGATCTGGTCCGGTGTGCAGTTGACCGAACGCGCAACACGCAGATAGTCGGACAGCGCGCGACGTAGCGGACGATAGCCGCTGCCGGGCGCATACGTCAGAAGGTCGGGGTGGGTCTGCTTCCACATTTTCGCCTGCAAGCGGCTCCATGTGCGAGCGGGAAACTCCGACACGTCGGGCACGCCGGGCATGAAGGCGCCCCATTGTTTCGGCGACACACCGGCCTCGCGGATCAGCCGGCCCCCGCGTGCGGAGAGCTCGCGCATGCCCGTGGGCCGCGACGGATGAGCCATGTCGGACGTGCGCCGCGCCGCGTCTGCGCCGTCGCGTGCTTCGGATTCCATAAAATCGGTTGGCCGTGCCGCATCGGCGACCGAACCGCCGGCCGCGGCCGCCTTGTGCACCTTGACCGCCCGGCAGTCCGGCCGTGTATCCGCAACATAGGTGCCGCTGCCGGTAGTCGATAGCACATACCCTTCGGCGGTCAGCTGGTCATAGACGTGCAGCACCGTGTTGCGCGCGATACCGAGATCGGACGCGAGCGTGCGCGAACTCGGCAGCTTCGTGCCGGGCGGCAGTTGACTCGTCAGGATGGCTTGCTGAAGCAGCCGCAGCAGCTGTCGATAGGCGGGTTCGGCGTCGCCGCGCTCGCGGCGCGTAGCCAGCCGCACGGCGAGCCAATCCGACAGGATGACCGTGTCCAAGTGGTTCTATCCGGAATAATGAAATGGTTCCATAAAGTGGAACCGTAACCGGCTATATTGGATCGCGCAATCGATGCAATCCCCCGCTGGCGAAGGAGCCACCGCCGGGATTAGACTCATCGGGTGGACCGGAGCCGCAGACACTACGGACAACCAGGCGGACGCTGCGCCAAGGAGACAGCCCACATGAAAACCGCAGACGTGATCGTCAGTTTTCGAGGCGTGCGCAAGACGTATGACGGCGAAACGCTCGTCGTCAAGCAACTCGATCTGGATATCTATCAGGGTGAGTTCCTCACACTGCTCGGCCCATCCGGTTCCGGCAAAACCACCTGCCTGATGATGCTCGCGGGTTTCGAATTTCCGACCGGCGGCGAGATCTGGCTAGACGGCACGTTGCTCAATACGGTGCCACCGCACAAGCGCAACATCGGCATGGTGTTCCAGAACTACGCTCTTTTTCCGCATCTGACTGTCGAGCAGAACGTCGCGTATCCGCTGACCGTACGCAAGCTTTCCCCTGAAGAACGCGCAGGGCGCGTCAATCACGCATTGCAGATGGTGCGCATGGAGAGCTTTGCAAAACGCTATCCGGCGCAGCTCTCGGGCGGTCAGCAGCAGCGCATCGCACTGGCGCGCGCGCTCGTGTTCGAACCGAAGCTCGTATTGATGGACGAGCCGCTCGGCGCGCTCGATAAACAGTTGCGCGAACACATGCAGTACGAGCTGAAATCGCTGCACGAGAAGCTCGGCGTGACCTTCGTTTATGTGACGCACGACCAGGGCGAGGCGTTGACGATGTCGGACCGCGTCGCGGTATTCGACAAAGGTATCGTGCAACAACTCGACACGGTCGATCGTCTCTACGAATCGCCGTGCAACGAGTTCGTTGCGAATTTCATTGGTGACAGCAACCGCTTGCGCGGCACCATCGCGCAGGTCGACGGCGACTACTGCGAATTCCACCTCGCCGACGGCACGCGGCTCGTGGGGCGCAATATCGGCGGCGCGCAGGCGGGCACGCCTGGTGTCGCCTGTATTCGTCCCGAACGCATGAAGCTCGCGCAGAACGCTTCGCAACGCGGCCCGAATGCACTGGCTGGCGAAGCGCGCGGCCTTATCTATTTCGGCGATCACGTGCGGATGCGTTGTGGGCTGCCGCAACAGGACGAATGTTTCGTCAAGGTGCCGCTTGGCACAGAAGCGATCGAACGATTCTCACCAGGCGCGCCGGTCGCGCTCGAATTCGCGCCGGAGCATCTGCGCGTATTTGCATGACGTGTTCACACGATGTGTTCGCATGACGCATTGGCGCGGCAAACGCAGCCGCAAGCGACAAAGCCATTGATCGCATTCACGTAAGACCCAGTCAGGCAGACTATCAATAAACGAGGAGGTCATCATGAAAAAAAGCGGGCAAGCGCGCAGTGCAATTGCGATCGGTATCGCGGCAACCGTTGCCGTATTCGTTGCCGCTCACGCAGGCGCGGCGGAATTGACGGTAGTGAATTTTGGCGGCGCAAATGGCGATGCGCAAAAGGCCGCATTCAACCAGCCGTTCGAAGCGAAGAGCGGCGCGAAGGTCACGGCGGTCGAATACAACGGCGAGCAGGCCAAAGTGAAGGCGATGGTCGAGGCGAAGCACGTGAACTGGGATGTCGTCGAAGTCGAATCGGGCGACCTCGGCCGCGGCTGCGACGAAGGCCTCTATGAAAAACTCGACTGGTCGAAGATTGCGAAGAAGTCCGACCTGATTCCCGAAGCGCCGCAGACTTGCGGTGTCGGCATCTTCGTCTGGTCGACCGCGCTCGCGTACGACGCGGACAAGCTGAAGACGGCGCCGGCGAGCTGGGCGGACTTCTGGGACGTAAAGAAAATTCCCGGTAAGCGCGGCATGCGCAAAGGCGCACGCTACAACCTCGAGTTCGCGCTAATGGCCGATGGCGTCCCACCCAAAGACGTGTACAAGGTGCTCGCGACGAAAGAAGGTCAGGACCGTGCGTTCAAAAAGCTCGATGAACTGAAGCCGAATATCCAGTGGTGGGAAGCGGGTGCGCAGCCGCCGCAGTTTCTCGTGGCCGGCGACGTCGTGATGTCGACCGCGTATAACGGCCGCATCGATGCCGCGCAGAAAGAGGGCAAGAATCTGAAGGTGGTGTGGAACGGCAGCATTTACGACCTCGACTATTGGGCGATGCCGAAGGGCACGCCGAACAAGGCGCTGGCCGAGCAGTACATCGCGTACACAATCTCGTCGCAGCCGCAGCAGGAATACGCAAAGCATATCGCTTACGGACCCGTGAACGAGGCGGCGATCAAATCGCTCGACGCGAAGACGCTCGCGAATCTGCCGAATTCGCCGACCAACGGCAAGAACGCGGTGCTGCAGAATCTGACGTTCTGGACGGACCACGGCGATGAACTCGAACAGCGGTTTGCGTCGTGGGCGTCGAAGTAGATGACGGAATAGACAAGGGCTGAAGGCATGACGACAATCACGATCGCCGCGGATTCGACGCCTGAATCCGCGGGCAGGCTCAAGCGCGAACTCAAGGCCGCCGAATCGCGCAAGCGCGTGATGGCGCTATTGCTGATCGCGCCGCTTGCGATTTTCCTGCTGCTGATTTTTGTCGTGCCGATCGGCGCGTTGCTGACGCGGGCCGTGCAGAACCCGGAAATCGCCACGGCCTTGCCGCGCACAGGCGCCGCGCTGCGCGACTGGGATCTGAAGTCGCCGCCTGGCGACGCGGCCTACGCCGCGCTCGCCGCCGACCTGACCGTGGTCGCCGACGGCGATGCGATGGGCGCGCTCGCGCGACGGCTCAACACCGAAATACCGGGCTATCGTTCGCTCGTCGCGAAGACCGCACGCGCGATGCCGCTCGTCGACGACGCGGGCCGCGCGCTGCCGGCCGCGCAGATTCGCGCGAAGATTCTCGAAATCGACGATCGCTGGGGCGACGTCAGATACTGGCACGCGATTGCAAAGAACGGTGGCCTGTATTCGCCGTTCTACCTGCTCGCATCGCTCGATCACCGGCAGGATGCGTTCGGGCACATCATGCCGACCGATCCCGATCAGCAGATCTACCTCGCGGTGTTCGCGCGCACGTTCGCGATCGGCTTCGTGGTGACGCTTTGCGCGCTGCTGCTCGGCTATCCGCTCGCATACTTGATCTCCACCTTGCCGGAGCGCCGCGCGAATCTCGTGATGATCCTCGTGCTGATTCCGTTCTGGACGTCGATACTCGTGCGCGTCGCCGCATGGATCGTGATTCTGCAGAACGAAGGCCTGATCAACAAGGCGCTGGTCGGCAGCGGACTGATTCACGATCCGCTTGCGCTGCTGTTCAATCGCGTCGGCGTGTATATCTCGATGACGCACATTCTGCTGCCGTTCATGATTCTGCCGCTCTACAGCGTGATGAAATCGATTCCGCCTTCGTACCAGCGCGCGGCCATTTCGCTCGGCAGTCATCCGTTCGCGGCATTCTGGCGCGTCTACGTGCCGCAAACCTACCCGGGTGTCGGCGCGGGCGCGTTGCTCGTGTTCATTCTCGCGATCGGTTACTACATCACGCCTGCATTGCTAGGCGGTCCGAACGACCAGATGGTCAGCTACTACGTCGCGTACTTCACGAACGTGACGATCAACTGGGGCATGGCCTGTGCGCTCGGCGCGCTGTTGCTGGCCGCGACGCTCGTGCTGTATGTGATTTACGGGCGTTTCACGCGCTCGCAAGTCAGCCTCGGTTGAAGGCTCGGAAACCACGGGAAACCGCCGCGATGACGACGAAATTCGCCAAACCGATATTCGCGCCGCACACGTCGCCAATCGAGCGCGTGTGGTACTTCACGTTGCGCGTGCTTGCGGTGCTCACGTTGCTGTATCTCGTGCTGCCGGTGCTCGCGATCGTGCCGCTGTCGTTCTCGTCGAGCACGTTTCTCGTCTATCCGATTCCAGGCTGGTCGTTGCGCTGGTACCAGAACCTGATCGCCTCCGACGAATGGCGGATGGCTGCCAAAAACAGCTTTATCGTCGCGCCTTCGGCAACCGTGCTTGCGACGGTGCTCGGCACGCTTGCCGCGATTGGCCTCACGAAAGCGAATTTTCGCGGCAAGGCGTTGCTGATGGCGGTGCTGATCTCGCCGATGATCGTGCCCGTCGTGGTGGTCGGTGTCGGCATGTATCTGTTCTTTGCACCGCTCGGGCTCGCGAACACGTATGCCGGGCTGATCATGGCGCACGCGGCGCTTGGCGTGCCGTTCGTCGTGACGACGGTCGCGGCTACCTTGCAGGGATTCAATTTCAACCTCGTGCGCGCGAGTCTGTCGCTAGGAGCGAATCCGCTGCAGACGTTCTTTCGCATCACGCTGCCAGTCATTGCGCCTGGGGTGATCTCAGGCGCGCTGTTCGCGTTCGCGACGTCGTTCGACGAAGTCGTCGTCACGCTGTTTCTCGCGGGCGCCGACCAGACGACGCTGCCGCGCCAGATGTTCACGGGCATCCGCGAGAACATCAGCCCGACCATTGCTGCGCTCGCCACGATCCTGATCGTCTTTTCGACCTGTTTGCTGCTCGCGCTCGAGTGGCTGCGCGGCCGCAATGCGGCGCGCGCCGTACGCGCGTAAGTCGCGCATCCGGGCGCACTGCGCCGCCCGTTTCCCTTTCCCCATGTTGCGCTCGCTAGCGTCGTGCTGAGACGGCGGCTAGCCGAACCGCATTTCCGATCGCATTGCTCGCGCGCTTCCTGTGCGCGTGCTCATGCTCTGCGAAATTTCAATACCTGACGAATCCGACAACACGCCGGGAAATTTCCTGGACTTTGAGCGCGTCAACCTGTTTATCCTCGAACCTTCGTGAAAACGGCAACGCAGGCGTAGGAAACAATGAAGGGGCGACCGCAGTGGTGACACATAAGTGATGCATAAAGCATCGGGCGGGTAGCAATGAATCTTTATGACCGCCCACCGGATGGCGCGTGATAAACATTCGGGTCTACGGATAGCGTGTCATCGCGATCTGGTCGGATCGGATGATTGATAAAAAGATAATTTGGAGAACAAAGTCATGACTATGGTTATGATCGTGGACGATCACCCGGCATTGCGTCTCGTGATCAAAACGCATCTGGCGCAGGTAGCCAACATCGAGGACGTGGTGGAGGCGGGAAACGGCCAGGAGGCGGTTGAACTGACGCGCCAGCATTTGCCCGACCTCGCGATCCTCGACCTCGATATCCCGCGTATCAACGGTCTCGACGTGATTCCGCGTCTGCGGCTTGCGCATCCGCACATCCGCGTCATGATCCTGTCGGGCCACGATACGCCAACCTTCGTGCAGCGCGCGGTGCGCGCCGGCGCGCAGGGTTTCGTCAGCAAGACACAGGATATCAGCGAGATCGTGCGCGGTGTGGAGGCGATCCTGTCCGGGTATAGCGTGTTTCCGGTGACGTCCGGAAAGATCGTTGCACCGCTGGCCGGAGAGTTCAGCGAGCACGCCAGGCTCGACCTGCTATCGGACAAGGAACTGATTGTCTTGCAGATGCTCGCGAAGGGCATGTCGAACAAATTGATCGGCGAGGCGCTGTTCATCAGCAACAAGACGGTTAGCAGTCACAAGACACGTATCCTGCAGAAGCTCGGCGTGGACACGCTCGTCGATCTTGTCGATTTTGCCCGGCGCTGCGGCATCGCATCGACACAGCAATGATGGACCGGTATCGCGAATGCGGCGAGCGTATGCTGCCCTCCGAAAGACGTGCGGTTTCGGCCGGCGGCTATCTGCCGCAGACGCGGCGCGTCGATGCGGTCCGCGAACCGTTCGCATGCGGCGAAGTCGCGGAAAGCGGCCAGCGGGCGGTGCGGCTTGCGTTGATGACATGCGAACCGCAGCAGATCGGAACGACGCTCGCGCGTTCGGGCATCTCATCCGATACCCACGACATGCGATTTGCGTTTCTGAAGGACCGCGAGCATGACACGCTTGCCGCGGAGTTGAACGGCATGTTCGTCGACCGCTTGCCATGGCCGCTCGCCAATGGCGGCACCACGGTGCAAGGATGCTGCGCGGTCGTGCTGATCGCGAGTGACCGCCGTTCGGTGAAAGCGCGAGTCGACACGCTTGCCTGCGGCGACGACGCAATCGCGTGCGAGTTCATGCGTATCCTGATCGATACGAACAGCGATGCGTTGGTCTCGCTCCACGATGCGGCGCGCGGCGCGCGATGGACCGAATTCGGCAAGGTTGCGCATCGGCTCAATGGGTCGCTGAAGCTGATTCGCTGCGGCAATGTCGTCCGGCTCGCGTCGCGGATTGAGCAGTCCGCGCTGTGCGGCGACGCGGTGAAAGCACGCGCGATATTGCCGGTTTTCGCGAGCGTCGTGCAAAGCCTCAACGCGGTGATGGAACAGTTGCTGGGGCGGCCCAGCCGAAGTCCGATGCACGGCTGCTGAAGCATCAGCGGCGGCGGGCGCTGGCGTCGGCGGTTTCGACGAACGGTGTTGGCGAGCGCTGCGTGCCGGAAGCCGCCCGACCCGGTTGCGTGCGTAGGGCCAGCACTGCCTGCCGGTAGCGCTCGTATTGTTCAATCACGCGCGGCACGTATTGCTGCGTTTCGCGGTATGGCGGAATGCTGCCGTTGAAGCGGCGCACGGCTTCCTCGCCGGCGTTATACGCGGCGAGCGCCAGCTCCAGATTGCCGAATCGGGCTAGCAGCCGGCGCAGGAAGCGCGCGCCAGCAGCGATATTCTGCCTCGCGTCGAATCGGTCCGAAGCACCGTATAGCCGGCCCGTCGCCGGCATCAGTTGCATCAACCCTGCCGCGCCTTGCACTGACAGCGCGCGCGCATCGCCCGCCGATTCGACGTCGATGACCGCCATCAGCAATGCGCTGTCGAGGTCGACCGCACGCGCGGCTTCCTCGACGAGCGGGAGCAGCACCATGACCTTATCCTTCACGCCCGTCGCGCTTCGCGGCGTTTCGAACTGAAGGACGAGCGATACGCTTTCGTGCGCATCGTCGGATGCAATGCCGGCGCGAACGATACGTTCATCTGGTTGATCCTCGACAGCGCCGCCAATCATCATGATGACGCGCGACGTGTCGCTGCGTGGCTCGGCGCGCGCGCTTGCCGCGCTTTGCGCCGCGATGGCGAGCGACGCGCATGCCGTTATCGCAGCGCTTGCGAGTCTGGTACGAAGCGGCGCGCTTCGTGCGCGACTGCGTTGACGCATCATCTGCGCGTGCGCGACGGCGCGACGGCGTCCGCTGGCCGCGCCGACAAATCGGTGTCGTGCGCAGCCTCGGCGCGAAATGGCGATTGCATGCGCACGATGGCTTCCGATTCGAGCGCAAGCGGCCAACGGCTCGTCTCGATACCGTCGGCGAGCCGGATTCGACAGAGCGTATCGGGCCGCCGTGGCGCACCGAAAGCGTCGCCTTCCGCGTCGGCGGGCTCGCGCGCGAAGAGACCGTTCGGCGCGACGTTGCCGATCACGTTGACGGCGTAGTACAGCACCTTGTTGACGAGCGGCACATATAAGTCATAGCAGTAATGCACGCGAATCTTGAGCAGGTTCGCATCCTGAATGCCGACGTGCGAGCGCATGCCGGGCGACGGATTGCGATACATCAGCGTGTCGTTCGGAATCTCGACGTGGCTCACGCCCTCCGCCGGGTAGAAGCGAGGTCGTGCGAAGTCCGAGCTCATTTCGCGCGTGGGGTTCACGATCGTGATCGAACTGAACCGGGCCGCATCGATTTGCGCGTGCTGCAGCGCGGCTTGCATGCCGTCGCCGTCGGCGCGGCGTGCATAGAGAGGGGCGAGGCCTCGAGCGAGGCCGTCTTGCATCGCGGCCATCGAGCCATGCGAAACGGCGCCGGCCCGCACGGCTTCGAGCGTCGCGACATCGAGCGTCGCCTTCGCCTGGTACAGCAGCACGAACTGCACCGTTGCAAAACAGAAAAAGAGCAGCAGCGGCGCGATGACGACGAATTCGCTGATCGCCTGCCCCTGTTGCGCGCGCAACGAACGCGATTCCCGCTGTGTGTTGCGCAGCGTCGCCGGGCGCACCTTGCACCGGTTCATGCGTAAACCTCGAGGCCAATGCAGCTGCCGGTTTTGATCGATAGCACGTCCGCCATGCCGGCCGACATCTCGAGCGTGCGCTTCGCGCCCAGGCAAAACAGCATACGAGCCTGGGGCACGCACCGATGAATGGCCACGACGTGCCACTGCCGGTCGATGAACAGCACGTCGATCGGAAATCCCATGCCGAATGTATGGACCGAGCGGCAAGGCACGAGCAGCAGCGCTTCGTCGGTGGCAAGGCGCTTGTGACCAAGCAGTCCGCGCATGCGGTCGCGCATCGACGCAGCGGTCGAGACGCGAATGCCGCAAGCGTGCCCATCGATCGTCAGAAAAGAACTTTTCATGGATCTCAAAGCAGGCCCTCCTGAATGAACTTCATCGCAATCGGAAAGCCGAGGACGATAAACGTGACCGGAAAAATAAAGACCAGCAGCGGGAACACGAGTTTGACGGGCGCTTCCATCGCCTGCTTTTCGGCACGCTGGAAGCGCTCGGCACGACGCTGCTCGGACTGGAACCGCAGCGTCTTTGCAAGGCCCGAACCCATGCGCTCCGCCTGCACGATCGCACCAACGAGGTTCGAGACTTCCTTGATGCGCTGACGCTCGTCGAAGCGCCGCAGTGCATCGGTACGGCTCAAACCCGATTTCAGATCGCGCAGCACGTGTTCCAGCTCGCGGCGCAATGCGCCATCAGGACCTTTCTCGACCGCCTTATGCAGTGCGCCGTTGATGTTGAGCCCGGCTTCCACGGCCAACGTCAGGAAGTCGAGATAGACCGGCAGATGGCGCTGAATCCTGGCGATATGCCGCCGCCGCACTTCGCGCATCCATAGACGCGGATAACCGTACCCGAGCAAGGCGAGGACGGCAGGCATCCACCAGCAGAGCAGGTCGGCCGCGGCGGCCAGCAACGAGCCGCCGAGCGCCGCGCTGCAGGCCGAGATCAGCGACATCGCAATGAATTGCCGGGCGTTCATCAGAAACGACAGCGACGTCAGGCGCAATTGCATTTCAGTGCGCTCGACAAGTGCTGCGCTGAAGTGCGGCGCCCCGTGGTGCGCAACGAAGTTCACGAGCGGCCAGACGACTCTGAGCAATGGCGGCAGCGGATCGAGCCACGCACGATCTTCGTGCGGCACCGCGCCCGCCAGATGGCGAAACGAGCGCAGCAGAAGAAAACTGGCCAGCGTGATGCCCGCGCCGGCGATGATCGAAATGACGAGCATGATTTACACGTCGATGCGAGTGATACGGGAAATCGCCTGGTAGCCGAGGAATTCCATCACGGCGATCACGGCGAGCGTGCCCCATCCAATCGGCTCGCTGAAAAGCGGAGCCATGGCGACCGGCTCCATAAAACGCAGCACCGCCATCAGAAAGAGCGGCAGACAGGTCATCACGATGCCTTGCATACGGCCTTGCGACGTGAGGGCCCTGATCTTGCCTTCCATTTGCAGCTTCTGTTGCAGTGTTCTTGCGACCGATTCGAGCGCTTCGGCGAGATTGCCGCCCACTTCGCGCGTAATGGTGACGGCGGCGGTGACCATCAGGAAGTCGGGCACGGGAATGCGCGCTTCGATGTTGCGCATCGCGATGTCGAGGTCGATGCCGAGCCGGATTTCGCGCATCAGCAGTTCGAGTTCCTGCGAAATCGGCGCGCTGGTTTCCGCGACCGTGCTTTCGAGCGCGATCGGAAAGCTCGCACCGGCGCGCAGCGCGCCCGCCAGCATCAGCAGCGCATCGGGCAACTGGCGTTCGAGCGTGGCGAAGCGTCTGTTCCGCATCCATTTGAGGTAGCGTCGCGGAACCGTCAGCGCGGCCGGCAGCATTGCCAGCGCAACGATCGCGCTGCCGCTCAGCACGAATGCGAGGCAGGGCAACAGCAGCATTGCAAGCAAGGTCCATCCGACGACGCGCTGGCGGTTCACGAATACGAATGCGTCCGCGAGCGACTGTTCGACATCGCGCGCGACGCTTTGCGTGCGCTGCGCGAGCGCGGTACTGCCGGCACGCGCGAGCAGCCAGATCGAAGCGAGGGTACCGGCGAACGTCATCGCGAGAATGACCATCAGGTTCATAGCGATTCCTTCATTCGTTGCGCGTGAAGATGTCTGTGTTCACAGCGATGCTTCGGCGCAACAGGTCCTGATAGAAGTCGGGTATGTACGCGGTCGGCACAAAATCGCCTTGAATCCGGCCATCCTCGCCGAAGCCCGCTTCGCGAAACACGAACACGTCCTGCAGCTGGATCACGCCCGATTCCATGCCGCTGACTTCCGTGATGTGCGTCACGCGCCGCGAACCGCACGAAAAGCGCGATTGCTGGACGATGATGTCGACGGCCGAACAGACCTGTTCGCGAATCGCCTGCACGGGAAGGTCGAGGCCTGCCATCAGCGTCATCACTTCGAGGCGCGCAATGCAGTCGCGCGGCGAGTTCGCATGCGCGGTGGTGAGCGAGCCGTCGTGGCCGGTGTTCATGGCTTGCAGCATGTCGAGCGCTTCGCCGCCGCGGCATTCGCCGACGACAATCCGGTCGGGCCGCATCCGCAGACAGTTCCTCACGAGGTCGCGGATCGGGATCGCGCCTTTGCCTTCCATGTTCGCAGGGCGTGCTTCAAGCGAAACAAGATTGGGCTGCGAGAGCTGCAGTTCCGCCGCGTCTTCGACGGTGACGATCCGTTCGTCATCCGGAATATAGCCGGACAGTACGTTGAGCAGCGTGGTCTTTCCCGAACCGGTGCCGCCCGAAATCACGATGTTCGCGCGCTGGCGCACGGCGGTCTGCAGGAATTCGAGCATATCCGCCGACATCGACCCGAATGCGATCAGATCGGCGCCGGTCAGCGTGCGGCGCGAGAACTTGCGGATCGTGATGCTGGGTCCTTTCAGTGCGAGCGGCGGGATGACGGCGTTGACGCGCGAGCCGTCCTTGAGCCGCGCGTCGACCATTGGCGAGCTTTCGTCGATACGCCGGCCGATCGGTGCGACGATCCGTTCGATCGCGCCGAGCACCGCCCGGTCGTCGGTGAAGATCACGGGCGAGCGGGCGAGGCGCCCGTTCTGTTCGACGAAGATCTCATCGTGGCAATTGACCATGATCTCGCTGATGCCCGGGTCGGCAAGCAGTTCCTCGAGCGGGCCGAGCCCGATGATTTCGTCGAAGACGCTTTTTCTGAGCGTTCTGACATCGATATCGCTGCGACGAAATGCCAGGTCGTTCGCGAGAATTTCATCGAGTGCGTCGCCGACCGTGGTGCGCAACTCTTCGTCGGCCATCCGCGACACATTCAGACGCCGAAGATCGAGCGCCGCGATCACTTTCATATGAGCGAGCTTGCGCAGTTCGACGCCGGCTGCGCTGTTGATCGACGCGAGGGCGGTTGCGTCGGGGGGCTGTGCAGCGGAAGGCTCGGCACGGGACGAGGGTGCCGCCGCACCGATGCGCGTGATAGCCGGTTGCGGCAAGACCGGTTCGTGCGGTGCTTCCAGCGGCGGCGCCGGAAAGGCAAAAGCACGGGGAACGCGCGTTCCATATGATGGCGGTCTGCGTGCGAATTCGGTGATCGATGCCTCTGCCGCTTCACGCGCCGTACTGCCCACATGCGACGCGTCGCCCGCCTCACCCGCCATCGGGCCGCGAGTCGGGAGCGCGCGCATATCAGCCTGCGCCGGCGCGACAGCGGGCCTTGCCGGTGCATGCACGGTCGCTTGCGGATGGTCGGCAGCGAACGGAGCCGGCGCATCCGCGTGCGTTGCATCGGCTTGGGCGAGCGGTTTGCTTGCAGCCGGCTGCGCACGGACCGCGCAAGCGGGTGTCGACGTCCGCGTGGCGGAACCGATTCTGATCACGGTCGAGCCGATTTCGATCTGGTCCGTCTCGCTGAGCGGACCATAGCGGACCACCGGCGACCCATTGACGAGCGTGGCGACAATCCCGCCGTGGTCCTCGAGATACCACGCATGGTATTCGCGCACGAGGCGTGCATGGACCTTGCCGATCAGTATGCCTTTGACGATCACGTCACAGTCGGGACGCTTGCCGATCGTGCAGCTGTGTTCGATTTCGATCGTCCGCACCGGGGCGTTTCGCGTATGGATCTGCAGCTTCAGCATGATTGGGCTCCGTGAAATCGCTCAGTGGCTTTCGTTTGCCGGCGCGGCCGGTATCAGCATCGACGCGGTGGACGCCGCGGGTAGGTCGGAGGCACGCAGTTGCGCGTTGCGTATCAGCGTCGCTTCAGCGAGGCCGATTCGCGTGGCGGAATGGATTTCCGTTTGCGCATCTCCCGTTATCGGCAGTGCGATTTCGTTTATGGGCTTTACAGGGGCCACTATTGCTGTAGGCAGACGTGCTCCGGGTTCTTCGATCCGTGTCAACGGTGCAGGCGCTGATGCAACGTCCGGCGCGCCAGGCACGATCGATAGAGGCGCCTGTCCGTCGCCGTGCCCGTTGGGTACCGCTGGCGCTGGCGCCGGCTCCGCGGCATCGCCGAGCGGACTCGGATTGCCGAAGTGCTCGCGATAGAGGCTCGCGCCCTTGTCCGCGCGCGCGAGCAGATCGGTGTTCGGCGCGAGCGTCGGGTCCGAAATAAGCGGCGTCACGAATATGACGAGGTCGCTTTTTTTCGAGCGGAAACTGTCCGAACGAAACAGCTGGCCGATGATCGGCAACTGCGCGAGAAACGGCATGCCGTTGGACGCATCGAGTGCGTCTGCGCTGACGAGCCCCGAGATCGCAATCGTTTCGCCCGCGCGCAGCGAAATGTCCGACGTCGCACTGCGTGTGAGAAATCCCGGGAAGCCGCCGTATGAAACCGACGGGTCGATCTGACTGATCTCGGTCTGCACGTTTGCCGAGATGATGTTGTTCGCGTCGACGACGGGCTTGATTTTTAGCTTGATCCCATAAGGCTTGTAATCGACATCGGTGGTGCCGAGCGCACCGGCCTTCGGAATCGGCACTTCGCCGCCGGCCAGAAACGTCGCCGTGCCGCCGCTTTTCGCGTTGAGTTCAGGCGCGGCCAGAATGTATGCGTCGCCCTTGTTGATCGCGAAGTTGATGCGCGAGGTCAGCGAGCTCGCGAGGCCGGCGAAAAAGAAGTTCGCGCCGGGTACGCTGCTGCCCGCGAACCCCTGACCGGTCAGTTGCGGCCCGTTGAACTGGCTGTCCCATGCAATGCCGAGCTCGCGTTGCCCCGTGCGCGTGATTTCCATGATCTGCACCTTGAAGTGGACCGTCTTTTTCAACGCGTCGCCTTCGTCGATTGTCGTCGTATCGATCACGTTGTTCATGTCGGCGATCGCGGCTTTGACCACAGGCGCCATATCGCGATGCACGGCGCCCGCCAGCACGATATTCGGCCCGACCGTCTGCACGCGCAGCCCGGGTACGGCGGCCAGTACGCTGCGCAACTGCGCCGCGGTCGCGGTCACGTCGCTTTTCGCGATGCGCACGGTAGCCTGCAGCGCGACGCCGCTGCCGTTCCAGACGACGAGCGAGGTCATCCCGGCGTTTTCGCCAAGCAGCATGAGCTTGCCGTCGACGACGTTGGCGGTGATCAGCTTCCCGTTGCCGATCGCGATACGTTTGATCGTGCCGGGCACGTCGAGCATTCTCACTTCGCCGCGATACATCTCGAGCATGCCGCCGACGGCAGGTCGGGCATCGGTCGCGACACCGCGCGTGGCGGCAGGCGCCGGGTCGACCGCGGCATGCGCGGCGCCGCACACGGACAGTGCGTACGTTGTGGCGAGCAGGAGGTGAACGAACGCGCGGCGCAACGTCGCACGGCGGGCGGCAATGCAGTGACTTACTTTCATCTGAAATCCGAAGCGTGTGTGGGGTGCTTTAGTTCGAATTCGGCGCGTTGGGCGAGTTGTGTTGCTGAAGCTGCCGGGCGATTGCGTTGGCCTCGTCATAGAGGCTCGCGGGCGCAGCGGCCGGTTCGGAAGGCGGCGCATCGGCAACGGGCAGGCGCGGCGTCGAGGCAATCGCCGGCGCGCGTTCGTCGACAACGGAGCCGGGCACGCGTGTCGTCGAACCGGACGCGCTGCCGCCCGTAATGATTTCGACGAGCGATGCGTCGCGCGCCGCCGCCGCAGAGGGGAACAGATCGCTTTCAGCTAGCTTGACGGGCAATTCCGTTTGCTTGTCGCCGCTATTGCGCAAGATCAGACGCAATGTGCCGACGCGCTGCGCGAGCACAAGTCGGGCCGCGTCCACCGACGGCACCTGTACGGTGACGGTGCTGTAGTTCGTGTTCGCGCGGACGCCGTCGGCGCTGCCTTGCGGACCGTCGGCGCTGCGCGTGCGCACGTCCTGCCCAGTCGCGAGAATCAGCACGTCGGGCATCAGCAACCGGACGATCCTGCGTTCGTCGGGCTGACGCGACGTGCCGGCTGCCGAATCGAGGCTCGTGCCGACCCAGTAGACGTCAACGCGATTACCGGGCCGCAACATCGAAGCAGTCGAGTTGACCGTGTCGATCTCGAGCGTGAGCGCCCGCTGTCCGGCGGGCAGGATGTCGGAGAAATCGTGTCCGCGCAACGCGTCGATATCGGCGGTTCGCAACGGGCGGCCATGCAGGACGGGACGCACGAGCTTCGATGCGCGATAGGCGTCGAAGTCCGCGACGCGAATCATGTCGTCATAGACGAGGTCGGGTGCGATGTCGCGCGAGACGAAGTCGCTGCTCGAGAGCGGCGTGCCGGCCGGCACGTCGCGATTCGGTACGACCACCGCCACGCCGGCGCGTGTCCGCCTGCCGGACATCTCGGCTTTGAGCCGCGCTTCGCGGTCGGCCAGATAGTGATAGACGAAGAAAGTTAACAGCGCGGCAATCGACACCGCGACGAACAGCACGACCCACGCGTTGCCGAATAACGAACGAAATCTGATTTTCTTGAGCATGACGAATCGAATGGATGCAGGTGCATCAGGGAAGCGAGAGCGCGAAGCTGTACGCGCCGAAACACGATTTGAGCGCGGCGATCAGCGCGGCGACCGGCGGCAGTTCGGAGCCGTACAGCAGCGCGAGCACGAGTGCACTCGCGACCACGAGATACTCGGCGCCGGCCTGACCGTATTGCTGGCGGGGCAGCGCGGCGCGGCAGGTACGGCTGGGCCGGTCTGCGCGGAAACAATGGTGTCGTTGCATGTCAACGAATCCTCGTTAGGTGAATGACGGCTTGCGTGGCGCCGTTGCCGCTGCCGCCGGAGAAGACGGCGTCGATGCGGTCGCTGCCGCGCTGCATCGCGATAGCGGTACCGGCAACCTGCTGGGCACCGTCGATCGCGCCATCGTCGGCGCCGTTCGACGTGCCGCTCACGGCATAAGCGGGCGCGATCGCAATTGCGCTCCAGCCTTGCGCCGCGAGCATGTCGCTATAACGCCGCGCCTGGTGTGCCGCATCGCCGCTAACGCGCACGATCGATGTGCGGCCAGACTGTCCCGGATCGCGGCTTTCGACGTTCGAGACGCGCGTTGCGTCTGGCGGCAGCGGTATCGCCGCGTCGGGGATGTGGTGCGTCGTATCGCCCCCGGCGAGACGCATGACGCTCATCAGGCCTTTTGCGTGCGGACCTTCGCGCACGGGGGCGATCTGCAGCACATAGTGGCAGGGTCCGTCCAGCGCGCTGAGCAGCAGGCTCGACGATTCGAGACGCGCTTTCGCCGGTACGCCTTCGCGCGTCCAGAACGCGCGGAATGCTTCGGATACGTCGTGGGCGGAACCGGCGAACTGCAGATCGAAAACCGTGGTCGGAATGCCGTCGATCAGCATGTCGTTGGCGATAACCTGGACGCGTTCGGGTTGAACCGGGAACCGCTCGCACTGTGCAGCCGCCGCGTGCGGTAACGGTAAGCACAGAAGCGCGGCGTAAAGGCTGAGCCGGTTCGTCACGCAGCGCGAGAGCGGCTGAATCAGGAAACGCATGGGAAATGACGTCCGCTTCATGGAGCAAGGCGATCGTTCGGCACGACTTCGTCGCGCACGCGGCCGAACTCGAGCGTGTCGATTTCCGGCGCATAGGGCCGCAGACGCAGGTACTGCGAGGACGGAACCAGTTCGGCATGGGCGGCCGGAACTGCGCGCGTGAAAAGGGCGCGCCCGCTCGCCGCTCCTTCGGGCAACCATGTGTTGGTCAGCAGCGCATTGGTGTCGGTAAACGTAAGCCCGTCAAATGTCGGCCATAGGCGCTTGAGCGCATCGCTTTGCTTGCCGATTGCGACGCTTACCGTACCCGACTGCAAATTGCGCGTCGGCAGGTCGAGTGCTGCCGTGTACGTCGCGCCGTTCGCCGTGCGCACGCTTCCATAGGGCGCGCCGATGTACGAGGCGAGCGCTGCCGCCGCGATTGGCTCCGCGCCGGTCGATGCGACGACATCCTGCGCGGCGGTAAGCAATGACGCGCCGCTGTGGTCGCGCCACATTGCCTGGCCCGCCGCGGGCAGGCGCTGCGCGTCGCGATCGGTGCCGAGCAGCGGTGCGCCGTTTGCCGCGATGGTCCGCTGGATGAATTCGCGTTGGATCGCCGCATCGCCTTTCGTCAGCTGCAATGCGCCGCTGCCGTAAGCGGCGAACCAGTCGTTTTCGCCGCGCACGCTATCGGAGGATGATTCGGTCTCGACGTCGAGCCATACTGAACGCTCCCACGCTGCATAGCGCGCGCCGAGTAGCGTCTTGTTGCGGATGTCGCTGAACTTGCCGAGCATCGCGAGCGCGATAAATAGCACGCCGATGGCGAACATCGTGACGACGAGAAATTCCACCATCGCCTGGCCGTTGTCGCCGGCGCGCAGGTTCGCGCGTGTTCTCGTGTGAGATGTCATCGGCGGCTCGCTGCGGGCGTATCGTGCGGCATCTGCGCTTCGCGCGCTGCGGCTCGCTCGCTATCGGTGACCGGTGCGAGCCGCACCTGCCAGAAAGGACTGAACACGCTCGGATATTCGCGCTTGCCGTCCGCGCGCAGCCACTCGCTCGCATGCAATAGCGCGCCGCTTGTCGACGCACCGAATGGATCTTCCGCGGGCCGCACGAAATACGCCTGAGCACTGGCGAGCGCGCGCATCACACCGCGCGCGCTGCCGTTGTCGACTTGCATCCGCGCCGCGCCATGCAGCCCCGGCGTGTTGTTCAGCGTGTCCGCCTCGCGTTCGACTTCGATCGTGATGCGCGGCGCGTCTTCGGCGGTCGGGGTGCCGGCGATGTCCTCGTAAGGCAGGAGGCCGCCGTTGTTCGAATCAAGAGATGGGCCGGGTCCGAGCGTGAACTGTTGCGCCATGGCGTCGGGAATCAGCAGGCCCGGTGTCGGGCTCGTGTGGTCGCCGAAGTTGTAATAGCCGCCGTAGCCCTTCCAGTCGCTCCACGAGACGAAAGGCGGGTTCGTCATATAACCGCGCGTATTGCCGTTCGTGCTGCCGCCGTGACCGGCGATCGTATCGACGGCACCCGTGCAGGGCGTGATGACGTGCGCCGTGCTCGCGTCGATCGATTGCCAGCCTTTCTTGTCGGTGCGCAACTGCGTGCCGCCGACATGCGTGACATTGATCGTGATGCGTCCGGCAGGCCGGCACGTCGCGGACGCCTGATCGTCGAGCTGCTGATAGTCGGGCGCGACACTGCGCGACGACACGCGCCGCTTGACGAAGCCATCGAGCGTCTGCGCATCGGTTACGACATCGGCGAGATGATCGTTATCGAGCTTGCCGGCCGGCGTGACGATGGTCGTATAGGATTGCCACGCAATGAGCTGTACGGCGTTGCGTTCGCTCGTGAAATATCCGGATGTCACATGCGTGTCGGACTGGTTGCGACGCGCGACCGCATCGGCGGTCTCGGGAATCGCGGTGATGAGCGCCATGTGATAACCGGTTTGCGCGTCGCTGAGCGCGCGCGTAATCGAGCCGATACCTTGCGCGACCGTCGGCAGCAAGGCGTCGAGCGCGTTGCGCACGGGGGCGATGTCGAGGCGCCCACGCCGGTTCGGTGTGGTCCATAACGACGGATGGGCGGCGGCCGTCTGAATCAGGTCTTCGGTATCGGGATTGCCGGCATAGGTCGCATCGAGTTCGTCGATCCACGACTTCAGCGCGACGACTTGCGCCGCGGTCACCTGGTTTGCGACCATCGCGCGATTCGTATAGGCCGCGAAGTTGTAGTCGCGTGCCTGCAGCACGGCGGCGCTATAAGCGGCTGCGTCGGCGGTGTTTTGCAGTTTCATCTTCGCGCCGGTCATCTGGAACGAGCCGAATGCGACATAAAGACCGATGCCGCCGACCAGCAGAAAGAGGAGGGCAGGGACCAGCGCCTGCCCACGTGTGCCGGCGAATCTGGCCCTGCCCTTGCGGGCAGAGCGTTGCATGATGGATTGGAGGCGTCAGGCGTTATTGGTCGCCTGTGCCGGCGTCCGTATTGCCGCTGTTTCCGTATGCGCCCATACCTTTGTCTTTGGCCGCATCGGTCTGTGCCCTGGCGGCAGCGTCCTTCGCGTTATTAACATCAGTTGTCGAATCTGTACCGGACATTTCATGCGCAAGTCCAACTGTCTGCGTGCGGATCGTCTTGCCGAACGATGCATACACGGCAATCGCCGAGACCGCGATCAACGCGACGATGATGATGTATTCGGTCATACCCTGACCGAGTTGCCGGGCTTTTCCGCGGCGAACCGGAAGTTTGATGGAGTCAATCATAAAGAATAAAAGGAATAATGGAATTTTTAAAATGCAAACAGGCTTCAAACCGGTATTGAGTATTTTCGACGCGACCGGCAATATTTATTTATTCGATTGCGTCGCGACTCAGTATATAGAAGCGGAAAGCGTTAAAGCCTAAGAAACTTCCTGGCGTGAGCTGACCTTTTCCTAAACTTCACGCCGCAACCCGTTTCACTTCGGTGTGCAAGAAAAATAGATATAAAGATCAAACGGATACGTGCATTCATCGCTTTGCGTCACCTGTGCACGTTCCTTTTCTCTTCACGCTTTCAGAAAAACCCTACGCACGCGCAAACTTCCCTGATTTTTTTGTTTTCCTTGCGAAGCTAAATTGACCTCGCGAGAAGGTCTGATCTGATCGATTAAATCGAATCATCAGGCTTTATCGAAAGCCGTCTGTCGCCATTCAAATGCGCACGCACGAGAGATCCATCAATTTAATTGTGAGAAGGCAAGAGGAATGAATAGGGCTTACAAGTCAGTCTGGAATGAGTCTACGGGTACTTATGTCGCGGCAGCGGAAACCGCACGGGCTGCCGGCAAGAAATCGAAGCGCCGCGCGCGCAATATCGCTTCGGCCGTGGTCGCGTCAGCGGCCACGTTCGGGGCGGTTGGCCTGACCTATGCGGCCGATACCGAGGTCGTGCCGAAGGTGCCGGCGAATCTGGCGAGCACGAACGGCACGAACGGCGTGACCGGCGCGGCAACGCCAAAGCCGACCAACGACTGGTTCTGTTTCCTGTTCTTCTGCGGCGGCGCCGACGGCGGCGGCAATACGACGAACATCACCTATAACGGCGTCAATGCGGCGGATGCCTATGCGTACACGTATGACCGGAACAACCTCAAGTACTTCCATGTGAACTCGTCGCTGTCCGAGTCGACGGCAAACGGCACAGATGCGATTTCGATCGGCGGAGGCGCGCGCGCGAACGGAGCGCAAAACATCGCGCTCGGCGGCAACGCGCTGGCGAACGGCCTGAATGGCTCGGTCGCACTGGGCGGCGAAGCGCAGGCCACGAGCGCCTTTGCATCCGCGCTCGGCGGACAGGCGCTTGCGTCGGCGGATACGTCGACGGCGCTCGGCGCGCATGCATCGGCGCTCGCGCGCAATTCGGTGGCGCTCGGCTACGAGTCGGTGTCGACGCGCGCCAATACGATATCGGTCGGCAAGCAGGGCGCCGAGCGGCAAATCGTCAACGTCGCCGCGGGTAGCGCAGGGACCGATGCAGTCAACGTCAACCAGCTGAATGCAGCGATCGCGAGCATCGACGGCGGCGGCAGCGTGACCCCGCCCCCGCCGCCGGATACGACCGATCTGAAATTCTTCCACGCGAAATCGGCGCTCGCCGATTCGACCGCGGGCGGCAGCGAATCGGTCGCGATCGGCGGCAACTCGACGGCGCTTGCCTACAACACGGTCGCGATCGGCTCGAACTCGCGCGCGGATCGCGCGAACACGGTGTCGATCGGCAGTCCCGGCCTCGAGCGTCAGCTGACGAACCTCGCGGCCGGCACCACCGATACCGACGCGGTCAACCTGAAGCAGCTCAACACGACGGTACAGAGCGCCATAACGGGCGGCGTGCCGAATCTCGTGCAATACGACAGTTCGGCGCGCACGTCGCTGACGCTAGGCGGTATCAGCGCCTCGCAACCGGTGACGGTCAAGAATCTCTCGGCGGGCGCGATCACACAGAACAGCACGGACGCCGTCAACGGCTCGCAGATGTTCGCGCTCGCGGCGGCGACAAACCAGGGCTTTCAGGACTTCGGCAAAGGCGTCGGCGCACTTGCGCAAAGCACGGCGGAGGCGCTGGGCGGCAATGCGAATGCCCAAACGGCCGACGGATCGATTACGCCGCCGTCGTACACCATTGCCGGCAAGACCTATCACAACGTCGGTTCCGCAATCGATGCGCTTGCAACCAACGGCGGCGGCAGCGCTTCGGACGCGGTGAAATACGACGGATCGTCCCATACGAAGGTGACGCTTGGCGGCACGAGCGCAGGCGCGCCGGTCGCGCTGACGAATCTCGCCGCTGGCGCGGTGACTGCATCGAGCAGCGACGCAGTGAATGGTGCGCAGATCTATCAGACGTCGTCGAGCGTGGCGGGCGCGCTCGGCGGGTCGTCGACGGTCGGCGCGGACGGCCGCGTGTCGGCGTCGTACACGCTCGACGGCGCGACGTATAGCAACGTCGGTTCCGCGCTGTCGGCGGTCAACGCGAAGATCGGCTCCGGCTCGGCGAACGGCGTGACTTACGACACGAGCGCACACGACAAGGTGACGCTCGGCGGTGTCGACGCATCGATGCCGGTGCAACTGACGAACCTCGCCTCGGGACGGCTCGAAGCGGGCAGCAAGGATGCGGTGAACGGCAGCCAGCTGTTCGCGACCGCGAACAGCGTCGCGAAGGTGATCGGAGCGGGATCGACCGTGCAGCAGGACGGCACGGTGACGTCGCCGACGTTTACGATCTCGGGCACGACGTACAGCGACGTCGGCTCCGCGATGAACGCGATCGGCGCGGTCGGCAAGGATGTGCAGGTCACCGCGAAGTACGTGAAGGTGGTGTCGAACGCGAGCGAGTCGATGTCGCTCGGCAGCGAGACGACCGCGATCGGCGGCGGCGCGTTCGCGGCCGGCAATCGCAGCCTCGCGATCGGCACGGGCGCGCGTTCGCAGTTCGACGACGCGGTCGCGATCGGCTCGGGCGCCCAGGCGTATGAGGCCAATACCGTTTCGTTCGGGCATACCGGCGGCGAGAAGCGCCTGACGAACGTGGCGGCCGGCATCAATGCGACGGACGCGGCCACGGTCGGTCAGTTGACGGCGCTGCAGCAGCAATTGAACAAGCAGAACACGGGCTTGAAATCGATGGCGCTGCTCGGCGCGTCGGCCGTGACGGACTACATTGCGGTGAGTCCGAATACGACGCCCGGCGCCGCGACGCGCGCCTCGGACGACCTGAACGCGATGGCCGTTGGCCCCACTTCGGCGGCGACCGGTCCGAACGCATTGGCGGTCGGCGCCGGTGCAGGCGCGCTGCGCACGGGCTCGACGGCGGTCGGCTCGAAAGCCGGGGCGCTTGCCATCAACGCGACGGTGGTCGGCGTCGGCGCAACGACGGGCTTCGATGCGAAGAACAGCGTGGCGATCGGTTATCTGGCCAGCGCGGAAACCGAAGATACGCTCGCGCTCGGCACATCGTCGATCGCAAACGGCACGAGTTCGATAGCGGTCGGCACGAATGCCGTGACGTGGGCCGCGGCCGACAACGGCGTGGCGCTGGGTAAGGGTGCGACGGTCGGAGCGTCGAGCGCGGTCGCGCTCGGCGCGGGTTCGGTTGCGGATCGCGCAAACTCCGTGTCGGTCGGCAACGGTACGAAGCAGCGGCAGATCGTCAATGTCGCGGCGGGCACGATGCGGTACGACGCGGTCAACGTCGACCAGTTGAAGGGCGTAACGACCGCGCTCGGCGGCGGCGCAGGCGTGAACGCCGACGGCACGATCAAACAGCCGGCGTATACGGTGGGTACGCAGACGTACTCCGATGTCGGTTCGGCGATCGCGGCGGCGGCGATATCGGGTGCGGGCGCGGCCGACGCCGTCAAATACGATACGACCGCGCGCGACAAGGTCACGCTCGGCGGCACGAGCGCGACGAAGCGTGTGACGCTCGCGAACGTCGCGGACGGCAAATCGGACAACGATGCGGTCAACGTCAAGCAGCTCAAGGATCTCGGTGCGAGCTTCGATAGCGGCGGCAACGTGAACGGCGGCTTTGTCGCATACGACGATTCGACGAAACAGCAGGTGACGCTGAAAGGCAGCGGCGGCACGAAGATCACGGGTCTTGCCGCCGCCAGTCTCAGTGCAGGCAGCACCGATGCGGTCAGCGGCGCGCAACTGTTCCAGACCAACCAGAACGTTTCGAACGTGGCGGGCAACGTGACGAACCTGACCAACGTCGTGAACAACATCACGAACGGCGGCAATGGCGTCAAGTATTTCCATGCCAATTCGTCGCTGGCCGATTCGTCGGCAACCGGTGCGGATACGGTCGCGATCGGCGGTAATGCGCGTGCGACGGCGAATGGCTCAGTTGCGCTCGGTTCGAATGCGCTTGCCGATCGCGCGAACACGGTGTCGGTCGGTGCGGCCGGCGCGGAACGGCAGATCGCCAATCTCGCGGCAGGCACGGCGGATACCGACGCGATCAACCTGAAGCAGCTGAAGGACATGGGCGCGAGCTTCGATTCGACGGGCGGCGTGACGGGCTCGTTCGTTTCGTACGACGACACGTCGAAGACGCGCGTCACGCTCGGCGGCAAGAACGCGTCGGTGCCGGTGACGGTTGCCAACGTGGCGGACGGCAAGGCGAACAACGACGCGGTCAACGTCAAGCAGCTGAAGGACATGGGCGCAAGCATCGACACGAGCGGCCATGTGACGAACGCATTCGTCGCGTACGACGACGCGACGCGTGCCACGATTACGCTGAAGGGCACGGACGGCACGAAGATCACGCGGCTCGCGGCGGGCACGCTGAGCGCGTCGAGCACCGACGCGGTGAACGGCAGCCAGTTGTTCGAGACGAACCAGAACGTCGCGAACGTCACGGGCAACGTGACGAACCTGACCAACGTCGTGAACAACATCACGAACGGCAGCGGCATCAAATACTTCAGCGCGAACTCGACGCTCGATGCGGCGACGGCGACGGGCCCGGATTCGATTGCGATCGGCGGCAATGCGCGCGCAACGAGCGCGAATTCGGTTGCGCTCGGCTCGAATGCGTTGACGGTTTCGAATCTGAACACGCCCGCCTATCAGCCCGGCTCGCTGGAGCTTTCGGGCACATCGGCGATCGGCGAGGTCTCGGTCGGTTCGGTCGGCAAGGAGCGCCGCGTGACGAACGTCGCGGCGGGTGCGGCTGGTACCGACGCGGTCAACGTGAGCCAGCTGAAGTCGGCGGTCGCTGCGAGTTCGTCGGCGAGTCTTGCGAATTCGGTGTTGTACGACTCGACGTCGCACGACACGGTGACGCTCGGCGGCACGGCGGCCGTGGCGACCGTTGCGCTGAAGAACGTCGGTGCGGGCCAGATCGCCGCGGCGAGCCGCGACGCAGTGAACGGCTCGCAGCTGTTCAACACGGCGACGAGCGCGGCGGCTGCGCTGGGTGGCGGTGCGATCGCGGGCGCAGACGGCAAGATCAAGGCGCCCGCGTACAACATCAGCGGCAAGACGTATAACGACGTCGGCTCGGCCCTTGCGGCGGTTGGCTATACCGTCGACACGATCAATTCAGATGTGACCTCGGCGACGAAGTACATCAGCGTGGCCGCGCCGAATGACGATCCTTCGGTTCCCGAAGCAAAGGCGTCCGGCGGCAGCGCGGTGGCAGTCGGCAGCGGCGCGCTGGCGCGCGCCGACAGATCGGTCTCGATCGGGCCCGGCGCGGCGACGACGGAGGGCAAAGGCAGCGTCGCGATCGGTTACAGCGCCGTGGCCGATCGCGATGGATCGATGGCGTTCGGCAGTGAGGCAAAAGCGCGCAATGCCGATTCGATTGCGTTCGGCAAGAACGCCCAGGCGCTGCACGACAACTCGATTGCGATCGGCACCGGTTCGATGACCGACGCGACGAACGTCGTATCGTTCGGCAATTCGACGGTTCAACGGCGGCTGACCCATGTCGCGGACGGCATCGATGCGACGGATGCGGCGACGATCGGCCAGTTGTCCGCGCTCGAGAAGAAGGTGGTCAAGACGGCGGGCGTGCAGTCGATGCTGCTCGGCGCGACCAAGTCGGTGACCGACTATATCGCGGTGAGTTCGAATACGACGCCGGGTGTCGATACGCGCGCGTCGGACGATCAGAATGCGATGGCGGTCGGACCGTCGTCGGCGGCAACCGGACCGAATGCGCTGGCGGTAGGTGCGGCTGCGGGCGCGCTGCGCACCGCCTCGACGGCGGTCGGCGCGAAAGCGGGCGCGCTCGGCGTGAACACGACGGCCATCGGCGCGAGCGCGACGACGGGCTTCGATGCTGAAAACTCCGTTGCGATCGGCTACCTCGCGGCTGCCGAAAGCAAGGATTCGCTGGCCCTCGGCTCGTCGACGGTTGCCAGCAAGCCGGGCGCGGTCGCACTGGGTGCGGGCTCGCAGGCGGACCGGGCAAATGTGATTTCGGTCGGCAGTGCGGCGTTGCAGCGGCAGATCGTCAACGTGGCGGCGGGCACCGGAAACTACGATGCGGTGAACGTGAGCCAGCTGCAAGGCGTGCTCGCGGCGCTGGGCGGCAGTGCGGGTCTCGATGCTTCCGGCGCGGTGAAGAAGCCTGCGTACACGCTCGGCGGACAGACTTATACGGACGTCGGCTCCGCCATTGAGGCTGCTTCGAAGATGGGCGGTGGCAGTGGGGACGGTCGCGATCCGGATGCGGTGCATTACGACACGACCTCGCAAAACCGCGTGACGCTCGGCGGCACCAGCGCCAACGCGCCGGTCACGCTGACCAACCTCGCGGCGGGCGCGGTGTCCGCATCGAGCCGCGATGCGATCAACGGCGCGCAGTTGTATGGCACGGCGGATTCGATTGCGAGCGCGTTGGGCGGCGGCGCGGCGGTAGGCGCCGATGGCAAGGTGTCGAAGCCGAAGTATTCGGTCAACGGCAAGACATACAACAACGTCGGAAGCGCGTTCGATGAGGTCAATGCCTATATCGCCAGCGCCGACGTGGGCCCGAACGTGAACCCTGTTGTCTACGATACCTCGGCGCGCGACAAGGTCACGCTCGGCGGCGTCAACGGCAGCCCGCCCGTCACGCTCGGCAATGTGGCCGACGCCAAAACCGACCTCGAAGCGGTCAACCTCAAGCAACTGAAAGCGGCCGGCCTCAACGTCGATCCGAACGGTGTCGTGACGAACTCGTTCGTCGCGTACGATAACGCGTCGAAGGCGAGCGTGACGTTCAATACAGGCGGTTCGCCGACGCAGCTGAAAAACGTGGCCGACGCCGTCGATCCGTTCGACGCGGTGAATCTCGGGCAGATGCAGTCGTATGTGACGACCTACGTGACGGACAAGATCAGCGAAATCCCCAGCGGCGGCGACGACCCCAGGGTCAACGTCCTGCCGACCGGCTCAGCCACCGGTACTGACGCCATCGCGATTGGCAACGGTTCGATCGCATCGGGCACCGCCGCGATCGCGATCGGCGCACGCACGGTGACCGGCGGCGACCAGTCCGTCGCGCTCGGTGTAGAGGCATCTGCGCCTGCGACCAACGCGGTCGCACTCGGCGCGAACTCGGTTGCCGATCGCGACAACACGGTGTCGGTCGGCGCGGCGGGCGCGGAACGTCAGATCACGAACGTCGCAGCCGGCTCGGCGCCGACCGATGCGGTCAACGTGGGTCAGTTGAGCGGCGCGGTCAACGGCATCCAGAGCCGTCTCAACGACATGGATCGCGACAATCGCCGCGGCATCGCAGCGGCGTCCGCGCTGAACATCGTCACGCCGTATCTGCCCGGCCGCACGACGCTAAACGCGGGCGTCGCCGGCTACCGCGGCACGGCGGCGCTTGGCCTTGGCGTGTCGCGCTGGAACGAGAAGGGCACCATCAACTACAACCTCGGCGTCTCGAGCGCGGGCGGCAACAGCACGATCGTGCGCGCCGGTGTCGGCATCGTGTTCGGCAACTAGCCAGCCCACGAAGCATCGATTCGAGACCGGTACCTCGGTGTAGCTGACCGGGCCGCGCGGGAAATCCGCGCGGCCCATTCCTGATGGAACACAAATATGAAGTATTCATTGATCACCCTCGCGTGCGCGGCGTTGCTTGCCGGATGCTCGGCGTCGGCCACACGCGATCAGTTGCAGGTGCAGAACGCGACGGTCCTGCAGACCGGATTCGGCGCGGCGCAGGACGCCGCAGCCGGCGCGGCGACGCCGCAATGGCTCGATACCTACCGTGGCGCCGACAATCGCAAGATGGCCGATGCCGTGCAGCAGCGGCTGCAGGCGCTCGGCGCACGCAAGGACAATTATTTCGGCGCGAAGGCGCAATGCTGGGCCGATGCCGCACGGCAGGAGCGCAGCCACTTCAATCACTGGGGCTTTGTCGAGGAGGCGCTGCGTGAAGCGGACCGGCTCACGACATCGCTCGAAACCGGCAACAACCTCTCGGCGGAGAATCCCGAGTTGCGCACGGCGACGGTCGTGCGGCCCGACGTGTGGCAGAAAATCCTGGCCGCGAAAGGCGCGCCGGAGTTTCCGACCTGTATCGAGGCGCAGCGGCTGACGGCGTGTTCCGAAGTCGAGATGATTCACGCGGGTCACGAAGCGTGGACGCGCGACTTCAGCGACAGCGCGCAACGCGTCGATCGCGTGACGCAGACGCTGCCCGGTATCGGCGCGGCGCTCGAAGCGTGCAAGCCGCCGCCGGTGGTGTCGACGCCGAAGATCGAACCGAAGATCACGCTGCGCGGCGACACGACATTCCGCTTCGATCGCGGCGACGCAGCCGGCATGCTGCCGGACGGCCGCGCGCGGCTCGACCAGCTGATCGACGACCTGAAGCAGGTCGACGACGTGAGGAGTATCGGTATCGACGGCTATACCGACCGGCTCGGCAGCGACGCGTACAACCGGGAGCTGTCGAAGAAGCGCGCCGATACCGTGCGGCACTACCTGCAGAGAGGCGGTATCAGCGTGCCGATGACCGCGCGCGGTCACGGCAAGGCCGACCCGGTCGTGCAGTGCGACGAGCGCAATCGCGAACAGCTGATCGAGTGTCTTGCGCCGAATCGCCGTGTGGAAATGAACTTCATGCGTTCGGGTTCGGCGAGCGGCGCACAACAGCCCGGCGAGTAAAAACCGAGATCGGCTCAAGGCGCTTGTGTGCAAAAGATGCGGCTGCCTCACGAAAACGGTGCGGCGGCCGCTTTGCCGTGTACGATGCACGACCGCGTGATGCATTGCTGCGTTGACTCGCGCCGTGTTTGCAAATCGTTCAGGTATCCGATTCAAACGAACGCGTTGGGTCGATCGACTGTGCGGGTGCGTCGAGTGCATGGAACGCAGCGTCGAAGCTGCGCGCGAGCTGCGATAACGCCGTGCGCGACCGTGCGGCATCGCGCTGCCGGCACTGCGTCTCGAGCGCGATGCACGCAGCGATCGTTGCATGAACATCCAGCAGCCGGGCCGTTCCCTTCATTCGGTGCGCAATAAATTCGGCGCGCTCGAAGTCGCGTGCGCATAGCGCTTCGAGCGCCGCTCGCAGATCCGCATGCGCGCTGTCGATCAGCGTTTCACGCAAATCGGCTGGTCCCTCTCCGATCAGATCGGACCAGCCGCGGCGCCTAGTGCCGGATGCCATTCGACTTCGCCCATTCGACGAGGTCGATGACCGTGCGCAGCGCGAGCTTGCGCAACAGTCGTGTCTTGTAGGTACTGACCGTCTTCGGGCTGATGCCCAGAGCCTTTGCGACGTTGACATTGCTGGTGCCGCCGATCAGCATTCGCAACACGGCCGTTTCGCGCTCGGAAAGCACGGCGCTGCGCTTTCTTTGCGTTTCGGTTGCGAAACATGTGAAGTCCGAAAGGACGAGGCGCGCGCTGTCGACGAGTTCATCGGGCTCGCGAGCCTTGCTGACGAAGCCATGCGCGCCAGCCTCTTTGGCATGCGACGCATGAATGCGTTCGTCCGCGGACGAGAACACGAGAATGCGCATCTCGGGCCGTGCCTTGCGCAGCGACAGGATCAGTTCGATGCCGTCGAGATCCGGCAGCCGCAGGTCGACGATCGCGAGTTGCGGTGCGGCGGTCTCGCTCATTTGCAGCGCTTGCATGGCGGTTCCCGCTTCGGCGACGACGTCGAATTCGCCGGTTTTGCTGAACACCTGGCGCAGTGCGAGACGCATTGCGGGATGATCGTCGACAACCATAATGCTGGAGCGCGGCATGATCATAATTGGATGTGTCAGTTTTTAAGCCGGTTTGTAGGAAAAATCATACGGGCAATACAGATATCTCGCACTTTACGATAAGGAATCCAGAAGATATAGGATTGCTATAATCGTACCTGATTTTGCTGATTTATCCACCCGATTCAGCTCGGATCCAAAAATTCAATCCTCGGTAAATGAGGGCTGTTAATGAAGAGAATCGTCATTGTCGATGACCACCCGATGGTGCGAGGTACGGTGGCAAGTATGCTCGCCACAGATCCGGAAATGCAGGTCATCGGTGAATGTGGAGACGGCGAAGGCGGCCTGAAAATGATTCTTTCTGAAACGCCCGACCTCGCCATTCTTGACCTCGATTTACCAAAACTCGATGGACTTTCGATGGTTCGCCGAATTCGCGCGCAAAGCGAAACCATCCGCTTACTGGTTTTGTCGGCAAAACCCGAACATGTGATGGCCGGTCATACCCGGCTCGCCGGCGCGAATGGTTACGTCAGCAAAGGCCGTGAACTCGGCGAATTGCTGACTGCAGTACGCACGGTATTGCTCGGTTACGACTGCTTTCCTGTCGAAGCGTGCAACGCGAATCGCGACGCGGGTCTCGAGTGCCTGTCTCCGCGCGAAGTCGAAGTGCTGCAATATCTGGCGCGCGGCGTCAGCAATAAGGACATCGCCACGAGGCTATACCTATCCGATAAAACGGTCAGCACATATAAAAGCCGGTTGCGCGAGAAACTGGGCTTGTCATCGCTTGCCGGCATGATCGAGTTCGCGACGCATCATAAGCTGATCGACTGAACCTGTGTCTGAACTCGAAACGATGAGTGAACCCGTCATCGGGGTGGGCGCGTGGCCTCGCGTGCGGCGCTTGCGCGAGGCCGCGCGTTCGGGCGTGGCGCAACATCCGGCGTCGCTTGCTTCGATCTGTGCGTTTGCGTTGCTTGGCGCTCCGGCGACCGGCATCGTGGTATCGGCGTTGATCGCGTTGTCGCGCTCACACGCGGTACTCGCCGCAGCCGTGCGCCGCGCGCGCAGCTACGAGGAAGCGTTTGCCCGGTTGCATAGCGCCGCTGCCGTTCAACACGCGCATATTGAAGATATGCAGACCGACACGCGGCGGCGCAAAGCTGCCGCCGAACTGGAATGCGCACGCGTCGCTGAGCGCGCGCAGCGTATCGCATGCGGTCCGGCACAGGCACTCGTCGAAATGCTGAACGAGGCGCAAGCACAAGCTGATAGTCAGGCGGCGAGCCGGTCCGCGCCGTTTGCCGCCACGCCCGTTGCGCAGGTGGTCCGTTCGGCGCTTGCAACGTTCGCCCAGGCAGTTCGCGATGTATTGGATTCCTCGCCTGTCGACGCGCGTGCGATCGTGCTCGACGAAACACCGGTCGATCTGCGCGGCGCGATCGACGGTGCGGTCGTGCTGCTCGCGCCTCACGCCGCGGCAAAAGGCATCGAGTTGCGCGTGTGCATCGACCGGTCGGTGGCTGCATCGGTGCTGGCCGACCGCGCGCGCATCGGCCAGATCGTGTTCAATCTGCTCGCTGCGGCGATCGACTCGGTCGGCGCGGGCCGGCTCACGCTCGCTGCCCGCGGCGAGACCTTGAACGCGGGCGCGCAGCAGGTGTTCATCGGCGTCAGCGATGACGGGCAGGCAAGTGCGTTGAAATCCGATGTCCACGCATGCGACGAGGACGTCGACGGCGATCGACCCGCGGGCGTGGTTTCATCGGTCGACCGGGACCTTGCACTGTGCCGTGTGCTCGCGCGGCGCATGGGCGGCGACATCGAGATCGGCCATAGCGCGACGTTCGGCGTATGCGTCGCGTTCCATGCGCCGTTTACGGTCGAGCGCCTCGCGCGTCTGCCGTCGGAACGCGGCTGTCGCACGGCCGTCGTCGACCTGGCCGCGCGCGACGAGCGCGCTGCGTTGAGCGATCTGCTCGACAGGCTCGGAGTCGATGTCGTGCCGGCGGGGATGCCCGCGCCCGAGCACGTCGAACTCTGGTTTGCCGATGAGCATGCGCCACTGCCCGAGCCATCGCGCACAGGCCGATTCATTGCGGTATCCCAGGCATTTGTGCCAGGCGGATTGCGCGAGATCGCAGGCCGGTTCACGCTGTCGGTGAACCCGCTCTCGTGGAGCGCGGTTCAGCGCGTGTGCGCGTTACACAGCATGAACCATGACGCGCGCGTCAAGCGGCCGCGTGCGTACGCCGTCGCGCCTGCGCCGGGTCGCGTTGCCGCTGCGGCGCCGCGTCTCGTGCTCGTGGTCGACGACAACGAGATCAACCGCAGAGTCGTTGCGCGGCAACTCGACGTGCTCGGCTATCGCAGCATCGTCGCCCCCGACGTCGACGGCGCGCTGGCGGCGATGATGCGGCAATGCTTCGATCTGGTGATTACCGACTTGCATATGCCCGGTGCGAGCGGCGTCGAACTCGCGAGGCGGATCCGCGCGAAGAACCGCGAATCGTCGGGCACGACGCCGGTCGTGCTGATGACGGGCGAAAGATCCGAAGCATCCGAAGCATCCGAAGCATCCGAAGCATCCGAAGCATCCGAAGCATCCGAAACACCGGAATCGATGGGAACGATCGCCGGCATCGTCGTGCCGCGCGCGCTTTTCGCCGCGATACTGCCGAAGCCGGCCGGTCTCGATACACTCGACGCCTGCCTGCGGCGAATCTTCCCCGAACCATGCGCCGAACCGTCGCCGAGCCATAAAAAAAGCCCAGCAGCGCTGGGCTTCTAAAGTTGCCGCGCCCTCTTGCGAAGGCGCAGCACCTGCAAAACGCAGGCGGGTTGCTCGCAAGCGCTTAGGCGGCGAGCAACGAACGCAGCACGAACGGCAGAATCCCGCCGTGCTTGTAGTAGTCGACTTCGATCGGCGTATCGATACGCAGCAGCACCGGCACGCGCTTCGTTTCGCCATCCTTGCGATGGATCACGAGCGTGACTTCCTGCTGCGGCTTGAAGTCGTCGTTGAGGCCTTCGACGTCGTATGTCTCTTCGCCGGTGATGCCAAGCGACTGGATGCTGTCCGCTCCCTTGAACTGCAGCGGTAGCACGCCCATGCCGACCAGATTCGAACGGTGGATCCGCTCGAAGCTGCGCGCCACGACCACCTTCACGCCGAGCAGTTGGGTGCCCTTCGCGGCCCAGTCGCGCGACGAGCCCGTGCCGTACTCTTCGCCGGCGAACACGAACGTCGGCGTGCCTTCGTCGATGTACTTCATCGCGGCGTCGTAGATGAACATCTGTTCGCCGCTCGGCTGGTGAATCGTCAGACCGCCTTCGACGCGCGTGCCGTCCGCCTTCGCCGGGATCATCAGGTTCTTGATCCGCACGTTTGCGAAAGTGCCGCGCATCATCACGTCATGGTTGCCGCGGCGCGAGCCGTAGCTGTTGAAGTCGGCCTTCTGCACGCCGTTTTCCTTGAGCCACTTGCCGGCCGGCGAGTCTTCCTTGATCGAGCCTGCCGGGCTGATGTGGTCGGTCGTCACCGAGTCGCCGAACACGCCGAGCGCACGGCCGCCCTTGACCGCAGCGATGCTCGACGACGGCTCCATCGAGAAGTGGTCGCCGAAGAACGGCGGCTCCGCGATGTAGGTCGACTTCGGCCAGTCGTAGACCTGGCCTTCGGCGCCTTCGATCTTGCTCCACAGGTCGCCCTTCTTCGTGAGCTGCGAATAGTTCGAGCGGAACGCGTCGGCGTCGAGCGCGTACTTGAGCAGCGCATTGACTTCGTCGCTCGTCGGCCAGATGTCGCCGAGGTAGATGTCCTTGCCGCCCTTGCCCTTGCCGACCGGCTCGGTCATCAGGTCGCGCGTGATGTTGCCGGCGATCGCGTACGCGACGACGAGCGGCGGCGACGCGAGGAAGTTCGCGCGAATGTTCGGGTGGATACGCGCTTCGAAGTTACGGTTGCCCGACAGCACGGCTGCCGCGACGATATCGTTCTTCGTGATCGCTTCGTTCAGTTCCGGCGTGAGGTCGCCGGCGTTGCCGATACAGGTCGTGCAGCCGTACGCGGCGAGCGTGAAGCCGAGCTTGTCGAGATATTGCAGCAGGTTCGTCTTCGTCAGGTACTCGGTGACGATACGCGATCCCGGCGCGAGCGACGTCTTGATGTGCGGCGCGACCGTGAGGCCCGCTTCGACAGCCTTCTTCGCGAGCAGGCCGGCGGCGAGCAGCACGCTCGGGTTCGACGTGTTCGTGCACGACGTGATCGCGGCGATCAGGATGTCGCCGTTCTTCACTTTCACGCCATTGGTGGTCGTGTATTCGGCATCGAGGTCGGCCGCCTTCTTCGCGAAGCCGTTTTCGCCGACCGGCTTCGAGAACAGATCCTTGAAGGTCGACTGCACGTTGCCGATTTCGATGCGGTCTTGCGGACGCTTCGGGCCGGCGAGCGACGGCGCAACCGTACCGAGGTCGAGCTTCAGCACCGTGGTGAAGTCGATTTCGCCTTCGCCGGCGACGCCGAACAGTTCCTGCGCCTTGAAGTAGTTTTCGAAGGCCGAGATTTCCGCATCGGTGCGGCCTGTGCCCTTGAAGAAGTCGATGGTCTTTTCGTCGACGGGGAAGAAGCCCATCGTCGCGCCGTATTCCGGCGCCATATTGCCGATCGTCGCGCGGTCCGGCACGGACAGCGAACGCGTGCCTTCGCCGAAGAACTCGACGAACTTGCCGACCACCTTCGCTTTACGCAGCATTTCGGTGATGGTCAGCACGAGGTCGGTGGCCGTCACGCCTTCGCGCAACTTGCCCGACAGCTGTACGCCGACCACGTCCGGCGTCAGGAAGTACACGGGCTGGCCGAGCATGCCCGCTTCCGCCTCGATGCCGCCTACGCCCCAGCCGACCACGCCGATGCCGTTGATCATCGTCGTGTGGCTGTCGGTGCCGACCAGCGAATCCGGGTAGTAGACCGTATCGCCGTTGTCGCCCTTCTTGTGCACGCCGCGTGCGAGGTACTCGAGGTTCACCTGGTGCACGATGCCGACGCCCGGCGGCACGACCTTGAACGTGTCGAATGCCTGCATGCCCCACTTCATGAATTGGTAGCGCTCGTTATTGCGCTTGAATTCCAGCTTCATGTTGAGGTCGAGCGCGTCCTTCTCGCGGAAGTGGTCGATCTGCACCGAGTGATCGACGACGAGGTCGACCGGCACGAGCGGCTCGATCGACTTCGGGTTCTTGCCCGCGCGCTCGGCTACGCCGCGCATCGCGGCGATATCGGCGAGCAGCGGCACGCCGGTGAAGTCCTGCAGCACGACGCGCGACACGACGAACGGAATTTCGTCGACGCGCGCGGCGTTCGGCTTCCAGGTCGCCAGTTGCTCGATGTGTTCTTCGGTGATCTTCTTGCCGTCGTAGTTGCGCAGCACCGATTCCAGCACGATACGGATCGAGACCGGCAGTCGCTCGATCTTGACGTTCAGTGCCTTGCCGAGTTGCGGCAGCGAATAATACTTGCCTTTGCCGGAACCGCTGTCGAATTCCTTGAGTGTTTTGTGGAGGTTGTGGGCCATGGTTTTTTCCTGGGGTTCGAGGAAATGACGTTGCTACGTTTCTGAACTAGATGACGTACAGATCGACGTATTCATTGACCGGCATCGCTTCGAGCTTTGCCTGATCGAGCGACACATCGAGAATCGCCTGCTGCTGCTTTGCCGGGAAACGCCGCGCCAGATTCGTGCGGAATTTCTCGACGAGCAAGGGGATGCCGTCGGCGCGGCGGCGCTTGTGGCCGATCGGATACTCGACCGCCACTTCGTCGAGCGTCGAGCCGTCGTTGAACTCGATGGTCAAGGCGTTTGCGATAGAACGCTTGTCCGGGTCGTGATAATCCTTCGTGTATTGCGCATCTTCGACGCATTCGATCTTCGCGCGCAGCGCGTCGATGCGCGGGTCCCGCGCGATCGCGTCTTCGTAATCGGCTGCCGTCAGGCGCCCGAAGATCAGCGGCACGGCCACCATGTACTGGATGCAGTGATCGCGATCGGCCGGATTGTCGAGCGGCCCCTTCTTGTCGATGATGCGGATCGCCGCTTCGTGCGTGCGAATCGTGATCTTTTTGATGTCTTCGACGCGCCGGCCCGTTGCCGCGAGCCGCGCGTGCAGCGTCATGGCCGCTTCGACGGCGGTCTGCGAATGGAACTCGGCCGGAAACGAGATCTTGAACAGCACGTTTTCCATCACGTACGAGCCGTACGGGCGCTGGAAGCTGAATGCGTTGCCCTTGAACAGCACGTCGTAGAAGCCCCAGGTCTTCGCGGTGAGCACCGACGGATAGCCCATCTCGCCGGTTTTCGCGATCAGGGCGAGGCGCACGGCGCGCGAGGTCGCGTCGCCGGCGGCCCACGACTTGCGCGAGCCCGTGTTCGGCGCATGGCGGTAGGTGCGCAACGAGTGCCCGTCGACGAAGGCGAGCGACACCGCGTTGATGAGCTCGTCGCGCGTGAGGCCGACCAGCTGGCCGACCACGGCGGTCGACGCGAGCTTCACGAGCAGCACATGGTCGAGCCCGACCTTGTTGAACGAGTTCTCGAGCGCGATGCAGCCTTGAATTTCGTGCGCCTTGATCATGGCGATCAGGACGTCTTTCATGGCGAGCGGTTTTTTGCCGCTGGCGATGGCGTTGCGCGAGAGCCAGTCGGCGGTGGCGAGAATGCCGCCGAGGTTGTCGGACGGATGGCCCCATTCGGCGGCCAGCCAGGTGTCGTTGAAGTCGAGCCAGCGGATCATCGCGCCGATATTGAAGGCGGCCTGAACCGGGTCGAGCTGGAACTGGGTGCCCGGCACTTTTGCGCCGTTCGGGACGATCGTGCCGGGCACGATCGGTCCCATCAGCTTCGTGCAGGCGGGGTAGGAGAGGGCCTCGAGTCCGCAGCCGAGCGTGTCGATCAGGCAGTTGCGTGCCGTTTCGAGCGCGAGTGCGCTGTCGATCTTGTCATTCAGCACATAGTCGACGATATCGACGAGAACTTTGTCCGGTTCAGGGCGGACGTTGGAGATCGGTGCGGACATCGAGATTTTCCTGTTAAGACCTGACGTTGCTTCCTGGTATGGCGATTACTGCGGCAATTACTGCGCGTCAATTACTGCGTCTTGTCGAGCGCGTTCGATTGCGTCGCAGCCGGTGCGCCTTGCATCATCGCGGCCGTCTTGCATTCGTCGGCCAGACGCTCGCCTTCCTTGTCGGAGAACAGCATTGCCTTGGTCGGGATGACGACCATGTCGAGGCCGCTCGCCGCGTCGTGGAAGCGGTCGGCGCCCGTTGTCGTCGCTTCGCGCGGCAACTGGTAGTTCTTGTTGGCCCAGTGGACCGTGACGATCTGGTCGCGCTTCATGTCGCCCTTCATGTCGAAAGACAGGCCTTCCTTACAAGTCCACTTTTGCGAACCTTCCGGGATCGGATCGACTTTCGCTTCTTTCACCGGATTCGGCTTGCGCTTGAACAGGCGCCTCGGTTGCGGGGCTTTCGCCTTTGCGGCGGGCTTTTTCGTCGTTGTGCTCGACGTCTCGGCGGAAGCGCTTTCCGCGGTGACCAGCAGCGTCGAAGACAGTGCGCCGACAACGGCAGCGATCAGCAGCTTTTTCATGACAATTGAACCTTTCTATCTAATATCGATTAATCGTGCGCGGCCGGTTGGAAACCGGGCCGCCGGGGTGACTGGGCGCGCCCCGAATGCGCACAGCGGACGCTATTTTCTCCTATTTAGCGCCACGAACTTCAAATTCTCCGGCCCCGTGTAATTCGCGCTCGGCCGGATGATCTTGTTGTCGATGCGCTGCTCGATGATGTGCGCGCTCCAGCCGCTCGTGCGCGCGATCACGAACACGGGCGTGAACATCGCGGTCGGCACGCCCATCATGTGGTACGACACGGCGCTGAACCAGTCGAGATTCGGGAACATCTTCTTGGCGTCCCACATCACCGTCTCGAGCCGCTCGGCGATGTCGAACAGCTTCGTGTTGTTCGCCTCCTTCGACAGCTTCTTCGCGACTTCCCGGATCACCTTGTTGCGCGGGTCGCCGGTCGTGTAGACCGGGTGCCCGAAGCCGATCACGACTTCCCTGTTTTCCACGCGCCTGCGGATGTCGGCTTCGGCTTCGTCCGGGTTCCGGTAGCGCGTTTGCACCTCGAATGCCGCCTCGTTCGCGCCGCCGTGCTTCGGCCCGCGCAGCGCGCCGATCGCGCCGGTGATGGCCGAATAGATGTCCGCGCCCGTGCCCGCGATCACGCGCCCCGCGAACGTCGACGCATTGAACTCGTGCTCGGCATACAAGTTCAGCGACACGTGCATCGCGTCGACCCACGACTTCGACGGCGGCGTGCCGTGCAGCAGATGCAGGAAGTGGCCGCCGATCGAGTCGTCGTCGGTTTCGACCTCGATGCGCCGGCCGTTGTGCGAGTAGTGATACCAGTAGAGCAGCATCGAGCCCAGTGACGCCATCAGGCGATCGGCGATATCGCGTGCGCCGGCGACGCTGTGATCGTCCTTCTCGGGCAGCACGGTGCCCAGCGCCGAGACGCCGGTGCGCATGACGTCCATCGGATGCGCGGCGGCCGGAATCCATTCGAGCACGGCTTTCACGTTCGCGGGCAGGCCGCGCATCGCCTTGAGCTTCGTTCTGTACGCGGCCAGCTCGGCGAGGTTCGGCAGCTTGCCGTGCACGAGCAGATGCGCGATCTCCTCGAATTCGCAGGCGCCCGCGAGATCGAGAATGTCGTAGCCGCGGTAGTGCAGGTCGTTGCCGGTGCGGCCGACCGTGCACAGCGCGGTATTGCCGGCCGTCACGCCCGACAGCGCGACCGATTTCTTCGGTTTGAATGCGCCTTGGGCCGTGCCGCCCGATTGTGCAGCGGATTGCGAAGCAGGCGTTTGCGTCGTCGTGTCGCTCATCTCCAGCGCTCTCCTTGTGTGCATTGCCGTGGTTAGCCTTGCGTGCGCACCGGCCCGGCGCCGGCGGCGTCGCCGAACAGCGGTGCGGCTTGCTCGGGCACGGTGCGTCCCGTCGAACGCGCGCGGCGCAACACGGACCAGTAGTAGCGATAGCTCGCACGATCGTGCAACGTGTCCCGATAACGCGTGGGGCCCCACTGCGCGGCCTGCGCGGCAAGCAGAATCTCGCTGGCCGTCGCGATCTCGTCGTCGCGCGGCGCGAACGCGGACACGATTGGCTCAATCTGCGCCGGGTGGATGCTCCACATGCGCGTGTAGCCGAATTCGTCGCGTGCCCGCGCGGCATCGTCGGCCACGACACGCATATCGCGTACTTCGGTCGAGACGTTATGCGACGGCACCTTTCCATGCGCATGGCACGCCGCGGCGATTTCGAGCTTTGCGCGCCGTACGAGCGGATGATCGAACTGCCCCGGCGAGCGCATCGCGGTATCGGGAATCGCGCCGTCGTGCGCCGAGACGAAGTCCATCAGGCCGAAGCTCAGCGCTTCTACGCCCGGCAGTGCGGCGAGGTCGAACGTGCGCGCGAGCGCGCCATGCGTTTCGACGAGCAGTTGCACAGGCACGCGCTGCGCGATGCCGAGTTCGCGGCGCGTTGCGTCGATGAATGCGCACATTTCGGCGGCATCGGGCACGCTGCGGATTTTCGGCAGCGTGATATACGCGGGCGCACGCTTCGCGGCGCGCAAGATCAGACGCACGTCGTCGCGCCAATGCGGGTGATCGAAATCGTGGATACGCACGCCGACACGATGGTAGCGATCGTGCTCGCTGCCGAGCAGCGACGCGACGAGTTCCGCGTGTTCGGCTTCGCGCCCGACCTGCGCGCCGTCTTCGCAATCGAGCGTGACGTCGAATACCGGACCGAGCTCCTGTTGCAGCGCAAGCGACTTGAGCATCAGCTTCTCGCTGCCGGCGTAGTGGTCGCAGGCAGGCAGGACGGTGGGCGGCGCTTCGCCGTCAAACAGCACTTCGGCGGGGGTGGGGGCGCGCATTATCGACGTCAAAAGCGTGTTTGAAAATCGTGGATTCTGGCTGGATAGGTGTAAAAAACCGGAACCCGCCGCCGCACGGCAACGAGGTTCCGGTTATTTCGCATCGGATGCTTACAGCAGGTGCTTGACGCCGTCGCGCTCTTCGAGCAGCTCGTTGAGCGTGCCGTCCATTTTCTCGCGCGAGAACGCGTCGATTTCGAGGCCCGTGACGCGCTTGTACTCGCCGTTTTCGCAAGTAACGGGCACACCGTAAATGATGTCTTCGGGGATGCCATACGAGCCGTCCGACGGAATGCCCATCGTCACCCACTTGCCATTCGTGCCGAGCACCCAGTCGCGCACGTGATCGATCGCCGCATTGGCCGCCGATGCCGCAGAGGAAAGTCCCCGCGCTTCGATGATCGCCGCGCCGCGCTTGCCGACCGTCGGGATGAACACGTTGCGGTTCCATTCGTCGTCGTTGATCAGCTTCGTCAACGATTGGCCTTCGGCCGTTGCCACGCGGAAGTCGGGATACATCGTCGGCGAGTGGTTGCCCCACACGGCGAGCTTTTCGATCGACGCGACCGGCTTGCCCGACTTCGCCGCCAGTTGCGACAGCGCGCGATTGTGGTCCAGACGCAGCATCGCCGTGAAGTTCTTCTTCGGCAGATCCGGGGCCGATTTCATTGCGATATACGCGTTCGTGTTGGCCGGGTTGCCGACCACGAGCACCTTCACGTCGCGGCTCGCGACATCGTTGAGCGCCTTGCCTTGCACCGTGAAGATCTCGGCGTTGGCCGACAGCAGGTCCTTACGCTCCATGCCCTTCGAACGCGGGCGCGCGCCGACCAGCAGCGCGACGTCGGCGTCCTTGAACGCCACCTTCGGGTCGTCGGTGACGACGACACCCGCGAGCAGCGGGAACGCGCAGTCTTCGAGCTCCATCACGACGCCTTTGACGGCGGCTTGCGCTTGCGGCAGGTCAAGCAGCTGCAGAATCACCGGCTGGTCCTTGCCGAGCATGTCGCCATTGGCGATGCGAAATAGCAGGGAGTAACCGATTTGACCTGCGGCGCCAGTGACGGCAACACGCTTTGCGGGCTTAGCCATTGAGAAATCTCCAGGACGGTGCGTTAGTGCGTTAGTGCATTGATTAGTGCATCAGACGCTTTGAGAAAACGCCATTTTATATGCGCGTTAGCCGAAACGTCGCAAACTCGATGAACTCTTTGCGCAGGGGCATGCATGACGGCACGTGTGGCTCGCTGCGCCTGCGCAATCCTGCAATAGCGCATTTCGGCGAGCGTCGATGTGGCCGCATGAAGTGGGGTGCATGAGCCTGAAATCGCGCGCGACGGCGCCGGTTCAGACCTTCTGAAGCCATTCGTGAGGCGGACGGCAGGCGAATCGAAAGCTGGACTGAAGGGCACAGCATGCTCAGGAACGGTGTTTCCGGCTACGCGTTCCGCTTGCATTGCGCCGCGGCCGCATAACCTGAAATGACCCGCAAACCCTTGCTCGACAAGGAGTGTAGGAGCGGGCCGACACAAAGTCAACAGTATCTTATGTCTTATATAAGACATAAGTATCGCCCTTAAACTGGTGGACGGCGGCGGACCCTTTATGATGAAATGCGCGAATGAATTCGAACCAGGCGAGCTCCGCGAATCCGATCGGCCCGGCGGGCACAGGCGAAGGCCTGCCTGCTTCGGCCACGTCTTCGTCGCCTACGTTCAGTCCGCTTTATCAGCAGATCAAGGGGCTCATTACGCAGAGCCTCGAGTCCGGCGAATGGAAGCCCGGCGAAATCATCCCCAGCGAAGTCGAACTGGCCGCGCGCTACAAGGTGAGCCAGGGCACGGTGCGCAAGGCGATCGACGAGCTTGCCGCCGACAATCTCCTCGTGCGCCGCCAGGGCAAGGGCACGTTTGTTGCAACGCACAACGAAGACCGTGCACAGTTTCGCTTCCTCAGATTACTCGCCGATGACGGCGTCGAGCATCCGCACATCAGCAAACTGCTCGAATGCCGGCGTTTGCGTGCATCGGCGGAAATCGCGCGCCAGCTCGATCTGAAACCGTCGGACCCGGTCGTGCTGATCAAGCGTTTGTTGCAGTTCGATGGCGAAGACACCGTGCTCGACGAAATCTGGTTGCCGGGCGGCGTGTTTCGCGGGCTCACGCTCGAGCGTCTGTCCGAGTACAAGGGACCGCTCTATGCAATGTTCGAAACGGAGTTCGGCACGCGGATGATCCGCGCGACGGAGAAGATCCGCGCAGTGGCGGCGGACCCGACGGTCGCCGATCTGCTGCATGTGCCGCCCGGTTTTCCGCTGTTGTCGGTCGAGCGCGTGTCGTACACGTATGGCGATCGGCCAGTTGAGGTGCGGCGCGGTTGGTATGTCACAACCGGCTATTACTATCAGAACGACCTCAGTTGATGCAAGCAGTGAAATGGGTCTAGCTTGCGGACGTGTATTCGATACGTTCTCGCATCGGTTCTCGCATCGGCTGTAAAAGCGTCTTTGTTTCCGCCGATATAAAGCAGTCTTGAGCAGATGTTCGCTGCAGCGCGGAATGAAAAAGCGCTAAAATCGCGGATTAGTGTGACTACATAGTAGGGGTCTAGCATGTCTGAAGCGGTAAAAAAACCGAGGCCGGAATTCCGGAACATCGGTATCGGGCAGATTCTCACGGCGTACCGTCTCCCGCTAGCGGGGCGCGTGTCGATTCTGCATCGTGTGAGCGGTGCACTGCTCTTCATCTTCCTTCCGTTCCTGCTGTACCTCTTCGATCAGAGTCTCACTTCCGAACTCAGCTTCGAAGTCTTCAAGGCCTTTCTCTCCAACATCATCGTCAAGCTGATCACGCTCGTTCTTGCGTGGGCTTTCCTGTTTCACTTCTGCGCCGGTATCCGTCATCTGTTGATGGACACCAACCACAATGCGGTGTCGAAGGAAAAAGGCAAGAGCACGTCGATCGTCGTGCTGGTCGTGTCGTCGGTGCTGACCATCGCGTTCGCGCTGAAACTGTTCGGAGCCTTCTAAGAAAATGTCCTCCAATAACCGAATCGGTTCGAAGCGCCTTGTCGTCGGCGCGCACTACGGTCTGCGCGACTGGCTCGCGCAACGCATCACCGCCACGATCATGGCGATCTACACGGTGATCCTGCTCGTCTGGTTCTTCGCCGCTCACGCATTCTCGTACGACGGCTGGGCCTCGATCTTCGCTACTCAATGGATGAAGCTCGCGACGTTCGTCACGCTGCTGTCATTGTTCTATCACGCATGGGTCGGCATTCGCGACATCTGGATGGACTACATCAAGCCCGTCGGCACGCGGCTCGTCCTTCAGGCGCTGACGATCGTCTGGCTGCTCGCGTGTGCGGGCTACGCCGCGCAGATTCTCTGGAGAGTGTAAAAGAATGGCTGCAATCAAAAATTCTCTGCCGCGTCGCCGTTTCGACGTGGTGATCGTCGGCGCGGGCGGCTCGGGAATGCGCGCGTCGCTGCAACTGGCGCGCGCGGGTCTGTCGGTATGCGTGCTGTCGAAGGTGTTCCCCACGCGTTCGCACACGGTCGCCGCGCAAGGCGGCATCGGCGCGTCGCTCGGCAACATGAGCGAAGACAACTGGCACTATCACTTCTACGACACAATCAAGGGTTCCGACTGGCTCGGCGACCAGGACGCGATCGAGTTCATGTGCCGCGAAGCGCCGAACGCCGTATACGAACTCGAGCACTTCGGCATGCCGTTCGACCGTAATGCGGACGGCACGATCTATCAGCGCCCGTTCGGCGGCCACACCGCGAACTACGGTGAAAAGCCGGTGCAGCGCGCGTGCGCGGCGGCTGACCGTACCGGTCACGCGCTGCTGCATACGCTGTACCAGCAGAACGTCGCGGCGAAGACGCAGTTCTTCGTCGAGTGGATGGCGCTCGATCTGATCCGCGATGCGGACGGCGATGTGCTCGGCGTGACCGCGCTCGAGATGGAAACGGGCGATGTCTACATCCTCGAAGGCAAGACCACGCTGTTCGCCACGGGCGGCGCGGGGCGCATCTTCGCGGCGTCGACGAACGCGTTCATCAACACCGGCGACGGCCTCGGCATGGCTGCGCGCTCGGGCATCGCGCTGCAGGACATGGAGTTCTGGCAGTTCCACCCCACCGGCGTGGCCGGCGCGGGCGTGCTGATCACCGAAGGCGTGCGCGGCGAAGGCGGCATTTTGCGCAACGCGAACGGCGAGCGCTTCATGGAGCGCTACGCGCCGACGCTGAAAGACCTCGCGCCGCGCGACTTCGTTTCGCGTTCGATGGACCAGGAAATCAAGGAAGGCCGTGGCGTCGGTCCGAACAAGGACCACGTGCTGCTCGACCTGTCGCACATCGGCGCCGAGACGATCATGAAGCGTCTGCCGTCGATCCGCGAAATCGCACTGAAATTCGCGAACGTCGACTGCATCAAGGAGCCGATTCCGGTCGTGCCGACCATTCACTATCAGATGGGCGGTATTCCGACGAACATGCACGGCCAGGTGGTCGGCACGTCGCGCGATCATGAAGAGCCGGTCAACGGCTTCTACGCGGTCGGCGAATGCTCGTGCGTATCGGTGCACGGCGCGAACCGTCTTGGCACGAATTCGCTGCTCGACCTCGTGGTATTCGGCCGCGCGGCCGGCAACCACATCATCAAGCACGCGGGCGAGATGAAAGAGCACAAGCCGCTGCCTGCCGACGCGGCGGATCGTGCGCTCGAGCGCCTCGCGAAGCTCGACGGTTCGTCGTCGGGCGAGTACACGCAAGCGATCGCGAACGACATCCGCTCGACGATGCAAGCGCACGCGGGCGTGTTCCGCACGTCGAAGCTGCTCGCCGAGGGCGTCGCAAAGATCGACGAGCTGAAGGAGCGCGTCGCCCACGTGCACATGAAGGACAAGTCGAAGGTGTTCAACACCGCGCGCGTCGAAGCGCTCGAACTGGCGAACCTGATCGAAGCGGCGCGCGCGACGATGGTGTCGGCCGACGCACGCAAGGAAAGCCGCGGCGCGCACGCACAGAGCGACTTTGAACATCGCGACGACGAAAACTGGCTGCGCCATACGCTGTGGTTCAGCGAAGGCGATCGCCTCGACTACAAGCCGGTGCATATGAAGCCGCTGACAGTCGAATCGGTGCCGCCTAAGGCACGTACTTTCTAGGCACGTACCTTTCAAGGCATAGCCAAAGTCAAAGGACCCACAATATGGCCAAGCGTACTTTCGAAATCTACCGCTACGATCCGGACACGGATGCCGCGCCGCGCATGCAGAGCTACGAGCTCGAAATCGAGCACGAGCGCATGTTGCTCGACGCACTCGTCAAGCTTAAAGCCCTCGATGAAACGCTGTCGTTCCGCCGTTCGTGCCGCGAAGGCGTGTGCGGTTCGGACGCGATGAACATCAACGGCAAGAACGGCCTCGCGTGCCTGACGAACCTGAACGAACTGCCGCAGAAGATCGTGCTGCGCCCGCTGCCGGGCCTGCCGGTCGTGCGCGACCTGATCGTCGACATGACGCAGTTCTTCAACCAGTACCATTCGATCAAGCCTTACCTGATCAACGAAACGCCGCCGCCCGAGAAAGAGCGCCTGCAGTCGCCTGAAGAGCGTGACGAGCTCGACGGCCTCTACGAGTGCATTCTGTGCGCGAGCTGCTCGACGTCGTGCCCGAGCTTCTGGTGGAATCCCGATAAGTTCGTCGGTCCGGCGGGCCTGCTGCAAGCCTATCGCTTCATCGCGGACAGCCGCGACGAGGCAACCGGCGAACGTCTCGACAATCTGGAAGATCCGTACCGTCTGTTCCGCTGCCATACGATCATGAATTGCGTCGACGTGTGCCCGAAGGGGCTCAATCCGACGAAGGCGATCGGCAAGATCAAGGAATTGATGGTGCGTCGCACTGTCTGAGATGAATAACACCTACGCTCCCTATCGGCCGCTGCCCCGCGAGGGGGCCATCAGTGCGCCTGGGAGCGGCCCTGCGCGTACTGATATGGACGAATCATCGCATCAGTCCGACCCTCTTCGCCGCGCGCGCTTACGCTGGCGCGCACGGCGCGGCCTGCTGGAAAACGATCTGATCTTCGAACGTTTTTTCAGCCGATATGAGCGTGATCTCAGTGATGCGGACGTAGGCGCACTGACGCGCCTGCTCGAACTGAGCGATAACGACCTGATGGACTTGCTGCTCGCCCGCAAGGAACCAGAAGGCGACCTGGCCGACCCGGACGTCAGACGGGTCCTCGACATGTTGCGTACGGCTTAGCCCGGATCGAGCGCCGGCGTTCACGCTCCGGCGCTGGGATCCCCGGCTCAACCGTACCGCAAGCATGGCCGAGAAGGCGTGCAATTATCGAAACCCTGTTTCCACCTTTCGATTGAGGATGTGCTATGACCCCGTCAGATGTTAAAGCCACGCTATCGTTCAGCGACAACTCGCCGAGCGTTGAAATGCCGATCTACAAGGGCACGATGGGCCCGGATGTAATCGACATCCGCAAACTGTACGGTCAGACCGGCAAGTTCACGTACGACCCGGGCTTCATGTCGACGGCATCGTGCAACTCGGCGATCACCTACATCGATGGGGACAAGGGTGAGCTGCTGTATCGCGGTTTCCCGATCGACAACCTCGCGCAGAATGCGGACTTCCTCGAGACCTGTTTCCTGCTGCTGAAGGGCGAACTGCCGAATGCGAAGGAGAAGGAAGAGTTCGTGAAGACCGTCACGAATCACACGATGGTGCACGAGCAGATGCAGTTCTTCTTCCGCGGCTTCCGTCGCGACGCGCACCCGATGGCGATTCTCGTGGCGGCAGTCGGCGCGCTGTCCGCGTTCTATCACGACTCGCTCGACATCAACAATCCGCGTCACCGTGAAGTGTCGGCGATCCGCATGATCGCGAAGCTGCCGACGCTCGTCGCGATGGCGTACAAGTACAGCATCGGTCAGCCGTTCGTTTATCCGCAGAATAACCTGTCGTATAGCGCAAACTTCATGCGCATGATGTTCTCGAATCCGTGCGAAGAGTATCAGGTCAACGACGTGCTCGTGCGCGCGCTCGACCGCATTCTGATCCTGCACGCGGACCACGAGCAGAACGCGTCGACGTCGACGGTGCGTCTGGCCGGTTCTTCGGGTGCGAACCCGTTTGCCTGTATCGCGGCCGGTATTGCCTGCCTGTGGGGCCCGGCGCACGGCGGCGCAAACGAAGCGGCGCTGAACATGCTCGAAGAAATCGGCACGGTGGACAACATCCCCGAATTCATCAAGCAGGTGAAGGACAAGAACTCGGGCGTGAAGCTGATGGGCTTCGGTCACCGTGTGTACAAGAACTACGACCCGCGCGCGAAGCTGATGCGCGAGACGTGCCACGAAGTGCTCGAGGAACTGGGCCTGCACGACGATCCGTTGTTCAAGCTCGCGATGGCGCTCGAGAAGATCGCGCTCGAAGACGAATACTTCGTGTCGCGCAAGCTGTACCCGAACGTCGACTTCTATTCGGGCATCGTGCAGCGCGCGCTTGGCATTCCGACGTCGATGTTCACCTGCATCTTCGCGATGGCGCGTACGGTGGGCTGGATTGCGCAGTGGAACGAGATGATCGCGGATCCGGAGCAGAAGATCGGCCGTCCGCGTCAGTTGTTCGTCGGCGATACGCCGCGCGAAGCGAAGCCGATCGCAAAGCGCTAAATCAGCCGCGCGTAACTGCGCGTGACTCGCGGCTTCGGCCGCGCGTGCACCGGATGCACGACAGAAAGACGCCTCGACGGCTAATGCCGTTGAGGCGTTTTTCATTGGATCGAAGATGCACCAGCACGGCCATGCCTGTTGCATATGATCGCCAGTCATCGAGACGCAAGACCGGCACAACGTCTACGGCGGCGGCGCGTGAACAGCTTCGACGCGAAGCTATCTACCCAGGCAGGGTAAAGGCCGCTCGCGTTTCACATTTGTCAGACGCAAACGTTTCCGCTAGTCAGTTGCACCGCCAAACAACGACAACGCAGAGACGTCATGTCAACCGTCACCTATGCCGAAGCGCTCCGGTCCACTCCGCTGCTTCAGGGACTGCCGGACAAACTCATCCTGCATATCGAAGACCACGCCGCGCCGTGGCCGGCATGCCGTAACCGCCTGCTGTTCTTCAAGGGCGATCCCGAGGACTTCATCGCTTTCGTCCACCGTGGCCACATCTATCACACGCTGCACGAGCCGGGCGGGCGGGAAATCATCCTCGACTACACGCTCGCGGGCGGCATCGTCGGCGAGAGCGCATTGCTGCATCCGCGCCGGCGCAGCTTCAACGCGCAGTTGAGCGCGGATTGCCAGGTGTCGCTGCTGCGCGCCCGGCACTTTGCCGAACTGCAGGCCGATGCGGTCTTCATGCAACGCATCCATGAGCAGCTATGCAGCCGGCTGCAGCAACTGAGCGACTTCGTCGAGTCGGCATGCCTTTACCGGCTCGAAGCGCGAGTCGCGCGGCACCTGCTCACGCGCATGGAAGGTGCCGATCAGCCCGAAGTCCGGTTACCTGGTAACCAGAGCATCATGGCCGCCATGCTTAACGTAAGCCGGCCGCGGCTCAATTCGCTGCTGCAACGATGGCAGCGCGAAGGCCTGATCAGGCCGCACGCCCATATGCTGCGCATCGATAACCCGGAGCGTTTGCGCCATATCGCCGCCGCGCAATGACGCCCGCGAGGCCCGCCGTCGCGCCAGCGCAAGCGTGACGGCGCGCCGTGCCGATCCCGTCCCGCCGGCGCTGTTACGCGGGCAACTGCTTTGCTCATATCATTCGCCGGATTCTGCTGCTTCCACACGTACGGGAGAAGCAGAATGGCCATCACGACTGACCGGGGGGATCGAGCGAGGTCCCCCGCCGCGAACCAGTTCGACGACACCTGGAGGGAAATGCACAGCAAGTTGAGGCGCCGTGCGCGCCTGCTGTGCAAGGGCGACCCCTACAAGGCCGACGACCTGTTGTCCGACACGGCGCTCAAGGTTCATCTCTACATGCTGCGCTCGCCCGAGCGCGTGAAGAATCTCGCGGGGTTTTTCTTCCTCGTGCTGAACCACGCGTTTCTCGATCACACGCGTCGCTGCGGACGCGAGGACCGCGTGATCGAACACGGTGGCGAATGGGAAGACGACTTCACCGCCGCCGTGCCCGATCATGCGCCGCCCGCGGAGCAGCAACTCGCGCTCAAGCAGCAACTCATCCGTATGGAGCGGGCGGTTGCCACGCTCACGCCGCAACAACGCGCGCTCTTTGCGCTGCGGTTCGAGGAAGACCTGCCTTATCCGCAAATCGCCGCCGTGCTCGGCATCAGCGAAACGCTCGCGCGCAAGCGCGTCGAACTGCTGCGCAAGAAGTTGCGCAAGAAGCTCGACTGAGCCGCTTCACAAACGCGCGAGCCGCGCGTCCGTAATCACCGAGCACCAGCGCGGCGGGACCATCCCGGCTCCGCTTTTATCAACCCCTATGCCGTACCGAAGGAGTCGTCATGGCGGACAACACTGCTGTCAACGGCCAGATCACCGATGCCGTCACCCAGACCAACGTCAAAGTCGTCGCGGAGGCGCCGGCGCAGGCGATCGCGTCGCTGTACCAGTTCGCCAGCCACTCGGCCGGACTCTCGCTGCAAAACGCCGTGCATAGCCAGCAGGCGTTGAACCAGATTTCGAGTGCCGTGATTTCGAAGGCCGTGACGATGATCATGTCCGTCGGCGAGAAGTGACGCCGCGCGCCGAGGAGACATGAACCATGAGCCTCAAGGACTTCTTCACCGGCAAGCAGCCCGCGGCAAGCGGCGGCTCGGGCGCGGCGCCGGCGGGCGGGGCGGCGTCGGGCGGCGCAGGTACGGCTGCGTCAGACGCAGGTGCGGCCCCGAACGTGAGCGCTAGCGTGGCCGAAGCGGCGCCTGCTGCCACCGCTGCCACCCCAACCGCCGCTGCTGCGCCAGCCGCCCCGGCTGCCAACGGCGCCGCCAGCGCCACTAACACGGCCGCCCAAACCCCGCCGCAACCACCGTCGAGCCCGCTCTCCGGTTTCACGGGGCAGATGCAATCCGCACCGCCCGCCGGCGGCACCGATGCGCTCAACAGCCAGATCGTGCAATCGGTGCAGATGAGCAACAGCGAAACGGCCGCCTATGCGAGCAGCCAGATCGCCGTCGCACCGAACATGATGATCACGCAGGCGAGCGGCCTCGTCGCGCAGTCCGCCGCGAACTACTTCGACGGCGCGAGCAAGCTTGCGCTCGCGAGCAAGGGCGTGCTGCTCAAGAACATGACCGAGAAGCTCGTCGCCGAGGACATCAAGGGCGCGGCCGAAGACGCGCTTGGCGTGCTGATCACGGATCTGCTCGTCGGCACGGCTGCAGCGGTCGCGGCGGCGGCCGGCGCCATCGAAGGCGAAGCCGCGCATTTCGCGTTGGACAAGATCGACCAGAGCCTGAACAAGTATCAGGCGCTGCTGGACAGGAAATCGAAAGCGGCATGAGACGGCTGAACCGCCCATTCAAAGCCAGGAGAACATCATGAAGAAGCAGACTGTTGTCACCATCATCAAGAGGAACCCGGCTAACGACTATGTCCGCAAGTCGTTGCCGGAGCGCGTCGACATCATCAGGGATGCCTGCGCCGAAACCGAGTATTTCATCAAGAACAGAAACCAGAATATCAACCCGTCGGATATCCGGGCCGTCGTGATAGCGCCTGAATATTTCCTGTCGAAAAATTATATTGCGAGCCTCGGCAGGGAAGCGCTCTTCATCCACCGGAACGAGATGCTTGCGGTTCGCGAGGAAATCGCAAAGATCAGCGAGCAATACAAGAATGTGGTCATCATTCCCGGAACGGTCGGGTACCTGAAGGAGGTCACCCCGCTCAGGGCGGTCAAGGCGCTCGACAGGCTTGCCGCGGAAACCGGGCAGGGCCTGGCACTCACTCTTCCCAGCGGCATCGGGAGCTATGCGGAGTACAAGGAATTCTGGAGACTGAAGCTCAGCGATCCCGCTGCCGCTTTTTATATCTATTCGAATTCCATGTTCGCCTTCTTTAACGGAAATATCTGGAAGCATAGAAAGACGCTGGGTTTCCACGAAAACAAGGACGCGCCAGAACACATTCTGTCTATTAATCGGACCGACGAGAGTTTCGTTGCGGATATCGCGGGCAGGGCATTTGGGCTCGAAATATGTTTCGAGCACGCCATGGGATCGCTCACAGCCTTTCCGAACACCGCCGCGGTCGACTTTCATATCGTCGCCTCCGATTACGTCGTGCGGCAAGACCAGCATGTGAAGCTGAAAAGCGACGGCTATTTCATCCACGCGTCCACCGAGCCGGGCCAGATTGTCGTCCATGATTTCAATCGCCGCGAAATCTATGTGACGGCGCGCGTTGATCAATCCCTCAACTTCTACGTGATCAACACGCCCGAACCGGCCTATCGACTGAGGCGCGCGGCGTTCAGGGACACGAAACCCGTCGCGCTTTCGTGACGCGACCGCGCGGGCGTGACGAAGCCCGGCGCCGACCCGTTCGGCCGGGCGCCGCGTAACCGGAATTGCAGCTCATCGACAGGATCGTTTTCCATGCCCTTGCCCGTACCGGATCCCCGGCTCGACGACGTGCCGCAAACACGCACGCCGGCCGCGCTGCCACCGATGAGCAGGAGCCCGATCCATCTGCTGTCCGCGCTCGTCACTGTCTCCGTGGACAAGCTTTGGGAAAGGATGCTGCTCGACATGGTGAAGACGATGCCGCTGCAGGACAAGGAGCGCTTCCTCCTGTACGTCGGCCTGCTGTTATTGATTGCGACGATGCTCAGCATCACGCTCACGCAGTACATGGTCGATAACGACACGCTGGGCATCGCTTTCGCCAAAGGGCTGGCGCTCGGTGTGCTCGCGGGGTTGCCGTACTCGTTCAGTTCGACCGAAATGGGGCTGTTCTTTATCGGCTGGTCCGGCATCAACGAGTTGCAGAAACAGCAGAAGGAAGCGCGGCAGAAGCAGCAGGATCATGAGCAAGGACCGCAACGTTCCACCACTACTTCATAGGACCCATCATGCGATCGATATCCGCTTGGTTTCGAGGGCTCGCCGCAATCCTGCTGGCGGCCTTGACCGCAGGCGCTGTCTGCGCCGCCGACGCACCACCGTTGCCGGCACTCGCCGCCGACCCCGCGCAAACGACGGTATCGGGCCTCTCGTCGGGCGCCTTCATGTCCGCGCAGTTCAGCGTCGCGTATTCCGCGAGCGTCGCGGGTGCGGGCATCGTCGCCGGCGGGCCGTTCTATTGCGCAGGGCTCGGCCGGTTGAACGGCCCTGAACGCTTCCTGAGCACGGCGGTCACGCTGTGCATGACGCCGGCGGGTCCCGGCCCGTCCGGCGCCGAGGCCTTCAAGGCAGCGCAGCGATTCGCCGCTGAAGGCGCGATCGACCCGGTGCAAAACATCAAGCGGCAGCGGCTCTACATTTTCACGGGCGCGTCGGACAGCATCGTGTTGCCGAAGGTCGTGAAGCAGACCGAAGCGTTCTACCTGAGCGCGGGCGTGCCAAGACAGCAGATCCAGTACATCGACACGATCAACGCGGGCCACGCGATGATCACCGCGAACCGCCAGGATCTTGCGTGTGCGGCCAATGCGCCGCCCAATCTGAACAACTGCGGCTTCGTGCAATCGCAAGACATCCTGCGCCAGATGTACGGCAATCTGAACGCGCCGGTTGCAAAGCCCGGCGGTGACCTGGCGGACTTCGATCAGACCGAGTTCGCGAAAAACGGCTACACGGGTATGTCAAGGGTCGGGCACGTCTACATTCCGGCGGCGTGCCGCACCGAAAGCTGTCGCGTGCATGTCGTGTTCCACGGCTGCACGCAGGAAGACAGCCGTATCAACGACCGTTTCTACAGGACGACCGGTTACAACGAACTCGCGGACAGCAACCGCATCATCGTGTTGTATCCGCAGATCCGTACCGACCCGGTGCGCAATCCGTTGGGCTGCTGGGACTTCTGGGGCTACACGAGCAAAGACCCGGCTCATCCCGATTTCTATAAGAAGAGTGCGCCGCAGATGGCGGCTATCGATGCGATGGTGAAGCGCCTCACAAGTCCGCGCCGATAAGAAGCGCACGCAGGCCGCTTTGACGAAAGACCAAACAAAAGGACCAACACAAAAGGACCAACGATGAACACACCGAACCTCGCAACCGGGCGCGGCAATGACAGCAACGGTTCGCCGGACTGGCTCCTGCTCGCCGGCAGGCTCGCGCTCGCTCGCGTTCCGTCGGCCGCGGACTGGAAGGACGCGCTCAAGGCCAGCCTCGCGAGCGGCGACAACTTCAGCGAGCGCATGCAGGAAGCGTCGCGACAATGGTCGTCCGCGTGGCAGCAGCACAGCGATTTCGCGGGCTTTATCGAGTATTGGCGTCAATGCGGCGAAACCGCGCAGGAGTTGAGCAGGCGGTTCCTCGACTGGCAGATGCAGTCGGCCGCGCAATGGCAGCAACAGGCCTTTGCGCTACTGCCGCAAATGCTGAATACGCGCGGGCAAGGCGACATGGCGCTCGTGTCCGGCGCGGCGCAGCAGGCAGCGCGAAAGCAATGGGACGATCAGACGGGCGCGCTGTCGCAATGGGCGAGCGGCATCTCGCCGGCGTTTCTGCAATGCCTGCAGCAGTGGCTTGCCGCGAGCCCCGAGACAAGCGGCGCGTCGCGCGCCTCCGGCGACACGACGCCTGGGAATCCGGAATAAACGACTTGATGAGGAGAAGCGACATGAAAACGAATCAGGCCGGCTTCAATCTGATCAGGCAATTCGAAGGCTTGCGCCTTATCGCTTACACCGACGTAGTGGGCGTACTGACCATCGGGTACGGCCATACGGGCCCGGATGTGAAGCCGGGGCTTGTCATTACACAGGCCCAGGCTGACCAGTTGCTTGGCGACGATCTGAGCCGCTTCGAAAGCGGTGTCGACAGGCTCGTGACGGCGCCGGTCAACGGCAATCAATACTCGGCGCTCGTCAGTTTCAGCTATAACCTGGGCCTCGGCAGCCTGCAAAACTCGACGCTGCTTCGGCTCCTCAACGAAGGCGACTACAACGGCGCCGCTCAGCAGTTTCCGCGCTGGGACATGGCCGGCGGACAGCATCTGCCTGGCCTGCTCAAACGCAGGCAGGCGGAGCAGTCGCTCTTCGAGACGCCGGCGTACAGCTGACCTTCACAAGAGTCCTGCCTGCGACGTTCTTGCAAACAGCCCGGCCGCAATTTCGGCCGGGCTGTTTTTGCATCTTTCACCGCTCTGCTTCCTTCTCAGGAGAACACGCCATGCAAGACGATCTGAAACAGCTGCACGACGCCGCGTCGAAGCTGCTCGGCAGCCATCTGAGCACGTGGGCCCAGTCGCTGATGCACGCGCCGGCCGGCCACGACGACAACGCTTTCCTCGGCGAGCTGCATGCGCTGCTGTCTGTCCGCAGCGCGCTCTCGCCTTTCATCGGCAACGAGCGGGACGCGAGCCATGGCTGACGACGCGCTGAATCCCGCGCTGCGCCAGATCGCCGAGCAATACCTGAACCGTCCGCTCGAAGCCGAGGAGGAAGCGCAGTTGCTGAAGTTGCAGCAAGGCTTCCAGGGCCGCTCGCCGGCCGGCGGCGCACGGAACGTCGTCGACGATGCGCGGCGCCAGGCGCAGCTCGCGATGACGCAGGGGCAAGCGCAGGCCACGTCCGGTATGCGCGGCATTCTCGAATCGATCCAGGCCAGTTCGACGCAGGCGCTCGAGGTTCAGGAGAAGGAGGAACAGGCCATCGTCCAGTTGCTCGAGAGCTGCAAGACGCTGTCCGACCTGCGCCCCGCGAGCCTGAACCCGGGCCTTTCAGGCTTGCAGCCCGGCAACCAGCTGGCGCTGACCCAGATCGCCGGGCACCTCGCGAACCTCGCGAAGCAGGAAGTGGAGAACTGCTTCAACCAGCAGTTTGGACCCCTGATCACGCAACTGAAGGAACTGATCCAGCGCCTGAACGACGAGGACGCAGCGAAGGTTGCGGAAGATGCCGCGCGAGCCGCCACGCAGGTCGCCGCACCCGCGCAGGAAGCTACGCCGGCGCAGGCAGTTGCGCCGGCACAAGCCGCTACGCCAGCGCAAGCCACAGCCGCCACGCCGGCCGCATCGGCGCAGGCACCCGATGTTCACGACGCGAGCGGACAGGCGTCCATGCAGTAGCACAGCGGGACGCCGCCACACATCGGCATCGGCTTGCCGCGTGCGCCCACTCTTCAACCAGCAAAGGAGCAAACCATGTCTTTCCCGACTTCTGTCAACGATCAGATCACCGACGCTGTTACGCAATCGAACGTCAAGGTGCTCGGCGAATCGCCGGCCATGGCGATCGGTTCGCTGTATCAGACGATGGCCCATTCGACGGGCATCCTGTTCGAAAACGCCGTGTCGTCCCAACAGCAGCAGAACACGCTGACGCAGGCCGCTTCGAACATGGGCGTGATGCAGATCTACAGCATGGACACGATGGCCGGCGCCGCGGGCACCGAGAAGGTCTCGCAGGCGGGCGTCGCCGACAACCTGACGAGCCTGCTCACGGTCCTGCAGTCGTTCCGCCGCTGATTTCCGCTTACGACACGGGAGCTGAACAATGGCCTACAACACCTATGTCAATAGCCAGATCACCGACGCCGTCACGCAAGCCAACGTCAATGTGCTGGCGCAATCGCCGGCCGTGGCGCTCAGTTCGCTGTTTCAGACGATGGCGCATTCGTCGGGTGTTCTGTTCGAAAACGCAGTGTCGGCTCAACAGCAGCAGAACACGCTGTCGCAAGCCGCTGCGAATATGGGCGTCATGCAGATCTACAGCGTGGATACGATGGCCGATGCCGCGAGCACCGAGAAGGTCAGCCAGGCGGGAGTATCCGACAACCTGACCAGCATGCTCACGACGCTGCAAGCGTTCCGCAACCCCTGACGCGCCGCACGCGCTAAACGCTTAGCCTTAGGAGATACACGATGACTTTTCCAACGTCCGTCAACAACCAGATCACCGACGCCGTCACGCAATCGAACGTGAAGGTGCTCGGCGAAGCCCCGGCGATGGCGATGGGCTCGATCTATCAGACGATGGCGCATTCCACCGGCATTCTGTTCCAGAATGCGGTGTCGGCGCAGCAGCAACAAAACACGCTTGCGCAGGCCGCGGCCAATCAGGGCGTGATGCAGATCTACAGCATGAATACGATGGCGGGCGCCGCCGCCACCGAAAAGGTTTCGCAGGCCGGCATCGCCGACAATCTGACGAGCCTGCTCACCGTGCTGCAAAGCTTCCGGAACCCCTGAGCACTGGGCTTTTCTTCGCCGCGTCGCCGAACCTCGATCGCGAGGGGCAGCGACATCGGCGACATATCGGCCCCTTTACCCTGCATGCGTGTCGCGCGGCAGGGTTTTTTTATATCGCACGCATTCGAGGTTGCCGACCAGGTTTAAGGGGTGCTTGTAATACAGGTATCGTCACTACTAGCCAAGCTGCTGTTTTCTATTGGTTTTTTCGGGTTTTGTACGCAGGCGATGGGTGCTGCGTGGCATAATTCCCGGACAGCATTGCAACGTAGTCACAACTACCCCGCATACCATGGCACAGACTCTCTACGACAAATTGTGGAACACGCATGTGGTCCACACCGAAGACGACGGCACGACGCTTCTTTATATCGACCGTCACCTGCTGCATGAAGTCACGAGCCCGCAGGCGTTCGAAGGCCTGAAGCTGAACCAGCGCCCCGTGTGGCGCATCAGCGCGAACCTCGCCGTGTCCGACCACAACGTGCCCACCACCGACCGCAGTCACGGCATCGCCGATCCCGTTTCGAAGCTGCAGGTCGATACGCTCGATGCGAACTGCGATTCGTTTGGTATCACGCAGTTCAAGATGAACGACATGCGGCAGGGCATCGTGCACATCATCGGACCCGAGCAGGGCGCGACGCTGCCGGGCATGACGATCGTCTGCGGCGATTCGCATACGTCGACGCACGGCGCGTTCGGCGCGCTCGCGCATGGCATCGGCACGTCGGAAGTCGAACACGTGCTGGCTACGCAGACGCTGCTGCAAAAGAAGAGCAAGAACATGCTCGTGAAGGTCGAAGGCACGTTGCCGCGCGGCTGTACCGCGAAAGACGTCGTGCTCGCGATCATCGGCAGGATCGGCACCGCGGGCGGCACCGGCTACGCAATCGAATTCGGCGGCTCGACGATTCGCGCGCTTTCGATGGAAGGGCGCATGACGGTGTGCAACATGGCGATCGAAGCAGGTGCGCGCGCGGGCATGGTCGCCGTCGACGATACCACCGTCGAGTATCTGAAAGGCCGTCCATTCTCGCCGACCGGCGCGGAATGGGATCAGGCCGTCACGTACTGGAAGCAGTTCAAATCCGATCCCGATGCGCACTTCGATCGCGTGGTCGAACTGAATGCCGCGGAAATCGTGCCGCAGGTCACGTGGGGCACGTCGCCGGAAATGGTCACGTCGGTCGACGGTCGCGTGCCCGATCCCGAGCGCGAGAAGGATCCGGTCAAACGCGACGCCATCGAGCGCGCGCTGAAGTACATGGCGCTCGAGCCCAACCTGCCGATCGAATCGATCAAGCCGGACAAGATCTTTATCGGCTCGTGCACGAATGCGCGCATCGAAGACCTGCGCGCGGCCGCGTGGGTGGTGAAGAAGCTCGGCCGCCGCGTTGCGCCGAACATCCGCCTCGCGATGGTCGTGGCGGGCTCGGGTCTCGTGAAGGCGCAGGCGGAGCGCGAAGGGCTCGACAAGGTATTCACCGATGCGGGCTTCGAATGGCGCGAGCCGGGCTGCTCGATGTGTCTCGCGATGAACTCGGACCGTCTGGAGCCGGGCGAGCGTTGCGCATCGACGTCGAACCGCAACTTCGAAGGACGTCAGGGCGCGGGCGGACGCACGCACCTCGTGAGCCCGGCGATGGCGGCTGCGGCAGCGATCGAAGGCCATTTCGTCGATATTCGCAAACTGGGTTGAGAGGCACAAGCGTCATGGACAAATTCACCGTACACACCGGCCTCGTCGCGCCGCTCGATCGCGAGAACGTCGATACGGACGCGATCATTCCGAAGCAGTTTCTCAAGTCGATCAAGCGCTCGGGTTTCGGCCCGAACGCGTTCGACGAATGGCGTTATCTCGACCACGGCGAACCCGGCATGGACAACTCGAAGCGCCCGCTGAACCCGGACTTCGTGTTGAACCAGCCGCGCTATCAGGGCGCCTCGGTGCTGCTCGCGCGCCAGAACTTCGGCTGCGGCAGCTCGCGCGAGCATGCGCCGTGGGCGTTGCAGCAGTACGGCTTTCGTGCGCTGATCGCGCCGAGCTTCGCCGACATTTTCTATAACAACTGCTTCAAGAACGGTCTGCTGCCGATCGTGCTGAGCGGGCAGCAGGTCGATCATCTGTTTAACGAAACCAGCGCGTTCAACGGCTTCCAGCTGACGATCGATCTCGAGGCGCAGGTCGTGCGCAAGACCGACGGCAGCGCCGAATACAAGTTCGACGTCGACGCGTTCCGCAAGTATTGCCTGCTGAACGGCTTCGACGATATCGGCCTCACGCTGCGCCAGTCGGACAAGATCCGCCAGTTCGAAGCGGAACGGCTCGCGAAGCAGCCCTGGCTCGGTCATCGGATCGTCGGCTAAGCCGCGTTTCGTTTCGCCCTATACGAATAAGGAACACGCATGAAGATTGCAGTATTGCCCGGCGACGGCATCGGTCCGGAAATCGTGAAGGAAGCCGTGAAGGTGTTGAACAAGCTCGGCGAAAAATTCGAGCTCGAAGAAGCGCCGGTCGGCGGCGCCGGTTACGAAGCGGCTGGCCACCCGCTGCCCGACGCGACGTTGAAGCTCGCAAAGGAAGCCGACGCGATCCTGTTCGGCGCGGTCGGCGACTGGAAGTACGACAAGCTCGAGCGCGCGCTGCGTCCGGAGCAGGCCATTCTGGGCTTGCGCAAGCATCTGCAGCTGTTTGCGAACTTCCGTCCGGCGATCTGCTATGCGCAATTGACGGGCGCATCGTCGCTGAAGCCGGAAATCGTTTCGGGACTCGATATCCTGATCGTGCGCGAATTGAACGGCGACATCTATTTCGGTTCGCCGCGCGGCGTGCGCGAGGCGCCGGACGGTCCGTTCGCCGGCGCGAAGGAAGGGTTCGACACGATGCGCTATTCGGAGCCCGAAGTGCGCCGCATCGCGCACGTCGCGTTTCAGGCTGCGCTAAAGCGCGGCAAGAAGCTCTGTTCGGTCGATAAGTCGAATGTGCTCGAGACGTCGCAGCTGTGGAAGGACGTGGTGATCGACGTCGCGAAGGAATACGCGGACGTCGAGCTGTCGCATATGTATGTCGACAACGCGGCGATGCAGCTCGTGAAGGCGCCGAAGTCGTTCGACGTGATCGTCACCGGCAATATGTTCGGCGATATTCTGTCCGACGAAGCGGCGATGCTGACGGGTTCGATCGGCATGCTGCCGTCCGCGTCGCTCGACAAAAACAACAAGGGCCTATATGAGCCTTCGCACGGTTCGGCACCCGATATCGCGGGCAAGGGCGTGGCAAATCCGCTTGCCACGATTCTGTCAGCCGCGATGATGCTGCGCTATTCGCTGAACAGGACGGAGCAGGCCGATCGCATCGAAGATGCCGTGAAGAAAGTGCTCGAACAGGGTTTGCGGACCGTCGACATCGCCACGCCGGGCTGCCAGCAGGTCGGCACCGCGGCGATGGGCGATGCAGTCGTCGCTGCCCTGTAAGCGAGATTGCCAAGAAGAAGTGGAAGGGCCGGCCGGCGCCCGGTTCGCCAGACGCGCCGGCCGTAGCTTTCAAACGCATTCGCCGGGAGCACGAACGCGCGTGTCGTTTAGCATCGTTCGTGCCCAAAACTAGCCAAAACGCCGCTAAATTAAAGGTTTTCGTGTAGACTCACGCAATGGCGCTGATTCCCCCAATCACTTCGGTCTCGAGCAAGCACGGCAAAACGGCCCGTGCGATCGAACTCGCCATCAGCATTGAAGCACTCGTTACGGCGCGCATTAGCACGATCACCCCGAAAACGATTACGAAACGTTAATCGTCCGTCGTGCCCGCCCGTCTTCCCCGCGCGGTCACGCCGGGCAAAGTTGCGGGGAAGCGTCCACTCCAAGGGTATGAAGTCATGAACGTAGGTCTCGTAGGTTGGCGCGGCATGGTCGGCAGCGTCCTGATGCAACGCATGCAGCAGGAAGGCGATTTCGATCTGATCGAACCGGTGTTTTTCAGCACCAGCAACGCGGGCGGCAATGCGCCGTCGTTCGCGAAAAACGAGACCAAACTCAAAGACGCCAACAGCATCGACGACCTCAGGAAGTGCGATGCGATCATCTCCTGCCAGGGCGGCGACTACACGAACGACGTATTCCCGAAGCTGCGCGCGGCCGGCTGGAACGGTTACTGGATCGACGCGGCATCGGCGCTGCGTATGAAGGACGACGCGGTCATCATCCTCGACCCGGTCAATCTCGACGTCATCAAGAACGCGCTGGTCAAGGGCCAGAAGAATTTCATCGGCGGTAACTGCACGGTGAGCCTGATGCTGATGGCGTTGGGCGGCCTGTTCCGCGAAAACCTGATCGACTGGATGACGGCGATGACGTATCAGGCCGCATCGGGCGCGGGCGCGCAGAACATGCGCGAACTGCTCGCGCAGATGGGCACGCTGCACAGCGCGGCGCAAGCGGATCTCGCGAATCCGGCGTCGGCGATTCTCGACATCGACCGCAAGGTGCTCGCCGCCATGAACAGCGACAGCATGCCGACTGAACATTTCGGCGTGCCGCTCGCGGGCTCGCTGATTCCGTGGATCGACAAGGATCTCGGCAACGGCATGTCGAAGGAAGAGTGGAAGGGCGGCGCCGAAACCAACAAGATTCTCGGCAAGCCGGCCATGGGCGAGCCCGGTTCGGTCCCGGTCGATGGCCTGTGCGTGCGGATCGGCGCAATGCGCTGCCACTCGCAGGCATTGACGATCAAGCTGAAGAAGGACGTGCCGCTCAACGAAGTGAACAGCATTCTCGCGTCGGCGAACGACTGGGTGAAGGTCGTGCCGAACGAGCGTGAAGCGTCGATGCGCGATCTTTCGCCGGCGGTTGTCACGGGCACGCTGACGGTGCCGGTCGGGCGTCTGCGCAAGCTCGCGATGGGCGGCGAATATCTGTCTGCATTTACGGTGGGCGACCAGTTGCTGTGGGGCGCGGCCGAGCCGCTGCGTCGCATGCTTCGCATTCTGCTCGACAAGTAAAGTAAACTACGCGCTCAAGACGCGTATAACACTTACAGCAACAACAAAAGCGTCGCGATTTTCGCGGCGCTTTTTTACATTTGGCGCTTCTACATCTTGTCTTTGTTCATCGCAAACCGCGCAAGCACACTTCGCCAAACTGGGCTGCGCGCGCACGCGCACAGCGCACCGATGATCGCTCGATTTCCTTTCCTGCACGCCGCGGCGATGTTCGACGGCGCACGCTTGCGCACGGTAACGGCCGCTGTTTTGCTGGCCGCGGCGCAAACGTGTGCTGCCCAGGCGGCACCCGGCGGTGCCGCGGCCGCGAGCGCGCCGGCCGCGGCGAGTATGTCCGCCGCCGCGAGTACGCCCGCGGTGCCCGCAGGGGCGAGCCAGGTGACGGTGCAGGCCGGGCAGTCGCTGCACGACATCGCAGTCGCGGCCACGCAGTCGCATGACCGGGCGGTGCTCGCGCGCGCCACGAAAGCGATCTTCGACGCCAATCCCAGCGCGTTCATGAAGAACGACCCGAGCCGGATGAAGATCGGCGCGCTGTTGAACGTGCCGGCGCTCGATGCGACGGGCGCTGCGGTGGAAGGCGCAGCGGCGGCAGGGGCTTCTGCTGCGACGACGGCATCGGGCGCTATGGCGGCCGCGGTGCCCGGTGGCGCGGTTGCGGGGCCGGCCGCTGCAATGGCAGGCAACGCAGCGAGTTCGGCCGCCGCGGGTTCGGCGGCAGCAGTGGCCGCCGGTGCGAATGCCAGCGCTGCGCAGGCAGCAGGCGGGCAGGCGGCTGCGGCGGGTTCGGCGACGGCTGCCGCAGCGACGGCATCTTCGCCGACCGCGGGGAATCCGACGAATCCGGCGAGCGCGCCTGTCGCCGACGCGTCGGCGTCGGCTGCGGCATCGGCGCCGGCAAACGCGACTGCGGCAGTCGCGCCGGCATCGGCACCATCGGCACCATCGGCGTCTGCGCCGGCCACCGGCGCCAGCAGTTCGCAGGCTGCCGCGGCGAGCAGCGGCAACGTGTGGTCGGGTTCGATCCAGTCCGCGCCGGTTCAGCCCGCCGCGGGCGCCAGCGGTGCCCAGGCGGCATCGGCCGGGGCGCCGCAAGGGGCGTCGCAAGCGCGGACTCAGGTTTCAAGCCTTCAGCAGTTGCTCGCGCTGAAGAACCGTGTGCTCATGGAGCTCCAGAAGCACGGTATAGGGAAATCGCAGACGGCAAGCGGCGTCGCGGCGGCGAATGGTCAGCCGGCGCCGGGCGTCGGCGCGTCGGGAGCGGCTGGAGCGACGAGTGCGCCGGCGATGGCCGCGCGTCCGCCGGCCGCATCTGCATCGCCGCAGCAGCCGGCGGCTGCTACGTCGACGTCGAAGCAGGAATATGTCGGCGCGGCCGCGCTGATCGGCGCGCTGCTAGCCGCGGTAGTCGCGGGACTCGCGATGCGCCGGCGCAAGCGCGATGGCGCGTCGGCCGCGCGCGCGCGCAGTGGCGCGGGATTGAGCGCCCCGGACGGCGGCGTGCAAGCCGTGGAATCCGCCGCTGCGAACAGCGCAGCACGCGGCGCCGCCAACGCTTACGACGCGATGGCGAAGAGCGGCGTGTCCGCCGCAACGCATGAGCCGCCGTTACCATCGGACGATGTCGATGACGTCCCGCCGTTGACCGAGCGCGTTTCACCGCCTGCCGGCAGCGGCGTGACGTCCGCGCAGTACGGCGCATCGGCCGCGCATTCGACGACGGCATCGGGCGCGGCCGCGGCGACAACCGGCGTGACCGGGGCCGCCGCGCTCGATGCGGCTGCGACGCGCGACCAGCGCGCCGATCCGTCGCGCGAACCGCAGGCGTTCGATCAGCCAGACGATCACAGTAGTAATCGGGAATCGCTTTTCGAGCCCCCGGCGGCTCGAGCTGATGCGTCGGCACACGAAGCGCCACCGATCGACGAAACCGATGCCGAAGCACCCGAAATCGAGCCGGACACGCCGACGGAGCATACCGAGCCGACCGGGCCCGCTGCCGAACTGCCGCCCGATGTCGCGACGCCGGCCACGAGCGCCGAACACGCCGCCGCGACCGCGGACATCGACAGCATTCCGACACTTTCGGAGCCGATGTCCACGGAACCGGCCGCGGCAACAGCCGATACCGAAGCGGTCGTGCATGCAGAGCCTTTTAGCGAAGCACGGCAGCCGTCGGCTGACCAACCCGCTCCAGAGCCCGTAGCTGAACAACCGACAGCCGAAGAACCCGTAGCCGAAGAACCCGCAGCGGCCCCCGAATCAGCAGCAGAACCCTCCGCGGCAGAATCCGACGAAACGCACGCGGCCGCACCGCAATTCCCGCGCGCCGCGCTGGCCGCGCTGGGCAGCCTCGACATGTCCTTGCCCCCGCGTGCTGCCGAACCTGCCGAGCCGGTCACGCCACCCGCATCGTTGACCACGCAACCGGTCGTCGAACCCGAAGTGACCGCGCAGCAGGCGGTACCCCCGCACGAGCCCGAGCCGCCGCGAGTCGGAGAGCAGATCGAGGCGGGCACAGCGGGTCACGGCGCGATCGCCGGCATGGGCGCGGCCAAATACGGCCCGCTCGCGCTCGACTTCGACCTCGAGTTGCCGCCGGGTCCCGCCCAGCCGCTGCCGACCTTCACGCCCGAAGAGCTTGCCCGCATCGCGCGCAACAAGCTCGAACTGGCCGCCGAATACATCGAACTCGGCGACGTCGCGGGCGCACGGACGCTGATCAACGAAGTGATCGAGTCCAACGACGCCGCGACGCGCAACGAAGCGCGCGCGATGCTGTCGACGCTCGCGCCGCTGTCCTGAGGCGCGATGTCGCGATGCGTATAGCACTCGGCATCCAGTACGACGGCGCGGCGTTTTGCGGCTGGCAATCGCAGCCGCACGGCAAGACGGTCCAGGACGAACTCGAGCGCGCGCTGCGCGAATTCGCGCAGACCCCGCTGCATACGATTGTCGCGGGCCGCACGGACACGGGCGTGCATGGGCTTGGACAGGTGGTTCATTTCGACACCGAACTCGACCGCGCCGATTTTTCGTGGGTGCGCGGCACCAATGCGTTCCTGCCGTCGACGGTGGCGGTCCAGTGGGCGAAGCCGATGCCGGACACGTTCCATGCGCGTTTTTCGGCCTTCGAGCGCACCTATTACTACATGCTCTACGTGAACCCGGTGCGCTCGCCGATGCTCGCGGGCCGCGCGGGCTGGATCCATACGCCGCTCGATATCGAGGCGATGCGCGCCGCCGCCGCGTGCCTGCTCGGCGAGCACGATTTCTCGGCGTTCCGCTCGTCGGAATGCCAGGCGAAGACGCCGGTCAAACACCTGTACCAGATCGACATCCGCCGCGCCGGCGACTTCATCCACTTCCGGTTTCGCGCGAACGCCTTCCTGCATCACATGGTGCGTAACCTGATGGGGTGCCTCGTCGCAATCGGGCGCGGGCGGTATCCTGTCGACTGGCTCGCCGGGGTATTGGCTAGCCGCGATCGCAATAACGCGGCGCCGACCTTCATGCCCGACGGGCTATATCTCGCAGAAGTCGGGTATCCCGACGAATTCGCCGTGCCGTCCGCGCCGGTCGGCAGCGTGCCGTGGGCCCATGTCTGGAGCGACGAATCGCCATCATGAACGCAACTCCTTCGAGCCCGCCGGCGCAAGCCGGCACCGCAGAGACCCCCTCCGCGACAGGCGCGGCGGCCACCGTCCCGCACCGCACGCGCATCAAGCTATGCGGCCTGTCGAAGCCATCGGACGTGGATTGCGCGGTCGACCTCGGCGCGGACGCGATTGGCCTCGTGTTCTACCCGCCGAGTCCGCGTGCGCTGAGCGTCGCGCAGGCCGTCGAATTGACGCGCAACGTGCCGCCGTTTCTGTCGGTGGTCGGACTCTTCGTCAACGCGACGCCGGACTGGGTGCGCGATGTCGTCTGCGACGTGCCGCTGTCGCTGCTGCAGTTCCACGGCGACGAGACGCCCGACCAATGCGAGGCGCTCGCGAGCGTCGCGGGTTTGCCATGGTTGCGCGCATTGCGCATTGAGCCTGATACTCGGCCGGACGATTTGGTAAAATCGGCGCTTAACTATTCAGCCGCCAGCGGTCTTCTGTTCGACACGCATGTCGAAGGCTATGGCGGCGGCGGGAAGGTTTTCGATTGGTCACTTATTCCAGCAGAACTCGCGCGTCGGGCCGTTTTGAGTGGTGGGTTGAACGCGCAAAACGTCGGTGAAGCGATACGTCGCGTGCGCCCGTACGCGGTCGATGTCTCGAGCGGCATCGAAGTACCGGGCGCGAAGGGCGTGAAAGATCACGCCCGCATGGCGGCGTTCGTACACGCAGTCAGACAGGCGGACGCTGGATGATTCAGGCCGCGCAGGTGTTGATCAAACGCCGGCCCGGCATACTGAAGAGTGACGATATGTATAACTTACCTGATGAACGAGGCCATTTTGGCCAATATGGCGGCGTGTTCGTCGCTGAAACCCTTATGCATGCGCTCGAAGAGCTGCGCATTGCATACGAAAAATCCCAGAAAGACGCCGACTTCATCGCTGAGTATCAGCGCGAACTGAAGCATTTCGTCGGTCGCCCCTCCCCCGTTTATCACGCACAACGCTGGAGCGAATTGCTCGGCGGCGCGCAGATTTATCTGAAGCGCGAAGACCTGAACCACACCGGCGCTCATAAGGTGAACAACGTGATCGGCCAGGCGCTGCTCGCGAAGCGTATGGGCAAGCCGCGCGTGATCGCCGAAACGGGCGCGGGCCAGCACGGTGTCGCCACTGCGACGATCGCTGCGCGCTTCGGTATGGAATGCGTGGTCTACATGGGTGTCGAGGATGTGCGCCGGCAGGCTGCGAACGTTTACCGCATGAAGCTGCTTGGTGCGACCGTCGTGCCCGTGGAATCGGGCTCGCGCACGCTGAAAGATGCGCTCAACGAGGCGATGCGCGACTGGGTGACCAACGTCGAGAACACGTTCTACATTATCGGCACGGTGGCGGGTCCCCATCCTTATCCGATGATGGTGCGCGATTTCCAGCGCGTGATCGGCGACGAGTGCAAGGTGCAGATGCCCGAGCTCGTTGGTCGTCAGCCCGATGCCGTAATCGCGTGCATTGGCGGCGGTTCGAACGCGATGGGCATCTTTTACCCGTATATCGAGGACAAATCGGTGCAATTGATCGGCGTCGAAGCAGCCGGCGACGGCATCGACACCGGACGCCATGCCGCGTCGCTGACGGGTGGCACGCCGGGCGTATTGCACGGCAACCGCACGTACCTGCTGCAGGACGAGAACGGTCAAATTATCGAAACGCATTCGATTTCGGCCGGTCTCGACTACCCGGGCGTGGGTCCCGAGCATGCCTGGCTCAAGGACAGCGGTCGTGCACAATACGTTGCGATCACCGACGAAGAAGCGCTGAAGGCGTTCCACGACTGCTGCCGGATCGAAGGGATCATTCCCGCGCTGGAGTCGAGCCACGCCCTCGCGTACGCGACGAAGCTCGCACCGACGCTGCCGAAAGACAAGGTTCTGCTGGTCAACCTGTCGGGCCGTGGCGACAAGGACATGCATACGGTCGCCGAGCGATCGGGCATCAAGTTCTGAGCGCCGCGGCGATGCGCGACGAGTTCGAGGAACCGCAACCGGCGCTCGACACCGCAGCGGTGGAGGCGGGGCAAGCCGTGCAACCGGCTGCGGGACAACCGGTTGCCCAGTTGCCCCCTCGGGTGCCCACTCAGTTGACCGACGAGTTAACCGATCAAGTGGGCACTCAGACTCAGACCGGCGCACCAGTCGCGCCACCGCCGACACCGCCTGCCGCGCCCGCGCTCCTGTTGCCGGTGTCGGCTACGATCGAACTTCGCAACCGCGATTTCCTGACCGATGCGGCGAACCTGCCGGACCAGTCGATCGACCTGATCCTCGCCGATCCGCCGTACGGGCTCGGCAAGGACTACGGCAACGACTCCGACATGCGTTCGGGCGACACTTTTCTCGCCTGGACGCGCGAATGGCTCGAGCTCGCAATCCCCAAGCTCAAGCCGGCCGGTTCGTTGTATATCTTTTGCACGTGGCAATACGCGCCTGAGATCTTCTGCTTTCTGAAGACAAAACTCACGATGGTCAACGAGATCATCTGGGATCGGCGCGTGCCGAGCATGGGCGGCACCACACGGCGCTTCACGTCCGTGCACGACAACATCGGTCTGTTCGCGGTTTCGAAGGATTACTACTTCGATCTCGATCCCGTCCGTATCCCGTACGATGCGGCTACGAAGAAGGCGCGTTCGCGCAAGTTGTTCGAAGGCAGCAAGTGGCTGGAGATGGGCTACAACCCGAAAGACGTCTGGTCCGTGTCGCGTTTGCATCGGCAACATGCCGAGCGTGTCGACCATCCGACGCAAAAGCCGCTGGAAATCGTCGAGCGGATGGTGCTCGCAAGCTGCCCCCCGGGCGGTCGCGTGCTCGATCCGTTCATGGGAAGCGGCACCACTGCAGTGGCTTGCGCGCGTCAGCAGCGCCAGTTCGTCGGCTATGAAATCAATGAAAGTTACTGCGCGATAGCGCGAGAACGCGTCAGTTTGGCGGCGGCTTCGGCAACGTCGGTGGCCTCGGCGTAGTCGCCGAGCCCGCGTTACGCCGACAGGTCAGCCAGACCAGCGCGCAGTCAATCGACTTCGAGAAAATCAACATGTCACGAATCAACCAGGTATTCGCGGCCCTTGCCGCACAAAAACGCAAAGGCCTGATCCCGTTCATCACCGCGGGCGACCCTGATCCGAAGCGCACCGTCGAATTCATGCACGCGCTCGTCGCAGGCGGCGCGGACGTCATCGAGCTCGGTGTACCGTTTTCAGACCCGATGGCAGACGGCCCGGTCATTCAACGCTCGTCGGAGCGCGCGCTCGCGAAAGGCGTCACGCTGAACGATGTGCTCGCGGATGTGAAGCGCTTCCGCGAGAAAGACGACAAAACGCCGATCGTGCTGATGGGCTACGCGAACCCGATCGAGCGGATCGGCGCCGACGCATTCGCGAAAGCCGCGAACGAAGCGGGCGTGGACGGCGTGCTGGTCGTCGATTACCCGCCTGAGGAATGCGGGCCGTTCGCCGAGAAAATGAAGACCGCCGGCATCGATCCGATCTTCCTGCTCGCGCCGACCTCGACCGACGAACGCATCGCGGCGGTCGGCCGCGTGGCGAGCGGTTACGTCTATTACGTGTCGCTGAAAGGTGTGACCGGTGCGGCGCATCTGGACGTTCTTGATATTGCAGGTAAAATCCCGGCCATCAAGTCGCGGGTGCCGCTTCCGGTTGGGGTCGGATTCGGCATTCGCGATGCGCAGTCGGCGCGGGCAGTGGCGGAAGTCTCCGATGCAGTCGTGATCGGCAGCCGGATCGTCAATCTGCTCGAAGACGCGGCTCCCGAAGCCGCCGCCGAATCGCTGACCCGGTTTATCAGGGAAATCCGTCAGGCAATCGATTCGATTGGTGCGGGCGCCCGCACAGCCTGATCAGCCAATCGATCAACATCAGAAACAAGGTCGTCGGTACGCGTTGCGCGCATTGCGCGTGAAGTGACGCGTACCGGAGGCCCGGAGAAAATCAATATGAGCTGGCTCGACAAATTGCTGCCGCCCAAAATCAAGCAAACCGATCCGAAAAGCCGCAAAGGCATTCCGGAAGGCCTGTGGATCAAATGTCCTTCGTGCGAAGCGGTGCTTTACCGCAACGACGTCGAGGCGAATCTGCACGTCTGCCCGAAGTGCGATCACCATATGCGGATCGGCGCGCGCGAGCGGCTCGATGGGTTGCTCGATGCGGAAGGCCGCTACGAGATCGGCCAGGAAATCCTGCCGGTCGACGCGCTCAAATTCAAGGACAGCCGCAAGTATCCGGACCGTCTGAAAGAAGCGATCGACGAAACCGACGAAACCGACGCGATGGTCGTGATGGGCGGCGCGATCCACACGCTGCCCGTGGTCGTGGCGTGTTTCGAGTTTTCGTTCATGGGCGGCTCGATGGGCTCGGTGGTCGGCGAGCGTTTCGCACGCGGTGCGCAAAACGCGCTTGAACAGCAGGTGCCGTTTATCTGTTTCACCGCTTCAGGCGGCGCGCGAATGCAGGAAAGCCTGCTTTCGCTGATGCAGATGGCGAAGACCACCGCGATGCTGACGCGCCTCGCTGAAGCGAAGCTGCCGTTTATCTCGGTGTTGACCGATCCGACCATGGGCGGCGTGTCGGCGAGCTTTGCCTTCCTCGGCGATGTCGTGATCGCCGAACCGAAGGCGCTGATTGGCTTCGCGGGCCCTCGCGTGATCGAACAGACCGTGCGCGAAAAGCTGCCGGAAGGCTTCCAGCGCGCCGAATTCCTGCTGCAGAAGGGCGCGATCGACATGATCGTGGACCGTCGCAAGCTGCGCGAGGAAATCGCACAACTGATGGCGTTGCTCACGCGTCAGCCGGCCGACGCGGTCGCCTGATCCAACGATTCGGCAGGGAGGCGTTCAGGCCGCCGAGGGCCAGGCCAAACCCACTGACGGCGCTTGCGCGCCTCGTACGCCGTGATGCACAGACAACGCGCCGCGAGCGACAGCAAGCGGCGCGTTGTCGTTTCCGCGATAATTGCGGACCGCACTTCCGTTTCATTCGATGAGCACATTCCCCACCCTCGATGCGTGGCTCACGCATCTCGAAACTGCGCATCCGGTCGGTATCGATATGGGCCTCGCGCGAATCAGCCGGGTTCGCGACGCATTGCAATTGTCGTTCGCATGTCCGGTGATCACGGTCGGCGGCACCAACGGCAAGGGGTCGACCTGCGCGATTCTCGAGTCGATCCTGCTGCGCGCCGGCTATACGGTCGGCTGTCACACATCGCCGCATCTGCTGTCGTTCAACGAACGTGCACGCGTGAACGGGCAGAACGCGAGCGACGCCGATCTGCTGCCGCACTTCGAAGCGGTCGAAAAAGCGCGCCTGAGCCTCGCCGGGCAGCCGTCGTTGACGTACTTCGAATTCACGACGCTCGCGATCATGCATCTGTTCGCGTCGCGCGGCCTCGACGCAGTCGTCATGGAAGTGGGCCTTGGCGGACGCCTCGACGCAGTCAATATTCTCGATGCCGATTGCGCGATCATCACGAGCATCGACATCGATCACACCGAGTACCTCGGCGATACGCGCGACAAGATCGCGTTCGAGAAGGCCGGCATTTTCCGCGCGGGCAAGCCGGCGATTTGCGCCGACCCGCTGCCGCCGCAGACGTTGATCGATCATGCGCACAAGATCGGCGCCGATCTATGGATGTTCGGCAAGGATTTTCGCTACGAGGGGCAGGCGGGCAGCGAGCGCCAGCAGTGGAATTACGTCGGCCGTTCGCTGCGCCGTTCGGCGCTCGCTTATCCGGCGTTGCGCGGCGCCAACCAGCTGATCAATACGTCGGCTGCGCTCGCGGGTCTCGAAGCGTTGCGCGACCGGCTGCCGGTTTCTGCGCAAGACATTCGCCTCGGCCTCGCAAACGTGGAATTGCCGGGCCGATTCCAGGTGTTGCCGGGCAAGCCGTCAGTCGTGCTCGACGTTGGGCACAATCCGCACGCGGCAGCGGTGCTCGCGCAAAATCTCGGCAATATGGGCTATTTTCCGTACACTTACGCGGTGTTCGGCTCAATGCGCGATAAAGACATTGCAGGCGTGCTTGGCCATCTGAAGGGCGAAATTGACCATTGGTGCGTGACCGACCTGCCGACGCCGCGCGGCGCGTCCGCGGAGCAACTCGAGGCCGCACTGCGCGACGCCGGTGTTGCCGCCGGTGTTGCCGATAGTGCGGACCACAGCGTGACGCGCTTCGCTTCGCCTTCGGCAGCATTTCAGGATGCGTTAAAACGGGCCTCCGACAATGATAGAATCGTGGTTTTCGGAAGTTTCTTTACCGTTGCGGGCGTGATGGCCTGGCGGAAATCGCAGCAACACTGAACGCGGGCAGCCTCGAACCAAGGCATTCATGGCAATTTTCTCGTTCGGCAAGAAAGACGACGCGTCCGGCCGGCGCGGCGCAAATTCCAGTTCCAGACGGGGCTCAAACCGGAGTTCAAGCGCGGCCGATCGTAGCGAGCGCGTCGAAAGGCGAACCCGGCGCACCGAACGGGCCGGCGATGCAGACGCGATGCTTCTCGATCCCACCTTGCCGGAAAAGCAGCGCGCGCGGCGGCGTCTGGTCGGCGCGATCGCACTGGTGGTCGCGGCGGTCGTTATCCTGCCGATGGTGCTCGATTCGCACCCGAAGCCCGTCACCGACGATATTTCAATCGATATTCCGAGTCGCCCCGTATCGCGGGCACGCGTGCAGGATCCGCAAGATACCCAGGCGGGCGTTGCGCCCGATAACCCGGTCGCACCCGAAGGTGCCCAGGGTGCCGCGGCGGGCGTGCAAAGCGTGCCGGCGCCGTCGGCGACCGCCGCGAACGGGTCGTCGAGCCGTGACGGCGCGACACAGACACACACGCAGGGTGAAGAACCGGGGAAGCAGGCGCAACAGCAAACGCAGTCTGCCGGCAAGGTTCAGCAGGCGCCCGTAACAGCTGCGAACAACGCGGCTGCGGCGAAACCGGCAGCCAGATCGACGCAATCGGCAACCCAGACAGGCACACGGCCAGAATCCACCGCGCAGAGCGCGACAGCCGCGCTTGCCGAATCCGGCACGCCGACGTCGCCGCCGGGCAACCGCTTCGCGGTGCAACTGGGCTCGTTTTCCGATGACGCGAGCGCGCGTAGCTGGGCCAGCAAGTTGAAAGCGGCCGGCGTGCCCGCATATCTCGAAAAGCGGAAGCAAGCCGACGGTTCGATGCGAACATTGCTGCGCGCAGGGCCGTTTGCGGACCGCGCGGCAGCGTCGGCGGCGATAGCGAAGGTTCGTGAAGCCGGCTTGACGTCGGGCCCGAACAACGGTTCGGCGCAATAAGCCGGCGATGTTCACTGCGTTCGACTACGCTGTTATGGCGGTGATCGGCCTGTCGGCGCTGCGCGGCACGTGGCGCGGCTTCCTGTCCGAAATTTTCGGGCTGATCGGCTGGATCGTGGCGTTTCTGGTCGCATGCCGGTTTGTCGGGCTCGTCGTGCCGTACATGCCCGAGCATTGGCCAGGCGGTGCGCTGACACAATGGCTGCTTGCGTTTGCGGTCATCGTGATCGCGGTGATGCTGGTGGCGGGGGTGGCAAACGCCTTGCTCAGCCGGTTGGTGCAGGTATCGGGGTTGAGCGGCGTGGACCGCTCGCTTGGATTGATGTTTGGCCTCGTGCGCGGGGTCATTCTGGTGCTGGTTCTGGTCGCGCTCGCAGGACTGACCGAACTGCCCCAGCAGGCATTCTGGCGTAACGCGTTGCTGCGGCCGTATGCGGAGCAGGGCGTGCGAGAGTTGAAGCCGTTGCTTCCGGATGCAATTGCGGCGTACGTGCATGTAGACGACGTGAGCGCCGGGGCGGACGGCAACACCGCGGCCTCCTCCGGCCCGTGAAGCGCGGCGGCACGCCGGCGCAAGCAAGCCGGCCGCCGTAACGAATTTCGTACCTTTGAAGGACATGCCATGTGCGGCATCGTAGGCGTAGTTTCCCAATCCCCGGTCAACCAGCTGATCTATGACAGCCTGCTGCTGCTGCAGCACCGCGGTCAGGACGCCGCGGGCATCGCGACGGCGAACGGCAGCAACTTCCACATGCACAAGGCGAACGGCATGGTGCGCGACGTGTTCCGCACGCGCAACATGCGCAGCTTGCCGGGCAACGTCGGTATCGGCCAGGTGCGCTACCCGACTGCGGGTTCCGCGTCGAGCGAAGAGGAAGCGCAGCCGTTCTACGTGAACGCGCCGTTCGGCATCATCCTCGCGCACAACGGCAATCTGACCAACTGGCCGCAGCTGAAAGACGAGATGTTCCGCGTCGATCGCCGTCACATCAACACGAACTCCGACACCGAAGTGCTGCTCAACGTGTTCGCGCACGAACTGCAGCTCGCGAGCTCGGGCCTCGAACTCGATCCAGCGGCGCTGTTCAAGGCCGTGTCGGGCGTTCATCGCCGCGTGCGCGGTTCGTACGCGATCGTGTCGCTGATCGCGGGATACGGCCTCGTCGGTTTCCGCGACCCGTTCGGGATTCGCCCTCTGTGCATCGGCAAGCTCGAGACGGAACACGGCACCGAATGGATGCTCGCATCGGAATCGGTGGCGCTCGAGGGCATCGGCTTCGAATTCGTGCGCGACGTGCAGCCGGGCGAGGCGGTGTTTATCGATCTCGACGGTAACTTCCACGCGCAGCAGTGCGCGACGAACGCAAGCCTGAACCCCTGCATTTTCGAACTCGTCTATCTCGCGCGTCCGGACTCGGTGCTCGACGGCGTGCCCGTATATAACGCGCGTCTGCGCATGGGCGACTATCTGGCCGAGAAGATCAGGCGCGTCTTGCCGGCCGACCTGAAGATCGACGTCGTGATGCCGATTCCCGATTCGTCGCGCCCTGCAGCGATGCAGGTTGCCGCCAAGCTCGGCGTCGAGTATCGCGAAGGCTTCTTCAAGAACCGCTACGTGGGCCGCACCTTCATCATGCCGGGCCAGGCCGTGCGCAAGAAGTCGGTGCGCCAGAAGCTCAACGCGATGGGCATCGAGTTCAAGGGCAGGAACGTGCTGATCGTCGACGATTCGATCGTGCGCGGCACGACGTCGCATGAAATCGTGCAGATGGCACGCCACGCGGGCGCGAACAAGGTGATCTTCGCGTCGGCGGCGCCGCCGGTGAAATTCCCGAACGTATACGGCATCGATATGCCGACGCGCGGCGAACTCGTCGCACACGGCCGCACGGATGACGAAGTCGCGCGCATGATCGGCGCCGATTTCCTCGTGTATCAGGACGTCGACGCGCTGAAGAACGCGGTGCGCGACATCAATCCGGCGCTGAAAGACTTCGATGCATCGTGCTTCGATGGCAACTACATCACCGGCGACGTGACGAGCGAATACCTCGACGGCGTCGAACTCGCGCGTCTTGCGCCGGCCGCGCAATCGGACCGCGATGCGGCGAGCGACGCGATCGACGGTGGCACAGCGCGTTCGCAATTGCATTTGCAGCTGTCGGTCGAATGACGCCGCGCGATAGCGACGGTGTTAGAATCGCCTCTTGCGTCGATTTGAATTCAGCTTGCGGACGCAGGGCAGCCTGACAAAGGCCGCCCGAAACAGCTAAAGCGAACGGTGGCCGCGCAAGCGCGCCGCTCGCGCTCAAGCTACTCCGCACACAAAGCCCGCTGATTGCCGACGCAATGCGGGCTTTTTTGTTGCCGGCGTGTGCCGGTGCGAGACAACGGAACAACCGGAAGAGAACGGAAAGAACGACTATGGACGATACCTTCAACTTCGATACCCTCGCGGTCCGTTCGGGCACGCTGCGCAGCGACTTCGGCGAGCATTCCGAAGCGTTGTTCCTCACTTCGAGCTTCGTCTTCGCGAATGCGGCCGAAGCGGCCGAGCGCTTCAAGAACTCGGAAGACTCGTACACCTATTCACGCTTCACGAACCCGACCGTGACGATGTTCCAGGACCGGCTCGCTGCGCTCGAAGGCGGCGAAGCGTGCATGGCGACCGCATCGGGAATGAGCGCGATTCTGTCGGTCGTGATGTCGGCGATGCAGGCGGGCGATCACCTCGTGAGTTCGCAGAGCCTGTTCGGTTCGACGCTCGGCATGTTCTCGCAGATCTTCAGCAAGTTCGGCATCACGACGACATTCGTCGACCCGACCGATCTCGACGCATGGAAAAACGCCGTGCGCCCGGAAACGAAAATGTTTTTCCTCGAAACGCCGTCGAACCCGCTGACTGAAATTGCCGATATCGATGCGATCGGCAAAATCGCAAAGGCGGCGAACGCGCTTTTCGTGGTCGACAACTGTTTTTGCAGCCCCGCGCTGCAGCAGCCGCTGAAGCTTGGCGCCGATGTCGTCATGCATTCGGCTACGAAGTTTCTCGACGGTCAGGGTCGAGTGCTCGGCGGCGCGCTGGTCGGCTCGCGGCAGTTCATCATGGAAAAAGTGTTTCCGTTCGTACGCAGCGCGGGTCCGACGCTCTCGGCGTTCAACGCGTGGGTGCTGTTGAAGGGCATGGAAACGCTGTCGCTGCGCGTCGAGCGTCAGTCGTCGAATGCGCTTGCAATCGCAAGCTGGCTCGAAACGCATCCGGCAGTGAAGCGCGTGTTCTATCCTGGTCTCGAATCGCATCCGCAATACGCGATCGCAAAGCGTCAGCAGAAGGCGGGCGGCGCGATCCTGTCGTTCGAACTGAAGGGCGATACGCCGGAAGCGCAGCGCGCAAACGCATGGCGTGTTATCGACAGCACGAAGATCTGCTCGATCACCGGCAATCTCGGCGATACGCGCACGACGATCACGCATCCGGCCACGACGACGCACGCGCGCATCACGCCCGAAGCACGCGCGGCGGCGGGTATTACCGAAGGACTAATCCGGCTCGCGGTGGGGCTCGAAGACGCGGCCGATGTTCGCGCGGATCTCGAGCGTGGTCTGAACGGCGCGTAAGCGGCGGCATGGCGCAGTTGCCGCGCGCCTGTGTCATAACGAAGGAGGCGGGGTTCAGTGCCGCAACGCGCGCCACTGCCCCGGCGCAATGCCAAAGCGGCGCGTGAACGCATGCGTGTACGCGCTCTGATCGCCGAACCCGACATCGAGCGCGACGTCGGTCAACGAGCGGCGCGGATCCGCAAGCAGCGTAATCGACGTATCGAGCCGCAAGCGCTGCAGATAACGATGCGGCGTCTCGCCGAACGCTTCGATGAAAAGCTGATGGAACCGCCGCAAGCCGAAGCCGCAATGCGTGGCGAGATCGGCAATCCGCAGCGGCTCCGAAAGATGCACGCGCAACCAGCGGTCGATGCGCGCGAAGTCGAGTCCCGCGGCGGCACGCTGCGCATCCGATGTGCCAGGAGAGTTTGCGAAACCACGGGCGCCTTGCACAAGCGCCGCACATAGCTGCGTAGCCGCATTCCAGTTGAAATGGCGCAACGCGGCGGGACTATCGTTTGCCTCGGCGAAGCCGACGCCGTTCGTTGCGCGCGCGGCGATCTGCCCCACTAACTGCGTCAACGCGCTATCGACATCCATTGTCCGCGCACGTTCGAAGAGTCGCTCGGGCACCGCAAGCGACGCGGCCGGCAAATCGAGCACGAGCTGCCGGTTGTCGCCTATCCCTGCATAGTCGTGCCGCGAACCGGCCGGCACGAGCCATGCCGAACGCCGATCGATCTGCCGCTCGATGCCGTCGACGGCCATCACCATCGAGCCGTCGAGGCCGAGCACGATCTGATGGAACTCGTGCACGTCCGACGCTTCGCTTGCGCTAAAGCGCCGCAACGAAACGCTCGGCGACGCAACGGTGACGATGCCGCTGGCCATAGACTGTGCGCCTTCTCCGTTTGCTCAGTGCCTGATTCGGGGCCTGGAAGCCCGGTGTGAAGCTCAGACGTCGAGCAGTTCGACTTCGAACACGAGCGTCGCATTCGGCGGAATAACGCCGCCCGCGCCGCGCGGACCGTAGCCCAGTTGCGGCGGAATCGTCAAACGCCGCACGCCGCCGACCTTCATGCCTTGCACACCTTCATCCCAACCCTTGATGACCATGCCGCCGCCGAGCACGAACGCGAACGGGTCGTTGCGGTCCTTGCTCGAATCGAACTTCTGGCCGTCGGTGAGCCAGCCCGTGTAGTGAACGCTGACCGTTTGGCCCGAACGCGCTTCGGCGCCGGCGCCTTCGGTCAGATCTTCGTATTTCAGGCCCGATTCGGTGGTCACGGTCGGCATAAGTTGCTCCCTTGAAGTTCGATTGAAACCGATATTGTAGGCGCGTTGCGTATATACAGCGAATCAGTACTGCGGCGCGCAGTTCCGTGCAATGGGCTTGCCTATAATATTGGCTGGCTATTGAACCACGCTCTGAACCAAACGCCGAATCAAACGCCGAACTAATCCCGTTCGAATCAGACCCATTCGAATCAAACCGCGAATCACGAACTGTTACGAGGATGTCGACCGTGACCACGCCTTTCCCAGCGAACAGCAGTCATGAACTGGGCGTGCCCGGCGCCGCGGCGTCGGAACGGGTTGCCCGTTTGTGCGCGCAGACCGCGCTTTTCATGCGGGACCATGTGCTGTCGCTCGTTTCTCATGACCTGCGCAGCCCGCTCAACGCGATCCACAGCTGGGCCTACGTGCTCGAGCGCAAGATCGATGGCGCCGATGCGACGGCGCAGCGTGCGCTGGCAGGTATCCGCAGCGGCGTCGAGCAGCAGGTGCAGTTGCTCGAATCGATCGTCGACACCACACGCGCCGAGACGAAGTCGCTCGTACTCGATCGCGAGCTGATCGAATTGCGACCGCTCGTCGATACGACCGTGATGGACGTGCGCGAGATGCTCGCGCAACCGCGCGGCGTGAGGCTCATGCTCGAAACGCCGCTTGCCGCCGAGCAACTCGATGGCGACCGCGAGCGTCTTGCCGCCGCGCTCTGGCTCATGCTGACCTTCGCAACCGAAGCGAGCGCGCCGGATTCGATCGTCACGCTCGACACGCATGCCGACACCTCGATGTGGCACGCGACGGCGACCTACACCGCGGCGCCCGATGCGCTCGATGACGCAGCGCTACCGCACCTGCTCGAAACCTTTGCGCGCAAGCAGGCCTGCGAGCCGCGCGAAGCAGGGCGCATTGCGTGGGTGCTTGCGCTATGCAAGCGCGTTGCCGAAGCGCATGAAGGCGCGTTCGAACAAGGCGAGTTCGCCCAGGGGCAGCAAGCGAAGCTGTCGTTGCGTGTACCGTTGAACGCGGGTTGAATCGCAAGGCGCGCGGCAAGGCGGGCCCGGCCGCCGGATCGGCACCTCGATTCCGACATTCCCGGCAGCGGGTCTCGTATCCGCTGCTATAAGCGCTTCGTTGGCCCTTCCCAGGCGCTTGCGCGTACATACCACTTTCGCCGGCCTTTCACCCTCTATACTGGCGGTTTTGTCGCCGGAGCCCGTCGCCTTGATTCAGGTCGTCGCCCTTATTGGTGCGTTGCTGCTCGTTGCCCTCAACGGCTTTTTTGTTGCGGCCGAATTCGGTCTCGTGAAGTTGCGGCAGACGCGCGTGCAGACGCTCGCGCAAAAACACGGCGTACGAGGCAAGCTGCTCGCCACCGTGCATCGACGGCTCGACGCGTATCTGTCGGCTTGTCAGCTCGGCATCACGCTCGCCTCGCTCGGCCTCGGCTGGATCGGCGAACCGGCCTTTGCGGATCTGTTGACGCCGGTCTTCGGCGTGCTCGGCGTCGAGTCCGCGCAGTTGATACACGGCATCTCGCTGTTCTTCGCGTTCTCGGTCATTTCGTTTCTGCATATCGTGGTCGGCGAGCTCGCGCCGAAGTCCCTTGCGATCCGCCAGGCGGAGAAAATTTCGCTGTGGGTCGCGCTGCCGCTGTACGCGTTCTATTGGGCCATGTACCCGGCGATCTGGCTGCTCAACAACAGCGCGAATGCGGTGCTGCGTATCGCGGGTCTATCGGCCGATCACGGCGGCGACACGCACTATTCAAACGAAGAACTGAAGCTCATTTTGCGCGCGCGTCGCACGAGCGTGGCCGACGAAATCGAACTGCCGGGCCGCACGTACAGTCCCGACGAATGGAACACGATTGCGCATTCGCTCGATTTCTCGCGCATGACCGTCTCCGATCTGATGCGGCCCGCGCACGAACTGGTGAGCTTGCGCCGCGATCTGCCGTGGCGCGACAACATGCAGATCGTCGCGCGCCATCGTTTCAGCCGCTATCCGCTATTCGAAGACGCGTCGGGCGAACGCGTCGCCGGCACGATTCACCTGAAAGACCTGCTGCTCGCGCGGCATGCGGCGAACTCGCTGGACGACCTGTCGAAGTATGTGCGTCCCGTGCAATACGTGAAGCCCGATATGCCGGCACTCGAGCTGTTTCGCCGCTTTCGCAAGGGCGCGCCGCATCTGGCGCTCGTTGGCCACAAGCATGAGAAGCCGATCGGCTTTCTGACGCTCGACAATCTGCTCGGCGCGCTGGTCGGCCAGATTCACGACGAGTTCCGCCAGGGCGATCAGGACTGGACGCGCCTCGACGACGGCACGCTGATGGGCAAGGGGAGCCTGCCCGTGGTGTCGCTCGAGCGCGCGCTCGGCATCGATATCGACGAAGGCCGCGCGGAGTCGGTCGGCGGTCTCGTGATTCAGGCGCTGCGCGACTTGCCGGCCGAAGGGCAGCGCGTGGAGTTCGACCGCTTCGATATCGTCGTGAAGAAGATGACGGGGCCGCGCATCGTGCTCGTGCGCGTGTACCCGAAGGTATTCGACGACGAAGGCGGTTGAATTGCGGTCGACCCGCAGTCGAGCCGCAGTCACGAGGCGAAATGCCGCCTAAGCGCGCGGCACGCCATCCTCGACAAGCACCGCGACGGGCATCGACGTCAACGCATCGCGCAGGTACAGCAACCCGTTGTCTGCGACTTTCGGCGCGGCCGGACTGACCCAATCGAACATCGCGCGCGCGAACAGTTCTTCCGGCATCCGGACGGCCGTGTCTTCCCAGCGAGCGGGCTCGACAAGCGGAGTATCGTCCGCTACGTTATCGACAGCCTTGGCATCGGCACCGCGTTCGAAAAGCAGCGGCGCCGCAAGCCGCGTTGCGATCACGACGGCCCATGCATTGCCCTGCCGCCGCGCAAACGCAATCGCGCGCTCTGCATGTGCCCCTTCCACTGCTAGCGGCAAATACGCGCCCTGACTGAGCAACTCCGGCAGATGCGTGCGCAGCGCCAGCATCCGTTGCACGATCGCGAGCTTCACGCGGCCATCGTGCCAGTCGGCAAGAAACGCCGAAGGCGGCTGTTGCGCGAGCATCGCGGCCCGTTTCTCGAAGTCGACAGGCCGCCGGTTATCGGGGTCGACAAGGCTGAAGTCCCACAACTCGGTGCCTTGATAGAGATCCGGCACACCGGGCGACGCAAGCCGCAGGATGGTTTGCTGCAAACTGTTGACGACCCCCGCTCGGCTGATCCGCGCCACGAATGCGCACAACTCGCGCAAAAATCCATCGCGCCGTTGCGGCGCAAGAATGTCGAACAGAAATGCGCGGCACGCGTTTTCGAATGCTTCATCGGGCGCGAACCAGTTCGTGCGCAGCTTCGCTTCGCGCAGCCCCTTGAGCATCCATTGCGCGACGCGCTCCGCAAGTGCCGCGATACCGTCTTCGTCGTCGGCGCTGAGATCGGGCGGCCAGCAGCCGACCAGCGTCTGATAGATCATCGCTTCCGCTGCGGGGCCGGGCGCCCAGTCGCCCGTCAATGCGTCGCTCAATACGTCGGCGGTCGTATCGCCGGACAGTGCGCGCCGCTGCGGCGTATTCAAGGTCGACCACGCGCGCAGCGTCGCGCTCCATTCGTCGGCGATCTCGCTGAGCACCGCGAGCCGTGCGCGCACGTCTTCGCCGCGCTTGTGATCGTGCGTCGCCGTCACAAGCATCGCATGCGGATAGCGCCGCGCGCGCTCGAGATTGCTCGCATGGAACTGATCGACCGATATCGCGAACTCGCCCGGATCGGCGCCGACTTCGTTGCGCGAAATCAGGCGGCCATAGCGATAGCATGCGGTATCTTCGATCGCCTTCGCGGCAACGGGCGCGGTCAGTTGCGAGAACAACGTTTGCACCGTACGGCGCGCGGCGGCCGCATGATTGAATGCGCCAGCCGCCGCGCCTTGCATCGGTGGCTGCGCGAGCTGGTTCGCGCGCGCGTTCGTGCGCAGATTGGCCGGTTCGCGCGCGCTCTCGGCGCGAGCCTCGTGAGTGCCTGCGGCAGGCTCGTCGATGCCGCTGCCGAGCCACATATCGACACGCTCGAGCACCGTGCGATCCGCGCGCGACAGCACCTGCCGCGCGGCGTCGAGCGCCTTGTCGAAATAGACGTTGTCGGCCGCACTGCGCACGCCGTTCTGCGGATAGATCCGGTAGACGGGAAAATGCGCGGCCAGCTCGCCGGTCACGCGCCGGATCGACGTGTACGTGAAATCGCGCGTCGCGAGGTTATCGCGTGCAATGCGATGCAACGCGCGCGCGGCGCGGTCGAGTTCCGCCGCGAGGTTCTCGTTCAGAATCTTGCGGCGCGCGATTAGCGCTTCGTCGGCAAATTCCGCGCTACGCCCGCTGATTTCTGCCCACATCGACGCAAGCGGCTCGGCGCCGCGCGGATCGTGCAGCAAGGCGCCGACGTCGTTCATGAAGTCGTAGCCCGTCGTGCCGTCCACAGGCCAGTCGTCGCGCAACGGCTCGCCGCGCGCGAGAATCTTTTCGACCACGATATACGGCGCGCCCTCGCGCAATTCCGAAAGCCGCTGCCGCAAGCGCTGGCAATATTCGCGCGGCTCGGCGAGCCCATCGATATGATCGATGCGCACGCCGTCGATCACGCCATCGGCATAGAGTCGAAACACGAGGGCGTGCACCGCCTCGAACACTTCGGGCCGCTCGACGCGCACCGCCGCGAGCGTGCTGATATCGAAAAAGCGCCGCCAGTTCACTTCGTCGGCAGCGGTGCGCCACCACGCAAGCCGGTAGTGCTGGCGCTCGAGCAGCCGATGCAGATGGTCGCGCGTCGATGGGTCTTCAGGCGCGTACGCCTGGAGGAGGGACTCGATCGCCGTCGTGCCGTTCTGCCTCGCGAAGTCGCGCAGCGCATCGCACGCTTGCGCCGCGCGCGGCTGATCGGCGGGTTGCGTCGTGAGGCCGCGAAACTGCGCGGCGATCGCGCTCAGATCGGCGCGATCGGCCGACTGCAGCAGCGCCGCGTAATCGACGGGGCACACGGGGCACACATGATCGCCATACTCGATATTGAAGCGCCCCGTGTCCGCCGCGAAGCGCAACGCGATGCGGCCCGCGGCGAGCTCTTCGCCGTACGGCGCACCCAGGCACGGCAGCAGCACCTTGCCGCGCAGCGCGGGGTCCGGAGAATGCCAGTCCACGTCGAAGTGGCGCGCGAATGCGCTGTGTCTGCCCCATTCGAGAATGTCGCGCCACCATCCGTTATGCGCGCCCGATCCCGCGACGCCCATATGATTCGGCACGACGTCGACGATCAATCCCATGCCGCGCTCATGCAGCTTGTCGGCAAGTCTTTTCAACGCGGTTTCGCCGCCGCACTCGGCGCTGACCTGCGTGTAATCGACCGTGTCGTAGCCATGCATCGAGCCCGGCACGGCAGTCGTCACCGGCGACGCATACAGATGGCTGATGCCGAGCGCGGCGAAGTAGTCGAGATGCTTGAGCGCATCGTCGAAGGTGAAGCCCCGATGGAACTGGAGGCGCAGCGTGGAGCGCGGGACGGTCATGGCGTGTTAGGCAAGGAGGAAGCGGCGGTGCCGGCAGCAGTGGATGAGCCGTCAGCATCTGGCGTGCCCGGTGTGCCCGTTCCGGCAGGCATGCCTGCCGAAGCAGCCGCACGCGCCTCGTCGACCGCTTGCAGGCGATCGCAGAAAGCCGCATCCGCGAACAACGCGTCGACCGGCTGCTTCACGCGGCGGCGCCAGTTCGGATGCTCGTCGATCGAGCCGGGCAGGTTCGGCTGCTCTTCGAGGCCGAGCAGGTCTTCGAGCGGGTAGGTCACGAGCGGCGACGGCGTCGCGGCGACAAACGCGAGTGCTTCGTCGACGGGCGCCTGCCCGACCGGCGGCGCATCGACATCGCGCGCGGCAACGCCCGCCTGCTGGAAGGCGCGCCACAGCGCGGCGCGGTCCGTCGCGCGTTCGGCCTGCGCCGCCTCGACCGGGTCGCGGCCGTCGCTGCGCGGCGCCGTCTGGCCGATACGGTTGCGCCACATGATGTCTTCGCCGCGCCACCAGCCCGTGACGGTCGGCAGATCGTGCGTGGTCGTCGTCGCGGCCGCGTGGCGATCCCATTCGGACGGCTGCAGAAATCCGTCGCCGTCGGGCGTGCGCTCGAACCACAGCACACGAATGCCGGAAAGGCCGTGATCGGCGAGCCGCTCGCGAAATCCGGGCGGCACGGTGCCGAGATCCTCGCCGATCACGATCGCGCGATGACGCCACGATTCGAGTGCGATCAGGCGCAGCATGTCATCGAGCGGATAGCGCAGATACGCGCCGTTCTTCGCGCGCTCGCCCTCGGGCACGAGCCATAGACGGCGCAAACCGAGAATATGGTCGATGCGCACGCCGCCCGCATGCGCGAACACCGTGCGCAGCATGTCGATAAACGCCGAGAAGCCCTGGGTGCGCATCGCGCGCGGCGAGAATGTCGTCAGCCCCCACGACTGACCCGCCTGATTGAACAGATCGGGCGGTGCGCCGACCGACACGCCATGCAGCATGTCGTCGCGATACGACCACGCATGACTGCCCGCGCTGTCGCAACCCACTGCGAGATCCGCGATCAGACCGACCGCCATCCCCGCATCGCGCGCCGCGTGCTGCGCATGCGATAGCCCCTTCGCCGCGAGCCATTGCAGGAACAGATGAAACTCGACTTCATGCCGGTGTTCGTTCGCGAACGCCTCGACTTCGGGGCTGCGCGGATCGCGCAGCGGCTCTGCCCATTTGCGCCAGTAGCCTTCGCCGTCGGGTCGCGCGAGTTGCCAGGCGTGCAGCGCTTCGAAGCGCGCGTGATCTTCGAGCGCGCGGCCGCCGCGCGTGCAGAAGCCGTGAAACTCGAGTGCGCGCGGCAGATCCTGCGCGCGGTCGTGCGCGCAGAATTGTTCGAACAGGGTGCGCAGCACCTTGAGCTTGAGCGGCACGGCAGCGGGCCAGTCGATCAGCGGCAGCGTTTCGAGCCGTTGCCACGCGTCGCCGGCTTGCGCGGCTTCGATCGCATGACGCGCGGCTTGCGCGCCGAATACGGCAGCGGGATCGATATGCGCGACGTTCAACCACAAGCGCGACGAAGGCGCATACGGGCTGAAACGCTGGGGCAGCGCGCTGAACATCGCGTGCGTCGGGCTCACGGCCAGCGCGTGGGCGCCGCGCTTCGCGCTTTCGATCGCGAGCGTCGCAAGCGACGTGTAGTCGCCGATGCCGCCATCGCCGATGCGCCGCAGCCCATAGATCTGCGCGGCAATGCCCCATAGCGGCGGTGTCGGTTTTTTGTCCGCATCGGCCGCATGCAGCGTGCGCCATGCATCGTCGAGCGTATAGCAGCGCGCCGGTGCGACGGCGAGTGTCATCCGGTGATCGTTGATGACGAGCGTGTGATAGCCGGGTTCGTCGATCGGCGCGAGCAAGGCGGCTTCGCCTTTGGGCGCGGTAAAACGGCCGTCGATCAGCGCGCCGCTCTCGAGCTCGATCCGATAGCGGCTACCGGACTTGATCGAAGCCGCGGGTAGCGCGATGCCGCGTCCGCATTCGGCCGTCATCAACGGCGCCAGCTTGCGGCCCGACAGTTCGGCGTCGAGCGCGGCGCCGCTCTGGCGAATCTGCGTGGCGTTGCCGCACGGCAATCCCATTCGTTCGAGCAGCGCGGCAAGGGTGGTGTCCGGCACACGCCGCATCGTCTGATGCGCGTCTTGCCATTCGATTTCGAAACCGGCGCGTGTCGCGAGGCTGGCGATCGATTCGCTGGGGCGGCGGGCTGCTTTCACGCGCATCACTCCTCATTGGCGCGCCGTCGCGCATCGTGTCCGGTTGCGTATTCGCAGACGTCGCCGGTCAGCCACGCGACGAACGAATGCGCAGGCAGTTCGCTGTCTCCGATACGATCGCGCGCACGCGGCGGCGTTTCGAAGATCACCTTGCCCGGCGGCCGATCGGTCGAAGGCAGAGGCACGGGTTGGTCCGCAAGGTTCAGCACGATCGACAGCGTTTCGCCATCCGCGAGCTTCCAGCGCGCGGCGAGCGCCTTGGCTTCGCTGCCGTCCCGCGCTTTGAGCACCGACGCGCCAAGCGGCTTCGCATGCTTCAGGCGCGGCATGATCAGTTTCGCGCGCACGGCAAGCGCCGATTTGTAGAAGTGCATCCATTCGAGCCGTTCAGCCGATGCGTCGTCGGCGCCGCGCGGCGACGACTTCACGAATGTTTGCGGATCGTTCGGATCGGGAATCTGCGCGCGGCGCTTTTCGTCGGCGAACGAAGCGAAGCGCGCGAATTCGCGGCGGCGGCCTTCGCGGACCGCGTCGGCGAGTTCGCCCGTGTAGTCGGTGAAAAACAGAAACGGCTGCTCTGAACCGTACTCTTCGTCCATGAACAGCAGCGGAATTTGCGGCGACAGCAGCAGAAGTCCGATGGCCGCGCGCAACGCGTCGTCGGAGCACAGCGTGCGCAACCGTTCGCCCATCGCGCGATTGCCGATCTGATCGTGGTTCTGCAGAAACATCACGAACGAAGTGGGCGGCAGGTGGCCGCTCGGTTCGCCGCGCGGCTCGTCGTCGTGGATCGGCGACGGGTCGCCCTGATACGCGAAACCGCTCGACAGCACACGCGCAAGCTGGCGAATCGGCTCTTTCGCATACGCGTGGTAATAGCCTTCGGTCTCACCGGTCAGCAGCACGTGCAGCGCGTTGTGTGCATCGTCGTTCCATTGCGCGGTGAAATGCGTATCGAGCAGGTTCGCAGTGTTGCGCTCGTTTTCGAGGATCAGATGCGCGTGGCGCCCGTGCTGCACTTTCGCGTGGATATGGTCCGCGACTTCGCGCAGCCAGTCGTCGTTGCGAATGGCGTGAACCGCATCGAAACGCAGTCCGTCGAAGCGGTATTCATTGAGCCAGTACAGCGTGTTGTCGCAGAAAAATTCACGCACTTCCGTGCGTTCGAAATCGATGGCCGGGCCCCATGGCGTATGCGTATTCGCCCGGAAAAACGGTTCCGCGTACTGATGCAGATAATTGCCGTCCGGCCCGAAATGGTTGTAGACGACGTCGAGTATCACCATCAGCCCGAGCCCATGCGCGGCATCGACCAGCGCTTTCAGATCGTCGGGGCGGCCGTAGGCCGAATCGGGCGCGAACGGCAGCACGCCGTCGTAACCCCAGTTGCGCTCGCCGGGGAACTCGTTGAGCGGCATCAGCTCGATGGCGGTCACACCGAGTTCGACGAGCGACGGCAGCTTCTGCTTCACGCCTTCGTAGCCGCCGAGCGCGCCGACATGCAATTCGTAGATCACCGCTTCTTCCCACGGTCTGCCTTGCCACTGCGTGTGCTGCCACTGATACGCGCGCGGGTCGACGACTTCGCTCGGGCCATGCACGTCCTGCGGCTGAAAACGCGACGCGGGGTCGGGCACGCTCAGCTTGCCGTCGAGACGGTAGCGATACAGCGTGCCGGGACCGCATGCCGTTTCGAGGTCGAACCAGCCGCCGCCCGATTCGTTCATCTGATGCGCGCCTTCACACGCGCTGCCGTTTTCGATCACGAGTTCCACTTTCTTGCATGACGGCGCCCAGAAGCGAAAGCGCGTGCGCGGCTTCGTGCCGCGCGCGCCGAGCACTTGCGCCCCGAACGGCAGGCAGTGCGCGTGTTCATGCGCGTGGGGATCGACTGCTCTGTCATGCATGATCGTCACCTTTGGTTATACGGCGGGCCGACTCGGAGCGAGCCACCGAAGTGAGCCACTAGTGCTGACTCCGGCTCCGAGCCCGACATCACGCGCCGGGCTCGGGTGGCCGCGCGGTCAGAAGACGCGAACCGTGCTGCTTGCCGGCCATCCAGCCGGCCTGCCAGTCCGCGTCGCCGGCCGGTCGCGCTGCAAGCACCACGAGCGCACGCGCAGCCACTTCGAGATCGAGCGCCGCGAGCGGATGCGGCGGCGCATCGGGGTCCGCCGAATCAACTAGCACGTGCCATTCCAGATGCGGCGGCGGAGGGGTGAAGCGCAATGCGTCAGCCGACGCGTTCAACATCATCAACAATACTTCCGTTTCGCCGTCGAGTCCCGGACCCGCGCGCCGCAATGTGAACGCGCGACCTTCGGGGTCCTGCCACGCTTCGATCGACAGCGGCTCGCCGCGCTCGTCGAACCAGCCGACGTCGTAGAGTCCCGGCAGCACCTCGCGATCGCCGACCAGAAAGCGCGTCTCGCGCAGCAGCGGATGGTGTTTGCGCAATGCGATCATCCGTGTGACGAACGCGGTCATGCGCTGGCCTTCGGGCGACCTGGCAAGCGTCCAGTCGATCCAGGAAATCTCGTTGTCCTGGCAGTACGCGTTGTTGTTGCCGCGCTGGGTGCGGCACGCTTCGTCGCCGGCGAGCAGCATCGGCGTGCCGAGTGCGATGAGCAATGTGCCGATGATCGAACGCGCGACGCGTGCGCGCGTTTCTTCGATCGCTGCGGCCGCCGCGGCGGCTTCGGCCGACACATGCTCCTCGACGGCGAGCTGTCCGTCGTTCGACGCTTCGACACCTGCTTCGCCGTGCATCGCACCGTCGTTCGATTCGCTGCCTGCTTTGCCACCTGCTTCACCCCCTGCCGCCAGCGCGCTGACCGGTCCTTCGACACCCCAGTTCGAACTGTAGTTTTCGTTGTGTCCGTCGTGGTTGTTCTCGCCGTTGATCTCGTTGTGCTTTCGCTCATACGAAACGATATCCGCGAGCGTGAAGCCGTCGTGCGATGCGACGAAGTTGATCGATGCGGTCGGCTTGCGAAAGCGCCGGTTGAAGAGATCCGCGGAGCCGGTCAGACGTGCGGCGAGGTCGGGGCGCAAGCCTGCGTCGCCGCGCCAGAAACGCCGCACGCAATCGCGAAAACGGTCGTTCCATTCGGCGAAGCCGGGAGGATGGCCGCCAAGCTGATAACCGCCGGGCCCGATATCCCATGGCTCGGAGATCAGCTTGCGTTGCGAGAGCACCGGATCCTGACGAATCGCATCGAAAAAACCCGAGCCCGGATCGAAGCCCGTCGCTTCGCGGCCGAGCGTGACGCCGAGATCGAAGCGGAAGCCATCGACGTTGAACGCCGTCGACCAGTAGCGCAGCGAATCCATCACCATCTGCAGCACGCGCGGATGCGTGACGTTCAGCGTATTGCCGCAGCCCGTGTCGTTGATGTGATGGCGCTCGTCGCCGGGTATGAGGCGGTAGTAGCTCGCGTTGTCGAGGCCGCGCCACGATACGGTCGGCCCCGTCTCATTGCCCTCGCACGTGTGGTTGTAGACGACGTCGAGAATCACCTCGATCCCCGCCGCGTGCAGTTGCCGCACGGCGATGCGCATCTCGTCGAGCCGGTGCGATGCCAGATAGGACGGCTCGGGCGCAAAGAATGCCGCTGTGTTGTAGCCCCAGTAGTTGCGCAGTCCGCGCTCGACGAGAAAACGGTCGTTCAGGAACGCATGCACGGGCAGCAGCTCGACGGCCGTTACGCCAAGCTTCAGCAGATGATCGATGAACTCGGGCGAAGCGAGCGCCGAAAACGTGCCGCGTTCGGGCGGCCGCAGATCGCCGCGCAGCATCGACGCGCCGCGCACATGCGTTTCGTAGATGATCGTGTCGCCCCACGGCACATTCGGGCGCCGGTCGTGCGACCAGTCGAATGCCTCGTCGATGACCACGCATTTGGGCATGGCGGGCGCCGAGTCGCGCCGGTCGATCGAGAGGTCGAGCCGGTTCGAATGCATGCGGTAGCCAAAGAGCGCGTCGGACCAGCGGAAATGTCCGAGCAGCTTGCGCACATAGGGGTCGAGCAGCAGCTTGTGCGGATTGAAGCGATGGCCGTGCTGCGGCTGATACGGTCCGTGCGCGCGAAAGCCGTATACGGTGCCCGGATGCGCGTGCGGCAAATAGCCGTGCCACACCTCGTCGGTGCATTCGGGCAGCGCATAGCGCCTGATTTCCTTGCGGCCCCCCGGTTCGAACAGGCACAGCTCGATGCTGTGTGCGTTAGCGGAAAAGACCGCGAAATTGACTCCCAATCCGTCCCAGCTCGACCCCAGCGGATAGGGCGAGCCCGGCAACAGCCGGTCGGGCAGTACATGCGACATGGTTCCCGTTCCTTGTTTCGGCTTGTGCGTGTTCCTGCGTGCTTTTGCGTATGCCGGGGCTCACAGCAATGGCACCTCGCGCGACGCAGTTGCGCTGCAACCGCGCCGCGACTCCGCCGATCAATCCGCGCGCAGCACGATCGTCGCTAGCGGCGGCAGAACCAGCGACGCCGAATGCGGCCGGCCGTGGCTCGGCACGTCCTCGGTATAAATGAGACCACCGTTGCCGAGATTCGATCCGCCGTAGATCGCCGCGTCGGTATTCAGGATCTCGCTCCATCGCCCGTGGCGCGCCATGCCGACGCGGTAGCCATGCCGCGGCACCGGCGTCATATTGCAGACCGCCACGATCTCGCGTCCTTCGCCGTCCATGCGCCGGTACGCGTACACGCTGTTTTCCGCGTCGTCGCCGATAATCCATTCAAAACCGCCGGGCTCGCTATCCATCTGATACAGCGCGGACTCGGCGCGGTATGTGCGGTTCAGGTCGCGCACGAGCTTTTGCAGGCCGTGATGCATTTCGTCGTCGAGCAGATGCCAATGCGGCGAGCCGTCGTGATCGAATTCGGCGAACTGGCCGAACTCGCCGCCCATAAACATCAACTTCTTGCCGGGGTGCGTCCACATGAAGCCGAAGTACGCGCGCAGATTCGCGAAGCGCTGCCAGCGGTCGCCCGGCATCTTGCCGATCAGCGAGCCTTTGCCGTGCACGACTTCATCGTGCGACAAGGGCAGCACGAAGCGCTCCGAATACGCGTACACCATGCCGAACGTCATGTTGTGATGGTGGTAGCGGCGATAGACGGGGTCTTCGTGCATATAGTGCAAGGTGTCGTGCATCCAGCCCATGTTCCATTTGAACTGGAAGCCGAGGCCGCCGCTGTCGACAGGCGCCGTGACGCCGGGCCACGCCGTCGATTCCTCGGCGATCGTGATGGCGCCGCGCACGCCCGGCATATGCTGTACTTCGTGGTTGAGGCGTTTAAGAAACGCGATCGATTCGAGATTCTCGCGGCCGCCGTAGATATTCGGCACCCACTGGCCGGCCGCGCGCGAATAGTCGCGGTACAGCATCGACGCGACCGCGTCGACGCGTAACCCGTCGACGTGATAACGCATGAGCCATGCAAGCGCGGAGGCAATCAGGAACGCGCTGACCTCGTTGCGGCCGAGGTTGTAGATCATCGTGTTCCAGTCCTGGTGATAGCCTTCGCGCGGGTCCGAGTGCTCGTAGAGCGGCGTGCCGTCGAATTGCACGAGACCGTGCGCATCGTTCGGAAAATGCGCGGGCACCCAGTCGAGAATCACGCCGAGGCCGGCCTCGTGCGCGCGGTTCACGAAGCTCGCGAACTGCTCGGGTTTGCCGAAGCGCGCGGACGGCGCGAACTGCGAGAGCGGCTGATAGCCCCACGAGCCGCCGAACGGGTGCTCGGCGATCGGCATGAACTCGATATGCGTGAAGCCCATCTCCTTCGCATACGGAATGAGCCGGTCCGCGAGCTCGGACCAGTCGAGGCCGCGATGGCCTTCTTCGGCGATGCGCAGCCACGACTCCGCATGCACTTCGTAGATCGAAACCGGTGTACGCGGCGTTTGCAGATTGCCACGCGATTCCATCCATTCGCGATCGGTCCACGCGAACTGCTCGATCTCGTCGACGTGCGCGACCACCGATGCGGTCGCGGGCGGCCGTTCGGTCTGCATCGCGCACGGGTCGGCCTTGAGCGGCAGCGGATGGCCGTCGCGCGAGAGCATCTCGTACTTGTAGCGTGTGCCCGCGCCGATCTGCGGCACGAACAGCTCCCAGACGCCGGCCTGATGGCGCATCCGCATCGGATGACGCCTTCCATCCCACGAGTTGAAGTCGCCGACCACGGAGACGCGTCGCGCGTTCGGCGCCCATACCGCGAAGCGCACGCCCGGCACGCCGTCGAGTACGATCGGGCGCGAACCGAGGCACTCGAGCACCGCATACGGATCGCCCCACGCGACGCGTTGCAGCGGTTCGTCCCCGAGCACCGGCCCGAAGGCGTACGTGTCTTCGATTTCCTGCACGGGACCGTGCCAGTCGATGCGCAGCCGGTACGGCACCGCTTCGCTGACGGGGCCGGCGAACAGCCCGCCCGCATGCAGCGGCTGCAATTCGCCGAGCACGCGCCCATCGTCGCGGGCGACGACGCTCACGCGTGCCGCGTTCGGCAGCATCGCGCGAACCACGGGACCCGCATCGGTCTGATGCATGCCGAGCTGCGAGAACGGGTCGGGATGGCGCGCGTCGACGAGCGCGTTCAGATCGAGCGGATTCAACCCCGCCATGGCGCGTTCCGCGGCGTCATGCACATTGCTTTGCTCACTCATAATCGCCCTCTGCGGCGTCGTTCGGCGGCGCGCTGCCGCCCGGTGAATGCTGTATCGGGCTGCCGGCGGGCGTGCCCGTGTCGCCGAGCAGCCGGCTCGTGAGCGCGGCGAGCCCGCGTACCGGCAGACCGAGCCACGACGGGCGGTTCGCCGCTTCGTAGCGGATTTCGTATGCGGCCTTTTCGATCAGGAACAGGTCGAGCAGGGCCTGCTCGTCGGCGGGTGCGACGATGCGCTGCGGCGACGCCTCGAGCGCCTTCCGGTATTCGGCGAGGAAGGCCTCGGCCGCGTGCGTGCGGAAGCGGTCGAACAGCGCGCGCTTGCGATCGGCGGTCGGTTGCGGCGCGGCTTCGGTGGTCGACTGCGCAGCGGCGCTCGCGTACGACAGCGAACGCAAGAGGCCCGCGACGTCGCGCAACGGACTCGATTTCGCGCGGCGTTCCTCGAGGCTGCGCGCCGGCTCGCCCTCGAAGTCGATGAGGAATGCGTCGCCTTGCGCGACGAGCACCTGGCCCAGATGGAAATCGCCGTGAATGCGCGTGCACAGCGCGTTCGCATCGGCGTTCACGAGATTTTCGACAGCCTCGACGAGCAGTTCGCGCCGGTCGAGCACGCTGCGCGCGAGCAGCAGCGAGTCTTCGGACAGGTGCTCGGTGCTCCTTTCGAGCACGTCGAGCGCGGCCGCAAGCATCGACTGCGTGCCGTCGATCCACGCGCGCACCTGCTCGCCCGTAGCAGGCTCGGGCGAGAAGGCCGGATCGTCGGATGGCGCGGCAAGCACGACGTGCAGTTCGCCAAGCCGTTTGCCGATCATGCCGATAAACATCGAATATCCGTCGAACGCCTCTTCCTCGTTGATGCGGTCCTGCGTCGGCTCGCCGTCGATCGCGAGCGCGAGTTCGTCGATCGTGCGGCGCAGATAATCGAGCGCCCAGTTCCACGCATCGCCCTGGTTGTCGACAAAGCCTTGCAGGATCGACAGCGTATGCGGTACGCCTTGCGGGTCGACGCGGACGACTTCGCCATACAAAGGCGCGGTATTCGCATAGCCGCGCAGCGTCAGATAGCGCGTCATTTCCGCTTCCGGATGCACGCCGTTCATCAGGCGCCGCACGAGCTTGAGCACGATCGCGTCGGCGATCACGAGCGAGCTGTTGCTTTGCTCGGCCGCGAGCCAGCGGATTTCGGGCGCGTCGCCGAGTTCGAGCTCGTCGAAGCGGTCGGTCGGGATAAAGCGGATTTCGCTCTTCTGCACGGTCGGCACGGCGGCTCGCTCGCGCAGCTTTTTAAGTGTGCCGTACGCGAATTGCGGCAGCGCGAACGCGTCGGTCAGGTGCCCGATATTGCGCGCGCGACGCACGCGCGCGAGTGCGAGCTGCATGAAAAGCGGCGTCGTCGTGTCGGCGCCCCAGGTGATGGCGAGCGGCAGCACATAGCGTTCGGTATGTTCGTTGCCGCTGGTGCCGACATCGGCTTCGATTTCGGTAAAGGCGAAGCCGGCTTCGGGAATCGTCGTCAGTGCGGCGAGGCGCACCGCGTTCAGCTTCTGGTCCTTCGATGCGAACCAGCGCCGCCGCACGAGCCACGACGGCAGCACCTCGGATTCGAGCAGGCGCACATTCTCCGGCGTCGGGCCCGCCTGCCCTTCGCGGATCACGATCGTGACGAAATCGGGCAGTGCTTCCGAAGGCGCCTGGCTCCACGTTGGCCGCTGATTGCTCGAGCACAGCAGAAACCACAGGAAGCCGTACGGAGGAAACGTCAGCAGATAACTGAGCTGGCCGATCGCGGGGAATACCGAATCGGACGTCATCTCGACCGGCACCGTGCCGGCGAATTCGGACAGATCGAGTTCGACCGCCTGCGGCGCGCGCGACAGATTCGCGACGCAAAGAATCGCCGGCTCGCCCGGCATTTCGCGCAGATACGCGAGAATCTTGCGATTGCTCGGCTTCAGGAAGCGGATCGTGCCGCGACCGAACGCATGCTTCGAGCGGCGCGTCGCGAGCATGCGGCGCGTCCAGTTCAGCAGCGAATGCGGATCGCGGCTTTGCGCTTCGACGTTGACCGCGTCGAAGCCGTAAAGCGAGCCCATCACGGGCGGCAGGACGAGCTGTTCGGGGTCCGCGCGCGAGAAGCCGCCGTTGCGGTCGGACGACCATTGCATCGGCGTGCGCACGCCGTCGCGGTCGCCGAGGTGGATGTTGTCGCCCATGCCGAGCTCGTCGCCGTAGTAGATGACGGGCGTGCCGGGCATCGACAGCAGCAGCGAATTGATCAGCTCGATGCGGCGCCGGTCGCGTTCCATCAGCGGCGCAAGGCGCCGCCGAATGCCGAGATTGAGCCGCGCGCGGCGATCGGTCGCGTACGTGTTCCACAGGTAATCGCGCTCGGAGTCGGTCACCATCTCGAGCGTCAGTTCATCGTGATTGCGCAGGAAAATCGCCCACTGGCAACTGTCGGCGAGATCCGGCGTCTGTTTCATGATGTCGGTGATCGGAAAGCGGTCTTCGCTCGCGATTGCCATATAGATGCGCGGCATCAGCGGGAAGTGGAAAGCCATATGGCATTCGTCTTCGTTGCCGAAATATTCCTGCACGTCTTCCGGCCACTGATTGGCTTCGGCGAGCAGCATCCGGTTCGGATACTCGGCATCGATCGTCGCGCGGATCTTCTTCAGAATGGCGTGCGTCTCGGGCAGGTTCTCGTTGTTCGTGCCTTCGCGTTCGACAAGATACGGCACCGCGTCGAGGCGCAGCCCGTCGATGCCCATATCGAGCCAGAAACGCATGACCTGCAGCACTTCGCGCAGCACGGCGGGATTGTCGAAGTTCAGGTCGGGCTGGTGCGAATAGAAGCGGTGCCAGTAGTACGCGCCCGCGACGGGATCGTGCGTCCAGTTCGACGGCTCGGTATCGATGAAGATAATGCGCGTGCCCGTGTATTTCTGGTCGGTATCGGACCACACGTAGTAGTTGCGGTGGTTCGAGCCGGGTTTCGCGCGGCGCGCGCGCTGGAACCACGGGTGCTGATCCGACGTGTGATTGATCACGAGCTCGGTGATCACGCGAATGCCGCGCGCGTGTGCTTCCTGGATGAAGCGTTTGACGTCGCCGAGCGTGCCGTAGTCGGGATGCACGTTGCGATAGTCGGCGATGTCGTATCCGTCGTCGCGGCGCGGCGACGGATAGAAAGGCAGCAGCCAGATCGCATCGACGCCGAGTTCCGCGATGTAGTCGAGCTTCGCGAGCAGGCCGGGAAAATCGCCGATGCCGTCGTTGTTCGCATCGAAGAACGACTTGATGTGAACCTGATAGATGATCGCGTCCTTGTACCAGAGCGGATCGTCGGACAGCGTCGACGCTTTGCGGCGCCGCGCGGGCCGATGCTCCGTGACCGGTTCTTCGACGGTTGGATCGGCGATGGTTGCCTGTAATGCGTTTTCAGAAGGATCGTCACGCTTCATGTCGCACCTTCATTCGGAGAATGGGTCGGCGAAGCCGCTGCCGGTGATGGTCTGATCGGCCGCGTTTTCCGCTTCTGGTATCGCTTCGCGCGGCAGGCCGCCCGCGGGTTCGATGCGCCAGATCGCAAACGGCCGGGTGTTCGGGTCGAGCCGCACGTGTTGCCAGCGGCCGTGCCACTGGAAGCGCTCGCCGCTCATCTGATCGACCACGTCGACGGCGGCGTGGTCGTGCAGCTGCCAGCGGTTGAACGTGGCCCATGAGAGTTCCATATCCGCGCCCTGCTCATTGAACGGATCGAGATTGATCGCGACGACGATCACGTTGTCGCGCGCCTCGGTCGCCTTCTCGAAGAACAGCACATGGTCGTTGTGCGCGGGCAGGAACGTGAGGCCGAGATGCGAATGCAAGGCCGGATTCGCCCGGCGAATGCGATTCAACGCGCTGATCTCGCCGACGATATTGCCGGGCCGGTTCCAGTCCCACGCGCGCAGCTGGTACTTCTCCGAATCGAGATATTCCTCGCTATTCGGCAAGGCGGCGGCCTCGCAGAGCTCGAAGCCGCTATAGACGCCCCACAATCCCGATAGCGTGGCCGCGAGCGCCGCGCGGATCACGAAGCCCGCGCGCCCGGACCATTGCAGATGGCGCGGGTTGATGTCCGGCGTGTTCACGAAGAAGTTCGGGCGGAAGTATTCGCGCAGGTTCGTCTGCGTGAGCTCGGTCAGATACTCGGTGAAGTCGCGCTTCGACTCGCGCCACGTGAAGTACGTGTACGACTGCGAAAAGCCGATCTTCGCGAGACGCGCCATCACGCGCGGCCGCGTGAACGCTTCCGAGAGAAAGATCACGTCGGGATGCCGCCCGCGTACGTCGGCGATCATCCATTCCCAGAACGGCAGCGGTTTCGTATGCGGATTGTCGACACGGAAAATGCGCACGCCCGCGTCGATCCAGAACAGGATCACGTCGCGCAGCGCGATCCACAGGTCGGGTTTGGCGTCGCGCGCGTAGAAGTCCGGATTCACGATATCCTGGTACTTCTTCGGCGGGTTCTCCGCGTAGCGCAGCGTACCGTCGGGCCGCCATGCGAACCATGTCGGATGTTCTTTCAGCCATGGGTGATCGGGCGAGCACTGGATGGCGAAGTCGAGCGCGATTTCGAGGCCGTGCTCATGCGCGGCCGCGAGCATGCGGCGGAAATCGTCGAGCGTGCCGAGTTCGGGATGCACGGCCGTATGGCCGCCGGCTTCAGAGCCGATCGCATACGGGCTGCCCACATCGTCGGGGCCCGGGGTCAGCGTGTTGTTGCGGCCTTTGCGGTTCGCCATGCCGATCGGATGAATCGGCGGGAAATACAGCACGTCGAAGCCCATGTCGCGAATGCGCGGCAGTTTGCCGATCACGTCGTCGAAGGTGCCGTGGCGACGCTCGTCGTCGCTCATCGAACGCGGGAAGATCTCGTACCAGCTCGCGAAGCGCGCGGCGGCACGCTCGGCATCGATCCTGTAGACCACGCCGTCGCGCGACAGCCCCGGCCGGTGACGCGTGGCAGCGACAGCCTGCGCCGTCGATGGCGCGAGCACGAGGCGCAGCCGTTCCGACGTATCGGCTTTCGCGAATGCCGTGACGATCTGCTTGAGCGGCTTCGGGTCGGCGCCGCTTTCGTCAGCGCCTTTGTCGGGGTTTTTGCTGGCGTTTTTGCCTTCGGTTTCGTTGGCCGTTTCGCTCTCGGCGAGGGCGAGCGCAAACAGATGCCTGGCTTCCTCGATCTCGAGTTCGACGGTCTGGTTCGCGTTGAGCTTTTTCTGCATGTGGTCGACGAGCGACGCGAAGTCGTCGCGCCACGCGATCACGGTGAATTCGTGGCGGCCGACGCGTTCGAGCGGGATATGCGCCTCCCACAAGTCGTTGCCGGCCGGCTTCACGGGCGTCATCGGCACTTCGTGCCACGCGGTTTCGTCCGCGGCGCGCCAGATCACCGCGGCCGCGATCTTGTCGTGTCCTTCGGCGAAGATCGCGGCCGTGATCGGCACGCGTTCGCCGACCACGCGCTTGGCCGGAAAGCGTCCATAGTCGACTGACGGCGATACGCTTTCGATTGCGACGCGCGGCGCGGCGATCGCATCGAGTACCGTCTTGCGCGCGGAGGTTTTGCTCGTGCGCTTGTCGATCGGCGGTGCGAGCAGAATCGGCTTGTCCGGCACCACGGCGAGCAGCGTGAAGCCGGCCGGCGCAATGGCGAACGGTTTGAGCGGCACAGGGGCCTTCGCGGGGCGGGCGTTGCCGCTGTCGCCTGTCACCGTGAGCGGCACGAAGCGCGTGAAGCTGCCCGGCACGCCGTCGAGGAAACGCGCAGGATCGGCGCGCACGGGCACGCTCAGTTCAGGATTGAATACGGCCAGCACTGCTTCTTTGGCGTCGCGCAGATCCGGTGCGTCGCCGCGCAGCAGCACGGCGAGCGGCGCATTCGGCGCGCTCAGCATGCGCAGTTCGCCGGTGGTCTGCAACGTCCACGTGTCGCGCTGCAAAGCGTTGGCACGTCTGATGGCTCCGCTCAGGTCGAAGCGCCGCGCGCGGCATTGTTCGGCGAATGCGTGCGCGTCGCCATGCAGATACGACATCGGTTCGGCAACGCCGTACTCGAAGCCCATCGGCATCATCCAGCCGGTGCCGATTGCGGTCGCCGCGGCCAGTGCGCGCCGGTACGTGCGTTCGACGATCGTCGCATCGTGCGTGTCGGCGACATCGTCGACCAGGCGCGTGCCATACGGCGCTTCCGGAAACGCGATCGGTGCGCCGACGCTTTGCAGCGCCTTATGTTCGTCGACCATCCACGGCGCGCGGAAATCCCACCAGCGCGACGACGAGAACACGCTGTCGAAGCCCGCGCCCTGCAGAGCCAGCACATCGGCACGCGAAAGCCCGGGCGTCGCGGCGAGAAAGCGCACCGACGGATGCTGCTCGTGCATGGCCGCGCGCAGCCGCCGCCACACGGCGTTCGGCACGCGATGCGGCGAATCGAAGCGAAAGCCGCCGACGCCTGCCTGCGCGAGCGTGCGCAGCGCCTCGGTCCACCAGCCGGTCAGAGGGTCGGCGGCTTCGCCGTGAAAATTCGCGTAGGCGACGTTGTCTTCGTGCCGCGCGTGACGCGGATCGAGCCGCGCCTCTTCGGGCTCGAACGGATGGAACCAGTCGCGATGCGCGTTGAAGAGCGTGCCGTCGGCCGCGACGCGGTCGATCACGAGGTCGACGAGCAGGGTGAGGCCGTACTGCCGCGCGGACTGCGTAAGGCGTGAAAGCGCGTCGGCGGTGTTTTCGCCCGAGCCGAACACGGGGTGCAACTGCGCATGGTCGCTGACGATCTGCGTATGCCCGGCCGCGCCTGGTTTGAACAGCCCGCCGATCAGGACATGATCGAAGCCGAGCGACGCCGCATGCTCGAACTGAGCGGGCCACGCTTCGAGCGGGCCGGCGAGCAGGGAATGAATAAAGTAGATCCGCGGCGCATACGCATGGGGAGCTTGCATCGATCGTTTCCAGATTCGTCCTGCCGCGGCGTGGATGCACCGATTGTGCGATCACGGCCGCTCATTGGGCTGTCAGAGCCGGATGCCGCGCGGTGCTCGTGCGACGGCGCCTGCGCCTGGCATGGCGTGTAGTGTCTTGTCCCGCTACCTGTTCCTTATGTCACACGGTCTCGTCCGAGTCAGGTCCGGGTTTCGCCCCGCCGACCATTCCGGCCACTCGTCACAATTTAGTGCATCGAGCGCAAGGCCGCCTCACCGGTTCGCAACGCCGCTTGCAGCGGAGCGCGGTGCGGCATTTCCATGGGCGAGGTTGGTTCACCATGCATCCGGTGTGAAGCGTTCCGATCGTTGGAAACCGTATGACAAAGGCAGGCCAATGGGGAGCAAGCGTTATGCCAATCAGGCGCGTGTTGTGCGCTGCGGCGTGACGCAGCGCGCCGCAGCGAGCGCAGGCGCGGTGGGGCGGGGCAAGCCGCGAAGCCGCGCAGACAGGCGCCGCTGGGCGAGGACAGCCATGCGGGCGCGCGCCGCGTGTAAATCGGAGAAACGGGCGGCTGACCTTACATGCCGGCTGTCCGATGCGGCGTGGCGCGCCTGCAGAGCGAACCGCGACCCCGGCGAGCGAGGCCGGGCGGGATCAGGCGATCATGAGCCGAGCAGCCCTGCCGCCATATTGATGCACAGACCGAGCACCGCGACGTTGAAATAGAACGAGAGAACCGACTGCGCGAGCGTCGCGCGGCGGATCGGCCGCGATCTCAGCACGACGTCGGAGGTCTGCGACGCGACCGCGATCGTGAACGAGTAATACAGAAAGTCCCAATAGTTCGGATCGAGCTTGTGATCGGGAAACAGCAATGCGGTTTCCTTCGTCGTCCCGCTGAAGTAAAGACGCGCGTAGTGCAGCGTGAAGATGGTCGGTATCAGGAACCACGCGCCGATCAACGTGAGCGCGGTGAGCACGTAATGCGACAAGCCGGGCGCCACGTTCTGGCCGCCGCTGCCCTTCGCGGTGGCGAGTTCGAGCACGATCGCCGCGATGCTTGCGACCGTCGCGATGCAAACGATGAACAGCACCATGCCGGCGTTTTCGTCTTCGCGCACGGCGAGTTCGCGCACGTCGTCGTGACCGGCGCGGGCCATATGAAACCAGATCAGCGCGAGGTAGATCCAGACGGCCGCGTCCCAGCCGATCAACGCGCGCGCCGTCGGCCGGACTGCCGGCGGCAACAGCAGCAGCGCAATCAGCGCGCCGGCCACCGCGCCAATCACCATGCGCGGCCGGTTGCGGAGGACTTGTGGATAGATGTTGATCATAGGCTTCGCTGAAACAGGCGGGTTATGTAATTGTCGTGCGGGTTGTTGCGAACCACGGCGAACTGCAATGCGCATAGGCTCGTTGTCGAACGGCCGCGTGGACGTTATATTTCGCGACACAGTTTTACGCAATCCGCTTGCGGGAGCCTTTCAGCGGAAGCCGTCTTGCCGGAGTCGCGGCGATACGGCGACACGAGACGACCGCTTCGAGCGGCACCGAAGACCACGCTTGGGCGAATGGGGCAGACGGCCCATCGTGCGCGAATTGAACCGACTCGAATCGTGCGGTTGTGCGCCGCGCGACGCGGCCGAATACGAACACGATCTGGAGCCCCTATGACAAAAGCAGACACGCGGCGCGCGCGCACGCGGCCGTCGCGAGAGACGCGTGCGGCGCGCTCCGAAAGCCGCCGCGCATGGCTTGCCCGCGTATGCGCGTCGGCCGCCGCGCTTGCCGCGGGATCGACCGCCGGCTTCGCCGCAACGGCCGCCTCGGTTGGCGCTTCGGTTGGCGCCTCGGTTGGCGCTTCGAATGCCGGTTCGCCGCGCGCTGCGCTCGGCGCCGCGGACACCGCATCGACTGCCGCGGCCCGCATCGCCGGCCCGCACGCTGGCACGCAGCCGCCCAGCGGCGGCGGTCTCGACGCTTTTCTTGCGCTGTCGCAGAAGCTGACGGGCCATAGCAGCTTCAACGCGGTGCTCGCGAAGCGCGCATACGACGCATTGTCGAAAGCGGACAGCCAGTTCATGCAGAATGTCGCGACGCTCAACACATGGCTGCACGCGCACGGCGGCGTGCCGTCCGATACGGTGATCGCGGCGCTCCAGACAGACTCGCCGGCGCTCGCGAATACGGTCGCGGCGATCGTGCGAGCGTGGTATCTCGGCCTCGTCGGCGAGATGCCGAACGTGCAGGTCATCGCCTATGAAAGCGCACTGATGTTCGACCCCATCAACGACGTGCTAACCGTGCCGTCCTATTGCCGCGACGTTCCGTTTTACTGGTCGCAGAAACCGACGAATGCGTGAGTCGGCCGATATCGTGGTCGTCGGGTCGGGCGTTGCGGGCAGCCTCGTTGCGCATCAGCTAGCGCTAGCCGGCGCATCGGTGCTGATGCTCGAGGCGGGGCCGCGCCTGCCGCGCTGGCAGATCGTCGAGAACTTCCGCAACTCGCCCGCGAAAGCCGACTACGCATCGCCGTATCCGGCCGCACCGTATGCGCCGCATCCGCAGTACTCGCCGGCGAACGATTATCTCGTGCAGAAGGGCGAGTATCCGTATCGCGCGCAGTACCTGCGCGTGGTCGGCGGCACGACCTGGCATTGGGCGGCCGCCGCATGGCGCCTGTTGCCGCAGGACTTCGAGTTGAAGACGCGTTATGGCGTCGGGCGCGACTGGCCGTATCCGTACGAAACGCTCGAGCCCTGGTACGGTGCGGCGGAAGCCGCGCTCGGCGTTTCGGGCCCGGACGCATCGATCGATCTCGGCTCGCCGCGCTCGACGCCGTACCCGATGCGCGCGCTGCCGCTGTCGTATATGGACCAGCGCTTCGCCGACGTGCTCAACGCAAGCGGCTTTCGGGTCGTGACCGAGCCCGTGGCGCGCAACAGCCGTCCGTACGACAGCCGGCCGACCTGCTGCGGCAACAACAACTGCATGCCGATCTGTCCGATCGGCGCGATGTACAACGGCATCGTGCATGTCGCGAAGGCGGAGCAGGCGGGCGCCGTGCTGCGCGCGCAAGCGGTCGTCTATCGTATCGAGGCCGACAGCAGGGGTCTCGTCACGGCGGTCCACTACAAGAATCCGCACGGCAACAGCACGCGCGTCACCGGCAAGCTGTTCGTGCTCGCGGCGAACGGCATCGAAACGCCGAAGCTGATGCTGATGTCGACGTCCGATGCGTTTGCGCGCGGCATCGGCAATCGCTCGGATCAGGTCGGCCGCAACCTGATGGACCACCCGGGCACCGGCGTCAGTTTTCTTGCGAACGAATCGCTGTGGCCGGGGCGCGGGCCGATGGAAATGACGTCGGTCGTGGACTTCCGCGATGGCCCGTTTCGCAGCGACTTTGCGGCGAAGAAGCTGCATGTGTCGAATGCCACGCCGACGCTCGCGGTCACGTCGGCACTGCTGGCCGGCGGCCTGACGGGCGCGGAGATCGACCGGCAGATTCGCAACCGCGCGGCGCGGCTCGTGACGATCAACAGCTTCCACGAGCCTTTGCCCGATCCGCAAAACCGGATCGTGCCGTCGGCCGAACACAGGGACGCGCTCGGCATCGCGCACCCTGAAATCCGCTATTCGATTGGCGACTACGTGAGGAAAAGCGCGGCGCACACGCACGAACAGTACGCGCGCATCGCCGCGCTTTTCGGCGGCACCGAGATCGCATTCGACGAAACCTTTGCACCGAACCATCACATCATGGGCACGACGATCATGGGCAGCGACGCTGCCGACTCCGTTGTCGATGCGGATTGCCGCACGCACGATCATCCGAATCTGTTTGTCGCCGGCAGCGCCGTGATGCCGAGCGCAGGTTCCGTCAACTGCACGCTGACGGTGGCCGCGCTGGCATTGAAACTCGCCGGCATGCTCAAGCGCGAAATCTGAACGTGCTCACACCGATACCGACGGGGAGATTCCGACGATGACGAATCCGACGTCCCGCGCGCGGCCGGCCGGCGAGGGCGATTCTTTGCGCGAACAAAGGCTGCTTCGGCAACGGCGGTTCCAGCGGCTTTATCGGCGCAAGCGCGTCATGAGCATCGCGACGCTCGCCGCGGCGTTCTCATTGTTCGCGCTGTATGTCGTATGGCTCGAGGTGCACAGCACGACCACTACGCGCGGCGACGAGTCGCCGCTCGCCGCCGCGGCCGCGCGTGGCCCCGACGCAGCCGCCGGCGCGAATGGCACGGAGCTCGTGAAACGCGGCGAGTATCTCGCGCGCGCGGGCGACTGCATGGCGTGCCACACGTCCGATAAAGGCCGGCCGTTTGCGGGCGGCGTCGCGATGTCGACGCCGTTCGGCACGATCTACACGCCGAACATCACGCCGGACCCCGATACCGGCATCGGCCGATGGAGCGACGCGGAATTCTTGCGCGCGATGCACGAAGGCATCGGCAAGGCCGGCGAGCGGCTCTACCCGGCGTTTCCGTATCCGTCGTACACGAAGGTGGCGGATCGCGACGTGCTGGCGATCCGCGCGTATCTGAATACGGTCGCGCCGGTTCGCTTCACGCCGCCGGCCAACACGTTGACCTTTCCGTTCAATCAACGCTGGCTCATGCTGTTCTGGAATCTGTTCAACTTCGACGAAGGGCGCTTTGTGCCCGATCCGAAACAGAGCGCCGAATGGAATCGCGGCGCCTATCTCGTCGACGGTCTCGCACATTGCGGCGAGTGCCATACGCCGCGCAACTTCATGCAAGGCCTGAAGTCGGACGACCGTTTCTCGGGTGCCGTGCAGGCCGGCTGGCATGCGTTCAACATCACACCGGACAAGCTCGGCGGCATCGGCAACTGGAGCGCCGCTGAAATCGTTGCTTACCTCGCGACCGGCGTCGCGCAAGGGCGCGCGTATGCAGCGGGACCGATGGCGCAGGTCGTCGAGGACAGCACGCAATATCTGAGCGGCGAAGACCTGCGCTCGATCGCTGTGTATCTGCGCGCGCTGCCTCCCGTGCGCGGCGGCATAAGCAGCATGGGCGGCGTGCGCGACAACCAGGCGCAGGCGCGCGATACGCTCGGCGCGCCCGCTGCGGACGTTACCGCATTGCGCGGCGACGCGGGCGGCGGCGTCAAAGACGTCAACGGTGTCAATCATGTCAATGGCGCGCGGCTATTCATCGCGAACTGCGCGAGCTGCCATCGATGGACCGGCGCGGGCGTCGGCGCGAATGCGCGAGGCGCTTATCCGTCACTGATGCATAACAGCGTGGTCGGTGCCGCCGATCCCACGAATCTCGTGCTGGTGATTCTGCATGGTGTCAGCCGCAAGACACAAAACGCGGATATCTTGATGCCGTCATTTGGCGATCAGTTGACTGACGATCAGATTGCCGAACTTGGCGATTACGTGACGAAGCAATTCGGAAATCCTCACGCGTCGATCACGGCGAAGCAGGTCGCCCGATTGCGCAGCCAGTCGGGCGGTCAAGCGCGCGGTCAATCACAGTGACCGCCTTAAGAAGTCGTTAAGGAAACGCGGGCACGATTCCCGGGCGCAGTCGCGACGAAGGTGCGCGTCAACGTGCAACTCGCCACTGCGTTGTAGTGTCAAAGAGCCTCGAACGATCGACAGCGCTCATACAGGCGATGCTCATCGCACTATCATCGAGAGATGGAGCCTACTCTGGTCACTACCGTTCAACATCACCCTGTGAATCGGGTCGGTCGCGACTTCGTTATCGGCGACCTGCATGGTTGCGTCGACGCGCTGCGCTATCTGCTGCGCGAGATCGTGTTCGATCCCGCGCGCGATCGTCTTTTTTCGGTCGGCGATCTCGTCGATCGCGGGATGCAGTCCGAAGCAGCGCTCGCCCTTCTCGACAAGCCGTGGTTCTACGCCGTGCTCGGCAATCATGAAGACACCTTGTGCGGCGTCGCTGAAGGCCGCTTACGGCGCAAGTGGTGGTACGACATCGGCGGACGGTGGGGCGAATCCTTGTCCGACGAAAGGCTGCGCGACTACGCGCAGCGGCTGCGGTTGCTGCCGCTCGTGCGCGTGATTGGCAGCGGCAGCGAACGCTTCAATATTTTGCATGCCGAGTTTTTCGGCAGCGATGCCGAGCTCGATCGCGGCGACTTCTCCAATGCGACGCGTCAGCGGATTTTATGGGGACGCGATCTTGCATTGGGCAACTACGATCCCGCGCGCGTGCGCGGTTTGTCCCCCACCTTCTGCGGGCACACGCCAGTGCGCGAAGTGGTCCAATGTGGTGCGCAGCTGTTTATCGACACGGGCGCGTTCGGGCAGGGCGGCAAGCTGTCGATTGTCGAAGCCACCACCTTGCAGCGCTGGTCGGTCAGCGTGGAGATCGCGCGCGCGGAAGGCGCGGCGGCGTTCGCGTTGCCTTGATCGATGTGCGGCGCGGGCGCACGGCGCACGCCGGTTTGGCGAGCGCGCGTTGCTTGCGCGACCGCGCTTATCCCACCTGATTCAGTTCGAACACCACGTCGATCTCCTGGCCGTTCCAGTTGTATTCGAGGTACGCCGCATGATGGCAATCGCGCAGCAGCGTGGTGCGCAAGGCGGCGAGACATTCGCCGCTCGCGTCGCGCACCGATGGATAGACGATGCCGGGCGCGCCCGCGGAACGCACGGCGCGGCCGAGCGCCTGGCCGGCGGTGTAGTCGGTGGGCGATAGCACGGCGGGCGCATCGAATGGCGTGTCCGTATTCGACGCGTTTTGCACATCGGCCGTGCGCGTTCCGCTGGCCGCTGGCGTTGCCCGTTTCGCGCCGCTCGGACCGGCCGCACGGCGCGCTCCCTTCGCGTCGCCGCGCAAATCGACGACATCGCCCTCTGCCAGTACCGAGTACAGCCGCATCTGCTGACGCAGCGGCGGCTGCCCGGTTGCCGCCAGAAAGAGCGCCGAGTGATAGCGCGTTTCCGCGATTGCGGTGGCGCGCGACGCCGCGCAGTAGAACACGCCGTACGTGCCGTCGGAGAAACGGCTGCCGAGCGGATTCAGATGCGTGAACGCCGCCATGATCGGTCCCCAGCCCGGACCGAAGCGGCGCTCGTCGCGCGGCACGAGGTCCAGCTCGCCGACTTCGGTGCGCAGACGGTCGTTGGTCATCGCTTCGAGCGCGTACAGCGCGTCGAAGTCTTCGGGCGACGCGACGCGCTCGAACAGGTTCACCGCGGGAAATCGCGTCGGCACGACGCGCCAGGCGGGCAACCACGCGAGCGGCGACGCGGGCCAGCGTTCCTGCCATTGCGATAGCGTCACGCCCAGCCGCCTCGCATTGCGTCGAGATACTGGCGCACGGCGACCAGATCGCTGATGTTGCCGGCCAGCAGCCGGTCGAGCGCGCGGCGGCCGCCGAACGGCGGCGCGCTGTTCGGACGCTTGATCCAGGCGTCCGCGGCGGCCGGCTGCGGCAACAGGATTTGCAGCGACTTGTAGATGCCGAGTAGAAGCGACAGCCGTTCGAGCGTGTCGCGCCCAAGCCGCGCGGTTTGCGGCTCCGCCTTCCATTTGAAGAACGTCGAGCGGCCCGGCGAGCCCAGCAGCACGATCTGCTCGTCGGTGCTCAGATCCCAGTCGCGGGCGATATTGAAGAACGCGCGCAAGCCCGCCGCCGACATGCCGGCGAGCGTCGGTTCAGTCTGGTTGCGGCGCGAAGGTCGCGCGGCGCCTGAAATATGAGCGGCTGAAGACATAGCTCCGAATCCTGAGATGAGTCCTCAAATGAACTTGACTTCCATCTTAGTCTATTTTTGGAGTTATGCAAGGCTGATATGCGCGTGATGACAGAGGGTACGGGTCGGGCCGATCGGCGATGGCCTTGCCGCGGGCCTTCGAGTGAGGCCCGCGGGCGTGCTCGTCAATTTCGTCGAAGTGCAGTCGGAGGGCAGCGTTCGGCAGAGCGCTCGCACAGTGAGACGGTTCAGCGGCAGCCTGCGTCGCGCGACCCCATGCGGGCTTCGCGCCGCGTCCGGTTCGTGTGCGGCCGAGCGCGTCAGGCAATCGTGTCGACGATGCCGCCATCGACGCGCAATGCCGCGCCGGTCGTCGCGGATGCCTGCGGCGAACAGATGTACACGACCATGTTCGCTACTTCCTCGGGCATCGTGATGCGGCGAATGATCGACGTGCCGCGGCTCGAAACGACGAACTCGTCCGCTGCCTGTTCGATCGACTTGTGCTCTTTCTGCGCTGTGTCTTTAAGCATGTCGCGCACGCCGTCGGTCATCGTCGGACCGGGTAGCACCGAGTTGACGGTCACGCCGCTGCCCGCGGCGAACTTCGCGATGCCGCGCGCGATCGACAGTTGCGCTGTCTTGGTGAAGCCGTACGCGAGCATGTCGGAAGGAATGTTCAATCCCGACTCGGAAGAAACGAATACGACGCGTCCCCAGTGCCGCTCCATCATGCCCTTCAGGTATGCGCGCGTGAGCCGTACGCCGGACATCACGTTGATCTGGAAGTAGCGCTCCCACTCGTCGTCGCTCGTCGCGAAGATATCGCTCGGGCCATACATGCCGAGATTGTTGATCACGATGTCCGCGGTTGGGACGTCCTTCAGGAATGCATCGCAGCCCGCGCGCGTGCCGAGATCCGCGGCAATGCCGCGCACTTTTGCGCCGGGCGCGCGAGCACGGATCGTTGCGACGGCTTCATCCACGGCACGCTGATTGCGACCGTTGATGACAGTGTCGGCGCCGGACGCTGCAATGCCGGTTGCGATCGCGAGGCCGATGCCCGCGGTCGACCCGCTGATTGCCGCGGTCTTGCCGGAAAGATCGATATGCATGTCGACTCCTCTGGAATGGGATAGGACCTGCGCGGTCCATTTGACCCAGGTCAAATGCGCGCGCGCGAGGCCGGATTCATTCTATGGCCACGTCAAGCTGTTTGTCAGAGCGCAAGCGTGCAGCGCGGCGTGACGGTCGCGCTGCCGCGCGTGTACCATCGTTCATGCACTGAGGGTGACTGTGCGAAGTATCCCTGCGCGTCTTTTGCATCGTCGTTCCGCGCCGTTTCTCGCGTAGCCTTTCGCGTTATTGCAGGCGCCTTCACCATTCGCCACGTTTGAGGTGTTCATGGTTCGCGTGCTGGAAATTGTGCTGGATCTGCCGGAGCCTACTGTCATCGCGTGGCTCGAACAGCACGGGAAATCGCACGGGCGAATCGATGCCGCGCTGACCGAAGCGGTCGATGCATTGCCCGGTTTCGAGCGTGTTTCCGTTGATGCCGATGCCGATGCCGATGCCGATGCCGATGCCGATGCCGATGCCGATGCGGCCGATAACACGCCCGCCGATAACGTGGCGCCGCGCACGTTGTATGGCTTCGACAACGACGGCGCCCTGGCCGGCGCCGGCTGGCGCCTCGTGACCGAAGCGACGACAGACGGCAGGCGCGCCGTTGCCACGCATCGGGAATGGCATGCGCCGGGCGTCGCGATTTGCGAGGTTGTCTGCGATATCGCGCTCGAACACGATGCTTCGCTCGACGATGCATTCAACGATGCGCCTCACGAACTCGCGCGTGCGCTTGGCCGTGCGGGCGAGCTGGCGAGCGTCGCGACGCTCGCGTGCGAACGGCGTGTCGAATGGCGCCGCGAGACGGCGCAGGGCGTCACCGTCGACGTCGCGTTCGACGTCGTGCACTGTATTCGCGCTCAGCTCGATCCCGCGCTCGCGTTGCGCGAACTGCGCGTTGCGACACGCTGGCCCGGCGACGAGGACGACGAAAACGACGAAGCGGCACAAGAGGCACGAGAGGCAAAAGCGGCCGATGCCGATGCATCGCATGACGCCGAAGCTGCCACTCAAGCCTCATCTTCCGTCGACCCGGCCGATGCTGCGGGTGCCGCGACATTCGCGGCGGCACCGGCAGCGGCTTCTCGCGCCGTGCACACTGCGCGAACGCCCGAAGCCGCGTTGGCCGCGCTCTTCTCGGTCGCGAACGAACTTGCTGCCCGGTTGCCGGCATTTCCGGTGCTCGCCGACGCATTCGACCGCGTCTGCCGCGTCGACGTATCGCGCGACGAAGCGCCGGCGCGGGCCAAGGCGATCGATCTCGCTGGCGCGCGTACACCGCATCGGGCGTTGCTGGCGATCGAACGCAATATCGCAGACCAATGGTTCGGCAATGAAGCGGCCGTGCGCGATGCACCGGACGTCGAGTTCATTCACCAGATGCGCGTCGCCCAGCGCAGGCTCAAAACCGCAACGAAGATATTTCCCGCGTGGATCGACGACATGTGGACTATGCGCGTCGAGCCGCGCTTCAAATGGCTGAGCGACCTGCTCGGCGAGGCGCGCGACTGGGATGTCTTTACCGATTCGACGCTGCCCGAGCTCGCGAAGGCCGATGTCGATGCGGCCGCCTGGCATGCCACGCGCGAAGCAGCCGAGCGGTGGCGCATGGACGCGCGTGCGCGCGTTCAGGAGGCGATGCGCTCTCCCGCTTATGCGGAACTCACGCTTGCATGGCTCGAATGGATCAGCGATCTGTCGCTGCGCGGCACGCCCGCCAAGCAGCGTGGCCGCTCGTTGCGCGGCTACGTGCAAAAGCGCATCGCGAGACACTACAAGCACGTAACGCGCGAAACGAAGCTGACCGCGCTCGACGCGGCGACGCGGCACAAGGTGCGCATTCAGGCGAAACGGCTGCGCTATACGCTCGAGTTCTTCGAGCCAATCGTTTCGCACAAGACGCGCCGCGACGCGGCGAAGACCTTGTCGCGCATGCAAAGCGTGCTTGGCGACGGCAACGACGCGGTCGTCGCGCTGCATTTTCTCGAGGAACTCGAGGTGCCGCCGTATCAGCTCGGTTTCGCGCGAGGCTGGTGCGAAGCGCTCAAACGTCATACGGCGAGGGAGGGCGAGCGCCTGCTCGCGGACCTGGGCAAGCCGAAGGTCGCAAGCGGCGGCGCGGGAGGCTGAATTTCAGGTGCCGCCGCTATAATGCGCCGGCACTCGCACAATACAATTCGTTGCACATACAACCATGACAGATCGCGTAGACGAAGACGAACCGGAGCGGCGCGGGCCGCTCGAGCTTGCCGGTTCAGTGTGGTTCAAAGCGGGCGAACAGACGCTCGGCGGCGCGTCACGCATCGCGCTGCTCGCCGCGATTCGCGAAACCGGTTCGATCACCGGTGCGGCGAAGGCAGTCGGCATGAGTTACAAGGCCGCATGGGATGCGATCGACACGATGAACAACCTCGCGGGCGAACCGCTCGTGATACGGTCGACGGGCGGCAAGGGCGGCGGCGGCACGACGCTGACGCCGCGCGCATCGGGTCTGATCGATACGTTTCGCGCGGTCGAGAGCGAGCATCGCAAGTTTCTCGAACGCGCGGGCGCGGCGATCGAAGGCTTCGCCGGCAACTGGGCGCTGATCGGCCGTATCGGCATCAAGACGAGCGCGCGCAATCAGCTGTTCGGCAAGATCGCGTCGATCCATCGAGGCACGGTCAACGACGAGGTGTCGCTTGCGCTGCCGGGCGGGCAGATCGTCGTTTCCGTGTTGACGCACGAAAGCACCGAAACGCTCGGGCTCGAGGAAGGTGTTGCCGCGTTTGCGCTCGTCAAGGCGTCGTGGGTGCTCCTGCTGGCCGATGACGGCGCGACGCCCGTGCGGCTGTCCGCGCGCAATCAGTTGCGTGGCACCGTGGCTGCGGTGACGCGCGGCGCGGTCAATGCGGAGGTCTCTGTGGCCCTCGACGCGACGACGGTGGTGACCGCGATCATCACGAATGAAAGCGTCGACAGGCTTGCGCTCGCTGAAGGGCAGCCCGTGGTGGCGGCGTTCAAAGCTTCCAGTGTGATTCTTGGGGTGACGGAATAGACCCGCGCAACCACGATATCGATCAGACGGCTCAGGCCGACTGCGCCTGCGGTGCAGCCAATGAATCGTGCGCGCGCGACAGCGGCGCGCCGAGCATATGACTGCGGCCGCGCGTGGCCTTCCAGCGCGCGCGGACGAACGGCCGCGTATGACCCGACATCTTCATCGCGACATGCTCGACCCAGCGATGTGTCGGGATATGGATATGGTGGAACGCGGCGACGAGCACGACGAGGCTCATCATCACCGGCAATATCGACAGCGGGTTGTGGCTTTGCGTCGTGTGCCGCGCGAGGCGTAAAAAGAGCAGCGCGATTACCGCGCCCATCACGCAGCCTACGACCGCTTCCGACGGCGAATGCGCTTCGACAACGATGCGCGAGAAGCTGATCACAATGCCTACGCAGAACCCTGCGATGATGCCGGCCACGCGGATGGACGGTCGCGTCGGCAATAGGATCAGGAAAAACGCGACCGGATAAATCGCGGTCGACATCATCGCGTGGCCGCTCACGCCCGTGAAATCCCAGTCGCGCACGCCGATGCCCCAGCCGAGGAACGCGAGCTTCGTCACGAGCACGATCGATGCGGCGCCGGCGATCAGCGCGAGCCAGCCGAGCGCGAGCCGCGACGAATAGCCGACCGCGAGCCAGAGCGCGATCGCGACGGTCAGCGGCAGCGTCACGCTGGCGCCGCCGCAGCTACTCGTCACATACCAGAAATGGAGTGGCAGGTCGGGCATGGTAAAAAGCAACAGGCATCGAATGAACAGGCTTGAGCCGCGCAGCGGCCCCGGCGGCCGCTGCGGCCGATCAGGGAAGTGCTCCGGTAGCGCCGCAGTACCGCGCGCGTATTCTATAAGTAAAAAAACGCCGAATTCCACGTTATGTCGGCGCGAGGCCGCTGACGGAATCCGTCGCGCGCGTGCCTGCGGATTGCTCGACTGCATTCACGCCTGTTAACGAATCAGGCGCCTGTCACGTCGACAGCATCGCAGCGGGATTGATGTTATTGTGCAATGCACAAGAGCCCTCATCTGCAGGCAGACACCGATCCTTTTTGCGAGGTATGCATGGCAAAAAGTCTGACAAAAATATGGCTCGGCGGCCTCAAACGGTTGATCGCCATCCAGAAAGAGCATGCGCATGCGACGTTGAAGCGGACGTCCAAGCGACCCGCGCGGCCCGCCACGACGCGCCCTCCGGTCAAGGTACGCAAGACGGCGGCGCGCGACGCGCAGCACGCGGGCAAGCGCGAATCGCGCGTGCGGCCGCGTGCTGCGGCGTGGGCGAGCGGCACATGGACGCGCTCGTTCCACTCGGCGCCGGCAGCGCCTGGCCGGCTCGTGAATCATCTGCAGTACGGCCTTTATCTGCCGGCCGGCAAACCGCGCCACGGCGCGCCGCTCGTCGTGATGCTGCACGGCTGCAAGCAGACCATCGACGAATTCGCCGAAGGCACGCGGATGAACCTGCTCGCGGATCGCTTCGGCTTCGCGGTCGTCTATCCGGAACAATCGAAGCATGCCCACGCGCATCGCTGCTGGCATTGGTATGACGATTCGGACAACGCCGGCGGCGCGGAGGCGCTAGCCGTCGTGTCGCTCGTCGATGCGCTGGTGGCCGAACATGGCCTCGACCCGGAACGCGTGTATGTCGCGGGCCTGTCGGCCGGCGCCGGCCTAGCGTCGCTGCTCGCGATGCGCTATCCCGAGCGGTTCGCGGCCGTCGCGCTGCATTCGGGCCCGGCATTCGGCGAAGCACATTCGGGTATCACGGCGATGGACGTGATGCGCCGGGGCGCGCGCCAGGATCCGGTCGGGCTCGTCGATCGTGCCGCCGACGTCGATGCGTATCCGGGCATGCCCGCGATCATCATGCAAGGCGAAGGCGACCCCGTGGTCGCGCCGGTCAATGCCGATCAGCTGGCCACGCAGTTTCTGCGGCTCAACGGCCTCATCGACGCGAGCGGTGTCCGCAAGGCAGGCGACACAAAAGAGGATCGCAAAGCGACCGTCGTGACGCGAGACTACGTTCGCGGCGGGCGGCGCGTCGTGCGCCTGTGCCGCGTTCAGGGTCTCGGTCACGCATGGAGCGGTGGCGACGACGCCGTGCCGTTCCATTCGTCGAAGGGGCCCGATGCAAGCAGCTTGATATGGGAATTCTTCAGATATCAGCGTCGCAGCGTGGCGCCGGAAGGCGCCGGTAAGCAACAGCGCGCCGACAGTGGCGACTTTTACACCTCTCCTTAAAGAAAAGCTGGTGTTGGGTTCGGGTTTTCCCTATAATGCGGAGCAACAACTAAGGGTTATCCCTTAGCTTTACTCTTCCAAGGGGTTGAACCATGTACCTGCTGAGCCGCCTTTTCCTGTTCCTGACGAAATCCGCTGACGAAGTCGCGAAAGAACGCCAGGATGCGTACCTGTCGGAAGCAACCGATCTGTACGACCTCGAATTCCGTATGCGCAAGCTCGATCGCGAAGCGCAACGCCGTCAACCGGCGTGGATGAGCCAGCACTAAGCATTGGTTGACCGTGGGCGTGCGTCGGTCGGCCGAAAGGCTGGCCGGTTTCGGCGCGACCTCAACCCTTTCGAGGCCGCACTCGCCCAAAGCGCTCGAGCGTCAACTGCCGCGCTTGCGCATGGTCGACCATCGGCGGCGGGTAATTCTCCCCGAGCACCACGCCCCATTCCGCCAACTGTTCCGCGCTCGCCAGCCATGGCGCGTGTATCCATTTCGGCGGCACTTTTTCGAGTTGCGGCAAATAGCGCTTGATAAAGCGCCCCTGCGGATCGAACCGCTCCGACTGCGTGACGGGATTGAAGATGCGAAACCACGGTTGCGCGTCGCATCCCGTCGACGCCGCCCATTGCCAGTTGCCGTTGTTCGCCGACAGGTCGAAGTCGTTCAGCATCTCGGCGAAGTACTGTTCGCCGAGATGCCAGTCGAGACCCAGATCCTTCACGAGAAAGCTCGCGGTCACCATGCGCAGACGGTTATGCATATAGCCGGTCGTATTGATCTGTAGCATGGCGGCGTCGACGAGCGGATAGCCGGTGCGCGCTTCGCGCCAGGCCGCGAACGCGGCGTCGGCTTCATGGCCGCGCTCCCAGCGCACGCTGTCGAACTCGGGCTTGAACGGCGCACCGTCTGCAACCTGCGGGTGGTGCGTAAGAATCATGAAATAGAAGTCACGCCAGATCAGCTCGGTTAGCCACGCGGAGGCGCCGCCACCGTCGGGCTGCAGCGACAGATCGTTGGCGAGCCGCGCGAGCGTGCGAATCGACACGGTGCCGAAGCGCTGATGCACGGACAGATAGCTAGGGCCCGCGGCGGCCGGGAAGTTGCGGCGGTCTGCGTAGCTGTCGATACGCGTCAGAAAGTCTTCCAGTAGCTGTTGTGCGCCGCTCATGCCCGGCGGCAACTTCAGGTCGGCGAGATTGCTGCGTTCGAAACCCAACTGGCTGAGCGACGGTATGCCGTGGTCGAATTCCGCCGGCGGCTTCGCGAGGCTCTTCGCGTAACGTTCGACCGGGTAAGGCTTGAGGTCGAACGGCGTCAGCTTCCTGAGCCACGCATTGCGATACGGCGTGAAAACCGAAAACGGCTTGTTCTGGCCGTTCAGCACCTCGTCTCGCTCGAAAATCGCCTGATCCTTGAACGTGATCAGTTCGCGCTGCGCGTCGCGCAGTCGGTCCGCGACGGTTTCATCGCGCTCGATCGCCGACGGTTCGTAGTCGTGATTCGCGAATACGGCGTCGATCTTCAAGCGTTCCGCGAGCTTGGGGATCACGTCGCGCGGATCGCCATGCGAAACCATCAGCCCGCCATGTCCGTCGCGCAGCGACCGGTCCAGTTCTGCGACGCTTGCAACGATGAAATCGACGCGCCGGTCCCGCGGCATCTGCTTCGGATCACGTTCCCGCGCGCGATCGATCAGTGGTTGCAGGATCGTCGAATCGAAAACGAAGACGCACCAGACGTGCCGGCAATGCTTGAGCGCGTAGTAAAGCGCAGCGTTGTCGCCGGTGCGTAAATCGCGGCGAAACCAGACAAGGCCGTGGTCGAAGGAAGCGTCGAGTTGCCGCGGTTCGGTCATCGTGATGGGATCGGGCGATAGAAATGGTGGGCCGGCGAGACAGCAAATGCCGGGCTGTCCCGGTTGGAGCCGGTGCAAGAAAAGCGCCTGCTCGAACTGCGCATCGGCTGCGGCGTTTAATCGTGCGCCGCCACGAAAGGACTACCCGCGTTCGAGATGTTCACTGAGCGTCCCGCGCAACTGCGCGAGGTCGTCGCGCAAGCGCACGACGAATTCCAGTGCCTGACCCGTGGCACCGAGAATTTCGGTAGGCACCTCACGCGCAGCGCGCTTGAGCGACGTACCGGCTTTTGTCAGGCGGATAAAGACGAGCCGCTCGTCGTCGGTGCCGCGCGTGCGCTCGACGTAACCTTGCGCCTCGAGGCGCTTGAGCAGCGGTGTGATCGTCGCGGAATCGAGATTGAGCCGCGCAGCGATATCCTTGACCGTCACGTCGTCGCCTTCCCACAGGACGAGCATCGCGAGATATTGCGGGTAGGTCAGACCGAGCCTGTCGAGCAGCGGCTTGTAGGCTTTCGTCATCGCAAGCGACGCCGAATACAGTGCGAAGCAGAGCTGGGTGTCGAGCGTAAGCGGCAAAAGCGGGCGCTGGGTCATGATGCATCTCGGCGAAGGAATGCAAGAGAGCGGCAGGAGAGCGGCGAGAGCGCGCGAATTGATCGCGTGCTAAGCATTGTGCCGCAATCGGGTGACGCTGGCGAGCACGAGCCGAGCCGCCGCGAAATCAGACGACCGGCGGCGCCGGCTGTTCGGGTCCCTGGACGCCGAAACAGCCGCGATACGTTGCATAGAACGAGCAATAGAGCATGGTCGTGACGATGATCGATGCGGGCATCAGCACGATCAGCGCGTGGTCGCTGGCGCCGAGCGCCTGCAGCAGCGTGGATAGCCCGAGCGATACGGTGATCGCCACCGCGAGCCACAGCACGCCGTACACGACGAATGCCCCGCGGTTGCGCCAGCAACTGACGATGCTGAAGAACATTGCCTTCACCGGTGGCACGTCGTGCCACGCTGCGAGTATCGGCGAGAACCAGAACAGCATCGCGACGGGCACGTAGAAAGCGAGCGCGGTGAGGACCGCGAGCGGCAGGTTGCTGGTCGCTAGCGCCTCCTGCTGCATCGCCTCGCCGGTCACCATGAGCCGCAGCAGCACGCCGCCGTCGGCAAGCGCGGAGCCCGCCAGCACGAGCGCCATCGCGACGATATAGAGGCATCCCAACAGCAGCAGGCGTTTGGTGACCGTCGAGCCGTATGAGCGGAAGCCATCGACGAGGATGGTCGGGAACACCGGCTTACCGGCGATCGTATCGCGGCATGCCGCCATGAAGCCGACCGCGATGCCGGGGATCAACGCGAGCGGCAACACGCCGCCGATCACGGGAATCAGCGAAATCAGCGTCATTGCGAGCAGGTACGCGAAGAATAGCGTCAGGAACGCGAGCGGGTTCTTGCGGAACAGCCATATGCCCTGCCGGAACCACACATAGCCGGTCTTCGCGGGGACTTCGATCAGTTGCATGAGGTGTGAATGCCTGGGAGTGCGACGCCTTGCAGACGTTCGCGAAGAATGCGCTCGAAATGACCGGGGTCATGCGGTTTCAGCAGTTCGGCCGCGCGCGGCATATGGAAATCATACAGGCGCGAGACCCAGAAACGGTACGCGCCCGCACGCAGCATATCGCCCCAGTGGCGATTTTCCTCGTGCGTGAACGGACGGACAGTCTGATACGCACGCAGCAATGCTTCGACACGCGCGTCGTCGAGACGCCCGGTCGGCAGATCGACGCACCAGTCGTTGACGGTGACCGCGACGTCGAAAAGCCATTTATCGCAGCCCGCGAAGTAGAAATCGAAGAAGCCGCCGAGGCGCACTTCGTGCCCGGTGCCGGGAGCCGCGTGCGCGAATAGCGCGTTGTCGCGGAACAGATCGCAGTGGCACGGGCCGCCGGGCATCGCCGCATAGCCGGCCGATGCAAAGAACGCGTGCTGATGCGCGAGTTCGTCGGTCAGCAGCGCGCGTTGAGCGCCGTCGACGAAGCGCAGCAGGGCAGGCACCGTGTCTTCCCACCAGGCGAGGCTGCGCAGGTTCGGTTGATGATGCGCGAAGTCGCGACCCGCGAGATGCATGCGCGCGAGCATCTGTCCGACTTCGACGCAATGCTCGACGCCGGGCGCCAGTTCCGGCGCGCCTTCGAGCTTCGTGACGATGGCCGCAGGCTTGCCGTGCAGCATGCCGAACAGCGCGCCATCGTCGCGCGGCACCGGGTCGGGCACCGGCACGCGATGCGCGGCGAGATGCCGCATCAGGTCGAGATAGAACGGCAACTGGCGATCGGTCAGCTTCTCGAAGATCGTCAGGACGTATTCGCCGCGCGAAGTCGTCAGAAAGAAGTTGCTGTTTTCAATGCCGGGCGTGATGCCGCGAAATTCGACGACGTCGCCGAGGTCATAGTGGCGCAGCCATTGCGCGAGTTGGGCTTCGGTTACAGCAGTGAAGACGGCCATGCGGAAAACATCGGTCGGGTTGGTGGGCTGGCGTTCTTGGGCCGCCAGTGGGGTGGTCGAGGGTGATGAACCGGTTGTAGCGTGCGTTTATGCGATGACGCGAATCATGCGCGGTGCTTGCATGGACAGGTCCGGTGTTTCCGGGCCGTGAGCCTCGCGCGCACCGCGGGCAACGTTCGTTCAGTACTTGATGTTGAAGGACGGCAGGCGCGTGGTCGGGCGCGAGCTATCGTGGACTTGCGGCGAGGTGTCGATCGGCGCGCTCATCTGGTAGCGCGTGCCGAAGTTCGAGCGCACGTCGATTTCGACAGGCTTGCCGCGGTCGCGGTACTCGGTGATCTCGGTGCCGTTGCCGCTGCGTTCGTAGAAGCTCGGCGTGCGCGGCACGTTGATATCCACCTTGGAGCTGACTTCCGCCGCGGGGCGGTTGATCGCGTCCAGATCCGGCAGACCCGCCCGCTCGTTCGCGGACATCGGGGCGGTGGTCTGCTGCTGCGCAGGCGGCACCTGGTCGGCAGCGGCGGGCTGCGCGAGCGCGGCCCCTGACACGGCGAAAGCCAGTGCGACGGCAGCGGGAAGGAGGGGCTTCATGGTGATTCTCCGAGAGGGTGATGCGATTCTAGCAAATCCGGTTCGGCCAACGGCCGGCTTCGCCTTATTTTGCGCCGCTTTCGACGATTGTGCGCGGCGCGTTGGCGCAAGCGCATTGGCGGCGTGGCAGCCGGCCGGGCGGCGCGGGTTCCGTGGTAATGTGAGCCTATCAACCGAGGCACGTGAAATGAACTACGAGACCAATCAGCGCCTGGTGCAGACGCCGGCCAGCGCGTATACGACGGAGGCGTTCGACGATCCCACCGAGGCTGTCACGCGTCTTTCCGCAATATACGAAGCGAACACGTCGTTCTTGCGCGATGCTTTCGCGCGCTATCGGCGCAACGAAGCATTCGAGCGCCGCGTGCGCGCGTGCTATCCGTTCGTGCGCGTGCGTACCGAAGTCAACACGCACGTCGACTCGCGCCGTTCATATGGTTTCGTCGCGGGCCCGGGCGTATTCGAAACTACCGTGACACGGCCCGACCTGTTCGGTAATTACTATCGCGAACAATTGCGGCTGCTGGCGAAGAACCATCATGTGGCGATCGAAGTGGGTGTCTCGGACCAGGCCATTCCGATCCATTTTGCGTTTGCGGAGGGCATCCACCTCGAGGGCGATCTCGACCGCGACCGCCTCGTCATGATGCGCGACGTGTTCGATACGCCGGACCTCGCGCTGCTCGACGACCGGATCGTCAATGGCACGTACGAACCGATGCCGGGCGAACCGCATCCGCTCGCGCTGTTCACCGCGGCCCGCGTCGATTTCTCGCTGCATCGGCTCAGGCATTACACGGCCACGTCGCCGACGCACTTCCAGAACTATGTGCTGTACACGAACTATCAGTTCTACATCGACGAGTTCGTGAAGCTCGGCCGTACGATGATGGCGCATACCGACGATGCGGAATTGCGCGCCTATCGCGGCGAGTACACGTCGTTTGTCGAGCCCGGCGACGTGATCACGTACAACGCGAATCTCGGCGAGCAGGAGAGCGAAGGCACGTCGCCGCCGCGGCTGCCGCAGATGCCCGCCTATCACCTGAAGCGCGCGGACGGCGGCGGCATCACGATGGTCAATATCGGCGTCGGGCCGTCGAATGCAAAGACGATCACCGACCATATCGCGGTGCTGCGTCCGCATGCGTGGGTCATGCTCGGCCATTGTGCGGGGCTGCGCAATACGCAGCGACTCGGCGACTACGTGCTGGCGCACGGCTACGTGCGCGAAGATCACGTGCTCGATGACGATTTGCCGCTGTGGGTGCCGATTCCGGCGCTCGCCGAGGTGCAGGTCGCGCTCGAGCGCGCGGTTGCGCAGGTCACACGGCTCGACGGCGTGGAACTGAAGCGCGTGATGCGCACGGGGACGGTGGCGAGCGTCGATAACCGCAACTGGGAATTGCGCGACCATCGCGAGCCGGTGCAGCGGCTATCGCAAAGCCGAGCGATTGCGCTCGATATGGAAAGCGCGACGATTGCGGCGAACGGATTTCGCTTCCGCGTGCCGTACGGCACGTTGCTGTGCGTATCGGACAAGCCGCTGCACGGCGAGCTGAAGTTGCCCGGCATGGCCGATCAGTTTTATCGTGCGCAGGTGGACCAGCATCTGCAGATCGGGGTGGCCGCGATGGAGTTGCTGCGGGCCGATGGCTTGCATCGGTTGCATAGCCGGAAGTTGAGGAGTTTCGCGGAAGTGGCCTTTCAGTGAGTGTGGGCGCATTGGCGTCTGTCACGAGGACAGTCGGTACGCTGACCGCTGGGCTTGAGTTTCGCGTGTCGACGCGCCCGGCGTTGACGGACTTTGTTCCGCGGCCGTCATAAGAAGGAAAAACTCGGCCACCGGCGTTGATCACTCCGTTGGTGGCTTTGTCGGAGACCAGTCTTTGCACTGTACCGCGTCCACACGCAAAGGCCTACAGAAAACCCAACCCAACCAACCCGATCACGCTCCCCGCCGCCAGCAGCCACAACGGATGAATGCGCGTCGTGAACGAAAGCGCCGCGCAAACTCCCGTGATGTTCCACGCAAGCCACGTCGAATCCGACGCGCGTGCAATCAGCACGGCGCTTGCCGCAACGAGCCCCGCGGTGACCGGCACGAGTCCCTTCTGCGCGATGCTGCGCCACGGCCGGTCTTTGAAGCGCTCCCACGCGTGCAACGCGAGCGCGGTGACGAGCGACGACGGACCGAACTTCGCAATCGATGTGACGAGCACGCCCGCCCAGCCGGCCACGTGCCAGCCGACCAGCGTGACGACCATCATGTTCGGTCCCGGCGCTGCCTGCGCGAGTGCAAACAGCGCGCTGAATTCGCTGGCCGGCATCCAGTGATGGACATCGACCACCTGCCGCTGCATCTCCGGCAGGATCGTATTGCCGCCGCCGAACGCGAGCAGCGATAGCTGGCTGAAGATCAGCGCGAGCGCGACGAGCGTGGCGATCATCGTCCGGCTCCGCTCGAGGACTTCGAGGACTTCGCAGCCGCGTGCGCGGCGAGCGCGATGCTGAGCGGCGTGAGCACGAGCATCGTCGGCAGCAACGGAAAGCGCATGACCGCGATCGCCACGAAGCCGAGCGCGGCGATGCCGGCCGCGACCGGGTTGCGCCGCAGCGGCATCAGAATCTTTGCCGCCATCGCAATCAGCAAGCCTGCCGCCGCCGCTGCAAGGCCGGCGAACAGATGCTGAACATGCGGATCGTTTTGCGTGTGTTCATAAAGCACACCGAGTGCGATCACCACCAGCGATGGCCCGGCAATCAGACCGAGCAGTGCCGCGAGCGCGCCGCGCCAGCCGTGAAAGCGCATGCCGATCGCAACCGACAGGTTGATTACGTTGCCACCCGGCAGAAACTGGCACAGCCCGAGCAGATCGGTGAACTCGGCGCCGGACAGCCAGCGGTGCCGTTCGACGACGGTGCGCCGCGCAAGCGGCAACGCGCCGCCGAACGACGTGAGCCCGAGGCCGAGGAAGCCTTTGAACAGATCGCCGACGGTAGGGACGGCATTCGGAGCGACGTCGCTTTCCGGCAACGCTTGCGTGTTCGAGGCCGAGGTAGCCGACGCGCCCGACGCCCCCTGCGCGGAAGAGGAGGAGTGTTGATTCATTGAAATCGCCCCTTGGTACAGGCTACGGAGGGTAGCGCTGTTCGCGAGCAATACAAAACGATTTTTTGGGCGCTTGCTTGTGACTTGAACTCACAAGCATAATCGTGGGCATGACGCGCAAGCTACCCCCGTTTCCCGCGCTGCGCGCGTTCGAAGCCGCGGCGCGCCGCGAAAGTTTCAGCGCCGCCGCGGACGAACTCCATGTGACGCACGGTGCAATCAGCCGCCAGGTCGCCGCGCTCGAAGCATGGGTCGGCGTGCAGGTGTTCGACCGCATCGGCAAGCGCGTGCGGCTTACCGACGGCGGCCGCCGTTATCTTGCGCAGGTGCAGACCGCGTTCGACAACCTCGCATCCGCCACTGAACAGTTGCGCGATACCGGCGTCGTGCACGTGCTACGCGTCAACGCGTTGCCGACCTTCGCGATGAAATGGCTGCTGCCGCGTCTGAGCCAGTTTCAGCGCATCGCGCCGAACGTGGAACTGCGTCTTGCGACATCGAATGCGCCGGTCGAGTCGATCGACGGCTTCGACATCGCAGTGCGGCGCGGTCCCGCGCATTGGCCGAACTGCGTGAGCGGCCATTTCCTCGACGAAAGCGAAGCGCCGGTCTGCAGTCCCGCGCTGTTGAAGCGCTCGCCGATCAACGCGGCCGACGATCTTTCGCGTCACGTGCTGCTGCATTCCGATACGCGTCCCGACGCATGGCGCCAGTGGCTCGCTACCGCGGGCGTGAAATCGAAGTGCCGCAAGAAGCAATCGTTCGACCACTTCTATCTGGCACTGCAGGCGGCCGTCGACGGCCTCGGCGTTGCGCTAGGGCCGCTGCCGATCATCGACGACGAACTCGCGTCGGGGCGTCTCGTGATGCCGCTGGAAGGGCCGCGCATCGCGTTGCGCGGCTATTGGTGGGTGGCGCGGCGCGAAGTGGCCGATGCGCCGCTCGTTACGCAGTTCTGCCGCTGGCTCGAAGCGCAGTCGAAACAGACGGATGCGCGCTAGCGAGCGCACCGCCATTCGCGATAAAGCGTTGCAGCGTTACAGGTAGAACATCCGGTCTTCGTCCGACTTGGTCGGATGCACCTCGGCCTCTTCGCGTTCCTCATAGAACGACAGCACGGCTTCGAGCACCTGGTCCGGGTCGTCGATCACCTGCATGAGGTTCATGTCTTCGGGATTGATGAGGCCCATCGGCACGAGGGCTTCCTGGAACCAGCCGAGCAGACCCTTCCAGAACTCGGCGCCGACCAGAATGATCGGCACGTGACGCGACTTCTTCGTCTGAATGAGCGTGAGTACTTCGGCCAGTTCGTCGAGCGTGCCGAAGCCGCCCGGCATGACGATCACCGCGTCGGAGTTCTTCACGAACGTCACCTTGCGCGTGAAGAAATGCCTGAAGCGCAGCGAAATATCCTGCCACTGGTTGCCCGACTGCTCGTGCGGCAATTCGATGTTGAGGCCGACCGACGGCGCCTTGCCCGCATGCGCACCTTTATTCGCCGCTTCCATGATGCCGGGGCCGCCGCCGGAGATGACCGCGAAGCCCGCATCGGACAGTTTGCGTGCTATTTGCGTGGCGAGTTTGTAGTAAGGCGAGTTCGGTTTCAGGCGCGCCGAACCGTAGATACTGACCGCCGGCCGGATCTCCGACAGGTACTCGGTCGCCTCGATAAACTCTGCCATAATCGTGAACATCTGCCACGATGCGCGCGCCTTCTTGGCCGTTGCGCGCTCTTGATCTGCGAGTGAACGCAGACTCGGAATTACTTTTCTCTTAGTCATAATGCCTGAAGAACGAGATCTGGAAGCTGGGCTCAACACCGACCTGCAAGCCAAACCGGCAGCCGATGCAAAGCATGGACCGGGAACAGCACTGGAAGGTAAGACCCTGCTATTGGTCGACGGTTCGAGTTATCTGTACCGGGCCTATCATGCGATGCCTGATTTGCGCGGCCCCGATGGTGCACCGACGGGCGCGCTGTACGGCATCATCAATATGCTGCGCCGCATGCGCAAGGAAGTCACGGCAGAGTATAGCGCGTGCGTGTTCGACGCGAAGGGCAAGACCTTCCGCGACGACTGGTACCCGCAGTACAAGGCCAACCGCCCGCCGATGCCGGACGACCTGAGCCGGCAGATCGAGCCGATTCATGTGGCGGTGCGCGCGCTCGGCTGGCCGCTTCTGATGATCGACGGCGTCGAGGCCGACGACGTGATCGGCACGCTTGCGAAACAGGCCGAGAAGCACGGCATGAAGGTGGTCGTTTCCACCGGCGACAAAGATCTCGCGCAGCTCGTGACTGACCATGTCACCCTCATCAATACGATGACGAACGAGACGCTCGATCGTGAAGGCGTGCTCGCCAGGTTTGGCGTGCCGCCCGAGCGGATCGTCGATTATCTGTCGTTGATCGGCGATACCGTCGACAACGTGCCCGGCGTCGAGAAGTGCGGCCCGAAGACGGCCGTCAAATGGCTCACGCAATTCGAAACGCTTGATGGCATCGTCGCACATGCGGCCGAGATCAAAGGTGCGGTAGGAGACAATCTGCGCCGTGCGCTCGATTTCCTGCCGATGGCGAAGAAGCTCGTGACCGTCGATACAGCATGCGATCTGAGCCAGCATATCGATTCGATCGAAGCGTCGCTTGCTTCGCGCGAGGAAGCGCGCGACGAACTGCGCGATGTTTTCACGCGGCATGGCTTCAAGACCTGGCTGCGCGAAGTCGAAGCGGCGGAAGCGGTCGAAGGGCCGGGCGCAGGCGAGACGCCCGCGCCGGTCATCGATGGCGTGCGACACTACGAGACGGTGCAGACGTGGGAAAAATTCGACGAGTGGCTCGCGAAGATCGACGCCGCGGAAATAACCGCGTTCGATACCGAAACGACGTCGCTCGATCCGATGGTCGCCGAACTCGTCGGCTTGTCGGTATCGGTCGAGCCGGGGCATGCGGCATATATTCCGGTCGCGCATCGCGGCCCCGATGCGCCGGTGCAACTGCCGCGCGACGAGGTGCTCGCGAAGCTCAAGCCGTGGCTCGAAAGCGCCGATCGGAAAAAGGTCGGCCAGCATCTGAAATACGATGAGCAGGTGTTGGCGAACTACGGCATCGCGATGGAGGGCATCGAACACGACACGCTGTTGCAGTCGTACGTGCTCGAATCGCACCGTTCGCACGATATGGACAGTCTCGCGCTGCGTCATCTGGGCCTGAAGACGATCAAGTACGAGGACGTCGCGGGCAAGGGCGCGCAGCAGATCGGTTTCGACGAAGTCGCGCTCGAACAGGCCGCCGCCTATGCAGCCGAAGATGCCGATATCACCTTGCAGCTGCATCAAACGCTCTATCCGCAGGTGAAGGCCGAAGCCGGGCTCGATTTCGTTTACGCCAGCATCGAATTGCCGACTGCGCGCGTGCTGCGCAAGATGGAGCGCAACGGTGTGCTGATCGACGCGCAGAAGCTGCAGCAGCAAAGCAACGAGATTGCGCTGCGCCTCATCGAGCTCGAAAAGGAAGCGTACGTGCTCGCCGAAGGCGAATTCAATATGGGCTCGCCGAAGCAGATCGGACAGATCTTCTTCGAGAAGCTGCAACTGCCGGTGATCAAGAAGACGCCGAGCGGTGCGCCGTCCACCGATGAAGAAGTGCTGCAAAAGCTCGCCGAAGATTACCCGCTGCCGAAGCTGCTGCTCGAGCATCGCGGCCTGTCGAAGCTGAAGTCGACCTACACGGATAAGCTGCCGCGCATGGTCAACGCGCGCACCGGCCGCGTGCATACGAATTACGCACAGGCGGTTGCGGTAACGGGCCGGCTTGCATCGAACGATCCGAACCTGCAGAACATTCCGGTGCGCAGCGGCGAAGGCCGGCGCATCCGCGAGGCGTTTATCGCGCCGCCGGGCCACAAGCTCGTGTCGGCCGACTACTCGCAGATCGAACTGCGCATCATGGCGCACATTTCGGGCGACGAGTCGTTGCTGAGCTCGTTCGCACAAGGCGAGGACATCCACCGCGCCACTGCGTCCGAAGTGTTCGGCGTCACGCCAATCGAAGTGAGCTCCGATCAACGTCGCATCGCGAAGGTGATCAACTTCGGCTTGATCTACGGCATGAGCTCGTTCGGGCTCGCATCGAACCTCGGCATCACGCGCGATGCGGCGAAGCTTTATATCGACCGCTATTTCGCGCGCTATCCCGGCGTCGCACGCTATATGGACGATACGCGCGCGAGCGCGAAGGCGAAGGGCTATGTGGAGACGGTGTTCGGGCGCCGTCTGTGGCTGCCCGAGATCAACGGCGGCAACGGGCCGCGCCGGCAGGCCGCCGAACGCGCGGCGATCAACGCGCCGATGCAGGGCACCGCGGCCGATCTGATCAAGCTGTCGATGATCGCCGTGCAGAAGTGGCTCGACGAATCGCGCATCGGCACGCGCATGATCATGCAGGTGCACGACGAACTGATACTCGAAGTACCCGATGAAGAGCTGTCCCAGGTTCGCGAGCGGCTGCCCGAGCTGATGTGCGGCGTTGCATCGCTGAAGGTGCCGCTTGTCGCGGAAGTCGGCGCGGGCGCGAACTGGGAAGAGGCGCATTGAGGTTCATCCGCGGCGCACGCCGCGGCGACGTCTAACTCGTGGATCAGAAACCGGAGAGTCTCGATGCATCGTATCGTCGTCGTTGGTGGGGGAGCGGGCGGGCTGGAACTGGCCACGCGCCTGGGTGACCGTTATGGCCGCGGCAAGCGGGCCGAGCACGCGAGCGTGCACGTCACGCTGGTCGACCGCTATCCGACGCATGTGTGGAAACCGCTGCTGCATGAGGTGGCGGCGGGCAGTCTCGATCCGTTCACGCAGGAACTGCCGTATGCGGCGCAGGCGCGCTGGCATGGTTTCGATTTTCAGCAGGGCGAGCTGAAGAAGCTCGATCGCGCGGCGAAACGCATCACGCTCGGCGCCATCGCGGACGACGACGGCGCGGAGTTGCTGCCGCAGCGCGAGCTCGGATACGACACGCTTGTGATCGCGATCGGCAGCACGACGCATTTCTTCGGCGTGCAGGGCGCGCAGGAGAATTCGATTGCGCTCGATACGGTGCCGCAGGCCGAGCGCTTCCGCAAGCGGTTGATTGCGGCGTGCGTGCGGGCGGAGTATCGGACCGAGCACCAGACTGAGCATGCGGGCGAACTCAGGACGGCGCAGCAGGCCGAGGCTCAGTCGGTCGTCGCGGCGGACGTGGCGCAAGCGCAAGGGCACGGACAGGCTCAAACCCAAGCTCAAGCCTTTGCCGCACAGCCTGGCGAGCCGCGCATTCAGGTTGCCATTGTCGGCGGCGGCGCGACCGGCGTCGAACTATCGGCCGAACTGCGCAACACCGCGCACGTGTTGTCCGCGTATGGTTTGCATAAGCTCGATCCGCGCCACGATATCGGCATCGTGCTGATCGAAGCGGGCCCGCGCATTTTGCCCGCGCTGCAGGAGCGCGTGTCGACGGCGACGACGGAATTGCTGACGAAGCTCGGCGTGCAGGTGATGGTCGGCGAGACCGTCGCTGAAGTCGCCCCTGGTGTCGTGCGCACCGCGAGCGGCAAAGCCATGCGCGCCGATCTGACAGTCTGGGCAGCCGGTATCAAGGCGCCCGCGGTACTCGGCGAACTCGACGGCCTGCCCGTTAACCGGCTTGGCCAACTGGTCGTGCGACGCACGCTGCAAACCGAAATCGACGACGACATCTTCGCGCTCGGCGACTGCGCAGCCTGCCCGTGGCCCGGCAACGAGCGCAACGTGCCGCCGCGCGCGCAGGCCGCGCATCAGCAGGCGAGCTTTCTGCTCAAGGCGATCGCGGACCGGCTTGCGGGCCGCCCGTTGCGGGAGTTCACGTATCGCGATTTCGGCTCGCTCGTATCGCTGGGCCATTTCAGCGCGGTCGGCAATCTGATGGGCGGCGTGATCGGCGGCAACTTCCTGATCGAAGGTCTGTTCGCGCGCTTCATGTACATGTCGCTTTATCGGTTACATATCGCCGCGTTGCACGGCTATGCGCGGATGGTGCTCGATACGTTCGCGCACTGGCTGCATCGCACGACGTCGCCTCGCGTGAAGTTGCACTGAGTCGCGGCGAACCGCGAGCCTGAGGCTCGGCCACTTCTGCAAGCCGCCGCACGGGAGGCGTATCCTGTTGCGGTTTCGGCTGCCCGCTTGTCCGCTCTCGCATGCATCGACGATGCCGGCCGAATGCTGGTCACCGCTGTTCAACATTGGTCGTTCGACATTGGCCGTTCGACTTTGCCGCTTATCGAGGAGCGCAGCATGCTGAAGCCTGAAATCGACAGTTTGATTCCGCACGTCCCTTTCAATCGCCGCACGTTCATCAAGGCCGCCATCGGCACCGGCTTTGCGGCTTCGGTGCTGCCGGTTTCCGCGCAAACCGTTCATACCGACAGCGAAGGCCTCGAAGCGGGCGAAGTCGGCATCCATTCCGGCGATACCCTGGTGCCCGCCTATCGGGCGCAGCCGAAGGGCAAGACGCATTTGCCGGTCATCATCGTCGTCCATGAAATCTTCGGCGTGCACGAGCATATCGCCGATGTATGCCGGCGTTTCGCGAAGGCCGGCTACCTGGCGATCGCACCGGACCTGTATGTGCGGCAGGGCGACGCGTCCGCTTACACGAGCATGCAGCAGTTGAACGAGCAGCTCGTCAGCAAGGTGCCGGACGAGCAGGTCCTGCAGGATCTCGATGCGACCTTCGCGTGGGCCGGCGAGCATAACGGCGATCTGAACCGCGTCGGCTTGACGGGCTTCTGCTGGGGCGGGCGCATCGCGTGGCTCTATGCGGAGCACAATCCGCGTCTGAAGGCGGCGGTCGCATTTTATGGGCGCGTGGTCGGCACGCCGACGACGTTGCAGCCGTCGAATCCGATCGACCACGTCGGCGATCTGAAGGTGCCCGTGCTCGGCTTGTATGGTCGCGAGGACCAGAGCATTCCGCAGGACACGCTCGCAAAAATGAAAGCGCTGATCGCGCAGGGGCCGCAGCAGGCGCGCGGTTCGCAGTTCGTCGTGTACGACGATGCGGGGCATGCTTTCTTCGCGGATTATCGGCCGAGCTATCGAAAGGCCGATGCGCAAGATGCCTGGCGCCGTGTGCTTGCGTGGTTCAGGCAGCACGGCGTTTGATCTGAAGCAGGCGGCGTGTAACGGCCGCGCTGGCGCCTCGCGCGCTCGCGATATCCCGCCTGTCCGCTGCGCCCAGGCTCGGGCTCAAGGTTTGGCCCCGGTCGCAACCGGCCGGGCCGGGTCCGCACTCCATTCGCTCCACGATCCAGGGTACAACGCGGCGCCGTGCAAACCGGCAATCTCCATCGCGAGTGCGTTATGACATGCGGTTACGCCGGAACCGCATTGCAGCACGACCCGCTCCGGCGCGACACCGGGCATGACCGCGCCGAACTCGTCGCGCAACGTGTGCGCCGCTTTGAAGCGGCCGTCTGCCGTGAGGTTGTCCTTGAAGAAGCGATTCAACGCGCCGGGAATATGACCGCCGACGCGATCGAGCGTCTCGTTCTCGCCGCGATACCGATCGGCGGCGCGCGCATCGAGCAGCGTGCGCTCATGCGTGTTCAGGTTGTGTTCGACGGCCTGCGCGTCGACGGTCACCGCAAGCGGCTTGCCGGCCTTGAAGTCGCCGCGCGTGGTGGGTGGCACATCTTGCGTGAGCGGCTGCCCGGCCGCCTGCCAGGCTTGCAACCCGCCGTCGAGCAGCGCGACCGAATCGTGGCCGAGCCAGCGCAGCAGCCACCACAAACGCGCCGCATACATGCCGCCGTGCGCGTCATAGGCGACCACCTGCTGACCTTGCCTGAGACCCAGTGCGGCCAGCGTATCGACGAGATGTTGACGGTCGGGCAATGGATGGCGCCCATTCTTGCCGGTCTTGGCTCCGGACAGGTCGCGATCGAGATGCAAATAATGCGCATGCGGCAAGTGGCCGGCCGCATACGCCTTCGGACCCGCTTCGGCATCGACCAGATCGAACCGGCAGTCCGCAATGAATACGTTGTCTGGCGCCGATGCGAGCCGCTCGGCGAGATTCTCGGCCGAGATGAGCGTCGTGTGATGGGTGTGAGGTGTGGCGTTCTGGGACATGGCGGCTCCTCAAAGCAAACGAGGCCGGACGGTGCCGGACGATGTGTCTAGTAGTCTAAACAAAAAAGACGGGCCCGAAGCCCGTCCTTTACACGTCGTTCAATGCCGCGCCGTCTTGCGAAGCGACGCGCGCCTCGCCATGACTGGAGATCAGATCGTCCCCAACTCGCGGCGCAAAAACTCGTGGAAGTGCTGCATGCCGTCTTCCATCGGGCTTTGATACGGGCCGACCTGAGATTCGCCGCGCTCCATCAGCGCACGGCGGCCCGCGTCCATCCGCTCGGCGATCTCGTCGTCTTCGCGGGCCGTTTCCATATAGGCGGCGCGCTCGGCTTCGATGAAATCCCGTTCGAACAGCGCAATTTCTTCAGGGTAATAAAACTCGACGACATTGGTGGTTTTTTGCGGACCGCGCGGAATCAGCCACGACACGACGAGCACGTGCGGATACCACTCGATCATGATGCCCGGGTAGTACACCATCCAGATCGCGCCGAATTCGGGCGGCTTGCCGTCGCGAAAGCGCAGTACCTCGTCGTGCCATTTCGCGTATGTCGGGCTGCCCGCGCGCGCGAGGCCGTTATGGACGCCTACCGTTTGCACGCTGTACCAGTCGCCGAATTCCCACTTGAGGTCGTCGCAATTCACGAAGCTGCCAAGGCCCGGATGGAATGGCACGACGTGATAGTCCTCCAGATAGACCTCGATAAAGGTCTTCCAGTTGTAATTGCACTCGTGGACTTCGACGTGATCGAACATATAGTCCGTAAAGGCGAAGTGGTCTTTCGTGCCGAGGCGCGCGAGATCTTTCGCGACATCGCGTCCTTGCGCTTCGAAGAGCAGCCCATGCCAGTTCTGCAGCGGCGTGGCGCCGAGATTCAGACAGGGGTTGTCCGCGAAGTGCGGCGCGCCGAGCAACTGGCCGTTCAGGTCGTACGTCCAGCGGTGCAGGGGACAGACGATATTCTCCGTGCTGCCGCGACCGTTCAGCATGATCGCCTGGCGATGCCGGCACACGTTCGACAGCAGTTCGACCTGCGATTGCTGGTTGCGAACGAGGACGCGACCTTCGCTTTCGCTCGGCAGGGCAAAATAGTTTCCCGTTTCGGGCACCATCAATTCGTGCCCGACGTAACGAGGACCTTTCCTGAAAAGGGTTTCGAGTTCGCGCGTAAGAAGCGCTTCGTCAAAGTAAGCGGCGACTGGCAGCTGACTATGAATAGCTCGCAACTGCAGCGCATTGCTCAGATTGGACATTCCCACTCCCGATGAAGACGTGAAAGCAGTGAACAACCCAACCATCGAAGATTCGATTTAGGGAGCCCGCGATTATACCTGTTTCCCCCTCCTTGGGGACTTTAAGTACCTGATTTGGGTCAAAATTGTCTTCGAAGTTCGCGTTTTTACCCTATCGGCGCTAGAGTTTTTTGACGGACGCGACGCGCATGCATGCCATGGCCCGCATGTCGTGTGCCCAATGCGCAACGGCATCGGAGCCGGTGGTGAGATCGGAAATGTCGCTTTTGCCGTAGAATGTCCGACTTGTTTTAATTTTGCGACGATTCATGGCGAACACCGCATCCAACCAGAACGCTGATACGTCCCCTGCGGCAGAGGCCGGTGCGCCGCTGCCCGACACGTACGAAGCGGCGCTCGCGGAGCTCGAAGGGCTCGTCGGGCGCATGGAGGGCGGCAGCTTGAGTCTTGAGGAGTCGCTTGCCGCGTACCGGCGCGGCGCCGCCCTCGTGGCGTTCTGCCAGCAGCAACTCGAAAAAGTCGAACAACAGGTTCGCGTGCTTGATGGCGAAACGCTGAAGCCGCTCCCCACAACCGCCGCTGATAGCGGAGACGACGATCTATGAATTTCGAACAATGGATGCGCACGGTGCTCGAGCGCGTGGAACAGGCTCTCGATCACTACTTGCCGCCCACCTCGACCGCCCCGGCGCGCCTGCATGAGGCGATGCGCTACGCGGTGCTGGGCGGCGGCAAGCGCGTCCGTCCGTTGCTCTGCCACGCGGCAGGCGAGTTGACGAGCGCGCGTGCCGAGTCGCTCGAGGCCGCCGCGGCCGCGCTGGAAATGGTGCATGTGTACTCGCTCGTGCACGACGACATGCCATGCATGGACGACGATGCCCTGCGCCGCGGCAAGCCGACGGTGCACATCCAGTACGATGAAGCGATGGCACTGCTGGTCGGCGACGCGCTGCAGTCGCAGGCATTCGTCGCGCTGACCGAAGGCGCGGCGCTTGCTGCCGCACAGCAGGCGGCGCTGACGCGCGAGCTTGCCCTCGCGATCGGCTCGATCGGCATGGCGGGCGGCCAGGCCATCGATCTCGCGAGCGTCGGCCACAAGCTTACGCGCGAGCAACTCGAAACGATGCACCGTATGAAAACCGGCGCGCTGTTGCGCGCGTCGGTGCGCATGGGTGCGCTGGCCGGCGAGACGCCCGATGCGAACGCGCTGCGCGCGCTCGACGCTTATGCGGCGGCCGTGGGCCTCGCATTCCAGGTGGTCGACGACATCCTCGACGCCACATCCGATTCGGCCACGCTCGGCAAGACCGCGGGCAAGGATGCGAAGGACGGCAAGCCGACTTATGTATCGATTATCGGGCTCGACGCATCGCGCGCGCTCGCGGCGCAACTGCGCAGCGATGCACACGCGGCGCTCGCGCCCTTCGGCACGCGCGCACAGCGTCTTGCCGAGCTTGCGGACCTGGTCGTGAACCGGGTCAGCTGAAGAAGCGAAGAACCAACGCGAAAGCCCGCCGCCACGCTAGAGACCAGAAGGGGTAGGCGCGAATGAAGTGCGGGCGCGCAAGTTTTCCTACAATGGAACGACGATGTACGACTTGCTGAAAACCATTGACGACCCGGCCGCCCTGCGCCGCCTCGACCTCCGCCAGTTGCATTCGCTTGCCGGCGAGCTGCGTAATTTCGTGCTCGACAGCGTGTCGCAAACCGGCGGACATCTGTCGTCCAATCTCGGTACCGTCGAGCTGACGATCGCGCTGCATTACGTGTTCGACACGCCGCGCGATCGCATTGTCTGGGACGTCGGCCACCAGACCTATCCGCACAAGATCCTGACGGGCCGCCGCGACCAGATGCATTCGCTGCGCCAGCTCGGCGGCATCTCGGGCTTCCCGCGCCGCTCGGAATCCGAATACGACACGTTTGGCACCGCGCATTCGAGCACGTCGATTTCGGCCGCGCTCGGCATGGCGATCGCGAGCAAGCTGCAGCACGAAGACCGCTTTTCGATCGCGGTGATCGGGGATGGCGCGATGACGGCGGGCATGGCGTTCGAAGCGATGAACAACGCCGGTGTGGCCGACGACGTGCCGCTGCTCGTCATCCTGAACGACAACGACATGTCGATCTCGCCGCCGGTCGGCGCGTTGAACCGCCATCTTGCACGGCTCATGTCCGGCCGCTTCTACGCGGCCGCGCGCGCGGGCGTCGAACGCGTGCTGCGCGTGGCGCCGCCGATGCTCGACCTCGCGCGCAAGCTCGAAGAACACGCGAAGGGCATGATCGTGCCGGCTACGCTGTTCGAAGAGTTCGGTTTCAACTACATCGGTCCGATCGACGGGCACGATCTCGACTCGCTGATCCCGACGCTGCAGAACATCAAGGAATTGCGCGGGCCGCAATTCCTGCACGTCGTGACGAAGAAAGGCCAGGGCTACAAGCTCGCCGAAGCCGATCCGGTGCTGTACCACGGCCCCGGCAAGTTCAACCCGGCCGAGGGCATCAAGCCGTCGTCCGCGCCTGGCAAGAAGACGTACACGCAAGTGTTCGGCGAGTGGCTTTGCGATGCGGCCGAGCTCGACGCGCGCGTGGTCGGCATCACGCCGGCAATGCGCGAAGGCTCGGGTATGGTCGAGTTCGAGAAGCGCTTTCCGGACCGCTACTACGACGTCGGCATCGCGGAACAGCATGCGGTTACGTTCGCGGGCGGCCTCGCGGCCGAAGGCATGAAGCCGGTCGTCGCGATCTACTCGACGTTCCTGCAGCGCGGCTACGACCAGCTGATTCACGATGTCGCATTGCAGAACCTGCCGGTCGTGTTCGCGATCGACCGCGCGGGTCTTGTCGGCGCGGACGGCGCGACGCACGCGGGCGCCTACGACCTCGCGTTCCTGCGCTGCATCCCGAACATGACGGTGATGGCCGCGTCGGACGAAAACGAATGCCGTCAGATGCTGTATACGGCGCTTCAGCAGCCGAACCCGACGGCGGTCCGCTATCCGCGCGGCGCGGGAACGGGCGTCGCGACCGTCAAGCAGATGGCCGCACTGCCGGTCGGCAAGGGCGAAATCCGCCGCGAAACGTCGCAGCCCGCGGGCAAGCGCATCGCGATTCTCGCGTTCGGCACGATGGTCGCACCGTCGCTCGCCGCCGCCGAGCAGCTCGATGCGACCGTCGCCAACATGCGCTTCGTGAAGCCGGTCGACGCGGAGCTGATCCGCGAACTGGCGGAAACGCACGATGCGCTCGTCACGGTCGAAGAAGGCAGTGTGATGGCCGGTGCGGGCTCTGCCTGCGTCGAAGCCCTGCTGGCAAGTGGGGTTATCAGGCCCGTACTACAATTGGGCCTCCCCGATCAGTTCATCGATCATGGGGATCCGGCCAAGCTGCTCGCCGAATGCGGTCTCGACGGCGCGGGCATCGCGAAGTCGATCCGCGAACGGTTCATCGATCATGTCAGCGCGGCATCGGCCGGAAAGTCGGTGAAGCGCGTCGCCTGAGCCTGACGGCGCACTTGCCGCCGGTTGCGGCATTCTCCAATACGAGTCGATGGGCCGTGGAGCCCATCCGGAACCGCCGGCTTGAAGCCGGCGGTTGCCATTTGCAGATCGCCATTTGCACGCACGCGCCCGCGCGTGCCCGTGAGGATAAAAAGATGAATCAGATGAACCCCGCTTTCGTGATGCCCGACGTGCAGAGCACGGTCGATACCCGGCAGATTCCGATTCAGCGGGTGGGCGTCAAGGCGGTGCGTCATCCATTGACGGTTCGCACGCAAGCCGGCGCGGTACAGCCGACCATCGGCACGTGGAACCTCGATGTTCACTTGCCCGCGGAGCAGAAGGGCACGCATATGTCGCGCTTCGTCGCCTTGCTCGAGGAGCGCACCGAGCCGCTCGATGCGACGACGCTGCGCCCGATGCTGGCCTCGATGCTCGAGAAGCTCGAGGCGCGCGCCGGACGTATCGAAGTGTCGTTCCCGTATTTCGTGAACAAGACCGCGCCGGTGTCGGGCGTGCAGAGCCTGCTCGACTATGAGGTGACGCTTGCGGGCGATGTGCGCGACGGCGTGACGCGTGTGTTCCTGAAGGTGCTGGTGCCGGTCACGAGTCTGTGCCCGTGCTCGAAGCAGATCTCGCAGTACGGCGCGCACAACCAGCGCTCGCATGTGACGATCGATGCGGAACTGGCCGGCGATATCGCCGTTGAAGAGCTGATCCGCATTGCCGAAGAAGAAGCATCGTGCGAACTGTGGGGGCTGCTCAAGCGCCCGGATGAGAAATTCGTCACGGAGCGTGCGTACGAGAACCCGAAGTTCGTCGAAGACCTCGTGCGCGATGTCGCGCAACGGCTCAACGCAGATGAGCGGATCGTTGCGTATGTGCTCGAAGCGGAGAACTTCGAGTCGATCCACAATCACAGCGCGTATGCGCTGATCGAGAACGACAAGCGCGTTGCGCGGTAATTGCTGGTTTGATGATGCTCATACAAACGGCCGCTCGATGCGGCCGTTTGTGTTTTCGTGGTTACGTACGTATGCGTCGCGCGCCATGACGTCAGCAGCGACCGTCTAGCGCGCGAGCGATGCAAGATCCCAACGCGGCTTGACCGTGAACGCATAATCGGCATGCGCCTGTTCGGGCCAGCGCTGCAGCCGCAACGCGCCGGCAAGCGCAATCATCGCGCCGTTATCGGTGCACAACGACAGGTCCGGATAATGCACGTCGAAGCCGCGCTTTTTCGCCGCCGCCGATAGCGCCTCGCGCAATTGCCGGTTCGCGCCCACGCCGCCCGCTACGACCAGCCGCTTCAGTTTCGTGCGCTTCAACGCCGCAAGCGACTTCGCGGCGAGCACTTCGACGGCCGCATCGACGAAGCCGCGTGCGAGGTCCGCTTTGCTCTGCTCGCAGACGTTCGTGCCGAGCTTTTTCATCTGCGTGAGCACGGCCGTTTTGAGGCCGCTGAAGCTGAAGTCGAGATCGCCCGAATGCAGCATCGGACGCGGCAGCGCCACGGCGCCCGGTGTGCCGAATTCGGCGAGCCGCGACACTTCGGGGCCGCCCGGATAGCCGAGGCCGAGAAGTTTGGCGGTCTTGTCAAACGCCTCGCCGGCCGCATCGTCGAGCGTTTCGCCGAGCGTCTCGTAGATGCCGACGTCGGTCACGCGCATCAGTTGCGTATGTCCGCCCGATACGAGTAGCGCGACGAACGGAAACGGTGGCGGCGCATCGACGAGCAGCGGCGACAACAGGTGCCCTTCCAGATGATGAATGCCGATGGTCGGTTTGTCCCACGCCATCGCGAGGCCGTTCGCGACGCTCGCGCCGACCAGCAGCGCGCCGGCAAGGCCCGGACCCTGCGTGAAGGCGATCGCGTCGATATCGGCCTGAGCGACGCCCGAGCGCTCGAGTACTTCCTCGAGCAACGGCAGCGCGCGCCGGATGTGATCGCGCGAAGCGAGCTCCGGCACGACGCCGCCGTACTCGCGATGCATCGCGATCTGCGAGTGCAGCGCGTGCGCGAGCAGGCCGCGCCCAGTGTCGTAGAGCGCAAGACCGGTTTCGTCGCAGGAGCTTTCGATGCCGAGAACGAGCATGGTGCGAAATGGAGCGGGTAACCCAACAGTATAGCAGTGGGCCTCAACGGTCGCCTGAGGCTGCGGCGGCGCTAGCCACGCCAGTTACAATGCGCGCCATGGAAACTTTCGACATCGCCGTGATCGGCGCGGGCGCGGCCGGCATGATGTGCGCGTCGGTGGCCGGTCAGCTCGGGCGTCGTGTCGCGTTGATCGATCACGCGCCGCGGCTCGCCGAGAAAATCCGCATTTCGGGTGGCGGCCGCTGCAACTTCACGAATCTGTATGCGGGACCGGGCAATTACCTGTCGGCGAACCCGCATTTCTGCCGCTCCGCACTTGCGCGCTATACGCCGCGCGACTTCATGGCGCTGCTCAAGCGCTATCGCGTCACGTGGCACGAGAAGCATAAAGGGCAGCTGTTTTGCGACCAGTCGAGCGACGCGGTAATCGACGTGCTCAAGAATGAATGCGATGCGGGCCAGGTGGCCTGGCGCCGCCCGGTCGGCGTCGAAGAGGTCAGCCGCCTGCAAGACGGCAGCTTTGTGCTAGCTACGCAGCAGTCGGGGCGTATGAAGGCGCGCGCGCTTGTGGTCGCGACAGGCGGCCTGTCGATTCCGAAGATCGGTGCGACCGATTTCGCCTACCGGCTCGCGAAACAGTTCGGCCACAAGCTCATCGACACACGTCCGGCGCTCGTCCCGCTGACCTTCGCGGCCGCCGACTGGGCGCCGTTTTCGACGCTATCGGGCGTGTCGCTCGAAGTACACCTCGCGACTGGCGCGAAAAAGGCTGCCGGTGCGTTCGTCGAAGACCTGCTGCTCACCCATCGCGGCCTGTCGGGCCCGGCCGTGCTGCAGATTTCGAGCTACTGGCAGCCGGGCGAGCCCATCCACATCAATCTGCTGGCCGAACGCGACGCGGCTGCAGCGCTCATCGACGCGAAAGCGGGCAGCAAACGGCAGATCGGAAATCTGCTCTCCGAGTGGGTGCCGACGCGGCTTGCGCATGTGTGGCTCGAGACGCACGGCGTGTCCGCGGACGCACGCATCGCCGATTTGCCGGACAGGACGCTGCGCGCGATCGGCGACGCGTTGTCGCGCTGGACGCTCGTGCCGAACGGCACCGAGGGCTACCGGAAGGCCGAGGTGACCCGCGGCGGCATCGATACGCGCGAACTGTCGTCGTCGACGATGATGAGCGCGCGCGTGCCGGGCCTGTATTTCATCGGTGAGGCGGTCGACGTGACCGGCTGGCTGGGCGGCTACAACTTCCAGTGGGCGTGGGCTTCGGGCGTCGCGGCGGGACAGGCGGCGGCCGAGTTTGTGCACGGCGCTCAAGCGCAGCCGATTTGACCGTAAAAGTTACCCCCCTCCGGGGGGCTTGACTGATCCGTGCTTTTATGCAGAAGGTCTGCTATACTTCCAACCCTTTGCCCAAAACCGTTATTGAAAGATGACGACCATTCGCGTAAAAGAAAACGAGCCCTTCGAAGTCGCGATGCGCCGCTTCAAGCGCACGATCGAGAAGAACGGTTTGCTGACCGAGCTTCGCGCGCGCGAGTTTTACGAAAAGCCGACATCCGAGCGCAAGCGCAAGAAGGCGGCGGCCGTCAAGCGGCACTTCAAGCGTCTGCGCAGCCAGATGCTGCCGAAGAAGTTCTATTGATCGCATCGCGGCGCCCGGCCCGGCGCGAGGTGGTCCGCGTTCGAGAAACCCGCTTCACGCGGGTTTTTGTGTTCTGCGTGTTACACACTAGGGCGCGCAACGCCTCGCCCGGACGCGCATTCCATTCCCGCAACACCTTCACAACGTATGGCAGGTGAACGATGAGTCTTAAGGTTCGGATCAACGACGACATGAAGGCCGCGATGCGCGCGCGGGAGGCAGAACGCCTCGGCACGATTCGGCTGCTGCTTGCGGCAATCAAGCAGCGCGAAGTCGACGACCGTATCGAGCTCGACGACGCCGGCGTCACGGCGGTCATCGACAAGATGATCAAGCAGCGCAAAGACTCGATCAGCCAGTTCGAAACCGCGGGGCGCACCGATCTCGTCGCGAAGGAAAAGGGCGAGCTCGACGTGCTCGCGGCTTATATGCCCGCGCAAATGTCCGATGACGAGATCGCCGCGGAAGTTCAGGCAGCCGTCGCGCAGACGGGCGCCGCCGGACCGCAGGATATGGGCAAGGTGATGGGCGTGCTGAAGCCGAAACTGGCGGGCCGCGCGGACATGACAGCGGTATCGGCGAAGGTCAAGGCCGCACTCGCGAAGTAACGGTTTTCCGCGGACAAGGTCGCGCGGGAATGACGCCGCTCTCCTTGCGCCTGCTCGCATGTTGTTGCCTGTGTCCGTTTCCGCGCGGGCGTCCTATCCTGTTCAGAACGCATGGCCGACGCAACCGGCGGACGGCGCACCGGTCCTTTTGAAGGCAACGCAAGTATCGTGATTCCGCACTCTTTCCTGCAGGACCTGCTCAACCGCGTCGATATCGTCGACGTGGTGGGGCGGTATGTGCAGCTCAAGAAAGGCGGCGCGAACTTCATGGGGCTTTGCCCGTTCCACAACGAGAAGAGCCCTTCGTTTACGGTTAGTCCGACTAAGCAGTTCTATCACTGCTTCGGTTGCGGCGCGCATGGAACGGCGATCGGCTTTCTGATCGAGCATGCGGGGCTGACATTCCCTGAAGCGGTCAACGAGCTTGCGCAAGCGGTGGGCCTGACGGTGCCGCATGAGCCGTCGATGCGCGGCGTAGCTGGCGGCGCGAATGGTAGCGGCGGCGAAGGCTATGGCCCGGCCGTATCGAAGGCCGTCACGACGGCGCTGTCGGACGTGATGCAGACCGCGTGCGATTTTTACCGCAAGCAGCTGCGTGGCGCGCCGAATGCGATTCAGTACCTGAAAAAGCGCGGACTGACCGGCGAGATCGCGGCGCGCTTCGGTCTCGGTTACGCCCCGGATGGATGGCAGAACCTCGAGGTGGCGTTTCCCAATTATAGGGACGAAGCACTTGTCGAAGCTGGCCTTGTGATCGTCAGCGAAAAGTCGGATGCGCAGGGCCAGAATCGCCGCTACGACCGGTTTCGCGAGCGCGTGATGTTCCCGATCCGCAACGTGAAAGGACAGGTCATCGGTTTCGGAGGCCGCGTGCTCGACGGCGGCGAGCCGAAGTATTTGAATTCGCCGGAAACGCCGCTATTTAACAAAGGCAGCGAGCTTTACGGGCTTTTCGAAGCGCGGCTCGCGATCCGGGAACAACGGTACGTGCTGGTAGTTGAAGGGTATATGGACGTCGTCGCACTGGCCCAATTGGGGTTTCAGAACGCGGTGGCGACGCTGGGCACGGCCTGCACGCCGATTCATGTGCAGAAATTGCTGCGCCAGACCGATACGGTGATTTTCAGCTTCGACGGCGACGCAGCCGGCCGGCGCGCGGCACGTCGCGCGCTCGACGCGTGCCTGCCGCATGCGGCGGACAACCGGACGATCCGGTTCCTGTTCCTGCCGACCGAACACGATCCGGACAGCTATGTGCGCGAGTTCGGCACCGAAGCGTTTGCGGCGCAGGTCGAGCGGGCCATGCCGCTGTCGCAGTTCATGCTCAACGAGGTCCTTGCGGGCAAGGAACTGGACCAGCCCGAAGGCAGGGCGCGCGCGCTCTTCGATGCAAAGCCGTTATTGCAGGCGCTGCCGGCCAACGCGTTGCGCGCACAGATCATGCACATGTTCGCGGATCGCCTCGATGTGCCATTCGACGAAGTGGCCGCACTGTGCGAGGTCGATGCGCGGATTGCCGCCGCTGCGCGTTCGGCGCCCGCGCGCAAGGATCGGCGCAGTGTAACCGGTATCGAGCAGCGAGCCTTGCGCAACCTCGTCATGCATCCGCGCATCGCGGCGGTGCTCGACGAGGACGCAGAACGAGATTTGCTGGCAGTAACGCGTCATGCGGAGCTATTCGAGGAGGTGCTGACCCACGCGCGAGCATTGGGGGAAACGGCCGAATTTCAATTGCTGTCCGATCTATTGCGCAATGGTGCGAACGCCCCAACCTTCGAGGAAATCTTTCGCGAAATTCTGGACTATGATGAAAACGTTCGGGATTTGTTGCTGAAAGACCCCGAGGATGCGAGCGTCGCCGAAGAGCGTCGCGAGCATGAACGGCTCGCTGGCGAGGAACTGAAAGCGGCGATCCTCAAGATGCGCTATGACGCGTCCCGTGAACGCCTTGATCAGTTGGCTCGTCAGTCCAGACATACGCCGGAAGAACTGGCGGAATTCAACGGTTTGAGTCAAAGGTGCGCTGACATGAAGCGCCTGCTCGGGCTGTGAAGACGGCTGAGAAAAGACTGTGAAGCGACTGTGAAGCGACTGTGAAGCGGAAGTGACGAGGGAAGGGCTGAAACGCAGGTGCTATAATAATAGGTTTTCAGCGGTTTTGGTTTTGTTTTATTTCCAGGCAAAGGCGAAAGGCGATTGCAATGGTAAAGACTACAGGCGGAAAGAAAGCGACAGGCAAAGGCTCAGGGCAGCCGACCACGAAGGTCACAGAGGCCAGGTCCGCAACTTCCGTAACAAAAACGTCTGCCGAGAGCGCCACGCCAGCCAGGAAGCGTACTTCCACCGTTTCCGCCGCGCGAGCGGCCCCGGTGCAGGCGGCGAAAGCTGTCGCAGCGGTGACGAAACGGCCGGGCGCCGGAAGCTCGAAGGAAGACGCAAGGGACGCGGCTGCCGCGCAGGACGATGCGGCAGTGCGCGAATCTCCAGTATCCACGGTTCAACCGGCTGTTGTCCACCAGCCGCGAGTCGAGACTACAGCCGGTACGGCGAACTCCATGACGAAAAAGCTGAACGAAGTATCCGTCGATGACGACGCAACCACCCAGAACGAAGAAGTCGCAACTCCCGTTCAGGGCAAAGGCGAAAAGGCCAAGGCACGCGACCGCCGGGCGAAGGAAAAAGCGCTGCTGAAGGATGCGTTCGCCTCCACGCAGCCGGGCACCGCGGAAGAGCTCGAGGAGCGGCGCTCCAAGCTGCGCGCGTTGATCAAGCTCGGCAAGGAACGCGGCTTCCTGACCTACGCGGAAATCAACGACCACCTGCCGGACAATTTCGCCGAGACCGAGGCGATCGAAGGCATCATCAGCACGTTCAACGACATGGGCGTGGCTGTCTACGAGCAGGCGCCCGATGCCGAAACGCTGCTGCTGAACGACAACGCGCCCGCCGCATCGTCGGACGACGAAGTCGAGGAAGAAGCGGAAGTTGCGTTGTCGACGGTCGATTCCGAATTCGGTCGCACGACCGACCCGGTGCGGATGTACATGCGCGAGATGGGCACGGTCGAACTGCTCACGCGTGAAGGCGAAATCGAAATCGCGAAGCGGATCGAAGATGGCCTGAAGCACATGGTCATGGCGATCTCCGCATGCCCGACCACGATCGCGGACATCCTCGCGATGGCTGAGCGCGTCGCGAACGAAGAGATCCGCATCGACGAACTCGTCGACGGTCTGATCGACGAAAACGCCGAAGACGCGGACGGCTTCTCGGAGCAGGAAGCGGAAGCGATCGAGAGTGAAGACGAGGAAGCCGAAGAGGGCGAGGAAGAAGAGGAAGAGGACGACGACGGCGCCGCGCAAGCGACGGCGAATGCCGCCCAGCTCGAGGCGTTGAAGCGCATGTCGCTCGAAAAATTCGCGCTGATTAGCGAATGGTTCGACAAGATGCGTCGCGCGTTCGAGAAGGAAGGCTACAAGTCGAAGTCGTACCTGAAGGCGCAGGAAACGATTCAGAACGAGCTGATGTCGATCCGCTTCACCGCACGCACCGTCGAGCGTCTGTGCGACACGCTGCGTGCGCAGGTGGACGAAGTGCGCCAGGTCGAGCGTCAGATCCTGCACACGGTCGTCGACAAGTGCGGCATGCCGCGCGCCGAATTCATCGCCCGCTTCCCGGGCAATGAAACGGACCTCGAGTGGTCGGACAAGATCGTCGCCGAAGGTCATTCGTACAGCGCGATCCTGACGCGTAACATCCCGGCGATCCGCGAGCAGCAGCAGCGTCTGCTCGATCTGCAGGCGCGCGTGGTGCTGCCGCTGAAGGACCTGAAGGAAACCAACCGTCAGATGGCGGCCGGCGAACTGAAGGCGCGTCAGGCCAAGCGCGAGATGACCGAAGCGAACCTGCGTCTCGTGATCTCGATTGCGAAGAAGTACACGAACCGCGGTCTGCAGTTCCTCGACCTGATCCAGGAAGGCAACATCGGTCTGATGAAGGCCGTGGACAAGTTCGAATACCGCCGTGGCTACAAGTTCTCGACGTACGCGACGTGGTGGATCCGTCAGGCCATCACACGCTCGATCGCGGACCAGGCGCGCACGATCCGTATTCCGGTTCACATGATCGAAACGATCAACAAGATGAACCGCATCTCGCGTCAGATTCTGCAGGAAACCGGACTCGAGCCGGATCCGGCGACGCTGGCCGAGAAGATGGAGATGCCGGAAGACAAGATCCGCAAGATCATGAAGATCGCGAAGGAACCGATCTCGATGGAAACGCCGATCGGCGACGACGACGATTCGCATCTGGGCGACTTCATCGAAGACACGAACACGGTTGCACCGGCCGATGCCGCGCTGCATGCAAGCATGCGCGACGTCGTGAAGGACGTGCTCGACTCGCTGACGCCGCGCGAAGCGAAGGTATTGCGCATGCGTTTCGGTATCGAGATGAGCACGGACCATACGCTCGAGGAAGTCGGCAAGCAGTTCGACGTCACGCGTGAGCGTATCCGTCAGATCGAGGCGAAGGCGCTGCGCAAGCTGCGTCACCCGAGCCGTTCGGACAAGCTGAAGTCGTTCCTCGAAGGGAATTGACGTTAGCCACCCGCCGCTTCGGCTTCATTCGGTGAAGCGAAGCGGTCGGGCCGCCATCTGCATGCGGGGCTTCCGGGGTGTTTCGTACGGTACGCGAAGCAGTCCCGGAAGCCCCGATTTCGTGTAGTATGTCGGCCAATCAGCGATCAGGCCCGGCCTTGCGACCGGGTCTTTTTCTTCTTGGGCCGGACGCCGTGCTGGTTGCAGGCAGCGGACTCATAATCCGCCTCCGAAAGGACACCGTGGGTTCGAATCCCACCCGGCCCACCAAGGGTTAGCGGGCAATAACGAGCCACAGAAGATTTCCGCAATCCAAGATCTTTTCCGCAATTGCGCATCGGGAGATTGCGCCTCAAGAGCAGCGGAAACGAAACAGCCACCCGAAGGTGGCTGCTCGAAAAGATGATGAGGCGATAAAGTTACCTCAGCTCATTCCACGAATTCAGCGTCACCGATCCGGTAATAAAAACTGAGTAAGCGGAGCCGGCCGGAATGATCAAGTTGGTCGCGATGGCGTGACCGGTGGTGTTGTCGTTTCCAATCTGCGCGACGAGACCATCGATGGTAATGGCGATAGACCCGCCGCCGACGCCGCATGTTCCTGCAGCATAGACGATGATCGGCTTTCCAGTTGTGTTCGTATAGGTGGTCCCTAACGTGCGGGATGCCGTTACATCGATGATCGTTTGCGCTACGCCCAGCACTTGGCTTTGGTTGACCGCCTGATTTGGGCTTGTTGACGCAGAGGTCGCAAGCGGTAGCGGAGATGCAATGTTTTCGACTTGCCCCAATTGGACGGCGTGCGCGCTTTCGGTGGCCGGCGCTACTTGCTGGGCGCCGGCATCGCATGACAGCAACACCCAGCACAGGTCGCCATCGTTCAGCAGTGAGCCGACGAACGAGACCAAAGTTGCGATACCACCTTCGACGATCTCATCGCCTTGCAACTGCTGGCCGCCGAGACCGAAGATCGGGGCCGCGGTGGGGCCATCAGGTGCGTAAGTCGACGGGCCGTCGTTCGTCGCGGCCGCACGGAATTTCTGAACCACACCGGACGTGGTCGGGAGTGCCTCAAGCGGCACGGAATTGGTTGCAGTGTATGTCGTCATCTCTGTTCCAATGGATGTGGGTTAATCAGAAGGAGTACGAATTCAAACCGAGTTCTGCGTTGATGACGCCCGTTGTTGCTGTCGTGGTCAGCACATAGAAGAGCGTCTGAGGAATTGTGATCATCGACCTGCTGCTGCCATTTCCCGAGAACACATCGGGCGGGTTGAAACCCGCCACCATGCCGACGCCCGCACCAGTGGAGGTCGAGGCGACGATAAAGTCCGCAGAGATACCGGTCTGCCCTCCCACGCCGACATTTCCATTGAGTTCGGCCGACTTGGCGTTCATCGGAACCGCCGACGCAATGCTGAAAGCTTTAAACGTTGAGGTCAGAACGCCGGAATTCATAACGGTCACCGGCGCGATCCCGATGGAGCGCTCTTTCTGAAAACCCACTTTCAGTTTGCCGGCCGAGTCAGTGGGCCAGACCGAGATCAGTTCCGTGTACGTAAAGCCGGTAGGCAAGTTTTGGCCACCGTACGTTTCACCGACGATCGAGCTGGTTGCGTTCGTCGCGAAAATGCCTCGCGTTCCTGCCGTCGGATTCCAGGCCGCGTAGATGCCGACATAGCCGTTCGCCGGCGGCGATCCTGCATCCATTCCGCCGATGCCTACCGGTCCGGCCAGGTTGAGCGTCTCGTTGAACGACGACAGGATGATCGGGAGGCCGCCGAGACCTGTTTTGAGGACCAGCTCGTCGGCGGTGAATGTGAGAGTCGACGCGGCCGCTGATTGAATGGCCGCGAGGTTTCGCGTTGCGCCGGCAACCGTCGTTACCTGGCTCAACTGCGCTGCCTGCTCGCTGGCGATTGCGGGGGCAACTTGCACTGCGCCTGCCGTGCACCCGACGAGGATCCAGCAAAGCTCGCCGTCATTCAAAAGCGGTTCGACAAATGAAACGAGCGTGGCGATGCCGCCTGCAACGATTTCATTACCTTGAAGCTGTTGACCACCGAGGCCAAAAATCGGCGCTGGTGCGAGGCCATCCGGCGCATACGTTGAAACGCCGTCGTTGGTCGAGGCGACAAGAAATTCCTGTTTCACACCCGAGATGGTCGGCAACGCCGGCATCGGGACGGGGTTGTTTGCGGTGTACGTCGTCATACTTGTTGAGCTCCATCATCAAGCACGTTGAAAGGCCACGACCACGTGTCGGCCGTGGCAGCCGTCGTTACGATCCGCGCGGAAAAATGGCGGGAGCACGGGGTGAGGCCGTGCGGAGAATGCGCGGATATTCACCGCATGGGTTGCGGTGATTTAGGTCGCATGCGACGGGTATACTGTACATCCATACAGTATTTTTTGTGTGAAGAATATGCGACCGAAGCTGCCGGAATTCCCGTCACCGACGACGGAGCAGTTGCGCGCGATCTACGCACGCTCGGATCAGGACGTGCGCAATGTTGTGCTGGAGGTCATACGGCTGCGCCAGCTGGTAGCTGACGCGGATGCCTGTCGCGAGACGATCGACAAGTGTTGGAAAGCTGAAGGGTTAGGCCAGCTCGTTGCGCTTTATGAGTTCCGGATACTGATGCAGACCGAACGCTCGAGGATGGGCTTCATCAGCGAATACAAGGGGAAGGCTGACGAGCAGCCGCGCGATGCGGGTGATGACGGAGGTGCGGCGACGCCCGCGTGAGCGTCGCCGAAATACAGCCTTTGGACTGTAAAACGAAAATACAGCTGATAGCCTGTTAAGCGGCCTTCGGCTGCGGCGCGTAGATCGCCGTAATGCGGCTCGCGACGAGATCGATGCTGTGATCGTCCTCATCGAATCCCCCGGGCCACGCATCGGCCTGAATGGTCGTATAGCCGACGTCGTGCAGCCACATCACATCGCCCGGCCTGTGAATCCAGTCGACGAGAAACGGCAATAGATCGTCGAGCCGCGGATACCCGAACCAGATGTCGCGGCCATTCGCGACGATCACCATGCCGGCCAGTTCTTTCTCGAAGCGCGCGTAATACGCGGCATTCGCGCCCTTGGGCGGCTCGAAGCAGTGTAGCTTGCCGATCTGCGCGGCCGGCAGGAACAGTGGCGTGTACGAGGTGCGCCAGCCGCCGAGCGAGTGCCCCTCGACGTTGAACACGGTACCGGCCGGGACCTGCGAGAGTGCCCACTGCCAGATCTCATGGCAGCCGTCGTACGCGCCGCGCGTGACCTTCGCGCCGCCGCCAACATCGACCGGCCACAGGTCGACGTCATCGAACAGATCGCCGAGCTGATGATCGCTGAAGCGCGTGCCGCTGATCGAGAGACACACCTCGCCGGCGGCGTCGCGCGACAGCACCGCCTGGCTATCGCCATCCTTGTACTGGCCGATCCACTGGCAGCCGAGAGCTTCGAACGCAGCCTGCGCTTTCGCCGGATCCATCACATACGCAGCCTGTGCACGGAGCACTGCTGCGTAGAGCGCGGCGAGATCCATCAGGCGCTCGCGGCCGCGGTCGACGCCGGCGCCGGCGGCGCGGCGGTGGGCGTGCCGTAGACGGCCAGCCAGTTCGACAGCGCGATCGACGCGGCGCCGAGCGCGAGACGGATCGTCGCCCGCGTGCCGGCGTCGATCGGCAGCAGCGATAGGAGGCCGATAGCCTGCGGGATCACCGTGTTCACGAGGCTTTGCACGTTCGACGGATCGAGCGTTGCGACGGCCGCGCACAGCTTGCCGTTGTCCTGCGCGAGTAGCGCGAGATTCGGATCGCCCGGAATCGATGCGCTCAGATCGAGCAGCGTCGGCTGCACGACCGCGCACGCCTTTACAACGTTCGTTTGAGCCTGCGCGGCGAGCGTCGCGAGGTTCTGTTGCTGTGCCGACGTGCAGCCAGCGAGGATAGCGATGGACGCGACAAGGCCTGCCGCGAGCAGCATGAGTTTCTTCATGGTGAGTGTTTCCAGGAGAGGTGGTTAGAACTTCCAGCGGATGCTGGCTTTGACGGTTGGTGCTTCGGCGCCCTTCACGACGGAAAGGCTCAGGCGAGTCGATGGCGGGATCTCGGCATAGACGATCGCGCCGGGCTGTACGTCGAACTGCTTATCGAGCACTGGCAGCACTTGTACGTGTGTTACCAGCGCCAGCAACGCAGCGCCGATCACTGCGCTGGCGCGGCCGGTTGCTTCGCGGCACGCATCTGCGTCAGCTTGTGCGCGCCGGCCACGATCAGCACGACGAGCGCGCTCTGCACGTCGAGCGGCAGCGTGACGTGAAACAGGCCTGCGACATACGAGACAACGGGTGCGACGACAGCGCCCGCGCCGACTGCGGTCGCCGTATTCAAAGGGGACGTCTGGTTCATAGATGCTCCGGGTCGTGGTGAATCACTTCGGTTGGAGAGAACTGGTAACCCTCGCGCGCGTATTTCTGCGCGATCCAGATCGGGTACGGCAGCATGTGAATGCCGGCGTCCTTTGCCGTGTGGAACTGCTTGCCGAGAAGCACGCCGTTGACGGTCATGTCGTCGACGAAGCGATACGGGTCGAACGGCTTCGCGGCGAGAAATGACAGCCAGTCGAACGCGGCGGCGTGCGGGCCCCACAGGCCTCGCTTGCAATCGGCGGCGAACTTCGGCCAGTCGATGATCTCGGCGTAGCAACGCTCGATCGGATGGTGGTGCGCCTCGAGCGGCGCACCGAGTTCTTCGGCCGTCTTGTTTGAGATGAAGCACCGCGCGCCATCGCGCTCGAGGAGTTGCGCGCGTGAGCGCCGGAATAGCGACGTCGTCGTGCGCGGGTCGTGGCCGGGCAGCAGCACGTCGACCTCGATGGTTTCTTTCTGTTCGTGGACTTGTTGGACGCTCATGGCCGTAAACGAAAAAGCCCCGCGCGCGGCGGGGCGATTGCAAACCTTGGTGGAAGGCGGAACGGTTGCTAAGGTAAAGATGCTCGACGTTTGAGCAATCTCGTCCTCGGCCCCGTCTCGAAAGTGGTGGGGCCGTTTTTTATGTCGTCGGCATGACGCCCGTCTCCATCGCCTGCGCGAGACGCTGCGCGCGGCCGTGCACCTGTCGCGCCCACAGCGAGGCGCGCATGCCGGTGGCGGCCGCGGTGTAAAAGCCCTGCTTGATGTTTGTGAGCGTGTTGCGGAAGGTGAGCAGAGTGCCGATGCCCATGTTGAAGCACATGTTCGCCATCACTCGCTGGCGCACTTCATCGAGCTGTCGCCACCATGGCAGAAACCGGTCGAGGCTCGCGCACGCGGTCTGGATGTCTTCGGCGAGCAGCTGGTTGACCTGTGCATCCGTGAGCGGGAAGGTCCAGTCCTTCGGTATCGGGTTCGCCTTCATGTTGCGGCCGACACCGATCGTCTGATTGCCGGTCGAATCGATGTAGGGCGAGTACTTCGTGCCCTCGTCGCGCCGCAGTTCCGCTTCGAGCAGGGTGATGTTCATGGCTAGACGATCGCGAGAATCAGCTTGACGGTGTCAGCGAGCCACAAAGGGAAATGGCCGTGGACCGCATAGAAAAGCACTGCGTAGAGGGCGAAGCAGGGGATCACGACGGGGAACAGCACCTGGCGCAAAACGAAGCGCCAGCCTTGCGCGATCCGGCAGAAGAAACGCACGGCGCGCGTGCCTTCGTCCCACGTCTCGACGATCACGCGCGTGTCCTTTTTGATCTCCGTTACGGCGGCCGCGATAGCCGCGATCTTTTCGTCTTGCGACTGCAGGTGCTCGCGTACTTCTCGGTCGCTACGGTCGAGCCGTTGCTCGAGCTTTGAGAACCGCCGGTCGCCATCTTTCAGGCGCTCTTCGACGCGCGCGGACGCGCCAGCTTTCTGCTCTGTCATTGGGTCCCCGAGAAAAGAAAAAGCCGCCTCGTGGGCGGCTGGTTTTGACGCACTTGACTTATGGGACCGTTGGTCCTAGCATTGATCGCACTGGCACCTCGCACTTCGCGCGGTCCGACACCCCGAAAGGACGATCATGAAGCTCAGCTTTCGTGCGCTTTTTCGCGCTCTCTCAAAACGACATGCAATACACGCCGCCGAGTCCAGAGGACATCGAGCGCCTGAAAACGGAGCTCGGACTCACCGGTCAGCAGATGGCCGACCTGTTCGGTGTGGCCGGCAATCGGGCATTTCGGCGATATACGTCGCCGTCAGGGAACAACCGGCGCGAGATCAGCGCTCACATGTTGTTCTTCGCGATGGCGCGACTCGAATTGAGCGCCGATGCTATCGAGCGAATCCTCGATCGCATGCGCAAAGCCGGCGCAACCATCGACCTGTCGGCTCCCGCTGGAGAGCAGCCGCCGTCGTAATGACGCTCGGCTGCGCGGCCGCGACGCAGGCGCGAGCCGACTATATCAACGACTACGTGCAGGGCGAGATCGGCATCGGCGCCGCGAAGTATCAAACGCAAGACGGCCGCTGGCTGCAGCAAGGCATCCCCGGCGGATCGAGCGTCACCAGCAAGCCGCCCGCATTCTCTCTAGGCCTCACCGGCCCGCTCATCACACGCGGCAAGTGGGGAATCGACTGGCATGCCGAATACGTCAATCTTGGGCGCGCTGCCGCTGAATGCTGGTGCACGCCGAATGACGACAACTACGACGCCAACTCTCACAGGTACCAGACAAAAGTGAACGTTCCTCAAGCCTACTTCACAGGCGAGGGCCGGTCTCAGGGGGCTGCACTCACGTTAGAGCCGTATTACTGGCTCCATGGCGTGCGATTGGGCGTCGAGGCCGGCGCATACATCCACCGGGATAGCTGGTCGGAGAGCGTATCCGACTGGCAGGCATGGCCCGGTGTTCCGAAGCAGAACATCAGCATCTCGGACTCATACTGGTCCGTTGCACCTGTCGTCGGCGCTTCGGTCGGCAATGGCCGGTTCACGCTGTCATACCGGCACTACTTCATGCGCCTCAATAGCAACTCGCGGAACATCCCGCCGCTGTGGAATGACGCCGACGTGCTGGAAATGAAGGTCAAGTTTTGACTCCCGCTCTGTGGAGTGCTTTACGCCGATTCTGCGGCATCCGATGCTTGTTCAAGCTCTCGCAATTGGGCTGCCGTCCATTGGGTCATTTGATGGTACTGGCAGCCCCTGCAAGCGTCCTCCGCCAGAGAACCGTCGAGCAACCCTGCCCGAATTCCCCAATAGAAATCCGAGTTAAAAATGTCGTTGATCGGCTTGTCGATGAACTCGGGATGATGTGTGAGATTTCCAGCCCCATGCACCTGGGGCATATGGCAGCACACGACGGTTGGATAAATTCCTTGCCGGTTCTTGGAGATACGCGGAGCATGCACCCACGGCACGTTGCAAGTCTTAATCGCCACGCTCAGTTTGTGCGCTTCCTTTGCGCGATTCGGTATCACGGGCGAAACCGGCTGCGGCACGTCATCTCGTAACGCGTCTTCCAGATGAGAGGTTAGCGATAAGTCGACGCCTAAGCGCTCCGCCTCATCTTTAGCTTCACGGATGATTGGCGCAAGATTTTCCTTGGACATATCCAAGGAAACATTTAGACCTTTGATGTTGAACGGGGCGCCACGTACCTCGGCCGCCTGCGCAAACACTTGGGGGATCCCTACCGAATGCGCGAAACGCACCATTTCCGGGAGTTCATGGATATTTTGGTCCATGACAACCATCATGATCTGTAACGTCTCGCAGTTCTCGCCTAACCTCTTGATCTCGGCAACTTCCTTCACGTTGCGCACGACGTTCTTCCAGACTGATCCTTGGCGGATTCGCTCATACGTTTCTTGAGTCGCTCCATCCATTGAAAGGCCAACGCGATCGGCATGTTCGAATGCCTCCTTTATCCGTCCGCGTACCGGGATGGTCCCGTTGCTGATCATTGAGATCTTGGCGTCAGGGAAAAGCTCCTTGAATCGACCGTAAATCGTGCCGAGTTCAGGGTTTAACGTCGGCTCACCAGACGTCATGTCTAAAATTTTAGGGCTGCCGAAATGAGCGCCCTCGATGGCCATCGATGCGAAAAGCATTTCTGCTTCATCGACCGAGATCATCGGCCCCTTCATGCCAGCGTGACCCGGGCACATGATGCATTCCAGGTTGCAATTTTCAGTAGCACCGACTGCGATCGCCTCGGGAACCGCCTTCAATCGACCCTTTCTGCCGAGATCAATCGCACGACCGATAATCGCCTCAGCACGGGCAAGCACCTGCTCATCCGTTTCCGGATTGATCGGCTCAATTTCAGGGGCGGACAACTTCTCGCTGCTATCCAGTCTGGAGATTGCCCGCCCGACGATCCTGTGCTTTATAGACATGGAAAGCCGAGATATTGCGGCTCCAACACCCGTTTGAATCATGTCATTGCACCCCATGTTATTGGGGTGCATCGTATCATGTCGAGACGGAGAAAACTCCGTTGCTATAGGTCCATCCGATCGATACCGGTCCTGCATTGGCCGGGACAAGAACGGCAGTCTGCCCAGATTGAGGCGACCAGTCTTGAGTGTCGCCATCCCAAACGATCGTATTTACTACGATTCCGTTTTCTACAAGAGCGTAGGTTTGCATCTCCATAAATCACCATTCGAAGTTAATCTGACCGCGTCCACCTGACGTACCATTATTCGAAGCAGCGCCGCCGGAACCACCGCCGCCACCGCCAGGCGCAGCGCCAGAACCTGCCAAACCAGTGGCGCCACCCGCTCCTGCACCACCTCCGCCCCCAGTTGATCCGCCTTGGCCGCCTGTTCCACTGGCGCCAGCACCTGATCCACCCGAAGCGCCCGGGATGCGCGTTCCAGCGGCCCCCGTTCCGCCGGTGCCACCGCTTCCGCCATTGCCTCCGCCGGCTGCGTTTGCCGCTCCTCCGCTACCGCCTGCGCATGTAATGGTAGTGCTACCAGCCGTGAACGACGTCGTTCCTCCTGTGCCGCCACCGCCGCCAGGGCCCGGAGCGGCTCCCGCCGCTCCGATTGCGCAGGAAATGATCTGGCCCGGCGTTACTGCGATTACGCCTTCAGCAAATTCTCCGGCGCCCGCACCACCAGCGCCACCATTCCCGGCCGACCCGACGCCGCCGCCGCCACCACCACCGCCCCACATGCGATACCGCAGGAAAAACACGTTCGCGGGGACCGTGAAGTTTCCGGTGCCAGTGATGGTTTGGAGGCCGTGATTCTGAACCTGCCCCAACGTCACCGCATGATTGCTTGCCGTAGCGGGAGATATTTGGAGAGAGCCGCCAGTCTGTCCGCTCAGAACAAATTCCGTGAGCGATGCGCTATATAGCACCGTGTATTGCTTGCCCGCGACGATCTCGCCGCCCTGAAGCGCACCGGCCGCACCAACCAGAGGAACCGAGCCGCCGCCCGCGTTGATCGTGCACGGCCCGGTGTTATTGTTTGCGGCCTTGAAGACGATTTCCTGTCCATCGGTGTACGACGTGATGGGCGGCGTCAGCGCGAGCGCGACCTGGTTTGCCGTGGTGCTGCTGTCTACTGCATATTGCGATGAGCCGAGCTGCATCATCTTCAGCAGGCTCGTGATCTGCGGCACGCCGGCCGGAACGGAGATATTGCCGGTCGTCACCGTGCTCTGGCCATTGGCGACCGTCACGACCGCGATCGCGGTCCAGCCCGCGTCGACCGAAGGCGTCACCTGCGTGCCGGTCGTCGCCGCGACACCGGCCTTCGCCTGAATCGCACAGACGCCCTGACGCTCGGTGGGCAGCGGAGCGCCATTGCCACCCTGACCGTTCAGCGGCTGCTGCGGATTCGCGCTGTTGAAGAAGGGCAATACGACCGGTGTCGTGTCCTGATCCTGATACTGGACTTCGATCAGGTAGTTGATGCTGAAGCCGCTCGTCGACGGCGCGGGGGTCGAGATCGTCTGGGCCGCCATGTTGAGGCCCTGCTTCAGGATGACGTCTGAGTCGGCGCCCAGCGATCCCCACGTCGTCGCATCGACCTGCGCCATCGTGTAGATCTCGCCGATGCCGACGAGCACGTTCAGCGCGGCCGGCGAATTCGGCGTAACGGCGAGACCTCGCACAATCGTGTTGCTGCCGAGCGCAGCTTGCGCGAGCTTCGCGATAGCGATCATCGTGGCGCGCTGCGCGAACAGGAAATCGACGCTGCGGCCCTGTTCCTGCGTATAGACGGTTGCGCGATCCATTCAGGCTCCAGAAAAAAGAAAAAGCCGCCCGAAGGCGGCTCGTTAAAGCGGAAGGTGAGAGTGGGTCAGGGAGTGACCGGGTTATTGGCGATACGCAGCCATACGACTGTGCCAAGCATCTTGGTCGACTCGACGGCCGCGATGATCGCGGCATCCGTCACCGATGTAATCTGCGCGTCGGACCAGGCACCGTATGAGTCGAATGACCAGCGCCAGGAATCCAGTTCGCCGAGCGACTGAGCATTGGTGATGGGCCGATAGGCCGTCACGAAGCTTTGATAGGGCATCGGCGCGCCCCACTTGCCGACGCCGGTGTCCCAGTAGAAAGCACCGTCGAAGCCGCCTGAGTCGTCGGTCCTGCTCGGTTCAAAGATGTCCGGCGTGCGCCCGGTGACAAGCGTGAGGACCGCCGACATGTTCGCGCGCGTCGGTCCCTTCACGAACAGGTTCGCGAGGATGCGCGCGCGAAAATCGCCGTCCGGTTCGTTCGTCAGTCTGGGCAGCGACGTGCCGAAGAAGTCGTTCGATATGAGGTCGAGGTAACCGTCGGTCGCCGTCGCGATGCGCGTCTGCAGCGCCGCGTAGGTGATCTGCGCGTAGATCGACGACAGTGCCCACGCGGGCCCCTGTAGCGTCGCGTCGAAGTTCGGCGATGCCTTGAACCACGACTTCGGGAACTGCGCCTTCAGGCGACTGAAGATGTCCTGTTGATCGCCCTTAGCCATCAGTTCACCGTGATCGTGCCCGCGACGATCGTCTGCTGCGCGGTTGCGACGAGGTCAGCGTTGCTGCCGTTGATGGTCATGCTGTTCGCGACCGACGCCACGCCGGGGACCGCCCACATGACCGAGAAGAGCTGCGTCCAGAGCAGCGAGCCGCCAAGCGGGATCGACGCGATGAACGATTCGATCGCATTCTTCACGGCAGCCTCGACATCGGGAAGGGTGTACCCTGGCGCCGCTGTGACCGTCGCCGTGACATTCGCGGTCAGGTCCGACGCGGCGAACACGTCGAAGCGGATACTCAGCCCGCGAATCGCATCGATAGCCGAATAGACAGCTTCCTGCAGCGTGTCCGTGAACGGCGAGATGACGACATAGAAATAGCCGTAGAAGGGTGTGCCGTCGATCGCCTCGTTCTCGACGATTTCGTACTGGATGCCCTGTTCGAGGCCGTCGATGGCGGATTCCACCGCCGATTTGATAGCTGCGCGCAGGCCCTGAATGTAGAGCTGGAAGCGCGCCATCACTGCTTCGTCGCTCTCCTGATTCACGCCGTTCGCAAAGGCGCTCGGGTTCGTGACAGTGTCGACGTACTGGATAGCGGTCGAGATCGTCGTGATGCTGCCTGCTGCGACGTTGCCCTGCGTGCCAGCGTTCTGCGCCTGCACGGTGACCTGCGCGCTCGTCACACCGGCCGGGATGATGTACGCATTCGCCGCTGCGTTGTAGTAGGTCTGGGACGAATCGGGAATCACCTGAAACGGCTGCGTACCGTCCGCGGTGAGCACCATTGCCCCGCCGGAATACGTGCCGCCGATGCCGTCCGGATTGGGCGTGAAAACGCCCGCAGGGATCGTCGCTTGCGCAGTCGGCGTGAAGCGCGAGAAGACGACCTGCCCGGTCGATGCGACAGCCTGCTCGCGCGGCGGGCAGCCGAAGTCCGAGATGAACGTGTCGACGTCGTTGCCCTCGGACGTCGAAAGACGCGCGGTCGCGAGCACCTGCTGCACGAGCGATTGCAGCCACATCGTCACGCCGGCGACGGCCTCGACGCGCGCGAGCTCGAGCGAACCGATAACGAACGACAGGAAGACCGCGACGCCCGTCGCCGCAGAGGCGACCGCCGACTGGATCGCCGCGACCTGCTGCTGGACGATCGTCGTGAAGCTTTGCGTGTTAAGAGCCATATGCGGGCACGTTGAAGTTCAGCGTCTGCGGCACGCCCGTGGGCGCGTAGATGTACTGGATCGTCACGCTCAGCAACCCTGTCGCGTCGTGCTGATATGTGATCGTCGGCGGCGGCTGCTTCTGCACATCCGGCTCGACCATCACGACCGAATTGATCAGCGACTGGATCTCGGCAAGCTCTTCGGGCGAGAGCGCGTGGCCGACGAAGCGGCCGAGACCGGCTCCATACGTCGGATGCCAGATGTACGTGCCGGGAGGCGTAAGCAGCCCGCGCACGATGCGCTGGTTGAGTTCCGTTACGCCTGTCGCAAGCAGATCGTCCCCAGAGGCCGAGAACTGAATGTCCTGGCCCCACCAGTGGAAGGAATCGGGCATTGCCTTGCTCTCAGGTCGGTGGGCTGGTCTGACTTCCAGCACCATGTTCAAGGTGGGTGTGGTTGTGCACGCTCTTGCCTTGCGCGGTGAGGTCGTTGTTGACGGTCACGGGGCCGTTCAACGTGGCTTCGCCGCCCTGCGGACCGGTCCCCTGCGTGACCTGACCGTCCAGTTCGATCTGCGGCGAGGAGACCGTCGCCTCGGTGCCAGCGGTAAGACCAATGGTCTGCGTCGCCTGCAGCACGATCGACTTCGATGCCATGCTGATCTGCTCCGGCGCGCCGAACGTCATCGTGCCGTCGTTGTTCAGCCTCACGAAGGATCCGGTGCTGTCGACGATCGCGGCCTGACCTGACTGAACAACCGGCGGCCGCGCGGAGTTATTGAAGAATCGCGAGCCGACGATCGCTACCTCAACGCGCCCGTCGACGAAATCGAGCCGCACTGCGTCGCCGATCGCGGGCCCGAATACCGCGCCGAACCCGTTGCCAACCCATTGCGCGCCTAGCGGGATGAAGCCCGTTTCCTTCAGCGTCGGCATGAGCAGCACCTTCACGGTGTAGTCGTCGGGGTTGTAGGCGCTGATCTGTCCGTACTTCGTGGACATGAAGTTCGCCATGAACTCCGAGACGACGCGCTTGATGTGCTCGATCATGAAAGCGCCACGGTCTGTTGAGCGGTCACCGTCTTACCGTGCACAGTGACCTCGAACCTCGCTGGCTTCGCACGGAACGTGCGGCGCACGCGCGCGGCCTGATAGGTGGTGTCGAAGGGCGTTCCGGTACCCTGCACGACGATGGGCGTCCACGGGTAAATCAGCGTTTCACCAGGCAGCCGGGCGCTCATCTTCAGCTCGTGCTTGCTGATCTGCGTAAGCAGTTCCTGCGCCTTTGCGTCGCACTGCGCCTGCGTCAGGCCGTTGAAGATGAAGTCGAACGTCTGCACGCTCTGCGCAAGGTCCGCGTCCCGCTCGATGCGTTTTGCGGTGCGGCTCGCCGTTGCAATCGACGTGTAGACCGCGTTCTTGTCGCCGTGATAGCTGCGCACGCGCACCTTCACGTCCTGCGCGAGCGTGAGGTCGTGCTCGAACTCGAGGTTCGTCGCATTGCTGGTCGGGTAGGGGCGCTGAGTGTTTGGCGGGTCGCACTGGATCAGGAACGGCTCGTTCGAGAGCGCGCTGCTGAACTTGCCGAAGTAGAGCGTGCGGCCGAGCACGAAGCACTGAAACCCTTCGTGCTGGGCGAGGTACGTGAGCAGCGTCCACATCGTTTTCTCGTGGTGCAGGCTCACGTGATCGAGCGTGAAAAACCGGCCGACGAGATCCGTCGTTGCCTGCACGTTCGGCGTCAGGCCGACCTGTTGCGCGATCTGCGTCGCGATCTGGCTCGCGGTCTGGTTCGGGAATTTGACGTCGATCTTCTGATCGGTCAGCAACGAGGTCAGGTCGCGGCCGGCCAGAGAAATGCCGAGCGTTTGCCAGTTCGGCCGGATGGAATCGATCCGGTACGTCTGGAGCAACGTCATATCGCCGGCGGAATAGTTCATCGGGTCTTTCGGAAACCCGACGTACACGTCAACGAGGATCTCGGTCTGCTGCGTCCACCACGGCCAGTCCGCATAGTTGCCCGGCACCTCGATGCGGATCGTGCCCGCCTCATAGATACCGTTGTGCTCGGCATCCCACAGGTCCCATTCGATGATCTTCGACCCCACCTTCAGGATCGCGCGCGGCGCGGCGAGCGTTCCTGTGGTGGGTAGCTGGTTCAGCATGTCAGGCGGGAATGATGAGCGTGTTGATGCCGGTGAGAACAGGGTCCGTAAGACCGTTGGCTGCCGCTATATCGGTCCATCGGCTTGCGTCGCCATACTGCTGCGACGCGATGGTGTACAGATCGCCGCCGCCGACCGTGATCGACCTTGGGCTGGTCGGCGTCGCAACGAGCGGCAGGTTGGTCTGCATACGCGCGGTGATGCTGCGCAATTCGTACAGTTCGGGCAACTGCACCGTCGCGTTCAATTTCGCCAGTGCGTTGAAGACGTTCTGCGATGCTGGCAAGCCGGGTATCACGCCAGCGCCAGTGGCCACGACGCCTTCAGCGTTCGCGATCATCGACTGCACGCGCGTCGCAACGGCGGCAAGCGGAGCCGCGGCTGCAGCGACAGTCGACACCGCTGCATTCACGACCTGATCGGCGCAGTTGGCCACGCCGCTGATGAACGACGTGACCGCCTTCAGTCCGTTCGCAATCGGCTGCGCGGCCGCCTGAATGTCGCTCATCGCGCTTTGCAGGTCGCCGACCAGACCGTTTAACGTCGAATCACCGAGGCAATTCGAAAGCGTCCCATGCGCGCCATATCGGTCGCTAGCGACTGTGCCGGCGTAACGGCAGGCACGGAATCGACCGTCGCGGTCTGGTCCTGAATGACCTCGAAGCTGATCCAGTAAGGGACCCGGAACGGGTACTTGTACGTCGCCCGGAACTGGTCGATGACGACCTGATACCGCAGCTGATCCCAGGACAGCGTGCATTGCAGCCCTTCGCGCCGCACCGAATCGAGAAACCGGGCGCGCGGCACCGCCGATGCGAACAGGAAGAGCCCCGACCACTGCAACGGTATGTCGTCGGCGCCCAGCGCATTGATGCGACGACGGCCGCCGATCATGACGTGCTTGTCGAGCAGCTGCGCTCCGCCGAATGGGATGTTTTCCGGAACCTCCGCGCCGCTGAACACGAACGACCCATTCGGCGTGTCGAGCGTGAGCGTGACGAAAGGTGCGGCCATCAGTACATCCCCATGCCAGGGCTAAACGGCGCCGCGTCCGGATTCATGCCGGTGGGGCCCGTAGTTTTGGGCGGAATCATCTTCGACTGAACGTGCGACGCGACTTCGTGACCATCGACGTTCACGTTCACGTGGACGTCAGGCGCCTTGGCCGGGTGCGGCGGAGCCGTGACCTTGTTCCCGAACGAGATGGGCTCGCCGCCTGCGACGTCCTGATAGAACTTCGCCTGATCGTCCGGCGACATCTTGGACGTCACGCTATCCATCGCGTGATGGATCAGGTAGGCAATGCCGCCGAGCACCAGCGCGCCGATCGAGATTGCGCCGCCGGCCTCCGCGATCGCGGCAGCGCCGATCGCTTCGCCTGTGAGCGACGTCGCCGCTTCGGCAATCAGCGTCGCCGTCGTGCGCGTCAGATATTTCGTGAGGCTGACGACGCCTTTTTCGACCCATCCGGCCGCACTCTTGGCGCCTTTCCACGTGGTGAGACCGGCAACCGCGCCTCCGAAGAGCAATCCGAAGTCGAGCGCGCCTCCCGCGATGGGATGGTCTTTCGAAAAATCGGCTGTCGCTCCGAAGAACGAGCCCGCGCCTCGAAGGGCCGAGTTGATCGGCCCCATGAGCGTTGCTGTGCCGTTCATCAGCATGATGTTGGCGTTCGCGATGGTCTGGTCCGCAAGGCCGACCGTGCTGACCTGCTGCATCATCCTGCCACGTCCATCGGCGGCTGGGACAGGTCCTTCAGCCCCGACAGAGCATGCAGGTTTTGCAGCGTCGTGTCTTCGCTGAAGAACGATGCGCCGCGTTGACCCTGCGTGCCGAACGCCATCTTCAGAAGGGCGTTGAACTTGAGCGGCTCCATCTTCTGCCGGTCGTCGGCAAGAATGGATACGATTTTCATCAGGTCCATGCTGCCATTCGCATAGAACTGCGCCTGGTTGCCGCGATATAGACCGAGATCGTGCAGTGCCTCGTTCTGTTTCCTGTTCGAGAACAGCCCGCTACCGAGCGTGTTCGGCAGGGTGTTACCCGCCATTGCGTTCAGCCACGTGCCACTCTTCGTGTTCATGATGCCGCCCTGCATCATCGTGGCGACGAGCAGCATCACATCACTCGAATTTGCGCCGGCGCATGGAGTGCCGGAAGTGCGTAGCTCGCAGCGCGCGCAATCTGCCCGAGCGATGCGTGCGAGGTGAGAGACGCCTGGAGCATCGACTCGAAAAGCGGCTCAGCCTGCTTCGGATCGTACGCACCGCCATGTGAGACAGGCCGATAAACGCGTCCGTGGACTCGGTCATCGAGACGCCTTTCAGCTTCGCCTCGAGCGCGATGTACGGCATCGCGAAGTCCATCATCTGCTTCTGCTTGTCGGGCGACAGCGTACGCAGCAGCCGGGAACCCTCCAGCATCGACTCGCCGAACGGCTCAATGCGGCCGCCCGTAGCCACGCGTACTTGCTCGCGTACGCCATTTCGCGATCGCGCAGGTTCTCGATGCTCGGCTGCCACTGGTCGAACGGCACCTGCGCGGTAGCGACCGCTTGACGTTCTGATCGGTCAGGCGGGCGTTCTCATATGCGCCAAAGAGCATTCCGGCCGTGGCGACGCCCGTCGCCGTGCCGATGCTGCCGCTCGCGCGCGGCTCAGCGGTCGCACCTGCCGGGCCGCCACCACCGGGCACCCGCGGACCGCCGGGGACGCCGGGCGTGCGCATGCCGGCAGCCTCGGTTCGCGCGGCCGCCATATTGCGCGCGAGGTCAGCGCTGCTGGCCGCCATCGTGTCGAGCACGTAACTGGCGCGCGTGAGACTGCCTGCGCTGTCACCGAGCGCGGTAGCTGCGGTCGCCGCCTTGTCGAAGCTGCGCGCGATGCTCGCCCCGGCCGCCGACGCCTTGCGCGCATTCGAGGCGAACTCGAGCATGGCGGCGTTGGCCTTGTCGGCCACTCCACGATGCGCATCAGCGGGCCGGATACGTTGTCCTCCAACGTGGCGCCGACGCCGATTGCGTACGCGTTGATCATTTTTTGCCTGCCAGAGTGTCTTCGACGGCCTGTCCGACGATATTCACGATGTTTTCGGCGTGCCGGTACATCGCCGTCGCGAGCACCGGGCGCGGCGGAATGCCTTCCGGTGCCTTCTTCCTGATAGACCATGATCTCCGACTCGCTACCCACTATAAACTGGCGCGCGTCAGATTCATGCTCGACGCTGTCACGAAGGCCACCTTTCACCCAGCAGCGGCGTGTTCGGCCCAGCGTCGTCGGCTGCCTCGCCGTCGACGATCGCCTGAATGTGTTCCTGCTTCGTCTCGTCTTTCAGCTCGGCCCAGGGAGTCAGCGGCCCCATGTCTTCGCGCTGGTAGTGGCCGAACTCGGCTTTGGCCTCTGCCGTGACGAGGATGGCGCCCGTCTCCATTGCTGCGGCATAGGCGACGTCGAGCTCGGCCACCGCGCGCTCCATCGCTCGCGCGAAGGCACCGAAGGACTGGTACGTTTTCATTCAGGGCGCGCCCATTCCATCTGTGACCACGACCACTTGCGGCCCTCAAGCTCGCCGACGGCAATACAAAAGCCCAGGAGATTCGAGCGCGAAAGCTTCGTCGCGACTTCCCACGGGACCCCCGACCTTGTCAGCATCAGCACCTGACGCAGGCCCGAGTCCGGCTTATTTTTTTGCCTGATCGACCAGATCTTTCTCGTCGCGCCTGTCGAAAGCATTCACGCCGCGCTGAAGCGCGGCGAGCCCCTTATGGCCGAGACGGGTCACGAGGCCGCGCATTTCGCGCAACGTGGTGCACGGCGAGAGACGCTCGTCGTTGATCGCACTCAGGTAGATGAGCGGCAGGTACATACGCACGAGACGCGCGTTGTCGGCTGCCTCCGCTCCCATCGCCTGCACCATGTCGTATTGCGCGAGCGGGCCCGGGTAGGTGAGGGTGAGCGTGCGGCCGTCGCCGACCGGCACGTTGAGCGTATCGCCCGTGATCATGAGCTCGTCGTTCAGCTTGTCGCCACTGGTTTCGGTAACGTTCAGTTCGGTCATGGTCAGTTGAGTTGAATGCGCGTGCTGGCAGCAAACGACACGCGCTGGATCACGTTTTTCTCGGCCTCGGCGTCACCGGCATCCTCGAAGTAGAGAACGACGCCCTGGTACTGGAAAGTACTCACGACGCCGGCCACTTCTTCGATGGTCTCCTGAATAAAGCCGGGTGGCTGGTTCACACCCGCGTAATACGAGGCTTCGATCGAGGCGAAGTAGGCGTCCAGCGTCGCATCGGCGCGCGACACTTCGAACGAGCCTCCCAGCCGCCCTCCTGAAAGTTGAGCTGGATTGGCAAGCTGTTCAGCGGCTTGACCGTGAGCTTCTGGTTGATCTTGCGGCGCTTGAAGTTCAGCAGCGTCGGCAGCACGAGGGGGCCCGTCGCCGTCAGGATGTCGAACTTGTAGTCGCGCGCCGAGGTTTAAACCGTTTTGCGGCATGGCTTACTCCAACAGGGTGATGGACGGCTTAGGGGTTCTGGACAGGCGTTACGGTCACGGTCTGACCGCCCTCGATGTTCACGAGGAAGTAGCGGACGATCGACAGGTAGGTCACCTTCACGAGCGCCTGCATGTAGCCGAGCGCGACCTGACTGAAGGGGTTGTTCTTCGCGTCGATTTCCACCGACCAGCCGGGTTGTGTCGGCGCGTTGACGTTGCCGATCATGTTGTTGGTCTGCAGGTTCGCGAAGAACGCGTCCATCGCGCCCTTCACGTTGCGGCGCAGGTTGATCGTCTGCACCTTGCCCGGCACATACCCGAACGCGCTCGCGATCGTGAACGCGATGTAGTTCGTCATGCGCGTGTAGTTGTCGCCATTCGTTGCGCTATTGCTGCTCGCGTTCTGGCCGGTGCGGCACGCGAAGATGCTGCCCGCCGGCGCGCCAAGCGTCACGACATCGAGACGCGACGTCGAGCACTGCGCGATCTCCGCGTCGCTATACGTCAGGTTCTGCAGGCTACTTTGCGTCGCGATGATGCCGTTGATTGGAGCGTTCAGGATCGACTGCTCGGGGCTCGTCGCGGCCTGAAGCGCCGACGTGTACGTCGCCGGCGAGACCATGCGCTGGACACCGTTGACCGTATCGTTGAAGAACGTCCAGTCGCCTACCAGGCACATGAAGCCATACCCGTCCACGCCAGAATTCGCGAGATTCGTCGCGCTGTCCGTGATGCTGGTGCCCGCCGGGTTCGCGCCGTGGAAATAGATGCCTTCCTGCAGGCCGAAGGCGAGCTGCGCGCTCCATGTGTTCTGGCTCGTACAGTCGATCAGGTTGCCGACCTGTGCGCCCGATTTGCGCAGGGCATACATGCCCGAGCGCACAAGGCCATCGGCGCCGAGCAGCGTGTTGTCCGACACGCCTGCAGCGCCATCGGTGCCGCCCGACAGCTGGTAGGTCGCCGTGAGGTTCGGCACATTCGGCGACGTGCCGAGCGTCGCGATGACGTTCTGCGACGGACCGCGCAACCCGGATTGCCCGTTGTTCACGGCGTTCACGAGGTTCAGCCACACACTGACCGTCAGGGCGATCGAGCCGGCGCC